>CAJIZV010000002.1 GCA_905181935.1 uncultured Amylibacter sp. | reverse complement strand
AGTTTATTTTCATCAACAAAGGCGACTAGCCCTTTAGTCAGATCTCCGTACCCCTCGATGCTAACCCTAATCCGATCATAAAGGTCAGGGCGCCTTGACATAATATCTTTAAGTGCTTTTAGTAGTACCAAATGACCTTTACGCGTCTCATGCAAGCCGATTATCGAGAAATTAATCGAGCAACAGCTATTGAACACCTTAGTTCTTCTGTTTGCTAAATGGACCGCCTCAAATCTACCGGTATTTATCCCATTAGGAATCACTAGTGATTTGAAGCTATTTAGCCCTCTTGCATGTCTCAGCGCAAGTCCTGTAACTTCGCTTCCAGTTACGACCCTGTCAACTGACCAAAATATAATGTTGTCACAAAGTTTAGCTAAGGTTTTTAAAAAACCTCTGGGGGGCTGAGCGGTATTATTAACCACCATTATAATTTTTCTAAAACCTACTAATCGAGCAACCACAGCAGCTTGACGGCAACCCTGAGCTCCAGGGTAGCCACCATTGTTAATAATAATAGTTTCTTTTCCCGAAAACCAAAAGTGGGCGCCCAACAATAGAGTGTTAAATGTATAGGTTACAGGCATCAAAAATATAGAAGCAAGTCTAAGAGTTACCCGCGCAAAAATGTTATGCCTAATAACTACGGGTAGTTTTGATCTACGCAGGGCAATAAGCGGTAAACCCTTGCATGAAATTAATGTGTCCAATCTGTCTGCCAAACCGTCTTCATAGAGGGTGGACTTGCGATAATAAAGAACAGCATTACACTGATGTCTAAAATGAGAATCATTCATCAGAGTAGCAATCATATTCTCACAACCAGCGAAGAAATCGTTGTCAGTGTAGAGTAACACTTTAGGCATGAGTAACGCTCTTTGCATAATCTATGGTCTCTACTAGTCCATCATGTAAGGAAAATCTGGGCTTCCAGTCAAGTAATTCAAATGACTCCTTCATATCATAAGAATAACCCTTAGACTCTCCAGCGCGCTGTTCTAGCGCCCCAATATCTAAAAGACTTTCCTTTTTTATACCGACTAAAGGCTCAACCATCAGCGCTAATTGCTTAATAGATATAGCCTCACCAGAACCTAGTAAAATAGTGCGGCCTAAGCATGCCGAATTTGGTCCATAGATCTGGTTCACCACTACATCTACTATATCTTTGACAAAAATATAATCTCGCATCTGGCTACCATCACTCATAGAAAATCTTTGATTTTTTACTAGAGAATCAATCAATGCAGGAAGAAACATATCTGGCTTTTGCCCTGGCCCATAGATAATTGAAGGGACTAAGCAGACTGAAGGAAAACACTGAGAACGAGAAAGGCTGTTAACAAGACTAATACCCATAGATTTTCGGAATCCATAGGAATTCTTTGGCGAAACTGGAGATTTTAAACTCAAAACGCCATCATCTAAATAAATATCAGCTGTACCAAAGTATATAAACGACTTCAGTTGCTTTAATCTAGAGCAGGCCATTATGAAGTTAAGGTCTGTAGCAACATCATCATTAAACTGTGGAATAGAGCAATCTTTAAAACTTTCACGGTCTCTAGAAGAGCTTAGATGAACAATGTGGTCAGGCTCAATCTGTCGTAGCTTCTGGCTCAGAGAAGACTCGTCTAAATAGCTTACTAAAATATTCTTGATAACGCCATCTTGACTGATTTTGGTGTCATCCCTAGTAAAGATAAATATCTCACACCCTAAATCGGCCAAGCGTCTCACCAAATGCTGACCAACAAACCCCGAGCCACCAGAAACTATAATCTTGGAACCTTTCAAAACATATCCTCACATAAATAACCCATATTTAAGCGGCATAACTAAAAACTTAAATATGAGTGCAGTTAACGATAACCGTATATTCAAAAATTGAAACTTTATCCTATTTAAATGCTTCGCGTACTTTTGTCGCCAAAACTGGTATGAGTATTCTCATGCTCTTGAAATACATCATAAATGAAATCCAAACTATTAGGACAAGCAGGCCAAGAAGTACTAGCATTGTCAAAAGACCAGCCAAGGATGGTTGCATGTTATGCGAAAACAAAATTTCGTTATCAAATAGTATAAACATTAATAGGAAACTAAACATACTTAGAACCATTAGATTTAGCGAAAGCTCAAAACCTATAATCGACCTTTTTATTAAAAATCCAAAACCAAATATCGCGGCCGAAATACCGGAAATTGCCTTTGCGTAAGCTAGGGTCTGTATCCCAAGGTCAGGGCAGACAAAATTTAAAATTAAAAATGACATGTAAAAACATATGAATGGGACAAGACCCACAAGATATAAAATATGTTTCAATTCAAAGGTCATTGCAATCAAAGGGACAATATTTACTACACCAACAAAAAAAGTGCCTAATAGTAAAACTTGAAACAAATATGCTGTAAGAGGCACCTCTGCTCCCATCCACTGAAACGTTAACGCCTCGCTTCCAAAAAAAAGCACTACACTGACAGCCATAAACAAAGGGACGGTTATCATAACCAGGAGCTTAAAATTCTCAAAAACGACATCTTTTTCGCCACGGCCCCAAATTCGATTTAGATAAGATAGTAAGGGAGAATATATAATGGCACTCAAATTTCGAATAAAATTCATTAAGATAAATGCGAGAGCATAGGCGGCAACCTCATCTAGAGTGAAAAACCGCGCAGCAATAATTAGATCAAACTCATAATACCCAATGAAAAGAATCGTAGCGAACAACGAACTAAAGGCTATATCCTTTAATTTTGTATAAATATGCGATGTAAATCTGATGTTTTGGAAAATTGACGTTACCGGGAAATCTATGCGGTATCTAGTTAAAATGATTGCCACACAGGCTGAAGCAATTGAGAGTAAAATCGAAGTCAGTAAAAAATATTCAAGCAAAAAACCTGAATTAGATTGAAACAGCGGTGCAACAAAGATTTTTAGAGTATTTGCAACAATATCAAGTCTGATCGCAATATACTCTCTCAATCTTGAAGCTAAAACCAGCATAGCAAACCGTTGCAAAATGACCTGGATAGGCATGAAGATGGCGAGAACCAAAAATAAGTCTGATGCAAGTTCAAGATAATGCAAGTCAATGTTAGGAAGTAATATTGTGGGCTCATACGAGGCCACAAGCATGAGTACAAAAAATATAGCTCCTAGACTCATTAAAACAGCCATTACGAAACCCATGTACTCAAGTTCGGACTTTAACTGACCTCTCCCAACCTCTTCAGCACAATATTTTTGTGCCGCTCCTAAAAAGCCCAAATCACCATAAGTAAGGAAAAAACAGATACTTATAGCGAAAACATATATCGCATAGGCACCAGGATCTCCTGCAAGAAAGGGGACAACCACGAATATAGAAGCAAAGCTCACAATCAGAGCAAGTATCTTGTAAAGATAAATATTTTTAATTGATTTTAGATCAGACATGTAAACTTAGTCCTAAATTTTGAAACAGCATCGATATCTGAAGATTTAGTACGAAGACGGCTTTTCGATCAAATCTATGATGTTAAACAGATCATAGGGTACTTTCGAAAATTCGCCAATGACAGACAAACTAAGCTGTTGCCCTTCCTTAATATATAGCACTACCTGATTCTCCGACGTCGCGACTGACACTTTGTCATCCGACCCATAAAAAGGCGGAGAAGGTTTTCTTCCAAATAAGGCTTTGTTATTTCGTTGTATATTAATATTAGATGGTTGATTCAACCAATAAAGCAGAGTCAAAATTTTATAAATTCGCAAATATGTTTAACGGGAGTTCCAGAGCTTCGTGCAAATGACGCACAATAAATGGAACATGCCTGCCTTACTTGAGGAGACTGCCACCACGTGTTCACGTCATCCCATATCTCATTAATATGCTTTGCGGCAGATAGTGGGGTATCGTGAAATATCCCACAGGATTGCAAAATTTGATAAATCGGATCTGATGGAGTATTCATCTCATGGCTCTCACGCCGAAAAAAAACAACGGTAGGTCTGCCAGATACCAACGCTTCCGCTAAACTAGTTTGGTTATAGGACAAAATGATAATCCTAGTCGAAGTCAGAAATGGAGCGAGAGCTCTATTTCTATATGTAAACTGTAAATCAGGAAATTTTTCCTCTATCTTCTCCTTTGCTACCGAAAATAAAGTTTCTGCTAACCTCACGTTTAGTATCGATGACAGAGCAGGATCCAAAAACCCAATGAAAGCAATTTGATCCGCAATATACTCTTTAAGGTACTGTTCATAAGAAGGAACTGAACCTAGGTATTCGATATTGCGTTGTATCTCTGTCAGAATTAATAATAGTGATGGCTCATCCCCTGTTACTTTAGCCTTTTTGCTGTTCCGAAGGCGATAACCTGGAAATTGCTTTTCAGAGGGCCCCGCCCAACCCCATGTGTAATATCGATCACACACTTCTAGTTCATGATTATGGTAATCACTATAAAGATGACATTCACCTCCATGACATAAGATACACAATTTAGTACCATCATCGATCTTACTAGCAGCGTACACTTTAAAAACTTCGTTTGAAACGGTCCAATTAGCTAAGATGACTCTCGGATTTTTTGGCAAGCCACACTGGCAAGCTAAAGTTTTTGTAGCACTATATCCTTCTAAATATGACCTCGGTAAGTTAAAGGCAATCATGTCTAATAAACATGTTTCGAACGCAGTGGAATTAGAAATATCACTCTTAAGAACGTCCAAAAAATCTTTCCTGAGGGCGTGATTATAGCCAAATGAGGGTAAGTTAAATTTATCATCTACAAAGTAAAGAGGCTCTCTAAGTTTAATCATCAACTTGAGCTTCAAAAACCAATCAAAACCAGTTGAAATTAAAACGACTTCTTTTTTTCCTAAAACTCTCACTGACCTAAAAAGCATTTCGATAATTTTTTGAGATGTAGATTTCCTACTTACATCCTCAGGGATTTCTTTGGCGCGCGAGACGTCTTTTGCACGATTCACAATAAGACCAATCCTAGTAGCAATCTGACCAGTAATGAGCTGATTCCATAGTTGTGTTCGAGCGATATTTATATAGCCCCGATAGTCTTGTGGAACAAAATCTTCATGATTTACATTTGGCACTTCAAGAATATCAGGTTTTTCATTAGTGATTTTTTTAAAGCAAGACCAAAAATGATAGGTCCTGTCAGGATGCTGGCGTAACCAGGGGCCGCAAATTATTGCCCAATATCTTACTGAGTAATCTACCCCATGCTGCTTGTTTAAAGCATTTGATATGTTTATAAGCATCCTATTATAAATTTCTTCTTTATATGCAAACGCTTTTTCGCGTTCCCTACGATCGCTCCAAGGGTCAACGTAAAGAGCTCCATCGATTACACTCTCTGACAGAGCGGCAATACTTTGGACATCATTTGGTACGATTCTCATTTTAATGACTCTATTTGAATAACATACGAAAAATTACAACTCTTTTGATACAAATAAAGCTAAGATTTCCAATTGTCCGCATAATAACCAACCCCAAGACTAAGGCTCTCTGTCCTGAGAATATTTACTAAATCACCAAATTTATCTTTAAGAAGATAAAGGTCTTCATCATAAAGAGTAGGTAAAATGACATCAGAGTATCGACTCGCTGTAACTCTTGAACTTTTTCCCAAAAAACCAATATTTTTTAATTTTTTGAATAATTCATTCGGTAAGTCCTTGCTGTCAGAAACATCACTATGCAGACCGAAGACTAATACCTTCCTTTTGTCGTTAGGGAATTTAGATAGTGAAGAGAAACGTGTTACATCATGAACATATTTAATCAGCCGATCCTGAGAAAATATAACTTCAAGACTAGGGCTCTCATAATCGTCTTCAACTACAAGATGAAAAGCTGGCCTATAGTGAAATTTTTCGGTTAACTCCAACGAACCGTCGGTACTCTCAATTGGCGGTAACCTAGCTCCATGGCCCAAAATTAAGGAATTACAAATCACTGTTTTATCACCGATTTCACAATGCACAGTACGATTCTTTAAATCAAAAAAGATCTTGCTAATGTTCGTATTAAATCGCATATCTATTTCGTGGCCACTTAAAAGTGTTTTCATACTATGTATGATCCCAGCTACTCCAGACGATACGTACATAGATGGTACTCTTGGCTGTGTTGTAACGTCATAGATAGACTTAAAAAGATGTCTCAATGTCGGACCGAAACCTCGGGTTTGACCAGAATAGAAAGCGGTATTAAAAAACCTTCCAATCACACTGTCATATTTGAAGCGCACATTGCGTCCACCAAATATTTTAAAGTAACGGTGCTTCCTTTTTGATACTTCAATTGGCCATTTAAGTTCCTCTCCCAAATACTTGATACCTTTAGCGTCCGGCATAAAATAATGAATGGCGTTCTCCACGTCCCTAATCCCATCAATTTCTACTGTTTTCCATGCGCCTCCAAAAGTCCCAGACCGGTCCACCATTAAAACTTTCTTACCTTTGCGCGATTGATAAATAGCCTCCAGAGAAACTATGATACTTGTTCCCACACATAGGCAGTCAACTTCTTCGACAAGGACATCAGCTTGGCTGGCTATTTTATCCACTTACAATACTCCACAGTTCAATAACTCACTGTTTATACAGCGATGAAAATTGATAATTTCTATAAATTGGTTAACGTTGTCCTGGCTTCCTTTAAGATCGAGGAGTCCACTTAATTACCGAGAGAGGTAAAAAAGGATTAGAGCCGAAAACATTATGTTCCGTTTCGAAATTAGCCCCTATTTCTTTGCATCCTATTTCAATAGCAGACGCAATATTTTTAGTGTAGCCATTAAGTTCCATATATCGCTTGCACATTAATCCATGCAGCGTTTGACTATCATAAAGCTCATAGCAAGGCTCAAAGTGCACTACTACCTTTGGTTTAAACTTAGAGATAAAGTTTACAAACCCTTTGCTCAAAGAGGGCACATAATGAACAGAGTAGGAAGTAAAAATGATCGAGTCTTCCGGTATTTCAAGCCCATTCACATATAACTTGTCAAAATCACACTGTCCAACTTGCACCTGCTTGTTAATCTTCTGGGCTATTAGTTCAATTAAATCGCAACCTGACTGGGTATACTCAGCGGCAAATAAGGGTAACTTATCGAACGGCGCTTTCTCGGAAAGTGCCAGTATTTTTGAGCCATACCCAGCCCCAAGCTCCACTAGACAACTGGCCGCCCCGGCGTGCGGGCTTAGAGTATCCCTATAAAGATCTATTTGTTGGTTACTGGCTTGCTTCACCATGGCCAGATAAAACCCTAGCTCACGCTGGAAACACGGAATTAATTCACTAGGATCTTGCTCCATCGTTTCAACATCAGCGAGCGCAAACTTATCTTTTCCAGAAAAAAACTTTAATAATGCCCCCCATTTATCAACACCAAATTCACGAATAATAGCTTCAGAAGTCTTATGCATGATATCGAAAGGCTCTATTGATAACATCCGGGCAGGCCACGAGGACCAATCTGGGAGCTCATCCATAGTGAGCTTTCTTAATTTACTACTATTCATAACATATACTCTCATTCCCACAATAATTTGTGGTGTAGGACTTAATCATAACTACAATACCCAGACACCTATCTAAACCAAGCACAACCTGCAGAACCTTATTTAAGCTAGACTCGATTTTTCATGATAAATATACCGCACCGCGGTAAACGAAAAACAAATGCTTCATCGGCTATCTGCTTTATAAATTCATCGAGATACACCGTCAGGGGGATAGCATTAGGAAATGACCCATAGTCACAGACGCATATAATCCCACCCGGACTCAATTTAGGCCACATGAAGTTCATGAGTATTTCACCAGATTCTATAGTGTCACTAGCTAGATATCCAAAACTAATAGGGTTGCTCACCTTGTTATAAGTCTCACAAATATTGCCTTTTATGACCTTAACGTTGCTCATATCAGAAAAAGCATCTCGAACTGCAGAAAATGAATTATCTGAAAAAGAACCATTCCAATGATAGTCCAAACCATACCTTGAATCGGGAATGCCGCTGAAGGTATCAAAGAGCCATACCGGTTTTTCACCAAAGTATTTAACTGCTTCGGCTATAACTGCTCCCGACCCACCATATAATGAGCCGTATTCGACAACATCACCCAAAACATCACTAGTTTTATCTATATACTGAATCAGATCGAATAACTGTTCGTCTGAGATCATCGATATAGCTCGACTTCGCGCTCTATCGGAAATTTCGTTATATGGCCGCTCCTGACGGAATGGTATGTTGTCATCAGCCCGATCATAGATTATTTTAATCTTAGGTTTTCCTAGATTAAACAGGAAGTTAATACCATCCTTTAAATCATTTATTTCCTCTATACACACGACAAGTAAGGTGTCTTCGCTATCACTTAGCTCTTCCACAGAAACCATCTGGTAACCGCCACAATCATAGCTTGAATACGCGTCTCGCCAGTCGGTCAGGATGGGAGTGATTGAATTTTCTTGGAGTAGTCTTAACAGCCATTTCATATTTTCGCTAAAACCAAATAAAACTACTTTTTTAGGTGCTATTTTAAGGATTCTATTAAGAGATGCTAGTCTACTAGGGTAATAATCTTCAATAAATTCACCATCCAAACTAAATCTTTTGACTAGACATATTTTACTCCAGTGGGTTTTATTTTTTATTTATTTAAAAGGTGCAGCATTTTTTATTATCCCAGTTTGATCATAAATTCTATGAATTATTAAATTCTTGCATTTTAATGAGTAAATATAAATATTACTTTGCTTTTAACGTATTTAAATTAGCCCAAACTTTTCTAAAGGCTTCAACGATCATGTTAATTTCTCTTAAGTCCAGAGAAAGCTCGGCAAGTTCTAGATTAAGAAATAGTTCTTCATGATATTGCTCTGCTACAGGGCATATCCCTTTGTTATAATCAATATCGGAACGGCTTTTAGAGTAACTCCAAGGAAAGCCTTTATTTCCCATAGCTATCTTTTTTTGAAATATTGGGAGTGTATGGATAATAGCGTAGCCGCCCTCAATTCCTTTGACTCCCTCGGCTATAAGTGCATTGACGATTTTTTGTCTATCAATACCAAGGATTTCGATATCCAATAGAATAGGGAACGTATAAAACACGTGCGTGCAATTGTCACGTATCTTCGGCAAATGAAGCCCGGAAGACTACTCAAACCATCGAAAAGTATATCAACAATATTTTCACGCAACTGTAACTCAGATTGGAGTTTCTTCAACTGAATCCGACCAATCGCTGCCTCCATTTCACCTAGTCTATAATTACCTCCTACAATATTAGTAATATCCTCTAGCCCTGACGATGCAACGCTAGCTTCACCGTGGTTTCTGATTAATTTTAATTTAAGAGCCAAGGTGTCATCATTTGTTACAAGAACTCCCCCTTCGCCAGTATGAATATGTTTGTGGTAATTTAAACTAAAACCGCCTATGTCACTCAAGGTTCCCGTTAATTCACCCTGGATTTTAGCCCCTGGCGCTTGGGCCGTATCTGATAGTAAAAACAAGCCATGAGCATTAGCTATCTTTCTGAGCTCGTTGATATCTGATGACTGCCCAAATATGTCAACGGCAAGTATCGCCTTGGTCTTGGACGTTATGTTTTTTCTCACAGATTGCGGATCGATACAAAACAAATCAGGTTCAATATCCGCGAACACTGGAATCCCACCCCACATTAGGACCGCAGTTGCTGTAGCACACATGGTCCATGGAGGAACTATTACCTCATCGCCCGGCCCAATGCCGATAGCTCCAACCATTGCAACCAAACCCGAGGTCCAAGAGTTAACCGTAATTGCATGTTTTACACCAAAATAGTTAGCCCACTCCTCTTCGAAGAGCTTTACGTTCTTACCACCTTCAAACTTATCTCCCCATCCTGCGAGGAATCCTGAGAGTTCTCCACTCCTGATAACAGCAGCAACAGCTTCTACCTCCTCCTCTCCCATTGCATTATAAATAGGGAAATCCTCGGTTACAGCTTTATGACCACCTAATAGCGCTAATTTATTATTTTCCAATTACAACTCGCCACAAATTTTTTCTAAAATTCCTAGGGTCCGTAAACCATCAAACCCATCACTTAAATAGCTTTCCTGTTTCTTTAAAGCCGCTGATAGTTGCTCATAAACATGATATTGATATTTCAAAAAATAATTCTTAAATACCTCTGGTTCATCGACCAACACGTCATAACCGTCAAATAAACTATCCTTTGTAACTTGGCTGAATGCGATGTTCTCCCCGCCGTTAGAATAATACAATCGTCCAGATGGGCTTATTACTTCAACAGTTAAATGAGTATAAAACTCCTCCCAAGCCGACATAAGTACCAGATTACCTCTTTCGAACTGAATAAATACGTCTGGTTCAGGATCAGTTCCATTCCAAGACCTTTCAAAGCTTAAAACATTATGGCTTATATATTCGCCGAGCCAATAAGAGACCAAATCTATCAAATGAGATCCATTATTTAGTATCCCTTTAGAATACCAAGCGCTGATCTTGATTGGACCTGATATCTCTCCACAATCAATTCTTCTCTTAATTTTTTGATTTCAGCAGAAAATCCTCCCCGCATTTGATTGATCGCTGCTCACCCTTTTTCGCACAGATTTCAACCATCTCTTGAGCCTCATTAAAATTATAGGACAAAGGCTTTTCACAAAGAATTACTTTTAAATCTGGGCTTTCTAACAGCCTCACTAAAACTGAATAATGATCATCCGTAGGGTTACATATCACTCCAACGGTAGCAATTAAAGAATCTAATGCATCATCTATATTGGAAAATGCAGGCGACATATATTTCTTCTCAAAATCAGATCGACATGCACTGTTTGGATCAACACCACCTAAGAGGATGAAATCATCATGCTGTTTAATTGCTGCGCAATGAGTCAATACAAAACCTGTATTATCCAAGTCAAAATCGAAGTTCATCCCAATATTACCAAGCCCAACGACTAAGCATTTTTCTTTCTGCATATTTTTAAGCATTTCCATCCAACATAGCTGACATATGCATTATTCCTTCATGAGGCAAGACGCAATCCCGTCCTTCATTTGGAATTGAGCTATACACATTTCTCCCGGCCACGAGAGCGACAACCATAGCCATAGACTCGCAACCTACAACAATTCTTGAACGTAAAATTTCCGAAATTAACGACTGATCACCCCCAAATTTTACTTCTAAACTCCCCGAACTATAACGACTAACCCAGTTATATTTATTTGCTGGATCAGAGGGATGAGGCCTTATCATGATATTACTCGATTTACATGACAATAAGTGGACGTTCTCAAAAAAGAACTTCAGCGCTGACTCTTCAGTATACCCAAGGTAGTTTTCATCGCCATATTTGATCTTTGCATGCTCTCGAATGGGCTCACACACATATAAAATATCGATGTCGATAGTAATGTTATCCATATGAAAAGCATCTAAATCTGACCTAATTTTCTGCAAATATGGGTCATCAATTAGTCGAATAGGCGCAGATGGGAAGAGTTCAGTCCCTAACTGAAGCGCATACCTATCAGCGACCCAGATTTCACTTGGCAAAGTGATTAAATCGTCCGTTGTAAAGCGATCCTCATAATTTACCCAATGATCCAGACATACCGCTACAAAAATTCCCAATGCAAGAGAACGTTTAACCGCTACCTTTTCAAGATCACTTTGCCAGCTTGAACCACATAATATCCAATCGCATTCACGTAGCAATATCTCGAGAGTTGTATTGTTGTATTCCTCAAATTTACGTTGGAATATATTAACTGCAGGTCCGGCCAAACACGCAGAAAAAGGTAAGCCTGATTGCAATAGCCACTCACTTACAACTTCAGCTCCGCCAGCGTCATGGCAGACAATACCTACGGTTTCTGTTTTATGTATTTCCCTTACGGAGGACTTCACTATTAATATCCACTAATTGTTGGTTAGCTCTGAGAAACCGCACGACATCCAGGCAAGAGAATAAGGGATTATTGTCATGAAAGTTTTCAATTATTACTTTGAGTAAATTAAAGTCACTTTGCTCATCGAGTGTAAGACCAAGATCCGGCCAATGTTGCTCTGGTGGAGCCACTATATTTAGGTGCGAAAATATTTGAGGGTTATTCCTTATATGGAGCGTGACATGCTCACGATCCAAAGGCTCGTTCGTCATTAACTCTGACTTTACAAGAGTGTCTAGAGCAAAAACCTGCACATCCATACCATCAGGATAGCTTCGAACATGCTGATTACCCACGTAATCATAGGTGTTTTCTCGATAAACCCGAATAGCTTGTTCAATAATCTCAGGATCTATGATTGGACAATCACCTGTAATTTCGACAATCACATCAGCATCGACTGACTTCCCAGCATTAACTACCCTGCCCATTACATCGTTCTCGTCACCCCGGAAAACCTCTATACCAATGCTAGAGGCATAATCTGCCATAACGTCATCAGTGTGATTGGTCGTAGTAGCAAGCACTATGACATCAATTGATTCAACCGCCTTCAATCTATCAACTAGATGACCTAGAATTGGATGGCCACAGACTTCCATCATAGGTTTTCCAGGAAGACGGCTAGATGTCATTCGCGCCTCAATAGTGGCTACAGTTTTCAAATTATTTTCTCCATTTATTTTTTAGGGTTCTAGTCTTGAATAACTGCACTCTTGATAACAATTCTCTTTCCATCGACAGTCTTAATAAAAGGGTTAGGATAGGGGTCCTGCAGCATTCTGATTTTATTATATAAATACAACGATGATTGATTCGTTAATTCATCAATGGTTATTTCACTTTCGTGAGGTTTCCTACGATTGTAATAGGATGCTTCCTCTTCATCTTGCTCGTATACACTCAACCCTTCAAGAGCAATCTCAAGAGTAAGCTGCAAACCAATATTGGATATTCGCTCAAATATCTCACTTAAAGTACCACTCAAATCAAGTTCTTTTTGTTTTGCAATAGGCCCTGTGTCTATACCCTCATCTATTAAAAATATAGTGACCGCTGACTTGGTTTCACCTCTTATAATTTGGTTTTGGAGTGGGCTTCCTCCTCTATATTTTGGCAAAGAGGACGGATGCAGCATCAGACAACTATATTTAGTCACCAGACTGGTAGGTATGATCTTGCTCCAACCATAAAACAAAACCAGATCAGGTTTAAATGCGGCAATAGCAAGCTCACAAAAATCAGACTCAGATAACTGCAAAAGAAACTCATGTTCCGGGAGCTTGTCTTTAAGATTCTGATAAATATCGATCGCCCAAACTCGATAACCTACACATGCAATCTTCAAGTATGGATCTCCCTGACTAAGTGAAAAGCTTCTGCATAAAAATTACCTGACTGAGTTCCACGATTCACAGCAAGGGCCTTGACTCCTTCCCACGATCGTGGGAAAGGGTAGTCCCTCATTTCTCCTTCGTACAATGACAGCGCTCGCCATTTCGCTTCAATTTCATGCTCGTCTAGTGAAATAAAATAATTTGCGATGAATGGCTCGCTAAAAGACCACTCACTCGAGGATAAAACTTCGTAACACATAACTCTTTTAATAATATGTTCACCACAAGGCCTGGTCGCCATTATGGTAGATTTGTAAACAATTTTATGGTCATTATTAGAGTCACCGTGGTAGTGAGTAAACACAGTATCTGGAGCGAATGACCTGATTGCCCGCTCAATTATCTTGTTTATTTCAATAATTGGGGTTTGGTCAAGCCTACCGCATGGTAAATCATTAAATTCATAGTCAGATACTCCGAGCGAGTTCAGCGCATCTTTTGCACATTTATTTCGCTTTACGATCGCTGCTTGAGCATCCTGACAAGAGGGGTCATCGAATCTACAAGAAGAACCTTCGCCAATAAATATAATTTTGAAAGCACAGCCCTTAGATAAAAGCTTTGCAATAGTGCCGCCGCAACCCAGTAACTCATCATCAGGATGTGCCGCGATTACTAAAATTCTTTTCATAGTTAAGTAACCTTTAAATCATATGGATGGAACTCATTCGTAACAAAAGGTCCTAAATTATTTTTGCCGAACAGCAGCTTACCATTTCGAATAATTGCATCTCTTTTAATCTCAGAGATATTTTTTGAGTGCCGTCGATAACTAAAAAGCTCCTCGGATATATGCAAACCAGAAACTCCGTTACGTAACAGTTCGATGATAAATTCATAGTTTTCGAGACCACTATTAATTATTTCGCACTTGTAGGGGCCAAACTGATTTAAGATATCTGCTCTAATTAGGGTACCTGTCGCAAGAAAGTCTCCTCTAGAAAGTATCTCTTTAGGATCAAACTCAGGTAGGCGTATATTTTTTAATATCTTATCCTTGCCATCAATTACCTGATAGTTCGAATAGAAAAACCCATATTCATTGGAAAGAACATTCTCCATTGAAGCCAAATAATTTGGCAATAATAGATCATCAGCATCGACTCTAACGACATAATCACCGTTTGCTTTTGAAAAGCCAAAATTACTTGCTTTTTCAATACCAGAATTCTCAATCCTAAAAACACGAACTAAATCAGAAGAATAGGACTTTAAAATGTCTGGGGTGTTGTCGGCACTTCCATCATCAACCACAATAATCTCATAACTCAGTCTTGTATAGATCTGATTAAGACAAGAATTTATACAGCTTTCTATGAAATCTGAATAGTTATAGGTAGTAATTACTATTGATACATTCATCTTTAGAGGCGATTCAATTAAAATCACGTTCTCGAAGATAATCTCCTTCGTCTACATCTTTTCTAAGGCTATTACCAATAATCGTCCTTGACTGTTCAGGTGAGATAGCATCAGAGGGGCATGGCCTCAGCGGTATAAAGTCACCTGCTTTTACTTCATGGCCAGCCTTCAAGTCTCGCGTTGCTCTAAGTGACCTGCGCTGTACAATCACAGTTTCAAGCTCATTATCTTCCACTTTTTTAATCCCAAACCCCATTGATAGCTCTAACTCTCTTGTGCGATCAACCATATCTCGCCACGTTACAGGGTCCATGGAAAATTTATGATCCGGACCTTCTCTAGACACGTCATCAGTGAAATGTTTCTCAATCATCGAAGCGCCTAAGGCGACAGCTCCAAGAACAGTAGCATGCTGAGGAGTATGATCACTCAAACCCAACACCATACTTGGATACATCTCTCTCAGGGTCTTCAATACATTTAAATGTATGTAGTTGAAGTTCTCTAATTCAGCAGTGTAGTTAGTATTACACTGCATTAATCCGAATTTTGGGTTTACCTCTACAGCCCATGAAACAGCTCGCATAACCTCATCCATAGTCGAAGCACCGCAAGCCAAAAAGTATGGCTTATTTTGCATCGCGACTTTTTCGACCATGCCACGCCAAGTTATATCTCCAGACCCAATTTTATACGCAGGTACATGCGGGTCTAACTCATCAATTACTTCCAATGAATATGGCGTTGTAAAAAAAGGAATACCTGCATCTTTACAAGTGTTTTTGAGTTCCTCAGTCCAATTCAAGCTCACGCTAGCATCTGCATATACTTCACTAACAGATTTTTTCCATTTCGACTGATGTGACTGCTTGCCACCCATATCTCGAAAGCCTTTATCGCTCACTATAGTTTTGGCCTGAAAATGCTGAAATTTGGCCGCATTAGCGCCAGCCTCAGCCGCTAGATAAATTAAGTCTTTCGCTCTAGCTAAATCTCCATCATGGTTCGCTGCAATATCAGCAATGAAATAAGTATTATGCCCGGAGCCTATATCTACGCCATCTATTGTTAAAACACTATCTACCTTCATTAGAATATTCTCCTACAATAAGATTAATTTCTTTTTCTAATGTTGGCAGACCGCCAGGGTAATATGCCAATTCAAATCTCGTGCTATCCATTCTCATATCAGAGGGTCGCGGTGTCGAAAAGTTCTGGTCTCTGTATAGCACTTTTGACACATTGTCAGTTTCAAAGTCAAAAACATGGGCTAATTTAAAGACAAAATCTGCCTTTGATAACCCTTTTCTCGATCCTAAATTAAACACTCCTGGTATTGGATTATAAATCACACGTTCAATGCATTCAGATAAAGATAACATTGATAAAGGGCTAAAAAAAATATCCTCAAACACAGATATTTTGTCCCTTCTCGCCAAAGCATTATATGACCAGTCGCTAAAACTTTGCCGTCCAGTACAGAGGCTTTTCCCAAAAAAATTAGTTCTAAGAACTGTAGCTCCAACCGACATCGCAGCGAGTTCTCCAGCATATTTAGAGAAGCCGTAATAATTTTTTATTTTTATGTCCAGTTCAGATTGTGGACCTTCCTGGTCGTAGTTATGGTCCGTAGAAACTTGAACCAAATGACAACTCGAGTTTTTTGTAACCCAGCGAGATAATCTCTCAACCACACCGACGTTACATAAGTACGCCTGGTGAGGATCGCGCTCACACAAATCCACATCAGTTAGTGCGGCTAAATTTAATATGATCGATGGCTGGCAGGTGTCAAGGGCGTTCCCCAAGGAACGGTCAGAATCAGTATTAACAAGCACATTGTCATCGCCAACACGACATTTTCTCGAAAAGCAAAAAACCCTATGTCCTAGCCCTCTGAGATAAGGAATTAAGTATGAGCCCAGCATACCACTTCCACCGACTACACATATGTTTAAAGATACAGTCATAATATATTATCAATTAAGCCTTTTAAAACCGGAATCACAAATCGGACCATCTAAAAGATCATTAACATCACGTCCGTCCTCACATTCTCGTACAAGGGAAAATATTCCCTCTAGGATTGAAAAGTATTCATCAATATTATCCTGGCTATGAGTAACAGACGCATATATCAAGTTAGATGCCAAAAAATTATTTTTAAGCATTTCTTGAGTTATTAGGGTTTTGTAGGCTAACGCGTTATCACTAGAAAAATTAAATCCAGCTAATGATGCAATACCGAACTGATTTATAGCCAACTCATTCTTATCAGCCAATTCCTGCCACCTACTCTTTATTCCGGCGCCGATATTGGTGATAGTTTCCCAAGATCTGGATTTTTCCATAACCTCTAGGGTTTTTAAAGCAGCAGCCGGCCCAACTCGTTCTGTCCAAAATGTACTACTGATGAACGTGGACTGAGCTTCGTTCATAATTTCTCTCTTTCCTAAAATTGCAGTTATGGCATAGCCGTTACCTAGGGCCTTTCCAAACATAGCAATATCTGGCTGGACATTATAGTTTTTATGAATACCCCCGAAACTCTCCCGAAAACCAGAAGTACACTCATCAAAAATTAGAACAATCCCATTATCGGTGGCCAATTTCCGCACCTTTTTAAGAAAGTCGTCTTCAGGTGGCGCATTCCGAACCACCTCCATTTTTATCACCCCGATATCACGTGTCCCTACGATATTTTCTAGCTGCTCAAACTCATTATATTGGAAAGGGAAAACGGTCCCACGTAACGCGTTTGGAACACCTTTTGGGTCGAGCCCCGGCAATAGATGTCCTGTAAGATTTTCCTCGTCCCCCAAGTTGGCTGCCAAATACCAGTCATGCCAGCCGTGGTATCCGCAGATAGCAACATTGTCTTTACCACTGGCAGCTCGAGCAATCCTAATAGCGATGGCGTTTGCCTCACCTCCACTTCTGGCAAACTTTACCATGTCAGACCACGGATGCATATCCACAAGCTTCTCCGCTAGATACACCTCTTCCGGACAGTTGAGCGTGGACATATTTCCTTTTTCAAGGGCCACCCTTACAGCCTCATCGACCTCATCATTCCCATAACCAAGAGTATTAGTACCTATTCCCATAATAGACATATCAGTGTACTGCTTACCATCCAGATCCCATACGGTGCAACCCTTGGCTCGATCAAAATAACTCGGCCATTGACCAGGCAAAAATAATTCAGACCTTTTCGATAGAAGCATATTCCCGCCAGGAATTACCTTGTTAGCTCGCCTCCACAACTTTTGTCCAGTACCCATAACCGCCCCCTCATTCCTAACCATATCTTTGTTGTCCTCAAATAGCTCAGGCCTATTATTAAAAAGCTTAAGCACCTCCAACCAACTAAAATTTACATTAGGTAAAAAGGTATCAAATATATTTTTTACTACATTGAAATCCTCAGGCTCATCTACTGTCCATCTCTTGTCTGAATGATCCTCGTTACATACCATCTCGCCGATAGAGAATTTATTACAATCGCGTATGTACGGAGTGACATGTTCACGATCAATATTCGATGATGCCTCCAGGTGAGCTTGACTGAGAGCCGAAAATGAAAAAACCTCAACATCTAGACCGTCAGGAAAACTTTCCGGATGATTATTCGAAAAATAATCTACGCCAGAGTGCTTAAATTCTTTAACACACTCATCAACCATAGCGGAGTCTATTAATGGGCAGTCTGCCGTGATCCTAATTATCACATCAGCCGAGCACTTGACGGCAGTATCATAGTATCTTTCCAAGACATCATTCTCACTCCCCTCCTCACACCTAAACCCTAACGATCGAACATGATCAATAAGAGCTTTATTATTGGTGTGCTCAGAAGTAGCCACGACGATTTCATCAACCTCGATGGATTCACTGAGCCTCATCAACAGTAACTCTATCAACGTATATCCGCCAATAGACATCATTACTTTGCCAGGCAGCCTAGTAGACCCCATCCTAGCCTGAACGATAGCTACGACCTTCACAATTGACTCCAGTTTGACGGGTTTATTAACATATCATCATTACAGGTCATTTGCGTCCAATCAATTGGATTAGTTCTAAGGTCTATTGCATCTAACACTTGTTGCAATTGCACTGCCGATTCGATGCCTACAACCATACGATCGACCTTAGAGAAAGAGTTAACAAAACTAATGCATTCCGTTAATGCGTCCAAGTCGTAGGTATTGAGTTTCTCATGCCATTGATCCCAAAGAACGGACCACCGGTTGAATTTGTCAGGAATACTGTTTCGGTCCATCAGAAGTAGTCCCTGCATAAATATAGAACGAACATGCACCTCAACACCTGCCTTGTCTAACTTATCTAGCCATCCACTGGAGATAATACTCGTATCCACGACATTAAACGGCGCCTGAACAATATCAATCGCGGCGTTTTTCATTATTTTGTCAAGCACAGACGGCTGATAAATAGAAACACCGACTTTTTCTACCAATCCAGAGCATTTGATTTTATCAAGTGCAAATCCAAGCTTTTCACCATCAGAACCTTCTAAAGATTCGGCGTGATGTACTAAAAGGCCATGAATTGAACTTTTATTTAATCGAACCAACGATTCTTCGATATGCTTTTCCACCCAGCCTGTAAAGTCAGCTGAATCATCAGGAAGAACAGGCAACTTAGTGATTACCTTAAAATCATTCACTCCTATTAGGCCTAAAACCGATTCGCTATCACCGTATGCGATGGCTGTGTCAATCATGTCCACATTATACTTTCTTGCTAAGTTGAGTATTTTTTCTACTTCGCATAACGAAACTTGGCCGGCAACATTGGATATTCCGTAAGGGAGACCAAACTGGACAGAACCAATTGTAAGTTTCATATTCTTTTTCTTAGAGTTAGAAGTAAAAAAATCAGGCAATACACCAATTAAGCCACAAAACTATTTAAATAAAGTGCTTACCAATTAAGTCTTTTAAACTGTCTACCGTTTCCCACTGATCATTGGTTCCGGAGTTATATTTAAATCCAAACGAGACTTTCTTGGCTTTATGATGCACTAGATAGTCAGCCTCAGTGCAACTAAAAGATACTGAAGGAAGAATTGCATAGTACTTTCCAAGGTCAATAGTATTGAGAGAATCCGTATCTGTTATCATCTCCTCATGCAGTTTTTCGCCAGGTCTAATGCCTACAATAGGAGTTTCACATTCAGGGTCGACAGCCTTAGCAATGTCTAAAATACGATAAGATGGGATTTTTGGAACAAAAATCTCACCTCCCAAATGATGTTCAAGCGCGTACATAACCATATCTACACCAGCCTGCAATGAGATATTAAATCGAGTCATTTCTGGGTGGGTAATCGGAAGTATTCCATCACTCTTTTTATTCATAAAAAATGGAATTACAGAGCCTCTCGAGCCCATGACGTTTCCATAGCGTACTACGCTAAACTTAATATTTTTTGAGCCCCTTATATTATTGGCGGTGGTATCGGCACCACAGTAATTAGCGGTATAGAGTATGGCATCGTTAATGCCTGTACCTGGTTTTGGTGGCGAACACGCCACAACATGCTTAACACCACAATCAAGAGCACCATGAATAACATTTTCAGCGCCATCGATATTAGTACGAATGCACTCTGTGGGATTGTATTCCGCGGTATCTACCTGCTTGATAGCCGCAGCATGAATAATCACATCGACGCCCTCACAGGCTCTTTTTAATCGCTCCTTATCTCTCACATCTCCGATAAAAAAGCGTAGATGCGGGAAATCTCGTTCCGGATACTTTTGCTTCAAATCTGATTGTTTCAACTCATCTCTGGAATAAATTATAATCTTCTTAACGTCCGAATATCTTCTTTTAATGTTTCAATAAACTTTTTACCAAATGACCCTGTGCCACCAGTGATTAGTACTGTTTTATTATTCAGCATGCTGATATTCCTGTATTAAACTGCGTATGCACATAGTATATTAGTTAGCTGCTTCTTTGGTGAAGGCAGTCACTCCAGCCTATCTCTAAGCTGGACCAAATCCCTCGTGTGTCAACAATAACACCCAGAACTTGGGCGCCTATTATAAAACTCTAGAGTGGTCCACTAATAGTAAATGTATATCAGCTCCTGCAATGGACTCGTCCAGAGCAGATAACTGCCCATTTTTTAAACTGTCTGGAAGTGACGGTATATTCGGCTCGACTAGCAACACAGTGCCCGAATGCATTTCAATGATTTTTTGTCGCTATCAGAAGAGCCGGGCTTTCACGCAAATCATCGATGTTTGGCTTGAACGCCAAGCCGTAGCATGCGACGGTAATAATGCTACAAGACGACTTAGATGGGTCCTTTAGCAGAACATGTCTGCAATAGCTAACTTGACTTTATCTATAACCCATAGTGGCTTGCGGTCGTTGACGCCTCTAGCCTGCCGCAATTAAGTTTAGAGCGGTTTGGCGATCTATCAACAATAAACCAGGGATCAACCGCAATGCAGTGGCCGCCGACACCTGGCCCCGGCTGCAAGATGTCCACCCGTCGGATGTCGATTAGCAAGTCGAATTAATTCCCACACATCAATATCGAGATCATCACAAATAACGGAAAGTTCGTTAGCAAACGCAATTCCAACATCACGACTGGCATTTTCTGTCAGTTTAGTCATTTCAGCAGTTCGGACATTAGTAGTCACACAATTACCTTCAACAAAAGATCTGTATACCTGTATAGCTGCCTCAGAACATCTTTCTGTCATTCCACCAATGACTCTATCATTTTTAATTAATTCATTAATTATATTGCCAGGTAGAACTCTTTCTGGGCAGTATGCTATTCGAATATCTGAAATTGACCCATGCATTTGAGGAAATGTCAGATCATGCCGTTCCTGAGCAAGCCATCCAGCCATTTTTTCAGTTGTCCCAACTGGCGAGGTTGACTCTAAAATCACAACATCCCCCTTTTTTAATACTTTGGCAACCGATCTTGAAGCTGATTCAATATACGAAAGATCGGGCTTCGGTACCGAATCTTCAGAGATATGTTTTAAAAAAGGAGTAGGAACCGCAATCAAAAAAGCATCTGCCGGCTCAGGCGAGGTAACTGCTTTTAAAAACCCACTATTAATGCCCTTCTTTACCATCAATTCCAGACCGGGTTCGTCGATGTGGACTTTACCAGCATTGATAATGTCGACCGTATCCTGGATTACATCAACACCTATTACCTTCTGTTTTCTAGAGGCAAAAACTGCAGCAGTCGGCAAACCAATGTAGCCAAGGCCGATAATAGAGATACGTTTAGAAGTCATACACCCTCTGAGTTAAAATTTTAATTTCTTATAGAAGATTTTTTAAGTTCTAGAGCCGGCTTCTCAATCACAAACCAACTAAAACTTGCCATTAATAGAGTTATTACCACTACGCCAAAAACACTGTAATGACCAAAAACAAGAAAAAAAATTAATAACCACCATGTGCCAAATATAAACGCCATAACTTATATCAAAATCAAGCTTTAAAGCTCTTAGTCCAAAATCAAGGTAAACGATAACAGAGCAATACACAATGAAATAAATTAATCCCAAACGATTTCCAGTACTGGCAAAAAAAACTGAGTCTGGCGTACCAATAAGCAAGCATACAACCATGATCGGAGGCCCCCCCCCCACATAAATCTTAAATACTTTTGGATTACACTAATATTTTTGAAAGCTAAAACTCCAACAAGAAACATCCAACCCCAAACAACAGGAGTTAACTTAAAATATCTATACAAGTTTTTTTCTCCAAGATTCCAATCTGCTAATAAGATTTCGCCAAAGGAAAAAAATACAAACGACAAGATGGCAAGTAAAGGAACAAAATATTTCACCTTTCTTTCTATCCATACAATAAATGGCACCGAAATATAAAATAGTATTTCAACAGTAATCGTCCATAGTGCTCCATTAACAACTCCCGTACCCAAGTTTCGAAAACTATCAGGATTCACAGCTTGACCGAGAGTGATTTGAGCAAATAACCAAATTGCATATTCACCTACTGTGCCTTGAGAAAAATCAAGCTTCAATCTCGCAGAAATTACAAACAGTAGACCACCAATAGTCACTAAAATTAAACCTGGCCATAACCTATAGATTCGATTTAGAAAATAATTATAGGTATTAGGCGATTTCTCAAAAGAAGCATAAATTAAAAATCCATTGTGGAAAAAGAAAGCAGGTACGCCCGGGATATGACCTAAAAAGTCACTTAAAAAGAACGTCGCTCCGCCCGAAGAAGCGAATGCATGGCCTAACATAACCTGACAAGCAAAAATCAATCTTAACTAATCAAGATTATTTTCTTTCAAATTGATTTTCACACAATGAATCATTTAATTCCTTAATAAAATCTACAATTCTATTACAAGACTTACCGTCACCATAAGGGTTGTGTAATAAACTCATGTCCTTGTAATAATTAATATCACTAATTAATTTTTGAGTTTCTTCTATAATTCTTTATCAGTTCCTACTAAAATTACCGTTCCAGCATCCACCGCTTCTGGACGCTCAGTCGTATCACGCATTACAAGCACTGGTTTACCTAAAGATGGAGCCTCTTCCTGAATACCACCAGAGTCAGTCAAAATGATCGACTCTATCCATTAAGTAGCAAAATGGAAGGTACTGCTGCGGCTCGATCAAAAATACATTATCTAAGCCCTTCAAGAGCCGATTCACTGGCTCTTGAACATTTGGATTAAGATGAACTGGGTATAGTACTTGAGCCTCTGGATGAATTGCGCATTTGACGAAGCGCTTCACAAATTCGCTCAAAGCCGCCTCCAAAACTTTCACGACGGTGGCCGGTAACCAGTACCATTCTGCTTCCGGCTGAAGATAATCAAATGTGGAGGACAGCGTTCCGGAAAGAGACTTGTCTTGCTTTAGCTTTTCTCTCACCCAAAATAGCGCATCAATGACCGTGTTACCGGTTACGATAATATCACTCTTCTGACACACCCTCATTTAGCAAATTTTCTTTGGAACCTGCCGTGGGCGCAAAATGATAGTTAGTAATCGCGCTGGTGAGCTTTCTGTTGGCCTCTTCAGGCCATGGAGAGTAAATATTGCCTGTCCTGAGCCCAGCCTCAACATGACCCACCTTAATTTGCTGATAATAGGCCGCTAAGGCTGCTGCGAATGTCGTTGCCGTGTCACCATGCACCAACACGACATCAGGTCTTAAAAGACTCTAAAACTGGCTTTAACCCGACAAGAATAGAAGTGGTTACATCGTTAATGTTTGACCTGGCTTCATAATATTGAGATCAAAGTCAGGCTCTATCTCAAATAATTCCAAGAACCTGATCAAGCATCTCTCGGTGCTGCGCTGTTACACATATCTTGGAAGCAAATCGATTGTCGGCAGCAAGGGCATGAACCAAGGGTGCCATTTTAATTGCTTCAGGGCGCGTTCCAAATACTGTTAATATTTTTTTTGACAATATATCTACATCCAATCAAGAAAATTCTATTTTTTTAATTATCACTGCTTATCCAAAAGGAACCTTAAGACCCAAATAGAGCGCTCGCATTATTGTTGCCATAACTGTTTTTTATAGACTCCAGAGATCAATGATTTTTAATCCTAATAGTCGATAATAGCCTTTATCGAACCCAAAAGCATCGACCACATTATATCGAAATTTATATGCATTTCTTTGATTCTATCTTTCAACTTAAATCCCGCTCTAATTCAGTAATCTCTTTTTTTAATAGTTCATATTCTTTCTTTTTACGCACAAGAAATTTACTTGTAACCAAAGATTTCTCACGAATACCTTTTGGGGTCAACAAATAAGAATATTTTATCTTTTGCGAGCTATCTTTAAAATTTGAAAGCTTTATAAAACCCATATCAATTAATGATGTTAACAAATAATAGGCAGATCCGTTAGAAATTCCAACTTTTTGGGCAATTTCACGCGTGGTCATTTGAGGGTTTTCATTTATTATTTGAAACACTCTAAACTTTGCATCTTCCTGATGCTCTTTACGACGACTAGCCACGAATAGCTACCGCACAAAGCTTTGAGACAAAGCTTTGTAATTTTAATATAATAATTGACTTAGCTATTTCCATCAGATTCAAAAATGAGCATGCATGTTACTACATCTACTGTCAACGATATATTTATATTATAATGAGACTATATATTAAAGATATATTAATATATATATATAATATATGATTAATGATTAATGATTAATCTTGATAAAAATAATCAAAATAATACTAGTAATTTATCATTTTTTAGAGAATATTAGGAATTATTAAATATTTTGTTCAAAAATGAACGCTAATTCATAGGTATATTTACATGTCAAAAGAGTGGTTCATTCTACAGTTTAAATCCAATTCACACCATCTAGCGGCAAAAAATTTAAACCGACAAGGATTTGAAACATTCTTACCCTTACATGATACCACTTCACGAAGATTATCTCGATTTATAAATACTTCTAAACCTCTGTTTCCAGGCTACATGTTTATCAGATTTGATAGAGCAGAATCCGAGTGGCATAAAATAAATAATACTTACGGTGTATCTCGCTTAATTACTTTTAATTCTATTCTTAAATCAATTCCTACCATATTTGTTGATCATTTAATGAAGCGATACGATTTATCGGGAAAATTACTACCTATACAAAAATTAAAAAAAGGCGATCAGGTAACGGTTTTAAAGGGACCTTTTGCAAATTTTATTGCTACTGTTGAAAAATATGAAGCAGATCAACGCATATGGATTCTTATGGATTTAATGGGCAGGAAGACAAAAATTCAAACTCCATCAGATACCCTTACACTATCAGATTAAACTATTTACTCAAATTTAATTATTCTAATTCCATAACCAGTTGGATTAAGTTTATGCCAGCGCCAAGTATCTTCACAAATCTTCTTTATATTTCTTTCTGGTTTCCAACTCATTTTTTCAAATGATTTTGAAGAATTTGCCCAAAAGGCAGCAAGGTCTCCTTCACGTCGAGGTAAATATTTAAATTTAATTGGAACGCCAGATATCTCTTCAAATTTACTCACCAATTCAAGAACAGTCGTACTTTTCCCAGCTCCAATATTTAATATTTCAAATTATCCAGCTTATTTTGATTTAAAGCACTTATATGCGCGAGCGCCAAATCTACGACATGGATATAATCCCTTGCACCAGTTCCATCTGCAGTCTCATAGTCATTACCAAAAATATTTAAATGTTCACGCCGCCCATCAGCCACTTGCGCAATATACGGCATTAAATTATTTGGAATTCCAATTGGTTCTTCCCCAATTTGACCAGACTCATGAGCTCCCACAGGATTGAAATATCTGAGAACGGTTCCCTTTCGTTTTAAGTCTACTTTTGTCCAATCGTGTATTATATTTTCGATCATTAACTTTGTGCGCCCATATGGGTTCACTGGATTAGTTGGGTGCTCTTCATCATAGGGTAAATATTTCGGTTCACCATAAACTGTAGCTGATGATGAAAAAACAATATTATTACACTCAGCCTTAGACATAGCCGTAAGCAACGAAATAGAACCACCAACATTTACATCATAATATTTCAATGGATCTGCTACACTCTCACCAACAGCCTTCAACCCAGCAAAATGAATGACTGAATCTGGTTTAAAGGTATTAAAAATTTTATCTAACGCATTTGAGTCACGAATATCTGCATTCATAAATTGCAACTCACAATTGGTAATACCTCGAACTCGTTCAAGTGCAGCCTCATGTCCATTACAAAGGTTATCTATAACAAAAACTTCATGGCCAGCTTCTAAAAGCTCAACACATGTATGACTACCAATATAACCAGCACCACCTGTCACAAGAACTCTCATATTAATTTTCCAATCTTTTTGCGTATTCATGTGCAGACGCATTCATGAACCCATCAACAGACCCACAGTCAAATCTTTTACCCTTTAACTTAATAGCTTCTAATAAGCCATCCTGAGCATGCAAATTCAACGCATCAGCTAACTGTATTTCTCCACCAGAACCTGCCGGCAAAGTCCTAAGTGAATCAAATATGTCTGAGGTCAAAACATACCTGCCAATCGAAGCCAGATTAGAAGGCGCCTCATCCTGTCTCGGCTTTTCAACCACTCCTATAACTCCATGACCATCAGTTGAAGGAATGATGACACCGTACTGTGAAATATAAGCTTCATCCACTGGCATGACCGATAATTGCGAATTGCCAGTTTTTTCAAATGCATCTACAAGATCAGCGGTAACACCTGGAGCGTAATCCGTTAAAAAATCATCTGCTAATAAAACTGCAAAAGGATCACCTGCAACTGCGCGTTCAGCACAAAGAACTGCATGACCCAAGCCCAATTGTTCAGCCTGGCGAACAAATATACATTCCACGTGCGGTGGAACAATGTTGCGCACCATGTCCGCTTGCTCATTTTTTCCTTTTGAGCGCAAGGCTAATTCAAGCTCTTTATTTACATCAAAGTGATCTTCAATCGCACGCTTATTCCGTCCTGTAACAAATATAAGCGTATCAATTCCAGCCGCAATCGCTTCTTCAACTGCATATTGAATTAAAGGCTTATCGACAATTGGAAGTAATTCCTTTGGCATTGCTTTGGTAGCAGGTAAAAATCGTGTGCCAAACCCAGCAACTGGAAACACAGCTTTTTTAATTTTTCGTTCATTGATTACTTTTCCAATTTTTTAAAATATAATTAACTCTTAAAAAGAATATAATCCAGAAGAATTGCCGCATTGCCTCTTTTGTTAAAAAATACCAATATAAATAAAAATATGAGAATATATCATGAGTTCAAACACACCACTTATAGCAAGATCAAAACCTGCTAACTTCAATTGGGAAGATCCTTTTTATTAGAAGATCAGCTCACTGAAGAAGAACGCATGATACGCGATACAGCAAAAGCTTATTGCCATGATAAGCTAATGCCAAGAATTATTGAAGCTAACCGCAATGAAGTATTTCACAGAGAAATCATGAATGAAATGGGTGAACTTGGCTTACTTGGCTCAACAATACCAGAAGAATTTGGTGGCGTTGGAGCAAATTATACATCGTATGGCTTAGTGGCTCGTGAAGTAGAGCGCGTTGACAGTGGATATCGCTCTGCAATGTCAGTTCAATCATCATTAGTAATGCATCCAATTTTTGCATATGGGACTGATGAACAACGCCATAAATATCTTACCAAAGCTAGCCAGCTGGTGAGTGGGTTGGGTGCTTTGGCTTAACAGAACCTGACCACGGCTCAGATCCAGGGGGCATGTTAACTCGAGCTAAGCCTGTCGATGGTGGATATTTAGTTTCAGGGTCAAAAAACTGGATTACCAATTCACCCATTGCAGATGTTTTTGTCATTTGGGCAAAGTCTGATGCTCATGATGGAAAAATTAAGGGCTTTGTTTTAGAGCGCGGAATGAAGGGTTTAGAAACTCCAAAAATTGAGGGTAAGTTTTCGCTACGCGCCTCCACAACTGGCATGATCCAGATGGATGAAGTTTTTGTGCCAGAAGAAAATCTTTTACCAAATGTATCTGGCTTAGCTGGGCCATTTGGATGTTTAAATCGTGCACGATACGGCATTGCCTGGGGCACTCTAGGTGCTGCCGAATTCTGTTGGCATGCTGCACGTCAATATACATTAGATCGAAAACAATTTGGACGACCTCTAGCACAAACACAACTTATTCAAAAAAAACTTGGCTGATATGCAAACTGAAATCTCTCTTGGCTTACAAGGCTGTTTGAGAATGGGGCGTTTATTTGACGAGCACAAAGTTTCAGCAGAGCTCATTAGCTTAATGAAGCGCAATAATTGTGGAAAAGCTTTGGAAATAGCACGCATGTCGCGCGACATGCATGGCGGTAATGGAGTGTCTGATGAATATGGTGTAATCCGTCATGTGATGAACTTAGAAGCCGTAAATACCTATGAGGGTACACACGATATTCATGCACTGATTCTTGGCCGTGCCCAAACTGGGCTCCAAGCATTTTTCTAAAAAAGGCAATATTTTTGTTATTTTGATTATGTCGTTCTTAGTCTCTAAACTAGATATTTATATAGATAAATTGAGAATATATGCTCTATATGATCCATTTACGACAGATTTATAACTGTTTGCCCCTTGATGAATAGCATGTTCATCTACTAAGCTCTTTCTACACAAGCTCATTAAAGAAGTTTGGTTATAAGGGAGATACAAATGAAGTTCTTAAACCGCAAAGGTGAAACACTACCGTCTCACCTACTAGAACGCGCTACCGATGCACGTAAAGGTACAGAAGTAGATCGCCGTGAATTTATGACAGTTGCCAGCGCATTTGGTGCGACTGCAGCGACTGCATACGCAATGCTTGGAACGGCCGCGCCAGCTGCTGCAGATGGGCACGCAAATATCAAGCAAGGCGGAACAGTCCGCATGCAAATGGAAGTGCGCGCATTAAAAGATCCACGTACTTACGACTGGACACAAATAGCAATGGTTACAGCTGGTTGGCTGGAATATTTGGTAGAGTATAATAATGATGGCTCTTTCAAACCGCGCCTGCTTGAAAACTGGTCAGTTAATGACGATGCAACGGAATATACTTTAAATGTTCGCAAAGGCGTAAAGTGGAACAATGGTGAAGATTTCACTGCTGCAGATGTTGCGCGTAATATTACAGGATGGTGTGACGGCAGCGTAGAGGGTAACTCTATGGCAGCTCGCATGAACTCTTTAATTGATCCAGATACAAATAATGTACGTGATGGAGCTATTACTATAGTTGACAGCCACACAGTAAAATTAACTCTGAATGCT
Organism: uncultured Amylibacter sp.; assembly: GCA_905181935.1. Taxonomy (GTDB): domain Bacteria; phylum Pseudomonadota; class Alphaproteobacteria; order Rhodobacterales; family Rhodobacteraceae; genus Amylibacter. Next base: position 786,517 of record CAJIZV010000002.1, on the reverse strand, counting down.
TCAGACATTACAATTATACCTGGCTTTTCGGATTACCCAGCATCAATTGTCCATGGTTCATTAAACAACGATAACGCATCCACAAACCAAGTTGGTACCGGCCCATACAAGATGGTATCTCACGAAGTTGGTGTTAAAGCTGTATTAGAACGCAACACTGATCACACTTGGTGGGGTGAAGGTACTGGAGCATATTTGGATAGAGTCGAATTCATTGATTATGGTCAAGAGCCAGCATCATGGGTTGCTGCTGTTGAAGCTGACGAAATTGATACAATGTGGGAAACTACAGGTGAATTTGTTGAAATCGTTGAAGGTCTAGGTTGGCAAACTTCTCAGGTTGCTACTGGTTCAACAATTGTTATTCGTCCAAATCAAAATGCAGATATCTATAAAGATTCTCGTGTTCGTCGCGCTTTGGCAATGGCTTGTGATAACTCAGTGTTATTAGAGCTTGGAAATGATAACCGCGGTATTACTGCGGAAAACCATCACGTAGCTCCAGTTCACCCAGAGTACGCAGATATTGGAAAACCTGTATTTGATCCAGCTGGTGCATTAGCACTTATGAAAGAGGCCGGCGCAGAAGACTTTGAGCATGAGCTAATTTCAATTGATGCAGGCTATCGTAAAGACACTACAGATTCTGTTGCCAGCCAATTACGTGCAGCAGGTATCAAAGTTAAGCGAACAGTTATGCCTGGCTCAACATTCTGGAATGACTGGGTTAAGTATCCATTCTCATCTACCAACTGGAACCACCGCCCATTAGGCGTTCAGGTTTTAGGTCTTGCTTATCGCTCAGGCGTTAAATGGAATGAAGCAGCGTTTGCAAATGCTGAATTTGATTCATTGTTAGACCAAGCAGTTGCTATTGCTGATGCAGACAAGCGTCGCGAAGTAATGGCTAAAATTGAGAAGATCATGGTCGACGAAGGTGTTACAATTCAGCCATACTGGCGCTCACTATATCGCCAATCAAGAGAAGATCTACACGGAGCAGAGATGCACATCGCGTATCTGCCACAGTGGTACAAGTGGGGCTGGAAGAAAGCCTAACACTCTAGAAATTAAAGGCCGCAAGATATTTTCCTGCGGCCTTTTTATTTAATTAAAGGACGACATGTTACAGTTTATCCTAAAACGCATATGCGTCATGCTAATCACTGCCGCATGTTTAACATTTATAGTATTTTTCCTAACCAATCTTTTTCCAAATTTGGAAAAACTTGCTAAAAACCAAGGTAATATACGTATGACTGACGATGCGGTTATCTCTTGGCTTGATAAGCGCGGCTATAGCCAAAACATATTTAAAAAGTATGGAGAATGGCTTGGGGTTTTACCTTCACTAAAGGTGGTTGATGACAAGGGGCAGGCATATTCACGTTGCTCTAGACCCTCTATTCCTGCTTCAGAAGCCTCTGATTTTTGTGGCTTACTGCAAGGGAACATGGGGTTCTCTAGTGTCTTTAAAGACGAAGTATCAGCAATTATTTCTAAGCGCTTAAGTTTAACAGCATATCTTATGATGGCTGTTTTAAGTGTAATGATCCCTATGGCTTTAGCTGTAGGTGTTATTTCTGGAATGCGCGAAGGTTCGCGAACTGACCGCACACTATCCACATTTTCAATTGCCACAACAGCTACCCCTGAATATGTATCAGGCGTAATTTTCATTGTTATTTTTGCTTCATCAAAAACAGGATTATCACCGTTTTTTGCTGAATGGGGCTGGATTGATGGCCGCACAATTGTGAAGGGTTCAGCTGCCTCGGCAATGGATAATATCACATTTCGAAATTTCGCATTACCGGTAATGGCACTAGCACTTTATGGCATGGGTTATATTGCGCGAATGACACGAGCATCTATGGCTGAAGTAATGACAGCTCAATATATCAGAACTGCACGCTTAAAGGGTGTAAAGTTTAGTACAATAGTTTTTAAGCATGCTTTAAGAAACGCTTTGATTGCACCGTTTACGGTAATCATGTTGCAGATACCTTGGTTGCTAACTGGAGTGGTGATTGTTGAAACTATGTTTAACTACAAAGGTTTTGGTTGGTCATTAGTCCAAGCCGCAGATAATAATGATATCCAGCTTTTGTTAGGTATTTCCGTTATAGCCGTCTTTGTTGTTCTGGTGACTCAGCTCATTTCAGATATTGGCTATGCCTTCCTTAACCCACGCATTCGCGTATCCTAAGGAGGACAGACTTTGGAACCCTTAACTAGTTTTAATATTTTTACTAATATAGTTTCACAATTTTGGGTTGTGTGGCTTGGCATTATTTTAGTTTTCTTAATTTCGATAAGAACGAAACGCAGTACAGGATTATACGGCAAATTATTTGATAGCCCAATTGGCATGACTGGCTTTGTTCTTGTATTGTTTTGGGTTTTAACTGCTTTGTTTGCAGATTTAATTATGACACATAATCCATTGGATCAAGTTTCTGGAATGAAAAATAAAGTGCCAGGCACACCATTACGAGGTGCCACTGAAAATGATTACCAGTGGTATTTACTTGGTGGCGATCACCTAGCGCGCGATGTGTTTTCACGTGTAATAGCAGGTAGTCGCATTGTTTTAAAAATCGCACCATTAGCAACTTTATTTGCTTTTATGGTAGGCATAACTTTAGGTTTACCAGCTGGGTATTTTGGAAAAAAGATTGATACTACTTTATCATTTTTAGCAAATCTCATTTTAGCATTTCCTGTAATTCTACTGTTTTATCTTTTAGTTACACCAGAAATTATTGAAACAGGTCTTCCTAAATATTTGGCAGGTGTAATGTTCTTAATTCCGATCTTATTTATGTTATTACTTTGGCAGTCCCGCTTTCATATCCGTCCAAAAGTTCGGAATAAATTTATGCTTTGGACATTATTAGTTGGTGGCTGGATCTACCTGGGCGCGGCATTTAATGCAGACCCATTGGTTATAATTCGCAATTTATTTTATGGACCAGAAGTTGAATGGAGTTTATTTCCAAAGGGCTTGGTTTATATGCAACCAAATATTTTAATTGTTTTTGTGTCTGTTGTTTTTGTTAATTCACCTACAGTATTTCGTATCGTACGAGGCATGACGATGGATATACAAACTCGAGATTATGTTGCAGCAGCGCAAACACGTGGTGAAACTCCTTGGTATATTATGCTATGGGAAATTTTACCAAATGCGCGCGGTCCCCTTATTGTCGATTTTTGTTTGCGCATTGGATATACTATTATATTACTGGGAACCTTAGGCTTTTTTGGTTTGGGTTTAGAGTCAGAAAGTCCTGATTGGGGTACTACGATTAATTCAGGTCGTAAATTGCTATCAATTTATACCCATCCCGCATTGCCACCTGCATTATCATTGATGAGTCTCGTACTCGGCCTAAACCTTCTAGCAGATGGCCTGCGTGAACAAAGTTTGAAAGACTAGGAGATAAATATGAATGAACCATATGATGGCCCAATCCTAGAGATTAAAAATCTTTCAATATCATTTTTTACGAGATTGTTTGAAATACCTGCTGTCATGGATTTTTCATGCACAGTAATGCCGGGCGAAGCAATGGGTCTTGTTGGTGAATCAGGCTGTGGAAAATCGACTGTTGCTTTGGGCGTTATGCAAGATTTAGGAGTTAACGGGGAATGTGTTTCTGGATCGATTAAATTTAAAGGTCGCGAACTTACAACCATGTCACAAGCAGAGCTTCGCGAATTACGGGGCTCTGAAATCGCAATGATTTACCAAGAGCCAATGGCATCTTTAAATCCTGCAATGAAAATTGGTAAACAATTGATGGAAGTGCCCATGATTCACGAAGGTGTTTCAAAGCAAGTGGCATATGATATGGCAATCGATGTTGTGGAGTCGGTTCGCTTGCCTGATCCAAAACGGATTATGAATGCATTTCCACATCAACTTTCAGGTGGGCAACAACAGCGTATTGTTATTGCGATGGCACTGATGTCAAAGCCATCACTATTGATCTTAGATGAGCCGACAACTGCATTAGATGTAACAGTTGAAGCAGGTATTGTAGATTTAGTAAAAGATTTGGGTAAAAAATATGGCACATCAATGCTATTTATTAGCCACAACCTTGGTCTTATCTTAGATACGTGCGATCGACTATGTGTAATGTATTCTGGTGAAGCTGTTGAAACTGGTTCCATTGAAGATGTATTCGATAAAATGCGACATCCTTATACACAGGCATTATTTCGTTCGATCCCCCTTCCAGGCGCCAATAAAAACGAAAGCCCACTTGTGGCAATTCCAGGTAATTTTCCACTACCTCATGAGCGTCCTAATGGATGTAATTTTGGCCCTAGATGTAACTATTTTGAAGCCGGTAGGTGTGACGCCAGCGAAATAAAAATGGAAGCTTTTGCCCAAAATAATAGGCATCATAGCCGGTGTGTAAAATTTAATGAAATAGACTGGAATGCTAAACTAGCCGCTGGAAATGATACCAAAAAAGTGATGTCAGGCGATATTGTCTTAAAAGTAGATAATCTAAAAAAATATTATGAGGTGGCTGCAAATGCAGTTTTTGGGGGTGGTGAAAAAAGAGTTGTTAAAGCTAACGAAACAATAACATTTGAAGCCCGCGAAAGTGAAACACTGGCGATTGTAGGTGAATCTGGCTGTGGTAAATCAACACTGGCTAAGGTTTTAATGGGATTAGAAACAGCGACAGACGGCTCAGTTAATTTATTGGGTGAAGATGTTGGCAACACAATGATCCAAGATCGCGATATCAAAACTGTATCATCAGTTCAGATGGTTTTCCAAAATCCATTTGATACACTAAATCCTGCCATGACAGTAGGCTCTCAAATAATACGCGCTTTGGAAATTTTTGGTGTAGGTAATAGTCCAGCTGAGCGTGAAGATAGGATGCTACAGCTACTAGATTTAGTAAAGCTACCCCGTGAATTTGCATCCCGTATGCCACGTCAGCTGTCAGGTGGTCAAAAGCAACGTGTTGGTATTGCCCGCGCATTTGCAGGTGACGCTAAAATCGTTGTTGCGGATGAACCAGTTTCAGCACTCGATGTATCCGTTCAGGCTGCAGTAACCCAGTTGTTAATGGATATTCAGCGCGAAAATAAAACCACACTATTATTTATCAGTCATGACCTATCCATAGTACGTTATTTATCTGACCGCGTTATGGTTATGTATCTTGGGCATGTGGTAGAAATGGGAACAACCGAACAAATCTTTAGCCCACCTTACCATCCCTACACGGAAGCCTTGTTATCAGCTGTGCCAATAGCTGACACATCTATTGTAAAAAAACGAGTAGTATTAGATGGCGATATTCCTTCAGCAATGAACCCTCCCACTGGCTGCCCATTTCAAACGCGTTGTCTTTATAAAGATAAAGTAAAAAATAATCTCTGTGATATAGAAGTTCCACCCACGCGCATATTGGCAAATAATCACGAAATGAAATGTCACCTTTCAGACAAAGTTTTGGATGCAATGGGGCCTGTAATTACACAAACTAAAAAAAAGTCACCAGCAAAGGTAAAACAGGCTTGAAAGCTGTAACGGCCATTGGGTAAATTAATTTATGGCAAATTATGACCTTGAGACTGAATTACGTATTTCTGGAAAAGAAATAATAGCAGGTATTGACGAAGTAGGGCGTGGGCCATGGGCGGGGCCAGTTACAGCTTGTGCAGTTATACTTGATCCCAATAATATTCCTGACGGCCTAAACGATTCTAAAGTATTAACGGCGAAACGACGTGAACAATTGTTTGATCTTATCATGGACAGCGCACAAGTATCATGTGTTCATGTAGAGGTTGCTGAAATTGACCTAATTAACATTCTACAAGCTACATTTCGGGCTATGGAACGTGCCGTTTCACATCTACCAATACCCAACCATATTTTAGTTGATGGTAATAAATTACCCCCAAACCTACCTAGTCCAGCAACAGCCGTAGTGAAAGGTGATGCCAAATCAGTTTCAATTGCAGCAGCATCAATTATCGCAAAAGTTACTCGAGACCGGTTGATGTCAGATTTATCTGAAGCATTTCCTGGATATGGGTGGGAAAAAAATGCTGGGTATGGTACAAAAATGCATCAGTTAGGACTGCTAAATCATGGGGTCACCCCTCACCATAGACGTTCTTTCAAACCTATACACAATATCTTGTATTCTGCTTCATCCTCTAAGTAATTGATTCATAATATAAATTGACCTCAGGCCTACTTTGAATCATTTTAGGCACAACGACGCAAAAATGCGCATTATGAGGCAGACATGGCAAACAAAGCACAAACGGTAAGTAGCGCAACGCTACCACTGAACAATATTATTGACGGCGACTGCATTGAGGTAATGAATTCATTACCAGAAAATTCAGTTGATCTTATATTTGCAGATCCACCCTATAACCTTCAATTGAAGGGTGATTTACATCGCCCTGATAATTCTAAAGTTGACGCAGTGGATGACCATTGGGATCAATTCGATAGTTTTGCAGTTTATGATAAATTTAGCCGTGATTGGTTAAAGGCGGCACGCCGCATTTTAAAGCCAAATGGGGCGTTGTGGGTCATAGGTTCGTACCACAATATTTATCGTGTTGGTACAGCACTACAAGATGCCGGGTTTTGGATTTTAAATGATGTGATTTGGCGCAAATCAAATCCAATGCCAAATTTTCGTGGCGTTAGATTAACCAATGCACATGAAACAATGATTTGGGCAGGTAAAACTGAAAAATCAAAACCTACTTTTAATTATGAAGCGTTAAAAGCATTGAATGATGGTGTTCAAATGCGTTCTGATTGGTTTTTGCCTATATGCAATGGGCATGAACGCGTTAAAGACGAAGATGGTAACAAAGCACATCCAACACAAAAACCTGAATCATTATTGCACCGCATTATTGTTGGCTCAACAAATGTTGGCGATGTAATTTTAGATCCATTTTTTGGCTCTGGAACAACCGGTGCTGTTGCTAAAAAATTAGGTCGTAACTTTATTGGAATTGAACGCGAAGAGGCTTATAGAAAAGTTGCAGAAAAACGCATCAATGCAATTAAGCAGTTTGATACAGACAGCTTAAAAGTATCGACTTCTAAACGTGCTGAACCAAGAGTACCGTTTGGCCAAGTCGTTGAGCGAGGTATGTTAAAGCCAGGTGATCAACTTTATTCTTTAAATGGACGACACAGTGCAAAAATTCATGCTGACGGTACACTTATTGCACATGATCAACGTGGCTCAATTCATCAAGTAGGTGCCGCGCTTGAAGGGGCTCCAAGCTGTAATGGCTGGACATATTGGTGTTTCAAAAAACGTGGCGAAGCTATTCCAATTGATATGCTCCGTAAAAAAATTCGCGCTGAAATGGTTGCTTAGAGATTTTACTTGAGGCGTAACATGCCTCGAGTATTCGGTATAACTATGCCGATGATTACCACCGTTTAAAACTATATGTTTTAAACATTGCCAACTTGCCCCGTCCTTGTGACGGGGTTTTTTTAGAAAAGATATATTTAAAAATACAGTTTTGGCTCTAATGGTGCAGCTAAATCCCAAACTTTACGCATAACAGTAGGCAAGTCAGTTGATTTGAAATTTTGTCTTTTAATAAACTCACCAAATTGTGGAATACTTTTAATATCAAATGCAGTTTTCACAGTTAATTCTAAATGAAAGTGCGTAAAAGTGTGGCGCACAGTTTCATTTAAAGTGGTCCAATGTGTGTTGAATGGTGGTGTATGCTCAACCTGCTCAACTGCCCAGTCACTTCCTGGCCAACCTAGCATTCCCCCAAGTAAGCCTTTATCTGGACGGCGCTCAAGCAATACTGCTCCACTAGAGTTAATTGCCAAATAGATTATACCAACCCGTGTTGGTTTTTTTATTTTTGGAGTCTTTTTAGGGAGCTCTGCTGCGATGCCTTTTAGCCGTGCCAAACAATTAATACTCCATGGACAACCTCCACAATTAGGTGAGCGTGGAGTACATATAGTTGCACCCAAATCCATAACTGCTTGTGCATAATCTCCAGGCCTAACAGCTGGCGTTAATCCTGCAGCCAATGAACGCAAATATTCTTTTGATTTAGGTAATGGTTCTAGAACTGCATAAATTCGAGACATAACTCTTTCAACGTTACCATCCAGAACCGTAGCTTTTAAATCAAACGCAATACTTGTAATTGCCGCTGCTGTATAAGGACCAATTCCAGGTAATTTTAATAAGCCCTGTTCATAATTCGGGAATACCCCACCAAGCTCGTTGGTGATAACGCGTGCACATTTTAAAAGATTACGCGCCCGAGCATAATATCCCAAGCCTGCCCATGCAGCCATAACATCAGCATCTTCAGCCTGAGCTAAGTCTAATACAGTTGGCCATAATGTTGTAAATTTAATAAAATATTTTTTTACTGCAGCAACTGTTGTTTGCTGTAGCATCACTTCCGACATCCAAATATGATATGGATTCGGCATAACTCCAGCTGCTCGATCTAACGGCGATACACGCCAAGGCATTTCACGAGCATTGGCATCATACCAATCAAGTAAATTTGCTGACCTTTCAACTTTATTACTCAACACATATGCCCTTTTCAAAAGAATCTGTTATAAGTTTAATATTAACTTTTTATATAAACTTAAACGTCTTTTAATTACAGGAAATGGAGCCAATGGCACGTAAGTCTCGCGGATTTATGCAAACAGGTGGTTTATTGAAAACCCGCATCCGCTCTGCATCTGAATCGCGTGGTTTTGCTGAAACAAGGCTTTTGACCCATTGGGAAGATATAGCAGGCCCTGCAACGGCACAAATATGTCGACCAGTAAAGGTTAGCTATGGAAAGCAAGGTTTTGGAGCAACCCTAACTTTATTAACAACGGGTGCAAATGCGCCTATATTGCAAATGCAATTGCCGCAAATATTAACAAAAGTAAATTCAGTGTATGGATATAACGCAATTAGTCGTATTAAAATAACACAAACAGCACCAATAGGGTTCGAAGATCCCACTAAAGCCTTAGATTATAAAAAGCCCACGAAAGTGTTATCAGATAAACAGCGGAATATCGTTGAAATTTCAGTAAAAGGTGTATCAGATAACAATCTCAAGAATGCCCTAGCAAGATTGGGTAAAAATATATTGACGCGCAACAACAAGGAATAACTTATGGATCGCAGAACTTTTACAGGCCTTCTTTCAGCTGGGGCAATTAGTGCCAGTACAACATCACTGTTTGCAGATACTGAAACAATAATTATTCCTGATATGATCATGGGCTCAGAAGATGCACCAGTTACTGTAATTGAGTATGCATCATTTACTTGTCCACATTGCGCTACTTTTCACAAAAATGTTTTCCCAAGTTTACGTAAAGATTATATTGATACTGGTAAGGTAAGGTTTATTTACAGGGAGGTCTATTTTGACGGTCCAGGTTTATGGGCAGCACTATTGGCGCGCTGCCCCGGTGGAGAAAAAAAATATTTTGCAATTTCTAATCTACTTTATTCAAAACAACGGGAGTGGACCATGGGTGATGGTGGCGCAGCCATAGCGCAAAATCTATATAAAATAGGCCGAATTGCAGGGTTAGAAGAAACCGAAATGGAAGCCTGTTTGCAAAACAAAGAAGTAGCAACTGCAATGGTTGCTCGCTTTCAGGAAACATCAAAAACTGACAATGTGAGTTCTACTCCATCACTTATCGTGAATGGCAAAAATGTAGGAAATAAATCTTTCACAGAATTAGCAGCACTCATTGAAGAGGCAATGCCTTAAATGACTGCGCTGCCATTAAAAGGCATTCGCGTTATAGAATTAGCACGCATTTTGGCCGGCCCGTGGGCCGGTCAAACGTTAGCTGATCTAGGCGCAGAAGTTATAAAGGTGGAAAGCTTAGCTGGAGACGATACACGCACGTGGGGGCCCCCTTTTATTGAAAGTGATGGCGAAATAAATGCTGCGTATTATCATAGCTGTAATCGTGGCAAACATTCAGTATCCTTAGATTTCAAAACTCCAAATGGCTTAAAAAAGCTAAAAAAACTGATAGCCACTGCAGATATATTAATCGAAAACTTTAAAGTTGATGGCTTGGCTAAATATGGTTTGGATTATCATAGCCTACACTCTGAATATCCAAATCTAATATATTGTTCTATCACTGGCTTTGGCCAATCAGGCCCATATGCAAAACGGCCAGGGTATGATTTTTTAATGCAAGGTATGTCTGGCTTAATGTCAGTAACTGGAGAGCCCGATCGTCAGCCCCAAAAAGTTGGAGTTGCAATCACTGATATTTTCACAGGTCTCTACGCAGTCATAGCAATCCAAGCAGCACTACGCTCGCGAGACGATACTGGAGTGGGGCAACATATCGACCTATCCCTTCTAGATGTCGCAACTACAGTCACTGCCAACCAAGCAATGAATTACCTAACAACAGGTAGTGCTCCCAACCGCAAAGGTAATAGCCATCCAAACATTTCTCCCTACTGTGTAATTGCAGTCAGTGATGGTTATATTATTTTAGCTGTGGGAAACGATAATCAATTCAAAAAATTTAGTGAAATATTTAAAACTAAATGGTTTTCTGATCCTCAATTTAGCACTAATTCTGCACGTTTAAAAAACCACAGTGCCCTATTGGATTTAATTGAAGCTAAAACAGCTCAACTAACAAAATCTCAATTATTAGATAAATGTGAAGTGTTTGGAGTTCCTGCAGGACCAATTAATACCATGGATGAAGTTTTTGATGATCCCCAAGTTTTGCATCGCGGTATGCAAGTTAATGCAGGTGGAATTCCAACAGTCCGAAACCCTATTTTATTTTCAGAAATGGAAATGAGTTTTGACACCCCATCTCCTAATTTAGGTGCATCAAACAAGAAGTTATTAAAATAAAAATTTTAGATAATTGAAACCGCTAATTTTTAAAAAGCTTCTTTAAACAGTTTACCAATTCAACATCGTTATCAAGAACTAAACGAACAGGCAAAGTGAGTACCTTTTGCTGCCAATCTTTAGGTAATCGTGCAGCATCTTTTTCTGTTGTCACTAACTGCGAATTGTTATTCCAAGCCTCTGCTTCTAAACGCTTTAACATTGCTTCAGGAATTTTTTGATGATCGGAAAATTCGCGCGTTGCAATAATTTTTGCACCTGCACTTTTTAATGTATTGAAGAATTTTTCAGGCCTCCCAATTCCAGCAAAAGCAAACGATCGTAACCCATTCCAGTCCATTCCAGTCTCTAAAGGTTTTAAAATACCATTAATTATGGGTACTCTTGATGAGGAAATATCACCTTTTTCACCAATCGCAATGATTAAATCTGTTCGTGCTAGCCCACTTTTAACAGTTTCACGTAAAGGTCCTGCAGGAAATACACATCCATTACCAAAGCCAATCTTTCGATCAACAACTGTAATTGATAAATCATACGCAAGGCCAGGGTTTTGCAGACCGTCATCCAATACTATTACGTCAGCACCATTTAGGATTGCCATATCTGCACCTAATATTCGATCTTGCGAAACGCATACTGCACTAAAACCATTTAATAAGATTGGCTCATCGCCCACATCATTAGCTGTATGCGAAGGTAAAACCATTAGTGGGCCAGCATGCGATCCACCATAGCCACGACTAACAATAACTGGAGTTTTACCCATAGCGATTAAACGTATAACTAGATCAATAACGACTGGTGTTTTACCAGTACCACCCATATTAATATTGCCCACACAAATCACAGGCACATCCATTTGTTTACGCATTCCATTTCGTAAACGTAAAAATGTTGCTGCTTGATAAATCCAAGACAGTGGCGTTAAGCAGGTTGCAGCAAAACTAAATGGCTTATTCCAAAATCTAGGCGGGCGTGCCAATATTTTTTTCCTTTTCTAAATATCCATCTAACAATTCGATTACCCGATCATTTACTTCTGCCCCTGCAGAGCAAATTTCCCAAGCTGCATGTGCCATTTCAGCAGCGCGCTCGGGAGATAAGGTTTCCACAAGTGCATTAGATAACATTTCAGAATTATATACCATACGCGCACCACCTGCATCTAATAAACGTTCAAAATCATTTTGATAAGTTTGGGTATAAGGTCCATGCAAAATAGCAGACCCTAAAGCTGCTGCTTCAAATGGATCCGCGCCACCCGCTTGCACCAAAGATCCACCTAAAAAACAGACTGGCGCCAAACGAAACCACATCCCTAAATTCTTTAACCCATAAGAAATTAAAATATCTGTTTCTGGTGCAAGTGGAGATGCGTGCTTATAGATTTGTACCCGTAAACTTAATGCAGAAAGTTTACTTGTAGCTATAATTGCTTGCTCTTGATCATCCATGTGAATTATTAACAATAAACCTTGTGCCATGCGGGAAACCCGCCGCTGCGCTTTACCTAAGGCTGCGATCTCACCAGCTGCTGCATGTGCAGCAAACCAAATAGGCCGATTATTTAAAATAGAAGCAAACCTTGACCGCTCAATTTCATCGTATGTTAGCGCGCGCGTGCCATTTTGCATCATACCTAATACTTCAAGCTTTACTCGTGGCGCTTTGGCGCGCCGTAAGCGTTTAGCTGCCTCATCTGACTTAGCTAGAATACGATCAAAACATGAAAGATAACCTTTAATAAAGCTTGGAAACCAAAAATATTTTCTAGTTTCTAAACTGGTTAATTCAGCATTAGCATAAATAGCGGGAACTTTAGACTTCATAACTTTATATAATAAAACTGGGCGAATTGTATTTGATAGCCATACCACAGCATCAGGCTTCCAACCCTCCAAAAACCTATTAACAAACATTGGATAATCTAAAGGAAGGTGTTGATGAATTCCTGTCATTTTAAACGTACAATCAGGATCATCTTCTTCTGTTGTCCACAAAAACTGTATATTATTATTCTCTTCAAAATGAGCAACAATTTCACCAAAACTTGCAGCTGTTGCTAACGTTTTAGCATGTAACCAAATCAAAGTTTTTCCACCACGGGTTTGAAGCGATAAGCCCTGCAATTGATCTGCTAACTTTTTATGTAATTCACCTTTTTCAATTGAATTAGACAATCTTGATTTTACAAAAGGCTGTAGCACCCAGGCTAAAATATAGTTAGCGGCTAATCCAATTGAAAAACTCTGCATAGGAGATACTTAGCCTAATTCTTCGGTAGGGCTGGCTGGCTGGCCTTCATCACGAAGTCGGTGAATATGCGCAATAAAATATCGTGTGTGTGCGTTATCAACTGTTTGATGTGCTTTGGCTTTCCAAGCACTATAAGCTAAATCATAATTAGGAAAAATACCAACCATATCAATATTGTCACTATCACGAAATTCTTTAGTTGTTGGGTCTTTTAATTCACCACCAAAAACTAAATGCAATCTTTGTGTCATATTATTTTCCTTTTCCGTTAGCAACTAAGCTGGGTTTCTACCCCTATCAATTTATTTTAGATAGTTTAAAAGTCCACAAACAATTGTTGGGTTACCTGCAATCATACCATTCATGATTGGTTTTTTTTCATTATATATTGGATTAATACCATCTTGAGTTTTTACATCACATCCCGCTTCAGTACATATTAAGTTTCCAGCTGCGACATCCCACTCCCAAGTTGGGCGAAGCGTCATCATTCCGTCAAATCGCCCCTCAGCCACTAAACATAATCTATACGCCAATGATGATCGAAAATGGCGTTCAATTGGAGGTACAGCACCACTCCATAATTTAGGATTGCTTTGAGACTCAGACGCTAAAATACGTGCACCCCTAACTTTATTATTTATTCCTACTACGATTTTTTTACCATTTAATTGTGCACCTGCGCCTAGTCTAGCATCATAGGTTAAATCCTTTGCTGGTAGGTGAACAACGGCTTCAGTAATTACTCCATTGCGCGCAATAGCTATAGAGGTTGCAAAGTTTTCATGCCCATTTAAAAATGATCTTGTCCCATCAATGGGATCAATAATAAAAACGACGTCTGTTTCACACCTACTAGGGTTGTCTTCTAGTTCCTCAGATAGGCAGCCATAATTAGGCCGCGCTTTAGAGAATTCTGCTTGAAGCATTCTATCAATTTCAAGGTCAGCTTCACTAACTGGACCCTGTCCCCCACCTTTATCCCATTGGTTAGGGTTTTGACGGTAAAACTGCATGGCAATTTTGCCTGCTTCAAGAGCAGCATCTCGTATTAAATTGAGATCACTTTCCAGCAATTGTTAATCCATCCACTAATAAGCTAGGGACTATGCGTGATAAATTCAGCCTTGCATCATTTCCAGGGATCATATTTTTTAACATATCTAATAGATTTCCAGCAACAGTACATTCATTTACTGGCCCTACTATTTCACCATTCTCAACCCATAGCCCTGCTGCACCACGAGAGTAATCTCCAGTATTTGGATTAATAGTCGATCCAATCATTGAAGTAATGATTAAGCCAGTTCCCATTTGTGCAATTAATTCTTCACGTGTATGCGAGCCTTCAGTCAGCTCTAAATTACCAGTACTAGGTGAAGGTGGAGATCCAACTCCTCGTGACGCACTGCCTGTACTAACTGTATTAAGTTGCCGCGCTGTACTTAAATCCGTGGTCCAACTTTGCAAAACTCCATTCTTGATAATGTGCCGAGGGCGAACCAATAACCCTTCACCATCAAAAGGTTTTGAACCTGCCATGGATTTTCGTGTTGGATCTTCTTTTAAGGAAACTCCAATAGGTAAAATCTGCTCTCCTAGCATATTTTTTAGCCAACTTGAGCCTCTCACTATAGAAGATCCATTAACCGCAGATGCCAAGTGGCCAATTAAACTTGATGAAATTCGCTCATCAAATAATACTGGAAAAAACCCAGTTGAGGGGCGAACAGCTCCCGCCCGTGCAACTGCACGCTCACCAGCTAAACGACCAATTTCTTCAGCACTAGGTACATTAGAGTAATGGCTGTGAGATTCACCGCACCAATCACGCTCCATAGCCAATCCCTCACCTGAAATAGCAACACATGAAACTGAATTTGAAGTTTTTCGGTACCCGCCAGAAAATCCATTACTGGTGGCTAAATGAATTGATACATCGCTAAGCGCAGAAGACGCTCCTTGTGCTTTAGCAACGCCTTTAACATTTAGCGCTGATGCTTCAGCACGCATAGCAGCATCCTGCAAATCACTAGCAGACGGTGGGGTTGATGGATCATAGAGTTCTAAATTATCCACATCCCAATTCGTTGCTAATTCCTCAACACTTGCCAATCCACAATAAGGATCCCGGGGAGCCTCATTTGCCATAGCGATGCATCGCTCTGCCATTTGTTCCAACGCATTTATACTGGTATCAGAAACAGAGACTGATGCTTGTCGATCGCCTTGAATTACACGAAGGCCAATATCAATACCTTCTGCGCGCTCAGCATGCTCGAGAACACCTTCACGAACATCAATAGAAACAGATGTACCATCCACTAACAAAACGTCAGCTGATTGTGCCCCCGCCCTTTTAGCAATGTCTAATAACTGTGCTGCTACTTGAGATAAATTTTGTGTCATAGATATATCCAATTTTTTAATTCTACCGCTATGATTGAAATGAACAACCACGAAACCAATCTTGGTATAATTCAATTAACGTTTATTGTGGTAGTTGTCTTGTCATAATTCAGTTGCAAAACTTATTTACATGCGGTTCTGTCACTTTGATTAATTTGGAGAAAATAGATGACTTGGTCACCAGAAAAAACAATAGTAAATAGTTGGAACGAATGGGATCCCCTTAAGCACGTTATAGTTGGTAGGGCTGACGATACTCATATTCCACCTGAAGAGCCTGCTTTAGACGCTAAAGTTCCAGAAGATAGCGACATGCGTGGCCAATGGGGTCGTCGCCCACAAGAAACTATTGATCGCGCAAATGAACTCCTTGATAATTTTGCAAAACAATTAAAGGATCGTGGAATTAAGGTAGACCGTCCAACAAGCATTGATCACAGCAAACCTGCGATAACTCCTGACTTTCAAACAGAAAGCCAATTTGGGTGTATGCCGCCACGTGATGTTCTTTTAACTGTTGGCTCTGAAATACTAGAAGCCACGATGTCATACCGCTGCCGTTGGTTTGAGTACTTAAATTATCGCCCTTTGATGCAACAGTATTTTAACGAAGATCTAAACTTTAGGCATGAATCTGCGCCAAAACCACGTTTAACTGATGCTGATTATCATGCTGATTATCTGTCTGCAAAGATTGGAAATGATCAGCGTTTGAAATGGACAGCAGAAAAATTCTTTGTAACCACTGAAGAGGAGCCATTATTTGATGCAGCTGATGTGTTGCGTTTTGGTCGCGATTTAGTTGTTCAACATGGGTTTACTACAAATGAAAAAGGTATTGAATGGCTGCGCCGTCATTTTCCAGATCATAGAGTTCATTCTGTGAATTTTCCTGGTGACCCATATCCTATTCATATAGACGCAACGTTTACTCCATTACGCCCAGGATTAATCCTAAATAATCCTCAGCGCCGATTGCCAGAAGAACAACGAAAAATGTTCAATGATAACGGCTGGGACATCGTTGACGCAGCACAACCTGCGCATAATGCTCCACCCCCACTGTGTTATTCATCGACTTGGTTGTCCATGAACGTACTGGTCCTAGACCCAAAGACAGTTTGTGTGGAAAAATCAGAAGTTTATCAAGCCGAGCAAATGGATAAACTGGGTATGGAGGTGGTAGAAGTAGAACTTCGTGATGCTTATGCATTTGGGGGTGGTCTACATTGCTGTACAGCTGACGTATATCGTGAAGGCAGTTGCGAAGATTATTTTCCTAATATGTAAATTAATTTGGTGGGTGAAATTACGCCCACCAAACTTTGAATTACCGTTATTATGTAATCTTATAATAAACGTATTTGTTTTTAACTTATTTTTTGATGTGTTAGCTTTAATAAAATATTATAAACTCTAGGGAGAATATTATGATTACACGCGCCGCAGTCGCTATGGCAGCTGGACAGCCACTAGAAATAATGGACGTCAACCTAGAAGACCCTAAAGCTGGTGAAGTTTTGATTGAAATTAAAGCTACAGGTATTTGCCATACTGATGAATTTACCCGTTCTGGCGACGATCCAGAAGGAATGTTTCCAGTAATTTTGGGACATGAAGGTGCTGGTATTGTGATCAAGCTTGGTGAAGGAGTTACAAGCCTTGAGTTAGGCGATCATGTTATACCATTATACACGCCAGAATGCCGAGAGTGTGAATATTGCTTAAATCCAAAAACTAACTTATGTCAAAAAATTCGCAGCACACAAGGTGCAGGCGTCATGCCCGATGGAACATCTCGTTTCTCAATGATTGATGGCACACCAATTTTTCATTATATGGGGTGTTCAACATTTTCAAATCATACTGTAATGCCCGAAATTGCATTAGCCAAAGTTAGAAAAGATGCTCCATTTGATAAAATTTGCTATATTGGCTGTGGTGTAACTACAGGCATAGGAGCAGTAATAAATACTGCTAAAGTGGAAATAGGGTCTACTGCTATTGTATTTGGCCTAGGTGGAATTGGCTTAAATGTAGTACAAGGTTTACGCTTAGCAGGGGCTGATCAGATTGTTGGTGTTGATCTGAATGACCGCAAAGTAGACTTAGCCAAAAAATTTGGAATGACTCACTTTGTGAACCCAAATTCCATAGATGGTGATTTGGTTTCACATCTAGTTGAGCTAACTGGCGGAGGGGCAGATTATACTTTTGATGCAACTGGGAACACTAATGTAATGCGCACAGCATTAGAATCCTCACACAAAGGTTGGGGTGAAAGCATTATTATTGGAGTTGCCGCAGCAGGTGCAGAAATATCTACCAGGCCATTCCAGTTAGTAACAGGCCGCGTCTGGCGAGGTACAGCTTTTGGTGGCGCGAGCGGTCGTACGGACGTGCCTAAAATTGTTGATTGGTATATGGATGGAAAAATTGAAATTGATTCAATGATCACCCATAAACTCAAACTAGACGATATCAATAAAGGTTTTGATCTAATGCACGAAGGAAAGTCTATTCGTGCAGTGGTAGAATTTTAATAAAAAAACAGCCACAACTTACCTATATTAAAACTTAAGTGGAATTAAAAAAATGGAAACTTTATCAGAAAATGCATGTTTTGGCGGCATCCAAGGCGTATATAAGCATACCTCTGATTGCTGCAATTGTGACATGACATTTGCACTTTACCTCCCCCCTCAAGCTAAAGAAAAACAGGTTCCAATTTTATGGTATTTATCAGGCCTAACTTGCAATCATGAAAATGCTATGACTAAATCCGCTGCACAAGGGTGGGCAGCTGCTAATGGAATTGCTTTAATTTTTCCTGATACATCACCTCGCGGTGATAATGTCCCAAATGATAACGCATTTGATTTGGGACAAGGCGCTGGTTTTTATGTGAACGCTACCCAAGGCCTTTGGAAAACTCATTTTCAAATGTGGGATTATATCACTTTAGAGCTACCTAAATTAGTTTTAAAGCACTTCCCATTATTAAAAAGCGCTCAGGGAATAACGGGCCATTCAATGGGAGGCCATGGCGCCCTAACAATAGCAATGACACTGCCCAATCAATACAAATCAGTTTCTGCGTTTGCTCCAATTGCTAACCCAACTAATTCTGAATGGGGGCGGAAACAATTTACAGCATATTTAGGAAGTGACGAAACATTGTGGGCACCACATGATGCATCAATATTGATGCAAAAAAATGGCTTTCCAACACCAGTTTTAATTGACCAAGGCATTGCTGATAACTTTCTCAACTTACTACAGCCAGAAGCATTACAATCAGCAATGGTCTCTCAAAAACAAAAAGGGGAATATCGTATGTTAGATGGATATGATCATAGTTACTTTTTTATAATGAGCTTCATGAAGGATCATATTGAACATCATGCCAACCTATTAAAAACATAAAAATTACTACTCATTCAAAAAATTAACCAAGCAACTTTATCACAAAAAAGTATGTATTTATTTAGAAATCAAACCAAATTGAATTATTCTTATGACTAACATTTATATTGATGCAGACGCATGCCCCGTCAAAGATGAAGTTGTGCGTGTTGCTGAGCGCCATAATGTAAAAGTATTTATTGTTTCAAATGGTGGACTGCGACCAAACCTTCACCCACTTGTCGAAAACATAATAGTTCCAGATGGCCCAGATATTGCAGATATATGGATTGCAGACCGTGCAACCAAGGGAGACTTAGTTATTACTGGTGATATTCCGCTAGCGGCAAAAACAGTTGCATCAGGTGCCCGCACTATCCGACATAATGGTGATATGTTTACACCAGCAAATATTGGAAACCAATTAGCCACACGTGATTTAATGGCTGATCTCCGCGGCGCTAACCCCTTCTTTCAAGGATCAGGTAAACCCTTTGGAAAAGCAGATAGATCAAATTTTTTAAATTCATTAGAGCGTGAAGTTTGTGCAGCAAAGCGCGAAATTTTATGACTATAAAAACTGTTGTATTTGATATTGGAAATGTACTCATATGCTGGAAACCTGAAGTATATTATGATAAAAAAATTGGAATAGCTCAGCGGCAAAAGATGTTTTCTGAAGTTGACTTACATAGACTGCAAGACCGTGTTGATGCTGGTGCAAACTTTAAAGATACATTTTATCAAGCTGCCAAAGATTATCCAAAATGGTCTCTTGAAATACAGCAGTGGGTTGATTGTTGGAATGATATAGCTCAACCTGAGCTTCCACACTCAGTTTCATTACTGCGAGCCTTACGCGCTAATGGTATTCCAGTATTAGCTTTAACTAATTTTGCCGTTGGCAGTTTTGCAATTTCTGAGCAAAAATATTCCTTTCTGAAAGAGTTTGACAAACGTTATATTTCAGGTGCAATGATGGTCGCCAAACCAGATCCTGAAATCTACAGGCTATTGGAAGAAGATACTAAGATAGTTGTAGATGAGATCTTATTTACTGACGATCGGTCCGATAACATCGCAACAGCTAAAAGACGCGGTTGGCAAACCCATCTCTTTAAACATCCACAGGGTTGGGCAGATCGTTTGGTATCTGAGGGCTTACTAACTCAAAGTGAAGCCTCTTTTAACAAATAGAAGCTACTAAAAATATGTATTTAATTCATTGAAGCCATATTTCAGTTTGATTTTTTGTCAATAACCTCAGCATCTAAAGCATCAGAAATAGTGGTACTTGCAGAAGCATCTGTTAGTACGCCAGAGGTAAAATCTAACATAGCACTTGGTGTCTTAAGATTATCGGTTGGTGGTGACTTCCAGGATAAGCTGTCAAAAGCTTTACAGTTTTCACAACGTATTTGCCAATTCGAATGAATGTTAGAACAACTATCACAAAGCCATTGAGGGCCTCTTGGACCAGTTAAAGCTTTATTCAACCAGGCACGCACAGTTTTATCGTCTGCGCCTTCACCTTTTTCAATAGCCGCCATAATTGCTAACGAGCGGACAGTAGGCTCTGCATCTGCTAACTCTTGAACTGCTCTCCTTGCTGAAGGGAAATCTTCATCAGCTAAGGCAAGTTCTCCAATCAATAGCTTAGTCTCAGCATTATTAATATTAATTTTTGTTAAAATAGAAAAGCGCTTACGCCGCACTTCATTACTTTCATTGGGATCAATTTCAGCAAAAGCTGCTGCTAAATCAGGGTGAGGGTTTAAGCTCCATGCTTTCTTTAATACCTTAGTTGATAGACGTTTATTATCATCTAACATGTGCATCTCAGCTGCCAAAATTGCAGCTGGAATTAAATCTGGTGATGACTTATTAGCGGCTAACGCCGCTTTCTTACCAGAATCAATATCACCAGCTTCAAGCATTTGCCTTGCATCAGCAAGAGATAGAACTGCCTCTCGGCGGCGACCAACATCCTTGGGTAGTCTTCCTGAACGCACATTAGCCTGAATGGTTTTTTGTGCTCCCTTCCAGTCTTCTCCACCCGTCTGTAAGTCAAATAAGACATTCAAAGTGTGGTCATGATTTGGACGTAATGAAAAAGCTTTTTTTGCTAATAACAATGCTGTTTCAGTATCCTCTTCAATAAGCTTCTGATTCAATAACCCTTGGACACCAATAAAGCGAGTTTGGTCATTATCCAAAAGACGTTTGTAATATTTAAATGCACGCTTATTGTCACCAAATGCTTCCGCTACTTGCGCATTAATAAGATTTGTTAATTGTGGACGCTTCAATAAACGCTCTGCACGCGTTGCATTGTTGATGGCATTTTTACTCTCACCTGAAGCCAAGGCAACCATACTATCAGTTAAAGCTTTATAACCACGTTCCTCTTTGCTTTTATTAAAATAACGTGAAATTGCAGTTTCATCACCATTAAAAAACTTGAATATAGCAATAATAATGCCAACTACCCAAACCAGAAGCCATAAAGCTATAATTAAAAAACCTACTCCAGTCATAGCTTGAATAGGAGTTAGGGACAGCTCTTGGTTTGCAAATTGCATAGTTATTAAACCACCAGCATCTATGATTAAACCAAAAGCAAAGGTGATCGCAGCAATCAACACTACAAACAAAGATATTTTTATTAAAGACCAGATCATAAAGGTTCCCTAATTTATCAAAAGATTTGCAACTGCATCTAATGCAGCTTGTCGTTTTTTTACAGCTAATAACCAGCTATTCATAGCTAGCCTTGTAGGTTCATCCAAATCGTTTTCTTGAAAAAGAACACCAGTCAAATTATCATTATTTAGAGCTACTTGTATGCGCGAGAGAACAGCATCAGTAGATGCTCCTTCTTGAGAATCTAAAGAACGGATAGTAACTTGAGATTTCAAAAATCCCATTATTTTACCTGTCAGCCCAGGTGATGAGTCTTGTTTTATTGATGCTTTTAAGCCAGCACGAGCTGCAGCTGGAAAGTTAGCTTTTAAAAGAGATAAAGTGGCTACACCATTTCTTGCCTCATTCAATCCTGTAGGAACCTCAACTCCTGTCTTTGACAAAGCAGCTAAAGCATCCACAAACTCACTGCCTAATTTTAAAGCACTTTTTATTTCATCAATAGCAATTATTTGGTCAGTATCTGGTATAATTATATTTTTTACATTTGGGACAATTTTAGTAAAAGTCATTTCATTTATACGTTGAGTTAATAAATCCTGCTTAGATGATAATGTTTTAATCTCAGACTTTAATCTAATGAGGACTAACTCATGGTCACGTATCCCTGCTTTACTCTCTTGAGTAAGCATATCTATTGAAGCATAGCTCAGGTTATCTATCTGTGTGCTTAATTCAGAAACACGCAACTTAATATTACTGAGGCTAGCACTAATGTCTTGATCATCTATTATGGAAATACGATCAGATAAAATCATGATTTGTGAATTTAGCACAATACTTAATTTTTTAAGCTCTTTATTAAAATCTGGGTATTCAGCATTTTCTAAAAGACTTAATCGTTTACTTAAGTCATAATTTAGTTTTTCGAGTTTCTCACTCAAAGATGCTTCACCTTGTGATATGAATTTAGCAATCGGCGCCATACCAGCAGGCATAATTGGAGCTAATTTTGGTCCAAAAAATAATGCAATAAATCCACCTACAAACAACAAAAAAATAATTCCAACTACATAGCGAGAAAAATTTATTTTTGTTATTTTTTTTTCTACAACAACGGTTTCAACTTTTAAGTTTTCATCTACCATATCTGCACTTATCTCTTGCTTAGACTTAATAACAGATTTTTTTACCATTTTGTTTAACTTCCAATATTATCTATATTATATATCTAAATATTAAATTGCACAAATAAAGGTTCAATATTTTTTTATGCTTTTTGCAGGTTTATAAATTCATTACCAATGCATCAATCATTGCTTCACTAGTGGGTTTAGGCACTGTAATTACATTACCTAAATTTAAATAACTAAGCGATTTACTTACTTTATTACTTATACACACAACAGTTATATTATTCAGTTCACCATCTAAACAATCAGCCAAGCGAATTGCTAAATTTTCTGAATATACTGGGATAATACAACCACTCAGCATTCGCTGCAAAGTGGCTTCTATTAGTGGTAAGGGCTGTTGGGTATATAAAATATATTCTTTAATCTGCGCATCAGAATAAGAAGCAAAATCTACAGAAATATGTTTTCCCCTAAGATAGGTACACCCCTTAGGTAACCCAGCATTTACCATTTCTTCAGCTGTTTCAAAAACTTCAATCACATTAAAGCCATACTTTTGCGCTAATTCTGAAACTTTAAGGCCAACACAATATACTCCACCCCGCTGGCTTGTTTTTTGCATAGTAAAAGTGACAGCATTTTGAGAAGTAAATATAAACGGCATTGATAAGTTAGAGGGTAGATCAATATCCAAACCTTCTATCATCATTAACGGGTTTAAAACAAAGTTTGGTTTATGCCCTAATCTATCCTGCAAAACTTTTAAGGTTTGAAGCGATTGCGCTGCAGGCCGTATCATAACCAATAGAGGCGATTTCTGTGTCATTGCTTGCTGTGTGTTCCAATGCTATTTGGATAAGAAAACCACGAAGGCTGATTAAATACAATGACTGATGTACTTACTATGCTTGGTATAGAAAGTAGCTGCGACGACACAGCCGCAGCTGTAGTTCGTCGCATTGACGGCCAGGCAAATATTTTGTCATCGATAGTTGTTGGCCAAAATGAACTACATTCAGCCTACGGTGGAGTAGTTCCAGAAATTGCAGCACGTGCCCATGCAGAGCAGTTAGATATAGCAGTGGAGCGCGCATTATTAGATGCAGGTGTAAATTTAACTGATATTGATGCGATAGCAGTCACTGCTGGTCCAGGCTTGATTGGTGGCGTTGTTAGTGGTGTCATGTGTGCAAAAGGAATAGCTACTGGGATTGGCAAGCCACTGATAGGCATTAATCATTTAGTAGGTCATGCTCTAACACCACGCATGACAGATTCTATAAAATACCCATATTTAATGTTGTTAGTGAGTGGTGGACATTGCCAATTTCTAGCTGTTCTTTCCGAAACAAATTTTCGCCGTATTGGTGGAACAATTGATGATGCCCCAGGTGAGGCCTTTGACAAAACTGCAAAACTTTTAGGATTAGGTTATCCAGGAGGACCTTTAGTTGAAAAGGCAGCATTAGGTGGTGATGCATTACGCTTCAAACTACCACGCCCCTTATTGGATAGACCTAATTGCGATATGTCGTTTTCAGGTTTGAAAACGGCACTACGTCGCGCCCGTGATTTGTTGATAGAAAAACAAGGTGGCATCACAGAGCAAGACAGGAATGACCTATGTGCTAGCTTTCAAATGGCTGTCGCAGACACCTTAGCTGAAAAAACTCGGCGTGCGATGGTAGCTTTTCAGAATATTTCTAAAACCAAGTCTTTTGCAGTAGCTGGAGGTGTTGCAGCTAATAGTTTGATTGGTGAAAAATTACGAGCGATTGCACAAAGAGAAGGGTTTTCTTTTTTTTCGCCACCATTGAAGTACTGCACTGATAATGCAGCCATGATCGCATGGGCTGGTATCGAACAATATGATAAAGGTGCAAGAGATGATATGACATTAGCTGCGCGGCCAAGATGGCCAATAGATCAAACAGCCAAGCCAATGCTAGGATCAGGGAAAAAAGGGGCAAAAGCATGAGTAAAATTGGTATAATTGGTGCTGGTGCATTTGGAACAGGTTTAGCCTCGACTTTAGCGCGGGCAAAAAATGATATTACTTTATGGGGCCGCAACCCTAATTATATAAAAACTATTAATTCTACTAATATGAATGAACGCTATTTACCAAATATTACTTTACCCAAAAATATTTTTGCAACTTCAAACTTTCAGGATTTAGAAAATTTAGATACCCTTTTAATGGTCACCCCAGCACAGCATTTGCGCCACACATTAAAAAACCTAAAACTTATAAATTTAAATTGCCCTATTGTTTTTTGCTCCAAGGGCATCGAGACAAGTACTGGTAAATTACAATCTGATATTGCTACTGAATTTTTAGGGCCAGCACCTTACGCTGCACTCAGTGGACCAGGTTTTGCAATTGAGCTGGCCAAAGGAATGCCAACAGCTTTAACTTTGGGGACTGATGATTTGCAATTGGGCATTTCTTTACAAACCCTATTAAGTACGGAGACACTACGCCTCTATTTGTCTAATGATATTCGCGGAGTCCAGTTAGGCGGTGCATTAAAAAATGTATTTGCAATTGCTTCTGGCATTGTAGTGGGTGCAGGTTTAGGAGAAAGTGCCCGCGCTGCAATAGTTACACGTGGTTTTGCTGAGCTAGCTAGATTATCACACGCAATGGGTGGAAAATCAGATACGTTGAATGGATTATCGGGTTTGGGAGATTTAACATTGTCATGTACATCCTCACAATCACGTAACTTTTCATTTGGCCAGCAGTTAGCAAAATCTGGTAATTTAAAACCTAGCCATACTGTCGAAGGTATTGAAACTGCATTGGCCACAATTAAATTAGCAAAAAAGTATAATGTAGAAATGCCAATTGCCGCTCAAGTAGCTGCAGTTTTAACTGGAGAGGCTACAGTAAATGATGCGCTAAGTAACTTAATGGGTCGTCCCCTTAAGTCAGAGGTATAGCAGTCTAATAATTTTTAAATTTAAATTTTAACATTTATCTAAACGCAAAACGCCCGCATTACTGCGGGCGTTAAAAGTTATCTAGTAAAACTTAGTAACGATAATGTTCAGGCTTAAATGGCCCCTTGGTAGTTACACCAATATAATCAGCTTGATCTTTTGTTAATTCAGTTAGCTTGACGCCAATTTTTGCAAGGTGCAAACGGGCGACTTTTTCATCAAGATGTTTAGGTAGAATATAAACTTCATTTTTATATTCATCACCTTTAGTCCACAATTCAATTTGTGCCAAAACCTGATTGGTAAATGATGCAGACATTACAAATGAAGGGTGGCCCGTGGCATTTCCAAGGTTCAACAAACGACCCTGTGATAATAGAATCATACGATTACCAGACGGCATCTCATACATATCAACTTGATCTTTGATGTTTGTCATTTTTAAGTTGCGCAAATTAGCTACTTGAATCTCATTATCAAAATGGCCAATGTTTCCAACGATTGCCATATCTTTCATTGCACGCATATGCTCAATACGAATAATATCTTTGTTACCAGTTGTAGTTACAAAAATATCTGCATCAGAGACAGTATCTTCTAATGTAGTCACCTCAAAGCCATCCATAGCAGCTTGCAGTGCACAAATTGGATCAATTTCAGTAACCTTAACCCGCGCACCCGCACCACGCAAAGATGCTGCTGAACCTTTGCCTACATCGCCATAACCACAAACAACTGCTGTTTTGCCAGCCATCATTGTGTCAGTTGCACGGCGAATACCATCAACTAAAGATTCCTTGCAGCCATATTTATTATCAAACTTTGATTTAGTAACAGAGTCATTCACATTGATAGCAGGAAAAGGCAGTTGCCCATTTTGCATTAATTCATATAAACGGTGAACACCTGTT
This sequence comes from uncultured Amylibacter sp., assembly GCA_905181935.1. GTDB lineage: Bacteria > Pseudomonadota > Alphaproteobacteria > Rhodobacterales > Rhodobacteraceae > Amylibacter. The sequence goes on along the minus strand of CAJIZV010000002.1, from coordinate 759,870 downwards.
GTTGTTTCTTCTGAAACACCTTGGATTTCATCACGCGTTTTTGTAAACCAGCCTGGACTTTGTGCCATACGCTTTTTAATTTGAGCAAAGACTGCTTCTTCTTCTTCTGATGTTGGAATATCAAGTAAGTTAGTTTCACCTGCCTCAACCCGTGCACCCAAAAGAACATAAAGTGTGGCATCTCCACCATCGTCTAAAATCATATTTGCACCATCTTCAAACATGAAAGATTTATCTAAATAATCCCAATGCTCAACAAGTGTCTGACCTTTAATTGCAAATACAGGTACACCTGATTTAGCTATAGCTGCAGCAGCATGGTCTTGCGTAGAATAAATATTGCACGATGCCCATCGTACATCCGCACCTAGCTCAGTTAACGTTTCAATTAATACAGCTGTTTGAATAGTCATGTGTAAAGAGCCCACAATGCGTGAACCTGTAAGTGGCTTACTTTCGCCAAATTCCTCACGAAGCGCCATCAGTCCAGGCATTTCTGTTTCTGCAATATCAAGCTCTTTGCGTCCAAATTCTGCAAGCGAGATGTCTTTTACAATATAGTCTGTTGCCATCTGGATTGGCTCCTGTAGTTTGTGTCTGTATGAGTTCAGAGATGCAATTAGCATTAGTATTTAAATTAGACAAGTAATGCTGTGGATTTAAAAACTATAGCCAAATTGGAGTAGAATATTGACTAAGACACAAACACGCGCATGGCAGCGCATGTTATCTGGCAGACGCCTTGATTTATTAAATCCATCACCAATGGATATTGAAATAGAAGATATTGCTCATGGCCTATCTTTTGTTGCTCGCTGGAATGGACAAACGCACGGTAAGTATCCCTATTCTGTTGCAGAGCATTCAGTTTTTGTGGAGCATTTATTTTTCAGTTTGAATCCCCACATTAACCCCAAATGGCGCTTAGCAGCACTATTACATGATGCCCCTGAATATGTAATTGGCGACATGATAAGCCCTGTTAAATCTGCAGTTGGGCCAGGATATGCTGAAATGGATGCACGCCTTACGGCAGCAATACATCTCCGCTTCGGATTACCAGCAAAAATCCCAGATGTTATCAAAAAACAAATAAAACGTGCTGATACATCTTCTGCTTGGCTAGAAGCAGTTCAAATTGCAGGGTTTAGTGAAAAAGAAGCTAATACTCTTTTCGGCAAACCTATGTTATCAGATTTACCAGCTATTATATTACGCCCGCACGCACCAATGCAGGTTAAAGGTCAATTTTTAGAAGTTTTTAACGATTTAATGGAGATGATTTAATGGAACCAGCACAGTTATTTTATGTAGATGGATCTCCATTTTCGCGGCTATGCCAAACATTGATAATTGATTGGGAGTTGCCTGTGGAGGTTATAAAACTTGAATGGCCATTAGATGATGATTTTTTTAATAAAAATCCGTTAGGCCAAGCACCAACTCTGATAACTGTTGGAGAAACTATTTTTCCAACCTCTCAAATTACAGAACAACTACTTGCAATGACCGTAGTCCCAGTGGCTCCTGATTTTGATCCCTTGGCCGATCGACAAATGCTACTAACAATTTTAGCGATGGGTGATGCAATGGTGGCGGCCAACCAGATTACACGAAGTGGCCTGCGCCAAACTGAAGAAAACACATATGGTATTAATATTGTCGAACGCCATAACATGCGAATAGAGCATACTTTAGTTTGGCTAGAAGAACGCTGCAAAAAGTGGCTAATCAACGAAAGGGTCAGCGTTTGTGACTATGCGTTAGCCTGCCTATTGCTATGGGCTGACACTCAGTCGTACCTTGATTGGCGTAAATATCCAAAAATTTCTCGTGTTGTTGAAGAATTAGCAACTGGAGATAGCTTTGCACAAACCGTCCCTAACCCATGTTAAGCGTTTAACTATAAAAATATTAGCGGGGACTGCGCTTTGCTAAGATACGTTGTAGAGTACGGCGGTGCATGCTTAATCTACGGGCCGTTTCAGAAACATTCCGATCACACAGCTCATACACTCGCTGAATGTGTTCCCACCGAACGCGATCTGCAGACATTGGGTTTTCAGGTGGGGGTGGTAAATCACCTTCATTAGCCAATAAGGCATTAGTTACATCATTAGCATCAGCTGGTTTTGATAGGTAATCTGTGGCACCAATTTTTACGGCTGCAACTGCAGTTGCAATTGCACCGTATCCTGTAAGTACAATTATACGTGAATCTGGACGCTTTGCACGTAACACTTCTACTACATCCAAGCCATTTCCATCACCTAAGCGTAAGTCAATGACTGCGAACGCTGGTGGCGTTGCGGTGCAAAAAGCACGTCCGGCCGCCACAGATTCTAAGGCTGTAGGTGCAAACCCTCTTTTCTCCATCGCACGCGCTAACCTTCGGCGAAATGGTTCGTCATCATCTAAGATTAAGAGCGTATTATCTGCCCCAATTTCATTTAATTCTTTTTGTATATTTGGCATGATTATTCCTAAATAATATTTACTTAGTCCGTTTTTCTTATTGGGTCAAACGTTAGAAAAACATGAAATAGTTTTTGCAACTTCATCTGGCGATACATCCCGCCTAAAGAATTGTAAAAACCCAGTCTCATCCATTAAATAGCTAAATGTAGAGTGGTCCATCAAATAATCCTCACCAGTTCCATTTTTACGGTAATATGTACGGTATACTTTTGAAGCCACACTGATTTGTTCTACTGAGCCAGTTAAAGCAACTAATCGTTCATGTGATACACTTGCATAATCATTTAATACTTTAATCGTATCTCTCAGAGGATCAATCGTAATAAAAACTGGTGTTATATTGATGCCCTCTTCATCTAAAATATCAATTACTGTTAGATTTCTCTGAGTATCTAATGGACAAATATCTGGGCAGTATGTGTATCCAAAATAAATCAATGTTAAACCATCAATTACATCTTTTTCATTAACAACAGTACCTGTCTGATCAATTAATTCAAAAGGGCCACCTATTGAAGCTTGTCCTCCTGCAACTACCGCAGTCCCACATGACTTCCCATTTCCCCAGAAAACTAAATAACCCATTAGTGCCAATGCAATAATTGTCATAAAAGAAAAAGAAACTGCAAAGAATTTTGTCATTATTTTTCCGTTCTGGTCATATGATATGTGTTGCTCTACTTTATAACATATAAAATTAAATGTGTGATGATGTCACAGACAAGAAGTCTTTATGAACGAAAAACCGATTAATTTATTTACAAATCAAGTCCGCAGCGAATGGGTGCGTCTACAAACACTCATATTTTTAAGGTGGATGGCAATTGTTGGACAAATTATTGCTATTGTTGCTGCGCAGTATTTTTTAACCTTAAATCTAGAGCTTGGATATTGTTCTATAGCTATTGGTGCGTCTATTTTATTTAACCTGCTAGCTGGCTTTCTATCACCAACAAACAAACGTCTATCACAAAAGGCAACAATTTTATCATTATTGTTTGATCTTAGCCAATTAGGTGTCCTGTTATACCTTACTGGTGGGCTAAGTAATCCGTTTTCATTACTATTACTTGCACCCGTTACTATTTCAGCCACAGCGTTAACTTTAAATGCAACACTATTTCTTGGCGGTTATGCAGTAATAATAACAACATTGTTAACATATTTTCATCTACCGCTAACATTTCAAAATGGGGCCATAGAAGTTTTACAACCTTTATTCATTTGGGGAAATTGGACTGCATTGGTGATTGGTTTTATTTTTTTATCAGGATACGCAAGGCGCGTAACAGTTGAGACTTTTTCCATGTCACAAGCTTTGGCTGCAACACAAATGGCATTAGATCGTGAACATAAGTTAACTGTTTTGGGCGGTGTTGTTGCAGCTGCTGCACACGAAATGGGAACACCTCTTGCCACTATAAAGATGGTTGCAACAGAATTAGAGGAAGAGCTCGATTCAAATGAGGATTTACGCAATGATGCACGCCTAATACGTGAGCAAGCCGTTCGCTTATCCGAGATTCTTCGAGATATGGGTCGTACGGGTAAGGAAGATCTACACCTTAAAGTAGCACCTATTACTGAAGTTTTAAGAGAGGCTGCAGAACCTCACACAAACCGAGGTAAGATAATAACTACGATGATTAATGGAGTGCCAATCTCTGAAAGTATTGGAAGTATTCCAAATTTACCACGCCAACCAGAAATACTGCATGGTCTGCGAAACTTAGTACAAAACGCTGTAGATTTTGCACGTCATAATGTTTGGATTGACATAACATGGACAGAAGAAACTATACGCATACTAGTTGCAGATGATGGCAAGGGATATCCAAATGATTTTTTAGGTCGCATAGGCGATCCATTTTTACGCCGCCAAAAAACAAAAAAAGACCCAGCTCGCCCTGAATATGAAGGAATGGGGTTGGGTTTATTTATAGCAAAAACATTATTAGAACGGACAGGCGCTCAATTAATTTTTGCTAATGGCACTTCTACTGTAGCACCGAACGCCACATTTGAATTTGCAACTGGTGCGGTAGTAAGTGTGATTTGGATACGAAAAGATATACTGGCTAATACAGAACTAGGGCCTAAAAATATTCCAGTTCAAATCTAAAAGCTTACTAATATAATTTTAATCATGGGAAATTAAAAAGACCGAAAACATACATACTTCTTAAGACCAAATATTTTTTTGGGCAATACATCTAGCTCCTTGCGCATTATACAGTAATGGCCTTAAAACTAGGATAAGCGGAGCATTCCATGTTACAAAAATTATTATTACAATCATCAGATGCAACTACAAAATTGGCTACAGCCTTTGCTCCCTTTATGACAGCAGGCAGCACGATTTTATTAAATGGCATAGTAGGTGCTGGGAAGACACATTTCGCACGCCAGTTAATTTTAGCACGCCTCATTGAAATAAACGCTGTTGAAGATATTCCAAGCCCTACATTTACATTGGTTCAAACCTATGAATTAAATGATGTCGATATTTGGCACACTGACCTATATCGACTTATTAATTTTTCTGAAATTTATGAATTAGGCTTAGATACAGCATTTGACACTGCAATATGCTTAGTCGAATGGTCAGATAAGTTAGGTGAACTAGTTCCAAAAAATGCATTGTCTTTAAGACTAAGCATAACTGATAATGACGCTAGGTTAGCAACACTGGAATGGCAGTCAGATACGTGGACACCTATTATTAAAAACGTACTAAAGGTAATGGAAAATGCATCTACGTGAACCTTTAATCAAAGCTTTCTTAGAAAACATAGGCTGGGCAGCAGCTCAACGAGATACATTGGTGGCAGATGCGTCGGGACGAACATATGAGCGTTTAAATTTAAAATCTCAAAATGCAATATTGATGAATGCGCCATATGAAGCAGATGAAGATGTGCGCCCTTTTATTTCTGTTGGTAATTTATTGGCAGATTTTGGCCTTTCACCACCTAAAATATTAAATCAAGATATTAAAAACGGTTTTTTATTACTTGAAGATTTTGGAAATGATATATTTGCTGATCTATGCAAGAGCTCTCCTGAATTAGAAATCACAATGTATGACACTGCAGTAAGTGTTTTAGTTAATCTTCACCAAAATTCTGCACCAGATAATTTATTGCCCTATACTCAAGACGTTTATCTTCGCGAAGCAAAACTTTTAATAAAATGGTACATGCCAGCTGTAATCGGTAAACCAGTTTCAGACAAAATATCCCAAGAATTTGATAATATAACAGCTGAAACTTTTTCAAAGATTTCCACAGAAAACCAAGTGCTAGTCATGCGAGACTATCATGCAGAAAATCTTATGTGGTTACCAAATCGTATTGGTATTAAAAAGGTGGGCCTTTTAGATTTCCAAGATGCACTAGCTGGTCATGCCGCCTATGATTTAGTCTCACTATTGGAAGATGCTCGGCGAGATACTTCTAGTGAATTACGCAAAGAAATGCTTAAAAAGTATTTATCAAAATCAAACAGAAACCCAGAAAATTTTATAACTGCTTATAGTTTGTTAGGTGCGCAACGAAACATTAAAATTATTGGAATTTTTGCGCGTTTGGCATTACGTGATAAAAAAGCACATTACGTTGATTTGATCCCACGTGTTTGGGAGCACTTAATGCGAGATCTGCAACATCCTGCTTGCTACAAACTAATGAAATGGATTACTGCCAACGTTCCACCACCCACTTTAGAAGTTCGTAAAAAATTATTGAATATCTCATGAGTATTAATAGTGCACTTATTTTTGCTGCTGGGTTTGGTACCCGTATGGGCACATTAACGCAAAGCGTCCCAAAACCGATGATACAGGTAGCAAACCAACCACTCATTGATTATGCATTAGATTTAGTTTTAGATGCAAAAGTTGAAAATATTGTTGTAAATGTTCACCATCTTCCCAAACAAATAGAAGCGCACCTTGCATCAAATTCACACATAAAAATATTACATGAAACCCCAACTATTCTTGAAACAGGTGGTGGATTAAAAAATGCCTTATCACTTCTTGGACCATGCCCTGTAATTACAATAAACTCTGACGCAGTTTGGATTGGAAATAATCCAATTGCATCGCTCTTAAAATATTGGGATCCTGATAAAATGGATGCCCTTTTAATGCTAATACCAACATCAGTTGCGCAAGAATACAAAGGAAAAGGGGATTTCAATTTAGATTCAGAATTGCGCCTATCTCGTCGAGTAACTGCTAAAAATGCACCGTACGTATATTCAGGGGCGCAGATTATAAAAACTAATCTATTAAAAGAAATTTTAGAAATTAGCTTTTCACTTAATTTACTCTGGGATAAAATGCTTGAAAATAATCGTATGTCTGGAATTATTTACAATGGTGGATGGGTGGATGTTGGCAGCCCTGAAGGTATAAAAGTAGCTACCACTGAATTAGCAAGGGTTCGTAATGTTTGATCCTAGTGAAGCTCCACGTGTTTTCCACTTACCCGTAGGGACTGATTTTTCCAGTATTTTTTTAGATGGCTTACGTCATCATTTAGTTGAACAACCACCTCACGCAATAGCGCGCGTCATAATATTTGTGAACACACGCAGGACTGAACGTAGAATGCGTGATCTTCTTATACAATCAGGTGCTAGTTTTTTACCCCAGTTTCATTTGATAGCTGACATTGCAAATGATCCATTAAAACTTTGTAAACTTCCACCCCCTGCACCATCCCAAAAGCGGAAGTTAAATCTGGGGCAACTAATCAGAGAGTTATTAAAAGCAGATCCAAGTTTAGCGCCTATTTCTGCAACTTATGATCTAGCTGAAAGCCTTGCAGCCCTTATGGACGAAGCACAGGGTGAAGGCGTGGATATGACTAACGTTATTGGCTTAGACGTTGGGGACCATTCGGAACATTGGGATCGTAGTAAAAAATTTCTCTCAATTTTAGCAAATCATTGGAATCAAAACTCTTTGACAGATCCGCAAGATAGGATGCGTTATGTTGTGAAAGCTTATACTAAACACTGGCAAGAAAACCCACCAAAACATCCAATTTTAATTGCTGGCTCTACTGGCTCTAGAGGTGAGACTGCTTTATTTATGAAAGCTGTAAGTCAGCTACCAAATGGTGCAATTATATTGCCAGGTTTTGATGCTGAATTACCTAATGATATTTGGAATAAGTTTAAAACTAAGCGGTTCACTCTAGACCACCCACAAGCAGGATTTGCCAAACTATTTGATTATTTAGGGATATCTTTTAACACAGTATTACCCTGGCATAAGGCTAACACAACATTGGTTGATCGCAATCGATTAATTTCGTTAGCCCTTCGCCCTGCACCTATCACAAATCAATGGTTAGAGTATGGACCTGCATTAAAACCAACGCTTCATAATGCAACACAAAGTCTTGAACTTATTGAAGCAGAAACTCTAAAAGAAGAAGCTTTAGCAATTGCCACACGCCTTCGTTATGCAGCCGATCAAGGTAAAGAGGCTGTTTTAATTACTCCAAGCCGTAGCCTCTCAAGACGCGTCAATGCTACACTAGCAAGATGGGACATTGAACCTGATGATTCCGCTGGTACTCCGCTTCACTTGTCTACTGTTGGTATATTTCTTCGTTTAGTTTCAAACTGTTTTGGTAAAGCAATTACATCGCATCAGTTTTTAGCACTGCTAAAGCATACGTTAACGCACTCCGGTACTGACAGAAATTACCATAATCTAATGGTACAACAAGTAGAGGTTGGGCATGTAAATGGCACCAAAGTACTCCGCGGTGGACCACCCTTTGTAGATTTTAATATTTTACTAGCTTGGGCAAAAAATGATCCAATTAAAATCACTTGGGTAAATTGGTTGCAAAACATATTTCAGCCCCTTCAAGGCGCGCAAGAAATGGATTTATCTGATTGGGTTTCACTTCATATGCGTACTGTTCAGGAATTATCTGACAGCCCAGCTATTAGTGAATCTAGGCATGTATGGGAAAAAGATGCAGGCATTGCAGCACTTGAAGCCCTTAAACAGATACAAGAACAAGCGCATTTTGGTGGCTTTATGACAGCCGCTGAGTACAATGCATTATTACGTTCTACTTTGTCACAAGAGTTACGTTTAAAACGCCAAACAGCCAGTCCATTGATTTCTATTTGGGGTACTTTAGAGGCTCGGGTTCAGTCAAAGAGTTTGGTTATTCTTGGTGGTTTGAATGAAGATACGTGGCCTGCAAAACCAAGTCACGATATGTGGCTTAACAGAGATATGCGCAAACAATTAGGACTGCTTTTACCTGAGCGTCGTATTGGACTTTCGGCTCATGATTTTCAGCAAGCTGTTTCAGCACCAAATGTAGTTTTATCACGTTCTAAACGCGATGGTGATGCACCCTCTACTCCCTCTCGATGGCTAATTAGATTAACTAATTTAATGGATGGTTTAAAAAATGAAGGCCCTGAAGCATTGCAAAAAATGCGAGATCGTGGCGATTATTGGATTAATCTGGCCCGCAATTTAGACCGAATAGAAAAAATAGAACCCCCTGAAAATCGTCCATCTCCAATGCCTCCAAAAAATGCTCGCTTAAAAAAACTATCGATTACTCAAATTAAAGATTTAGTACGTGACCCGTATAAAATCTATGCATCAGTAATTTTAAAACTTCGCAAACTTGAGCCTTTAGGGAAACAAGCAGATGCAATGGAGCGTGGTAATGCAATCCACACAATATTAGAAGAATTTATTAATCAAACAAAAGACGTACTGCCCCAAGATGCTACAGATTTGTTTATGAGTATTACTCGAGATATTTTAAAAACAGATGTGCCATGGCCTGCCGCCCGACGTTTATGGCTGGCCAGATTAAATGGTATTTCTTCTTCGTTTGTTCGCCAAGAAAGTGAGCGTCGCATTAATGGTCAAAATATAGCTTTAGAGCGTAAGGGTGAAATGGTTTTTGAAGATATTGACTTCAAATTAACAGCAAAAGCAGATCGTATTGACCAAGGCACTTCAGGGCTCCGCCTGTATGATTACAAAGCAAGCGTGCCCCCTTCAAATGGAGACATCCAATATTTTGATAAACAGCTTCAATTAGAAGCCTTGATAGCTTTGAGTGGTGGATTTGATATGCTCAATAAGCAGAAGGTCGAATATCTTGAATACATTGGTTTAGGGCCTGAACTTAAACAAACAAATATAAATATTGATGATGAAATTATTGATCAAGTCTTAAAAGAGTTTCGCGCTCTTATTATTGCTTACAACAATCCTGAAAAAGGATTTACAGCACGTGATAAAATACAATTATTAAAACATACTTCTGATTATGATCAATTATCGCGTAAAGGTGAGTGGCAAGACAGTGATGAGCCAGATCCAAAGGTTGTTCCATGAACCAATTTGATGAAGCAACTCTCGCGCAAATTAAAGCGGCTGACCCTACAAAAAATACTTGGGTTTCAGCAAATGCAGGATCTGGAAAGACACGCGTTTTAACCGATAGGGTTGCCCGCCTGTTACTGCATAATACAGACCCACAAAGAATCTTATGCCTGACATATACAAAAGCAGCAGCAGCTGAGATGCAAAACCGTTTATTTAAGCGGCTTGGTGAATGGGCAATGCTCCCTGATAAAGAATTGCGCAATGCATTGCAGCAACTCGGTGAAGAAAGTGCTTTTTTAGATTTAGAAAAGCTTAACCAAGCACGCACATTATTTGCTGCAGCTTTAGAAACCCCCGGCGGCTTAAAGGTTCAAACAATTCACTCTTTTTGTGACGCATTATTACGGCGCTTTCCACTAGAGGCAGGCGTTGCCCCACAGTTTAATGTATTAGAGGATCGCCAAGCCAAACAACTACGCTCTGAAATAATTGAACAGATGGCACAACAGTTAGACACATCCCCAATTGATGGGCTTGCTAAGCACTTTACACGCATGGACACTGACGAACTCACCCTCGAAATTGTAAAAAAACGTGCTGGTTTTGAGATTTCACCAACGCTAAGTGATTTTGGTGTTCAAGAAAAAGTAACAATTGAGCAATTAGGTGAGAGAATTTTTGTTCCGTTCTTAAAGACAATTAAACAATTCATTGCACTGATGTCTCTTGGCTCAAAAAAAGATATTACAGCCAGTAAAAAGCTACAAAGTATTTTCCTTGGTGGCTCAGTAAATCAGAACTTAAAAATATTAGAAAATGTATTTTTAACTGGGGCAAAAGCAAAGGATGGTCCTTTTTCTGCAAAAGAAACTATAGCTACATTGGGTACAATTTCAAAGATAGATCCTTTATACGAATTACAATTAAAGATCGCTACTATTGTAGCATCCAATCGCGTTATACGCTTGGCTCTCAATGCATATGAGCGCACTCAATCCTTACATAAATTTGCCAACTCTTTCCTAACTGCCTACGATAAACGCAAAGCTTCAAACGCACTTCTTGATTATGATGATTTGATAAATCTTTCTGCCCAATTGTTAACCAAAAGCTCAATGGCGCAATGGGTTTTATATCGATTAGACGGTGGCTTAGACCATATTTTAGTTGATGAAGCTCAAGATACAAGCCCGTCTCAGTGGGCAGTAATTGATTGTTTGGCAGGTGAGTTTACTTATGGTGCATCGGCTAATGATCGTCCACGTAGTTTGTTTGTAGTTGGAGATGAAAAGCAGTCTATATATTCTTTCCAAGGTGCCGACCCTGATGCCTTTGGAGAAAAGAAAATTGAATTTGAAACTTTGCTCAAACATATTGATCAGGATCTAGTCGATAGAGAATTATTACATTCATTCCGTTCAGCACCACCAATTCTAAATTTAGTTGATCATGTTTTTGCAGGATATGCAGGCGCTGAGATGAAAGCGCCCTCACTACACAAACCGTTTCACAATACAAAACCTGGCCGTGTGGATCTCTGGCCCTTTATTGAAAAAGAAAAGGCTCCAGACAAAGAGGTTTGGTATCGCCCGATTGATTTACCTGCCCCCAATGACCCTAAACAAGAGCTTGCTCGCCGCATTGCTCGCAATTTGCGAGACCTATTGGATAGTAAGCAAATCATTAAAGTTGAAAATGAATATCGTCCCATTACTGCTGGTGATATTTTAATCCTAGTTCAAGGTCGTGAAGCTCAAAGTCCAACATCACTTTTTAGAGAAATATTAAAAGAGCTAAAAAGTAAGGGCATATCAGTTGCTGGTGCAGATCGATTAAATGTTGGTGATGAACTTGCGGTACGTGATATTTTATCATTATTACAATTTGCCAATATGGCAGATGACGACCTGTCCCTAGCGGAAGCTATGCGATCACCTTTACTTAATATGTCAGAGGGTGAATTATTCAGTGTTGCGCATGCTCGTAAAGGAACATTATGGCAATCTCTGCGCGACAGCTCTAAATATGAAAAAGTTTTAGTAATTTTACATGATATAAGAAAACAAGTGGACTACCTGCGCCCTTATGAGTTGATTGAAAGAATTTTAACTAAACACAATGGTCGCCAAAAACTATTATCAAGATTAGGTCCAGAAGTAGAGGATGGGATTGATGAATTATTAGCACAATCTTTACAATATGAAGCCTTAGAGCCACCAACATTATCAGGATTTCTACATTGGTTTATTTCTGGTGAAGTAGAAATTAAACGTGACATGGGCAAAAGTGATCAAGTTAGGGTTATGACAGTTCATGGGTCTAAAGGCTTGGAATCTCCAGTTGTTATCTTGCCAGATACTGGTGATAAAAGCATGCCTCAATCTGAACAAATTACATTAGCTAATGGGAAAGCAGTTTGGAAAAGTACTGGTGGGGAAGGTAGTGAAATTCAAAATGAATCAGAAGAGCTCTCTAAAAGCCGCCAATCTGCAGAAAAAATGCGCCTACTTTACGTAGCTCTTACGCGTGCTGAAAGTTGGTTAATTGTATGTGGAGCTCGTGAACGCAAAAGGGAAACTGCATGGTATAATTTGGTTGAAAGTGCGATGATTGATTTGAAAGCATCAACTATTTCTATTGAAGGCATGGGCCAAGGCTTATCACTAGAAAGTGAAAATTGGGTTGAACTTGAGATAGAAAAAACACCTAAAGATTTGGCAACAGATGAAGTTGCAAAACCTAGCTGGATAAGTGAACCTGCCATAAAATTAGCACGCCCAAAACAACCAATGGCACCATCTAAACTAGGCGGAGCCAAAGCTTTACCTAACGATAATGCACTCCCAGAAAATGAAGCAAAAATACGAGGAAAACGATTACATAAATTATTAGAACATTTACCAGCACATCCAAAAGAGGCACGGTTAAATATTGCATATAACTTATTAAACAGCGAACCCATTTCAGCTAACGCAGATGATATAAATATTTTAGCAGCAGAAGCGATTGCACTATTAGATAACCCAACTTTATCTCATATTTTCTTTGGCCGTGAAAGCTTGGCAGAAGTAGGTATTACTGCATATATTTCGCAGCTCAATAATAATATTGTTGGCTATATTGATCGCTTAGTTATCAGTGACACCACAATCCTAGCTGTAGATTTTAAAAGTAATGCAGGTGTTCCTTTCAGTGTTGAGCAAACACCTATAGGTATTTTAGCACAGCAGGCTGCTTATTTTTTAGCATTAGAGCAAATTTATCCAAATCATAGCATTAATATAGCAATTTTATGGACACGCACTGGAGAAATTATGGCAATACCAAACAACATCGCAATCAATGCATTAAAATCAACACAAGAACTTGACGATTCAAGCGATCATTCTTAGGTTCATTTTAATAAAAAAATCAATAGAAAAACTCTGGAGACGCCCGATGGCAACCATAAAAGTGACTGATGATACATTCGAAGCAGAAGTAACAAACTCTGATATTCCCGTAGTGGTTGATTTTTGGGCAGAATGGTGTGGCCCATGTAAGCAAATTGGCCCAGCACTTGAAGAATTGTCAGACGAATACGATGGCAAAGTAAAAATTGTTAAAATCAACGTTGATGAGAACCCAAACTCTCCAGCTCAAATGGGTGTTCGTGGCATACCAGCATTATTTTTGTTTAAAGATGGACAGGCTATTGCAAACAAAACTGGAGCAGCACCAAAAGCAGCTCTAGCTGATTGGATTAACGCAAGTATTTAATTTTAATAAATTAATTAAAGGCAGCTTTTGGGCTGTCTTTTTTTTGGCTAATTACCAAACTCAGAAATCTAAGCCTAAATCAAAGTTGGCCACTGTATGTGTCAAAGCGCCTACAGAAATATAATCAACTCCTGTCGCAGCTACTGATGAAATACGATCCAAAGCCATATTTCCAGAAGCCTCAATCGTCATAGCCCCATTTACCATTTTTACCGCAGTCATTATATCTGTGTTAGTCATATTATCAAGCAATACCACGTCTGCACCACCAACTCGCAAAACCTCTTCAAGCTGCTTTAATGTATCAACTTCAATTTCTATAGTACTCATGTGTGACGCAAAATCACGAACTCGTTGTAAAACTTTTTGAATACTACCTGCTGCAGCAATATGGTTATCTTTAATCATAATGGCATCACTCAAGCCAAACCGATGATTTGATCCACCACCATGACGCACAGCCTCTTTTTCTACCAGCCTCATTCCCGGGGTAGTTTTGCGCGTACAAGTAATTTTAGCTTTAGTATTTTTAACTTCTACAACAAATGCTGCTGTCATAGTCGCAATGCCAGATAGTCGGCCTGCAAAATTAAGAGCTACTCTTTCAGCCATTAAAATTGATTTTGCATCACCACTAATTGTCATACAAATATCTTTTGAAACAACCTTGGATCCATCAGGAAGTAAAATTTTTACCTCTAACTTTGGATCAATAATATTAAATGCAAGTTGAGCAATCTGCATTCCTGAAATGACACCCGAACCGCGCGCATTCAAGGAAGCTTGATATTCAATTCCCTCTGGAATAACTACGCGGCTAGTTATATCTCCAGCACCACCCAAATCTTCATTTAGCGCACGTTTAATCATATCTTCCAATAGAAAGTCAGGAATAGCTGAGTGGGTCATAATTGCTCCTATAAACTATTTCGTAATGTTAGTGCGTCAACTAATGTCATTTTACTACGCTTACGTAGTTCATCATTTTTATCAGGGTAATCTTTACGATAATGTCCTCCACGGGATTCCTTACGTAAATATGCAGCCGCTGCTATTAAGGTCGCTGCGGCCAACATATTATCAAAGTTAGTCGACTTACCACCATGCTCAGCATCAAGCTGTTTTATAAAACGTAGCGCTTTTGCTATTTCATCACCTGTTCTAATTACACCAACCCAATCAGACATAGCTTGACGCAATTTCAAAACAGCAAGGTCATCGACAGCAGCATATCCAATTTTAGGTACTTTTAATTTTAGATCAAACTCAAAAAACATACCAGTATCTAACGTTTCTATAATACCATTAGCTGCAGTTGCGGCGTAGACCAATGCCTCTAATAGTCCGTTAGATGCTAAACGATTAGCGCCATGTAAGCCTGTTGAAGATGCCTCTCCAGAAATCCATAAACCTTTAATAGAGGATTTTCCTTGAATGTCAGTGGCAACGCCACCCATGTGATAGTGAGCAGCTGGAACAACTGGAATTGGTTGTGTAACAGGATCAATACCACCATTCAGACATGCATCTGAAACAGACGGGAATTGATCAATTATATTAGCACCAATTGCATCACGCGTATCTAACGCAGGCACCATACCTTTACGATGTTCATGAAAAATAGCCCGCGCTACAATATCACGTGGTGCTAACTCAGCATCTTTGTGAATTGCTTGCATAAAGCGCACACCATCTTTGTTAATTAAAGTAGCACCTTCACCACGAAGGGCTTCAGTTGCTAAAGGTGCTGGGTCTAAACCTAAATCAATTGCCGTTGGGTGAAATTGTACAAATTCTGCATCAGCAATTTCTGCTCCTGCACGCGCAGCCATACCTAATGCCAATCCACGTACGGAAGGCGGGTTGGTTGTTTTCATAAACAAACTACCTGCACCACCTGCCGCCATCAAGTAAGCTTTTGCTTGGATGACAAATGGTTCTTCGTCATCAACAGATACTACAACGCCCCGCATTTGGCCTTCTTCAACAATTAAATCCAGCGCAGTCGCACCCTGAAGAACAGTAATAGAGGGAGTATTAGATACCTCTTTTACAAGTGTTTTCATAATTGCCGCACCAGCCTGGTCACCCTTTACTCGAACGACACGTGCAAAGCTGTGTGCTGCTTCTTTAGACATCACAAAACCACCATCTTTTGTGCGATCAAATGGCGTGCCAACCTCAACTAGCTCTAAAACATGTTCTTTAGCAGCTGCTGTGACAAATGTAGCAATATCAGCATCAACAATCCCGTCTCCTGCAATTACTGTGTCATTTGCATGTGCTTCAGGTGTGTCGCCTTCATCCATCGCAGCAGCAACTCCACCTTGTGCCCAAGCACTAGATGCATCAAAGCCTAATGGCTTTGGTGATAAAATTGTGACTGGTCTGGGGGCAAGGCTTAACGCCGCATATAAGCCAGCTAGGCCAGCTCCAATAATTAGAACGTTATGTTGTTTATCTTTCACGGTCTTATTTCAAATCAATCATACGCTGAACTGCGCGGCGTGCCTTAGCTGCCAGTTCCTCTTCAATTATAACTTCTTCATTCCCAGTGTGTAATGACCACAGGATTTTTTCTAATGTAATACGCTGCATGTGGGGGCAAAGATTACATGGACCAAGAAAGTTTACCTCGGGCACTTCATCAGCGATGTTTGACCCCATAGAACATTCTGTAATTAACAAAACTTTTTCAGGTTTGTTTTTACGTACATAATCTATCATGCCTGCCGTAGAACCACTAAAATCAGCCTCATCGACTACATCAGTTGGACATTCAGGGTGAGCAATTATAACTGCATCTGGCTCATATTTACGATATTCACGTAATTCGTCTGCTTTGAATTCAATATGAACTTCGCACGCACCTTCCCAATATACAATTTTTTTGCTGGTTAGTTTGGCAACGTTTTGCGCCAAATGTCCATCAGGGGTCATAATCACCAAATCTCCATCCATGGAATTGATGATGTCCACTGCATTAGATGATGTACAACAAATATCAGACGCAGCTTTTACTTCAGCAGTTGTATTAACATATGACACAACTGGAGCGCCGGGGTATTTTTCACGCATATTTGCGACATCATTTGCGGTAATACTTTCAGCCAATGAACAGCCTGCACGGCTATCAGGAATAATTACAGTTTTTTCTGGACTTAGAATTTTTGACGTTTCAGCCATAAAGTGCACACCACCTTGAATGATTATGCTTTCCTTAACCCGTGTAGCCTCTATCGCTAACTGCAAACTATCGCCTACAATATCTGAAACCCCGTGGTAAATATCAGGTGTCATATAGTTATGAGCTAATATCACCGCATCTTTTTCTTTTTTTAATTTATTAATTGCATAAACATAGGGAGCTCGTTTCATCCATTCAGCTTCAGGGATAACACGTTCCACACGTTCATATTCGCGCGCTGTTTCTTTAAACATCGCAGCACTAGCCTCCAAGTCAAAGACTGCTTCCAATTGGGATTTCATTTCTGGTGATCCAGGAATAATCATTATCAGTCCTTAAAGCTTACATACACATTTTATAAATAGGGGTGATTGCTACAAAAGAGAAGTATTGATTGCGTATTTATTAAAGGTCAATCTCGATTATGCCATTTTGCATCAATGCGCGTGACTGACACAAGATAATTGTATTTTCACGCTGCTTTTTCGATAATACGAAGTCCCTATGTTCGACATTGCCTGAGATCAATCCACATTTGCACACTCCACAGATACCATTTGTACATTTCATATCCACATGAATTCCATTATCCATTAAAATATCCGTCACAGTTCTATCTGCTGGAATATCAAATTCTTTTTTTGATTTTGTTAATATAACCTTAAAAGCATAATTGTCATATTCAGGTACTTCGGGTGCAGTAAAATACTCTAAATGACACGCATTTTCAGGAAACCCCGCTGTCTGGGCAGCCTCAATTACACTGTTCATAAAATTATTAGGGCCACAGGTATAAACATTATAATTTTTTTTATACTCTCGAAGAATGGCACTTAAATTTGCTCGCGTGCCTTCATCAGTAAAATGAAAATGGATTTTATCTAACCACTTTACACTAGACAAAATATTCATAAAACCTGCTTTTTTGCGACTTGGGCTACAATAATGAAAAGAAAAATCTTTCTTTTTTGAATGTAATTCATGCGCCATCGCTATCATTGGCGTTATTCCAATTCCCCCACCAATCAAAAATGATTTTGAAGAGTTTTTTTCTAGAGAAAAATGATTTATGGGATTAGATATAAATATCTTGCGTCCCAAGGTGAAAATTCTATGCATCAGCACAGAGCCGCCCTTACCATCTTCTTCACGCAACACCCCAATTTGATATTTTGTCCGATCAGCAGGGTTTCCAGTAAGGGAATACTGTCGTATAAATCCTGGAGCAACAACTACGTCAATATGAGATCCAGCAGTCCAGACTGGTAACTCAGCACCGTCAGGCAAAGTAAAATCATACTGCACAATCCCTGCGGCAGTTTCTTCAATTTTGCTCACACTTAAATGTAAAACTTTCATATCATTTTTAATCGAGTATCGGTGGAATAAATCATTAGTATTTCCCAACTTTAAACGTGCCTTATGTTCATCCGCACTAACCATTTTTTGATAAGCTTGAATGCCACGCTCACGATCAATGGGAAACGGAAACGGGTATGGGTGGGGTGCTTGGTCTGCAGGGAAAACTGCTAGAGTTTGATCCTCATATTTAATTTTAAGCTTTTTTTGTAAATTGCGTTCATGAGAACCATTAGCAGTTGGCCTATATCCCTCATCTGGCTGTAGCTCTAAGTCCCACCACCATTTTTTAAGTGTATTTCGCTCACCATTACCCACCACGTCATCTAACTTTGCCAATATAGGAGCAGCCGCAGGAACATTCATGGCAGCCCAACGAAACGGTGTCTCAGAAAATAAACCTTCCAAATTCCAAGGGCACGTTTTCATACATCGACCACACATTGCACCTGCAGAACTGGTTATGCGGTAAGTTGCGCAACGTTGGCTGTCAGACTTCCAGATCTCGTATCCGTTGAACATTTTTTTTGGCCCAGCAGTAATTGCCCCAGCAGGGCACTCACGGGCACATTTATTGCAACTTTCACAAAATTTCTGCATACCAAAATCAATAGGCTTATCGTGAGCCATTGGCATATTTGTTGTAACAATTCCTGATTTTAACCGTGGACCTAAATATGGATTAAGAATTACCTCTCCAATACGGCTAACTTCACCAAGTCCGGATAATAACAATAATGGTGGGTGTATAACATCACTATCAGTTGCTGTATGAGCCTTTGCTTCATAGCCCAGAGATCTAATATGTTCTGCAATTATACCCCCTAATAATGAGAACCGCAGGTATGCTCTCATAGATAAAGCAACAGAAATCCAATCGTCACCAGATGAACCATCCATAGAATCAAATCTTTGATCTACAATCATCGAAATTGCTTGATCTTGGGTTGGGTTTATTTCCTCGCCTAATGCGTCATGCGAATAATATGCCCAATCTGGACAGCGTGAAATTCCGACTGCATCTATGCCTAAAAAATAGCATGCAGCTTTTACGTTTTCAGCATTGCGTTGTGCATTTTTCGTAGTATCTGAAACTATGTTTTTTGGTGGTTTATTTTGCAATAAAACAAAAGCACTCATTGGTTTACGTTGCGCCATAGACGGTGCTGTCTTTCGGACATAAAGTCCATTTCTAGAACCGTCTTCAACAGCTTTTCCTAAATCACCAAATTGAGCCCGCGCAAATAAATCAGCACGCTTTGGAACGCGTGGGATATTAGGTTCATCAAAATATGTTGTTGGGGTATCAACTCTTTTAAGTTTTTCAAACGGCAATGCACCATCGACAAAACGCCGTTTTTTATAAGGTTCACGATTACTCGCATTTTTTTCAAAACCCTTACCAAGCTTCCATGCCAATCCATGCGTATAAAGCTTTGGCTGATCAGCCCAATTCATTAATGGAAAATCAGTAGATAGATCTAATGTAGTTGTTACAGCAGTAATCCCAAATCGTGTACCAATATAAGGATTAAACAGGCTTTCGTTTTCTACACTCGCTAAACCTGCTAAAACAGCTAAGCGATTTAAATCCACATCACTGCATGATGCAGAATGTGATCGCGCATCATATCCTAGTAATCTGATATAATTTGAAATCACATTTGCTGTTTCTGAACCTAACATTGTTGCACGCTCACGCTGCGCATTCTGAATCCATTCACACCCAGTCTCATCAGCAAGAGGATCGCGTGGATACTCGTATAAAAACACAATCGCATGAGTGTGATCCTCAACCCCAACATTTGGGGCATCTACGGCTTCCCTTAATTCAGCCATTAAAACATCCATACCCGCAGCAAATGTTCTTGTTTGCTTTGTGCGCAAATCATCTGCCAAACGTTCAATATCAGGATTTTTAATAGGTATTTTTAAGTAACAATCAGAATCAATTCGGCAAATTCCAACAGCAGATGAGTCTTGAAAGTATGCAAATGACTTTAAGTGATTAGAGCGTTCTGTTAAATCGGAAGGGATATCACATAGGCCTTTATTAATTAAGCCAGCGCGCATGGCATCCATCATCGCCTGATAATCGCGCATAGAGTTAATTATTGAGTGGGGTGTGTCTGACCGGTCAAAATTAACTGAACCCATTTTAGGCACTGATTCGCTCACTGTTAAGCAACGCTTTAAGCGCTCGAGTGGATATGGCCCTAAGTGTGGCAATCTATTTTTTTCTGAAAAATAACGCGTCATACACCAATCTTAGCGCAAATTTATCTAAGATGACCATGTCTAGGTATGCGATTTATCTTGCTGTGATGTCGTTTTTCTCGAAGATAGATAAAAATAAGTCAGGCAAAGTTAAAAAATGGAAAAAATTAAAATAGATCTTGAGCAAATTGAAGCTTTAACAAAAAAAGCACTTTTTTCTCATGGAGCGTCTGAGTGGATAGCGTCATCAGTTGCACGCGCAGTGCGGACTGCTGAGGCTAAAGGCAATTTAATTTGTGGACTCTATTATTTGGAAAGTTACTGTAAGCAATTAGTTAGTGGTCGCGTTAACGGCACAGCAGAGCCTATTGTAACCTTACCAAAAACTGCTTCAATACACGTAGACGCAAAATTTGGATTTGCTCAAGCCGCATTTGAACGTGCCTTACCTACAACATTAGACACTGTTCGCACCACTGGTACTTGTACTTTAGCCGTCGCGCATTCTCATACATGTACATCATTAGGATATTTTACAGAACAGATTGCAAATGCTGGCTTTATAGGAATCGGATTAACCAATGCGAGTGCGGTTGTATCACCACCAGGTGGAAATAAAGCTGTTTTGGGAACAAACCCCATTGCAATGGCAGTTCCTGCTAAAAATGGTGGTATTGCATTTCAATTTGATCAAAGTACCTCGGCAATTGCTTTGGGTAAAATTAACATGGCTGCCGCTGCCAATGAGCATATCCCACTTGGTTGGGCTGTTGATGTTAATGGTGATGACACAACTGATCCAAATGAAGCACTAAAAGGATCATTAAAGTCCTCTGGTGATTATAAAGGCTGGGGTTTTGGCTTAATGACAGAAGTCTTAGCTTCAGCATTCACAGGGTCTGTTAATTCACTAGATGTTAAAGGATTAAAAGCTCCTGAAGGGCATCCACATGATTTAGGGCAATGCTATATAATTATTGATCCCGCAACACACAGTGATCAATTCTTTGATCGCATTAGTAGACTTTCTAATGCTGTTGCCGAGCAAGAGGGGGCAAGACTTCCAGGCTCAGAATTTAAAATGCCCACATTTGTTAAAATTGAAAAAAGAATTATAGATCAATTAAATAATCTTTCGCGGGAGCCTCTAACGTGACCAACTATCGTATCGATTGTTTACAATATGCAAATTGGTCTGAGAAGATCTTTTGCCAAATGCGCAAAGGTGACTTGGACGCGGTACATGTCACTATAGCATATCATGAAACATTCCGTGAAACGGTTTTAAATATAGAGCAGTGGAACCGCTGGTTTGAACAATTTCCTCATCTTATTTTTCATGGATCAACAGGTGCTGACGTAAAATTAGCGCGCCAATCTGGGCGGACAGCAATCTTTTTTGGTTTTCAAAATCCTTCCCCAATTGAAGATGACATTGGGCTGGTTCAAGTTTTACACCAGCTAGGTGCTCGCTTCATGCAATTAACCTATAATAATCAATCTCTTCTCGCAACTGGCTGCTACGAAGATTACGATGCTGGCCTAACTCGCATGGGGCGGAAAGTTGTAGATGAAATGAACCGTGTAGGGATGGTTGTGGATATGAGCCATTCAGGTGAAAAATCAACATTAGATGCAATTGAGCATTCAAAGCGACCAATAGCGATTACTCATGCAAACCCCCACAGCTGGCATCCAGCCTTACGCAATAAATCAAAAACTGTAATGAAAGAATTAGCCCAAACTGGTGGTATGTTAGGGTTTTCAATATATCCCCATCATCTGAAAGATGGCTCAAATTGTACCTTAGAAAGCTTTTGCCAAATGGTTGCAGAAGCTGTCGAAGTAATGGGTATTGATAGCATTGGTATAGGAACTGATTTGTGCCAAGATCAACCAGATAGCGTTGTAGAATGGATGCGGATTGGCCGTTGGACCAAGAATATTGATTATGGTGAAGGCTCAGCGTTAGATGCTGGGTTTCCACCAATGCCAAATTGGTACCAAGATAGTCGTGACTTTTCAAATATAGATAATGGGCTAGTTCTATTAGGTATGTCAAAAGAAGAAAGATCAAAAATCATGGGTAATAATTGGTTGCGGTTTTATGATGATAGC
Source organism: uncultured Amylibacter sp. (assembly GCA_905181935.1). GTDB lineage: Bacteria > Pseudomonadota > Alphaproteobacteria > Rhodobacterales > Rhodobacteraceae > Amylibacter. The sequence goes on along the minus strand of CAJIZV010000002.1, from coordinate 737,359 downwards.
TTTGGTGCCATAAAATGATACCTCAAGTGGAGCGGCGTCCACCGGATACAGTGATGAGATTATCACGCCTAGGCAGCTTTCACCAATCACGCATTAGTTTTATGCGGGTATTACTTCGACGTTTAGCATCTGAAAAATGGTGCTTTGATGCGCCAAAGTGGAGCATTAATGAAAAAGGTTTTGGCCACGCAGTCTATACAGTTCATGGCCCAGAGCGCAGTTATTCACTAGTCGCTTTTGCTCATGACTTACCGGCTAATTTAAGATCAGACCGCGTGATTGCCGAAGCTTGGGATTGTACTTTTACATTACATGATGGAATTCCAACAGAATTAGATATCGACCGCCTGCAAGAAAATGTTCCACTGCAGGAATCAGGTAGAGTTTCTAATTCAGAATTAACTCTTTCGCGTGCCAATCGATCAGTTCGCTTATGGGATTACGTAGTTGAATCTCTTGCAAACGGCAACCAGCCTGACATAGAAAAATTAAACGACGTTGGTTACTTGATGCGCACAACTGCAGTTTATGGGTCAGGTAAATTTGGAGCAGCTGACAGGTGTGATATTTCTAATCGCGATGAGCTTCGCAACCCCTTTCAAGTAGAAATGTTAACAGTTTATTTAATACGTTGTTTTGTAATGGATTTAGTTGAACATATGGCTCAAGTTAAAGGTGGTGATACGGCTGTTAAATTAGATGCAGACATACGCAGGTCAATGGGTATAGGAAACTCAACTGGCCTTGGCATGGCACCATTTTTAGTACACCACCCTACATTATTAAATGCCTGGATTATGGCGAGAGAGACGGCACTTGCACGCGTCCGCGCTGTAACAAATGTCCCTCTACAAATATTTAATCAAATGGAAGTGCATTTAAAACGTGCGTTACAAAATGCACTTAATTGGAATAGCCAGCATGACATACAAAAACCTAAAATAAAAAAACTTTGTGAAGAACTGGCTACCACATTGGTTAAATTTAATGATTTACACTCAGAAGTTTATCCATGGGATGCGTTATATTGTTGGGCAGAAAAAAATACTTGCGAGGACACACAAGAACAAATTGTTTCTGCAATTTTCGAACCCTATCCTGAACTAGTAGATAACTTAGCAGATTGTATGTACATAGATGAAACTGAACATTTCAAAATAGATGCATCAGGAACAACGAACCAGTTAAAAGTACAAATTGAAGAAAACTACGCTTGGGCATTAAAAACAGATTATGCGACTGATAAAGAACAAGCCCGCTTTTGGTATGTTTCAGAAGCTAAACTAGAGCCTAGATTGGGCGAGCGGTACAAAGAGGATGGTGCGGATTTAGAACAACCATTAGCAATCGCACGCGATGTTTCATCACTATATTCCAATCTTAAAGTTGATCAACATTTAGCAGAGTACTTACTGGCCAACCCAGAACATCGACATATTATTCGTCGCATTCAACTGAGTAATAAATTTCCATACTCAGAAGTTCGCGATAATCTCTTAAATAGTAAAATGTTACCAATTGATATGTTACGTTGTAAGTTATCATTTTTTGGGGCGACAAAATTTGACCCAAGATCTGACCGGTGGGTCCGAATTTGCTTATTCAAAAATGCACCATTTCCCCACGAATTAACAGATGCAGATAACTGGTCTTATGGAACCTCATTATGTTAACTCAGTCTGAAGTTTTTGCATTTGCAAAAAAAGCAACTCGTGGCGCTGGATTTACTTGGGGTATGGCCGAAGAAGCAGCTGTAGCAACTCTTAAATTATATATTGCTGGTTATGATGGTTTTTCCGACTTAGCTTTAATTTTAGTTAATGCAGATAAAAAAAATCAACCCCTAGAAATTACTGATACGATTCCGTGTGGTCTAACACTAGGTACTTATTTAGCAGATTTAGGTAAAAAAGCCGGCGGTGATAAAGTGATTGGTAATTATATTTTTCAAGCACTTTGTGGTACTTTACATAAAAATAAAACTAATTTTCCAGATGATGCTCCTCAAATCATTAAAGACTTTGCTCATCGCACCTATGTTCCTGATAGTGAGGAATCACGTTTACGTGGTGCTGGATAAGCAATTGTTTTTTTCCACCAAAAGTGGTTCAATATCTATATGAAATTACAAGATCTTGAAATTTTTATTGTTGGCAACCCTCCTCCAGGGTGGGGTGGGCGCTATTTCATATTTGTCAAATTAACAACAAATACAGGTATCACAGGCTATGGTGAAGTTTACTCAGCATCAATTGGGCCTCATACGATGAAATCTGTAATAGAAGACGTATTTGAACGACACATGATGGGTGAAAATCCAGAAAATATTGAGATGATGTTTCGTCGTGCTTATTCATCAGGGTTCACCCAACGTCCCGACTTAACTGTTATCGGTGCATTTTCAGGCTTAGAAATAGCTTGTTGGGATATCTTAGGAAAGTCGCATGATCGCCCAATCTACGCACTTTTAGGCGGCAAAATGAATGACCGTATACGGTCTTATACCTATTTATACCCAATGGAGCATCATGACAATTCTGCGTTTTGGACATCTCCAGAAATGCAAGCAGAATCCGCAGCCGAGATGGTCAAAATTGGATTTACAGCCATAAAATTTGATCCAGCTGGACCTTATACTTCCCGTGGTGGTCATATGCCAGCCATGACAGATATAGATCTATCAGTACGCATGTGCGCAGCTATTAGGGACGCCGTTGGAACAAAAGCAGATTTACTCTTTGGGACTCATGGGCAGTTTACAACTGCAGGAGCAATTCGTTTAGGTGTGGCATTAGAACCTTATAATCCATTGTGGTATGAAGAGCCTGTTCCACCTGATAATATAAATTCCATGGCAAAAGTTGCAAGTGCAGTACGCATTCCTATAGCAACAGGTGAACGATTAACAACTAAGGCAGAGTTTTCCGCTGTCTTAAGGGATGGTGCTGCAACTATTTTACAACCTGCCTTAGGTAGATCCGGTGGAATTTTAGAAACTAAAAAAATTGCAGCAATAGCTGAAGTACATAATGCACAAATTGCTCCACATCTTTATGCTGGGTCCGTAGAGTGGGCAGCTAATATTCAATTAGCAGTAAATATACCAAATATATTGATGGCTGAAACCATTTTAACAGGTTGCGGTTTCGCTGGTGATTTAATTAATAACTCAATTGTGTGGGAAGACGGTTTCATCCTTGCTCCATCAGAACCAGGCTTAGGTATTGAGTTTAATGAAGAATTAGCACGGTCTAATCCATATAAAGAAAACCGACTACATTTAGAAATGCAGGATGAATCTTGTGATTATAAAAATGGTAACTCTTTTATTGGCGGTTCATCAGATTAAGTTAAATAAATATAACGACATCAAAATGTCGTAAATTTACATGCTAAAGTTTTTTATTTTTGTCCTTATTCTATTATTATACCAATTAGATACGTGAAAGGATAACCCATGAAAACTCATGCCAAAGCGATAGTAATTGGAGGCGGCGTAGTTGGCTGCTCAGTGTTGTACCACCTGGTTAAAGCGGGTTGGAAAGACGTGATGCTAATAGAACGCTCAGAATTAACTAGCGGATCATCTTGGCATGCAGCAGGTGGTTTTCATACGTTAAATGGTGACCCAAATGTAGCAAAACTTCAGGCTTACACTGTAGGGCTTTATAAAGAGCTAGAAGAAATTTCAGGCCAATCTTGTTCACTTCATTTAACTGGTGGCATTATGATGGCGGATAGCCCCGAGCGTATGGATTTTTTGCGAATGACCCATGCTCGCGGGCGGTGTTTAGGTATGGAAACAGAATTAATTACACCTTCTGAAGCTAAAGAAATGTTTCCACTAATGGATGAAACAAATTTTGTTGGTGCTCTATGGGATCCAGTTGAGGGACACCTTGATCCATCTGGTACTACACATGCTTATGCTAAGGCAGCAAAAGTCTTGGGTGCGGAAATTGAACTTCGTAATCCAGTTATTGAAATCACTCAAGACACTGATGGAATGTGGAATGTGATTACAAAAAATGGAACAATTAAAGCAGAACATGTTGTTAATGCTGGAGGCCTTTGGGCTCGAGAAGTTGGGCGTATGGTTGGCCTAGAATTGCCTTTATTGGCGATGGAACACATGTATTTACTGACTGAAGAAATGCCTGAAGTAGTAGAGTTTAACTCTGAAACTGGCCGTGAATTAGTAGGTGTTATTGATTTTAAAGGTGAAATTTATACACGCCAAGAACGCAATGGTCTTTTATTGGGTACATACGAGAAGGCCTGTAAGCCATGGTCGCCAATAAATACACCTTGGGATTTTGGCCATGAATTATTACAGCCTGATTTAGATCGAATATCGCCATCATTAGAAATTGGATTTAAACATTTTCCAGCTTTTGAAAATGCAGGAATTAAACAAGTTATTAACGGACCATTTACATTTGCCCCTGACGGGAATCCTTTAGTAGGACCAGTTCCAGGTTTAACTAATTATTGGTCAGCATGCGCTGTAATGGCAGGGTTTAGCCAAGGTGGCGGTGTTGGCCTAGCATTGGCAAATTGGATGGTTGATGGAGATCCAGGCTTTGACATATTCGCAATGGATGTTGCACGCTATGGTGAGTGGGCAACACCACGCTACACCAATGCAAAAGTACGTGAAAACTATTCGCGCCGTTTTTCAATCAGTTATCCAAATGAAGAATTACCTGCAGCTAGGCCACAACAAACTACACCTTTATATGATATAATGAAAAATGAAAATCATGCGGTAATGGGTGATACTTGGGGACTTGAAACACCACTTTGGTTTGCACCATCTGCCCAAGAAGCACATGATATTTTATCGTTTCATCATTCAAATGATTTTGAACATGTGGCCTCTGAAGTCAAAGCAGTTCGTACAAGCGTTGGCGTAACTGAAATATCAAACTTTGCTAAATATGAAATAACAGGGACAGGCGCAGAAGTTTTTTTAGATTATCTCATGACTAATTCTATGCCTAAACTAGGGCGCATTTCTCTTACACCAATGTTAAATAGAAATGGTAAATTGATAGGGGATTTTACGATTGCAAAAGCAAGCATAGATCGATTTATTATGTTTGGTTCTTTAGGAGCAACAAAATATCATATGCGTTGGTTCCAAGAGCATTTACCCACAGATGGAACGGTTAATATTAGACGCTATGATATGGCACTACAGGGATTGTCTATTGCTGGACCTAATGCACGCAATGTTTTGGCTAAGTTAGTTGATGAAGATATATCAAACACTGCTTTTCCCTTTATGAGTTTCTGCGAAATAAATGTAAACGGGGCTCCCTGCATGATTAACCGTATTAGCTATACTGGTGACCTTGGCTACGAAATTTGGGTTGCACCAGAATATCAAAGGCGCGTTTATAGTGGATTAAAAAAAGCAGGTGCTGAATTCGATATCAAAGATTTTGGAATGCGCGCATTGTTGTCAATGCGCTTAGAGAAGAACTTTCCAACATGGCTTGCAGAACTCCGTCCCATTTATGGTCCATATGAAGCGGATATGGATCGCTTTATAAAAATGAGCAAAACTAATTTTATTGGGCGTAGTTCTGCAGCAAAAGAGTTTGATAACGGTCCAAAGCTAAAACGCACGTCGTTTATAATTGAAAGTGGGAGTTGTGATGTTATGGGTAACGAACCTATCTGGGCCAAGACATTAGATAGCTTTGACACCATCGACCCCCCACACGGCCATGGTGCTCCCCGCTTTGATGCCAAAGGTAAAGAAATCGCTGGCGTTAACCCTCAGAAGAATGGTGCCTGGCAAGTAATAGGGTGGGTTACATCTGGAGGATATGCGCATACAGTTGGTGCATCCATGGCTCAAGGGTACATACCAAATAATTTATCAACACTAGTTCAAGACGGAATATTTGAAATTGAAATTTTAGGTGAGCGACGGCCTTGTAAAATTACTATAGAAGCACCGTTTGACCCAACAGGTGAGCGAATGCGAAGTTAATTTTTATCCTGCAGTATTTGAAAATCCATTTCACAGATATATTAATTAACTATTCTCTTGTAGCACTTTACCCGCCAAATATAATGAACCACAAATTAGAATTCTAGCAGTAGGATCAACCGCTTCTATATTTTTTACCGCCGCCACAAAGTCACTAGATATGTTAGCTGTAAAACCTAATTTTTTTGCAGTATTAACGGTTTCTTCTGCTGTCATTGTGGCTGCCTCTCCTGGAATAGAAACACCATAAAGACTTGATGCTCGTTCAGTTAACGGCTCCATATAACCCTGCACATCTTTTGTATTCAACATGCCGACAATTAAATGCAAATTACGTTTAGGAAGTCGGCTAAGGGCTTCAGATAAGGCATGGCCGGCAGCTTTATTGTGACCTCCATCTAGCCAAATCTCTGCATTAGGCGCTAAAGTTACTAAAGGACCCTGACGTAATTTTTGCATTCTAGCAGGCCAAGTAGGGTTTAGCATTGCTCCTTCAAAAGAAGTATTTGGTTTATCTAGGCATCGTAATGTAGCTAATGCAATTCCTGCATTCTGAACTTGATGTGCACCAATTAATTTTGGCATTGGTAAATCTAGAAGTCCGTTTTCATCTTGAAAAATTAGACGACCATTTTCTTCCCAAACATGCCAATCTTGTCCATATATTTTACAAGTAGCACCAACTTCGATTGCACGTGCTTCTATAACATCTAATGCCACATCCTCTTGAGGGCCTATTACTGCAAAACAATTACGTTTTAAGATACCAGCTTTTTCAGCAGCTATTTCTGCTAAAGTGTCACCAAGATACTGTTGGTGATCAATTGAGATAGGTGTAATCACAGTTATGGCTGGCTGGTCTATAACATTAGTAGCGTCCAAACGGCCACCCAATCCTACTTCTAATAATGTATAGTCAGCCTCAATTTGGGAAAAAGCTAATAATGCAGCACAAGTTGTAATTTCAAAATAAGTAATTGAAGTATTCCCATTTACTTCTTCACATTTACTTAAGTATTCAGCCAAAATATTTTCGTCAATAATTTTGCCAGATAAAACAATTCTTTCATGAAATCTGGCTAAATGTGGAGATGTATACGCATGACATATCTCACCAGAAGCTTCCAACCCAGCCCTTATCATAGCTTGAGTTGAGCCTTTGCCATTTGTGCCTGCAATATGAATTACTGGCGGTATGGATTTTTCAGGGTTTCCAAGTTCATCCAATAACCGTGTCATTCTGTCCAAAGTTAAATCAATAATTTTGGGATGTAACGACATTAGCCGTTCCAGGATAATGTCACTTTTTATATTCACATTGATGCGCCTTGATCCTTAGTTTTCGAAGGCGGTGGTAAGTCACCCTTAATTGCAGGGTGAAAATTCATAAGCATGCGAACAATTGTTATTAATTCTTCCCTTATATTTTTGCGATGCGTCACGCGATCCAGCATGCCATGATCTAATAGATATTCAGCACGTTGAAATCCTTCTGGTAATTTTTCACGGATAGTTTGCTCAATAACTCGTGGTCCCGCAAAGCAAATTAAGGCATTAGGTTCAGCAATATGAATATCACCTAGCATTGCATAAGATGCAGTTACACCGCCTGTTGTTGGATGAGTAAGTACTACGATAAATGGTAAATTAGCTTCTTTCAACATTTGCAGTGCAACAGTTGTACGCGGCATTTGCATCAAGGACATAATCCCTTCCTGCATACGCGCTCCACCAGCAGCAGAAAATAATATAAGTGGGCATTTCAACTTTAAGGCCTGCTCACAAGCGGCAATAATTGCATTACCAACACCCATGCCCATTGAGCCCCCCATAAAAGCAAAGTCTTGTGCAGCTACAACAACCTGCGTGCGTCCCATCTTCCCTTTGGCTAACAACATAGCCTCATGAACGCCCGTCTTTTTTCGTGCATCCTTTAAGCGATCAGTATATTTTTTTTGATCCTTAAATTTTAAAGGATCAGTAGTTGCTTCTTTAGCTTTGAACTCTTCAAAAACACCCCCATCAAACATTGAAATACAGCGTTCATGTGGTGTAATATGCATGTGATGATCACAATTAATACAAACATTGAGGTTTTCTGCTAACTCACGATGAAACAGCATAGCTCCACACTCTTTACACTTAGTCCACAAATTGTCAGGAGTTTCGCGCCGAGAAAAGATCGAATTGATCTTTGGCTTCATATAGTTGGAGATCCAGTTCATGTTCGTCTGCTTTCATTTAGCCTGTCGTTAACATTTAAAGGGCTAAGCACCTAAATGCAATCATCTGCGTGCTCGCCACTCCATAATAGAGAAGTAAATTAAAAATAATATTGAGGTGGTAATTAACATACTCTTAGCTGCCTCCACAAACATAGCTGGCTCGTTGAAAAAAGCAGGTGCTGTATAGCGCGCTAAGCCACTTATTTGTTCTTGGTAAGATATCCAAAACATTGCAGAAAAGTTATTTGCAAAATGTACACCAATTGCTGCACCTAGGTTTCCAGTTCTATATGTGAGATCTGCCAAAAATAGGCCCAGCAAGCTAGTAGTTGCTACAACAATCAAACCAACATCTACTCCCATACCACCATCATAATGCATAAAGCCAAAGATCCCAGATGGGACAACCATGTAAAACCAACGGTTTTTAATCCAAACTGCCAGTTGTTGTTGCAAATACCCACGAAATAATAATTCTTCAGCACTAACTTGGAAAAACATTAAACACACACCAAGTGGCAAAACAGATAGCCATTTGTGGAAATTAAGGTTTTCTATTATTTGATCATCTGCAGGTGCTAAATTATATGACAGAATTAAAAAAACAGCTGAGATACCAATAGCTACAAAAAAATTATATAAAAATTTTCGTTTTGAATTACCTAAAAGGCTATTAATTCCACGCTTATGAAAAAGCTTAACTACTGTTAAAAACACTAAAATCCAAATAACAAAAGTTAATAATAAAACATAAACAGCTGCTGGAGTAATAAACACACCTTGTCGCAACTCTCCCAAATCAAAAAACAAGTCCATTGCAAAGACAAAGCTTGAAGATAGAACCATATAAAAAATAATCCACAGGACTAGGGTTAAAATAACCATCCACCAACGTGTTTCACTGCGTGCGGGCTGTATATATTCTGCAAATTTTTGGTTCATAACTTATTCCATGAGACTATATTTATATAATTATTCAAAAGTATTCATGCAACATACAAACAAGTTTAATTTTGAAATGTGGTTTTATCATTGTTAAAACATTTTTTATACTATCAACTTTACTATTAAAATGAAATCACATTTGATTTATGAACTTTCCCATTTACATCAATTAATTAAACCAAGCCGTCCATAACAGAAATTAAAGCAGAGCTAATTCCTTTTTCAGCTAGTGAATGACCTGCGTCACTAATTATATGAAGTTTAGAAATAGGCCATGCCTTATGAAGAGAGAATGCTGCCTTAGGTGGGCAGATCATATCAAAGCGCCCATGAACAATAGTTCCAGGAATATTTTTAATTTTATAAACATTGTCTAGAATTTGTTCATCTTTATTTAAAAATCCTTTATTAATGAAATAATGGTTTTCTATTCGCGCAAAAGCCCGAGCATAAGCAGCTGGAGTTGTTCCTGTTGTCGTAGTGGGATGCATTGCTGCTAAGGCAGATTCCCATTCAGTCCAAGCTCGTGCAAACTTAGTTTGTTCGCTCTCATCATATCCAAATAATTTATCATGATAAGATTTTATTATATTATCTCGTTTTTCAATAGGTAATAGCCGAGTAATATTTTTCCATTTCTCTGGAAAAAACATACCCGCACCACCATTATAAAACCAATCTAGCTCTAAATCTGTCATCAAGAAAATACCCCTCAAGACTAGATGTTGAACAGCTTCAGAGTGTGATTGTGCATAAACTAATGCTAATGTAGAGCCCCAAGACCCACCAAAAACTATCCATTTTTTTATGTATAAAAGATTTCGAATTTTTTCAATGTCAGATATCAAATGCCATGTAGTATTATGTTCCACACTTGCATGAGGCTTAGAACGGCCACAGCCACGTTGATCAAATAAAATTATACGAAAACGATCTGGGTTAAAGAATCTTCGCATGCCTGGACTGCAACCAGCTCCTGGACCACCATGTAAAACTACAACAGGGATGCCATTTGGATTACCACATTCCTCAACATATATGGTATGACCATCACCCACATCTAAGGTATGGTAAGCATATGGCTGTATAATTGGATATAAAAATAAGCCTGCGCCAATTTGACCTTCGGTATTTATCATCGTTGCTCTATATGTTGTATATAATCAAAACTTGTCCTTTTGAAAGCTCATGTCAATGTCTAGAATAAATACAATTGATCCCAAAGAAGTTGCAAAATTTGAAGCTATGGCGACAGAGTGGTGGGATACAAATGGTAATTTCAAACCACTACACATGCTAAACCCTACTCGATTAGATTACATCGTTGAGCAAATAGCCGCGGAGTTTGCACGAGATTTATCTGTTAAAAATCCATTCAAGGGTTTACATATTTTAGATATTGGTTGTGGCGGTGGGCTACTATCTGAACCTATGGCAAGATTGGGTGCGACAGTAGTTGGTGCAGACGCGGCAGAACGGAACATACCTGTTGCACAAATTCATGCTGAACAGTCTGGGTTAAAAATTGATTACCGACACACTAGTGCAGAGTCTATTGTACAAACTGGCGAAACTTTTGATGTCATTTTAAATATGGAGGTTGTAGAGCATGTTGCTGATCCACTTGGCTTTCTAACTGCGTGCAAAGATCTACTTAAATCAAATGGTCTAATGTTATGCTCAACAATTAATCGTAATCCTAAAAGTTATTTGATGGCAATTATTGGTGCTGAACATATCATGCGATGGCTTCCCAAAGGCACTCATGAATGGGATAAGTTTATAACACCTGGTGAATTATTTGAATTAATTGAAAGTGCAGGTTTAAATCCCGTTGATCGCAAGGGTTTTGTATTTAATCCGTTTAAGTGGAGTTGGTCTATTTCTGACAAAGATTTATCTGTAAATTATGTCACTGCAAGCGTAAAATCCAACTTGTAAGTACAGCTAATTATGTAACCAATTCAAATCAATCTAAAGCTTCGCGTAATTCACGTAAAAACCTTAAACCGTCTCGTAACCTATTTTTATCCAATTTCGACATTACACTCTCCAATACTGGTGTGATGGCTAAAACAGATTCATCACGAGCCCTATCACCTGCATTAGAAATGAGTACTAGCTTTTTACGAGCGTCATCCCAATCTGGTCGAATGTGAATATATCCGTATTTTTCTAATTTGCTTAATGTATTAGTCAAAGCACCTTTAGTCAGATTAAATGTTCGCGCCAATTCTGCAGGACTGCGTTCTCGATTTTGACGGCTAAGATAGTTTAACATTACAAAGTGCGATAGTTCCATACCCTTTGGTAAAGCCCGAGATAAGCGCCCTCGCATTAGTTGTTCTGATGCTAAAACTTCTGAAAATAAGGCAACAGTAATTAGATCATCATTGGAGCTATCAGGCATTATGCTTCCAACATTTTATCAAGCTTTCCCAGACGTTCTAAATCAAACAATTCATCACATCCACCTACATGAATATCGTTTATAAATATCTGAGGCACACTTCTACTCCCATGAGAGCGTTGCATCATTTCAGACTTTTTTTCTATGTCATTGTGTACATTTTTTTCACTAAATTTTACACTTTTTTGTTTTAATAAACGTTTAGCTGCTGTGCAGTAACCACATAGATTTCCAGTATAAATTTCAATCTTAACCATCACCATTACTCCATTATTAATTTACCATTATAGAGTATAAAAATTATGTGCTACAAGCACAATAATATTAACTTGTAAGCACATATATTCAAAATTTAAACCTTCTAAGGTATATCATGCCTCTTTCACTAGGTAAAAGTATTAGCAAATAGATTAGCAATATAATTTGCCTAAAGCATGATATAATAATATTATGTATTTTATTTCTACCATTATTTATAACAAATGCTTTCCCTTTTACTTTGTTAGGCTTAACATCGTTTAATGACGTTACCTCCTCAATTATTTGATCACAAAGCTCTGGTCACACGCCGCGAGCGAGCTAATGAAAATGCATGGTTCATTCATGATCAAGCTATTGATGTGATTTATGAACGGTTGTCAGAAATTAATAGAGTATTTTCAAAAATAGCAGTTGTTGGGTTTCGAGCCCAAGCATGGGCAAATGCATTAAACTTAAAAGCTACATGTGTCGAAGATGGAGATACATTAGACCTCAATGAAAATAGCTTTGATTTAATCATACATGCCATGTGTATGCATTGGGCTAATGACCCGGTTGGGCAACTAATACAAATGCAAAAAGCCCTAAAGCCTGATGGACTAATGATAGCTACCTTTTTTGGTGGCCAGACATTATCAGAATTACGCATTTCATTTGCTCAGGCTGAAACAAAAGTAATAAATGGCATTTCTCCTCGAATTGCTCCAATGGGAGAAATTCGTGATTTAGGTAGCCTTTTGCAACGTGCAGGTTTTGCTCTGCCTGTTGCTGATAGTATCTCGTTAAACGTTAGTTATAAATCCCCAATCAAGCTAATGCATGACCTGCGCTCCATGGGCGAAACTAATATTATAAAAACAAGGATGAAGCTTCCAATATCTCGAGGTCTATTAAAAGAAGTTACAAAGCAGTATCATGATAATTTTACAAATAATGATGGGCGGGTAAAAGCAACTTTTGAGTTAATTTTTTTAACAGGATGGTCGCCATCTGTCAGTCAGCAAAAGCCACTGAAACCTGGTTCTGCACAAAAGCGCCTAGCCGATGCTTTAGGAACTATTGAAAATAACCCGGAAAAAGATTGATATAACAATAATCCAACCTATTTATATTATACAAGCTAGCAGGAAAAAGTATGTCTAAGCCAACTGACCATCCAAAAGTTAAACCCGCCAAAATAGGTGTTATATTAGCCAATCTAGGAACCCCAGATGCAACCGACTATTGGTCTATGCGGCGGTATTTATCTCAATTCCTATCAGACAAACGTGTAGTTGATTATTCTGATTGGCTTTGGCAGCCCTTATTACAAATCATTATACTTACAAGACGTCCATTTTCATCGGGAGCCGCTTATCGATCAATTTGGAACACCGATTTAGATGAAAGCCCACTTTTAACAACAACACGCCTGCAAGCAGAAGCCGTAGCAAAAGAAATTAAATCTATTTATAATGAAAAGGTCATTGTTGATTTTGCTATGAGGTATGGCAATCCATCTACAAAAAGTGTCATTCATAAAATGAAAGAGCAGGGTGTAAATAAAATCGTCTTTTTCCCTCTTTATCCGCAGTATGCAGGCCCAACTACAGCAACCGCCAATGACGAAGCATTTAGAACGCTGATGAAAATGAATTGGCAGCCATCTATCCGTACAGTTGCTGCATACTTTGATAATCCGTTATATATTGAAGCACTCGCGAACTCAGTTAAAGTTAAGTATGCGTCTTTAAAAACTAAACCTGATATTTTAGTTTGCTCATATCATGGAGTTCCAGTTCGTTACCTTATGGAAGGTGATCCATATCATTGTCAGTGTCAAAAAACGACACGTCTTTTAAAAGAAGCTTTAGGTTGGGACGATACTGAAATCACAACTACCTTCCAATCAAAATTTGGACCGGAAAAATGGTTATTGCCTGCAACCGTAGACGAAGTTGCTCGCTTAGCTGAAAACGGTCAGAAAAATATTGCTATTATGTCTCCAGCATTTTCATCTGATTGTGTAGAAACGTTAGAAGAAATTAATGAAGAGATTTTTGAAAGTTTTGAAGAAGCTGGGGGAACGAAATTTACGTATATTGAATGCCTAAACGATAACCCAGATCACATTAAAATGATGATAGATATTTTAAAAAATGAACTGTCAGGTTGGGCATAGTTTTTCTAATAATAAAACTATTGAGTTATAAAATAGCTTTATTATTAAGTTTACCGCTTCATAGTAAATCACGCAAAACCGATATCAAGGGGATATCGGCTGCAGGCATAGAATAGTTTCGTAACTTTTTTGGCTCTACCCATGCCAATGTTTGACCCTCTTGAGGTGAGACAATTCCGTCCCATTTTCTACAAACGAACACAGGCATTAACAAATGAAAATTATCATAAGTATGACTTGCAAAAGTTAATGGCGCCAGACAGCTTTCCCATGTATCAATTCCGAGCTCTTCTTTCAGTTCACGCACTAAAGCAACCTCTGGAGTTTCCATTGCCTCAACCTTACCACCTGGAAATTCCCATAACCCAGCCATAGATTTTCCTTCTGGGCGTTGGGCTAAGAGGACGCGGCCATCCATATCAATCAAAGCAACAGCAGATACTAATAAAGTATTCATGATCTATAATCAGCGTTAATTACAATATATTGGTGCGTTAAATCACAGGTCCAAACTGTAGCGCTTCCATCACCTATTCCTAGATCTACTGTAAATTGCAAATCTGTATTCTTCATATAAGCCAAGCCTTCTTGTTCGGCATAGCTAGGTGAAACCCAACCATCTTTTGCAACAAGAATATCACCAAACCAAATCGTTAATTTATCACGATCTGCTGGCTCTCCAGACTTCCCAACACCCATAACTACTCGCCCCCAGTTTGGATCTTCTCCTGCAGCCGCTGTTTTTATTAATGGTGAGTTTGCAATTGCTAATCCAACAGTTTTTGCAGAAGCATTGGAAGCTGCTCCTTTAATTATAATCTCAATAAATTTAGTTGCACCTTCGCCATCACGAACAACTTGTTGTGAAAGGCTTACCATTACTTCATTCAGTTTTTCAATAAATTCTAAAGCATCATTACTAAATGCATTAGTAATTCGTGACGCTCTTGATTTTCCAGTAGCAACTACCATCAAACTATCTGAAGTGGATGTATCACTATCTACTGTAATTGAATTAAAAGTTTTTTCATTTAGGTTTGATAAAATTAATTGAAGTACAGATTGATCAATTGCCACGTCTGTAACTATATACACTAACATTGTTGCCATATCAGGAGAAATCATTCCTGAACCCTTTGCAAAGCCAGCTATTTTAACAGGCAGCCCATTCAAAGAAAAACTACTACCCGCTCCCTTTGCAAAGGTGTCTGTCGTCATAATTGCTCGAGCAGCATCTTCTGCTGAATTTTCATCTAAATTAGTATTTAGTTCTTCAATTTTTTCTATAATCCGATCATGAGGCAATAGCTCACCTATTACACCTGTTGAAGCGGTAAAAACTCTGGAAGAAGTAATACCCATAATATTTGAAACACTATTACAAATTTCATTCACTGAATTTTCACCATGAAAACCAGTAAATGCATTTGAGTTACCTGAATTTACCAAAATCGCAACAGGCTCATTACTAGTACCTAACAACAGTTTTTTTTGACAATCTAATACACTAGCAGAACGCGTACTAGATTGTGTAAAAACTCCTGCAACAGAACTCCCCGCCGCACACTCTATTAGCATTACATCATCTCTGTCTGTGTATTTTACACCAGCACCAGTTGCAGCAAACCGAATTCCCTTAACAACAGGGAGCTTTTGGAATCCCCCTCTGGGCGCTAAAGGTGAAACAGCTGGTGCAGAGTATTGCGCCCTTAATGTAGCAAGCTCAGCTTCTAATTTAGCTATTTTTTGATCTGCGTTCACGAGCATAATCCTTAGTTAAGTAAATCAATATTGCGAATTTCTTCAAAGTCAAATGTTGGTTTAAAAATTTCAATGGCTGAGTTTACTTGCAAGCGCTCAATTTCTTTAGAAATTGCTGTATTTCTTAACTGACCCTCTAACTCTTCACGTTTGGTCTCCAAAGATGGATAGTTGCGCTGGTCATTGAGCCTTATGATATGCCATCCAAACTGGGTCTTAACCGGGCCAGCTATATCACCAACTTTCATTTGAGAAACAGCTTCATCAAATTCAGAGACCATCGCACCCCGGCCAAACCACCCTAGATCACCACCATTTGAAGCTGAGGGACCCGTTGAGTTTTCTTTTGCTAAATCTGAAAAATTAATACCTTCTTTTGCCGCTACTAAAATATTTTGAGCTTCTTCTTCTGTTTCAACTAAAATATGTGATGCGTAAAATTCTAATATTGGCTCACCAGATAAAACTTGATCCTCATAAAAATCCTGAAGTGCACTTTCTGTAACTGCTTTTTGTGTTATGTCACTTAAAGCATTTGAAGAAATCAAAGCTCGGCGTTCGTTTTCCATAACTAAAGAAATTCTTTTTTCATTAATTTTTTTTGTAGGAACGTTTTCCACAAGCAAAGTTTGTTGAATTAATTGATCTAAAATGCCTTCATATAAATCACTTGCTGCCACATCAGCATATTGAGCCGGTAAAGTCTCAACTATAGAAATAATATGACCTAATTTTATTTTTTTCCCCTCAACAATTGCAACCACAGTATCACTTGTTGGCACATTTTGCGCAAAAATAGGCAATCCTGTTGTAGCGGCTAACATGGTTACAAAAAATATTTTTTTTGAAAGATTCATTTAAACTCTCCAGTTATGTACAAGTTTTTTCGCTTTAAAATTATACGCCTTTGTTTTGGCGCCGTTGACAGTATCGAAACACCTGCTTACATGCTTTTGCTCACGCTTTGTAAGTAGACTGTGTATTCTTGGCTTTAGTAAATGGCTTTACCCGAGCCGACAAGGATAATGAATAAAAATCCGCTTTACAGGCGCGTTAGTTTTGCTGCAAAATTTGCGGTATATTTAAGGAATATTATTAATGCTCGGTTTAACTAAAGCAGCTCGTAAAATTTTTGGAACAGCTAATGATCGCAAGATCAAAGCTACTCTACCCATGATTGCTTCCATCAACTTGTTAGAAGTTGATTTTCAAGCGCTCAGTGACCAACAGATCATGGAAAAGACTGAAGAATTCAAAGGTCGTCTTAAAAATGGTGAAACTTTGGACCAACTGTTACCCGAAGTGTTTGCAAACGCACGCGAAGCGGCGTTCCGCGCTTTAGGTCTACGAGCATATGATACTCAGTTAATGGGCGGCATGTTTTTACACCAAGGAAATATTTCGGAAATGAAAACTGGTGAGGGTAAAACCTTAGTTGGTGTATTTCCTGTTTATCTAAATGCATTAGCTGGCCGCGGAGTTCATGTTGTAACTGTAAACGATTACTTGGCATCACGTGATGCAGAGTGGATGGGTAAAGTTTATCAATTTCTTGGGATGACTACTGGTGTAGTTGTTCCAGACATGGAAGAAGAAGCGAAGTTAGCGGCTTATGCAAGTGATATTACATATGCTACAAATAATGAATTAGGTTTTGATTATTTACGTGATAATATGAAGTCAGATTTATCACAAATGGCTCAACGTGATCATTACTTTGCAATTGTCGACGAAGTTGACAGCATTTTAATTGACGAAGCTCGAACTCCATTAATTATTTCAGGTCCTGCAGAGGATCGTACAGAAATTTATAAAGCTATTGATGCTTTAATACCGGACTTAGAATTAAAGCATTATGATTTAGATGAAAAATCTCGTGCTACATCTCTAACAGATGAAGGTAATGAATTTGTAGAAAAGCGCCTGCTAGAAATGGGATTATTGCCAGAAGGTCAGTCTTTATATGATCCTGAGAGCACATCGTTGGTTCATCATGTCAATCAAGGTTTGCGAGCACATACACTTTTCAAGCGAGATAAGGACTATATTGTTCGAGATGGTGAAGTAATATTAATAGACGAATTTACTGGTCGTATGATGTCTGGCCGGCGTCTGTCAGACGGCTTACATCAGGCTATTGAAGCAAAAGAAAATGCTGACATTAAACCAGAAAATGTAACCTTAGCATCTGTCACATTTCAAAACTATTTTCGCTTGTATGAAAAATTAGCAGGCATGACGGGTACCGCATTAACAGAGGCTGAAGAATTCTCAGAAATTTATGGTTTAGGCGTTGTAGAAGTTCCAACCAATAGGCCAATAGTTCGCCAAGACGAACATGATGCGATTTATCGAACTGCAAGAGAAAAATTTACAGCCATAGTAGAAGAAATTGGCAAGGCACACGCTAAAGGGCAACCAATTTTAGTTGGTACGACTTCAATTGAAAAATCCGAATATTTATCAGAACTTTTAAATGATAAGAAGTTATTAAAGAAAATTTCGCAAACCTTGCGTGTACGCGCAGAAAGCATGAAAAAGCAAGAAAGTAAGGACGAATTTAATGGTTATGCAAATGACCTAGAAAAACTATCAAAAACTGGCATTCCCCACAAAGTTCTTAATGCAAGGTTCCATGAACAAGAAGCATCTATCGTTGCAAATGCAGGCGCTCCAAATGCTGTAACAATCGCCACTAATATGGCTGGTCGAGGTACAGACATTCAATTAGGTGGTAACGTTGACGTGCGAGTTACAGCAGAAATAAAAAGTGCTGGCAAAAAAGCCAATATATTAAAAATTCGTGAAAAAGTTGTTGCAGAAATAGCCAAATCAAAACAAGAGGCTTTAGATGCTGGCGGCTTATTTGTATTGGCTACAGAGCGTCACGAAAGTCGGCGTATAGACAACCAACTTCGGGGACGATCAGGGCGACAGGGTGATCCAGGCCGTTCAGCATTTTTCTTATCTCTTGAAGATGACTTAATGCGTATCTTTGGTTCTCAAAAGTTAGATTCCGTTTTAGGAAAATTAGGTATGGATGAGGGTGAAGCAATCATTCATCCTTGGGTCAACAAATCTCTTGAACGCGCACAAGCCAAAGTTGAAGGTCAAAACTTTGATGTTCGTAAACAATTGCTGAAGTTTGATGACGTCATGAATGATCAACGAAAAGCTATCTTCGAACAACGATTAGAAATTATGAAATCTGAAGACCTATCAGAAACAGTCAAAGATATGCGAGACGAAGTCATCGAAGATTTAGTAGATGAAGCTATTCCATCTAAATCTTACGCTGATCAATGGAATATCCAAGGCCTCCAAGAATCGATAAAAGAATCTTTAGGTCTAGATTTACCCATTTCTGATTGGGCTGCCGAAGAGGGTATAGATGATGAAGTCATTATTGAACGCCTTCGCAATGCAGCAGACGAAGACATGAAAACTAAGATTAAAGGTCTTGGTCCAGACAATATCAGAACAGCAGAGAAACAATTATTATTAGGAACTATTGATCAAAAGTGGCGTGAACACTTAGTAACTTTAGAACACCTCCGTTCAGTTGTTGGTATGCGCGGTTATGCTCAAAGAGACCCATTAAATGAATATAAAAATGAGTCGTTTGAGCTTTTTGAATCTATGCTTGATGGCTTGCGGACAGCAATTACAGGACAAATGGCACGCCTCAAGCCACAGTCTGCAGAACAACAGATGGCTGCATTACAACAACAGATTCAAACTGCAATAAGCCAAGGTATGAGTATTAAAGACATTAAAGCACGTGTGAAAGAAGCATATGGTTTAGACATCGAACTTGAAGCTCCTAAGCCTCCAGAGATAGACAAAAATAATCCTAGCACTTGGCCTCCATTAACTCGTAACGATAAGTGTTTATGTGGGTCAGGCAAAAAATTTAAACATTGCCACGGAGCATTAGGTTAATTAAAATTTACCCCCAAGTTGGATAAAAATTACCCATTGAAGAGTTTGTAAAAATTTCAACTCCAGTGGCAGTTACTCCAATGGAGTGTTCAAATTGAGCTGAAAGGGATTTATCTTTCGTAACAGCTGTCCAATC
Organism: uncultured Amylibacter sp.; assembly: GCA_905181935.1. GTDB lineage: Bacteria > Pseudomonadota > Alphaproteobacteria > Rhodobacterales > Rhodobacteraceae > Amylibacter. The sequence continues at coordinate 717,514 of CAJIZV010000002.1, read as the reverse complement.
ATCTGACAGAATTTTAGTATGTGGCTTCCCAAGATTTACCATTGGTTCAATCGTAAAAAACATACCCTCTTCAAGAATAGGGCCCGTGCCCCACCGTCCAAAATGTACAACATTAGGTGCAGAGTGAAATACACGCCCCAAGCCATGCCCACAAAAATCACGAACAACTGAACAACGCTGCGCCTCTACATAAGCTTGTATTGCGGCACCAATATCACCAAAGGTATTTCCAGGTTTAACCTGATCAATTCCTAACATTAATGCCGTGTGCGTAATATCAATTAAACGTTCTGCTTTGCGTGAAAGTTTACCACAAACATACATGCGAGATGTATCACCAAACCACCCATCTAAAATGCATGTTACATCAATATTTAAAATATCCCCGTCTTTTAATTTTTTATCTGCTGGAATTCCATGACACACAACGTGATTTAAAGAAATGCATGATGATTTAGTATATCCACGATAGCCAAGCGTTGCTGGTGTAGCTCCAGAAGCAATCATATAATCATGAATTAATTGATCCAAAACTTCCGTAGTAACCCCAGGAATAACATGCTCAGTAATCATATCTAAAATCTCTGCAGCTAATGCACCAGATTTTCGCATGCCTTCAAACTCTTCTGGAGTATGAATTGTAATACCATCTTCATTTAATCTAGGTTTATTAATCACGATAACTACCTTATTGCTACTTGCACTCGATTAAACAGAATTACTTGTATTTGCCAAGTCTAGTCTTTTGCCTAAAGTAATACCTTCATTTGAAATTATGCAATCATAACATAGGACTTGAACTCCAGCTACAACCGCTAAGCTAAAAGCACGTTGGTAATTTAAATCTATATCGCCTGCTACACTGACTTGTAGAGCATCAGTACGTTGAACCAAAAATAAGACTGTTGCTTGATAACCCTGGGAAACCATATTCGCGAGTTCTTCCATATGCTTTGCTCCACGTATAGTTTTACTATCTGGGAACTCTGCTAATCCAGGCTTTCGGGATAAAGTTACACTTTTTACTTCGAGATAAGTATCTGGCATATTTTTCTTAGAAAGCAAAAAGTCTACTCGTGAATTTTCGCCATATTTAACTTCAGATTTAAAGCTATCATAATTAAGATCAATTTTATGGCTTTGGAGCGCTTCTTTAACTATTCGATTAGCAGCACTAGTATCAACACCAATTAAAGTAGTACTTGTCTCAATAAATTTCCATGAATATTTTAATTTTCGCTTTGGATCGTCATTGGTTTCGAGCCAAATTTTATCACCAGGAAATGCCATTCCAAGCATTGAGCCTGGATTTGCAATATGCGCAGTTATTTCAGAACCATCTTCTAGCGTGACGTCTGCTAAAAAACGCTTATATCTACGAGTAAGGGTTCCCCGTATTAGGGCGCTTTCGAATTTCATAAGGAATACATAAATGACCAACCCAACCGCTGCAATGATCGTTATTGGTGATGAAATCTTATCTGGGCGTACTCGTGATGCTAATATGTATCACTTAGCAGGCAAATTAACCGAACATGGTATAAACCTTTCTGAAGTGCGCATCGTTTCAGACGAAGCAGCAGATATAGTTACTGCGATCAATCAAACCCGTACTAAGTATGATCATGTTTTTACTAGTGGCGGGATTGGTCCGACGCATGATGATATTACAGCTGATTGTGTAGCCAGTGCTTTTGGTATCAGTATCGACGTTCGTGAAGATGCACGTTTAATTTTAGCTACAAATTATGAGAACGGTGTAGATGATCTTACTACAACTCGATTACGGATGGCCAGAATCCCAGATGGCGCATCCTTAATTAATAATATTATATCTAAAGCACCTGGGTTTAGTATTGAAAATGTTCATGTTATGGCAGGGGTTCCAAGCGTTTTTAATTGTATGATAGAGTGGCTACTACCCCAACTAGACAAAGGACTCAAAATGATTAGTACAACTGTTCGTGTTGATCTACCAGAGAGCAAAATAGCTGTACCGTTAGGTTTAATAGCAAAACAGTTTATAAATACTTCAATAGGTTCATACCCATTTTACGAAAATAATAAACATGGTGCTAATATTGTTATACGCTCTACTGACAAGAAATTAGTTTTAGACGCTGAAATAGAAGTGCGTAAAGCATTTAATTTATGACACTTCCAAGCATTAAAGATTTATATGACGTAATTGATTTCACATGGCCCGCTGCATCAACTCAAACACATAAAGGTTGGTTAATTAGAGAAGGTAAAGGTGGTGGGAAAAGAGTGAGTGCAGCAGTACAGATTGAAGCTAACGCACAAATTAAAGACGCTGAACTTGCCATGGACGCGCTTAACCAGAATTACATATTTATGATCCGTAAAGGCGAAGAGCTTTTAGATGAAAACTTAGCTAAACAAGGTTATGATTTAGTAGATCCTGTTGTCATACTAGCTTCACCCATTGGGTTAATAAACAAACAGTATGATGGTGATTTTCACTTAACTCCAAGTGCTGTAATGCAAAGTACTTGGCTGAAGGGTGGCATTGGCCCAGCGCGCTTAGATGTAATGAAGCGTACAAAAGTTCCAAAAATTTATGTAGACATCGATGCTACAGCTGTTGCTTATGCAGCCATCAGTAACGATATATTAATGGTGCATGCTGTTGAGGTATCGAAAAGTCATCGCAGGAAGGGTTTAGGTAAAAAAATTATGAGCCAGATAGCTGGTTGGGGTAGCAAAAAAGGGGCAAAATATTTAGCAGTAATTACTGTTATAGAAAATATGCCTGCTCGCTCACTTTATATAAACATGGGTATGGAGAAAGTTGGGCACTATCACTATCGCATTAAGCAATAATTACCAAATTTCATTATTTTTATCCTTAAAGTGACTTACTAAAAAATCTATAAAAACGCGTAATTTTGGTTGGATATAATCTGCTGGTGGATACACAATATAAATACCTACTTTTGGCAGCTTCAAGTCAGGTAGCACTTTTTGCAAACGACCATTTCTAATAGAATTCCCATAAATAAAGCATGGAAGATATGCGAGCCCTAAGCCATCTTCTGCTGCAAACATTAAAGATTTTCCATCATTAACACTTAAGCTATATCTTCCACGAAATTGTCGCTCATCACCACCAAAAGTAGGAATTCTCCAAAAATTATCATTTTTACCTAATGAATATTTTAGTAATTGGTGGTCTGCTAGGTCATCAATTTTTTCTGGCTTCCCATGAATTTTAAAGTAATCCTCTGACCCAACAATTGCAAATTGCGTAGTGGCAATTTTTCTTGCCTGCAGAGAACTATCTGGGAGATCTCCAATTCGAATAGCCACATCAAAACCCTCAGAAACTAGATCCACAAACTGATTATCTAAAGTCATATGGACTTTAATTTTTGGGTGTAATTTTAAAAAGGGGGTTAGGGCACCAACTAAATGATTTGAGCCAAAGTCTCCTGCAGCTGATAGTTTTAGTATTCCTTGGGGTGTTGATTGCATTGAAGTAACTGTTAAATCAGCCTCACGTACACCAGTTAAAATTTGTATGCACTTTTCATAATAATTTAAACCAATATCTGTAGGTCTAACATTTCTTGTAGTACGGTTTAACAACGTAACACCTAATCGTGATTCCAGAGCCATAATATGTTTTGATACTGAGGATTTAGAAAGCTTCAACTTATTTGCGGCGCCTGTAAAACCATCATTGTCAATTATAGCAACAAATACTTCAATTTCAGTCATACGGCCCAACTAAAGGTCCCCATCTGCAGAGAGCATAACAGCCAATGGTTTAGTTCCTCCATTTGCTGCCAGTATAATTACTAATACTGAGGTCAATGGAACTGATAAAATTGCACCAGGTAAGCCCCATAATGCAGTCCAAAAAACTAAAGCCACTAAAACTACAAAGCTTGATAAATTTACAGATTTACCAATCATTTTGGGCTCTAAAACATTTCCAACATAAGTCTGAACCGCCATAAGTAATCCAAAAGCAAGGATTGCCCAGGATACTGAGCCAAACTGGGCTAGAGTTAAAACAACAGGAAATCCCACACCTATTGCAGAGCCTACGAAAGGAATATAATTCAACAACCCAATCATAACTGCCCAAAATAAAGCACTATCGATATTCATTAGCCACATAATTACAAATGATACGCACGCTAAAATAATATTAATTGCTGTTTTTACTGTTAAATAAACACCAATACGTTTGTTTACTTCTGCCATTAGACCTAGGGCTTGGTCTGCACCTCCACCTAGTGCTTTTAGCATTTTTTCTCGAAAATTCCCTACTTCTGAAAAAAGAAACCCCGCATAAAGTATCGACATAAATAAAACAGACCCTACTGACGAGATAGAGCCCACCGCACGTAAAGCAAACGATTGTATATCTAATTTAGACCACCAGTTTGTTATTATTTTATCCAAACTAGGTACACTTTCTAATTCAAATTTTTCAGCAAGGCTGTCAGCAAGAGTTTGAAGGTTCATTTGATATAATGGCAGTTGTGATAAAATATATTCAATATTATTTGAAATCATCAGCACAATTAATAACACAATAATAACAAAAATTAATAAAACCATTAATCGATGCACAATAGATGGTAATGAGCCCATTAAAGGCCATCGAGCCACTGCCGTTGATGCAGTAACCAAAATATAAACTGTTAAAACACCTAATACGATTGGTAGTAAAATTGTTTGGCCAATAAAAAGCAACCAAACAACCATAATTGAAAAACCAGTGGCGTAAAATAGTGTTGAAATGCGTGTGTCCATGATGCTCTTTCAGTTTGTGTGCCATCAATTTAGGCCTATAAAGTAAAACTTTCTAGGTTTGTTCTAAATCAATGCGAGTGTAAATCACAATTCGAATCCACTTGCACTTAATAAAAAAACTGCCTATGTGGATATTAATTGCGGAAAGACTGGCTTCCACCCTAGTCTTCCATCGAAATTTACGACGGGCCGTGTGCCCGTTTTTTTATGTGAGAGACATGTCAGATTTAATTGCAAAATCAGCGATAGACAAACGAATGGCTAGTATTGTTCAACCCATTATAGAAGATTTGGGTTATGAACTGGTTCGCATTCGCTTACTGTCAGGGAAATCAACAACATTACAAATCATGGCAGAACGCCCTGATGGTGGAATTGACGTAAATGATTGTTCTAAGATTTCAACAGAGGTTAGTGCAGTCCTTGATGTTGAAGATCCAATTGAAGTTGAATATGCATTAGAGGTTTCAAGCCCTGGTATGGATCGTCCCCTTACACGTTTAAAGGATTTTATTGCTTGGGAAGATTTTGAAATCAAGGTTGAGACATCTGAATTAATTGATGGCCAGCGCCGCTTTAAGGGCGTGCTGCGTGGCGTTGAAGGTAATGATGTGTTAATTGAAATTCAACAAGGTATAATTGGTTTGAATTTTGAGTGGTTGTCAGAAGCTAAATTAGTCCTGACAGATGAGTTGGTCGCAGCTGCGCAAAAAAGCCGCGTGAATATAGTCGAAAGTGATTTTGACGACATAGAAACAGAAGAGGAATAACCCATGGCTATAACTAGTGCTAATCGCCTAGAGCTTTTACAAATTGCAGACTCAGTTGCTCGTGAAAAAATGATTGACCCTGATCTTGTTCTAAAAGCAATGGAGGAATCTTATGCTAAAGCGGCCAAATCAAAATATGGTGCTGAACTTGATATCCGTGCATTTATTGATCGCAAATCTGGCGAATTAGAAATGACGCGTGTTCGCGTAGTTGTTGAAGGTGACGAAGCTGAGAATATGTACACAGAAATGACTGTGGAAGAGGCTAAAGCGCACAAGGAAAGTCCATCTGTTGGAGATTTAATAATAGACCGATTACCACCAATGGATTTTGGTCGTATTGGTGCGCAATCCGCAAAGCAAGTTATTTTACAAAAAGTCCGCGAAGCAGAGCGTGATCGTCAATATGAAGAATTTAAGGATCGCGAAGGTGAAATTATTAATGGCCTAGTTAAACGTGTTGAATATGGAAACGTTATTGTTGATGTCGGTCGTGGTGAAGCAGTATGTCGTCGTGACCAGCTCGTTAACCGCGAAATGTTTCGTAATGGAGACCGTATTAGGGCAATTATTAAAGAAGTTCGCTCTGAAATGCGTGGCCCACAGGTATTTCTTTCACGGACAGCCCCAGAATTTATGGCTGAATTATTTAAAATGGAAGTTCCTGAAATCTATGATGGTATAATTGACATTAAAGCTGTTGCCCGTGATCCAGGCTCACGTGCTAAAATTGGTGTAATATCATATGATAACTCTATTGATCCAGTTGGTGCATGTGTAGGTATGCGGGGGTCTCGCGTTCAGGCGGTTGTAAATGAATTGGGTGGCGAGAAAATTGATATTATTCCTTGGAATGAGGATGCTCCAACATTCTTAGTCAACGCATTACAGCCTGCTGAAGTAACAAAGGTTGTTTTAGATGAAGAAGCTGAACGTATTGAGGTAGTGGTGCCTGACGAACAATTGTCATTAGCAATTGGTCGTCGTGGTCAAAATGTGCGATTAGCCTCTCAGTTAACAGGCTTAGATATTGACATAATGACAGAATCAGATGAATCAGAACGTCGTCAAAAAGAGTTTGAAGAACGTTCAAAATTATTCATGGATACAATGAATGTTGATGAAGTTGTGGCACAACTTTTAGTTTCAGAAGGTTTCTCAAGCTTAGAAGAGGTTGCTTATGTTGAAGCTGATGAATTATTAACGATCGAAGGCTTTGATGAAGACACAGTAGGTGAACTTCAAGCACGCGCACGAGAAAGCTTGGATGAAATTAATGCTAAATCAATTGCCGAAGCTCGTGAGATCGGCGTAGCCCAAGACTTGATTGACTTCGAAGGGTTATCGCCACAAATGTTAGTTGCCCTTGGTAAGGATGATGTAAAATCTTTAGAAGATTTTGCAACTTGCGCTGATTGGGAATTAGCCGGTGGTTTCACAACTGTAAATGGTGAGCGTCATAAAGATATCGGTGTATTGGAAAGCTTTGATGTAAACATTCAAGAAGCCCAAGACTTGATTATGCGGGCACGCCTACAAATTGGTTGGGTTACAGAGGAGCAAATGGCAGAAGATGCCGCAGCCGCCGAGGCCGCAGAAGCGGGCACTGGCGTAGAGGGGGCTGAGGCCTGATGTTTCAGGTCTCAGGTATTGCTCGTGACACGAGGTTCTCAACCCAAACGTAACACAGACCCTGAGCGCAAATGTATTGCGCTTGGTAGTTCTCACTTAAAAGAAGAGCTTATTCGCTTTGCTCTAAGCCCTGAAGGCGTGGTTACTCCTGATCTTTCAGAGAAATTACCAGGCCGGGGTATTTGGGTTTCTGCTAAACGTGATGTATTATTGAGTGCCATTACTAAGAATCTATTCTCACGCGCGGCAAAGGCACCAGCTAAAATACCTGAAGCTTTTTTGGACTTAATTGAACGTCTGTTAGTAAAGCGTGTAATAGAAACTATATCTTTAGCACGTCGTGGTGGAGAAGTTGTTAGTGGTTTTGAGGTTGTTAAAGGCGCTTTAATTTCTCAACGAGCAAGAATTTTAATTCAAGCAAGTGATGGGTCTGAGCGTCAACTAGGCAAACTCCGCTCTCCTGAAGGTAAGAATGTATATTTTAACTGTCTGACCCAAGCAGAATTGGGTTTGGCATTTGGACGAGACTATGCGATACACGCGGCGCTGACAGGTGGTGGACTTACAAAAAAAGTCCGCGCCGAGGCTACCCGCCTTGCTGGTATTCGCAAAATGGGCAAAAGCTGATTAAATCAGCACAGAAAGGTGATTACGAATGAGCGACGATAAAAAACCATTAGGACTGCGCAGTAGTTCTGGCCCAGGCCACGTAAAGCAAAGCTTTTCACATGGGCGCAGCAAGTCTGTAGTCGTAGAAAAGAAACGCAAACGTGTGATAGTGCCAGGCAAAGGCGGCGCAGGAGCTTCAGGTGGACCGCGTCCAGCTGGTGTATCTGATGGAGAACTGGATCGCCGTAGAAAAGCATTAATGGCAGCGGCCGCTCAAGAAAATGATCGTAAAGCGCGAGAAGAAGCTGATACAAAAGAGCGCGAAGTAGAGCGTGCTGAACGCCGCCGTTTACGTGATGAAAAAGAGCGTGTCGAAGAAGAGCGTGTTGAAAAAATACGTGTGCGCGACGAAGAAAAAAATAAACCCGCTGAAGCTCCTAAAAAAGTTAAAGTTGAAAAATCTGCTCCTGCAGATGATCCTGCCGCTTCTCAAGCAGCAGCTCTTAAAGCAGAGGCCGGTGATCGCATAGCGCCAAAGCGCGATGATGCTCCTCGAAAAGACACTAAGCAGGAGCCAAAGAAGCAAAAAGGTGGGGACGATCGTCGACGATCTGGTAAATTAACAATTAATCAAGCCTTAGGTGGCGGTGGTAATCGCCAACGTTCACTAGCATCCATTAAACGTAAGCAAGACCGTGAACGCCGCAAAATGGCTGGCGCAAACATGGGCGAGCGCGAAAAAGTTGTACGTGATGTTCAGGTTCCAGAAGCTATTACTGTACAAGAATTAGCTAATCGTATGGCTGAAAAAACTGCAGCAGTGGTAAAAGCCTTGATGACAAACGGCATTATGGCCACACAAAATCAAACAATTGACGCAGATACTGCAGAGTTGATTGTTGAGGAATTTGGTCACAAAGTTGTACGTGTTTCTGATGCTGATGTAGAAGACGCAATTAAGCTAGTGGCCGATGATGTGGCAGATTTAAAACCGCGAGCTCCAGTAATAACAATTATGGGACACGTCGATCATGGTAAAACATCTGTTTTAGACGCATTACGCAAAACAAACGTTGTATCGGGCGAGGCTGGTGGCATTACACAACATATTGGAGCTTATCAAGTTACAACAGACGGTGGTACACTATTATCTTTTCTTGATACACCTGGACACGCTGCCTTCACATCAATGCGTGCTCGTGGCGCACAAGTAACAGATATCGTTGTCTTGGTTGTCGCTGCAAACGATGGCGTTATGCCTCAGACTATTGAAGCTATTGCACACGCAAAGGCAGCAAACGTTCCGTTAATCATTGCTATTAATAAAATGGACCACGAAGCTGCTGACCCAATTCGTGTTCGAACAGATCTATTACAACACTCAGTTGTAGTAGAAGCTATGTCAGGTGACGTACAGGACGTTGAAATATCAGCGCTTAAAGGTACAGGTCTTGATGATTTGTTAGAAGCGATAGCATTGCAGTCAGAATTATTGGAACTGAATGCAAATCCAGATCGTGCAGCACATGGTGCAGTAATCGAAGCTAAACTAGATACTGGTCGTGGACCAGTTGCAACTGTTCTTGTCAAAAATGGTACTCTTCGTAAGAGTGATATTTTTGTTGTAGGTGAACAATGGGGTAAAGTTCGCGCCTTAATAAATGATAAAGGTGAGACAGTACTCGAAGCAGGACCATCAGTTCCAGTAGAAGTTCTAGGCCTAAACGGAACGCCCGCAGCAGGTGATGTACTGAATGTAGTAACCTCAGAAGCAGAGGCGCGTGAAATTTCTAATTATCGCCAACAGGCCGCTAAAGATAAGAAAGCCACTGCTGGATCTGCAACAACATTAGATCAATTGATGGCTAAAGCTAAAGCAGATCAAAATGTATCTGAATTACCAATTGTAGTTAAAGCGGATGTTCAAGGTTCAACCGAAGCAATTGTTCAGGCTATGGAAAAAATTGGTAACGATGAAGTTCGCGTTAGAGTTCTACACTCAGGCGTTGGAGCAATTACAGAATCTGACGTTACATTAGCAGAGGCTTCTGGAGCACCAATCATAGGCTTTAATGTCCGTGCCAACGCACCCGCACGTGCATCAGCCAATCAAAAGAGCGTAGAACTTCGTTACTACTCTATTATCTATGATTTAGTTGACGATATAAAAGCTGCAGCATCTGGGTTACTATCAGCAGAGGTTAGAGAAACCTTTATTGGTTATGCAAAGATTAAAGAAGTTTTCAAAATTACTGGTGTTGGTAAAATTGGTGGTTGTGAAATTACTGAAGGTATTGCAAGGCGTGCAGCTGGTGTACGTCTACTGCGTGACGACGTGGTTATCCACGAAGGCCGCCTAAAAACTTTGAAGCGCTTCAAAGATGAAGTCAAAGACGTTCACATGGGTCAAGAATGTGGTATGGCATTTGAAAAGTACGAAGATATTCGTGTAGGTGACGTAATTGAAATCTTTGAAACAGAAGAGATTGAACGTAAATTAGAGTAAAAATTATTACTATTATTAAATACAAATGCCACATTTAAAAATAAGTGTGGCATTTTTCATTGAAAATGAGTTTAGACATACATTTTAGATTAATACATAAATCCGCCTGCACTTTATTAATTCATCAGAAATGTTGTCATTCAGTTAGTAGATTCGTATATCTACACTTAACGAAAGGCAGTTTATTATGGAAAATACTAAATTTCCGGGTTGGCACGGAACTACAATCATAGGTGTACGTAAAGGAAACGAAGTTGTCGTCGCAGGTGATGGTCAGGTTAGTCTTGGTAATACTGTTATCAAAGGCTCAGCTCGTAAGGTTAGGCGTATTTCACCTGGTGGTCACGATGTAGTGTGTGGCTTTGCGGGCTCTACTGCAGATGCTTTTACATTGCTTGAGAGATTAGAGGCCAAACTGGAGGCATCCCCTGGTCAATTGGCAAAAGCATCAATCTCATTAGCTAAAGATTGGCGAATGGACAAGTATCTCAAAAACCTTGAAGCAATGTTAATTGTTACAGATGGCACTGACCTATTTGTGATTACAGGGGCTGGTGACGTATTAGAGCCTGAGCATGGAATTGCAGCAATTGGATCTGGCGGAAATTTTGCCTTAGCTGCAGCCCGCGCAATAATTGATAGCGATCAAGACGCAGAAACAATCGCTCGTAAATCTTTAACCATAGCTGCAGAGATATGCGTGTTTACTAATGGCAATATGACAGTGGAAAAAATATCTAAATGACAGACCTTACTCCCCGCGAAATTGTATCAGAATTAGATCGATATATAATTGGACAGAACGATGCCAAAAGATCTGTAGCAGTTGCCTTACGCAATAGGTGGCGCCACAAACAATTAAGTGATGACATTCGTGATGAAGTTTACCCTAAAAACATTTTAATGATTGGCCCAACAGGTGTTGGTAAAACTGAAATAAGCAGACGCTTAGCAAAGTTAGCCAAAGCACCGTTTTTAAAAGTAGAAGCAACTAAATTTACAGAGGTTGGATATGTTGGTCGCGATGTTGAGCAAATAGTTCGTGATCTTGTAGATAGCGCAATTGTAATGGTGCGCGATGATAAGCGCGAAAAGGTTAAAACTGGTGCATATGAAAGCGCAGAAAATCGCGTATTGGATGCACTCTGTGGTACAGATGCACGTGAGCAAACTCGTGAGATGTTTCGTAAAAAGCTACGCGAAGGCTTGCTCGATGACAAAGAAATTGAATTAGAACTTGCCGATACATCTAATCCAATGGGCGGTATGATGGATATACCTGGCCAACCTGGAATGGGTATGATGAACATTGGAGAAATGTTTGGCAAGGCTATGGGTGAGAGAACAACAAAACGCAAAATGCGAATAGCTGATAGTTACAAGATTTTGATAAGTGAAGAAGCTGATAAGCTAGTTGATCAAGAAGCCGTAACTAAAGAAGCGGTAATGGCTGTTGAAGAAAGTGGTATCGTATTTTTAGATGAAATAGACAAAGTCTGTGCAAAATCAGATGCGCGTGGAGGGGATGTATCACGTGAAGGTGTTCAACGTGATTTACTTCCCTTGATTGAAGGAACAACCGTATCTACAAAACATGGGCCAGTTAAAACTGACCACATTTTATTCATTGCATCAGGTGCATTTCATACCGCAAAGCCTTCTGATCTTCTTCCAGAACTACAGGGAAGACTACCTATTCGAGTAGAGCTTCGCGCATTAACAGAAAAAGATTTTGTACGGATATTGACTGAAACAGATAATGCTCTGACACGCCAATATTCTGCTCTTATGGCAACTGAAGGTGTTAACGTTACCTTTACAGTCGATGGTATAGCCGCACTGGCAAAAATTGCAGCTGAAGTAAACGAGAGCATCGAAAATATTGGCGCACGCCGCTTACACACGATCATTGAACGCGTATTCGAAGAACTTAGCTTCACTGCGCCAGATCGATCCGGCGAAGCGGTTGTGGTTAGCGCTGATTTTGTTGAACAGCACCTCGGAGAATTAGCAAGGAGTAGCGATATATCACGTTATGTACTTTAGAATTTAACAACAAAAGGTTTTTAAAGATATTTAAATCATCATAGCTTTATTTATGAGTTTTTCTTTACTAGTATAATTGGATACATTTACACCCTGCTCTATGAGAGCCTGTTTAAGCTCATGTTCTGTGAGAGATTCTATTGCTTCTTTTGACATTTTAAGAAAATTAATTTTCTGTTTGTATGGTGGATTGGTATTTTTAAAAAACCCTATATTTTTAAATTTAAAATCTTCTGAGTATTTTGCCATAAAGTGATTTAAAAACGTGTTAATGCTTATTCTGATACGTGGATCACTTGAGATATGCTTATTTGAATAATCTAGGGTCTCAAGCATTAGCTCTGACCAACGTAGTGCGCCCTTTTCATTCATTAATTGGATTGCATTGTGTTTATGGTGAAAGTTTAGTCTAAAGTCTGCCCCATGATAATATGGGCCACCACCCATTATATCTAACCACATTGAGGCTTGCGTGTTAATATGGTGTCCAACATCCCCGACTTTAGCAAAAACGGAAGTAAACCAAGTTTCGTTTTCATAGACACGACCATAAAAATTTTCTATAATATTAACAATAGTATCTTGACCAAGCACAGAATATAATTGCCAAAATTGAATAGGTTTAGATTTATTATTAGACGCGTTTAATGAAATTATGTCTGGTATGCGATGTGCGTCAACTGGAAGGATTTCTTTAGAAACCGCTGATAAAATATATTCGCCCTGTATTTTTTCAGACATATATCCATGCCTTGTTGGGTGATTTGGATACGTAAATTTTATCATCAGTTTTACCGTTTAGTACTCAATTCTGGATGTTTGTATGCTAATGGATAGGGCATGGGCTTTATAGGTCCCGCTGGTATTGTTTTATTCCATGTTCGACCAAAATACCCTTGCTTACAATGTGTTAATGCATTGCTTTCTGCAACACCTGGGAGAGCGTAGACTCTGCAAAGCCACCGCCATAAGTGAGGATAATCTAAAATTTTTGCCCCGTTTAGTTTCATTCGCAAATAGTAGACTGGATCATGTCTATACAGCGTTGGAAATAGACGTAGATCAGCCTCTGTGAAATTGTCACCCGTAAGGAATGGGCGGTCGTCTCCTGCTAATTTTTTTTCTAGTTCTCTCAAGGTTTGAAAATAATCATGAAATGCTGTGGCATAAATTTGTTGGTCAGATGAAAAACCTGCTTTGTAAGCACCATTGTTGATAGTCGTATATATTGTTTTATTTAATATATCGATTTCATTTTGCACTGTTTCGTCTTCTGGATAAAGGTGCATATTTTCTGTCATATTAGCACCCAATTTTCTTGCATTTGCATCTAACATACGGATGATTTCAGCACTTTCATTATTAACAATCCGCTTTTCTTTTTTATCATAAAGGATGGGCACCGATTGTTCAGCAGACCCTTCAGCGGCATAAATTTCTTTTATTAACCTATAGGATTTGTCTGTTGCAGTTTCTGATGTGCATTCAGGTAATGGCGAACCAGTTGCTATTGAAATACGTTCAGGCGCAAATTGCCATAAGTTAGGTCCAGCACTATCATCTGTTTCTGTACGGCTAGGGAATGCCACATCCATAGTAATACTGCTTTGCAGACCAAGAACATTACGAGCGAGGGTTGCACGGTGGCACCACGGACAATTAAATGCAACAAATAAATGGTATCGATTTTCTTCAGGTGGAAAATTAGGATCACCAATTGCATGGCGAAAACCACTAACACCACGCACAAACTCTCCACTAGCGCGCCTTTTTGCGGCGTCGGTTTGTACTTCTTCAATTGAACTACTTTGGTGTGATTTTATCATTTTATTTCCTTTGGCCGTACTACTAGGTTATTTGTTAAACCCCGCGAATTTCACGCCACTTAGGTCTGCCATTTCCCGCTTCCACGTTGTGATGTCCAAATGTCGGAAATCAGATAAATTCGAATGGCCACATGCACGCGCGAGCACCTGCATCAATTCTACACTCGAATGAAAATAACGCGCCAATTTTTCTGCACCTATTTGTACATCCAACCGCTTTCGTAATTCAGGTTTTTGAGTTGCCACGCCAACGGGGCAATTATTGGAATTGCACATTCGGGCAGCGATACATCCTACCGCCTGCATGGCAGAATTTGATACTGCTATAGCATCTGCACCAAGTGCCATTGCTTTAGAAAAATCTTCAGCCATTCGCAACCCGCCAGTGATCACAAGCGTAACATCACGGCCAGTTTTTGCGTCCAAATGCCGGCGCGCGCGCGCCAGTGCTGGGATTGTTGGCACTGATATATGATCACGGAAGATTAAAGGTGCTGCACCCGTTCCACCACCACGGCCATCAAGAATGATATAATCTGCACTGGCGGCCAGTGCAAAATCAATATCATCTTCGATGTGATTTGCTGACAATTTAAATCCGATCGGAATCCCGCCAGAACGTTCGCGTACTTCATCGGCTACTTTCTTGAAATCAGCAGGCGTATGGAGGTCAATAAAGGTTGCAGGTGAAATAGCACTTTGGCCTGGCTCTAACCCACGTACCTCTGCGATTTTATCTTGAACTTTTTCGCCAGGAAGGTGCCCACCGGTTCCAGTTTTTGCACCTTGGCCGCCTTTGAAGTGAAACGCTTGCACGCGTTCTACCAATTCAGGCTTCCAACCAAATTTAGCAGAAGCAAGTTCATAGAAATATCGTGCATTTTCGGCCTGTTCTTCGGGCAACATCCCGCCTTCGCCTGAGCAAATTCCGGTGCCTGCCAACTGTGCGCCACGTGCAAGGGCTATTTTTGCCTCTTCTGACAAAGCACCGTAACTCATGTCAGAAACAAATAAAGGAATATCAAGCATCAAGGGTTTTGCTGCACGTGGGCCAATAGTTACTGATGTTTTAACAGATATATTGTCCAATAGAGGTTTTCTTGCCATTTGAGCAGTTAGAATTTGAATATCATCCCAATGAGGCAAATCCTTACGTGGGACACCCATTGATCCCATTTCTCCATGATGTCCGAGTTTCGATAAACCATTACGTGCCAGTTCATGAATGCGTGCAACTGTGGGTTCTTCAGGGGTTGCTATTGCTACTGGTAGTTCAGATTTTGGTGCTGGAGCGGGATCACCAGCACTCAAATTACCTAAAGTGGCATGTGATCCATCACAAAATGGCGCATTTGCGGTCGATTTACACTGACACAACCCCGCAGCCCCAGTTATTTCGGCTGTAAACCTCAGGGGCTTAATATCTGTGCCAGCATGTGAACCATCACAAAATGGTTGGCTTTGGGAGAGACCACACTTGCACCAAAAATAATTTTTACCTGCCTCTAGGTCTACTTTGATCGGCTTAATATTTGCGATGATTGGAACTGTTTGCGCCATTGTCTATCCTAATTTTGTGCGGTTGTGTGGTAATGTAAAATCGATTGCTGGCCCGATAGGGATCACGCGAGATGGGTTGATTGTTTCATGGCTGGCATAGTAGTGATTTTTAATATGCTCCATATTCACAGTCTTTGCCACACCAGGCTGTTGATATAGATCACGCACATATCCAGATAGGTTTGCATAGTCAGAGATGCGCCGAATGTTACATTTGAAATGCCCTACATAAACAGGATCAAACCGTACCAGAGTAGTGAACAAACGCCAGTCAGCCTCAGTAACTGTAGAACCCGTCAGATACCGCTGGTCTGCAAGGCGTGCATCAAGCCAGTCGAGCGTTTCAAACAAAGGCACAACTGCCTCTTCATAAGCATTTTGTGTTGTTGCAAAACCAGCTTTGTAAACACCATTATTCAGCGTGTTGTAGATTCTATCGTTTAGCGCGTCTATTTCTATTCGTTTTGGTCCAGCATAATAATCGCCCGCAGTTGCACCAATTTTGTCAAAGGCAGAATTAAACATCCGAATAATTTCAGAGGATTCATTTGATACAATAGTTTTAGTTTTTTTGTCCCATAAAACTGGAATTGTAACCCGGCCAGAATAATTTGCCTTCGCTTTGGTATAGATCTCATACATATAATTTGAGCCACTAACAGTATCTGGAACCGTCCCATTCCCCGGTTCAAATGTCCAACCTTTGTCAGCCATGTACCAATGTACAACTGACACCGAAATCATTTTTTCTAATCCTTTTAATGCTCGAAAGATCAATGTACGATGCGCCCATGGGCAGGCATGTGATACATATAGATGATAACGATTTACCTCTGCCTTGAAACCAGCGTCTCCACTTGAGCCTGCTGAACCATCTGAAGTAATCCAGTTACGAAATTCTGGCGCTTTACGCACGAAACGTCCGCCTGTTTCTTTGGTGTCGTACCACTTATCAACCCAAAGTCCGTCCCGTAATAAACCCATGCAATTGCCTTTCTGTTAGCGTCTGGATGACCTTCGGCCACCCAGAACTTCTGGAATTTGGGTGCGGTAAATATATAGAACCGCAGCACATAGAAGCCCGAGTACGATTGCAGGAACTGCAGATGAACCAAGAATGAACCAATGGGTCAAGACGGCACATACCATAGTGCCACCAAGAACTGCTGCGCCGATGACCTGAAGGCGTGGCAGCCACAAAAGACAATCACCAAAGCATCCTGCGCAAAGTGCGGTCTTTGTCCAAAAAATGGTGTTTTAACGCCCCACCTGCGTGTACGAAAACCACCCCAGCTATTCCGTATGAGGCATAAATATGGAATTCGATTGCCAAGTCACGGATTTTTTCTGAAGTCACGAAGACAGCAGGAATGTTAAAGGTATTGAATATTGAAACATTTTGACCAGTAAATGTTGTGAATATATAACCAGAAATTGGGATCGTAAGCACGCTCGCAAAGAGGAGAAAATGCGCAAACTTTGAGGCTAGTTTTTCTAAATTAGTGTGACCTGCCAGTGTAGGCGGACGCTTTCGGAATTTATTAAGTAGAAGGAGCAAACCAATAAGGAAAACCACAGCTCCAAAAGACTTGTGCAGACTTGGAGCATAATAATACCAGCTGGAATAAAAGGAAAGATCTACAATCCACCAACCAGAAACGATCAGACCAATCATATGCCCAGCAATCAACCAGTGCAGCAGTTTTGTACTGAGAGAATATGATTTTTTTTTAATTTCGGAAGTCATCCCAGATCTCCATGCAACTGATGTTTGAAACTGTCCCGATCATCTGCCGGGACAGCTTAAGATTCTATTTGTCTTTTATTGCTTCGATCTGCAGGGTTACATTCACTAACTCAGCTGCCGGGCCAAGATTAAAGTCCATGCCGAAGTCTTTTCGTGTCATCTTATAGATTCCTTCAAATCCGACGCGATAACCGCCCCATGGATCCTTACCTTCTCCAATCTTCGTAATCGGAAACTCTATATTTTTACTGACACCCAAAAAAGTTAATATACCTGTCAAAGTTCCACCAGAAGCGTCACCGTTAAATTTAGTGCTTTTAAAAGTAGCGTTTGAAAATTTTGCCACATTGAAGAAATCGCCACTGCGCAAATGCTTATCGCGATCAGCCCAATTTGTATCAAGGCTACTGGTGTCAATGCTGACTTCGACGCTTTGACTTTCTTCTCCCACGGCTGGGTCATACCTCAATTTTCCTGCGATGTTGTTGAAACGGCCTGACAGCTTTGAAACACCCAAATGGCTGGTTTCAAATTTCACAAAGGAATGTGAGGGATCGATCGTATAACTCTCTGCCTGCGCCAATACGGGCATTGTTAGCAATAAAGATACTCCAAGCGCGGTCGTTTTTAAAATAGTGTTCAAGTTATTTCTCCAATTTAGAAGGATAATTCTTAGGATTTGGCTTACCTTAAGATAGATCTGGGAATCCTAGTCAAAGCATTGGCTGGGTAGTTACCATTGCGCAGTCACCCAGAAATTATTCATTTTCAAGATTTTTGAGCCTGACGCGCTTCATAGGCAGTTTTCTTTTCTTGATACTCTTCCTCAGAGAGAGCATGCCACCCGATACAGTTGCCTGTTGGGGAACGGCCACATCCACATTTTGGTGATTCAGTCATTTTTATAACTCCTTTTTTTGCTTGCCCCTATTTATGTATTGCATCATTACTAGACACAATGAGCGTATATGCACATGAAATGCGCGTAAAATAGGTATAAGTAATATGGACAAATGGGCTGAACTTCGAACAGCATACCAAGTGGCAAAGCTTGGCACTGTAAGTGCAGCGGCGACTACACTTGGTTTCCACCGCGCGACTGTAAACCGTCACATTGACGTGCTTGAAGAAGAGTTTGGCGCTCGCATTTTTATCCGACACGCACGAGGCTATACGCTTACAGAGTTAGGTGAAGATGTACTTCGAGTAGCACAAAAGACGGAGGAGCTTATCGAAGATTTAGCGGGTCGAGTAGAGGGTAAAAAAGCTACGCTCGAAGGTGAGCTAAAACTGACAATTCTAGCAGGTTTTGCTGAGCTAATTATGAAACCAATCTCAAATTTTAGAGCAGAAAATCCAAATTGTATTGTACATCTTGACGCTGGTGAAAACCTCGCACGACTTGAATATGGTGAAGCGCATATCGCATTGCGTGCTGGTCCAAAACCAGATCATCCTGATTACGTTGTGAGTAAATTTGCGCAGATCAACTTTAACCTTTACGCCCACGAAAGCTATATCCAAAGGTTTGGGATGCCAAAAGATACTGGTGACTTTGATAACCATCAGTTTGTCCTGCCACCAAGATTTGGAGGAAATCTCTCAGTCCGACAATGGATAAAAAACATTGTACGCCCTGACATGATTGCGATGTCAACCCAACACGTAAATGTCAACTTTAAGGCAGTTTTAGCCGGAATAGGTATTGGTTGTATAGAAGATTATAAAGCAAAAATTTATGGAGGATTTCACCGTGTTCTTACCCCAAATCAGGAGTGGTCCGTGCCAATATGGCTGGTCACACATGTTGACCTCCACCGTACTGAAAAAGTCCAAACGATGCTAAGGTGCATAAAGTTAGCAGATCAGAAAAACTGATCTAAGGCTATATGATCAAATGCAAAAAATATACCAGATTCTCGACACACAACTACAGCAGTCAAAAAAGTAACTAATAATTCGAAAAAATATTTACCGCTTTCGACGTAGATAGACATAATATGCGCCTGATCCACCGTGTTTTGGCTGTGCTTGTGAAACCTGTAAAACCTTTTGCGATAATGCTGGTCCACTTAACCAATCTGGCAGGTTTTGTCTAAGTATGCCCTTAATTGGTCTATTAAACTCATCGTATCCCTTATGCTTACCTTTACCAGTAATAACTATAATTAGCCTTTTACCCATAGCATGAGAATGCGTAATATATGCCATTAATTGTGCTTTAGCTTGGTCAGCAGTTAACCCATGTAAATCTAAAGTTCCCTCAACCTCTAATTGTCCCCTAACCAATCTTTGAAAGTTTTTACCGTCCATATTTGGTGAGGTTCTCTGTCTTTCTTGATAAAAATTTGGTGGCTGGCTAATTTTGCTTTCCATTACTTTTTCACCAACCATAAATGATCGAATGGTTGGTATACTAGGCAAAGGCTGCACTGCTTTGTGAATTCTAGTTCCTTTAATTGATGACATCATTGGGATTTCTGGTTTATCACGCTTAAGTTGTGCGGCAACCTGCCGCCAAATCTCTAAATCCTCTTGAGTGAGCCCTCTTGGCTTACGGCCTACCATTTACGTAAGCCCGATAGCTTGTAGGTTTGCAGTTATAAATATAATATACAAAAAAATCATAAAACCATTAATACACACAAATTAAAGACAGATCACTTAGTTATTCACCAGTGGCAATTAAAGTCCAATTTGGATTATCATTTCCCATAACTCGAGAGAATGTCCAAACATCTTTTTGGCGTTTTATAACATTTTTATCGCCTTCAATGATCTTACCTTTAGCATTTTTCACAACAGTTGTAAGTTCAGCTATTAATGTCAGGGTAACTTCACCCTCTTTAGTCCGCCAATCATATTCAGCGTCTGTAAGTTTAATTTCACGTAGTCCAATAAACGTAGCATCAATATTTAACCCAGCATCTTCACGCTTTTTGATAACTGATTCAAAACTATCGTACACATCATCCGCTAAGAAGGGGCGAAGACCATCGCGATCACCCTCCTCAAATGCTATTAGAATCATTTCATATGCTTCTCTTGCACCACCGATGAACTCTGTTGCAGAGAAAGATGGTTCAGCTTTTTTCATTTGAGCCAATGCTTTGCCTGAAGGGCTATCAATTGGAACGTAATCTGCAATATCACGATCAATAGTATTTTTAACTTCTTCAGGTTTTAATTTATCATTTACTTGAGGTGGGGATGGATTAGTTACATTCGTTGGCTCAAATCCTGTACGCGTTCCCAAAACACTACGGAGGCGCAAAATTACAAAAAGCGCTATAACGCCTAAGATAGCTAGTTGGAACATTGGGTCACTCATTTCAAACCTTTTTAAATTTATTTATAACAGGACTGGTCATACTGTTGTTTGTCCCATATCTAAGTCACCCAAGGGTGATAGTCCACTGAAAGACTAAACCAATTTGCGAGGACACAAAATGTTGATGTTATTTATATTTATTGCAGTTCCAATTATTGAAATTGCACTCTTTATCAAAGTGGGTGGCTTTATTGGCTTATATCCTACTTTGGCAATAGTATTACTTACAGCTTTCATTGGAACATCCCTATTACGCTCTCAGGGTATGTCAGCCTTTAGCGGCCTCCAGAATTCGATAATGGCTGGTCAGAATCCAATGAGTCAAATAGCTCATGGTGCCATGATTTTAATTGCAGGTGTAGTTTTGCTTACGCCAGGTTTCTTTACAGATGCAGTTGGACTTGCTTTATTAATACCTGGGGTTAGGACTGTTATAATAAAAGCTGGAGCTGCAAAAATTGCAAGCAAAGCCAATATGAATGCCTTTAATAGTAATACTGCAGAAAAGACTACGCAATCAGATGTATATGATGCTGATTTCACAGTTGTTAATGAAGAAAATGAGTCTAACAAAAAAGGTAAACACACTAATAACCAAATAGATAAAGAATGATTGTAGCTAAGTGCAATAATTGTTAAGCCAATTACCGATAGTAAATGGAGCATTCAAATGGCTAAAGAAGAAGAAGCTGCAAAATCAGCACCACAACCACCAGTAATGAAGTGCCTACATCAATATATTCGTGATCTTTCATTTGAAAATATTGCTGCACAAAAGAACCTTGGTAATTCAGCATCGCCTGAAATCAACGTACAGGTAAATCTTGATGCTCGTAAAGGCGACAATGATAATTATGAAGTCATATTAAAACTAACTATAAATGCCGATGCAGATGAAAAAAAGGTATTCTTATTAGAAATTGATTATGCGGGCGTCTTCCATGTTGAAAACGTGCCAGAAGATCAATTACATCCTTTTTTAATGATAGAATGTCCAAGGATGTTATTTCCATTTGTTCGCCAAATTGTGCGTAATACAACTGCTGATGGTGGGTATCCGCCATTAAATGTTGATCCAATTGACTTCATGGCACTTTATCGGAGTGAACTTCAACGTCAGGCAGACGCAAAAGAAACCGTAAACTAAAAATAGCGGCCTTAGGGTCGCTGTTTATTTTTATTTAAGGAAAAATAACCAAATTTTTGTCCTTAAATAGAAAAATTTGTTGAAAAATGCTTAATGTATAATTGTGCCTAATCTAGAACGTAGTTTTGGATAATAATTTATAATACATCTAAAAACCTAAGACCCTCAGGCTATAGTTAAATCGTTTATTTCAATAATTTACGGATCACCATAATAACTAAGCCTATAGCTGCGCCATTTTGTTAATATCAAACTGAATAATTAACAGCCAGACTTACTAAACATATTAAGATGCACTCAGCTATTGTGAAAGATACAGGCTATATGATCAAATCTTAACAGTTCGATTTGACGTTTTTAAAATTTTGAGTAATCTTGAGTCATGAAACAAATAACCTTTATTTTATCAGCATTCATTTTTTTATATAGGCCCTTCAAACGATGAAAATTTCTATTGAATCTATGGATAATCATTTATGCCTATAGCAACAAGGTTACTAGATCATCCAATAATCACACCTAAAACACATCCTTCGATTGGTCTTAATATTCAAGGACCTTCCTTAATCCGAGTACCGGACTGGGTGGTGAATCCATTGGGTCGTTACTATTTATATTTTGCTGACCATAAGGGCAGCTACATACGACTTGCATATGCCGATGAGTTAACAGGACCATGGCTCATCTATGAGCCAGGCAGCCTCCATCTCTGCAATTCTTTGTTTCCGACAAATTCTCCAAAAACACCGCGTGAAGCCATAACAGATTTTGAACTAGCGTATTCTCCATCAGTGGGCCGGTCACACAGCTTTCATACGGATGCCAGCACGCCTCATATTGCCTCGCCTGATGTACATGTTGATAATAAATCAAAGCGCATCGTGATGTATTTTCATGGTCTTGAAAGTTATGCCAAACAAACAACACGCGTTGCGACTTCAGCTGATGGGATCAACTTCACTGTGCTACCAGAAATTCTTGGTAGTTCCTATTTTCGAGTATTTCAACATGACCAATGGAGCTACGCATTAGCTATGCCAGGCCAACTTTACCGTTCGCATGATGGACTTCGTGGGTTTGAGCGAGGACCAATGTTATTCAACCCGAATATGCGGCATTCTGCATTATTTATATACAACAGCGTACTGCAAGTTTTTTGGACCGAGGTAGGCCATGCTCCAGAAATTATATTGCATAGTAGTATAGACCTTTCCAGTGACTGGATGGATTGGAAGGAAAGCCGTTCAGTAGAAATTTTGCGTCCAGAGTTTAGCTGGGAAGGTGCTGATGCACCTCTAACTTCTTCAGTTCGAAGTACAGCCTATGGCTACGTTAATCAACTCCGTGATCCAGCAGTGTATATAGAAAATGGGACGTTTTATCTACTATATGCAGTTGCAGGTGAGAGCGGTATTGCCATCGCTCAGTTAGATATGAATATTTAAATATTTTATTGGCCTTGATAATGCTAAAAAATTTATAATGACTAGTGATGGCAGCAAAACACAAATTGAAATTTAGGTGTATATTTCAATTTCAGCAAATAAAGCTTTAGTTACTCCATAGTACTTGTTTAATGCACATTTCTGGAACTAGAAAGAAATTATCCAATATGTTGAAAATATTATCAATCACTTTAACTTTTCTCCTTACCTGTGGAACAATTGTAAATGCTGAACCTGCTAGCACCTTAATATCGGCAATTTCCCAGATCAATGCTAATGTTGTGTTTATGCGGCATGCACTTGCACCAGGTTTTGGAGATCCAGCTAATTTTCAATTAAATGATTGCAAAACTCAGAGAAATTTGGATGAAAAAGGAAAGCAACAAGCCAAGTTAATTGGTAGAGAGTTACTAAACAGTAGCATCGAGTTTAGTGAAATATTATCCAGCGAGTGGTGTCGCTGTAAGGAAACTGTATCTTTGCTAAATATTGGAAAATGGAAAACATTTTCTGGTCTCAATTCATTTTTCCAAAATTATGTTGGTAAAGAGGAAACTCTCACGAACCTTCGTCGTAAATTATCCAACTTAAATGAAGGGGTTACTCTGATGGTAACTCATCAAGTTGTGATTAGCGCTATCACTGGTAGTACAAGTAGAAGCGGCGAGTTGATTGCATTTAACACTAAAACCAAGGCTTCAATAAATGTTATTCTAAATTAAATCCTGAACAGGAAATTTTATTTTATAGTTAAAGATGTACAAATGCTGAAAGGTTATTAGCGGTTGCGCAGCGCTATATTGAGAGCGATAGCAAAGTGAGGTGGAAGATCGTCAAAAGGCTCCATTGCAGATTTTGTCAATAGTGGAACCTTAGAGCCTGAATGTATTAGTATTTTTAAAGATAAATGGGGATCAACGGATTAATTAGATTCCAGCCTAAAATTGCGCGAGCCCTAAAATCAAATTATCAGCTTTACTGAAAAACATCAGAGCTATGTCGTAACAACGGGTACTTTGTTTAGCGCTTAGGGCAATCACGTAATTGATTTAATGAATGCGCACTGCACAGCTATTGCTTCATGAAAGAGTGGGGTGTGAGGATAGATTGCACCAAAGTGACCGCCATCAATTTCATAATACTGTTTTTTACTTTGAATTCGGTTGAATACCTCTAATTGAACATCCCGCACGATCTGTGGCATTTCATCTTCCTTACCCGTCATCATCAAAACTGGCGCCTGGATGAATGGTGCAGTAAGCAAGGGTGAGAAGGGGACCTCTGTCTTCGGTATCACACGGGTAACTCTATTCTCCCAACCACTGTTCCATTGTCCACCTTGATCGATGAACCAACGAAACGCTTGGATTGGGATCAATAAAGATGGGTTAGATTCTTGATCTGAAGAAACAACGGGCATTGGTCCCTCTCGTACCAAGTCCTCAAGTTGATCAAATCCACCTTTATAAAAGATTTCCTTCAGGGTGCTGACGCTTTTTTCCGGATCTTCAAAATCTAGGACAGTTACTCCACAGGAAGCAGTGAAGGAAACAACACCTGCTAAATTCTCAACTAATCCAGCTACTACCAAAACTATCATTCCAGCAAAGCTGTCGCCCCACAGAACTATTTTTCCGTTATGCAAACCTTTTTGTGATTTTACGAACTTGACTGCATCCGCCACGCCTCGTCCTTGAACCCATGGGTTTATAGTTTGTCGAATTTTTCCATCACTTCTGCCAAAACCTGAATGATCATAAAGAAAAACGTTAAACCCTTTATTTTGAAACTCTATTGCATAGCTTGAGAGTGCCATAGGAACGGTTGCAGAAGTTCCATGACACATAACTATGCAGGGCGCATTTTCTGAATCCTCAGTAGTATACAATCGGCCTCTTAAGATTGAGCCTTCTGATGTAAATTCTTTTTCAATAAACATATTAGTTACTCACTTTTAGGGGGTTGCCTAAACTTTCAAATAGCTAATCATTTTACAAAGTGAAATTCTATAGCATAATCTAAAGCAGTCATACGTTAATGGAGCTGAAGGCATCGACACATATCAGATAGCGTTGCGGGCAATTCAAACATTGCTCTTGATCAAGTGGCATTATAACCAACATACTCAAATCAGAATTATAATTATTAGCGCCAAAAAAATTTATAGCCGTTTATAACTTTAAGTTGTACATAAAAATAAAGCTTTAAGGATCGAACCTACGAACAATTGATTAACGGTCAACTGCTTTACCGCTTAACTATTCCGAACTTCTATACTTGATAAAACTGATGAAAAATAGAAAGATAAAAAGGTAAAAATGACAGTCTCAAGAATGATAGAATAGTTAATGCTAAATAAACCAAGCCTTATAATAAATTTTTATTCAGCTCACCTTTTTCATTTTTTTTAAACAGTATTCCTATTTAAACTTCCAGACAGCAGCCTCACCAAGAGACTCAACAAAAGCATTATGCGCTTTAGTTTCTTCTTCTGTTAATAAACTTTTTAGAGCTATTGGACGAGAAATTGCTACCCACGTATTGTCGGATATTATACCTGAATTATCACTGCCAACTACACTAAGAGAAAAATCAGGTTGTCGCCCACCTATTAACTCTAAATAAACTTCAGCTAATATTTCACTATCTAATAATGCTCCGTGCTTTAGACGCGCAGAATTATCGATACCAAATCTGCGGCATAAAGCATCTAAAGAATTTTGAGCTCCAGGGAATTTTTTTCGTGCTATTTCTAAAGTATCTAATGCTTGATTAGCAGGAACCTGAGGTAAGCCTGCCCAATTCAATTCAGCATTAATAAACCGCATGTCAAAGCTTGCATTGTGTGCAATTAAGGTCGCATCGCCCACAAAGTCTAAAAATTCTTGAGCGACTGTTTTAAAGACTGGGTAGTCCTTGAGAAAATCAATTGATAGACCATGCACTTCGAATGCACCCGTTGGTATATCTCGTTCAGGATTAATATATTGATGATATACACGTCCAGTTGGTATATGTTGTTCTAATTCAACAGCACCTATTTCAACCAACCGATCACCAGCTTTAGGATCAAACCCTGTTGTTTCCGTGTCCCAAACAATTTCACGCATTTGGCAAACTACCTTTTATTTCTTTTATAATCTTATGAACTTCATTACTCACATGTTCAAATGATTTAGTCTCTATTATATATTTTGCGTATTGGCGTTTATCTGTATCAGGTATTTGGCGGGATAATATCATTTGAAAAATATCCTCGGTCATTCCAGATCGCGCCATCACTCTTTGGCGCTGTATGTTAGGATCTATGGTTACTACTAAGACAGCATCAAGCCAATCATTTGCACTTGTTTCATATAGCAAAGGGATATCTAACACAGCTAACTTTTGATTAGTTAATCTACATGCTTCAATGAAAGCTAATCTGTGGTCCTTAATAGCTGGATGTACTATAGCCTCTATTTTGGGAAATAACGCCTTATTTGCCTGTAAAATATTACCTAGTTTTTTACGGTCAACACCGTCACCAGATACACAAGCTGGCGCTACATCAAAAACTTTTTCAATTGTAGGAGTATCACTTGTATACAGTTCATGTACTGCTGCGTCAGCATCCCACACTGCAATTAAAGCATCACGAAATATCTCTGCGGTAGTGGTTTTTCCCATACCTATTGAACCTGTTAATCCCAAAAGAAATAAATCACTCATAGCTTTAACAATACCTTTGATCGTAAAACGTTATCAACTTTAGGACGAACGCCAAACCAGGCCTCAAATCCAGACACAGCTTGATGTAACAACATTCCTAAACCATCAACCGTCACACAGCCACGGGCTTGAGCGTTTAAAAGAAGCTCTGTTTCTAGTGGGTTATAAACTATATCTGTAACTAAAGTAGAATGATGCAGTCTTGAACAGTCAAACTTTAAAGGATCTTTTCCAATCATACCAAGTGCAGTTGTATTTATTAGTATTTTTACGTTTGAACTTATTAAAAATGCTTCTTTCCAGTCAGCAACAACAACACGAGGTCCAAATACATTAGCTAAATTTTCCGCTCTACTCCTCGTCCTATTTATCAAAATAATTTCTGGAACCCCAAAATCTATCAATGATGATAAAATAGCTCGAGCAGCGCCCCCAGCACCCAATACTAATGCTGGACCCATTCCGGCATTCCAGTCAGGCGCACCATGCATCAAGTTATTAATAAAACCTTCTCCATCAGTATTATCTGCGTGAACTTTTCCACTTTTGAAAACCAAAGTATTTGCAGCACCAATAGTGGCAGCTCTATCTGTCATAGTATCAGCTAAAAAAAGGGCAGCTTCCTTATGTGGGATGGTTACGTTAACCCCCGCATATCCTTTTTGTATTAATTCTATTATTTTATTTGAAAAATTTTCTGGTGATACACATATCTTATCATATGATCCCATTATATCATGTGCTTCTAGCCAATGTGTATGAATAATGGGAGATTTGCTTTGTTCAATAGGCCAACCAATAACTCCTGCTTTAATCATGACGGTATAACCCCTCGGTTTCGTAAAAATTCAAGTACATCAAGTAAAGGAAACCCTAAAACAGTAAAATAATCCCCTTGAACTCTGCTGAATAAATTAACACCTTTATCTTCAAGAAAGTAACACCCTACTGACGACAATATATCTGATCCACAATACTTTAAGTAATCGTCTAAATATTCATCAGAATAATTACGCATAAATAGTTGGGCCCGTGAAACAGTTCGCCAAACTGGTTTGCCATCTTCAAATATTACAGCTGCTGATAAAAGTTGATGTGATTTTCCTCTAAGCTCTTTTAATGTGATTTTAGCTTGCTCTAAATTTTGAGCTTTAGAGTAAATTTTTTTTTCGCAGACTAATATTTGGTCACTCCCAATAATTAATCCATCAGGATGACTTCCTGCCACTCTTAAAGCTTTATACTCTGCTAAGGCGTCTACTATATCATTTGTAGTTGCTCCATCAGCAAGTAAGGATTTAATAATAGCTTCTTCGTCAATTCGAGCGGGCTTTACTTCAAATTCAACTCCTGCCTGTCGTAACATATTTTGGCGAGCCATGGATTGTGATGCTAATACTATTCTTTTTTTCATATATTTCAGCTTATATCTTTGATGTGAGTATCGCTAACATTTAACATATTACCTGTGTGAATCATGTGGATAATATAGGAAGTTTTTAAACTTATTAACATAAAGGTCTTAAATTAATATTTTTGTCACCGACAAATTTTTCCAATTAACAATCTATCCCATGTGTCTTAAATAAAAACTTATTTTTGATTTCTGTGGATAAAACTTAGTATTGTTTTTTGATAGTCTTTAATTCACAAAAATAATTATTATTTATTTATATATATTAATAGGTTATAATTTTTACACAGGCTGTGGATCATTTTATTTACATTTTATTACCTTTATAATTTTTGTGAGTAAAATTGTTAGTTAAATTTAATCCTCGATATCCACAATACCCACTACAAACAACTATTCTTTCTTAATATATTTATTATAGTTATAGAGTATGTATAAAAATAAAGGTTTAAATAATGGATTTACTAATATCGCTTTATCCTTGGATAAAAACAGTACATATTCTTGCAGTTATATCTTGGATGGCTGGAATGTTATATTTGCCTAGATTGTTTGTCTATCATGTTGAAACTGATTCAAAAAATCTCAATTATAGTGAAACTATAGTTAGATGGGAATTTCTTTTAATAAAAAGAATAATGGGTCCAGCTATGATTGTTACTTGGTTATTTGGTCTTTTATTAATAATAGTGCCTGGTATTATCGATTGGTCTCAAGGTTGGATTTGGGTAAAATTTTTGTGTGTAATTGGTATGACTGGTTTCCATGGATTTTTATCCAAGCAACGAAAGTTATTAGAAAAAAATGAACGCCCATATACTGGACGACAATATAGATTTTTAAATGAAGTACCCACATTATTAATGATAATAATTGTTATTATGGTAGTTGTGCGTCCCTTTTGAAATTGACAGAACTCATTATTTTATTATAGATAATAAATGAACGATCTGGTGACACACACT
Organism: uncultured Amylibacter sp.; assembly: GCA_905181935.1. Classification (GTDB taxonomy): domain Bacteria; phylum Pseudomonadota; class Alphaproteobacteria; order Rhodobacterales; family Rhodobacteraceae; genus Amylibacter. The sequence continues at coordinate 688,017 of CAJIZV010000002.1, read as the reverse complement.
ACTATAGGTCGCAGCCAATATATAAATAAATCTTATACTCCGCCAATGGTGGGTTAATTCTGTGGTGATATTATGGAAACTGAAAAAGTTAATCTTTCTGAATTGAAAGCAAAGTCAGCTGCTGATTTATTAAAAATGGCAGAAATTCTAGAGATCGAAAATGCGTCTACAATGCGCAAAGGTGAAATGATGTTTGCCATTCTTAAAGAGAAATCTGAAGATGGTGCAGAAGTTTCAGGTGAAGGTGTTATGGAAGTAATGTCAGATGGCTTTGGTTTTTTACGCTCTTCTCAAGCAAATTATTTACCTGGACCTGAAGATATTTATGTATCTCCAGAGATGATACGTAAGCACTCGTTAAGAACTGGAGACACAGTCGAGGGTTGGATATCGCAACCACAGGATGGGGAACGATATTTTGCAATGACTAATGTAACACTTATTAACTTTGCTGATCCTGAGCATGCAAAACATAAAGTACATTTTGATAATTTAACACCACTTTATCCAGACGAACGCCTTAAAATGGAAATAGAAGACCCTACAATAAAAGATAAATCAGCTCGATTAATAGATTTAGTTTCGCCTATAGGAAAAGGGCAACGATCATTGATTGTTGCTCCGCCTCGAACAGGTAAAACAGTTGTACTTCAAAATATAGCAAAATCATTAGAAGCAAATCATCCAGAATGCTTCTTAATTGTATTGTTGATTGATGAACGACCAGAAGAAGTTACAGATATGCAACGAACTGTTAAAGGTGAAGTTGTATCTTCTACGTTTGATGAGCCCGCAACCCGACACGTTGCAGTTTCTGAAATGGTAATTGAAAAAGCTAAGCGATTAGTAGAGCATGGAAGAGATGTTGTTATATTACTAGACTCAATTACACGTCTAGGACGCGCTTTTAATACTGTTGTACCGTCCTCAGGCAAGGTTCTGACAGGTGGTGTAGATGCAAATGCTTTACAGCGTCCAAAGCGCTTCTTTGGAGCTGCACGTAATATTGAGGAAGGCGGTTCTTTAACAATAATTGCTACAGCTCTAATTGAAACAGGCTCTCGTATGGATGAGGTAATTTTTGAAGAATTTAAAGGTACTGGTAATTCTGAAATAGTATTAGACAGAAAAATTGCTGATAAGCGAGTTTTCCCAGCTATAGATATTTTAAAATCTGGTACACGTAAGGAAGAGTTATTGGTCGATCCAACAGATCTGGCAAAAACATTTGTATTACGTCGTATATTAAACCCAATGGGAACCACAGATGCAGTTGAATTTCTCCTCGGTAAACTTAAAGGTACAAAAACAAATTCAGAGTTTTTTGACTCTATGAATACGTAAATAATTATTTAATTTCAAAGGCTTAGGCATGTCTAATCTTATCTTTGCACTTGCTAGCGCAAAGGGTCGAGCGGGTGTATCCGTAATTCGTATTTCTGGGCCAAACGCAATTCTTACAATCGAGAATTTTGTTGGACCTAAATTACCCATGGCAGGCCGTAGCTTGCGAAAAATTCGTGACTTAAACAGTGTTTTCATAGACGAAGTTCTAGTTTTAACCTTTCAAAAAAATTCTAGTTTTACTGGGGAAGAAGTTGTTGAAATTCATTGCCATGGAAGTGTCGCTGTTGTTGCATATATCCTCAAAATACTGGATGAACTAGAGCATGTAAGACTAGCAGAACCTGGTGAATTCACGAAGCGAGCGTTAGAGAATGGTAAGCTCGATTTAGTGCAAGTAGAAGGACTAGCAGATTTAATTGAAGCAGAAACAGAAGCGCAACGTCGTTTGGCTGCTCGGGCAATGGAGGGTGCTCTATCAGCTAAGGTTGCAATATGGCGTTCAGACTTAATACGTGCTGTGAGCTTAATAGAGGCCACTATTGATTTCGCAGATGAAGATATACCAACAAACGTTACTCCAGAAGTATTAGAATTAGTAAATAGGACACAGACCGATTTAGAAGCTGAAATTGCTGGCACTTTTGCAGCTGAACGTATCAGAGAAGGCTTTGAGGTTGCTATTGTTGGGCCACCAAATATTGGAAAATCTACACTTCTTAATGCATTGGCTGGGCGCGAAGCATCAATTATATCAGAAATTGCAGGAACAACACGCGATATAATTGAAGTAAGGATGGATATTGGTGGGTTGGCAGTTACTCTGCTTGATACAGCTGGACTGCGTGAAACTATTGATACAGTTGAAAAAATTGGTGTTGATCGTGCTCGATCTCGCGCTGAATCAGCAGATTTAAGAGTTTTTCTTACAGAAAGTGGCGTTGTTACAGATGTAAAAATGAAGCCAAAATTAGAAGATATTATTTTAATTGGAAAGTCTGATTTAATAGAATTTAATAAGATTTCGTCTATATCGGGTAAATCAGGTGCTGGATTAGATGAACTTATTTCCAAAATATCGTCAACATTAGAATTACGTTCTCAAGGGACACAAACAGCAACTCGCGAGCGGCACCGAATCGCAATGGTACAGGCTCAGAAATATCTAAATGCAGGAAAAAATCTAATGCTGGAGAAATCTGAGGTATCAGAGCTGGCATCAGCAGAGTTTCACCAAGGAATTTCAATGTTAAGCTCTTTAATCGGCGTGGTGGGGGTAGAAGACTTGCTTGATGAAATTTTTTCTAGTTTTTGCCTTGGAAAGTAAATTAGATATATGTATGTTTAAAAAGAATTCTAACTAAAAATTCTAAGCTTCCCCTTTCCTAGTTAATTAAAGTATAAGTGGTTAAATTGTTAAACTGGAATGTTTCACGTGAAACACTATGATGTAATAGTAATTGGTGGTGGGCATGCAGGCGCTGATGCAGCGCAGGCGGCATGGCGTGTGGGCGCTAGAACAGCACTTGTTACTCATAAATTTGAAACTATTGGTGAAATGTCATGTAACCCAGCAATAGGCGGTCTTGGTAAAGGGCATTTGGTACGAGAAATTGATGCGCTAGACGGTGTTATGGGTAGGGTTGCTGATAAGTCCGGAATACAATTTCGACTTCTCAACCGAAAAAAAGGTCCTGCAGTACAGGGGCCAAGAACCCAAGCTGATCGAGCACTATATCGATCAGCTATGCATGCTGAATTTAGAAACTGTGATGGCTTAGATGTGATTGAAGCTGAAGTATCAGACTTAATCATGGATGGTGACAAGGTTAACGGGGTAATTCTCTTAGACTCCAGTAAAATAAAGGCATCAAGTGTTGTTTTAACCACAGGAACGTTTCTTCGTGGTATCATTCATATAGGAAATGTAAGTCGACCTGGTGGACGTATGGGCGATAAACCTGCTGTACCCTTGGCAGAAAGATTAGATAGTTTTGGTTTACCTTTGGGTCGGCTAAAAACAGGTACTCCCCCAAGGTTAGATGGTCGAACTATAAATTGGGATATTCTTGAAACGCAGGCAGCAGATTCTGAACCAAGTTTGTTTTCATTCCTGTCCTCACAGGCAGTAATCCCGCAGCAAATTGAGTGTGGAATCACGCATACTAACGCTAAAACGCATGAAATAATTCAAAATAATCTATCACGTTCAGCAATGTATGGTGGGAAAATTGATGGTGTTGGGCCAAGGTATTGTCCTTCGATTGAAGATAAAATTGTTAGGTTTGCTGAAAAAGATAGCCATCAAGTTTTTTTAGAGCCTGAAGGTTTAAATGATCACACAATTTACCCAAATGGCATATCAACAAGTTTACCTGAAGATGTCCAGCGTGAGTATGTCCACTCAATGCTTGGTCTTGAAGAGGCTAAAATTTTACAACCTGGATATGCTATCGAATATGATTACGTTGATCCACGCGCGCTTCGTCACACTTTAGAGCTAAAAGACATCAAAGGCTTATACCTTGCAGGACAAATAAATGGAACAACAGGATATGAGGAAGCTGCTGCACAAGGTTTAGTTGCTGGATTAAACTCTGCTAAAGCTGCGCTAGGGCAAGAAATGGTTATTTTCGATCGTGCGCAAGCCTATATAGGCGTAATGATTGATGATTTAGTAACTCGTGGTGTGAGTGAACCTTACAGAATGTTCACGAGTCGAGCAGAATATAGATTATCACTTCGCGCAGATAATGCTGATCAGCGCTTAACTCCGCTTGGGATTTCCTGTGGTTTAGTTGGACTGAAAAGAAAAAGAATATTTGAGGCTAAAATTGAAAAATTAGAAACAGCAAAAACACTTCTTCGCTCGCTTAAGATCACACCATCAGAAGCAAAAAAGACTGGTATTTCAATAAAACAAGACGGAGTGCGTCGTTCAGCCATGGATTTGTTGTCTCATAAGGATGTAACAACATCAAAATTGGTTGATATATGGCCAGAGCTTTCAGTGTTAAACAGTGAAATACGTGAGCAAGTTGAAAAAGATGCAGTTTATGTAAATTATATAGATCGCCAGCAATCGGCAGTGAACGCTATGCGTAAAGACGAAAAACTAGCAATACCAGATAGCTTTAATTTTACCAATATTTCAGGACTTTCTAATGAAATTCAACAAAAACTTTTGCAGGCGAGACCCACGACCTTGGCCCAAGCTGGTCGTATAGAGGGTATGACACCTGCAGCTTTAGCTTTAATTTTAACGACAATTAGACGTTTTGATGCAAAGAAAAGCGCATGAATGAAGTTATCGCAAAACAAAAAATAGAAACACTATGTTTTGTTTCACGTGAAACAATTTCTAGATTAGAGATTTATGCTGATTTACTTGAGAAATGGAATCCAAAAATAAATCTAGTGTCTAAGTCAACGCTTGGCTCAAAATGGGAACGGCATTTTTTAGACTCTGCTCAAGTTTGGCCATTAATACCAAAGAGTGTAAAGAGTTTGGTAGACATAGGCTCTGGAGCAGGATTTGCGGGTCTAGTTATAGCTTTGATTGGAATGGAGAAGAGACCCGAGTTATTGGTTACTCTAATTGAAAGCGACGCAAGAAAGTGTGCGTTTATGCGTAATGTTTCACGTGAAACGGGCCTGCGTATAGATATTCAAACAAAAAGAATAGAAGATGTGAAAAATTTTAGTGCGGATATTGTTACTGCACGTGCATTAGCTACAGTTTCACAACTTTTAAAATATGCTGAAAGTTTATTAGCAAAAAATGGGTCTTGTTTGTTTTTGAAAGGCGATGCTTGTGGTATTGAGTTGGCAGAAGCGCAAAAATCATGGACATTCAGCGTAAAAGAAACACAGAGCGTAACACATTCAACGGGACGCTTATTATACCTTACAGGAATTAAACGTGCCAACTAATATCAAGCGAATTGTTTCTATAGCCAACCAAAAAGGCGGTGTTGGTAAAACTACAACTGCTATAAATATGGCTGCGGCAATAGCTAAAAAGGGCCACAAAGTATTACTTATTGACCTTGATCCACAGGGAAATGCCTCTACTGGACTTGGGATTGAGCCTGAGGCGCGAGAAATTACGGCATATGATGTGTTAGTTGATGGTTCCAGTATAAAGGATGCTGCGGTTAAAACGCAGGTACAAAACTTATCAGTTTTACCATCAAATACTGATTTAAGTTCTGCAGATGCAGAATTGATGTCTGACAAAGGAAGACTACTTAGGTTGCGAAACGCTTTAGCTTCTACTGAAGGTTATAAATATGTTTTTATCGATTGTCCGCCGTCATTAAATTTACTTACTATTAATGCCTTTGCTGCAAGTGACTCTGTATTAGTTCCATTACAATCCGAATTTTATGCTTTAGAGGGTTTGTCACAATTAATATTGACAGTGCGTGAGGTCCGTGAGGCTTTGGATACTGAGTTATTTATTGATGGTGTGGTTTTAACGATGTTTGATCGCCGGGTTAAGTTGGCACAACAAGTGGAGGCTGATGTACGGGAAAATTTGGGTAATCTAGTTTATAAAACAATAATTCCTCGTAGTGTTCGCCTCTCTGAAGCGCCATCGTATGGGGAGACTATACTTCAGTATGATGCATCAGGGCGAGGAGCCCAAGCATACCTAGATCTTGGAAGTGAATTTTTAAAACGTGATAAATCAAAAAAAAATAAAAGCTAAACCATTGGAAAATAAGTAAAATGAGCAAAAAAAAGGATCGAAAGGGTTTGGGCCGCGGACTATCAGCTTTGATGGCAGATATTGATAGTGGACCAAGTAAATCTTCTGAGGTAGAAGTAATTTCTTCTAAAACTGTTCTGCCAATCGAAAAAATCATCGCTAACCTAGACCAGCCACGACAAGATTTTAATAAAGAAGAATTAGATGATTTAGCAAAATCAATCGCTGCGCGTGGAATCATTCAACCTATTATTGTTCGAGCTGCACCCGATCAAAATGGTTTCTTTCAAATCGTAGCAGGTGAACGACGTTGGCGTGCCGCGCAACAAGCCAAGTTACATGAAGTCCCAGTAGTTATACGTGAATTTAATGATGAAGAATTGCTAGAAGTTGCTATTATTGAAAATGTTCAACGTGCAAATCTAAATGCAGTAGAAGAGGCGTTGGGTTACAAAGCTCTGATGGATCAGTTTGGTCATACACAAGAACAAGTATCATCTGGATTAGGTAAAAGCCGTAGTTATATAGCTAACATTCTGCGTTTATTAAACCTCCCTGTCTCAGTACAAAATTTTATCCGTGATGGAATTTTATCAGCTGGTCATGCTCGCACTTTAATAGGAAATGATCGAGCATTGGAACTTGCAAAGATAATGATTAAAGAAAAAATGTCTGTTAGGCAGGCGGAAATTCTCACAAAACAAGGAGTTATAAGAAATAATCTACAAAGTGTGAAGGCCTCTTCAAAAGATTCAGATACTCGTGCAATTGAAGCTGATTTATCCGCAAACTTAGCTTTAGGAGTCTCAATAGAACACAAAGATGTCGCTGGTTCAGGAAAGGTCATTATTTCATATAAAAATCTTGATGACTTAGACCGAATTTGCTCTATTTTGACGGGCGCGTCCAAATAAAAAACATTACACAAGATAAAACAACTGCTTGAATTAGTAAAATTTTCCAACCTAAGTCTAGCATAAGTGATAAAGAAAAGGCAGCAGCTATACAAACTGTAGCCATTTTCTTTGCTTGTGAGTTAATGGCACCATTATTTTGCCAATCTTTTATGGGGGGCCCCAACTGCGGATGATTTATTAACCACTTATGGGCCCGTTCAGATGATCGAGCAAAACAAAATGCAGCGAGTAGTAAAAAAGGAACTGTAGGTAGTAGTGGTAAAATTACTCCCAAACAAGCCAACGTTAGGGTAATAGATCCAGAGATAAACCATATTATTTTCATTGGATAAACCTATTCGATGTTGATTGTTATACTAATAAATCTTTTAGAAGTGTATTTAATATAATGCGCCCGCGCGGTGTTGCTATTAAATGATTTTTATTAATAGTAAGTAATTTATTTTCTATATTGTTATCAATGACTTGACTATTTAATTGTTTACCTGATAGGCTTTGATACCTTCTCATGTCACTGCCCTCTGTCAATCTTAATGACATCATCAGATACTCTGAGGCTTGATCAATTGGTGCAATTATTTCATCGTCAGATGTCGCTGTCCCATGAAGCTCAACATTACGGAGCCAGTCTTCTGGGTTTTGTGTCGTTGAGGTAGCTATTCTCTGCTCATTAAAACTAATTCGCCCGTGAGCACCAGGACCAACACCAACATAGTCACCGTAACGCCAATAAATTAGATTGTGCTGTGATTGCGCCCCCTTACGCGCATGATTTGAGACTTCATAGGCAGGCATATCGTAAAGCATCCCCAGATCTTGCGTTACATCATACATGTCAGCAGCTAAACCATCGTCAGGTAAGTCTCGAAGATTACCGCGGTCATAGAGTTCACCAAAACGGGTCCCAGCTTCAATTGTTAGTTGATATAGAGATAGGTGGTCTACAGCCATTGCAGCAGCTTCGTGTAATTCAGCTTTCCAACTTTCAATTGACTGGCCTTGTCGAGCATAAATTAAGTCAAAACTGACTTTTTTAAAGGAATCCTTGGCAATTTCAAACGCCTCACGTGCTTCTGAGACGGAATGCATGCGTCCCAGTGCCTTAAGGTCGACGTCTCGCAACGACTGAATGCCCATCGAGATACGATTTATGCCTGCTTCTCCAAAATTTGAAAACTTTTTTGCCTCTACAGATGTTGGATTAGCTTCCAATGTTATTTCTGCATTTGGTGCTAGAGTCCACAACTTGGCAATTTCTTCAACTATTCCTGCTACTGTTTCAGGATTCATCAAGCTTGGAGTGCCACCTCCAAAAAATATTGTATTTACTATCCGACCTGAAGTTCGTTTTGCGTTATTCTGTAGTTCAAACTTTAATGCAGACAACCATCTACTTTGATCTACAGATTTACGAACGTGAGAGTTGAAATCACAGTATGGGCATTTTGCCGCGCAGAATGGCCAGTGAATATATATTCCAAACCCACCATTTTTCCAATCTTCCATTAATGCTTAAACACTGTTAATTTAATCTGCAACTTTGGTTTAATTAAGTTTGCAATAATATTTATAGCAGAGCAAATATCTACTATTTTTTTCTTAAAACACGAAATATTCGAAATTGCTTGAAGTTCATACATGTCAACTACCAAGGCAATATTTTGTAAATTTGTTAAATGCACTCGCTCGGTGACTTATTAGATGTTTTTCCCGAGGTTCTATTTCAGCAAATGTTTGCGCCATCCCATCAGCTGTAAACATTGGATCATATCCAAAGCCAAGAGTTCCTCGAGGAGGCCATACTATCTCACCTGCTACCGATCCTTCAAAAATTTCATCATGCCCATCAGGCCAAGCAATGCAAAGCGTGCAGCAAAATTTTGCTTTACGAGGAATAGGAGAGTGTTGAATTTTATTCCAAACCTTTGTCATTGCCATAGGAAAATCCCGACCATTAGCCGTCTCTGCCCAGTTAGCACTATATACACCTGGTGCCCCATCTAACGCATGAACAGAAAATCCACTATCATCAGATAATGCAGGTAAATTAGAACTTTTTGCAGCAAAATGTGCTTTAATGCGTGCATTCCCCACATAGGTATTCTCAGTTTCCTCCGGCTCTTCTATGCCTAAGGCACCCGCTGATACTACTGAAATACCAAAGGGGTCTAATAGTTCAGCTATTTCACTTAATTTGCCTTCGTTATGGCTGGCCAGAACAATTTTTCTTTCAGTTAGTTTTCGCATTATAAGATGGCTGCTTTTTGTGCTAATACTAGTTCAGCAATGCCTTTCTCTGCTAAATCCATTAATTTATCAAATTCAGAACGACTAAAGGTCGCGCCTTCAGCAGATCCTTGAAGTTCAATTAAGCTTCCACCCCCAGTCATTACAAAATTTGCATCTGTTCCTGCTTCGCTATCTTCTGCATAATCTAAATCTAAAATAGGCTGGCCCCCATAAATGCCGCAAGAAACTGCAGCAACGTGATCAACTAACGGATCCTCTTTTACATCACCTGCTTTTATCATAGCATTGATTGCTAACCTTAACGCAATCCAGCCGCCTGTGATTGAAGCGCAACGTGTTCCACCATCTGCTTGCAATACATCACAATCTACTGTGATTTGACGTTCACCTAGTGCTACACGATCTACTCCTGCACGAAGTGACCTTCCTATAAGCCTTTGGATTTCCTGTGTTCTACCAGACTGCTTACCAGAAGCCGCTTCACGTCGGTTACGAGAGCCTGTTGCTCTTGGCAACATTCCATATTCTGCAGTTACCCAACCCAAACCAGTGTTGCGTAACCAAGGTGGAGTACGATCTTCTACACTTGCTGTGCACAAAATGTGTGTATCGCCACACTTTATTAAGCAAGAACCCTCCGCGTGCTTTGTAAAACCAACTTCAACTTGAATGGAACGCATTGTGTCAATAGCTCTGCCTGATGGGCGCATGTGAATTCTCCTGTTTGATTGTAATGGTGATACAAGTATTGCGCATTATGCGCAAACCAAGATTGACCCCACTGTGAAAGGTTTTTAAAGTGTTCCCTGACCAAAGGAAAAGGTGAACGTGGAACAACCTAAGCCACACACTATTGATGATCTAACTGGGCGTAGTAAAGAAGTATTTCGCTTGCTGGTTGAATCATACCTTAATACTGGCGATCCTGTTGGGTCGCGAACCTTGACGCGTAGCTTATCGGAAAATGTTTCAGCGGCAACAATTCGAAATGTTATGAATGATTTAGAATTTTTAGGCCTTTTAAATGCACCACATATTTCTGCAGGGCGAATTCCAACAGAAAGTGGTTTGAGGCTTTTTGTTGATGGTTTGCTGGAGGTTGGAGATATAAATACGCAAGAGCGAAAAGAAATTGATGCATCTCTAGACCACCCTGATGACATGTCTGCAGTCTTAAATAAGGCTGGAGCTATGTTATCAGGCCTAACCCAGAGTGCTAGTGTCGTATTGGCACCTAAATCTGAAGCTCCAATAAAACATATTGAATTTGTCTCTTTAGCACCTGATCGTGCTTTAGTAGTTTTGGTCACAGAAGATGGTAATGTAGAAAACCGTATGTTTACTCCGCCCCTAGGACAGACACCATCATCTATGAGGGAAGCTGCAAATTTTCTAAATGCAATTGTAGCTGGTCATACTATTAGTGATTTACGACATGTAGTTGAAATGCACGTTGAAAAACATCAGCGTGATCTTGATGTTCTTTCTCAGCAAATGATTAAAGATGGTGTAGCTGTTTGGGCTAAAGATCAAGCATCTGAAGCGCGGTTAATAGTACGTGGACGATCAAACCTATTAGATGATGGACAGTCTGATGAGGATATGGAGCGTATTAAGTCATTATTTGATGATTTAGAACAAAAAAAGGATATTAGCGAATTTTTAGGTCTTGCAGAGCAAGGAGAAGGCGTAAAGATATTTATTGGGTCAGAAAATAAATTATTTTCACTTTCGGGGTCGTCATTAGTTGTTTCCCCGTATATGAACGCTGATCGAAAAGTAATTGGTGCAGTCGGTGTTATTGGACCAAAAAGATTAAATTATGGGCGTGTTGTGCCCATTGTAGATTATACAGCCCAGCTTATTGGGCGCATACTAAGGACCTGAATGAATGTCAGATGAAGAAAAGCCAAAAGTATCCCTTTCAGAACCTGTGGTTCTGATTAATGATGAAGAGTTGGTTGATATTGAAGAATTAAGTGGTGAGTTAGAAGTTGAGATTAGCGAAGAAGAAGAGCTGCGCACTGAAAACGCAGCACTTAATGATCGTTTAATGCGAGCACTGGCTGAAGCTGAAAATCAACGTAAGCGTGGTGAGCGTGATCGTAGGGATGCTGAAATTTACGGTGGACGCAAACTGGCGCGTGATTTGTTGTCTGTTTATGACAATATGAAGCGGGCATTAGAAATGGCAACTGATGAACAGCGAGAAACAAATAAAAGTTTGTTCGAGGGAATTGATTTGACCCAGCGGGAACTTATTAATACATTTGCTAAACATCACATCACGCCAATTGTACCAGAAATTGGCGATAAGTTTGATCCAGAATTGCATCAAGCTATGTTTGAAGCCCCTATGCCAACAGTTAAGGCTGGTCATATCCTGCAAGTTATGGATGAAGGATTTATGATCTCAGACCGCTTATTACGCCCAGCTAGTGTTGGGGTTTCTTCTGGAGGATAAGTTTAATATTTAATGATGGCAGGATTAATTTTGCCATCATTAAAATTGATTATGCTGACTGATTTATGAATTATATTCGTTTAACTTAGCCTTGAGCTCATAAATTATAGCTAAAGCATCTTTAGGTGTTAGTTCATCTGGATAAATATCTGCTAATGCGACTTCTATATTTGAGGGACTTTTTACTAGAACCGGTGGTGTTTGTATTGCATTAAATAGCGGCAATTCATTGATTAATGCTTGGGTTTTCCCACCCTGATCATTACTTTCTAGCTTTTCTAATACCTCAGTAGCACGGGCTATAACTGTGTTAGGTAAGCCAGCTAATTTGGCAACCTGTACGCCATAGCTTCGATCTGCCGCTCCCTTTTTAACTTCATGAAGAAAGATAATATCTCCATCCCATTCACGAACGCAAACTGTTGCGTTAACCAAGCCAGCTAAATTCTCAGTTAATCCAGTTAGTTCATGATAATGCGTAGCAAATAAAGTCCGACACTTATTTACATCATGCAAGTTTTCTAAAGTTGCCCATGCAATTGATAAACCATCATATGTTGCCGTTCCTCGACCAATTTCATCTAGAATTACTAATGCATGTTCACCAGCCTGATTTAAGATGGCTGCTGTCTCCACCATCTCCACCATAAATGTTGAACGACCCCTTGCTAAATCATCTGATGCACCAACTCTTGAGAATAATTGCGTGACAATACCAATGTCTGCACTTGTTGCAGGCACAAAACTTCCAATTTGCGCTAGGAGGGCTATTAATGCATTTTGACGTAAGAACGTTGATTTACCAGCCATGTTTGGCCCAGTTAGTAACCAAACAGGTTTATCTTTATCGGTTCCTGCAGATAGATCACAATCATTTGCAATAAAGGTGCCTGATGCTTCTTTTCTTAATGCAGCCTCTACTACTGGATGGCGACCACCAATTATTTTAAATTTTCGAGAGTTATCTAATTTAGGCCTACACCAGTTTTCTGACATTGCAATGTCTGCAAGACTAACTGCTAAATCAATTTCAGCTAATGCTTTGGCAGCAGCTGAAATTGCGGCAGCTACTTTTAGAATCTCCGTGCTGATTTCACTAAATATATTACTTTCTATCGTTAATGCTCTTCCACCAGCATTTAAGATTTTAGTCTCCATTTCAGAGAGTTCTATTGTTGTAAAGCGAACCGCGTTTGCAGTTGTTTGGCGATGAATAAATGTTTTGGAATAAGGCTCATCTAACATCTTCTTAGCGTGTGTGGCAGGCGTTTCAATAAAGTAGCCCAATACGTTATTATGCTTAATCTTTAATGATGGAATTCCTGTTATTGAAATAAAGTTTGTTTGCATGTTGGAAATTACTTTTCGACCTTCATCACGTAGTTTTCTAGCCTCGTCTAAAGGTTGATTAAAGCCAGGACGCACAAAGCCACCGTCTCGCGCCAATAATGGAACTTCATCTGCTAACACACTAAGCAAAAACTCAGAAATTTCGTAATTACCCTCGAGGCTATTTTTGGCTGATTGTATTAAAATCGCATCCATATTAGAAATTAAACTAGCTAAATCGCGACCTTTATCTAGGCCTTGGCGAATGGCTAAAAAATCACGAGGTCCTGCGCGGTCTAGTGAAATTCGAGATAATGCGCGATCCATATCAGCTGTTTGGCGTAAAATATCTTGGGCATTAGTCCGTAAAGAATTGTCAAATTTGAATGTCTCAACTGCATCTAAACGCTCTGTAATTACACCTAAACGTGTTGAGGGGCTGTTTAACCTAGTCTCTAATAACCTAGCGCCCGCACCTGTAACGGTATTGTCAATAACGCGTAATAATGAGCCATTTTTTGCACCAGACAAAGTTTGAGTTAGCTCAAGATTTCGCCGGGTTGATGCATCAATTTGCATAAAACTTTCAGTGGCTTCTTTAATGGGTGCTTTTAATAGTGGTAGCTTTCCTTTTTGGGTAATTTCTAAGTAATCAATAATTGCACCTAATGCTGCAGTCTCGGCAAGCGTAAAGGTACCAAATCCATCAAGTGATTTTACTTTGAATAGCCGGCATAATCTGTCTAATCCAGCCGCACTGTCAAAGCTAGCTGGGGAAAGAGGTGTTAGTGTTGCATTGGCTTCTTGTGTTTGCTCAATGCATTCTTCATAATTTGCTTCAGTAACTAATACCTCTGCTGGATTAAGACGTGCAAGCATTGGCCCAAATGTAACACGTGGACAACTTTGAACGTGAAAATCACCCGTGGAGACATCAACCCAAGCAAAAGCAGAATCAGAACGCAATGTTGAAAAAGCGCCTAAGTAGTTGTGTTCTCTTGCAGATAGAAGGGTGTCTTCAGTTAATGTTCCAGATGTAACCAACCGTACGACACCACGGTTGACTACAGATTTTGATCCTCGGGCTCGGGCTTCTGCAGGTGTCTCTAGTTGTTCACAAACGGCTACACGGAAACCCTTACGAATTAATGTTAATAAATAATTTTCTGCAGCATGATGAGGAACACCACACATTGGTATATCTTGCCCTAGATGCTTACCACGTTTAGTTAGTGAAATATCTAATGCTGCAGCTGCTGCAACAGCGTCATCAAAAAACAATTCGTAAAAATCACCCATACGGTAAAAAAGTAATGCATTGGGGTATTCAGATTTTATTTCTAAAAATTGAACCATCATGGGCGTTACAGAAGATTTTGATACGGACATATTATTTTCCAATAGATTTGGTAAAGATAGCCGTCATATCCAAACAGGAAAAGCAAAAACGACAAGTTTGTTGCCTACTAACTTTAAAGAGGATACCAAGCTATACTAAATTAGTAATAGCTTAAAATATAAGTGTGAGAACAGCTATCGAGACAAGTTTATCAATAGTAGCATTTTGGCTAACTATAGTGGCAACAGCCGTTATGGCTGTTACGGCTGCAATTCAAGGTGTGCGACAAGGGTTTGACCCCTTTGGTGTAGTTGTTCTAGCAATTGTTACTTCAATTGGGGGTGGAACATTGCGTGACTTACTAATGGGAACAACACCTGTTTTCTGGCTCACAGATATGACGTATTTGGTAACCGCTGTACCCGTAGCCTTGATAACATATTTTTTGTCAAAAACTTATGGCCAAAGAGATGGTAAAAGATTGCGGTTCTTGCTGTATTTAGATGGTATTGGGTTGGCATTATTTACGCTTGTTGGCATTCAAAGTGCTTTGGTGGGTAGTTTACCAATGTTGAGTGTTATTGTTTTAGGATGCCTAACGGGCGTTGCGGGGGGTATGTTTCGTGACATGCTTTGTGGGTTGCAGCCCGCTATATTAAAGCAAGATTTATATGCAACAGTATCTTTAATTGGAGGCACTATCTACATTGTTTCGAGAGAATGGATTGATGAGACTACAAGTCTTATTATAGCATTTATATTTATGATAACATTACGTTCGTTTGTAGTTTTTAAAAATGGTCAAAGAAAAAATTGATCCCAGCCTAAACTGGAACCAACACTAAGCTTTCAAAAATGCTTTAACTATATCAAAGAAATTTTTAGCTCCTGGATTACTATCTTCTGATAATTCGTCAAACTCTTTTAATAGTTCTTTTTGTTTAGCTGATAAATTAATAGGTGTTTCAACAGCAATTTCTAAATATAAATCACCTTTCCCACTGCCACGAAGTGCTGGCATACCTTTACCTTTTAGGCGCATTTGCTTACCTGCTTGTGCGCCCATAGGAATTTTTACTCTAGAGGTATTACCGTCAATATTTGGTACATCAATTTCACCTCCAAGAGCTGCAGTTGCCATGGATACTGGTACGCGTAAAAATAAGTTATTTGCTTCGCGCTCAAATAATTCGTGATCTTCAACATCAATAAATATGTAAAGATCACCTGACGGTCCGCCACGTTGACCTGCTTCACCCTCACCAGTCAACCGTATTCGTGTGCCTTGTTCAACTCCCGCTGGAATATTTACGGATAAAGACCTATCGCGTTGTGTTGCGCCAGATCCATTACATATATCACACGGGTTAGTAATTGTTTCACCGCGTCCTGAACATGTTGGACATGCACGTTCTACAGTAAAGAAGCCCTGCTGTGCACGAACCTTACCCATACCTGAACATGTTGGACACCTAGCAGGTTTAGATCCTGCTGCTGCACCTGTCCCAGAGCAACCATCACAAGAGACAGATGAATTGACAGAAACTTTTTCTTGTTTGCCATTATAGGCATCATTTAAAGAAACTTTGAGATTATAGCGTAGATCTGAACCGCGAGATGCACTAGCCGGACCACCTCGCTGACTGCCTCCAAAATTTCCAAATAAGTCATCAAATACATCTGAGAACGCAGAGTTAAAATCACCACCTCCGCCTCCACCAAATGGGCTACGAGCGCCGCCGCCTCCCATACCACCTTCAAATGCAGCATGACCATACTGGTCATACGCAGCTTTCTTATCACCATCTTTTAAGACATCATAAGCTTCATTTGCTTCTTTAAACTTATCTTCTGCAGTGGGATCGTCTTGATTGCGATCTGGATGCAGTTCCATAGCTTTTTTTCTAAAGCCTTTTTTAATATCGGCCTCAGATGCACCTTTAGATAAACCTAAGGTTTCGTAATAATCACGTTTTGACATTAGTATCTCCTGCGCGAAGCGGATTAACCCCACATTCCTGTGGGGTTAAGTTTAGATAAAGTAAGAGGACCGCTTTTATTGGCCGTCTTTGCCTAAGTCTTCAAAATCAGCATCGACAATGTCTTCATCTACACCGCGAGGCTCCCCAGCATCGTCATCACCCATTCCTTCAGGTGCTTCAGGTGCTTCTGCTTGTGCCTTGTAGATGGCTTCACCGAGCTTCATGGCTGCTTCTGTTAAATCTTGCGCGCGTGCATTAATTTTAGAAGCATCTTCTGTTTCCAAGCTTTCAGTTAAGTTAGCCATTGCCATTTCAATAACTTCGACTGTGGTTGGGTCAACTTTATCACTATGTTCGGCAACAGACTTTTCTGTGCTGTGTAATAAGCTCTCAGCACTATTTTTTGCTTCAACTAACTCTTTACGCTCTTTGTCTGACTCAGCATTTTCTTCTGCGTCTTTAACCATTTGCTCAATATCGTCGTCACTCAAGCCTCCAGAGGCCTGGATCGTAATTTTATGCTCTTTATTTGTACCTTTATCTTTAGCTGATACGGAAACAATTCCGTTAGCATCGATATCAAAGGCTACTTCGATTTGTGGCAAACCACGGGGTGCTGGTGGAATATCTTCTAAATTAAATTGTCCCAATACTTTATTATCAGCAGCCATTTCGCGTTCACCTTGGAAAACACGAATTGTAACAGCATTCTGATTATCTTCTGCAGTCGAGAAAACTTGTGATTTTTTTGTTGGAATTGTTGTGTTGCGATCAATCAGGCGTGTAAATACACCACCTAATGTTTCGATACCTAAAGATAGTGGCGTAACGTCTAATAAAACAACGTCTTTAATATCACCTTGTAAAACGCCAGCTTGAATTGCTGCACCTAAAGCAACAACTTCATCTGGATTCACACCTTTATGTGGCTCCTTACCAAAAAACTCAGTTACCGCTTCAATAACTTTTGGCATACGCGTCATGCCACCAACTAAAACAATCTCATCAATGTCTGATTTTGATAAACCAGCATCTTTTAAGGCTGCAGCACATGGTTTTAAAGAGCGCTTAATTAAGTCAATAACCAAACTTTCTAACTTTGCACGCGTCAGCTTTAATACAAGGTGCAATGGTTGCCCACCATTTGGGTCCATAGAAATAAACGGTTGGTTAATCTCTGTTTGTGCAGCAGAAGATAATTCGATTTTCGCCTTTTCAGCGGCCTCTTTTAAGCGCTGAAGAGCCATTTTATCTTTAGTTAGATCTACACCGTTTTCTTTTTTGAATTCGTTTGCTAAATATTCAACAATACGCATATCGAAATCTTCGCCACCAAGAGCTGTATCACCGTTCGTTGACTTAACTTCAAACAAGCCATCATCTATTTCCATGACTGATACATCAAACGTTCCGCCGCCAAGATCATAAACAGCAATAGTTTTGCCACCTTCTTTATCTAAGCCATAAGCTAAAGCAGCAGCAGTTGGTTCGTTAATAATTCGTAGGACATTTAAGCCTGCAATTTTACCTGCATCTTTTGTAGCTTGGCGCTGTGCATCGTTAAAATACGCAGGAACTGTAATTACAGCTTCTGTTACAGTTTCACCTAGATAACTTTCAGCAGTTTCTTTCATTTTTTGCAAAATAAAAGCAGAGATTTGAGAAGGAGAGTATTTTTCACCCTCAACTTGTACCCATGCAGCACCATTGCCACCATCTACTACGTTAAATGGAAGATGCTTCATTTCTTTTTTGATTAGGGGGTCATTTATTGAACGACCTATCAAACGCTTTACAGCGAATAATGTGTTTTCTGGATTTGTAACCGCTTGCCGCTTTGCTGCTTGGCCAACTAAACGTTCATCATTTTTAAATGCAACAAGTGATGGCGTTGTACGCGCGCCTTCTGCGTTTTCTACGATCTTTGGTTGAGAACCATCCATGATGGCAACGCAAGAGTTCGTTGTTCCTAAATCAATACCAATGACTTTAGCCATAATTTTCTTCCTTCTGTGGCGATGTTAAGGTCAAGCCCATAAGGCGCTTAACCAAGATCCCGTATCCGCCCACGCGAATACTCAATTGGGTATATAAAGCTGAATTTAAAAGCCTGCAAGAGCCAGTTATGTGTATTTACTTACTCTTTTTCACAGCTATTTTAATAATATGTATAAATTTAACACACCAACCTTAACTGTTCGTAACTTTAAAATCTTTAAAGGGATGATAGAGCCTGCACAGCAAAGCGAAATAGTTAATAATTTACGTGAAGTGGTACGGCAGGCCCCTATGTTTTCACCTATAACGCCAAGTGGGTATAAGATGACTGTAAAAATGACCTCTGCTGGAAAGTATGGGTGGTATTCAGATGTATCGGGATATCGATATGTTGATTGTCATCCGGGGGGAAAGCCTTGGCCTAATATACCACCATTAAT
This sequence comes from uncultured Amylibacter sp., assembly GCA_905181935.1. GTDB lineage: Bacteria > Pseudomonadota > Alphaproteobacteria > Rhodobacterales > Rhodobacteraceae > Amylibacter. The sequence goes on along the minus strand of CAJIZV010000002.1, from coordinate 669,240 downwards.
ATTAGGTTTATGGCGTAAACTAATCTCTGATACACGAGACCCAGACTGTTGTTTGGTTAACTATTACCAAGATGGTGCAAAAATGGGGTTGCACCAAGATAAAGATGAAGCTGATTTTAAATGGCCAGTTTTATCTATTTCTTTAGGTGATGATGCACTTTTTAGAATTGGTAATATTGAACGTACCGGAAAAACAGAATCAGTTTGGCTAAATTCAGGGGACGTTGTGATCATGGGTGAGAGTGCTAGGCTAGCACATCATGGAATAGATCGTATTAAAACTGGTACCTCTAGATTATTAGATAAAGGTGGCCGAATAAATCTAACTTTGCGGGTTGTCGATGCTTAAGGATAGGATTTAACAACTCTTTAGTTTGAAAAAGTAATTGTTGTTTTATACATTTAAACATAACCCTTAATTAATTAGTGTCATGCAATAAATATTATAAGGAACTATTTATGAATAAAGCAAAGGTTTGTACTGTTATTCGAAAGCTTGCAATTGAAGCTGGCAGGGAAATCATGGAAATTTATGATAATAATAATATTGAAGTGAAATTCAAAAATGATGAAAGCCCTGTAACGCATGCCGATGAAGTGGCCGATAGGCTAATATTTTTTGGTTTACGTGAAGCATTTCCCAACATACCAATTGTGACTGAAGAGCAAGCCGAAACGCACAATGAGCAAGCAAATACATTTTTTATTGTTGATCCACTTGATGGTACCAAAGAGTTTATTCACCGTCGGGGTGAATTCACAGTAAATATTGCATATGTTGTTGATGGCCAACCATTGTTTGGTGTAGTTTATGCACCAGCTAAAGGCCGTTTATTTTATACAGACGGAGAAGGTAGATCTATTGAGGAGCTGGGAACTCATAATATAAATCAGATTGGTGATATTAAATATATTTCTGTATCTGCTCCCAGCGTAGATGGATTAATTGTCGTCGCATCTAAATCTCACCGAGACCAAGCGTTAGAGGATTACATTGCAAAATATACTGTTTTGGATAGTCGTGCAGCAGGATCATCTCTAAAGTTTTGCTTAATAGCTACTGGTGAGGCTGATTTTTACCCCCGCGTTGGTCGAACCATGGAGTGGGACACTGCTGCAGGGCATGCTATTTTAAATGGAGCTGGTGGACACGTTGTTCGCTTTGATAATCATGAGCCATTAATTTATGGTAAGCCGCTTTTTGAAAACCCATTCTTTATTGCCTCAGTTCCAGGCGTTAACTTACAAAAGGCATAAGCTATGAAAACTTTAATCGTTGTTCCGGCGCGTTATGAATCGTCTAGGTTTCCTGGAAAGCCATTAATTCAATTAACTGGTGCAGATGGAAAAACAAAATCTTTAATTCAACGAAGTTGGGAAGCTGCAATAGCAGTTAAAAATGTAGATGTAATTGTTGCTACTGATGATGATAGAATTAAAGTTGTTGCTGAGGGGTTTGGTGCAAAAGTTGTTATGACATCTCAAAAATGTGCAAACGGTACAGAGCGTTGTGCTGATGCAATTGCAAATATTGATATAAAATATGATTTGATTGTTAACCTTCAGGGTGATGCGCCATTAAGTCCTGCATGGTTTGTTCAGGATTTAATTGACAGCTTTGAAAATAACTTGATTACAGATATGGCAACGCCTGTTTTGCGGTGTGACTCAGATACAATATTAGCGTTTAAGAGTGATAGAGCCGCAGGCCGTGTTGGTGGGACAACTGCTGTTTTTGATCATAATAATAAAGCTTTGTATTTTTCTAAAGAGGTGCTTCCTTATTCTAATAAAATTGATGCGCCTATTTATCATCATGTTGGGATATATGCATATCGCCCAGAGTCACTCGCTAAATATATAACGTGGGAAGAGGGACCACTTGAAGCAGAGGAGGGTCTAGAGCAGCTACGTTTTTTAGAAAATGGATGCCACATACAATGTGTTGAAGTTAAGGGTAAAGGGCGAGCATTTTGGGAGGTCAATAATCCTTCAGACATACCGCGCGTGAATATGATGCTCCAGAAGCTTAAAATTTCGTAATTAATAAAAAATTATGCAGCTTGAATTGTATCTAGGTGCGTTAAAAGAGCATAAAGTGTTGAAGTATCTACATTAGCGCGTAACTTAGCGCACGTTGTTTCTGATCTTAATGTTCTTGATACTAATGCGAGAGCCTTTAAGTGTTCTGCACCTTCTTTCTGAGGGGCAAGTATAGTAAAAATAAGATCAACGGGCTGGCGATCCATAGCGTCAAAATCAACAGGTTTTTCTAAACGTGTAAAAAAGCCATATACGCGATCCAAACCTTTAAATCTTGCATGTGGGATAGCAACGCCACGCCCAACACCTGTGGAACCAAGCTTTTCACGTTCAATTAATGCTGATAATACTTCTGCTGATTCTAGCCCATACACTGAAGCTGCTTGTTCGGATATTTCCTGTAACAAACGCTTTTTACTACTCGTATGTAATGAAAATCGCACAGCAGCGGAATTCATTATGTCTTTGAGATCCATTTCACTATCCATAGCTTTGGTTGCCCTATCTCATATTTTTAGGATCAATCCAACCAATATTTCCATCTTTGCGTCTATAGACAACATTTAGCTCATTATGGCTTTCATTTTTAAATACAAGCACAGCTTCATCAGCGAGTTCCATTTGCATAACTGCCTCGCCAACTGATAGAAACTTAATTCCCATTTCCATTTCTGCAATAATAATTGGAGTTAATGTTTTAGTTTCTATTGCAGCATTATCATTATGTTCTGCAGCAATAACATAGGATGACGCACCAAAGGTTTCAATGGGGGTTGTACGGACATTTGCATGATCTTTTAGACGGCGTTTGTAGCGGCGCAATTGGTTTTCAATCTTTTTTGCAGATTTATCAAAGCTTATATAAATATCACTAGCTTTAGCTCTAGAATTTACAGTTATACCAGTGGAAAGATGTATTGCTGTTTCACAAACGTATTCATGGGCTTCTTTTGAAAATGTAATTAATGCATCTGTCGGTCGTTCTGCATATTTTCCAAGTATTTCAGAAATTTCAGTTTGAACATGAATTTGTAGGCTTTCACCAACATTGATTTGTTGCCCACTGATTTTATAGCGCATATTTTCTCCTTTTTTGTTATTTAAAAAAATATAGTACGGATCACCTGAAATTATTTTCCCTGGTAACGTACGGATTTTTATAAACATGCATAAATTTAGAATAGGATGAGAAATCTATTCTGACAATCTTGATTATTTTAATAATTTAGTCACAATGTCTTTAAAATTGTGACTAAATTATTAAAATGATTCTATAAAATGTCATATTTTAAAATCATCTCCTAGATATACGCGGCGGACGTCTTTGTTTGCTACTACTTGTTGAGGTGTACCACTCATAAGTACTTTTCCGTCATGTAAAATATAAGCGCGATCAACAATCTCTAATGTTTCGCGTACATTATGATCAGTAATTAACACTCCAATTTCACGATCTTTGAGCTGAGCAACTAAAGTGCGAATATCATTAACAGCAATTGGATCAACACCTGCAAATGGTTCGTCTAACAATATGTATTTAGGGTCTGCGGCAAGACATCGTGCTATTTCAACACGACGGCGTTCACCTCCAGACAATGCAACTGCAGGTGATTTGCGTATATGAGTAATTGAAAACTCTTCTAATAGTTTTTCAACACGTAGCTTAGATTCTTTTTTATTTTTAGACCACAATTCAGAAACAGCAGAAATATTTTGCTCTACGTTAAGGCCTCGAAAAATACTTGCTTCTTGTGGTAAATATCCTAATCCTAATTGTGCTCGCCGGTACATTGGTAACTTTGTGGCATTGTAGCCATCTACTGTGACTGATCCCCTATTGGGGCTGACCAGACCAGCTATTGAATAGAAACACGTTGTTTTCCCTGCTCCATTTGGGCCCAATAATGCAACAACCTCACCTTTTTGAAGCTCCAGAGTCACATCATGCAAAATAATATGCTTTTTGTAGGCTTTGCCTAAACCTTGAACAATTAAGCCACCAGTATTAATTTCAGTATGTTTCATGATATTATTTTGGAGCCAATACAGTTTTCACATTTCCCGTTAGCTTAGCAACGTTTGTTAAAATATTTAGATCTAATTTATCACCTGAAATAGTGCTCCTACCCTGAACCAGCAGTACGTTTCCATTCATATATAATAATCCAGAATTTATTGTGTAAAATGCATTTTCCGCTTCTGCTACATCGGCACCATTTGTAAATATAACATTTCCCACCGCATCTATAGATGCAATTTCTCCATCAGTTTTGCTATAATTAACTGTAATTTTATCGGCACTTAGGCGTAATAAGCCCTGACCAACATATGCTGATCCTTCAAATATAGCAGTGTTAGACGATTGACTTATTGATAGGCTATCAGCCGTTACTTCAATGGGTAAATTGATATTATGGCTAGCCCCAGCCAAAGATAATGAAGAGCTTTGAGAAAATACTTCTGTACCTACCAAGGTTAGAAAAAAAGTTAATAATTTTAAGTATAGTTTCATATTAATCACTTTGCGGGTTTGGGTGAAGAAGGCAAGTAGATCAGCCTAATACCAGCTGTGAACTTTAAACTTCCTGTGGGTTTAGACAAGGTGCTATTATTAGTTTTAGTTAACACCATAGAACCAGCAGTAATTGATCCAAGCGGCCCTTTCGCGCTTACTGGCCCTGGACTGGCAGCATGGCCATTTTTTAAATCTAAACGAACCTTTTCACTAAAAGCTTCATAGCCGTTACTCATGTTAAATTGTACTTTTCCTTCAAGCTGAGCAGATTGTTCAAAAAAATTGATAGAACCGTTTATCGAATTTACTTTAAACCCAATCCCTCGAGTTGTATTAAATTCAAAATTTGGGCTAATTAAGTCAATGCGTTTTGGTTGGGACCCATCTGGCAATGCTTCAATAGCCTCTAAGGTAAAAGCGTCTCCAAAATCTGTAAAACCTGAAAATTGTGGATTTGTGATTTTCTGCCCTGTTGATCGGTAAATCATTTCAGCGTCTGTAATAATAGCTCCTGATCTAATGGCATCCTTTTTTCCAAATGCGAATATACTTATAAACAATCCAATAGCTATTATAGGAAATATGTATTTTGCACATTTTATAATTTTTGAATATAATTTAAAATACTTATGCATCACGAGTGAGAAAAAATATCATGATCTGGCCAGCCAGCCAGATCAAGTGTTGCGCGGGTTGGCAAAAAGTCGAAACAAGCTTTTGCTATTTCTGTACGACCTTCGCGCTGCAGATTTACATCTAGTTTTTCCATTAATCGGTGCAAATATAAAACATCACTAGCTGCATAATTTATTTGTGCAGTTGTTAATTTGATAGCACCCCAATCTGAAGATTGCTGATGTTTGGAAATATCAATTGATAACATTTCACTCAATAGGTTTTTTAGTCCATGTCGATCAGTATAAGTGCGTATAAGTTTTGATGCAATTTTTGTGCAATATACAGGCAATGTAATAACGCCAAAATGATTTTGCAGAACTGCAATATCAAATCTTGCAAAATGAAACAGTTTTGTTTGTTTGGGATTACTCAGTATCCTACATAAATTTGGTGCAGTAGTATTGCCTGGCTCTATTTGAATTATATGTGCGTGCCCATCACCAGAAGATAGTTGAACAACACAAAGGCGGTCCCTATTGGGATTTAAACCCATAGTTTCTGTATCAATTGCGATAATGGGGCCTAGATCTAAATTATCTGGCAAATCATTTTTATAAATAAAATTTGTCATATGGCACATATAAACACTGTAACCCTATTGGGGAAGAGGTTTTAGATTAACAATTATTTTTATAAAATTAATTAAACTTAAAGTTGAGGCTTAATTTAACGCCATAAAAAATATTTATTTTGGTAAAGTGAGATTTGATGTAAGCACTGCGGTAGTTGCAAGTATAACTAAAATTATTTACTATAATGATAACAAATTCTCATGTATAAATCACATTCTAACATCAAAAACTTTAAGTCAGTGAGTCAAAGTAACGATCTTAATTAATTAATCCTTAACATATGCGTGTATTTATATTTATTTTATTGTTTATTAGGGTTTAAATAATTCCCTAAAAAGGTGCTTTATGTCTTAAATTAACTTTAAAAAGTATAAGTTTTTATATATTTACCAATATATAAATATCAATAATGGTCCGAAGATATTATAAAATTTTATTTTTTTAAAAAGTATTACTTATATTAAGTAAAAAAACAATTACTAAATATAAAGTTTTTTATTCTTAACCTATTGTAAATAAACATTAATTTGTAATATAATAAATTTATTAGCATAAATTCTTGAAATTTATAGTAAATGTACTATAGGATTTTTTTCTTGAAATATTCTTTTTTTTCTAGATACGTTTTAATTGCATATATCAATATGTGATAAATAATCCATCGTGATGAAGATTATTCTTACGGTGATATTGAATAATCAGGAGGAATATTCATGAAGATTTTAAATATTAAAGGCTTTAAAACAGCTTTGACTACAGCTGTGGTTGGATTTTTACCGGCAGCAGCTAATGCCGCAACACTTGATCCTAACGATTTTGTAGGTATCTCGTTTTGGCTAATTTCAATGGCGCTTGTCGCTGCAACAGCTTTCTTCTTTATTGAGACAACAAGAGTTGAAGGTAAGTGGAAGACATCACTAACAGTTTCCGGTTTGGTTACTTTAGTGGCAGCAGTTCACTATTTCTACATGCGTGAAGTATGGGTAACAACTGGTGAATCACCAACTGTGTTCCGTTACATTGATTGGTTGATTACTGTTCCATTATTGATGGTTGAATTTTACCTTATCTTGCGTGCGATCACTAAAGTTTCAATCGGCATTTTCTGGCGTTTGATGATTGGTACACTTGTAATGCTTGTTGGCGGTTACGCTGGTGAAGTTGGTTACATTAATGCCACGCTTGGTTTCATCATTGGTATGCTCGGTTGGGCGTACATCTTATATGAAATCTTTGCTGGTGAAGCAAGTAAAGTTGCTGCAACAAAAGCTTCAGCTTCTGTACAATCTGCTTTCTCAACAATGCGTTGGATTGTAACAATTGGTTGGGCTATTTACCCACTTGGTTACTTTATGGGTTACATGAACGGTGCAGTAAGCAGTGATTCACTTAACATCATTTATAACATTGCTGATGTTTGGAACAAAATTGCGTTTGGTGTAATTATCTGGAACGTTGCTGTTACTGAATCAGAAGCAAAATCTAAGTAAATAATTTTAGAGGAGCGGCTGGATGACTTAGCCGCTCCTTTTTTATAGCTTTTATTCATAACATTTATTTATAACATTTATTTGTAATCATAAAACCCAAGTATGAGGAGGCACTCAATGGATGAATTATCGACATTATCCAGGAATGCTTTTGAGATAAAAAATATTTTACCTAATGCTGATTTTTCAAAAATTGACCATGTTCATAATTTAATTCTTAGCCGGCTTACTGATGTTGATCCATCACTTTCTGGTGCTGCCTCTTATCACTTCAAAACGCCTGGTAAAATGTTACGTGCAAAAATGGCTATGGGTAGCGCTTCATCCACCAATATAAGTTTTACTGCAGCCTTACACTGGGCCACAGCAATTGAAATTCTTCATAATGCTTCTTTAATACATGATGATATTTGTGATAGCGATAAACAGCGACGTGGACAGCCTTCAGTCTGGATGAAATTTGGACGCAATATGGCCTTAACTTTAGGTGATTGGTTGATTGCGCTTTCTTTTGAATTAGCGGCCGAAGCGGCGGAATTATCCAATACACCTCGTCTAGTAAGTATTCTGGCTAAGCATATGGCGACGACTACTGCTGGGGAGGCAATGGAATTTCAATGGAATAGTACCCAAACTTGGGATGCTTACCTTAGAATTGCTGCTGATAAGACGGCACCGTTACTAACTGCACCAATTCATGGTGTTACGGCTATGGTTGGTGATAATAATTCAGAGGCAGCTATTTCAAACTATTTTCGGGATCTTGGCAAAGCTTATCAAATTTCCAATGATATTTTAAATTTTAAGGGTACTGACGGTGCAAAATTGATTGCAGGTGACCTTGCTCGTCGTGCACCAAATGCAGTTACAGTATGTTATGTTGAAACACTTAATATATACGATCGAATTGAATTTTCTCGATGGTATAATAGTGTTGATAGTGACGAATTAGCGGTATGGCAAAATAGAATTATAAATTCAGGCGCAATTGGTATCGCTGGAGCTCGCATGCTAAATGTACTTGATAATGCTGAAAAAAATGTAAGTTTGCTTCCGCTTAATGCATCAGAAGTAATAACACCGGTTCATACTATAATTAAGCGTGCATGTGCGTTGTCTGTTTAAATTCTAGAACTATATATATACCGCCAATGTAAATTTATTACATTTTACTGATATAATTAGGAAATAAAATATTGTTAAAATTAAGTGGCAAGGTTTTAGTGATTGGAGCTGGATTTGGTGGTATTGCTGCAGCCCTTAGAATGCGTGCACGTGGGTATGATGTAACACTGGTTGATAGGCTGTCATCTATTGGAGGTCGTGCCCAAGTGTTTCACCGCGGTGGGTTTAAGCACGACGCTGGCCCAACGGTTATTACGGCACCATTTCTATTTGATGAACTATTTGAATTATTCGATGAAAAACGAGAAGATCATGTTGAATTTAGGGCACTTGATCCTTGGTACAGGTTTTACTTTCATACTGGTGATCAATTTGATTATAGGCCTTCAATAGAAGATACTAACGATGAGATACGGCGATTTGCACCAGGCGATGTAAAGGGCTACGCTCGATTGCTGAAAGCATCCCAAGACATATTTGAAATCGGCTTTGAAAAGCTTGCAGATAAGCCCTTTTCAAAGTTTTGGGAAATGATGAAACAAGTCCCAAGCTTAATGCGATTGCAAAGTTACTTTTCAGTTTCTGGTATTGTTAATAAATATATCAAGCACCCACTTTTGCGACAGGCTTTTTCTATTCATCCATTACTCGTTGGTGGGAATCCATTTAGCACCACATCTATTTATGCGCTAATTCACTATTTAGAACGCAGATGGGGCGTATTTTTTACAATGGGGGGTACTGGAAGGCTTGTCCAAGCATTAGAAGATTTGATGTGTCGAGTTGGCATTAAGATTATATTAGATACCGATATAGCTCAAATTGAAATGAAAAAAGACAAAGCTGTTGGTGCAACTAGTACAGATGGAATTTTTTACCCCGCAGACAGGGTTATATGCAATGGAGATCCACCAACCGTATATGCTCAAATGATGCCAGATGGTTATAACCGCCGCAAACGACTGTTCCCAGAGTCGATGACACATTACTCAATGGGGCTTTACGTTTTATTCTTTGGCACAAAAAAAACTTATGATGATATTGCGCACCATACTATTTGGATGGGACCACGATATAAAGAACTGCTTGCTGATATTTTTGACCGCAAAATTCTAGCAGAAGACTTTTCATTATATGTCCACCGGCCAACGGCTACTGACCCTAGTTTTGCACCTGAGGGTTGCGATAGTTTTTACGTATTGTGTCCGGTCCCAAATTTGCGTGCTGATATAGATTGGGATGTGACTGGTCCAATCTTACAAGAACGTATTATAACGGCACTATCAAACACTATTATGCCTGATTTAGAAAAAGTAATAACAGACGATTTTTACATGACGCCTGTAGATTTCAAAAATGATTATAGATCGATGCACGGAGCAGGGTTTTCAATTGCTCCAATTTTTTTACAATCAGCTTGGTTCCGTTTTCACAACCGGGATCCACATATTTCCAATCTTTATTTCGCTTCTGCTGGTGCACATCCTGGTGCTGGCATACCAGGTGTATTATCCTCTGCAAAGGTAGTTGAAAAATTAGTAGCTGAAGACGAAGTAAAAGAGGCAGATTTGCTGAAGAAAATGAGTTAATAATAGAATAGTTTAATTAGGACATTATATTTTGACTTTTTCAGAGAGTGAATCATTGGACCCAAAAGCTGCTCTAGCAGCTTATGGTAAGAGCTTTAATTGGGCTCGGCGATTTCTTGGCCACAAAATGGGCTCAGATGCTGCGGTTTTATACCGTTTCTGTCGAGTACTTGATGATATGGCTGATGGTGATATTATCGATGGCCCGAAACGATTAGAATATATCCGTGAAGATTTGTTAGCAAAGCGTCCTGCTAATGATCCGCTGCTCTCAGGTTTCCAATATTTTATAGAAGCAAGACAACTTCCAATCACAGTAATTATAGCTCTTATTGATGGCCTTCTAGGAGATCAAAAAGTTGTTCAAATAAAAGATGAAACTGAACTGTTACGGTATTGCTATCGAGTTGCTGGTACTGTTGGTGTTTTAATGTGCAGTATTTTGAACTGTGATGATGGAAAAGCAAAAGACTATGCTATTGATCTGGGAATTGCGATGCAGCTAACTAACATTGCGCGAGATGTGCTTGAAGATGCTCAAATGGGACGCCGTTATTTACCAGAAAGTTGGGTAGGAGATATTACACCAAAACGCATTGTTGAAATAAGTAAATCACCAGAATTAGAATCATCAAAACTTATATGTAGTGGTACGCAAAAACTGCTTGAACTTGCAGATAAATATTATGAAAGTGGGTTGGTTGGGTGTTCATATTTACCAATAAGGGCACATATTTCAATCTCTACAGCTGCAGTAGTTTATAAAAAAATTGGAATCAAAATCGTTGATAAAAAATTTGCATGGTATGAAGGCCGGACATTCACTAAAAAAAGCGAAAAAATAAAATGCAGCATCCAAGCATTTATTTTTGTACACAGGCGCCTACTCCAAGTGAAGCCTCACAATCAAAAGTTACATGATACGTTGAGGGGGTTTCCCTATGTCAGATGACAGCTTGGTAATTAGTGAGGTTTCATTGCTTGGCGCTGGGTGTGCTACACTTTCTTTGGGGGCTAGAGCAAATGAATTTAAGGCGCATAATTTTACCATTGTAGATTCAAGAAAACATTTACCTAAAGACCATGTTTGGGGATTTTGGTTTATGCCTTGGCTGGCAAAAACAGATAAGGTAATTCGTAAGCGTTGGTCCAATTGGCAGATTATTAGTCAAGAAAAATGCATTAGGCATTCATCAGAACTACACCCTTATTGTGCACTAAATCGAAATGAATGGATTGATACTTGTAGTAAGCAAGCTAAAAAAAATGAAGTAAAATTCACGCAAACACTTAGCTCTAAAAAACAATTTCAAGTTATTGATAGTAGGCCCCCACCAATTCCTAAGGGTACTATGTTGCAACATTTTTCTGGGTTTGAAATTGAAACAACAGTTGATATTTTCGATGACAAAACTGCAACTTTAATGGATTTTAGATGTGACCAAAGCCTTGGAATGCATTTTATTTATTGTTTGCCATTTTCTAAAAGACATGCACTTGTTGAATCAACCCTTTTTTCACCAACAATTGCTCCACAAGAATTCTATGAAAAAGCTATCAAGAATTATTTAAACGATATAATGAAATTAGATGATTTTTCTATTATACGCAGTGAGGCTGGTGCAATTCCTCTGGCTGTTTTAAAGCAACGGGATATTTCATTTACTGGAATTGGTGGTAATGGTGGGGCAATTAGGCCATCAAGTGGCTATGCTTTTAGTTTTATTCAAAAACAAGTTGAACAAATTGTTAATATGCAAGTACCTAACCAGCCTCTCAAAGTAGAAGTACCTCATAGTCAATTTGAAATATCGATGGATAAAATATTTCTTTCAGTGATAAGAAAAAACCCATTACTTGCTCCACTTATTTTTACGAATATGGCGCAAAGCTTAAACGGCGATAACTTCGCTTGCTTCTTAAGTGGGCAAGCAAATTTAAAGATATGGTGTAAAGTAGTACTCTCCATGCCAAAAATTCCATTTATATTGGCACTATTCGGTATAATTTTTAAAAGAATATTGAAATGATAGGAATGGTAACAACACTAGATACCTCCAGTATTGTTGCATTACTAATGATTGTTATAATTGGTTTGCCACATGGCGCTTTTGATGGAGCCGTAGCTAATTATCTTGGTGCTGGAAAAACAGTTTTTTCTGGAGTGCGTTTTTTTACAACCTATATGGCGTCTGCCATTGTTGTAGTTGTTTTATGGGTATTGTTACCAAGTCTATCACTTGTGGTGTTCTTAATTATTTCAATGGTTCACTTCGGTTGGGGTGATGCAAATGCTAAAACTAACTTTCAATTTATTTTGCAGGTTGTGATTCATGGTGGCTTAGTAGTCTTTGGTACCGTTAATTTTCATATCACTGAAGTTACGCGATTATTTAATTTGCTTACTAATGGGGATTCTAGTGCAGCTATTCAAGTCTCACAGATTATGTTTTTTGGAATACTATTTTTAACAATTATTTATTTATTTTTAGCAATTAAAAATTATGAACTAATGTCTCGTCTCATTGAACTTATTGTAATTGCATTAATATTAGTACTTTTACCGCCACTTCTTGGTTTTGCTGTTTATTTTTGTTTTGTTCATACAGGTAGGCATATGATGCATATCTGGAAAAAGCTACAAATAGCTATGAATTCACGTGTAATATTCATTCAAGCTATTGGACTTACTGCGGCAAGCTGGCTTTTAGGATTAGGCGCATTTTACTTTCTTGATAGTGGAGATTTCGATGCTGATATTTTGCGTGTTGTTTTTATTGGACTGGCTGCACTAACGGTACCTCACATGATACTAGTAGATGGATTTTTTAGGAATAAACAAACTTAAACGTCATGAAAATATAGGTGGGAACATTTCTGGATTACTAATCCACCGTGATATTAACATTATTAAAAAAATTAAAACAAACAGTACTGAACCAATTAAAACTATTTTTCCAAGTTTATCTTGTTTTGAGGGCTTCAGAGGCATTAAAAATTCCAATTTATTGAAAAGCCCATACAAATTTTGTAATAATAGATTGTGGGCTTTGGTTTAATCAACTTCAATTTTGAAGCATAAGATAACAATAAAAGAGAATAACTGTTTGGTCTATTATTATTTATATTTTTTCAATATGAGTATTTTATTTTTTAATTCAATTAAGAAGACTTATATCTTGTTATATTAGCTTTAGGTGGACTTGAAGCTAACTATGAAAAGCATAAATATCTTGTCAGTTTATTTCTGCTAAATAAAATTACTTAGTGCCTAATAAATCGCGAGCTATACGTTCAAATATAGCACTTCCAATAGGTATCAAGTCATCTAAAAAATCATAATTAGGATTATGTAGCGCAGGATATTTTTCTCCCAGGCCTAAGCATAACATGGCAGCTTTAGCGCTCTTGCCAAAAACTCCAAAATCTTCAGACGCTTTCATTGGTAGGCCTAGGTTACCATTTAAAACACCAATTGCATTCATTGCGTTAACCGCAATTTGGTAAGCATCTTGATCATTTATTGATGCAGCAAAAATATCAGATAGAACAAACTCAACGTCCAACCCATATTCTTTTGCTATCAAAAGAGCTAGTTTGCGTACACTACCCTCGATCATAATTACTTGTTCATCCCTGGCTGCACGAATTGTAATGTAAATAATACCATCACCTGGAGCTATTCCAAAAGAAGGGTCACCAATTTGAATGTGAGTGATTGTGGCTAATTGAAAATTTTCATTGAGCTCTCTACTTTGACTAAGTGCTTCAATTGCAGGAGCTAACTTGGCTATAGCTTGTGTTGGAGATATCCCGTCCTCAGGATTTGCGGCATGGGCTGTCTTTCCTGTAAGTTTGACTATTAAGCCTAGAGATGCACAGTTTATAAGCCCAGGGCAAGTTGCAACATAACCAAACGGGCTTCCTGGTTTGGCATGAATTGCAAATGCCCAATCAGCTTGAATTTGATTATATTTTGGATCTTCTATAACAGCCTTTGCTCCACTGCCAGTTTCTTCAGAAGGTTGAAACATTAGAATGATGCGTCCTTTAGAAATGGGATTGCGAGCAATCATTCGACCTAAGGCGAGAAGTATTGTCATGTGGCCATCATGTCCGCACGCGTGACTTTTTCCAGCTATTAGTGAACGCCAGTCAATATCATTGCACTCCTCAATTGGTAGGGCGTCAAGTTCTGCGCGAAATAATATTGTAGGGCCAGAAACCCTACTATCAAAAATTGCAGCAACACCATGCCCGCCTATTTTAGTTATAATTTCAGTTGGTGATATTAATTTAAGTGCAGAGATTATTGTGCGTGCTGTCTCAACTTCTTCACCGGATAGTTCTGGGTGGCGATGTAATTGTTGGCGAAACTCAGTCAGTTCAATAAGGTCAGTATTTGTTAACATCTCACTAGCAGCACCTTTAAGTATTAAAAATATATTAGCAGTTGAATTTAGTGTGTCCAGTTTCATTGTTTCTATAATAAACATTAAAACTAATGAGTCTGATAACTTTGGTTGAAAAGGTAAACTCTACCTAATTTAGACTTGTTCAGCAGGTAAGAGCCCTATAGTTATATCGCAATATATTTGTACGGAGAGTTGAAATGTCTGCTACCCCTAAATTAGTAACAATCTTTGGCGGCTCTGGCTTTGTTGGGCGCTATATTGTGCGCCGAATGGCAAAAGAGGGTTGGCGAGTTCGTGTTGCAGTCCGACGCCCTAATGAAGCCATTTTTGTCAAAACATACGGTGATGTAGGGCAGATAGAGCCTTTACTTGCAAATATACGTGATGAAGCTTCAACTCGTGCGGCAATTATAGGTTCAGATGCGGTGGTAAATTGTGTTGGCATTTTAAATGAAACTAGCCGCCAAAAATTCAACACAGTGCAGACCGAAGGTGCAGGGCGCATTGCTCGCATTGCTGCAGAGTGTGGAGTGACAAATTTTGTACATTTTTCTGCAATTGGCGCTGATAGCAATAGTGAAAGTAATTACTCTAAATCAAAAGCTGAAGGTGAAAGTTTAGTGAGGGCGGCGTTTAAATCCGCAATTATTTTACGTCCTTCAATTGTATTTGGAAATGAAGATCAATTTTTTAATCGCTTTGCTACAATGGCTAAGTTGTCTCCAATAGTGCCCTTAGTTGGGTCTGAAACTAAATTTCAGCCAGTTTATGTAGATGATTTAGCTGCTGCAGCTGTTAAAGCTATTACCGAAAATGTTAAGCCAGGTATTTATGAATTGGGTGGACCTGAGGTTGCTACATTTAAGGAATTAATCGTTAAGTTAATGGGAATTATTAGACGTAAACGTTTAATTGTCAATGTGCCTTTCTTTGCAGCATTAATTCAAGCTTACGCATTTGATATGGCCCAGAAACTTTCACTAGGCCTTTTTACAAATAGTATTCTTACACGTGACCAAGTGCGCTCCCTAAAATCTGACAATGTAGTTTCTTCAAGGGGAAAAGGTTTTAAAGAATTAAATATTGAACCTATAGCAATGGATGCAATCTTAGAAGAGTACCTTTACCGTCATCGACCTTACGGGCAATATACTGAATTGACGGAAACTGCTGGTAATTTGAAACCTTAAGTATACGCAATCCACAGTAAAAATAATCCAAAGAAAATTCGGTAGATTACATATGGCGTGTAGCTTACGAATTTAAGTAACCGCATCATCAAAGTTAATGCAAGAATACCGGCAAAAAATGAAAATATTGCTGCAATTATTCCAACTTTTGCAGCCTGCCAATTAGCATCTATGATTACTTCTGCCCCTAATAGTGTGCCTGAGGCAATTATTGTCGGGATTGACATGAGCATTGAAATTTTAGCGCTATCTATTCTCGTGTAACCCAATCTACGAGCACCTGTGATAGTCATGCCTGATCTTGATGAGCCAGGAATAAGGGCAATTGCCTGCCAGATTCCTAACTTGATTGCGTCCATAGTATTCCAATTTTGTTCAATCTTATTTTGAGCTGAATTTTGATCTACCCAATAAAGTAGTACCCCAAACATTAGCATGGCCCACCCAATAACTTTGATGGACCGCAAGTTATCATCGTAACCTGAAATTTTTAGAATTAGACCAAATATAATTACTGGTATTGTTGCTATGATTAATAAAATTGCTAATTTAGAGCCTCTGCTTGACCGGTCCCCAACTAGTAATTTAAAAAATCCAAAAAATGCAGACTTTACATCCGTCCAAAAATATAAAATTACGGCACCTAAAGTGCCAACATGTACCGCAACATCAACAAATTGACCTTGATCTGTTTGGTCTGCAATAATTGGAATTATTGCTAGATGCCCTGAGGATGACACAGGCAAAAATTCAGTAAGCCCCTGAATAAGTGCTAGAAGTAAAATATAGTAAATTGACATTTGTAACTTTTGATTCGTTTAAATAACCCTAAAACTGATTGGCGCAAAAGGGAATTACCTTAATAGGGATCAAGTATTGACCTTTATTAAGGGGATTATTTAAAAAAAAAAAAATTATCTGTCACATTATTGAATATAGGTCAGTATAGATTACTTTTCTTTTTAAACCTAATCCTTTATGAAGAGCCTCCATTGATGATTTAAAGGACAATGTAATGGCTATAAATAAGATGCTAAAATTTGTAGACTTAGGGCGTGATATGCCTTCAAAACGTGTGCCTGATCTTCGCAAAAAAGATTACAGTGAAATTTACCAAGAGTTTGCTGCTGCAAAAGCAGCCGAGCAGTCTAGTCGATGCAGTCAGTGCGGTGTGCCATTTTGCCAAACGCATTGCCCACTTCACAATAATATTCCAGATTGGTTACGCCTAACTGCAGAGGGTCGGTTGGAAGAAGCTTATCAGATTAGTCAGGATACAAATACATTTCCAGAAATTTGTGGCCGCATTTGCCCACAAGACCGATTATGCGAAGGTAATTGTGTTATTGAGCAATCTGGACATGGAACAGTTACAATTGGATCTATTGAGAAATATATAACTGATACTGCTTGGGAAAAAGGTTGGGTTAAAGCAATTTCTCCAAAAGTAGAGCGTACTGAAAGTGTAGGTATTATTGGTGCTGGCCCAGCCGGCTTAGCAGCTGCCGACCGTTTAAGAAAAATGGGGATCCAAGTAACTGTATACGATCGTTATGACCGTGCAGGAGGATTACTAACCTATGGAATACCCGGCTTTAAA
This sequence comes from uncultured Amylibacter sp., assembly GCA_905181935.1. Taxonomy (GTDB): domain Bacteria; phylum Pseudomonadota; class Alphaproteobacteria; order Rhodobacterales; family Rhodobacteraceae; genus Amylibacter. Next base: position 652,023 of record CAJIZV010000002.1, on the reverse strand, counting down.
TTAGAAAAAGATGTCGTCATGCGCAGAAATGACCTTCTATCTGCAGGTGGCGTCAAATTTAAACTAAACACCAGTATTGGGGAAGATATTTCCTTTTCTGATCTGCGCACAAAGCATGATGCTATATTGATTGGTACTGGTGTTTATAAATCCCGTGAACTTTCAGGGGTGGGCTCATCAAATAAAGGAATCGTAAAGGCACTAGATTATTTAACAGCGTCTAATCGTTCAAATATGGGAGACCATGTTCCTGAAATCAATAGTGGTGAACTTAGTGCCAAAAATAAGAAAGTTATAGTTATTGGAGGTGGTGATACAGCAATGGACTGTGTTCGCACAGCAATCCGTCAAGGTGCAATTTCTGTAAAATGTCTATATCGTCGAGATAAAAAAAATATGCCAGGATCACAACGTGAAACTCAGAATGCTGAAGAAGAAGGTGTAGAATTTGTATGGCTGTCATCACCAAAAGGCTTTACTGGTGAAGGTGAGGTAAGTGGTGTTGTAGTATCCAAAATGCGCTTAGGCGTTCCAGATGCATCTGGCCGGCAAAGTCCAGAAGAAATATCAGGAGCGGATTATACGGAAGGTGCAGACTTAGTTATTAAAGCGCTAGGTTTTACTCCAGAAGACCTTCCAACTTTGTGGGGTACTAAAGAATTAGAAGTTACACGTTGGGGTACCATTAAGGCTGATTTTAAAACGCATGCTACATCTTTGGCAGGTGTTTATGCGGCGGGTGATATTGTGCGTGGTGCATCTTTAGTTGTTTGGGCAATTCGGGATGGACGCGAAGCGGCAGATAGCATCTTAGAGTATTTAAACACGCAAAACATAATGGCAGCAGAATAATTGTTAAACTGAATTTTTATCAAAGATAAATGAGATAAAATTAAAGTTAAAAAGTTTAGTTTGAATAAGGGAAAATCAATATGAAAAAATTTGACGCAAAATGGAAAGTTGAACAAGAATCTAAGCGAGCATTTTTGTCTGAACATGGTATGTATTCTGAAGAGGAAGAGCATAGCTCCTGTGGCGTTGGTTTAGTTGTATCTATCGAAGGAAAAAAGTCACGTAAAGTTGTAGATAATGGTATATCTGCTCTAAAGGCTATATGGCATCGAGGTGCCGTAGATGCGGATGGTAAGACTGGTGATGGAGCCGGTATTCACTTACAGATACCTATTGATTTTTTCTATGACCAAGTCGAGCGGACAGGACATAAACCACGTAAAGATCAGTTGTTAGCTGTCGGACAAGTGTTTTTGCCGCGAACAGATTTTGGTGCTCAGGAAACATGCCGTACAATTGTAGAATCTGAAGTTTTAAAAATGGGATATTACATTTATGGTTGGCGTCATGTTCCTGTGGACGTTTCGTGCCTAGGTGAAAAGGCAAACACTACAAGACCTGAAATCGAACAAATTTTGGTTTCTAACTCTCAAGGTGTTGATGAAGAAAAATTTGAGCGTGACTTATATATTATTAGGCGTCGAATTGAAAAAGCAGTTACAGCTGCGCAGATAAAAGATTTTTATGTTTGTTCACTTTCATGCCGCTCAATAATTTATAAAGGTATGATGTTAGCTGAAGAAGTAGCAGTGTTTTATCCTGACTTGATGGATGAACGCTTTATATCTGCATTCGCTATTTATCATCAAAGATACTCAACAAATACATTTCCTCAATGGTGGCTGGCTCAACCGTTCCGCATGCTGGCACATAATGGTGAAATCAATACATTAAAAGGCAATGTAAATTGGATGAAATCACACGAAATTCGTATGGTTTCAAAAAACTTTGGTGAGTGTGGGGAAGATATTAAGCCAATTATCCCATCTGGATCTTCAGACTCTGCCGCTTTAGATGCTGTATTTGAAACTATTGTTAGAGCTGGCAGAAACGCTCCAATGGCTAAAACAATGCTAGTACCTGAAGCTGTAAACTCAGTTGGTGTTAAGGACGAGTGGAAGTCTATGTATGAATATTGCAATTCTGTGATGGAGCCTTGGGATGGGCCAGCAGCTTTAGCAATGACTGATGGTCGATGGGTTTGTGCTGGGCTTGATCGCAGTGGCTTAAGGCCAATGCGATATGTTATTACCGGTGATGATTTATTAATTGCAGGGTCAGAAGCGGGAATGATTCCAATTGATGAATTTAATGTCAAAGAAAAGGGTGCATTAGGCCCAGGACAATTAATTGGTGTTGATATGACAGCAGGTCGCTTGCTTCATGATGAAGAAATAAAAGATGAGCTTTCTCAAAGTAGAGATTTCGAAAGCTTTGTAAAATCAGTTATTAATCTTGATGATATTACCTCAAGTAAAAAAGAAACTGTAGAGTATCGAGGCGATGATCTTCGAATGCGTCAGGTTGCTGCTGGTTACTCTATTGAAGAATTAGAAATGATTCTTCATCCAATGGCAGAAGATGGCAAAGAGACTTTAGCATCAATGGGCGATGATACACCTTCAGCAGTACTTTCTGAAATATACCGCCCACTTAGCCACTTCTTTCGCCAAAACTTTAGTCAAGTTACTAATCCACCAATAGATAGTTTGCGTGAATTTGGCGTGATGAGTTTAAAGACGCGTTTTGGTAATTTGGGTAATGTGTTGGATGACACTAATTCATTGACAGAGGTTCTTTCATTAACATCTCCTTTTGTTACTAATAGTCAATTTTCTGCAATGGTTGATCGTTTTGGCAGCAGTGTTACAACAATTGATTGTACTTTTTCTTTAGCTGACGAAAACGGATTGCAAAATGACTTACAGCGTATTCGAGAAGAAGCAGAGGATGCCGTAAGGTCAGGTGCTGGTCAGATTATTTTAACAGATAAATTCCAATCTGATGCTCGGATACCAATGCCAATGATCTTAGCAACAAGCGCTGTTCATTCTGGATTAACTAAAGTTGGTTTACGAACCTTCTGTTCGCTTAACGTACAATCTGCTGAATGTATTGATCCCCACTATTTTGCAGTTTTGATAGGTTCTGGTGCAACAACTGTTAATGCTTATTTAGCTCAAGATAGTTTAGCCGACCGTATTCATAGGGGCTTGTTAGACTGCACTCTCGAAGTTGCTATGGCACGTTATAAAGAAGCTATTAATCAAGGCCTTTTAAAGATTATGGCAAAGATGGGAATTTCGGTTATTTCTTCCTATCGTGGGGGCTTAAATTTTGAAGCTGTTGGTTTATCGCGTGCTCTCGTAGCAGAGTTTTTCCCGGGTATGACTAGCCGTATTTCAGGTATTGGTCTAATAGGCATTCAGCGAAAGGTTGTTGACGTTCACGCAAAGGGTTGGTTGAGGGGTACCGATATATTGCCTATTGGAGGATTTTATAAATCGCGACGATCTGGTGAGAAACATGCATGGGAAGCGCAAACAATGCATATGTTACAATCTGCTTGTGATCGTGCTTCATATGATATTTGGAAGCAATATAGTGCTAAAATGCGTTCAGCTCCACCTATTGCTTTACGTGACTTAATGGATTTCAAACCAGTTTCAAAGCCAATTTCGGTAGATGAAGTTGAAAGTATTACGGCAATTCGTAAGCGCTTTGTAACGCCAGGCATGTCTCTAGGCGCATTAAGCCCAGAAGCACATAAAACCTTGAATGTTGCAATGAACCGTATTGGTGCTAAATCTGATAGCGGTGAGGGTGGTGAAGATCCAGCACATTTTCACCCAGAGCCAAATGGTGATAACCCATCTGCAAAAATTAAACAGGTAGCATCTGGGCGCTTTGGCGTAACTGCTGAGTATTTAAACCAGTGTGAAGAAATAGAAATAAAAGTAGCGCAAGGTGCAAAGCCAGGTGAAGGCGGCCAATTGCCAGGAATAAAGGTAACTGACTTAATTGCCAGATTGCGCCACTCAACCAAAGGTGTAACATTAATTTCACCACCGCCTCATCACGATATTTATTCAATCGAAGATTTAGCACAACTTATATATGATTTAAAACAGATTAACCCAAGAGCGAAGGTTACAGTTAAATTAGTGGCATCTTCTGGTGTTGGTACGATTGCAGCAGGTGTAGCTAAGGCAATGGCTGATGTGATTTTAATTTCAGGCCACAATGGTGGCACTGGCGCATCTCCAGCAACGTCAATTAAATATGCTGGTTTGCCGTGGGAAATGGGCTTATCTGAAGCCCATCAAGTATTGGCAATGAATAATCTACGTGATCGCGTAACTTTACGAACTGATGGTGGGCTTCGTACTGGTCGTGATATTGTAATGGCAGCAATGCTTGGTGCAGAGGAATATGGTATCGGGACTGCGGCATTGATAGCCATGGGGTGTATTATGGTACGTCAATGCCAGTCAAATACATGTCCTGTAGGCGTCTGTGTTCAAGATGAAGAGTTGCGTAAAAAATTTACTGGCTCTGCTGACAAGGTAGTAAACCTAATTACTTTCTATGCTCAAGAGGTAAGGGAAGTTTTGGCAAGTCTTGGTCTGCGTTCTATGGACGAAGCAATTGGCCGTGCTGATATGCTAGCGCAAGTTAGTCGTGGAAATGATTACTTAGATGATTTGGATTTAAATCCAATGTTGGTTACTGTTGATGGAGCTGCTGATATTAACTATGACCGTGACCGTTTACGCCAATCTGTACCTGATACTTTGGATGCTTCAATTTTAGATGATGCAGAGCCATTTTTTAAACATGGGGAAAAAATGCAGCTGTCATATGCAGTTCAAAATACGTCGCGTACGATTGGTACACGTGTTTCGTCAAGGATTGTAAAGAAATTTGGAATGCATAATGATTTGCTAGAGGATCATTTGACAATTAAATTGACGGGTTCAGCAGGCCAATCGTTAGGCGCTTTTGCTGTTTCTGGATTGAAATTAGAGATCTCTGGTGATGCAAATGATTATGTTGGTAAAGGTCTTTCAGGGGGTAAAATTGTTATACGTCCACCCTTAGCTAGTCCACTTATACCATCTGATAATACAATTATTGGAAATACAGTATTGTATGGAGCGACAGCTGGTAAGTTATTTGCTAATGGTCGTGCTGGGGAGAGATTCTGCGTGCGTAATTCTGGTGCATCAGTTGTTGTGGAGGGCTGTGGTTCAAACGGATGTGAATACATGACTGGTGGAATTACAATTATACTTGGAGATATTGGTGCTAATTTTGGCGCAGGTATGACTGGTGGGATGGCATATATTTATGATCCAATGAATAAATTTCAATCTTTGGCTAATTTGGAAAGTATAGTAACTGTTCCTGTAACGGTTACGCATTGGGAAACTCAGCTAAAGACTTTGATTGAAGAGCATTTAAAAGAAACAAAAAGTCCTAAAGCTGCACAAATCCTTAATCGTTGGAATGAAGAGCTATCAAATTTTGTACAAGTTTGTCCAAAAGAAATGTTGATTCATATTTCACATCCATTGGCTCACGATGATGGAAAAAAATCTGCTTAAGTCAATTTAATGTAACTATCCTTATAAAAAGTAAATTTTTTGCCTCTTATAAGGATATAATAGCAAATATTATATTATGTTATTTTTAAAGGTTTGAGATTATTAGCGTTTATTCAAAGAATAAGGCATAAGATTATTTAATAAAATAATTTAAAAATACATGGATTAATTTTTTGAGACAGTTTTTAATTGGGTTTGGAATTTTCTTACTCTTACCTTTGTATCTTGTAATATTATTTTCCATTTTCAACCCTAGTGCTGGTTTTTATATGGGCAGTGAATTACGTCGACTTGGGAGCATTAAACATAATTGGGTAAAGCTTGATGATTTTTCTTCTGTTATGGCGCGATCAGTAGTTGCTGCAGAAGATGCTAATTTTTGTAATCATCAAGGCTTTGATTTGGAAGCTATAATGGATGCAATTAAGAATGGATCTAACCGAGGTGCGTCAACCATTACACAGCAAACAGCAAAAAATGTGTATTTGTGGCATGGGCGAAATTATGTGAGGAAAGGTTTAGAGGCAGGTTTTACGGGTTTAATAGAGATTTTTTGGACAAAAAAGAGAATTATTGAGGTATATTTAAATGTTGCTGAATTTGACGAAGGCGTCTTTGGTGCCGCAGCAGCAGCACAACATTATTTTGGTGTAGAACCAGATAATATTAATTCAATTCAAGCTGCAAGGCTTGCATCGGTCTTACCTAACCCTAAAGGGCGATCTGCTAGTAAACCTAGCAGCTTTGTTCAAAAGAGGACACATGCAGTAATGTCTGGTGCTGCAACAATTCTTGCTGACGGCCGTGCAAATTGTTTTCAAGATGGTTGAAGTCTTCACACATTCTTGGCAGTAAGGATGTAGTCCTTCAAAAGTGAACAAAATCATGAATCGTCTTTACCATTACCCACTTTCACCGTTTTCTCGTAAAGTGCGCCTTGTTCTTGCGGAAAAAAAAATTGAAATAGAACTTATCGAGGAACACTATTGGGAGCCAAGTGTTGAGTTTTTGCGTTTAAACCCAGCAGGGCGTATCCCTGTTTTGCGGCTAAATAGCCATACATTTTGTGAAAGTAATTCAATCTGTGAGTATTTAGAGGAAAAGTATCCTGAGCCACAATTGATGCCAAATAATGTTGAAGACCGTGCTGAAGTACGTCGGTTGGTTAACTGGTTTGATGACTCATTTTACCGTGAAGTGACCGTAAATCTATTAGGTGAAAGAGTGATGAAAAAAGTTAAGGGAACAGGCTATCCAGATAGCCAAAATGTTAAAAAAGGTGCTAAAAGAATTAAATTTCATTTGGATTATATGGCAAAACTTTTAGATAACCGCCGCTGGTTAGCTGGTGATGCTTTGAGTATGGCTGATTTTTCTGCAGCTGCGCAACTATCCTGTGTTGACTATATTTCTGATGTAGACTGGAATCGATCTGCCATTGTTAAAGACTGGTATGCAAAAATAAAATCACGTCCAGCATTCCGTAGCTTACTAGTAGATCAAATTTCTGGATTTCCACAGCCACCGCATTATTCGGATCTTGATTTTTGAATCAAATTTTAAAACAATCTTTATTGGCGCAATCCCGTGAAGTTGGTTTCTCAATGACACGTATTTGTGCTCCTACAGACATTCCAGAAGCCCCTGCTCGCCTAAAGAATTTTGTTGAAAAAGATTACCATGGTAGTATGAGTTGGATGGCGGAACGAATAGCATGGCGTGGAAGCCCAGCCGAACTATGGCCAGAAGCAAAATCTATTATCATGGTAGCAGAAAATTATGCACCGGATCATGACCCACTAGATATTTTAAAGCATCCTGATCGAGCTGCTATATCTGTTTACGCGCAGAACCGAGATTACCATGAACTGGTTAAAAAAAAGCTTAAGAAATTAGGCCGTTGGTTAATTAAACAGCAAGATGACACGCAGATAAAAGTTTTTGTGGATACAGCGCCAGTTATGGAAAAACCTTTGGGAGCAGCGGCGGGTCTTGGTTGGCAAGGTAAACATACAAACTTAGTTTCGCGTGAACTTGGGAGTTGGTTTTTCTTAGGAGCAATTTTTACAACTATTGATTTACCAAAAGATACACCAGAAATCGATCATTGTGGGAGTTGTCGCTCGTGTCTAGATGTTTGTCCTACCTCCGCTTTTCCAGCACCATACCAATTAGATGCAAGACTATGTATATCATATCTAACGATCGAACATGCTGGACCTGTTGATTTGGTTTTACGAGAAAAGTTAGGCAATCGTATATATGGTTGTGATGACTGTTTAGCTGTATGCCCATGGAACAAGTTTGCTCAAAAAGCAAATGAAATTGGTTACATCGCGCGATCAGAACTTAAGGCCCCAGAATTAGCTGAATTGGCTACTTTAGATGATAAATCTTTTCGCATACTATTTTCAAAAAACCCAATTAAACGTATCGGTAGAAACCGGTTTGTACGTAATGTATTATATGCAATTGGGAACTCTGGATGCATAGAGTTAAGAAGTAGCGCACAGGCATTGCAGTTGGACACTGACCCAGTTGTAAGAGACGCAGCAGATTGGGCAGTAGCAATGCTGGAAGGGCGTATATAATGAATAAAGTTATGTTAAGTATTGGGCATGGTTTTTCTGCTCGTGCGCTTGGACAACATTTGTTGAATGAGGGTTGGATAGTTTATGGAACAACGCGATCAAAAGAAAAAGCTGCCGCACTTCGCCGAGAAGGTATTGAACCTATCATTTGGCCTGAAACTAATTTGTTGCCATACTTAGAAAAGGCTACTCATATTTTAACATCAGTAGCGCCAAATCCAGATGGTGACCCAGTTCTTCATGCGTATGGCGAGGAATTGTCTAGGGGTTCGTTCGAATGGGTAGGCTATCTGTCTACCACTGGAGTTTATGGTAATCATGATGGTGGTTGGGTTGATGAGGACACACAATTAAACCCTACTACAAAACGTGGAGAAATGCGCCGTAATGCTGAAGCCGCCTGGTCTACTCTGGGTTTACCACTTCATATTTTTCGCTTAGCAGGAATTTATGGACCTGGGCGTGGACCCTTTGCTAAAGTGCGAAGTGGAAGTGCTAGGCGTATAATTAAGAAAAACCAAGTTTTCAGCCGTATTCATGTAGATGATATTGCTCAAACGTTATATGCCTCAATTTGTTCACCGCGGATTGGTGCAGTTTATAATTTATGTGATAATGATCCCGCGCCACCAGAAGATGTGATTGGCTTTGCCGCAGAATTATTGGGTATGCCTATACCACCAGCGGTTAATTTTGAAGTAGCAGAAATGACACCAATGGCTCGCAGCTTTTATGCAGAAAATAAAAAGGTTCGCAATAATTTAATCAAAGATGAATTAGGAGTAGACTTGAAATTTCCAGATTATCGTGCTGGCCTTCGTGCTTTATTAAAGCAGACAGATTAAAGTATAAATTTACTGCCACAAAAGAGTTATTAGATGAACAATACCTGTGTTCCAACCCTGGTTAGATCAAATAATTCTGCGATTTGTGCATTATATAATCCAATGCACCCGTTAGAAGATCGGCGCCCAATTTTACGATTATCGTGTGTTCCGTGAATGCGAAAATATGTCCAAGATAGGTATAAAGCATGTGAGCCTAATGGATTACCTGGCCCTGGTCCAATATATTTTGGCCAATCAGGGTTCCGCTCAAGCATTGAAGGTGTTGGCCTCCAGTCTGGACCCACGCGCTTACGAGTGATGGACGTTCGACCTAATCGAGTTAATTCATCTGATGAGGGAACCGCTACTGGGTATAACTTGTAAATACTTTGATCTTCTGACCAAAAATGTAACGCTCGACTCTGAGTATCGACTAAAACAACACCTTTTTTTGTATTAGAAAAATAGTCCCTCCAGTTGCTGCGGTCTCGAAAAGCTGAGGCATTGCGGCGAACTGTATCTGCTTCTCCTGCAAGTCGAGATTCTGGATTTTGGGGAGTATTAAATCCTAAATCAGGATTGTTTAAATCAGGGTTCCAGCCTTCTTGGGCAACTGAATAGGTCCCTAAAGTAATTGCGCTCGCGGCGGTTGCTGTAAATGTACGACGCGTAAAACATTTTGACATTGTGTTGTATCCTGTCTCTTGAAGCAGTATTGAATTGTTTATATCAGTGCACAATAAACTATTTCAAATCAAATATAAGTTACCCGTTAATAGTATACTTATTATAAATTTAAAATACGTAAGTCTGATACTAACTATATTGAGTATAATTGGAGAGATTTTATGTGGAAAGTATTACTAGCTACGGCAATATTAACTGCACTAGCAGCCTGTGAAGCACCATCTGTAAAAAGCCGCCCGGGGGATGGAACAGTAATTATCCAAATGAGTCGTATTGGTGCTGATAAGGTGCAATACCGCCACTTGGATTCTGTCAATGCCGTTCGCCAATCACGTGGGCTAGGATCTTTGATATTAAATGCATCTTTAATCCGAGCAGCGCAATCACATGCATCTGATATGTCTGCCCAAAACCGGCCTTGGCATTTTGGTTCAGATGGCTCATCGCCTTTGGACCGCTTGTTTAGCGTTGGATATAAGGGTGAGTTGGTTGGCGAAAACGTCTCGGAAACATTTGAAGATGATTTCAACACTTTAGACGTCTGGATGAACATTCCATTATCTGCGTCTGTGATATTAGATCCTGAGGCTATGCAAATGGGGATTGCTTGGCATCAAGACACGAATGGTAAAATTTGGTGGGTTCAATTAATAGCTAAGTAATTCTTAAGGTTTGATTAAAATTGGCGTCCCAACTTTAACCATAGAATAAATTGAAAGCATGTTTTTATCCGATACAGAAATACAACCAGCTGTCCAATCACGTTTTCCGTATTCGCCTTTGTATCGAGGCCCACCATGTATAAAAATATCTCCACCTGGATCAATGCCCATTGAATCTGCGCGCACTGTATCTTTAGCATTAGGATAGCTAATCCCCATGCTTAAAAAATATTTACTATGATAATTTTGGCGATCAATAAAATATAAACCTTCTGGAGTACGCCCATCACCTTGTTTGACTTTATGCCCTTTTGAATCAAATCCTAAATCTATTTTAAACTTCTTTATCGTTTTATCACCATTCATTAAGTACATTCTCCGACGTGATTTATCGACTAAAATTTGTGTAATCTCAGGCCCTGTATATGTTGAAATATTTTTAGGAACAATTTTAAAACTGTCACAGCCTGAAAATAATGCTAGGATTAACAACCAGATAGGTAGCAATTTCACGTTATTGCCCTTTTACTTCTTGAGCCATTTTTTTTGCAGATTTACGAGCGCGCTGGGTTTCGCTTTTAAGCTGCCCACAAGCAGCCATAATATCTTCACCACGTGGCCTTCGAACCGGACTCGCATAGCCAGCTTTGTTTACGATATCTCCAAATGCTTCTATTCGTTTCCAATCAGAGCGTTCGTATCCAGACCCTGGCCAAGGATTAAATGGTATCAAATTTATTTTTGCCGGGATGCCAGAAATTAGATTAACTAATCTGTGTGCATCGGCGTCTGTGTCGTTTACATTTTTCAACATTACATATTCAAAAGTAATCCGTTCAGAATTTGATAGGCGTGGGTAATTTCTACAAGTGTCTAATAATTCAGCAATTTTATGTTTGCGATTAATCGGCACTAAAACATCACGCACATCATCAGTTGTGGCGTGAAAAGAAATTGCTAACATACATCCAATTTCAGCACCAGCGCGGATAATCTCTGGAACCACACCAGATGTTGATAATGTAATACGACGTCGTGAGAGTGCAATGCCTTCATTATCCATTGCTATCAGCATAGCATCACGTACATTATCAGTGTTATAAAGAGGTTCACCCATGCCCATTAGAACAATATTTGAGACTAAACGTTTATCACCTGTAGGTTTATCCCATTCTTCTAAATCATCACGAGCAATTAAAATCTGACCTACAATTTCTGCGGGTGTCAGATTTCGTACTAATTTTTGGGTTCCTGTATGACAAAATGTGCATGTCAGGGTACAGCCAATTTGGCTAGAAATACATAAAGTACCTCTGTCTGTTTCAGGAATGTAAACTGCTTCTAGTTCGTGTCCGCCAGTGACACGTAATAAGTACTTTCGAGTGCCATCTTTTGAAATTTGACGGGTAATAATTTCAGGTCTCGTTATGGAAAAGTTTTCAATTAATGTCTCTCGAAAACTTTTTGAAAGATTGGTCATTTCATCAAAAGACCTAGCACCTTTAACATATATCCATGACCAGATTTGAGCAACGCGCATTTTGATTTGTTTTTGTGGGGTACCAATTTCTGCCAACGCATTTGATAATGAAGCACGTTGCAGGCCAATTAGATTAGGTAATACACCCTCAATAGGTTTTCGTGGTATGGTCATTACGTCTGGTGTAATGGGCAAAGTACTTGTCATGGAAATTATCCTAACTTCTTAAATCAGCTTTTAGAATATTTTTTTACAGATAAGAAGGGGCAAAATTATATACCACAACGCGACTTTGCGTCCTTGAGCGCAGCAGTAAAGCCTCTCAACGAAAAGGTATCTTTAGTTTTTGTTCCACGCTGGCTCTCTGCAGTTACAATAGCGGTGGAGCCCTTTGTCATTGAAACGCGGATTTTTGTGTCAATTTCTGGAGAGGCAGACCAAGCGTAATCGCCTTTTGAAATTAAGTCATACTTGGCTGAGCCAATTTGTAATTTTAACATTTTACCTTTTTTAAATGGATATCCTCCAGTAAAAGCTACCTCACCATAAACTTTTTGTTTTGGTAGGATTGAAACCCAAAGTATAATATCACCGCGAGTTACGTTTATTGCTGGTTTGCCGCCACGGGTGTTTTCAACTTTAGCGGCAGCCGAGACTAGCCAACACTCTTTATGTTTATCCGCGGTAAAAACTGCCCAGTCTTGAAAGACTGCAACACGCTTTCTTGCTGACGCCATTGATCCAAAAAAAGAAATTGTAACAATTAAAATTGAAAATACTATTTTGTTCATGACTGGGCTCAACCTTTTTAGTTACTTTTTTCCACTCTGGCTTAACACTTTTTATGTGGAATAATCATTAGTGTTATAACAAAAATAGACCTCGATTCCAGCCCTCAATCTGGACTAGGCTAATTTTAGTAAAATTATTTAATTGAGGATCGAAATGTCAGAGGTATTGGTAGAGGTTTGGCGTGGTTCATTTTTGGAATGCCAGCACCGCGGGCATGCTGTAGTAGTAAATGCGATGGGTGATATTATTGAATTTTGGGGAAACCCAATGGAAGAGATTTTACCTCGCTCATCTAGTAAAATTTTACAAGCTTTACCGATGGTTGAAAGTGGTGCAGCAGATGCTTTTGGTTTATCACCTGCTCAATTAGCGCTTTCATGTGCATCACATCAAGGTGATCTAGTGCACACGTCAGCTGTCTCTAATTGGTTGTCTGCTCTAAACCTATCAGAAAATGATTTGCGCTGTGGGACTCATTGGCCAACAGGGAAAAAGACTTCAAACGAACTGGTAAAGTCTGATGAAAAACCGTGCCAAATTCATAATAATTGTTCAGGAAAGCATTGTGGGTTTTTAACGCTTAATAAACATTTGGCAGGCGATTCTGAATATGTAGATATAAATCACCCAGTTCAAAGAGCAGTTTTATTGGCGTTTGAAGAAATGACAGGGGAAATTTCATCAGGACATGGTATTGATGGCTGTTCCGCACCGAATTTCTCTACAAGTCTAAAAGGATTAGCGACCGCTATGGCTCGCATGGGTTCTGGAGCTCGGGGAAATGCCTCTATCCGGTTGGTAGAGGCGATGGCAAAGTATCCTTTATTAGTTGCTGGTGAAGGACGAGCTTGCACTGAATTGATGGGTGCTATTGGTGGGCGTGTTGTTTTGAAAACGGGGGCTGAAGGTGTATTTACTGCAATTTTACCAGATGAGGGCTTAGGTATAGCACTAAAAATTGAAGATGGTGCCACACGCGGTTCTGAATCTGCAATTGCTGCACTATTAGTTCGTTTGGGGGTGGCTAACAAAGCTCACCCCATGGTTCAAAAACGAATGTGCCCTACTTTAAAAAATGCTGCAGGCTTAATTGTGGGCGGCATCCGACCAGCTGAAGTTTTGTTGTAGACTAAAGTATAAGCTTTCAACATATTATTTGATTATCTAACCTATTTAGTTGCTATGATTAGTCTTGTATAAAATTTTTACTAGAATATTCTGAATATACATGTGGTACTTGAAGAATTTCTAGTAAAGATGTATTGCAACTACATGAACGAAATTAACGATATTGATGACAAGAAAAGATTACCGTGGCGGTTTACGGCGATTTTGATCTGTGCAGACTGATGTCTAGGCGCGTGATATCAATTACTTACCCATAAGCAAAATTCTAGCGGAGGAGACATTTTATGTCCGCACCTAAAACACTTTATGATAAAATTTGGGACGCACACGTAGCCCATGAAGCTGAAGACGGAACATGCCTTTTATATATCGACCGGCATTTAGTTCACGAAGTAACGTCTCCTCAAGCTTTTGAGGGTTTACGTATGGCAGGCCGCACCGTCCGGGCGCCAGATAAAACAATAGCTGTGCCCGATCACAATGTTCCAACAACAACGGATCGCGTGCAGGGCATTGATAACGAAGAAAGTCGTATTCAAGTGGATGCTCTTGATGTGAATGCTAAGGAATTCGGTATTCACTATTATCCAGTATCTGATGTGCGTCAGGGCATTGTACATATTGTTGGTCCTGAGCAGGGCTGGACACTGCCTGGAATGACTGTTGTTTGTGGAGATAGTCATACTGCTACGCATGGCGCATTTGGTTCATTGGCGCATGGCATTGGCACATCCGAAGTTGAACATGTTTTAGCTACACAAACTTTGATTCAGAAAAAATCAAAAAATATGAAAGTTGAAATTACAGGGTCTTTGCTTCCCGGTGTTACAGCTAAAGATATTACGATGAATGTAATTGGCAAAACGGGCACAGCTGGTGGAACTGGGTATGTAATTGAATACTGTGGTCAAGCAATAGAGGCTTTATCTATGGAGGGTCGTATGACCGTCTGCAATATGGCAATTGAAGGTGGTGCGCGCGCTGGCCTAATTGCACCAGATCAAAAAACATTTGATTATTGTAATGGTCGTCCAAACGCTCCAAAAGGTTCAGACTGGGACCTGGCTCTTGAAAACTGGAAAGGCTTATATACCGATGAAGATGCTAATTTTGATCAGATAATTACTATTAAAGCTGAAGATATTGCACCATCGGTAACCTGGGGTACATCGCCTGAAGATGTTTTGCCAATTGACGCGGTTGTTCCAGCTCCAGAAGACTTTAAAGGCGGTAAGATTGAAGCAGTAAAGCGTGCTCTGGCCTACATGGGTCTAACACCTGGTCAAAAACTATCAGATGTTGAAATTGACACTGTCTTTATTGGATCTTGTACGAATGGCCGCATTGAAGATTTACGTGCAGCAGCTGAAGTTCTAAAAGGGCAAAAAATTAAAAATGGAATGAGGGCAATGGTTGTTCCTGGTTCAGGTCTGGTCCGTGCTCAAGCCGAAGAAGAAGGTTTGGCTCAAATTTTTATGGATGCAGGTTTTGAGTGGCGTATGGCAGGCTGCTCTATGTGTTTAGCAATGAATCCTGATCAATTAGCTCCAGAAGAACGTTGTGCTGCAACTTCAAACCGTAACTTTGAGGGCCGTCAGGGCCGAGGTGGCCGTACGCATTTATTATCTCCAGCAATGGCAGCAGCAGCTTCTATTACTGGAAAGTTAACGGACATTCGAACATTCAATGGAGGAGCATAATGGAAAAGTTTACTAATGTTTCTGGAGTTGCGGCGCCTATGCCATTAGTCAATATCGATACTGATATGATTATTCCAAAACAATTTTTAAAAACTATTAAACGCTCAGGTTTAGGCGTAAATCTGTTCGATGAAATGCGTTACAATCTCGATGGTTCAGAAATTTCAAATTTTGTTTTAAATAAACCTGCATATCGTAATGCTGAAATAATTGTTGCAGGTGAAAATTTTGGATGTGGCTCCTCACGTGAGCATGCTCCGTGGGCACTAAAAGATTTTGGAATTTCAGTTGTAATTTCAGAAAGTTATGCTGATATTTTTTATAGTAATTGTTTCAAAAATGGTATTTTACCAATTATGCTTCCTAAGGAAGCTATAGACGTATTAATGGAAGATGCCTCCAAAGGTGAAAATGCACGCATTTCAGTTGATTTAGAAAACCAAACAGTTTCTGCAACAGATGGAACTGAATATATATTTGAAGTTGATGCATTTAAAAAACATTGTTTGATGAATGGTTTAGACGACATTGGGCTAACATTTCAAAAGATTGATGCAGTTGATGCGTATGAAAAAGCACAAATAGAAACTAAACCTTGGTTGTAATAACAAAATATTTAAATAACAAAGGGCTCTCTGGAGAGCCCTTTGTTGCTCAGTATTAATAGGCATCAATTGACGTATTAAAAATAAAGTATTTATTATGTGAAACCTCCAGTGACTTGAACCTTAGTCAGTGAGGTATTAACAATTCTCAAAATAGTTTTAGGAAAAAATTATGAATAATCCATCATTATTAATTCTGCCTGGTGACGGCATTGGTCAAGAAGTTATGGCTGAGGTACGTAAAGTAATTGACTGGCTTGGTCAAAAGCGTGATCTGAAATTTGACGTTTCAGAAGACTTAGTTGGTGGTGCTGCATACGATGTTCACGGTACGCCGTTACATGATGATACAATGGCCAGAGCACAAAGCGTGGATGCCGTATTATTGGGTGCTGTAGGCGGTCCAAAATATGATAATTTAGACTTTTCTGTTAAGCCAGAGCGGGGCCTTTTGCGATTGCGGAAGGAAATGGATCTATTTTCAAATTTACGTCCAGCCCAATGTTTTGATGCCTTAGCTGATTTTTCATCTTTGAAAAAAGAGCTAGTTTCTGGCTTGGATATTATGATAGTTCGTGAACTAACCTCAGGGTCTTATTTTGGTGAACCACGTGGAATATTCATAGAAGATAATAAACGTGTTGGTATTAATACGCAGCGTTACACTGAAGATGAAATTGACCGTGTTGCGCGAAGTGCATTTGAAATGGCACGCCGCAGAAATAATAAAGTTTGTTCGATGGAAAAAGCAAATGTCATGGAAAGTGGTATTCTATGGAGAGATGTTGTGACAGAAGTTCACGCAGCTGATTATTCAGATGTAGAACTATCGCACATGTATGCTGATGCCGGTGCTATGCAGTTGGTTAGGGCTCCAAAACAATTTGATGTTATTTTAACAGATAATTTATTTGGAGATCTATTATCAGATACAGCTGCAATGCTTACAGGATCATTAGGTATGCTTCCATCAGCCTCTCTTGGGTCCCCTATGGCAAACGGACGACCTAAAGCATTATATGAGCCTGTACATGGCTCTGCACCTGATATTGCGGGCCAAAACAAGGCTAATCCAAGTGCGTGTGTCTTAAGCTTTGCAATGGCCTTACGTTATTCTTTTGATCAGGGAGCAGAAGCAGATCGTTTGGAAGCTGCTGTTGAAAGTATTTTGGGTAAAGGCATTCGCACGGGTGATTTGATGCAATCTGATGGTGGTAAAGCAGTAAGTTGTACTGAAATGGGTGATGCAATTATTTTAGAACTAAATGCGACTCTTTAAACTAATAAAATGAGTATCTGGGGTGTGCAATTAGTGCGCCCTCTTCCCTTTTTTGCTACAGCGCGGTATAGGCGTTTTGTCTGAATTGGGACGTGTCCAAAATTTAACTTTTAGGAGACCTAAAATGGGTTACCGTGTTGTTGTCGTCGGCGCTACAGGAAATGTAGGCCGTGAAATTCTAAATATTCTTGATGAACGTCAGTTTCCGATCGATGCGATCGAAGTGCTTGCGAGTCGCAGGTCATTGGGAACAGAATGTATGCTTGGCGACAAAACTATGAAAACTAAGGATTTGGACACCTTTGATTTTACGGGTTGGGATATCGCATTGTTTGCAGTTGGCTCAGACGCAACAAGAAAATATGCCCCAATAGCAGCAGCGGCCGGTTGTATTGTAATAGATAATAGCTCTCTTTACCGCTATGATCCTCGAGTGCCTTTAATTGTTCCAGAATGTAATCCAGATGCAATAATGGGTTATTCAAATAAAAATATAATAGCCAATCCAAATTGCTCAACAGCTCAGATGGTTGTTGCACTAAAGCCTTTACATGATCGCGCTAAAATAAAACGTGTTGTTGTATCTACATACCAATCCGTTTCGGGTACAGGTAAAGAGGCAATAGATGAGTTATGGAATCAAACAAAAGGTAAATACGTCCCAGGACGAGAGGTTGAGGCAAAAGTTTATCCTAAAGATATTGCATTTAACGTGATCCCTCACATTGATGTGTTTATGGATGATGGATCTACCAAAGAAGAATGGAAGATGGTTGCTGAAACAAAAAAAATTATTGATCCTTCAATTAAAGTAACTGCAACTTGTGTACGTGTTCCAGTGTTTGTTGGTCACTCAGAAGCGATAAATATTGAATTTGAAGAATTTATTGATGAAGATGAGGTACGTGAAATTTTACGTGAATCTCCAGGCATCTTGGTTATCGATAAGCGTGAAGATGGTGGCTATATGACGCCGATTGAATGCGTTGGAGAATATGCTACTTACATTAGCCGAATTCGCCAAGATAGTACGATTGATAATGGTATAAATCTTTGGTGTGTTTCAGATAATCTCCGCAAAGGTGCAGCGCTTAACGCTGTTCAAATTGCTGAACTTTTAGGACGAAGAGTTCTAAAAAAAGGATAAATAATTATAATTTAAAAAAAGGACATCTGATTTTTTGGGTGTCCTTTTTATTTCTAATTTTTTATAAATATTATGAATTAAGATTAGATTGGGCAAAAGCTTCCAGTTAAAGGATCAAATTGCTCAAGCGTTCCATCACTGATATCTAAGATAACAGCATGTAAAGCTAGTTCTTCTGCATCAACAAGTTTAGACACAAATGGAAACGACATTAAATTGTCAATAGATGTCATAATACCTTCATGCTCTAAACGTTTAATTTGCTCAGCGTCTGTGCCACCCTCACTTGCAACTTTTTCATAGGTTGGGCGTAAGATATCCATCCATCGGCCAACAAAACTTGTAGTTTTTTCTAACTCAGGGGCTTTGCCTGAACACATATCATGACACCCTTGAATGCCTCCACATAGTGTATGTCCCATTACTATTAAGTTAGTAACACCTAAAGCGGTTACAGCATATTCTACTGCTGCTGAAGTTCCATGGTAATCTTCATTTGGAGCATAGGGTGGTACTAAATTAGCAATATTACGATGAATAAAAAAATCGCCAGTATCCGCACCAAAAATTGAAGTTGCGTGCACACGACTGTCACAACATGAAATAATCATCGTTCGTGGATGTTGGCCACCTTCTGCTAATCGTGCATACCATGCTTTATTTTCCTTAAAACTAGTAGCTTTCCAGCCATGATAACGACTTACAAGGCTACTTGGGAGTGGCGTGGTAGAGCTATTCATATTAAAATCTTTCACGGCTATAGTATTTTTGCTAAATCTAATTCTACTTTTCTATCTTGAGAAGTTCAATTGCCAATACCATTCTTTTTATCTTTCAATATTCATTCTAAATTATTTATGCAGTAACGTGTATAAACATTGCTTTCTAGGCTTTATTAAAATAGTTAGCATTGCTTAGATGCAAAAATAAGTTAGATTTCTCTGAAAACCGGAGTTTACTAATGTTACCCAAATTTGCATTAAAATCAGAAATATCTATTCCCATACATGTAGTGGAAAGTGATAAACTAGATTTGCTAGTTGAAAAATTAGATATTAACGCGTGGGTAAAGGCAAACGCCTTTGTTGCGGATTTGGGGCAAATATTAATTTTACCAAATAGTAACGGCACAATTTCTTCAGTTTTGGTTGGTTGGGGAAAGAAATCTGTAAGATTGCGTGGACGACACCATATGGGATCTGTTGCACTTAAATTACCAAAAGGTACTTATGAAATTGTTTCGGGACTTTCAGGATTAGATTTAGAACATGCACATCTTGCATGGGTTTTAGCCGCTTATACTTTTGATCGATACAAGAAAAAACCAGGTTCATTAGCAATACTTAAAGCATCTGAATCAATTGATACAAAGCGTATCTTAATTGAAGCTGAAGGTGATTTTCTTACACGTGATTTAATAAATACGCCTAGTAATGATATGGGGCCAGATGCATTAGAAGACGCTTTCTGCAAGATTGCAAAAAAACATAAAGCCAAAGTTACTGTTATTAAGGGGGACGACTTATTAAAAAATAATTTTCCTATGATCCATGCTGTTGGACGTGCATCTGACCAGGCACCTAGGTTGCTAGATATGCGCTGGGGGAAAAAAAGTGACCCAAAGGTTACTTTGGTTGGAAAAGGCGTTTGTTTTGATACGGGAGGTCTAAACATTAAACCAACTGCTTCGATGGGCTTAATGAAAAAAGATATGGGTGGCTCAGCAACTGTTCTGGGTTTAGCCCATATGATTATGTCTCTTCAACTTAATGTGCATTTACGTGTGATTGTACCTGCTGTTGAAAATTCTATTTCTGCAAATGCATATAGGCCTCAAGATATTTTATTAAGCCGTAAAGGCCTGAGTGTTGAAATTAATCATACTGATGCAGAGGGACGTTTAGTTTTGGCTGATGCATTAGCCTTGGCTGATGAAGACAAACCTGATCTTTTAGTTTGTAATGCAACCTTAACAGGTGCTGCGCGAGTTGCTTTAGGTCCTGATGTACCACCTTTTTTTACTGATGATGATGAACTTGCCAATGAGATTGAAAAGGCTTCTATTTTTAGTGCTGACCCATTATGGAGAATGCCATTTTGGGACCCCTATGAAGAACTAATTCAACCAGATGTGGCAGATCTTGATAATGCGCCTAAAGGTGGCTTTGGGGGCGCAATAACTGCCGCACTATTCTTACGTAGGTTTGTAGTGCAAGCAAAAAGTTTTGTTCACTTGGATTTATATGGCTGGTGCCCAGTTGCAAAGCCTGCTCGCACACATGGAGGTGCATGCCAATCTGCACGTGCAATGTTATCGGTCATAGAGGCGCGGTATGAATAATATTTTTCGAGTATGTAAACCTGTGTGTAATATTTTGAATGAAACAAAAAGTGAATTACAACGCCAAATGCTTTTTGGAGATGGGTTTAAGGTAACTAAAATTATTGAAGGTTGGGCATACGGCAAGCGAATTGCTGATGATTATTCTGGAATTGTTGCTGAGGATAATCTGTCTAACTGGGTTAAGCCTACGAACCGAGTTTGTAGTTTGGGGGCACATATTTATTTAGATCCAAATATTAAAACAGTGCCCCTGATGCACTTGCCTTATCAATCTGAAATAACAGTTATTAATAAAAAAAATAGTTTTGTTGAATTAGATTCTGGTGTTTACATACCTCAAATGCAGATTGAACCCATTGCTAATAAGAAAAATGATTTTGTAAAAGTTGCTGAGCGATATTTGGGAATACCGTATCTATGGGGAGGAAATTCTCAATATGGAATTGATTGTTCAGGTTTAATTTCCGCTGCTTTACGAGGTGCTGGGCTGAATTGTCCAGGTGATAGTATCGAGCAAGAAGCTGAGCTAGGTTATTTAATACAGTCAAACGCATCTTTATTACGTGGTGATTTAATTTTTTGGAGTGGGCATGTAGGTCTAATGCTAAATGATAGCTCAATGTTGCATGCAAACGCGCATCATATGGCCGTTACCTTTGAACCATTAAAAACTGTTAGGGATCGAGTCCTAAAGAATGGAGGAGGATTAATAACAGCAATTAAGCGGATTGCTATTAGTGCGAGCTAAGATAAATATTATTTTACTACTTTAATTAGCTTACGCTCTAAAATTTGGAGTACTAATTTTAAGTTAGAGCCTCTCTTTAAAATATGGCCATCCATACCAATGATACTATACATACCTTGTTTATCTTTAAGTTTTGGCCGTTTTTCTATAGTGTAAATAGGATGTTCTGCTGCGCGTCTAAAAATTGAAAAGATAGCAACTTCTTTTAAAGATGAAATTCCATAATCGCGCCACTCGCCAGCAGCAACCATTCGGCCATAAAGCGAGATAATGGAATTGAGTTCAGTCCTGTGAAAGTGGATACCATCTGTAGGGTTGCGGTTGACACCACCAGAAATAGGGACATGTTTGTTCATAACTATATTTTGCGTCAAGAAACATTAGAGTGCAAGTGGAGGATACTAAATGCGTGATTTTCATCTACCAGGACGCTCAGCTGTCTACGGTAAAAATGGTATGGTTGCTACGTCAAACCCACTATCATCAAAGGTTGCAATTCAAATACTAGAAGCAGGTGGAAATGCTGTAGATGCTGCAATCGCTGCTGCTGTATTGCAGGGATTATTGGAACCACAAATGACTGGTATTGGTGGGGATTGTTTTATTTTACTAAGCCCTGCAGGGTCTGAAGAAATAATCGCTTTAAATGGATCAGGCCGTGCACCAGCTGCATTAAATGCTACAGACATACGCGCGGCAGGACATTCTATAGTACCTACTGGCGGCGTAGAATCGATCACACTTCCAGGTGCAATTGATGCTTTTTGTAAGCTTAGTAATGATTATGGAAAGTTAGGATTAAAATCAAGTTTAGCACCAGCAATTCATTATATGAAAGCTGGAGTTCCAATTGCACCAAGGACTGCATTCGACTGGTCTTTAGCAGTAGATAACTTAAAAGGTTTAGCGCGTGATTTTTATCTTTTAAAAGGTAAGCCCCCGACTGCAGGACAAATGTTTACGGCTCCAATGCAAGCTAAGGTTCTAGAGGAAATAGCTCAAAAGGGCCGTGACGGGTTTTATAAAGGTGAAGTTGCTGAAGATATGGTTTCATCGCTTAATGCACTGGGCGGAGTTCACAGTTTAGATGATTTTTCTAATGTTTCTTGTGATTATGGGGATCCAATCTCTGGTAATTATGGAAATTTTGAAATGGTAGAGCACCCGCCGAATGGCCAAGGTGCAACAGCTATTTGTATGAACAATATAATGAATCAGTTTGATGTCGCCTCAATGGATCCATTTGGTATTGAGAGAACACACATAGAAGCGGAGGCGACTAAATTAGCCTATGACGCTAGGAATCGCTTTATAGCAGATAAAAGTGAACGATTGGATTATATGTTATCCATGGATACTGCTAAAAAATTAGCAACGCTTATTGATCAAAATTCTACTTTGAAAAATCCTGCTAAAATATCGGAAGCAGTCCATAAGGAAACTATTTGTTTAACTGTTGTCGATAAAGATTTAATGTCAGTTTCGATGATTTATTCTATTTTTCATTCATTTGGGTCTGGATTAGCGTCTTCTAAATTTGGAATAAACTTTCAAAATAGAGGTGCTGGTTTTACACTAGAGAAAGGTCATCCAAATGAAGCTTCAGGTGGCAAACGCCCAATGCATACAATTATACCAGGCATGCTTCGAGAAAAAGGTAAAGTTGTGATGCCTTTTTGTGTAATGGGGGGAGCCTATCAAGCTACTGGTCATTCTCGATTTGTATCAAACATAGTAGATTTTGGACTACAGCCACAGGCTAGTATAGATGCACCACGAAGTTTTGCTGATGGGGGGGGATTGAAGGTGGAAAGAGGTTATAGTGATGCTGTTCGTCAAGGTTTAACTGATTTAGGCCACAATGTGCTCATCCCAGAAGTTCCTATAGGCGGAGCTCAGGCGGTCTGGATTGACTATAAAAATGGTATATTGGTTGGTGCAAGCGATCCTCGCAAAGATGGTGCGGCACTAGGGTATTAATTCATACGCGCCGAAACATTATAACGTCCATTTAGCATTTCTCCAAACATTTCTTCAACTTCAGGATGATCAATAGGTTCACCAGAATCGTCAACTAATAGATTTTGTTCAGATACGTATGCAACATAGTATGATTCATCATTTTCTGCTAAAAGATGATAGAATGGTTGATCTTTGGAGGGGCGATGATCTTTTGGTATGCTCTCCCACCACTCATTTGTGTTTGAAAAAGTTGGGTCTATATCAAAAACTACGCCACGAAACGGGTGTTTACGGTGGCGAACCACTTGACCAATCGAGAATTTCGCACTGACTTCTAACATGAAAACCTATAGAATCTTTCAAGACTTCCTACGCTGAGATTGACAAACTGTCCACACTGCGTTTTGTAGGTTTTATGGAACTAATTTTGACTGTTTTACAAATTGTGGCACCTGTATTTTTACTTGCATCTATAGGTTTTGCGTGGGTAAAAGTTGGTTGGCGTTATGAAATTGAATTTGTCACAAGACTAGCCATGACAATATCTGTTCCAGCTCTAATTTTTGTAGCTTTAATGAAAGCGGATATCTCAGCAGACACGTTATCAAGTTTACTTTTATCTAGCGTTTTTGCTTATATAGTTTTGACAATCATCTTTTGGATTATTGCTAAATTAGCCAAATTGGATATGGCAACATTTTGGGCGCCGTTAATCTTTGGTAATACTGGTAATTTGGGCCTACCCTTGGCTATGTTTGCATTTGGTGAGGTTGGTTTAGGATATGCTGTAGTAGTATTTGCAGTAATGGCAGTAGGCTCGTTTTCCATTGGAGTTTGGATGGTATCTGGTGGGGGTAGTGTTACCAAAATATTCAAGGAACCAATGGTTTGGGCAACTTTGGCTGGAGCATTATTTTTAATTAAAGGATGGCAAACCCCTCAATGGACTACGAACACATTAGAGTTGATGGGGCAGATGGCAATTCCGCTTATGCTAATTACTTTGGGTGTTGCATTGGCTCGCTTAAAAATAACAACAATTTCACGTGCAGTTATTTTATCAATTATAAAACTAATTGTTAGCATTGGTACTGCCTGGGTTATTGGGAGTTACTTTGGATTGAACGATATCGCATTTGCTGTTTTGGTTGTACAAATAGCCACTCCCGTTGCGGTAACATCATACTTATTAGCGCAAAAATATGGAGCTGATGCTGACGAAGTTGCAGGGTTAGTAATTGCCTCAACAGTCCTGTCCGTAATGGCATTACCGGTATTGTTAGCAGTATTACTTTAGGGTAAAGATTGAGGAATTAAATTATAAAAGACCAGGATGCGCAGTATGAGGAAAATTGGGCTTATATTAATTTTAGCCAGTATTGCTTTGAGCTCTTGCTCTGGGTTGAGAATAGATCCACCGAGTAATTTAAATAATGCATGTTCAATCAAGAAAGAACGTAAATCTTGGTATAGGTCTATGGTACGTGCTGAACGTCGTTGGGGTGTGCCTGTGCCTGTTATGATGGCAACTATTTATCAAGAAAGTAAGTTTACTGGTACTGCAAAAACCCCATATGAGTGGAAATTAAAAATTATCCCAATGGGGCGTCGATCCTCTGCCTATGGATTTGCTCAAGCTTTGGATGGAACTTGGGATTGGTATCGCCAAGAGACTGGAAATCGTTTTTCAAGGCGTAGTAGCTTTAGCGATGCTGTTGATTTCATGGGTTGGTATATGGATAAATCATACAAGCGAAACGGAATTTCTAAAAGTGATGCATACAATCAATATTTAGCTTATCATGAAGGGCACACAGGATTTAAGCGGGGAACATATCGTAAAAAGGAGTGGTTAATGCGTGTAGCTAGAGCTGTCCAAAAGAAGGCTGTATCATATAGCTCACAATTGGCGCGGTGTACCTAATTTACGTCTGGTTTATCCATAGAGATACTAAACAAACTCCACGGTAGGAACTTTTGTTCATGCAATTTTCCCAGAATAATTGTTGTTTTTTGATTGGATTGATCTACGATAGTCCACCGGCGTAAAGTTGTTGGGTTGCTACTAAAAGTCATTTCAACTTCACCAGGCACTTTACCCTTGGGGTCACGCACTATAATAATTGTATGTTCTTTTTTTTCAATATGTTTTGAAACCATACCATTGTTTTTCAGATCTACATTTTTTTGTATTAAAAGTTTTAAAGGTGTCTGCTTCAATGGAAAAACTGCCGGTCCACTTTTAGATTTATCATCATAAATAGCAACAGTACCAGAGCTGGCTATAACAAGTGCATTATTTGGTGAAGCGTACTCAAGCCTTAATCTTCCAGGACGTTTTATATATAATTGACCATCGTCTTGTGAGCCATCTGAATTGATTTGTGTGAAGTTAGCTTTAATCATTGGTAAGTTATTTATATAAGCGCTTAAGCTGGTTAGAGAAATTTTTTCAGCTAGAACGGGTGTTATAAACAGAAAAGCAGAGGCTGCTATTGATAGGAATGTTATGTATTTATTCATGAGTTTAAGATAATCCCTGCTACGTCTAAATATAAGAAGCAATTTTTAAATATTTTATATGAAAAACCTACTGTTAATCATAATCATTTTCAGGCAGAAAAATTTCACGTTTTCCAATGTGATTTGCTGAAGAAACAACTCCATTGTCCTCCATTTCTTCAACTATTTTTGCGGCTTTGTTATAACCAATAGATAATTTCCGCTGAATGTAAGATGTTGAACATTTACGATCATGGGCAACAATTGCCACAGCTTGGTCATATAATTGTGTTTCTTTGTCCGCATTACCGCCTAAACCTAAAATACTATCTAGATTTGACGCTTTTTCGTCGTCAGGCCCTTTAACAACACCACTAACATATTCAGGCGGTCCAAAAGATTTTAGATGGCTAACGATTAGTTCAACTTCTTCGTCAGACACGAATGGCGCATGAATACGTGTAATTTTTCCACCACCAGCCATGTAAAGCATATCGCCCATACCCAATAATTGCTCAGCACCCATTTCACCTAGAATTGTACGGCTGTCGATTTTTGATGTTACTTGAAATGAAATTCGCGTTGGAAAGTTTGCTTTAATTGTTCCAGTTATAACATCTACTGATGGGCGTTGTGTTGCCATTATTAAATGAATTCCAGATGCACGTGCCATTTGTGCTAAGCGCTGAATACAAGCCTCAATTTCCTTACCGGCTACCATCATTAGATCAGCCATTTCGTCGACTACAACTACGATAAAAGGTAACTTTACTGGTTTGAAGGTTTCAGTTTCAAATATAGGCGCGCCAGTATTATCATCAAAACCAGTTTGAACTGTACGCTCAAAGTCATTATTTTTAGCTAAAGAATCTGCCACACGACTGTTATATCCAGAAATATTACGAACGCCCATTTTGGACATTTTGCGATATCGCTCTTCCATTTCGCCAACTACCCATTTT
Source organism: uncultured Amylibacter sp. (assembly GCA_905181935.1). GTDB lineage: Bacteria > Pseudomonadota > Alphaproteobacteria > Rhodobacterales > Rhodobacteraceae > Amylibacter. Next base: position 625,148 of record CAJIZV010000002.1, on the reverse strand, counting down.
AAGGCAACTACTGCTTTTCGAGGGTCTGTAACTACAGGAGATAAGAGATGAGGTATGCCATCATAGACCGATAATTCTAACATTTTTGGGTCAATCATAATCATACGGCATTCATCGGGTGATAATTTATACAATAATGATAATAGCATCGTATTAATTGCGACAGATTTACCAGACCCAGTTGTACCAGCAATTAATAGATGAGGCATTTTAGCTAGATCAGCCACCTCAGGAATTCCGGCAATATTTTTTCCTAAAGCCAAAGGTAACCCGTGTTTACCGTCTCCAAAATTGCGTGCAGATAAAATTTCTCGCAATAATACGGTTTCGCGATGATCGTTTGGAAGTTCTATACCGATGACGGTGCGGCCTGGAACAGTAGAAACTCGAGCGGCCAAAGCGGACATTGAGCGTGCAATATCGTCGGCTAGACCTATAACCCTGCTTGCTTTTAAGCCTGGTGCTGGTTCTAATTCATACATAGTAACAACTGGGCCGGGCCGAACAGATACAATTTCGCCCTTAACGCCATAATCATCGAGTACATTTTCCAACATACGTGCATTTTCTTCTAACGCTTCATCAGAAAGCTGCTGCCGCACAATAGTTTTTGGGCTCTCTAAAAGATTTAATGCAGGCCGTTCATATGCGATAGTACTTTCAGAAAATAGTGTAGGTTGGGCTTCTGATTTGGCCCGACTGCTTTGGGGAATTGGTTTTGTAGATGGATATTCTACCATAGATTTTGGTGTAGGTGGGCGCATTAAAATTGGCTCTTTACGTTCCGTTGTTAGTGGCAATTCAGAACTGTCTTCCCCACTAGCTATGGCATCATAAAATCCAGCATCAGGTGGTGTAGCGATTTTTATATCTACAACAGGTTCAATCACTGTCATCGGAGCATCTCGGCCACTTTGTAATTTTTTCTCGTGAACAGCTTTTTGTATACGACGAGTTACGCGATCTAAATGTTGGTCAGTGTCTAAGGTAGCAGCTGGGTTCAATCCATTATTTTTTGTAGAAGCTTCTTTCTCATTACCATTGAAAATTGGAATTGATGTAAACAGTGCCTTAATTTTCTTTTCTTTAAGCTTTTGGGGCTGAATATTTTCGGAACTAGTTATATTGGGTCGTAATACTTGATCGCCATTACTTTTTAGGTTTTCATAGGCCTCTTTTTTATAAGGAGAATAAATTTTAAACCTATTTGATCCTATTTGCGTAAACGTTCTCAAAACTTTTAAAACAGTAACTAAGATTAAAAATATTCCACGCCATGCACGCTGCAGAATATTTTTTATTTCATCTAGACTAAAGCCAAGTGAAAATAAGCCTATCAAAATTGTAAGTATACCTAAAGATATAGAAATTGATTTTACCCAGATAGTTAAATCAATTGGGTTTAAATCCAGTAATATTTCTAGAATAGCGTCTCCTGCAAACCCCCCCAGAGAATAACTGTATGGCCAACTATTTGGTGTAACATTGGTGGCAAGGAATACAGCACAAAAAGCGGAAAATACGGGTAAAAAAGCTCCACGGCGCAAAAGTAAATAATTATTTTTATGTAAGGTCAAACGAATGCCCCACACTAGAAGTGCTAATGTAAATGTCCATGATGCCCAACCAATGGCCAGCATAAGTGTTCCAGCATAAGATGCTCCAACAAAACCCATTTTATTTTGAATTTCACCTGAGGTAGAATTTAGAAAGTTTGGATCGTTTGGTGAGTGACTCCATAGTGATATCGCAGTTAAAATTGCTAAAGATATAAGAACTAAACCAAGAAACTCAATACCACGCTTGCGAAAAGCTACTTTTATTTTTGTTTCCAATAATGGTCTCTGTGACCGTGTGTTATTTACCATACTCATATCTTAAACAAACTTTCACGAATTGTCTGCATACCACGTTTAGTATCTTCAAGGGGAGCGACCATCGCAACACGTATATATTTTTCCCCAGGATTTTTAGAATTCACATCTCTACTAAGGTAAGCGCCAGGCAATACCCGAACACCTGTTTCTTTCCATAACTTTAAGGTTGCAGCCTCACCATTAGCAACCGGTAGCCATAAGAAAAAACCTGCTTGAGGTGGGTTATACCCTGGAACTGATGCAAATATTTCATCAGCAACTCTAAATTTCTCTTGATAAAGCAAACGATTTTTAATGACGTGCTCTTCATCTGACCAAACAGCTGTAGCAACTGCCTGTAGTGGGGTTGGGTTTGGTGCGCCAGAATAATTTCGTAATTGCTTCATGGCTGCAATATTTTTGGGACCACTAGCAGCAAATCCAGAGCGTAATCCGGGTAAATTAGATCTTTTTGATAGGGAATGAAAAACTACAACCCTTTCAGGATCGGCACCAATCTCACGGGCCACTTGTAGCGCACCAATTGGTGCAGTATCACGATATATTTCCGAATAGCACTCATCAGCAAAAATTTTGATATCATACTTTTCTGCAAGTTGAATTAATTCAACCCAATATTCGTAGCTAGCCACAGCTCCCTGTGGGTTAGTTGGTGAGCATAAAAATAATATACTAGTTTGGTCTAGTGTATCTTTTGGTAATCCTGCGTAATCAGGCATAAAGTTATTTTCTTTATATGCTGGAACAAAAACTGGCTCTGCTCCAACTGTAACGGCGCCAACCGCATAAACTTGGTAAAAAGGGTTGGGTATTAAAACTTTGGTTTTCTTCCCAAACTTAGTTTCAGGAGACAGCGCTATCTGAGCATTAAACAACCCTTCACGTGTGCCATTGAGCGTGATGATTTCACTCTCTTCGGTAACTGTAATCCCGTAGCGTCGATTTAACCACTTAGAAATTGAAGCTAATAACTCTGGTGTGCCGTCATTACTTGGATATTTATTAAAACCTTTAATATTATCTATTAATATATCATTAACAAAAGAAGGAAATGTATGTTTTGGTTCGCCCAAAGACATATGCAATACTTCTCCACCTGCTGGATGGGAATCTAGCAGTGCGCGTAAACGCGGGAATGCATAAGCTGGCAGGTTTGAAAACCGCTCGGGGAAATCCATTTGTGCCTCATTTTTAAGGGTCTAACGCCCGTTATTTTTATTATACTTTATTTTAATGGCTAGGCCAAACCAATAATAACTATAAATTAGATTCAATTTTTGCGGCTATATCTAATAGATTTAATTCTGTTTTTGGGGCTCCCATAATCATAAAGCCACATGAGGCTATTGGAGTTGGTAACGTGATTGAACATAATCCTAACATGTTGGCAATTCGCGTATTGCGTAGGGCTAATAAATTTGCACGCCTATAGTATTCACTATCTATTAATAATTTTTTTAGATTTGGCGGTAGAAGTGGTGAAGATGGTAAGATTACAGCATCAAAATTTATAGTTAACCTCGCCCAATCTGCGCGGGCTTTTTCCATAAAAAGCCATGCATTTTTATAGGCATCCTTTGTAACAGTCTTGCCCGCCATAAAACGGTCTAAAATTTCTGGAAACATTTTCTCTCCTTTCATTTCTAACACATCACCCCAAGTAGCATAAGCTTCTTTTGTGAAAATAACTCCAGCTAGAGATAGGAGTTCGCTTAAAACTGGAAAACCTTCTTCAATAATTTCGATGTCACTTTTAACTAATTTTTTGCACGCATCATTAAATGCAGCCATTGGTATGTCTTCAACGTCATCTTGAGCAACGCTAGTTAAAGTCATTAACTTTAATGACTTTGGGGGCACCAACGGAGTTGGAGGTTGATTTTTTAATATTGCATAAATTAACGAGGCATCTTCAACGCTTCTGCATAGAGGCCCTACAGTATCAAATTTTGGGCATAATGGGACAACACCAGATAATGAAATGTCCCCACTGGTAGTTTTTAACCCAACTAAATCATTCCAAGCGGCTGGTATTCTGACTGAACCACCAGTATCAGAACCAATAGCTATTGGCGCTAAATTAAATGCTACAGAGCCTGCTGCTCCAGAAGATGAGCCCCCAGAAACAGCATTCAAATCGTTTTTACATGGTGTGGTTTGCTTTATCGGATTTAAGCCAAGCCCTGAAAATGCTAATTCTGACATGTGCGTCTTGCCCAAACATACCATACCAGCATTTGAAGCATGTTTTAAAACTACAGCATCTTCATCAGGTATTCTTCCTGATAAAATTTCTGAACCAGCCTCAGTGTTTATATCTTTGCTGTCAAATAAATCTTTCCATGAAATTGGGACACCATCTAACAAACTCAAGCGTTGACCTGATATTGCACGAGCTTCTGCAGATTGGGCTTCCTGCATAGCGCGCTCTTGAGTAACGTAGGTATAAATACGCTCACTCATTGGGTGATTTGAAATGGCATCTAAATATGTTTTTACTAATGCAGTAGGAGATATTGATCCATTTTCAATGCCACGGCCCAAATTAGAAGCTGTCATTTTTAACCATGTTTGTGACATTATTTATTTCCTTTTTTAAATACTTTAGCGACGGATTGTAGCGTGGACAATCCTGACAATTTATAGATAGTGAAAGTATGAATTATGACACAGATATTTTGATTGTAGGTGGTGGCTTAATTGGCAGTGCTTTGCCAATTGCATTAGCAAGTGTTGGGTTTAACATTATAGTAATTGACCAACAATCTAACAAATTAAAAAAAGCACGTAATTTTGACGGGCGCGCTTATGCTTTATCACATGCATCGGGTCGAATGTTAAAGGTGCTTGGTATATGGGATCATATACATGAAAATACCCAACCAATTTTAGATATTAAAGTTAGTGATGGCCGTGCAGGTGAGGGAGCGTCAGATTGGCATGTGCATTTTGACCACCAGGAACTGGAAGAAGGCCCAATGGGGCATTTGTTAGAAGACCGCTATCTACGTGAGGCTCTTCGGAATATTATCTCAGAGACGCCACAAATTAAATATCTAAGTGATACCGAAGTGGTTTCACAAGCTGTTGATGCGCTTGGCAGTACTGTAATCTTGATGGATGGTCGTAATTTGCGTGCGCGTGTGTTGATTGGTTGTGATGGGCGTAGCTCACAGGTTGCAACTCGTGCTGGTATTGATCGCAGTGGCTGGCAGTACAACCAGACTGCATTAGTCTGTGCAATATCTCATGAACAACCTCATTGTGGTGTTGCGCATCAGTTTTTTACCCCCTCGGGCCCATTAGCAATCCTACCATTGCCAAATAACAAATGTTCTATTGTTTGGACTGAAGCTGCAAGTCGGGCTGAACATATTAATGCTATGAATGACGCTGATTATTTGAAGGCTTTAATGCCATTTATTGGTGATTTTTTAGGTAAAATTGAATTAGTGGGTGATCGCTTTAGCTATCCACTAAGCTTATCATTGGCTGAAAATTTTGTTTTGGACCGTATAGCTTTAGTTGGAGATGCAGCACATGGGATACACCCTCTGGCAGGGCAAGGTTTAAACTTAGGCTTAAAAGATATAGCTACACTAACTGAGGTGCTGGCAATTGCACAGCGTCGCGGTGAGGATATTGGCACTAAGCCTGTTCTAGAGCGCTACCAGCAGTGGCGGCGATTTGATACGTCTGCTATGGCTGCAGCGACTGATGGGTTAAATAGATTATTTTCTAATGATAACTCAATTTTACGGATTGCGCGGGATATTGGATTGGCGAGTGTTAATTCGAATCCAAGTCTACGTCGAGGCTTTATGCGGCATGCTGCAGGGTTGTCTGGTGAATTGCCAATGCTATTACGTGGCCAAATAATTTAATCAATTTCCCTAGCTTCACTAGGTAACATTACAGGAATTCCATTCCGTATAGGATACGCTAACTTAGCACTTGTAGAAACTAGTTCTTGAGATTCTTGATTATAAGACAGTAGGCTAAATGTAATAGGGCATACTAATACTTCTAACATTTTTGGATCAATTTTTGTCACTGTACCTTACCCATCGTGCCGCTTTCTTCACGCAAAGCAAATTCCATTAGAGTTAGCAGAGTTTCGCGCCGTGTTAAAAGTGATGGTGCTTCCAGGAGGGCTTGTTTCTCCTCTGGTTCAAATGGGCATAGCATTGATAATGAGTTTATCAAAAGCATATCATCTGCATCTTTTAAACTATCCCAATCTGTGGAAAGCGCCATTGTTTTAAAGTATTTTTCTAAAACTATTAAAAACTTTTCTCTATCAAAGCTTAGGTCATCTGAGGGTGAAATAAGGTCATCGCTAAAGCTACTCCAGTTCACGTCTGCAGTTTGATAAGAAAGAAAGCCATCAATAAGATTTGTAACTCTAAAACGGCTGATACCCGTAAGGGTAATCATATAACGGCCATCAATTGTCTCAGAGAAAGAGGTTAAACGCCCTGCACACCCAATTTGGTGTACTCTATTGGCCCCACTTATATGATCTGGTGCTAAGGGCTGAATCATACCTATCAGCCGATGATCTGATTTCATTGTATCGTCAAGCATAGACAAATACCTAGGTTCAAAAACATTCAAAGGTAACCTTGAATGAGGAAGTAATAATGCACTGCTTAGTGGAAACAATGGGATGCAGTTTGGGAGTGTTTTTAAATTATACATTTAGCTAATCTAGATCAAATATTGGTTCAGGCAAATAGCATTGATGCAAGTTGTCGTCGTCCTGTTAATGTTATGGGATCTTCGCCACCTAAGCTATCAAAAAATTTGAATAATTGCTTGCGGGCAGCATCTTCATTCCATTCCCTATCTTTACGAAAAATAGTTAATAACTCCTGTATAGCTTCTTTGGGATCACCGGCTGTAAATAGAGCTAAAGCAAGATCGTAACGAGCTTGATGGTTATCCTCATTATTTTCTAGTAAGGAGCGCAGATCACTCGTTTCGCCTAACCCTGCAGCTTGTTGAGATAATTCTAATTGGGCACGTAAGGCAATAACTTCGGGGCTATTGACTAAGTTAGCGGGAATATTTTCTAACATCTCATTAGCCTCAGTGACCTTACCTGCCCCAGTTTGGGCATTAAATAACCCTACAAATGCTATCGCACTTTTGGGGTCTTCATCCAAGATAGCGGCGAATGTTTCAGCGGCATCAATGTACTCTTTGGCAGCTAACATTTCATCTGCTACTGCAATTGCTTCAGATAAATCACCTTTGTCATCGCCAGCCTGATCTGCTATTTTTTGAACGAATTCTTTTAATTCAGATGGTGATTTGGCACCCATAAATCCATCTATAGGTTGTCCGTCAATAAAAGCAAATACTGCTGGAATAGATTGGATGCGCATTTGGGTTGCTAATGTTTGGTTCTGGTCAATATCGACTTTTACCATTTTAACTTTACCTGATGCTGCCTGCACTTCAGCCTCTAATGCTGGGCCAAGAGTTTTGCACGGGCCACACCATGGAGCCCAAAAATCTACTATAATTGGTGTAGTTTTAGATGCTTCTATAACGTCATCCATAAAGGTGTCTTCGTTAACGTCTTTGACTAAGCTATTATCAATATTTTTATTTTTAAGTTCTAACATAAATCACCTTCAAAATTTCAATTATGGCTTAGTCGCTAAATTAAGGTCAAGCAACCCTAGAGATCAAATGTCGCAAATACTGGAGCATGGTCACTTGGTTTTTCCCAGCCTCGCGCATTTTGTAAGATGCGACTTCCACTCGCTGTTGATGCAATGTCAGGAGTTGCCCAAATATGATCTAACCGGCGCCCCTTATTTGCTTCATTCCAATCACGTGCGCGGTATGACCACCAAGAGTATAATAACCCCTCTGGTATATCTTGCCTCGTAATATCAATCCAATTAGCTGAAGACTGAACTTCACCTAAAGCCTCAATTTCGATGGGAGTGTGGCTAACAACCTTTGTTAATTTTTTATGATCCCAAACATCATCTGTGCGTGGGGCAATATTTAAATCACCAACTAACACAGAGTTTTTAGGTTGTATTTTTATAAAATATGCCCTCATTTCAGCGAGATAATCTAATTTTTGGCCAAACTTTTCATTTATATTTCGATCTGGGATGTCCCCACCTGCAGGTACATAGAAATTATGAACCGTCATACGATTATCAATACTAGCCGCGATATGGCGTGCGTGCCCAAGAGAAGCAAAATCTTGGCGGTCAGCCTCCTCTATTGGTAAGCGCGAAAGTATAGCTACCCCGTTATAGCCTTTTTGACCATTGGCGATTAAGTATGAATATCCAAGTTGAGAAAATTTCTCTGTTGGAATTTTATCTACTGGGCTTTTGCATTCCTGCAGGCATAAAACGTCGGGGGCTTCTTCTACAAGTAATTTACAAACTATATCTTCGCGCAATCGAATTGAATTGATGTTCCATGTGCAAATAGTGATGGACATTTAAATGACCTTTGATTTTAAAGAAACGTATTTTTGAATTTGCATTATTCAAAGACTATAGGTTAAGTAGATAGCCGATATCCACCTGATTCTGTGATTAAAAAACGAGCTTTAGATGGGTCTGGCTCAATTTTTTGGCGAAGTCGATAGATATGTGTTTCTAATGTATGTGTTGTTACGCCTGCATTATAGCCCCATACTTCATGTAGAAGAGTGTCGCGGGCAACAATTTTTTCTGGTGATCTATAAAGAAACTTTAAAATATTTGTTTCTTTCTCTGTCAGGCGAATTTTCTTGAGCTCTTCTGTAAGCAACATCTTTGCAGCTGGCTTAAACGTATAAGGGCCAAGGTTAAAAACTGCATCTTCAGATTGTTCATGTTGCCGTAGTTGTGCACGTAAACGGGCCAATAAAACAGGAAATTTAAAAGGTTTAGTAATGTAATCATTTGCACCAGAATTAAGACCATATATGGTATCTGCATCTGTATCTTGAGCGGTTAGCATAACAATTGGGCACTTTACATTACGTTGTTTCATTAACTTACATAATTCACGCCCATCTATATCAGGAAGACCAACATCAAGAATTACTAGGTCAAATAGTGCGTCATTTACTTGGTTTAAAGCTGAAGTGCCATCTTCCGCTTCATGTACAGTAAACTCTTCAAGCAGAAGTATCTGATAAGCTAATGCTTCACGTAAGTCAGCATCATCATCAACAATTAGAATTTTCTTTAAAGATCTCATATTTAATACCATTATGTTTAAAAATACATTAATTGTTTTTAAAATTAGAACAAGGAATTGAATGGCCTATTCACGGTCTCGTGTCAAAAATTTGTCAAATGTTTCATATTTTGTTTTTCTGCAATATACGGCACAATGAAATTATAAGAATTGAAAGAACTAACTAACATGTCAATTGGGTTAACAGCACTAGAGCGAATAGCGCGCGCACGATCAAATTTTCGTATGGGAGTGGGAGTAGTTCTTTGCTCAGGTGAAGACCAATGGCTAGCTGCTCCCTCTGAAACTGTTACGGCAGAACGCTTTCTGGCTATGCGAAAAATGGGTGTGATGGAGCTTACAATTACTGATTGGCGCGCGCAAACGTTATCTACTTGGGCAACAGATGGTGACATAGCGCGTTTGGCCTTGCCTCAAGATAAAGGATTAGACTGGGTGCGTTCAGTTTGTGATCCAAGCGATGATCTTAATACCCCGCTTAAGGGGCCGTTTACTCCAATCTTTGGGGGGATTGTAGAAGCTCACCGTACTGCCTTAGCAATATGTAAAATGGCTCTTCTGTTGCCCTCTGCAGTTCTGGTTAATGTTTCAGGCCAGGATTTGCAGGGTGTAGATCTCATTGATTTAAAACTAATATCTAAAGCGATGGAAGGTTCTATTAACCAATTAACTGAAGTATCAGTTGCAAATGTGCCATTAAAAGTCTCAAACGCAAGTCGTGTTCATGTTTTTCGCCCTCAAGATGGGGGTGAGGAACATTATGCAATCGAAATTGGGAATCCAGAGCGTAATGTGCCAGTTCTTTCTCGCTTACATTCTGCATGTTTTACTGGTGATTTAATGGGTAGTCTGAAATGTGATTGTGGGCCACAATTGCATGCGGCACTTGAGGGTATTACTTCAGATGGCTCAGGTGTACTTCTTTATATGAACCAAGAGGGTAGAGGAATTGGCCTTGCAAACAAAATGCGAGCTTATCAACTGCAAGATCAGGGGTTTGATACTGTGGAGGCTAATCACCGCCTTGGATTTGAAGATGATGAGCGCAATTTTAGATTAGGTGCTGAAATACTTAGATTAATGGGTTTTTCTTCTGTTCGCTTAATGACCAATAACCCAGCTAAGGTGGCATCTATGGAGAGTTCTGGGATTACAGTTTCTGAGAGAGTTGCACTTAAAGTTGGCTTAAACCCATTAAATAAAAAATATTTAGATACTAAAGCTAAAAAAAGTGGGCATCTTTTATGATCCCTCGTTTTCATGATTTAGTTGTTAATTATTGGGGTGCCCGGTTCATGGGGTGTATATTACCAGTGGCAATTGGCCGAAGTGGGATAGCTGAAAAAGTTAGAGAAGGTGATGGGGTTACACCAATAGGTAGATTTTCTATTACAAGTATTGGGTACCGGATTGAACGTGTTGCTTTTGTTACTAGTAATATTCAACAATACCCAGTCGGTCTAAATGATTTGTGGTCGGATGATCCAAAAGATCCGAAATATAACCATAAAATAAGAGCGTATAACTATCCATTTAGTCATGAAAAGCTTCGCCGACCGGATGGCTTATATGACGCTTTTGGTGTTTTAGACTACAATTGGCCAGAAGCTAGGGTTGGCAAGGGAAGTGCAATTTTTATTCATGCTTGGCGCAAGCCGCGCCACCCTACAGAGGGATGTATAGCGTTTGATCCACTTGATCTTTTTAAGATATTCACAAACTGGAAATTAGACAGCCGAGTTATTATAAAAGCTTAACCAAGTTGTAGTTAAGAGTAATCACGAGCTCCAAAAATAGCAGATCCAATTCGAATGTGCGTCGCACCCAATGCAATAGCGCTTTCGAAGTCACTACTCATCCCCATAGATAATCCAGTGAGGCCGTTCCTTAATGCAATCTTTCGCAGTAAAGCAAAATGAAGTGAAGGTTCTTCATTAATTGGTGGAATAACCATTAAACCTTTAATTGGTAAATCTAAAGCTAAACAGTCAGAAATAAACTGATCTGCATTTGAGGGTATTGCACCGGCTTTTTGTTCTTCTTCACCTGTATTTATTTGTATAAATATGTCAGGAGATTTTCCCTGCAATTGGATTTCAGCAGCAAGTTTATTTGCAAGTTTCAAGCGGTCAAGAGTATGAATAGCATCAAATAGTTGAACTGCTTGTTTGACTTTGTTTGTTTGTAAGGGTCCAATTAAATGGACTATCGCATCAGGAAAGCTCTCACGAAACATTGGCCATTTTCCCTGTGACTCTTGAACTTTATTTTCTCCAAATATGCGATGACCTTGACCCAGAACGTTAAGTACGCGCTCATTTGGCTGAACTTTCGATACAGCTAATAATTGTGTGCTTCCTATATTTCTACCAGCAGCTTTTTCAGCAGTGGCTATACGGGATATGATTTCTGGGAGTGACATTATTCTATTGCCTTAAATAGGGGCTGTAAATCTTGTTCGTAACGCTCCCATGCTTTAACTGATGATTTATAAATAGGTTGACGTACTTGTAAAATACTTAATGTTTTAACTTGTCGATTAGACTTATAGAATTCAAGACATTTATCCTCCCAATCCAGATTACAGTAGTTAATTAACTTTTGTGCATGGGTTTTTGGATCATTAATTAGATCTTCGTAATTGATCTCTATAAAACCTTCAGGCATTTTATTACGCCAAAAATCCATAATTCGTAAAAATTGTTTATAATATGTACCAAGGTCTTTTAAGTTATAGGCATATAAATGTGTATTATCTACGAACCTATTTCGGTAAATTGATAATAAATTATCACGAGGGTCACGACGCACAATGATGAATTTACAATTTGGCATTGCAGCTTTTAGAAGCCCCATACGTTTATAGGTCATGATTGATTTATCTGTAATATGCGATGTTCCAGGGTAGTGATGTGTCAAATATGTCCATATGTCAGAGCCAATTTTTTCTAAATTTTCAGGTTGAACTTTTGATAATGAAATGAGTTTCTTTTCTTTTGTCCCAATTGTGCGGCCAACCGCTATATTTGTATACCCAATTTCACCAGCACCTGTTACAGAGCTGTGCGAAGATATAATTTGTTCAACTAATGTTGTGCCTGAGCGGGGCATCCCGCAAATAAAAATAGGATGTGCATCACTGTGCCCCATACCACTATAATTATCTAATTTAAAATCTTCAAAATATTTGATAGTTTCATCATTTTCACTCACAGCCGTGTTTACATCGTATGGAAAACTTAAATTCATGCTGTCATTAGCACTCTTTAAAAATGGGAAAACTCTATCAAATTGCTTTGAATCCTCTAAAGCCTTGGTAATTGCAAAACCAAGGGTAATTCGATCACTTTTTGTGGTAGACTTTTTATCAAACAGGGTAATCATTTTCTCAATGACAAGATCAGTGTTTTCAATTTTCTTTGAGTTTACGTAAAACATTAGAAAGTCTATATTATTGGGCTCTATAGCAATTGCTTTATTTATTTGTTCGAGTGTTTTACTAAAATCCCCAATTTCACGATAAACATTAGCTTTTAATTTAAATATAAGGGCATTATCTGGTTCAATTTCTTGCGCTAAGTTATAATACTTTAGGGCAGTATTAGATTGGGTTGCGTTGTTAAATATATCGCCAACTTTTATATATAATTCAGCGGATTTTTGTTCTTGTTTAAATGCAGTTTCGTAGTATTTTTCTGAATCTTTATAATATCCTGTACGAACAGATAGCTCACCTAATAACATGTTTAAATTACCACCCTTTAAGTGTAAAAATAGGGCTTTTTTTAAAAGATCCTGTGCATCAGAAATTTGCATATTAAATGACATAGCATTTGCTAGGTTGTAGATGCCTGATGAAGCCTTTGGCGCTATAACTACAGCAGATTTAAATAATGAAATTGCGGCAATATATTTTTTTTCTTTTAACTCTAGTTTGCCTAGATTATTAAGTGCATTAAAAAATGTTGGATCGAGCTTTATTGCAATGTTAAAATATTTACGCGCTTTATCCAAATCTTTAAGCTTCTAAGTATGTGCGAGCGAGCAGCTCCGAAACAATGGGGCTATTTAAATTTTGATTATACAAAGCATTGGCTAATACGTTTGCCTTTTCGTAATCACGACTTAGTATTGCGGATTGAATGCTGTTTAAAGCGGATTTATTTAAGTTGCCAATTGATACAGAAGATCCATTTGCCTTACTTAGTAATCTATTTTGGAAAATAACAGATGTGTGTTTATCAACATCTGATTTTTTAAGTATCTTAATTGCTTTTTTAATTGCGCCTAGATCGATGTTACAAAGTAAACTTGGTATATATTGTTCCCAAATAGCAATTTCATTTGGTTTTAACGTAATGGCTATATTAAAATGAAAAACAGATTTTGAAAATTTGTTTGCTGTATAAAATATTCTTCCTACTTGAAAGTGTACCTCTGCAATGTCGGGTTTAAGCTCTAATATTTGACTATAAATAGCGAGGGCAAGTTCATTTTGTCCCTTAGTTTGAAGGGAAATTGCCCGCTTATATTCTGTAGTAATTTGAGAAATTGAAAGTGGTGGCATCATCATCCCTTAATAAGTTTAGGTTAGTTTTATTCGGTGCAAGTTGCCCCCAACCTTTTATATTCTATTTTCAAGAGATGAAAAGCAAAAGAGCGGACACAAGGCCCGCTCTTTAAAATTAAGGATCTTACTAAGTCAGCTTAGAATGATAAGCCAAGACCTAATGAAACCGTGCTGTTGCAAGATCACGTTGCTATGAGCCTGAACCGTAACCAACCATTACAGTAGCGCCGCCACCTAGAGCTGTAGTTTGCAGCAACACCAAAACCATCTGAGCTGTGAGCCGTCATATAATCATAACTACCAAAGTTAGCTGACAATGCAACACCGCTTACTGTGTAACCAAGGCCAAAGCCTGTGTGCTCGTATGAGTTTGCGGCTGCAGTAAGCAGCAACTGCTGCTACTGCAGCACGCCAGAGCTTTGCAGTATCGCTACTGCGATCTACGAGCGTACTGAGCAGCTGCCAATTGAAGCTTCAGAGTAGTTAACACTAATGATCACTCCACCTAAAGTTGTTTTAGCTGATACAGCTGTAACATCTTAGTATCATTTGATTGGTAAGCAACACTTAGCGCAACAGTACCAACAGTAGTTGAAATACCGTAAGCCATTACGTCGTTGTCGCCGTTAGCAGTGTCGTCTTGGCCAATTGATGCAGAAACACCAAAGTTACCAATGAAGTGTCATAACGTAAAATGTCACCAGAATCTAAACCAGCGCCACCGTTGTAACCAGCGTGTGATGTGTGATCATCAGCGATAGCTGTTAGCGATGCAACTTCTGCATTTACTTTATCTAATGCGCCGTCTGTGTCGCCCATTGTTAGTGTACCAAAAGCACCTGAAACGTGAACTGCTTGGCTGCCACCAGTTGAAGCAATACCGCTAGAAACTTCGTCTAGGTCGATTGAAGCGCCGAATGTTAGACCGTTGTCTGAAGCACCTGACAATTTGAAACCAATGTCCATGTCGTTGTGCATTTCAACACCAACAGTACCGCCACCATCACGCATGCCGATTTCGGCATAACCAGACATTGAAATATCAGCAGCAGCCATTCCAGCTGTTGCAACTAATGCTGTAGAAGCAATAAGTAATTTTTTCATTTTTTAAATCCTCATAGAGTTTATTCAAAGATGTATATCCCTGGAGAATCCAGTGATCGAGAACATATTTGCTATTTTATGGGGGTTTGGTCAAGAATATCAAAACACTTATAGTACTCAAAGTAATAAATTGATGTAAACTTGTCACAGTTAAGGGAGTTTAGGGTTTAGGAATGATGAGATTTTATACATACAGTAATGGAATTTGATGAAAACTAGCTTGAGATCAAAGTACATGAGTGTTAGCATAAATATACTTTACGAATTTTGGAAAAAACATGAATATTACCCTTAAATATATAAGTATATGTATAACAGTTAGCGCTTTTTTAACTGCTTGTGGCGGATCAGATGTTATAGAGCTGCCTGATACGGCACCAGCTGTAGACAGCACTTCAGCCAAGCCTGAAAGCAAGAGTAGCATTGATGATTTCAAAGCGGATAACGGAACACTTAGAGATTTACTTAATAATCAGGGTAAAGAAGAAATTGGGGCTGTAAACAAATACCTTTGGCAAGCTTCCTTAGATGTGCTGAGTTTCCTTCCAATAAATACGGCCGATCCTTTCACTGGTTTGATAGTGTTTGGCAAAGGGCGTGCGCCTGGATCATCACAAATTTATAGTGCTAATGTTTTTATCTCTGATCCTGCTCTTGATGCGCGTGCATTGCGCGTGGTTGTAAGGACGTCAGATGGCTTAGCTAGCGCGGAAACGCAGCGTGAAATTGAAAATGCAATTTTAAGTCGTGCGCGAGAGTTGCGCATTGCACAAGCAAAATTATAAAAATTGTAGATAACTGTTCAAATTTTTGGGCAATAATCTGGTTCCCTATGTCAAAAGGTATTTAAATTATGCGTTATAATGCTAAAGTAACTGAGCCAAAATGGCAATTTGCATGGCACGCTGCTCAAAGCTTTAAGGCTACGCCTGACTCACGAGAAAAATATTATGTTTTAGAAATGTTTCCTTACCCATCAGGGCGAATTCACATGGGGCACGTGCGTAATTATACCATGGGTGATGTAGTCGCTCGGTATAAATCTGCTGTTGGGTTTAATGTACTACATCCTATGGGGTGGGATGCTTTTGGTATGCCTGCAGAAAATGCTGCCATGGAAAAAAAGGTTCATCCTGGTGATTGGACATATCAAAATATTGCAGACATGCGTGCGCAATTGAAGCCAATGGGATTGTCTATTGATTGGACCCGTGAATTTGCAACATGTGATCCTGAATATTACGGCCAGCAACAAGCCATGTTTCTTGATATGATGGCCAAAGGTTTAGTTTACAGAAAAAATGCTGTTGTAAACTGGGACCCTGTAGATATGACAGTTTTAGCCAATGAACAGGTTGAAAATGGCCGTGGCTGGCGCTCAGGGGCACTAGTGGAGCGTAAAGAATTAACGCAGTGGTTCTTCAAAATTTCTGAATATTCAGATGAATTATTAAGTGCCCTAGATAATCTAAAAAGTTGGCCAGAAAAAGTACGGACTATGCAGAAAAACTGGATAGGCAAATCCCAAGGAATGCAATTTAAATTTAAATCTAAAGATGCACCTAAGGGCTTTGAAGAATTAGAAGTATATACCACTCGCCCTGATACATTGTTTGGCGCATCCTTTGCTGCGATATCCTGTGATCATCCGTTGGCTAGAGAATTGGAAAAAACGAATCCTGAGCTTGCCGCATTTAATGTGGAATGTCGCCAAATAGGAACTACTGAGGAAGCCTTGGAAACAACTGAAAAAAGGGGCTTTGATACCGGTATTACTGTTACGCATCCCTTTAATGATGCTTGGGAAATGCCTATCTACATTGCTAACTTTATTCTTATGGGATACGGTACGGGTGCAATTTTTGGCTGCCCTGCGCATGATCAACGTGATTTAGATTTTGCTCGAAAGTATAGCCTAGTAGTAACGCCTGTAGTTTGTCCAGCCGGCCAAGATCCAGATACATTTAAAATTGGTGATGACGCTTATGTAGGATCTGGAAATTTAATTAATTCTCGATTCTTGGATGGGATGACAATTGAAGAAGGCAAAGCTGAAGTTATTAAACGTATTTCAAAAAAAGGCATTGGTGAGGCAACAACTAATTATCGCCTTCGTGATTGGGGTGTATCTAGGCAACGTTATTGGGGGTGCCCAATTCCAGTTGTGCATTGTAATGATTGCGGTGTAGTTCCAGAAAAAAAAGAAAATTTACCAGTTGTATTGCCTAAGGACGTAACATTTGACAAACCCGGCAATCCATTAGATCGACATGATATATGGCGCAATTGTAAGTGTCCATTATGTGGAGGGCCTGCGCAACGTGAAACCGATACGATGGATACTTTTGTAGATTCATCATGGTATTATGCACGCTTTACGGCCCCCAAGGCTCTCACACCAACTGACGCTACAGAAGCAAATTATTGGATGAATGTGGACCAGTATATTGGAGGTGTGGAGCATGCAATATTACATCTTCTTTACTCTAGATTTTTTGCACGTGCTATGAATGTGACGGGACACTTACCAGAAAAAGCAATTGAACCTTTTAATGCTTTGTTCACGCAGGGGATGGTGTGTCATGCAACATACCAAGATCCTGATGGAAAGTGGTTAAACCCTGATGACATTAAACTAACTGATGGCAATTCATTTGAAACACTTGATGGCCGTGAAGTTACGGTTGGGCAATCTATAAAGATGTCTAAATCAAAAAAGAATGTTGTCGATCCTGATGATATTATTGATCAGTATGGTGCGGATACTGCGCGTTGGTTTGTTATGTCAGATAGTCCACCAGAACGTGATGTTGAGTGGACAGCTTCTGGTGCTGAGGCCGCATGGAAACATCTTCAGCGGGTTTGGCGGTTAACTGTTGAATTGTCAGAACAGGACGATATAGATTCTACACAAGATGCTGCACTCGATAAAGCAAGAAATATTGCAATAAATGCTGTCACGGCAGGTATTGAAGGTTTTGCATTTAATAAGTCTGTTGCTGCGCTATACCAATTTACTAATGTATTAGCTAAATCAAAGGCTAGTAGGACTGCAAAAACTAAGGCTATGCTCACTATGGCTCAGTTGATGCAACCAATGACACCGCATTTATCTGAAGAAATTTGGTCAACTTTAGGCGGTGTTGGAATGGTTACAGGGACAAAGTGGCCTGTTGTGAATAAATCTATGTTAGTTAATGATACGGTGATTATACCCATTCAAGTTAACGGGAAGCGTCGTGATGAAATTGAAGTGAGTGTTGATCTATCAAAAGGTGAAATTGAGAAAATAGTCCTTGATCGTCCATCTATTATTCGAATTTTGGATGGAAGATTGCATAAAAAATTAATTATAGTTCCTGGAAAGATTGTGAATGTCGTTATTTAGTAAAGGGTGGCTTATAGCGTGCATTTTGCCTTTGGCTGCGTGTGGGTTTGAAGCTGTTCATGGGCCAAATAAAGCTGCAAACAAAATTTTTGGAAAAATAAATATAAGTGTATTAGAAGGTCGAAATGCCTTTGAATTTCGTGACCGTTTAATTGAACGATTAGGCCTACCAAACGGGGATGCACTTTATTTGCTTAATTATTTATCAACTGTAAAAGCAGATAATTTAACAATTTCTAAAGATAATGATGTTACACGCTATACATTGCAAGGCGAAACTAAATTCAGTTTAATAAATACTTCCACTAAAGCAGTTATCTATAAAAATATAGTAATATCTAATACCGCCTATAGTGCAACTTCTGGCACATACCCAACTGCAGTTGCAGAACTTGATGCAAATGTACGTTTATCACGTGATATGGCTGATAAAATTGTCACACTTTTAAATATTACAGCTAAGGATTGGTTGGAATGAAATTAACAGGTGCTAAGGCGGTTAATTACTTTTCTAAACCTGATTTAAGTCACTGTGCTATTCTCATTTATGGTGCTGACGCAATGCGTGTTGGATTGCGCAGGCAAGAACTACTTAAATCACTTGTTGGTGCGAAAGCAGAAGAAGAAATGCGCTTAACGCGTATTTCTGGTGCTGACCTGCGAAAAGAACCATCTCTTATTTTAGATGGCTTAAAGTCTATCGGATTTTTTCCAGGTCCACGCGCAGTATTTGTTGAAACTGCTGCAGATGGAGTGTCTTTAATTATGGAAGACGCAATTAAAGAGTGGCGAGAGGGTGATGCATGCTTAGTTGTGACAGCAGGACAATTAAATATACGATCTAAATTGCGCAAGGTATTTGAGGGGCCACAAAACACTGTAGCTATTGGTATATTTAATGACCCCGTTAGTGACGACGAAATTATTTCATTAGCTGCAAAAAGCAAACTTACTAATTTTTTTGGTGATGCAAAAAATGACTTACTATCTTTAGGGCGTAGTCTTGATCCAGGTGACTTAAATCAGATGTTGGAGAAGCTTAGTCTCTATAAATATAATGATGATATGCCAATTACATCTGAGGATATTGAAGCTTGTACACCTGCTACAATTGATGCGGGTCTTGATGAGGTTATACATATTATTGCTGATGCAAAGTCTGCGGAAGTGAGCCCAATTTTGAACCGCTTATTTGGTCAAGGCGTTAACCCAACTACGATGTGTATTTCTGCTACGCGGCATTTTCGGAATTTACATTCGGCAGCCACTCACCCCTTAGGTGCTGACATCGCTTTATCGCGAGCCCGCCCGCCTGTTTTCGGTCTCCGTAAAGATCGTATGGTAAGGCAAGCTCGAAGTTGGGGTGTATTAAGGTTGGAAAAAGCACTTAGTGTCTTGATGGATACTGACTTAACTCTGCGATCTTCTTCTAAGATACCTTTACAAGCAATGTTGGAGCGGGCTTTTATACGTATATCAATGATGGGTCCTAAATAGGAGAGAATTTGTGTATAAAGTTATTGGAAGTACAAAAACGCGGGCGATGCGTGTCCTATGGGCAATGCATGAAATTGGACTTGAATATGAACATATAAAAGCAAGCGCTCAGTCTGAAGAAGCCAAGCTAGCAAACCCATCAGGTAAAGTACCTAGTTTAAATGTAGACGGTGTTATAATTAATGATTCCACTGCAATCATAACCTATTTAGCAGATAAACATGGCCAACTTAGTTATCCAGCGGGAACAATTGAACGTGCTCAACAAGATAGTTTGACCCAATTTATTCTTGATGAATTGGATGCTGTACTGTGGACTGCGGCAAGGCATACGTTTGTACTTCCTGAAGATAAGCGAGTAAAAAATATTAAGGAAACACTACGTTGGGAGTTTGCTAAATCTTTAAATACTTTAGAAGCTCGAATGGTTGAGGGTCCAAATTTAATGGGAAAAAAATTTACTATTCCAGATATAATCTTAACCCACATTGGTGGATGGGCGCGAGTTGCAAAATTTGACGTGCCAGATGGAAAGCTACGTGATTATTTTCGCCATCAAATTAAACGCAAAGCTTATATAACTGCATCTACACTTTATTAATGTAATATAAAATCTGATGCACCAGATCCTGCCCATTTTCCTGTAGCTAAACACCCAGTAATTAAATATCCCCCAGTTGGGGCCTCCCAATCTAACATTTCACCAGCACAAAAAATACCTGGCTTAGATTTTAACATTAGGTGATCGTTCAAAGCTAACTGTGGTACGCCTCCAGCTGTAGAAATAGCCTCCTCTATTGGGTGTGGTCCTAAGTGTGAAATAAAAAGAGATTTTGCTGCTATAATAATGTTTTTGAGTTGGGCACACTGTGAAAATTCATTAAATATTGCTGTCTTGGCTTTATCTAGCCGTAATACTTTTCTAACTATTGTGCTACGTGAAGCTTTTTTAGGTAGTTTCTCGAAACGGCGGATAAGTGTTGTGAGATCTAAGTCAGGCAATAAGTCTAGTATCAGTGGGTTTCCTTCACGCATTGATTTGCTAGCTGCATAAACACCACTACCTTCTAAACCCTTGGATGAGATAACACATTCTCCCAATGTGGAAAAACTGCCTGATGTAAGGCGAATAGATTTTAGCGGTGAGCCAAAATATGGCAGCATGTGTTTAGACCAGTTTACTGAAAACCCCATGTTGCTAGGCTTAAAGGGATTAATTAGAATACCATGATCTGCAAAAATATTTGCCCACTCACCATCTGATCCCAAACGCGACCAACTGGCTCCCCCTAAAGCTAAAACTGTTGTGTGGGATTTTATTAACCTTTTGCCTTCACTGGTTTTAAAAATAGGATCTTCATTTTCCCACCCTAACCAGCGCCAACCTTGGTTAAATTTCACGCCTTTATTAGCAAGCCTTGTTAGCCAGGCTCTTAATAAAGGTGATGCTTTCATGTCTGTTGGAAATACACGGTTAGATGACCCAGTAAAAATAGACTGGCCTAAGTTTCTAGCCCAATCCATGGCTGCCTGGTTATCAAATTCTTTAATTATTGGAGAGAGCCACTCGGCTGCATCGTTATAGGAGCTGAGAAAGGTCTCGAAAGGTTCATTTTTAGTTAGATTTAATCCAGACTTTCCTGCCATTAAAAATTTACGCCCAAAAGATAGTTTGGCATCAACAATCACAACTGAAAGACCTCGATTAACTGCAGTTTCTGCAGCCATTAATCCTGCAGGTCCCGCACCAATGACGCATAAATCAATCATGCCACAAAGTTAAATAATAGTATTGGGATAGCTTGAAGGATTTGAGTATCATATAAATAAGTTTTCTTATTTTAAATTAGGAAATTTTTATCAGATAGCTAATCTATGTTTATTCAACAAGAGTTTTAAATTCACGTATAACTCTTTCATATGTGTTGCGTTTAAATGGAACTATTTTGTCTAAAAGTTCTTCAGGCTTAAGCCAACACCAACGCGAAAACTCAGGAATTTCTGTTTGGATATTGACTATGGAATCATCCCCCATAAATTTCATCAAAAACCAGCGTTGCTTTTGCCCCCTATAGCGACCATTCCAAAGACGGTGAACTAAGTAATGTGGCAAATCATAGGGAATCCAATCTTCAGTTTCCGCTATAATTTTAACAGCATGGGCTGGAATGCCTGTCTCTTCCTCTAGTTCACGTAATGCCGCGCAACGAGGATCTTCATCTTTTTCAACACCACCTTGAGGCATTTGCCAGGCGTCTTGCGCACTGTCTAACCGTTGTGCTGCGAAAACGTTACCTTGCGCGTTGCAAAGCATGATACCAACACAGGGACGATAGGGGAGCTGTAAGATCTCTTCTTCAGTCATATTTATTTCTGCGACAATGTCGCAAGCCCTTTCAATAAGTCTAACGCATAAGACAGTTGATAATCCTCATTACGCAACTCTGCTATTGCCTCTTGTTCTGCGCGCTCTGTTTCTAGAAGTTTACGCTCGTCTTCTGTTAAACTATCGTTTGACAATGACCCTTTGAGGTCTGCCTCAAATCGTTGAGAGCGTTCTGCTGTCTTTGTATCTTCATCAAGTAAGGAGCGCTGTTCAACTAGTATATCTGGTGAAACGCCTAGTGATTGGATAGAGCGACCCGATGGAGTATAGTAACGCGCAGTCGTTAATCTTATTGCAGCGCCATCAGATGATAATGGCATGATTGTTTGAACTGAACCCTTACCAAATGATTTTGTACCTACAATAATAGCACGATGATGATCCTGTAGTGCTCCAGCTACAATTTCTGATGCTGAAGCAGAGCCACCATTAATTAAAACAACAACTGGCTTGCCATTAGTTAAATCCCCTGGAGTTGCGTTATATCGCTCTGCATTACGTGCACCTCGCCCACGTGTCGAAACAATCTCGCCACTTTCTAAAAATGCATCTGATACGCGGATTGCTTGGTTTAAGAGCCCACCTGGATTATTACGAAGATCAATAATAACACCTGTCACAGAATCTATACCACCGGCTAAATCAATTTCTTTTTTTAAGCTATCTTCAAGGTTTGGATACGTCTTACTTGTAAATGAGGATACACGTAAAACGATTGTTTTACCTTCTGAACGTGCCTTAACTGCCTTAATTTCTATGATGTCTCGTATAATACTTATGTCAAAAGGTTCATCAACGCCTTCACGGGAAATGGTTATAATAATTTCTGAACCGACAGGACCACGCATTTGGTCAACAGCTTCATTTAAAGTTTTTCCTAATGTACTTTCACCATCAACTTTAGTGATAAAATCACCTGATTGGACACCGGCATTTGCGGCAGGTGTATCATCAATCGGTGATACTACTTTGATATAACCCTTCTCTTGGGTTACTTCTATACCTAACCCACCAAATTCGCCACGGGTTTGCACTTGCATTGAACTAAAGTCTTCTGGAGCCATATAGCTTGAATGTGGATCCAGTGATGATAACATTCCGCTGATAGCACTTTCAATTAATTTTTCTTCATCAACTTCCTCGACATATGAAGATCTAATTCGTTCAAAAATATCACCAAATAAATCTAAATTTTGGTATGTTGATTTTACACTCTTAGATTCTTGTGCAATTAGAGGGCCGGTAAGTTGTACTGTTAGGAAGACGCCAGCTAAGGCACCAAATATTGCAGCCATAAGAAATTTGTTCATCGTTAGTTTAACCTCTGTCTAAGTGGTGCCAATCAATGCGATTAATCAGTTTTTATATTATTTTATATTATATATATATAGTGCATATTGAGCTAATGTGGTGCTTTTTTTTTAAACTTTTACTAATAAGGTACCAAGTTACAGTTCTTTTCAATATTGAATCTTATTTTAGGTATATTTTTGCTGAAATGTTACCTCCAGTCGAGTAACTATTAAGGATAAACGCTTATTTAATTAATGTATTACCTGACATTTCAGTTGGTTGCGGCAAGCCCATTAATTCCAACAGTGTCGGCGCTAAATCTGCAAGTTTACCATTGCTGCGAAGTTTTGTCGTATCTTGCCCACCCACTAAGATGACTGGCACAGGATTTGTTGTGTGGGCAGTGTGTGGATTACCTGTTTCTAAGTTTATCATAGTTTCACAATTTCCATGATCTGAACAAATAAGCATTGCTCCACCTGTAGACGTTATGGCTTTGGTTACTTCAACTAATGCAATATCTACGGATTCGCATGCTTTAATTGCAGCTTGTAAATCACCGGTATGTCCGACCATATCTGGATTGGCGTAATTTGCAATAATCAGATCGTAATCACCTGTTTGGATTGCGTTAACTAGATTTACTGTGACCTCTTTTGATGACATTTCTGGCTGCTCGTCATAAGTCGCTACTTTAGGGCTTGGCGCTATATACCGGACTTCTTTTTCAGCAGGAACTTCAACACCACCATTCATGAAAAAGGTTACATGTGGATATTTCTCTGTCTCAGCAATACGGTATTGTTTTAGGCCATGAGCTGATACCCATTCACCTAACGTATTTTTAATTTTCTCACTTGGAAATACGCAATCCATGTAAGTGTTGTGGTTATCTGAATACTCTGCAAAACCAGTTAGTATAGATAGCCTTGGGCGTTGACCAACATCAAAGCTATCAAATTTAGGATCACCCACTGCAGCCATAAGTTCACGAGCTCTATCTGCTCGAAAATTCATACACATCAAGCCATCACCATGCTTAATACCGTCATAGCTTCCAATAACTGAAGCAGGAATAAATTCATCAGTAAGCCCTGCGCTGTATGCTGCTAGAACTGCAGATTGTGCATCTTTAAAGCGATTACCCTTCGAGTTTACCATGGCATCATAGCCCTTAGCTACGCGCTCCCAACGATTATCACGATCTAATGAATAATATCGTCCTGCAATACTACCAATTAAAGTTTTTTCCCCAATTGATATAATTAGGTCGGCCAAGTACTTTTCAATAGATTTTGGCGCAACGTCGCGACCGTCAGCAAAAAGGTGTAAAATAACAGTTAGGCCGTAACTTTCTAATGCATGCGCCGTTTTAATCATGTGATCGATGTGACTGTGCACACCTCCATCCGACAAAACTCCACATAGATGCGCTTTTCCACCAGCTAACTTAATTGAATTAGCAAATCTTATAATGCCTGGAAGCTGCCCAAATGTACCTTGTTCAATGCTATGTTCAATTTTGCGTAGGTCCATATTTAGAACGCGACCGGCCCCTATGTTCATATGCCCAACTTCTGAATTCCCCATCTGGCCTGCGGGCAGTCCAACATCAGGACCATAGGTTACTAATGTGGATGAAGGAAAGTTTTCCATTAGATTATCGAAGCAAGGAGTATTAGCTAATGAAACAGCATTACCTTCAACTATTTCAGATAAGCCCCATCCATCTAAGATGCATAAAACAACTGGCTTTTTTTGTGTCATGATGATGTCCACTATAATGTTTTATCTACTTACTCGGATCAAACTATGGTTTCAACCACAACACTGTTTCCCTACTTTTGTATTTTACCAAACTCTAAATTCGATGATATGGACTTTTAGCTAAAATAGATGCCCCGCGGTAGAGCTGTTCTGCAAGCATTACGCGAACCAAGGCATGTGGCCACACCATCTTTCCAAAAGAAATTGAAAAATCTGATTCTGCACGCAAGCTAGGATCAATTCCATCAGCACCCCCAATAACTATTGCTAAATCAGATGTGCCCTTGTCTGCCCATGTGCGTATTTTTGCAGAAAAATCTGGACTTGAAACAACGCTGCCACGCTCGTCCATAATTACAACAAAAGCTCCCTTAGGAATGGCGCGGCGCAACAAATTTGCTTCATTAAGCATGCCACCATTTTTTTTATCTTCGACTTCTATAACTTTAGCGGGGCCGAGCCCAAAGGCGCGACCTGTTTTATTAAATCTGTCTAAATAATCGTCTATGAGATTTTTTTCAGGCCCTTTTCGCAGCCGTCCAACAACACATAGGTGAACTCGCATTACACGTCTTGAGGTTCAGCTGGATCAGTTAGCCACATTTTTTCTAATTGATAGAATTCGCGTACTTCGGGGCGGAATACATGCACAATGATATCACCTGCGTCTAATAAAACCCAGTCGCCAGCGCCCTTACCTTCAATTTTGGCAATGTAACCAGTCGTATCTTTAATTCGTGTGTGCAGTTTTTCAGTTATTGCTGCAACTTGCCGTGTTGAACGACCAGAGGCCACAACCATATGATCTGCAATAGTTGACTTACCTTTTAAGTCAATTGTCACAATCTCTTCAGCTTTATTATCTTGTAATGAGTTGAGTACTAAATCCAGCAAGCTCATGCTTGGGATATTTGTAGTGTTAGCAGTTTCGTCTGCATCAACAGTTCTAGTCAGAACCGTATCCTCCGAATAACGCACCGATCCTTGGTGCTAAGGTAATTGCCTATTAGCATCACTTATTGATGGCGGCAAGTAGTGCTAATAACTCGATTATTATAGTTTTATCCATAATTCATAAAAAATAGTGCTTTGAGTAATAGTTTTTTATTATATTCGTACAAGCTTTTCGTATGATTCTGCTATATCACGAACCATTGTACCTACTTCAAAATTATAGTCTCCAATTTGGCTGACGGGTGTGACCTCAGCGGCTGTGCCTGTTAACCAGCATTGTTCAAAAGTCTCTAACTCATCAGGCATAATGTGACGTTCATGAACTGTAATACCTTTTTCACCTAACATTTCCAGAACAGTTTGTCTCGTAATGCCGTTTAAGAAACAATCAGGCTTTGGAGTATGAACCTCACCATTTTTTACAAAGAATATGTTAGCGCCAGTGGCTTCGGCAACATAGCCACGATAATCATACATCATTGCGTCTGAGCAGCCTTTCGCTTCGGCGGCGTGTTTTGCCATTGTACAGATCATATATAGACCAGATGCCTTTGCAAAGCACGGGATAGTTTCAGGTGATGGTCGCTTCCATTTAGAGATATCTAATTTTGCGCCTTTTAATTTTGCATCACCGTAGTAGGCACCCCAAGTCCATGCAGCCACTGCCATGCGTACTGGGTTTGATCGAGCTGCAACACCCATATCGTCACCTGACCCACGCCATGCTAAAACACGAACGTAAGCGTCAGATAAGTTATTTGCTTTCATTACTGCATATTTTGCAGCTTCTATTTCTTCGACAGAATATGGAACTGGAATATCAACGTCTTTACCAGATTGAATTAAGCGCTCAGAGTGGCGAACACTTTTGAAGATTTTACCATTGTAGGCACGTTCACCCTCAAAGACAGACGATGCGTAATGCATGGCGTGTGTTAATACGTGTATGTTTGCATCACGCCATTCAACTAACTCACCATCAAACCAAATTTTGCCATCACGATCATCATATGCACCCATCATGTAATTTTTCCTTAAAATGTTAACTAATTTTTCCATTAATAGTCCCGAAGTGGACATATTTTTAATCTAAAGTTAGAAAGGGCTATCATTTGATTTTTATAAAGTCAATAATACTGACATAGTTTATAGAAAAGTGAAGTAGGAGCCAATATGGTAGACCATAATTTGACAGCATCCAACAGTATGGATGCAATGCTATTTTTGACGGATGACCAATTACTTCAAGGCATAGAGCTCATGTATTTTGCTTATAAAGGTTTTACATCTGATCCTGATTTGATTTTGCAAAATTATACATATGGCAGAGCTCATCACCGTGCAGTTCATTTTATTAATCGGCGCAAAGGTTTAAAAGTAAATGATTTACTTGATATATTAGGCATAACAAAACAATCTTTGAACAGAGTTTTGCGCCAATTAATTAATGATGGTTTAGTAGAAAGCAGAGTAGGTCGGCAAGATAAGCGCGAACGAAATCTTTTTTTAACGGATGATGGGGAAAAACTGGAGCGCCAATTATCAGACGCACAACGTAAACGTATGCGGTCTGCATATCGTGCAGCGGGTCCTGATGCTGTAATGGGATTTCGTCTAGTTTTAGAGAAAATAATGGATGGTGAAATGCAGCGTGGATCAATTAAAATCAAAGAAAAACTGACATGAAGCCAGATTTAAGTACTGCTCACATTTTAATTGTTGATGATGACGAACGTATACGTGATTTGTTACAAAAGTTCCTTGTGAGAAATGGCTTCTTTGTTTCTATTGCTCGAGATGCAGCTCATGCTAGACGTCTGTTGAAGGGCTTGGAATTTGATATGATTGTATTGGACGTCATGATGCCTGGTGAAGATGGTTTGAGTTTAACAATAGATCTTCGAAAAACACTTGATACACCTATATTACTACTAACAGCCAAGAGTGAAAGTAATGAAAGAATTATGGGATTTGAAGCGGGAGCAGATGATTATTTAACTAAACCATTTGAACCTAAAGAACTCGTTTTACGTATTAATTCAATATTACGCCGTGTGCCAAAAGAAGAAACCAAAGTTACTATACCAAAAACTTTGCAAATGGGGAGTGTCTGGTATGATGTCACACGTGGGGAACTATGGAGTAATAATTCACTTGTGAAGCTCAC
This sequence comes from uncultured Amylibacter sp., assembly GCA_905181935.1. Lineage (GTDB taxonomy): Bacteria > Pseudomonadota > Alphaproteobacteria > Rhodobacterales > Rhodobacteraceae > Amylibacter. Next base: position 596,918 of record CAJIZV010000002.1, on the reverse strand, counting down.
CTCAACTGAAGCGGCACTTATGCGTATTTTTTCTGCAAATGTTTATAACCCAGTTAGTCGACCAAAGCTTGTGGAAGATTTGGCCCGTAATGGTGTTCAAAGCCAAGAGCGTTCAGTGGATGTTCAAATTACCCGATTAAGACGAAAATTAGAGGTTGATCCAAAAATGCCTCGTTATTTGCAAACAGCTCGGGGAGCGGGTTATATGTTGGCTCCAGATTAGTCATGCCAACAGCATATATTACTCATTCTGATTGTTATAAGCATTTAACGCCTATGGGGCATCCAGAACAAGTTGATCGATTAAGGGTGATTGAAGATTCTTTGGCAAAATCAAATTTTGACACGTTATTACGTATTTCTGCCCCAGTTGGAACTATGGACCAAGTTAGACTGTGCCATCCACAAGACTATGTCTTACAGATAAAAAACGCCTGCCCAAATCATGGCTATGTGACTTTGGATGGAGATACTCATGTAAGTGTTGGTAGTTTTGACGCCGCTATGCGTGCTGTTGGTGGCGTTTGCTCTGCTATCGACTTGGTTATTGGTGGAGAGGCAAGAAATGCTTTTTGTGCTACCCGCCCACCAGGACATCATGCAGAAACAGATAAATCTAAGGGGTTTTGTTTGTTTGGAACAGTTTCTATTGGGGCAAAATATGCAATGAAAAAGTATGGATTATCTCGTGCCGCAATCATAGATTTTGATGTTCACCACGGAAACGGTACCCAAGACTTAGTTTGGAATGAACCCAACATTATGTTTGTGACATCACAACAGATGCCGTTATGGCCTGGCACTGGTGAAGTTTCTGAAACAGGCGCACATAATAATGTTATTAATCTACCATTAAAGCCATACTCTTCGGGCGCTGAACTGATGGACGCTTATCAACATTCTATTTTTCCCAAACTTGCAGCTTATAAACCTGAAATATTACTAATTTCTGCAGGATTTGATGCACATATAAAAGATCCCCTTGCTAATCTAAACTTTAGCACTGAAGATTTTAAAAATATTACAAAAATGTTGTGTGAATTTGCTGACAAACATTGTCATGGGCGCGTTGTCTCGACACTGGAAGGGGGATATGATTTACCTGCATTAGCGGATAGTGTTGCCGCTCACGTGAACGTATTAATGGAGCATGCAAAATGAGCGAAATACCAATTATAGAGATGAATTTTGAGCAAGCTATGGCAGAGCTTGAAACAGTAGTGACTAGTCTAGAAGGCAGTCAGGTTGCTTTAGATGATAGTATATCTATGTATGAGCGTGGAGCTAAACTAAAAGCACATTGTGAAGCTAAATTAAAATCTGCAGAAGAAAAAGTTGCCAAAATTACTTTTGGATCAGACGGTCAGCCTGATGTTTTAAAACCTTTTGATGGTTGATTTGATGTCTGTTGATTTCAAATTAATTTTAGCTGAAACGGTGGTAACAGTTGAAACTGCATTAAAAAATGTGCTTGATACTCAAGGCAATGGTTTGATAGTAGATCCAATGCGCCATGCAGTTTTAAATGGTGGAAAGCGATTACGAGCATTTTTGACTATTTATTCTAGTAATATTTTTGATGTTTCAAAAGATGCTGCTTTGCAAGCAAGCATGGCTATTGAATGTTTACATGCTTATTCGTTAGTTCATGATGATCTGCCTTGTATGGATGATGATGATTTGCGTCGAGGCAAGCCGACTATTCATGTTAAGTGGAACGAAGCAACTGCGATACTGACAGGTGATGCACTACAAGCTTTGGCTTTTGAGCTTTTAGCTAATTTACCAAATACTGAAGCTGCTAAAATTGTAAAACTTTCCCGTTCTTTAGCGCAAGCTTCTGGAATGCAAGGGATGGCTCTTGGCCAAGCTCAAGACATCGATGCGGAAACATCAAAAAATTTATTAAATCTAGAAGATATTACCATTTTACAACAAAATAAAACAGGGGCTCTAATTGAGTGGGCGGCTACTGCAGGTGCTATTTTGGCGGGTCGAGATGAAAAGCATTTAAAGGACTACTCAAAATCTATTGGGCTAGCTTTTCAGATTCAGGATGATATTTTAGATATAGAAGGAGATGCTAAAGTTGCAGGTAAACGCTTACAAAAAGATGTTAATGCTGGCAAAGTTACTTTTGTATCACTTTTGGGTATGGATAAAGCAAAGTTGCGTGCAAAAGAGTTGGTAGAACAGTCAATTGAAGCACTAGAAATTTATGGTGATAAGGCAAATCCTATGAGACAGGTTGCGCAGTTTATTATTAACCGAAATCTATGATAGTAAAAACTAACTAAGGGTATTAAAGCAAGTATTATGAGTGAAAAGCGCCCACATACTCCGATCTTAGATCGTGTAAATACGCCGGAGGATATGAAAAACTTATCTGATCCGCAACTATTTCAATTGGCTGAAGAATTACGCGCAGAAACTATTTCTGTAGTTTCCGAAACTGGTGGTCATCTGGGTGCAGGGCTTGGTGTAATTGAATTAACAACTGCTATTCATGCCGTTTTTGATACGCCTAAGGACCGTTTGATTTGGGATGTTAGCCATCAATGTTATCCACATAAGATTTTAACTGGTAGGCGTGAACTTATGCGTACAATCCGTAAGGGTGGTGGCCTGTCTGGTTTTACTAAACGTACAGAAAGTGCCTTTGACCCTTTTGGTGCAGCACACAGTTCTACTTCTATTTCGGCAGCTCTTGGGTTTGCTGTTGCACGCGACTTGGGTGGTGCTCCTGAACATGGATTAGGTGACGCAATTGCAGTGATTGGTGATGGCGCAATGTCTGCAGGTATGGCTTATGAAGCTATGAATAACGCTGGGCATTTAGGGAAACGTTTGATTGTCATTTTAAATGATAACAAAATGTCCATAGCTCCTCCCGTTGGTGCTATGTCGACATACTTGTCACGTTTATATGCAGGTGAACCGTTTCAAGAATTAAAGGCAGCAGCAAGAGGCGCTGTATCATTATTGCCTTCAACATTTCAGGATGGCGCAAAGCGTGCACGTGATATGTTAAAACATATGACAATCGGTGGGACATTGTTTGAGCAGCTAGGTTTTTCTTATGTTGGTCCAATCGACGGGCATAATATGGAACAATTATTGAATGTTCTGCGTACTGTAAAAGACCGAGCAACTGGACCGATTTTAATTCATGCGATTACTCAAAAAGGTAAAGGATATGCACCTGCTGAGGCATCATCTGATAAATATCATGGTGTAGCAAAATTTAATGTTACTTCAGGTGAACAACATAAAACACCATCTAATGCTCCTAGTTACACCAAAGTATTTGCAAATGCTTTAATTGCTGAAGCTGGCGAAGACGATAAAATTGTGGCTGTTACAGCTGCAATGCCTGATGGAACAGGTTTAGACTTATTTGCAGAGCATTACCCCAGTCGAACATTTGATGTTGGTATTGCTGAGCAGCACGCTGTTACGTTTTGCGCAGGCATGGCTGCTGGCGGAATGAAGCCATTTTGCGCACTTTACTCTACATTTTTACAACGTGGGTATGACCAAGTAGTTCATGATGTAGCTTTGCAGCGCTTACCTGTCAGGTTTGCAATTGATCGTGCGGGATTGGTTGGTGCAGATGGTGCCACGCATGCTGGAAGCTTTGATATTGGATTTTTAGCTAATTTACCAGATTTTGTTGTAATGGCTGCTGCTGATGAAGCTGAATTAATGCATATGGTTGCTACTGCACGTTCTATTGATGATCGACCTAGTGCGTTTCGCTTTCCACGAGGTGAAGGCATTGGTATTGATCTTCCAGAAAAAGGAAGGGTTTTAGAAATTGGCAAAGGCCGTATTATCCAAAAAGGATCAAAAGTTGCAATTTTGTCATTTGGTGCGCGATTACAGGAAGTATTAAAAGCATCTGACTCCTTATCATCAAAAGGCATTACGCCAACAATTGCAGATGCACGCTTTGCTAAACCGTTAGATCGTGAGATGATACTAAAATTGGCCTCAAATCATGATGTGCTAATTACAATTGAAGAAGGCGCTGTAGGTGGCTTTGGGAGTCATGTTTTACAATTATTATCTGATGAAGGTGTATTTGATCTTGGGCTTAGATTTCGCTCTATGGTCTTTCCTGATACATTTTTGGACCAAGATTCACCAACACAAATGTATGAAACAGCAGCTATGAATGCGCCTGAAATTGAAGCAAAAGTTTTCGAAGCCTTAGGTGTAGCCACAATAAAGAAACGGGTTTAGCGTTCTAGTTTATTTAAACGATTAGATATCTCTTTTAGCTGTTTCAAAACATCATCACGATATGCATCTGTTGCTTCCGTAGCTTCTTCTGAATGTGCATTGTGCATAGAATTTACGATCAAACCGACTAATACGTTTACTACTGCGAAGCTTGTTATCAGGATAAATGGAACGAAGAACATCCAAGCATGACTGTAGATTTCCATAACTGGGCGAACGATACCCATAGACCAGCTCTCCAATGTCATGATCTGGAATAAAGTATAGGCAGACTTTCCAATTGAACCAAACCACATTGGAAATTCTGAAGCAAATAGCTTTGTTGAAATTACGGACCCTATGTAAAAAATGATAGCCATCAAAATAAAGACTGATGACATCCCGGGCAGTGAAGAGACAAATCCTTCAATTGTACGACGTAAGCGAGGTGCAAATGATAGTGCACGTAGAACTCGTAATATTCTTAGAGCGCGTAATACTGAAAATCCTTCTGAGATGGGTGCTAAAGATATTCCTATTATAAAAAAATCAAATAAATTCCATGGATCACGAAAGAAAAGAAAGCCTCTAGCAAAAAGCTTTAAAGCCAATTCAATTACGAAAATAGCTAAACAAATACTGTCTAATGTGTGTAATAAAAAACCATAGTGAAGCATTATAGTGGGTGATGTTTCTAGGCCTAACAAAACGGCATTCACAAGAATTATAGCTAGAATACTGTATCGAATTGTTGGGGTGTTTAGCCAATCAAACAATTTTTTTCTAAAAGATGATATTATCATGCGTTTCTATCTGTATTATAAATATTTTAATTAGATTTAGTGAATTTTGCTACAAGTTCAATATGTGGATTCCATAGAAATTGATCGATTACTTGTACCCAGTCTAAACTGTAACCACTATTACACAAAACAGATGCATCTCTGGCAAAGGTGGATGGGTTACATGATACAAAAGCAATACGTGTAACATTAGTCTTTGCTATTTCGGCCACCTGTGACGCTGCGCCTGCGCGAGGTGGATCTATAACAATTGCATCAACTTTTTTAAATTCATCAGGCATTAATGGGCGTCGAAAGAGATCGCGAGTTTCCGCGCGCACATCGTGAAGGCCACCTGCGGCACGCCAGCCAGCATCTAATGCTGAAATCATATTTACTTCGCCCTCAACCGCATGAACAGCGGATCTACTTGCAATAGGTAGCGCAAAAGTTCCACATCCAGCAAACAAATCTACAACACGCTTCGCTGGGCTAACTATTTCCATAACAGTTTCTACTAAAGCTGCCTCACCTGTGTGTGTGGCTTGCAAAAATGCACCACTTGGCGGCACTACATTTGCCGCTCCCATGGGTTGGCTGGGTGGATGTGATTGTGAAATTACGTCATCATTCCACATAAGCCTTAATATCTTATATTGTGAACAAATCTGTGCAAATTGTGAAATCTCAGTTGGTGATAGTTCTTTTCCATTATCAATTTTAACATCTAAGCCCTTGCCAGATACAGTAGCATTAATACGTAATACTGCTTTGCGGGAGGTTCCCAAAGTAGCAAATTTAGCAAAGGCGGGAATGCCCTTTAGTAAAGCAGGGTCAGATACAGGACATTCAGTAATTTCGACAATTATATCTGAGGCGCGCCCGTGAAAGCCTACCATCGAACCTTTTTTTGTACGCTTTGCAGCAAATGTTGCACGACGGCGCGATCCAATGCCAGAATTAATAATTGGACGAAATTCTGGAGTAAGACCAACTTGTGAAAGTGCTTCTTTTGTTTTCGTAATTTTCCAATCTGCAAGCAATTCATCTGAAGCATGCTGCATTGAACAGCCTCCACAGATTTTAAAATGCTTACATGCGGGTTTTATTCGATTTGCAACGGGTTCAATAATCTTAGAGGAAAGTATTCTTCCTTTTTCAACGACGCCCTCAATGCGCTCACCAGGCAGTGTGAAGGGGGCAAAAATTTCCCCGCTTGGGCTATCAATTACGCCGTCACCAAGCTGGCCTAATCTATCAATAGTATACTCAGTCATGATTTCAATACCAGTATCATTGCGGGTAGGATCAAAATGATCATCGCTTTGGAAAAATTTTATATGTTAACAGTGAACTTAATAAGCCAGATAACAGATGGTTGGAACTTGTCCAGAAAAAGTGAATAAAAATAAATAGCCGTTTATTAAATTGATTTGTGTACGCGTAGAAATTACCCGTTTAATCTACTGGATGCTATCATAAGAACTGAGAGCAATAATAAAGCCGCCATTGTCCAGTTAAATGTGTTTGCCCTTCGATCAGTAGTAAGCCAACGTTGCATTCCTTTGCCAAATAAAGTCCACCCACTTGCGGAGGTAAATCCAACAAAGAAAAATACACCTGCTATTATAGCCGATGAAATAACAGGTTTTGATGGGTCTGCAAATTGACTTGATATGCTTATTGCCATTATCCATCCTTTAGGATTAATCCACTGAAACGCAGCACTTTCAACAAATGTAAATGGGCGACCTTTTCCACTTTGAGAATTTGGCTTTCCTGATGTAGCAACTTTCCATGCAAACCACAGCAGCACTATTATACCAATTATGCGCAAACTCTCTCGTATTAGCATACTTTGTTGGAAAGCAGCACCTAAACCTAATGAAATGCAAAATACCATAAACGGAAACCCAATACCAATTCCAGCAACGTGTGGAAGTGTCCGCCAAAATCCAAATTGTGCCCCGCTAGTTGCAACTAAGGCATTGTTTGGGCCAGGGGTCCAACCTGCCACTGAGGCAATGCCCAATAAGGATAAAAGGGTCGTTAGTGTCATAATAATAAATCCTGTTTTTTTAATGTAAAATCTGATGCTACCCAAAGTTTTTGTAATTTTCGTAGGGTATCACCCAATTGCTTACCATGAAGGCCATCTAAATCTTTTGCTGTAATGGGGAATATAGCTGTAGTACCTTGAGTAATTTGTGCCTCTAGATTAATTGGTGGCGCAGATTCTGTTAACGCAGCTAATGCTAAAGAAGTTGAAACTGCAATATTTTTGCCAAACTCAAAAGCTGTAGCGTTTGGCTTATGCCCCAATTCGATTGCTTTTAAAGTATGCCTTAGTTCACGCGCTTCGGCATTTGTTAGACGTAAAGCGGCTGACTGGTTCGAGCCTCCCAAAACAATCAGTCGGGTAAGCCAATTGATTTGATCAGCCTGTTCTAGATGTACAAGAATTGCTATATATTTTGCGTTTGCTCCAGTTAGAACTTTTGCTAAAATACCAGATACATCCATGGCGGCTAAAACTAGTGAGGGATTTTTTGAGCCTAAAATTTTGCGCATTTCATTACCAATGCGTTCCTTTGGAAGTAAATTAATGCCATCCACTCCAGCGGCACAAGCAGCAAGACCATCTGCGTCGATGCCGAGTGCTGGATCACCGTATTGTGCTGTGAATCTGAAAAATCTCAAAATACGTAGATAATCTTCTGCAATACGCTTTGTGGCATTTTCAATGAAACGAACGTGTCTATTCTTTAGGTCGGTCATTCCGTTTAGAGGGTCTACTATGGTCCCATCAGCTAACGCATAAATTGCATTCATAGTGAAGTCTCGGCGCTTTGCATCGTCATAGATATTGTCGGCGAAAACTACTATAGCATGACGCCCATCTGTCTCAATATCTTTTCGAAAACAAGTAACTTCAAAAACGTTACTATTGACCACTATAGTGACTGTGCCATGATCAATACCTGTAGGTATAGACTTTAGCCCAGCTGTTCTTGCTAATGCAATTATTTGTTCTGGCCTAGAATCTGTTGAAATATCTATGTCGGTTGTCGGAACACCTAACAACCCATTTCGAACACAACCACCAACAAAAAATACTTGATTATTTTTTGTTTGTAATGCCTTCATTACTGCAATTGTGTCAGGACTTTGCAACCAGTCAGCGGTTAATTTCATTTTGGCCTCCAATCACATCACAAAACATTCTCAAAATACGTGCGGTAGCACCCCAAATATAATAAGGTCCATATGGTACTACAAAATAGTGGCGTTCAATTCCATTCCATATACGATTGTGAACTTTAAAGTTTTTTGACTCAGTGAACATACTTAAAGGCACCTCAAAGATTTCATCTACTTCATTGCGATCAAGTTCTGGCTCAAAGGTAGTATTAATGAGCCCAACAACTGGTGTTACGCAAAAAGAAGTAACAGTTTCATGGTCTGGTAAGGTACCTAGAATATTTACGATGCTCTGAGATAAACCGATCTCTTCTTCAGCCTCACGCAACGCTGTATCTATGAAGCTTCTGTCACCTTCATCAAACTTTCCTCCTGGTAGGGCTATCTGTCCAGGATGATTTTTCAAGTGATTAGATCGCTTGGTTAAAATAACATTTAGACCCGATGGGCGTAGAATTAATGGTAACAAAACTGCTGCTCTGAGTAATTGTTGTGAAGCGGGCCGTGAGTCTTTATTTAAGTCAAAGTCAGAAGTTTTTTGGTTTCCGCGATATTGCCCTAAGGCACTTTTTATTTGATTTATACTGATGTCTGATTTATTCATGAATAAGTCATGGCGTAGCTATTCAAGTAGCGCAAGGGTAGGCTAGTTCTTGATACCTTCAAATCCTAAAGATTTTGGATCTAATTCATAATGTGAACCACAAAACTGACAGTCAGCAGTAACCATTCCGTTTTCATCGATCATATGTGAAATGTCTTTTTGTGAATAAATAGACATTGTATTGCGCACTTTTTCTTCTCCACAAGAACAGCCAAACCTTACGGTCTGTGGATCAAATAAGCGCGGAGTTTCTTCGTGGAAAAGGCGATTTAATAATTCTGGCGATGAAATATTTGGACCAATTAATTCGATTTCTTCAACAGTATTTAGAAGAATATTAACTCTATTCCAATCTTCGGCACTTTCGTCACCAGAAAGCAAATCACCTGCTGTAAGTAAACCATCGGTAGAGCTTGGTAGGTCCTTGGCCATAAGAGGTGATGCTTTTGGTAAATGTTGTAACATAACTCCCCCTGCTCGCCACGATTTTGCTTCCCCGGGCAAAGAAGATTCACCTACAACTACCTCAAACCTTGTAGGCAATTGTTCAGATTGTGCAAAGTAAGTTTCAGCACAACGTGACAGTGAGCCTTGTGATAGTGGTGTAATTCCTTGGTAAGGCTTCATATGTTCACCTTGATCCATTAGAACAGCAAACATACCTTTACCTATATTTTCAAACCCAATTTTATTTGATTCTGCCAAACGCTTTTTATCATAGCTAGCGTAAGCACGGATCTTTGCAGGTTCACCATTTTTACCTGGCCCATAGTAGTCAGTTGCTATTATACGAATAGGTCCGTCGCCACGGATTTGTAAACTTAATTTCCAACGTAATTTAACTGTTTGGCCAATAAGTGCTGTTAACATTACTGCTTCCGCCACAAGCGCTGATACTTGTGGAGGATAATTATGTTGGCTCAAGACATCGTCTAAAAGAGTGTCTAAACGAGCAATACGGCCACGAATATTTGATGCGTCTAATTGAAATGGAAGGACCTGTTCATCCCATTTTTTGATAAGAGTGTCAGATGTCATTGTGTTAATCCGTTTTTAAACTTAGCTCCCAATAAGCCCGTTTTTATAAAAGCGCAATTCAATGCTGTCCTTTAAACAATTATTTGATATGAAAAGATAATGAGACGATATGGCGAACCAAAAGATTCTAAACAAACATACCTGGATCGCCCGGGTGCGTATGGAATAATTTTATCTGATCAGGGAGTATTATTGACACACCAATCAAAACCTTACCCAGAGTTGCAGTTACCCGGTGGTGGAATTGATTTAGGAGAAAGCCCAATTATGGCACTGCATCGAGAAGTGCTGGAGGAAACTGGCTGGCGGATTTCTATTATGCGCCGTTTGGGCGCATATCAGCGATATACCTATATGCCAGAGTACAACCTATTTGCGCGTAAAATATGCCATATATTTTTAGCACGAGCAGTCCGTAAGCTGTCTGAGCCCACTGAGATTAATCATACAGCCCACTGGACTAAAATAGATTTAGCTGTTGGCCATTTAGCATCAGAAGGTGATGCAGCATATCTGAAAGCATATCTGTGATATTAATTACAGTTTTCATTATTTGCTAACAAAAAAATTCTTAACAGCTAATAAAAAAGCTCTAGTTGCATCCGCATGGAGCCAATGGCCAGCACCTTCAATTGTTGTCAAATTATAGTTAGGAAATAGGGTTTGTATGTCTGCCAAATGGCTGTTTAAAATATATTGTGACCTGCCACCTCGTACAAATAAAGTGTCCCCGTTGAATTGGCTGTTAATGTTAGGAAAACTAATTATTTTATCCATGTTTGTGCCTAATGCATTTAAATTCAATTGCCATGAATTCCCTGTCTCAGAAATTTTAAGACTTTGTAAAAAAAAAGCTCGTATATTTTCGTCGGGTAAAGTTTGAGCAAGAATAACATCTGCTTCAGATCGGCGAGTAAAACTATCAAGAGGTAATAATTGCATAGCGGCTACATTGAAGGTTTGATCATGAGCATAAGTTGTTGGTGCAATGTCTGCCACTAACAGTCGATTAACTAATTCAGGATAAGTTAAAGCTAAAACCATTCCAGCCTTGCCACCCATTGAATGTCCTAAAACATCTAAAGTAACCCCTAGAAATTGAATAATTCTTGCAAGGTCGTTTGCCATAGCTTCGTAGGAGTTGTCATCATCCCAAAAACTATCCCCATGATTTCGCATATCTACGACATGGACTTGACGATCTGTTGATAAATTTCGAGCGATTGCACGCCAGTTCCGTGCTGATCCAAATAACCCATGAATAATTAATAAATCAGGAATGTTGGATTGATCACCAAAAGATTGAATGTTTAACATGGATACTCTTAAAATAAAATTATACTAAAAAAATTGTGCTAAAAGGTCGTCGTTTGTGATGTCTTCGAATGTGAAACCGTTGTCTGTCATGCGCTTACATAGATCTTTAAAACCTTCAGCTGAACCACTTTCTATGCCAAGTAGCACTGAGCCAAAATTTCGAGCGGATTTTTTTAGGTATTCAAAGCGTGCAATATCGTCATTGGGCCCCAGCAAGTTTAAGAAATCTTTTAAAGCACCAGGCCGCTGAGGCATTCGAAGAATAAAATACTTTTTTAATCCTTCAAATCGTAATGCGCGCTCTTTGATATCAGGCAATCTTTCAAAATCGAAATTACCGCCAGAAGCAATACACACAATTTTTTTACCCATAATTTGATCTTTTAGATCTTTTAGAGCATCAATTGCTAATGCGCCTGCAGGTTCCAAAACAATACCTTCTATATTCAACATATCTGTAATCGTTGTGCAAATACGTCCCTCGGGTATGCCTAAAACATCACTAGCTTTTTGATTTCTTAAGATTTCAAAATTATGATCGCCTATTCTTGCCACAGCGGCGCCATCAACAAAATTATCTACGTGATCAAGTGTTATCAATTTATTAGCCAGCAAAGCTTCATAAAGGCTACGTCCACCAAGTGGTTCACAAAATTTAAAATCGATTTTATGATTTTCAAAGTACTTTACTAGTCCAGAGGATATCCCTCCACCACCAACTGGTGTAATTATCATATCAGGAGCTTGCCCCAATTGGTTGAGGATTTCGACACCTACAGATGCTTGACCTTCAATAACGTCTGGATGATCGTAAGGCGGTAACATTGATGCACCTGTTTCATGTGCGTACTTTAAAGCAGCTTCCAGAGTTTCATCAAAGTAGTCACCCTGCATAATAATCTCTATTGTATTTCCACCAAAACTAGCAGTCTTTATTATTTTTTGCTGTGGTGTTGTTACGGGCATATAGATTCTACCTTTGACACCAAAGTGTTGGCAAGCAAAAGCAAAGCCTTGGGCGTGGTTACCTGCTGATGCGCAAACAAATTTAGCAGTATTTCCCGCTTTGAGCGCCTTTCTCATTGCATTGAAAGCACCACGAATCTTATATGATCTGACGGGTGATAAATCTTCTCTTTTTAGATATATTTCTGCCCCATAAATATTAGAAAGGTATTCATTTTTTTGTAGGGGTGTTTCAGGGAATAAATCCCGTATTTTTAAACATGTTGATTGGGCTAATTCTTGAAAAGATGTCATTATAAAACCTCGTATTAATTTATCAGTTTAAATAGCTTTATTTTAAGGTGCAATGGGCATCAAAATAGATTGCTGATTTAAGAAATATGTAAAGATTATTTGTAAAAATCATCAATATTTAAAATGCTGTTAACTTGGATTAAGACGTTTGTACTGCGTATTGAGATTTATGCGCTGGCTGTTTAGCTCTAGGCCTTCATCCAGGACTTGCCGGCAATGGGTAAACCACATAAACGAAGATCAAAACTGACAATAAATGCGGAGTAAAAAAATGACAGCGCCAAAGAAGGTAGTATTAGCCTATTCAGGAGGTCTAGATACCTCAATTATTCTGAAGTGGTTGGAAATTGAATATGGCTGTGAAATTGTAACATTTACCGCTGACTTAGGCCAAGGTGAAGAATTAGATCCTGCACGTAAAAAAGCTGAATTACTGGGTGTCAAACCAGAAAATATTTTTATTGAAGATGTACGTGAAGAGTTTGTTCGGGATTTTGTCTTTCCAATGTTTAGAGCGAATGCTGTTTATGAAGGTCTCTATTTACTGGGTACATCAATTGCGCGTCCATTAATATCAAAGCGGTTAGTCGAAATTGCTGCTGAGGTGGGAGCTGATGCTGTTGCGCATGGCGCAACAGGTAAAGGAAATGATCAAGTTCGCTTTGAGTTATCTGCATACGCATTAAATCCAGATATTAAAGTAATAGCACCTTGGCGAGAATGGGATTTATCCAGTCGCACCAAATTATTAGAGTTTGCAGAAGAACATCAAATTCCCATTGCTAAGGATAAGCGCGGTGAAGCACCGTTTTCTGTCGATGCAAATTTATTGCACACATCCTCTGAAGGTAAAGTATTGGAAGACCCTGCTGTTGAGGCACCTGAATATGTCTACCAGCGAACAGTTCATCCTGAAGATGCACCAGATTTAGCAGAACATATTGAAATTGGTTATGCTAAGGGAGATCCCATTTCGCTGAATGGTAAAAAATTAACACCGGCTGAAATGCTTACAGTATTAAATGAGCTAGGTGGCAAACATGGCATTGGACGGCTTGACTTAGTTGAAGGTCGATTTGTTGGAATGAAATCGCGTGGAATTTATGAAACGCCTGGTGGAACAATTATGCTTGAAGCGCATCGTGGAATTGAATCAATTACCTTGGATCGTGGTGCAGCACACCTAAAAGATGAATTAATGCCAAAATATGCAGAATTGATTTATAATGGTTTCTGGTACAGTCCTGAACGTGAAATGTTGCAAGCCCTAATTGATGCAAGTCAAGAACACGTAAATGGTACTGTGAGATTAAAGCTTTATAAAGGATCTGTTCAAACAGTTGGCCGCTGGTCAGATGATAGTTTGTATTCAGAAGCTCATGTTACATTTGAAGATGATGCTGGTGCATATAATCAAGCAGATGCTGCAGGGTTTATTAAAATTAATGCATTAAGATTGAAACTTTTGGCTGCCCGTAAAAACCGCAACTAGTTATAATTTAGTTGAGCATAGTTTAATATTATGCGAACTAATTTTGGTATTTTCAATGTAGCATAACAATAGAAAGGCCCACATTGAACATGTGGGCCTTTAATACTTAGAATGGATTTTTATATAATAATACTTGTAACGCCCGAATTCCAAAAATTACGATGATTGGTGTGAAGTCAATGCCGCCTATAGACGGAACAATTAGTCGTAATTTATCATAGACAGGCGACGTTATGCGATTAATACCTGACCAAGCTTGGGCGACAATAGGTTGGCGTAAATTTAAGACATCAAATTGAATAAGCCAGCTCATAATAAATTGAATAATGACAACCCACCAAGCTAGATCTAACGCCATTATCAGAATTTCACTGATACCTGTGCCATTTGTTGTCATGCTATTTTCCTTTTTTGAGATGTTGCTAACTGTGTTAGCGTTGTTATGCAAGATGAAGTATTATTACTAAATACTGCTTTTTGCGGCTCATTAATCTAGGTATCTTGGTAGCTATCATGGAAAAGTATGACAAAAAAATCTGGGGATGGATGTTCTATGATTGGGCAGCGCAGCCATATAATACTTTGTTGATTACCTTTATCTTTGCCCCTTATTTTACTTCTACTGTAGTGGGAGACCCAGTAATAGGGCAATCCTTATGGGGGATAATGACAGGAATTGTTGGAGTAACTTTGGCTGTGTTAGGCCCAATTTTTGGTGCTATTTCCGATACTATAGGACGGCGCAAACCTTGGTTAATAATTTTTTCGATTTTTTATATTGTAGGTGCATTTGGTATCTGGTGGGCTATCCCTGGAATGTATTCCGTGACGTGGATTATGATTTTATTTGGCATTGGTATGCTTGGAATGGAGTTTTCACAGATTTTTGTTAATTCCATGCTACCTCAGATGTCTACAAAACATAATTTGGGACGTATTTCTGGAAATGGATGGGCACTGGGCTACGTTGGTGGATTATTATCATTGTTTGTGGTGCTATTGTTCTTAGCGGAAAATAAAGATGGTGAAACGATGCTTGGTAATCCCCCATTATTTAATTTAGACGTAAAATCCCGAGAAGGTACCCGCTCTGTTGGCCCTCTAACTGCACTTTGGTACATAATTTTTATGGTTCCATTTTTTTTATGGGTTCCGGATGAAAAAATAAAAATTCAAACTGGTGCAATATTTAAGGCTATGAGAGAATTGGGTGCAACAATTAAACGATTGCCCAAAAATATTAGTTTTGCATCTTATTTGGTATCTTCAATGTTTTATCGTGATGCATTACTTGGGATTTATACTTTTGGCGGCATCTACGCTAGCGGTGTGCTGGGCTGGTCTATAATCCAGATTGGAATTTTTGGGATTATAAGTGTATTTGCAGCGGCTATTTTTACATATTTAGGTGGTTTTGCTGATAAGAAATATGGCCCAAAACCGGTTATAATCTTATGCGTATTAATTCTAATTATAGTTTGCACATTGATTGTTGGGACATCACGTCATCAATTTTTTAATGCTACCTTAATGGAAGGAAGTACACTCCCAGATAATTTATTTTTAATTTGTGGTGTTTGTATTGGCGGTGCAGGCGGTGCTTTGCAGTCAGCGTCTCGCACTATGTTAGTTTTACAAGCTGATGAGAATCGTATGGCAGAAGCATTTGGACTATACGCATTGTCTGGGCGTGCAACGTCTTGGATGGCGCCTAGCTTAATTGCTTCGGTTACTTTTTTTACGCAGGATCAGCGTTTGGGAATTTTACCAGTTATTATATTGTTTCTTATTGGCTTACTTCCTTTGATTTGGGTAAAGACGCATGAAAATTAATTTATGAAATGTAAATTAATAATACTTGTATTGATATTTGGGTGTAGCGCTCAAATTACATCAGCTCAAATTGAGGCAAGATATCTTTTAGGCCAGAAATCTGAAGCTTCAAAGCAAGCCCCAAGGGCATATGGTTCTTATGCAAAAGGTTGTTTAGCTGGTGGTGAGGAATTAGAAATTAATGGCCCAACTTGGCAAGTAATGCGTTTGTCGCGGGGTCGTAATTGGGGGCATCCCAATATGATTGCTTACCTTAAACGGATAAGCGAAAAAGTAGCCAAAGAAACAAGTTGGAATGGCTTATACATTGGGGATATTTCACAACCCCGAGGTGGACCGATGATTTCTGGGCATGCTTCACACCAACTTGGCTTAGATGCTGATATCTGGATGCTACCTGCAAAAAAATTAAACCTTAGTAGATTAAAGCGGGAGAAATTATCTTCAATAAGCATACGGTCAAATGACAAAAAGTTAATCAATTCTAATTGGACTAATGATCATATGAAGGTAATAAAAATAGCTGCATCTGATCAAAATGTTGATCGTATATTTGTGACTGCTCCTGCAAAAATTTATATGTGTGAAAATGCAAGTGGAGATAAAAAATGGTTGCAGAAAATTAGGCCTTTTTGGGGTCATAATTTTCATTTTCATGTGCGGCTAAAGTGCCCAATTGGATCAAAGGTATGTAAAATACAAAAGCCAACTGTTAATTCTTTATCTAAAGGTGGTAACGGCTGTGACAAAACGTTAATTTGGTGGATTACGGATGCGTTAAAACCAGCAAAGGTAAATCCAGATACAGCTAAGAAAAAGGCACGTAAGCATCCACGCCACTTTACAATGGCTGAATTACCTCAACAATGTACTGATGTTTTAAATAGTAAATAATAGGTACTTATTTTATATGCGCCTATTTGAATAGTATTCTCATATATTCATTTGTCGTATGTTACATTGCAGGTATTCGTTGTTTTCTCTATAGGGCTAATTAGTTAGTTATATCAAGTTTTGGAGAAATGATTATGTCAAACGCTCAATTAGAAATATCAATTGAATCTGCATGGGAAGCCCGTGATGAAATTACATCAGCAACAAAGGGTGAAGCTCGTGATGCTATTGAGGCTACCCTGGCTGCGCTAGATAGTGGTAAACTGCGAGTTGCAGAACCACGTGAAAATGGACAATGGCATGTAAATCAATGGGCTAAAAAAGCGGTTTTGTTAGGTTTCCGAATTCAAGATATGGAAATTCAAGAAGGTGGCCCACAAGGTGGTACTTGGTGGGATAAGGTTGATAGCAAGTTTAAAGGTTGGGGTGCAGCAGATTTCCAAGCTGCTGGTTTTAGGGCTGTTCCAAACTGTATAGTGCGTAAATCAGCTTACATTGCTCCGGGTGCGGTATTGATGCCATCATTTGTGAATCTTGGTGCACATGTTGGAGAAGGTACCATGGTTGATACATGGGCAACAGTGGGCTCTTGTGCGCAAATAGGCTCAAACGTTCACTTGTCAGGTGGTGTAGGCATCGGGGGTGTTTTGGAGCCAATGCAGGCAGGCCCAACTATAATAGAAGATAATTGTTTTATAGGTGCTCGATCTGAAGTGGTTGAAGGTTGTATCGTGCGTGAAGGCGCAGTTTTAGGAATGGGTGTCTTTATAGGGCAGTCTACTAAAATATTTGATCGTGAATCAGGAGAGATTACTTATGGTGAAGTTCCCTCCGGTTCAGTTGTTGTTGCAGGCTCACTTCCATCTAAAGGTGTGAATTTATATTGTGCTGTGATTGTCAAAAAAGTGGATGCAAAAACACGGTCAAAAACATCTATAAATGAACTATTACGTGACTGAAGAGATAGGATGCTTTTAAATAAAAGGGCGTGTGATCATTTTACACGCCCTTTTATTATAAAAAACAATAATTACTTTTGATATTGGCATATTGTTTTTCAATTATTATATTTTGTAATATCTTAAGACTTCCCTCACGGGTGCAGGTCATCTATACCCGCGCGCATGGCAGATGAAAAACAAAAGCGGCCCCAGTTAGTATTTACTCTTCTGGTTGAAGTTGGGCGTAATCCAAATGATGGCCTCCCTAAGGGTGCAACAGGTGGCGCACTTATGTGCTTTGCTTCTGGGGTAGATGAGCCTGAAGCCGTTCGAGAGACTGTGGCGATTTTAAAACAGGCTGATTTAGCACCATTAGATGTAACGGGGTATGGAACGCTAGAAGAACGACTTGATCAAGGTCACGATATCAACGATGAAGAAAGAGCATTAATGCAGCAGGCATTGGATGAGAATTCTGTGGTTGTATACCAACTTACTCCATTTTTTGAAGAAAAGAAAAACCAACCTACTAGCACTCATCACTAAATTTTTTATGGATATTTAAAATTAGTGTTTTTGCAAAGCTATCTAAATGAAATACTAAAATAGGAAATATCGTTAATGCTTAACATTTTTTTTGACCTCGACGGCACTCTATTAGATAGCCAATCAGGTATCATACAATCATTGCAACATGCATTAACTGAGACAAGTGACATTGAGCCTAGCAGCGAAGAATTGCGTGGCATGATTGGTTCAGGCCTACCTCATATTTTGTCAAATTTTCTTGGTCCTCACGGCGAAGTTTCTAAGGCTATAAACTCTTACCGTGATTTCTATCAAGAAGAGGCTATGTTTGATGCCGAGGTTTATGATGGAGTATTTCAGATGTTTGATACGCTAATGACGTCTGAAGTTGGTTTGTTTATTGCAACAACAAAACCACACGTATACGCCAATCAAATTGTAGAACATTTTGGTCTTACTGATGCTATTACTCATGTTTTTGGTGCTGAACTAGATGGCACAAATTCAGATACAACTTCATTATTACAATACGCTTTGGATGAAACAGGATTTGATCCAAGTAAATGCATAATGGTAGGCGACCGGCAGGTAGATATTTATGGAGCAAAAAATAACGATATTAATAATATTGGAATTCTTTGGGGATACGGGGAAGCTGATGAGTTGCGAACGTCAGAAGCCGATATGCTAGCTGGGCATCCAGAAGAACTTGCTGAAATTGCTTTTGATATGATGGGATTAGAATTAGAATAAATTTAAAAATTAAATAGGCGATCCAATTGGATCGCCCATAAGCTGATATAGTTTTTAATCTTCAAAACGCAGTGCACTAACAGTTTGGAACATTCCTGTTTTGCGCAAGCTTTCCATAGCGTTAACATTCGGCGTATCATCTAAATACAACAAGGCAATGGCATCACCACCAGTAGCTTTTCTGCCTAATGTAAAGTTTGCAATATTAACGCCATGTTCGCCCATTGTTTGGCCTAATGTACCAATAATTCCCGGCACATCCTTATTGGTTGTATATAACATGTATGATCCAACTTCTGCATCGATATTAATACCTTTTATCTGGATGAATCTTGGTTTTCCGTCACTAAATACTGTACCAGCTATTGAGCGTTCGCGCTTTTCTGTCTTAACGGTTAGTTTAATATAGCTATCAAATACGCCAGATTTTTCTTGAGTTGTATTGGATACTTTTATCCCACGATCCATTGCAATAACAGGAGCAGATACCATGTTTACATCGGGGTTCTGAGCTCGCATTACGCCTGCAATAGCTGCCGAAGCTAAGGCTTTTGTATTCATTGTGGCAACTTTACCATCATATGTAATATTAATTTCTGTAATAGGTTCATCTGTCAGTTGGCCAGCAAATGCTCCAAGATGTTGCGCTAACTTTACAAATGGTCCAAGAATTGGAGCCTCTTCGGCAGTGATTGATGGCATATTTATAGCATTTGATACTGCACCATTATTTAAATAATCACTTATTTGCTCTGCAACTTGTAAAGCCACATTTTCCTGTGCCTCTGTTGTTGCTGCACCTAGATGAGGTGTAACCACTACATTTGGTAAGTTAAATAATGGGCTATTTGTTGCGGGTTCTTCTGAGAATACATCAAAAGCTGCACCTGCTACGTGGCCTGATTTTAGGGCTGAAGCTAATGCGTCTTCATCAACTAAACCGCCACGGGCACAATTAATTATGCGGACGCCAGGTTTCATTTTTCCAATAGCTTCAGCAGAAATCATACCGGTCGTTGCATCTGTTTTTGGGACATGTAGGGTTATGAAATCAGACTTTCCAAATAATTCATCTAACTCAACTTTAGTAACACCAAGTTCTTTTGCTCGATCTTCTGAGAGGAATGGGTCATATGCTAAAACCTTCATTTTTAGGCCAAGCGCTCGAGAGGCAACAATCGAACCAATATTTCCAGCCCCAACTAAGCCAAGAATTTTGCTAGTTAATTCAACACCCATAAATTTAGATTTTTCCCATTTTCCTGCATGTGTTGAGGCTGAAGCTTCTGGAATTTGACGTGCTACAGCAAACATCATTGCAATCGCATGCTCAGCTGTTGTGATCATGTTGCCAAAAGGAGTATTCATAACGATTACACCTTTTTTTGATGCTGCTTTCAGGTCAACATTATCTACGCCAATTCCTGCACGGCCAATAACCTTTAAATTATCTGCGGCAGCTAATAGTTTTTCTGTTACCTTAGTCGCTGATCTAATGGCCAAGCCATCATATTTGTTAATTTTAGCTAGAAGAGCGTCTTTATCTTTACCTAATGCTGGAAGAAAATCTACGTCAATGTTGTTATCACGAAAAATTTGAACAGCAGTTTCAGATAAGCTGTCAGATACAAGTACTTTAGGCATTTAAGCCTCCTTTAATTTATATGGAAATGGTAAGCCTTTGGCTTCCCGTATTATATTTTTTTGATTTGTGTCTCAAATGCCCAGCTTAACCAGGGTATAAGTGCAATCAAATCAGCTTGTTCAACTGTACATCCAGTCCAGATACGTAAACCAGCAGGTGCGTCACGATAGGACCCAATATCATAGGCAACAGCCTCGTCGTCCAATAGTTTTGCTAAACTTTTGGCAAATTTCATTTGGGCTGCTGCGTCTAAAGCAGTTACGCGAGGATCTACTATTTTCAAGCAAACAGAAGTATTTGATCGTGTATTGGGATCGATTGCAAGAAAATCAAGCCAGTTAACTTCAGCAACAAAATTAGCCAGCACTTTTAAATTTGAATTTGCTTTTGAAACTAAGCCGGATGTGCCGCCTTGGGCGGTAGCCCAATCTAGTGCAAAAAGATAATCTTCAACTGCTAACATTGACGGAGTATTTATTGTGGCACCTTTGAAAATTCCATCAATTAATTTGCCGCCTTTTGTTAAGCGAAAGATTTTGGGTAAAGGCCATGGCGGTGTATAGCTTTCTAAACGCTCTACAGCCTTTGGTGATAAAACTAACATTCCGTGTGCTGCTTCCCCACCCAAAGCTTTTTGCCAGCTAAATGTTGTAACGTCTAACTTATCCCATTCTAAGTCTTGAGCGAAGGCTGCAGACGTTGCATCGCATATTGTAAGGCCTGTACGATTGCTGGGAATAAAATCTCCATTTGGTACTTTTACACCTGAGGTTGTTCCGTTCCATGTAAAAATTACATCGTTATTAAAATTTAGAGCGGTCAAATCTGGTAGTTTGCCATAAGCTGCTTCGTGGTGTGTTACGTTTTCCAATTTTAATTGTTTTACAACATCAGTTACCCATCCAGCACCAAAGCTTTCCCATGAACATATATCTATGGGACGTTCACCCAACATAGACCACATGGCTGCCTCTATAGCGCCAGTATCTGATGCAGGTAGTATGCCAATTTTATAATTAGCCGGGATGTTTAAAACGGTGCGGGTATTTTCGATTGCTGCCAAAAGTTTGTCTTTGCCAACGCTTGCCCGGTGAGAGCGCCCAAGGGCAGCATCAGACAAAACATCCAAAGTCCATGTGGACGGTTTGGTGCAGGGGCCAGAAGAGAATTGTGGATTGTTCGGACGAATGTCCGGTTTTTTTATGCTCATGATATCTATCCTTACAGATAATTGCCCTTCGTTGGGGAAGGGTGTCCCAAATACTGAACTATGGAAAAAAGATTTGGGTTGCAAGTGTTAGTTCTGGTATTTTTGGAAAAATTCCTCATAACAAAATAGAAATTATGTAGCTTTTATGATTGGAAATTTGAAAATGTATGTTGCTACTTTAATAGCTGGCAGAAAAAAACAAAATTTATCAGTATCAATTATTAAGAAAGTTTTTGATAAACTAGAGGGATATAAATGCTCTTATTTGGCAAAATGTGTAGCTGCAGATATATTTTTTAAAGAGATGCCTGCTGATTTTGAATTAGTTTGGGAAGGTCTTCAGGAGCAAAAAATTGACCTAGTTATCCAGCCTATAAAAAATAGGAAAAAAAAGATCTTATTAGCTGACATGGACAGTACTATGATACAACAAGAATGTATTGATGAATTGGCCGATGAGGGTGGCTTTGGTAATCGCGTTGCAGAAATTACTGCATTAGCAATGAATGGTGAACTAGCTTTTGAAGAGGCACTTATTGAACGTGTTGCCTTGTTAAAGGGATTACCCAGTGAAATTATAAAACATGTTCTAGCAACTCGTATTAAATTTATGCCAGGTGCAAAAACATTAGTTAAAACAATGAAACAAAATGGTTCTTATTGTGCTTTAGTATCGGGCGGTTTTACCGATTTTACTGCTGCCATAGCTGACGCCCTTGGATTTGATGAACATCGTGCCAATACACTGTTGCATTATAATAAAAAACTAACTGGCACAGTAGAAATGCCTATACTTGGTAAACAGGCTAAGGTTGAGGCGCTGTGGAGCATTGCTGAGATGCTGAAGCTAAGTGTTGATGATGTAATTGCAGTTGGTGATGGAGCTAATGATCTGGGTATGTTGATTAAAGCGGGTCGTGGGGTTGCATTGCATGCAAAACCTATAGTCGCTGCACAATGTAATGCGCGTTTAAATTTCGCAGATCTTACTGGGTTACTTTTTTTGCAAGGCTACAATGAAACTGAATTTTATTCCTAAGTTTATAGAATTTCTACTTCATTTGAAAAAAGCTACAGATATGCAGACTATTTTAAAGAATTCACTTGTCACTATCTAAGTAAATAAGATAGACCCGCCGGCGGAGACGTGGCCGAGTGGTCGAAGGCGCTCCCCTGCTAAGGGAGTAACGGGGTAACTCGTTCGAGGGTTCGAATCCCTTCGTCTCCGCCATATCACCCTTTTAGTGACTGGCATATCATTAGTCTAAATAGCTTTTAATCCATACTATATTGACTTTAACCCACTTTTCGATTGTATTTGCGTTTTCTCAATTATGCTCGTATATTTTCCTTGTGTGGTAACGAATGTGGTAACTTTTAATGGCTCATGTAACAGGAAAGCTCACTAAGAAGCTTGTAGAGAATCTCGGAATGGGGCGTCATGGAGACGGTGGCGGCTTGTATCTGGTGGTAAAACCATCTGGAACAAGGAGCTGGATTGTTCGAGTTGTTGTTCAAGGACAGAGAAATAATAAAGGCGCACCATTGCGAACCGACTTTGGTTTGGGGGGTGCAGACATTATCACACTCAACCAAGCGCGGATTAGAGCCTTAGAATATCGACGTATGGCAAAGCAGGGGCTTAATCCTAGATTTAACGCTCAACAAGAAATTCCTAACTTTGAAGAGATAGCACAGCAAGTTCATATAGAGCGTATGCCAACATGGAAGAACGCTAAGCATGGGCAGCAATGGATAAATACACTGCGAGATTATGCTTTTCCAAAGATAGGGCGCATGCCCATTGATAGTATAGGACAGCCAGAAGTTTTAATGTGCTTGTCTCCTATATGGACAGAGAAGCATGAAACAGCAAAGCGACTGGCTCAACGCATTAAGATTGTTCTAGATGTTGCGAAGTCTAAAGGCTTTAGAGAAGGGGAGAACCCCGTCACTTCTATTAAGGACGCACAAGTCTTACCAAAGGTCAAAGCAAAAGCTAAACATCACGCTGCTATGAAATGGCAAGACGTCCCCTCATTCTTTAATGATTTACGAAACCGCGAGGCTATGGCTGCAAAGGCTCTTATGTTTACCTGTCTTACTGGCTCACGCACAGGTGAAGTCTTGGGGATGCGCTGGGATGAGATTGATATTGAAGCGCGCCTATGGACTTGTCCTGCCGAGCGTATGAAGACAGCCAATGAACACCGTGTACCCCTCACAGATGGTATGCTTGCAATCATTGAACCGCTAAAAGCAATGGCCTCTAAATATGTCTTTGAAGGGCAGAAACGCCACGCCCCATTGTCAAACATGGCTATGCTAATGTTACTACGTCGAATGAAAGTTGAGGGCGTTACAGTTCATGGCTTTAGGTCAACTTTCCGCGACTGGGCAAGTGAGGTCGCAAGCGCACCAAGAGAAGTTGCAGAAATGTCATTAGCTCATAAAGTAGGCTCTGATGTAGAGCGCGCCTACGCACGCTCAGATTTGTTAGAGCGCCGCCGCGTCTTGATGGAGCGTTGGTCGCAGTTTGTGGCTGGCTCAAGTGGTAATGTAGTGAGGATTGGGTAGATGGAAGTAACAGAAAATGAAGTTAGTTTTTTTACAAAAGCCCAAAGGCATACTATTATTAAGGACGTTAAAATAACTTCATCCAGTTTTGCTAATTTGAATGAAAAACGCAAAAAAATACCTAGAACCGATAAAATGTTCCAAGAAATGGAAAATTCTGGGATGTTTAAAGACGATGACCAAGAAAAACTAACTTGGATCGTAACTATAACAACTGAAACTGGAGTAAATGAATATGAAACGCGAACAATTAATTTTTTTACCAAAAAAGGAGCAAAAGATTTTGCTGATAAATTTTCAATAGAAGACAATTTAGATGATATAATAAAAGATGATTCAGCTACTTATAAATTTAGTCCTAAGAAAAGTCCGTCGGATAAAGCTTTAGAAATGGGCTCCTATTCTGAGGCTGGTAGATCAGTTTCAATGCTGATTGCTTGTCGTGATATCTTAAAGTTTTCTGAATTATTGCTTGATAATGAGATTTCAGAAAAGGTTATAAATTGGATAGGGCTTGAAAATATTCAAAGGCTTATGGGTGAGTATGAAACATACTGGGATTATGTGGCAATATATAGATATTGCCTTAAGCACTATTCTAAATCTTCTTTAGCTTTTTTAGCTTCAAATGCCATTTTTTCATATTTCGAGGGAGAAAAATTTAATTCTGGTTATCAATTTAGAGAAATTGAAATGATTTTATTTGGTGCTGAAAGCTTGGCAAATTCAGCATTAAATCAAAGAAAAAAATCTGGTGATGGCGGTGGGAAATCTTCTAGTAAATCTAAAGATAAAAGATTAAATAGCTTTATGAGCCATATAGAGAAACTAGGGAAGCATTATCCAGATTTTTCTGTTGATTGTATTGAGAAAACAGCATTCCAAAATGCAATTAAAGAAAATAAAGATTTATGGATACAGGGTAGAAATCAAATGGATGGCTATCTTTCTAAACATATTCGTTCAGAAGAACCATATAAGGCTCGATACGATGCTATATTCAATAAAACTGCTTAAGCGGTTTTGGGTTTTGATTAAATTGCTTAAGCGCGATATATCCCCTATTCCAAACTGAGAAAATGTTCATATAAGTGAAGACCTTAGTAACAAATATAAGGTCACTCAATATGAATTTATTTGAAGAAAATCGTCATTACCAACCTACAGACCCAGAAATATTATCCCTTTTGGGAAGCCGTGAAAAGCAAGCTCAAATGCGCCATCATGGCCGCTCTCCTGTCTATTATAGATTAGGTCGTAAAATAATCTATCAAGGTTCTGATTTAAATAATTGGGCAAATTCACAACGAATAGAATCTCCTATGCTTAAAGAATTAAAAAAGGAGTTTGAGTTATGATGGATATTCAATTGATAACTCATAATTTGGGGGGCTCTTACCGAAATGGTAAGGGCTACGCTCCTTGCCCTGTTTGCCAGCCAGAAGGACGCAAAGACCAAAACGCTTTATGCCTATCCCAACAAGGTGACAAAATACTTGCTTACTGTTTTAAATCTCATTGCAGCTTTATGGATATAGCTAAAGCTGCAAAGCTACCACGTGGGAAGGTTGGTATTGACCGCGAAGCACAAAAACAAGCTGATGCAAAACAATTGAAATATGAGGCGCTGCAATTATCAAAAGCACGTTCATTATGGAATGCATCTAAACCAATAAAAAATACAATTGCTGCTAAATATTTGAGGGATAGAGGCATAACTGAGCCTTTACCAGATAACTTACGATTTATGCCTGATATTTATCATGGGGCGTCACAAACTTGGTGTTGTGCAATGGTAGCTAATATAGAGCCAATAGGGGGCGTTCACAGGACGTATTTTGATAAAAAGGGTATACGGTTAAATAAGTCTGCAAAGATGATGTTAGGACCTTGTTCTGGAGGCGCTGTGACTCTTTCTAAGGGCTTAGGACCGCTTGTTGTAACAGAGGGTATAGAAACAGGCTTGAGCTTGTTGCAGATGCTTGCTGAGCGAGTTCCTACAGTTTTAGCAACCTTGTCTACGAGTGGGATGAAAGCGGTAAAACTCCCCCTCAAGCCACATGATTTGATTATTGGCGTGGATGGCGATGAAGCTGGAAAACTTGCGGCTAATAATCTTGCATTTAGGGCTACGTCTCTTGGTTGGTCAGTATCATTGATGGAAGCTCCCAATGGGCAAGATTGGAACGATGTTCTTATGCTGGAGGCAGATGCATGAATAAACATGTTCAAAATATATCAGAGTTCAAGGCAGAAGAGCCCCAACCACTTTTTAGGAAATTTTCGATAAGCAAGTCATATCCTGTTGATGCATTAGGGCCTCTGGCAGATACTGTTCGGGCTGTTCAAGATAAGACCCAAGCCCCAATTGCTATTGCTGCACAGTCAGCTTTGTCTATTGCGTCACTTGCGGTCCAAGCTTTTGGAGATGTAGAAACTTTGGGTGGTTCTGTGCCGTGTAGTTTATTTGCATTAACAATCGCTCAATCAGGGGAACGTAAGTCTGGATGTGATAAGCTTCTTATGAAAGCTATCAGAGAATATGAGCAAGATGCACAATCCATATATAATGAAGAAGCAAAGCAATATGCGATTGATTACAAGATTTGGGAAAAGGAAAAAGAAAAACTTGTTTCCGAAGTAATTAAAACAAAAGATAAAGTTAAGAAGACTGCAACTCAAGCAGACCTCAAAGTATATCCATTGCCACCATTGCCACCTCGCGCACCCAATAGAACAGCGACTGAACCAACATTTGAAGGATTAACAAAGCTCTTCCAAGTTTCTCATCCTTCGCTTGGATTGTTCACTGATGAAGGTGGTGGGTTCATTGGTGGTCATGCAATGAATAAAGAAAATGGTTTAAAGACATGCGCTGGCTTATCTAGCCTTTGGGATGGGTCACCCATTAACAGAACGCGAGCTGGTGATGGAACTATAACAATGTATGGACGTCGACTAGCTGCACATATTATGGCGCAACCGATTGCGGCAAGGCCTATGTTGGCAGACCCTGTAGCGTCAGGTCAGGGGTTTTTAGCACGCTTCTTGATATGTGAACCTGCAAGCGCCATTGGCACTCGGACACGGCGAGGGTATGACGAAATAAGTGATACTCATATAATAAGATTTAGTGAAAAATTACGGGCATTACTTGAGACTGAACCACCTCTTAAAGAAGCTAATTCTCAAGAACTTGAACCTCCTGTTCTAGTGTTATCAAGTGGTGCGCGAGAATTATTGTTTGAATTTTATGAGGCCACTGAAATAGGTCAGATAGATGGTGGTGACTATGCAAGCATACGTCCCTATGCGAGTAAAAGTGCTGAACAAGCGGCGAGGATAGCGGGTGTTTTATCTTTGTGGGATAGTTTAGAGGCAAGTGAAATATCTGTCCAAAAAATGACAAACGGTATAGCTTTGGCTCAATTTTATCTTGGTGAAGCTAAGCGGCTTGCTGATGCTGCTTTAGTTTCAGAAAAGGCCAGCCGTGCTGATGGTTTGCGCTTATGGCTTTTAAACAGTTGGAAGCATGATAATATTGTACCTAGTGAGGTCGTACAGTTTGGGCCTAATGCATTACGTTCAACTGAATTGGCGAAAGAAGCCCTTGAGGTGCTTTTGGAGCATAAATGGCTCATTCCATTAGAGGCTAATACAGTTATTAGAGGAGCATCTCGATCAATTGCATTCAAAATAATTCGATTTGCCAAGGCTGGATAAAATTAATTTGAACAGGCTACCCCCGCTATTTCTGCTATTTTGCTAATCTAGTGACTAAGAAATAGCAGAATAGCGGGAATAGCAGGGGTTGGTGTGGTTAATATTTTTTCTAAGTTGTCATTTAGAAAAATTAGGGACCAATCAATGGGACGTCAAGTTTTTCTGACAATACCCTAATAACTATAGTGAGACCCCATTAATCAGTTTTAAAACCTACTTTGTCTTTCAACCTGCTGGCGGCGTATATGATGCATCGTTCGCCATTACGGCGGCAGCTGCAACATCAGCTCCGGTGTAAAGGTTTACAGTTTTCATTGTTTCAAATGTACCTGCCTGCATTATTTTCATGTACAGAGCCATGTAAGCTTGCAAAGACGGCATATCGGCAATTGCCATAATGTGATAGTCTTGACCTTGTACGCCATACATTCCCACAAGCTTTCCACCAACACTCTCACAAGCAGCAGCAGCAGCAGCTGTTCTGTCTTCTTGGTTGGTAATAATAGAACTCATAGCCTCTTTTGTGTAACGACCTTGTAGCATATATAGTGACATTGTTTTCTCCCCTTTTAATTTATGTTTTTAAAACGTATGGGCAGTTTTTAAATTTTTCAAGGATAAATGCACAAAACATTTATAAGAGATGATAGCCAGATTGAAGCCAACCATGATAATATCCTATTACTCTTCCCCCTGAGTAAGCTCAGGACCAAGGACCAAGGGGACCGGGGGTTACTGAGCCCAATTTCTATCAATTAAGGACGTTGGGCCAAAAATGTCTTTATGACCTTACTGCCTTTAAGTCGTTCGGGATTATTATTTTAATTATCAGAGTTTTTTTAGTTTTATCCTTGGACTTGACCAACGAGCATTTGCGGCTGCCCATTGTAGAAATTAGGAATATCTGCCAACGCTGGCCCTGCTGCGGCGAGTGCAGAATCTAATTCAGCCTGGTCCTTGAAAGTCATTGTAGCTATTGCATGGAAGCCTGCTGGGGTGTCATTGCCGCCTGCTAACCCTTTAATAACAAGAACGCTATCAATGTGTGGGCCCATATGTTCGCCTACAATTGGCATATGTTTTTGGGCATAGTATTCATGATCAAAAGTTGTTTGATTTTCTGTAGAATAAAGAACTTGCAGTGATACAGCCATGATAGATTCCTTTTTGTTATAGATTTTAATTATGCAATAATCATAGTACTAACCTATTTTTGTGGCAATAAATGATTTTACTTACAAAGCTAAACCTATGAATCCGCTCCATTTAGTAGTATCATAGAACCCTATAATAGTTCTGATGAAGCTCTGAAGCGTCTACGTCCATTTTCAAAAACTGATACACGTTTTACTTAGTCAAAAAGCAGAGCTAATTTCATATACTGTTTTTTATTTTGGCACAAATTTCATGCTATGAATATTTATAAAGAAAATAAATTTGGAAGTTTTCATAAGTTAATGCAATAAATAGATTAAATCAGGCAAAATCTTGCGATTGGAGATTAACATGCGGCGGCGTATCCCATCTATTACTGCCTTATTGTGTTTTGAGGCTGCCGCTCGAACTGAAAACTTTGCGCAAGCAGCCAAAGACCTCAATATGACACAAAGTGCTCTTAGTCGTCAGATTCAAACTTTTGAGGCCTTTATTAAGCAACAGTTATTCACACGCGTAAAACAGCGGGTCAAGCTAACAAGTGCAGGCAAAAGGCTTATATCAGAACTGACACCTCAGCTTGAGCAAATCGAAGCATCACTTCTTAAAATCTGTAGTCATGGGGATTTGGAAGGCGCCGTGAATATTGGCACATATCCAACATTTGGCAGCCGATGGCTTATGCCTAAATTAATGGAAATTTCACAGAAACTTCCGGGATTTACATTGAATACAATTACTTATCTTGCAAATAGAGACATCGATCCTAGCTTAGTTGATATTGCAATTGTTCAGGGTGACCCTCCGTGGAAGGGCTTTCGCAGCGATTATTTTTTCTCTGAAACTTTGGTTGTGATTGCTAACCCTGAGTTCAAAATGGTCAGTGGCGGTGATCCTTTATCGTTACTTAAACAGCGTATATTACAACATACAACGCGTTTGGACTCGTGGAAAATTTGGTTGAACAGTCAGAATCTTAATCTTCAGAAACCGATTATTGGACCTATGTTTTCTCAGTTTGAAATGTTGATTGACGCAGTAAAAGGGGGCCATGGTATCGCTGTAATTCCAAAATTATTGGTTGACAAAGAACTTGTCGATGGCCAGCTTGTGCTGGCACATTCGCACGAATACACATCAGAAAGTGCCTATTATTTGCTGACACCTTGCGTAAAAGTTGGAACACCAAAAATTGAACGTATCCGAAAATGGTTACTGCACCGCGTGGGTGCCCAAATATCGCCCTACAATTGATACTTTTTATGCATCAACTTAGTCTAAAAAGCCGCTTTTGAAGTTTACATCTTTCTAATATGCTCATTTTGAAAAGCAATCAGTAAAGGATGCAAAAATGGGTTTTAATGCTCAGATCAAAGACATCGACGTGAAGGCAATTGAAGGTTGGATGCAAACGCAACCCAACACGACATCTGTGACTGAATTTACTCCTGGTCCAGGTATCCAACGCCTTGCTCTTAAGTTTGATATCAATGAATTGAAAAAGGCATTAGATGAGTGCCTAGAACGTGAAGACTTTCAGGGTGGCATGCAGGACCAAGGGTTTGCAGCATTGCCACTGACACAGCGCCCGGGTCAAACTGAATGGACGGACAACGATCTATCAGGTCGATACTGGCTGCGTGGCGATGAACGTTATGTTGAAGAACCGCGCGAAGATTTAGTTCCAGAGATCAACTTTTCGGAATTTAACCCAAAGTTTAAAGGCACCTATTTTGAACACTGTGCACGAAGAGCTTGCTAAGCGCTTTCCTATTGGGCGCACACGTGTGTTATCCAAGGGGTTGTATAACTGCAATTCTTGGCATCGCGATCCAGAGCCGCGCCTTCACATTCCTGTCGTTTCGAACCCAGGATCATTATTTATTGTGAACCATCATGTTACGCATTTACCAGCTGACGGATCTGTCTATTTTACAGATACGCGTGGTTATCACACAGCACTCAATGGTGGTGAAACGCGACGCGTGCATGTTGTTGCCGCACTTGCTTACGATCAGATAACAAAATGAGCCTTTACGGTGGTAAGAACACAGCCCAATGCAGTAATAGCTGCCTATGCGATCTGCGCAGTGATACGATGACTGCGCCTGATAAAGCGATGCGCGCAGCAATGGCTGCGGCTATTGTTGGTGATGATGTTTATGGCGAAGACCCGACAGTGAGGATGTTGGAAAGCCGTTTGGCAAAATTGCTGGGCAAAGAGGCTGCGGTCTTTATGCCCACCGGCACGCAAAGCAATTTGGCCGGACTCATGGCGCATTGTGGGCGTGGGGACGAGATCATAGTCGGAGATGCATACCACATTTACTGCGACGAGGCGGCGGGTGCTTCTGTGTTGGCGGGTATTTCAATGAACGCCATTGCCACT
Organism: uncultured Amylibacter sp.; assembly: GCA_905181935.1. GTDB lineage: Bacteria > Pseudomonadota > Alphaproteobacteria > Rhodobacterales > Rhodobacteraceae > Amylibacter. The sequence continues at coordinate 565,352 of CAJIZV010000002.1, read as the reverse complement.
CAAAAAAATGGTGCTGTGTCGCCTGCGGATGTAACGGAAGCGATCAAAGTAGATGATCCACATTACGCAAGAAGTCGGCTTTTGTGTTTGGAAAATACTGTAGGTGGGCAAGTAATCCCTCTCGATGACATGCGGGCAGCCGCACAAGTGGCATGGAAAGGGGGCCTATCCGTTCATCTGGATGGGGCACGGTTTTTCAACGCAATTGCAGTGCTTGGGTGTGAGGCTATTGAACTGGCTAATTGCGCGGACAGCATTTCAATTTGTATGTCAAAAGGTTTGGGTGCGCCGGTTGGATCTGTTCTTGTGGGCTCAATCGCGCTTATCGTTCAAGCCCGGCGGAACCGCAAAATACTGGGTGGATCGATGCGACAAGCCGGTGTTCTTGCCGCAGCTGCCCTTCATGCACTTGATCATAATTTGCATGATCTGGAACGTGATCATACCAACGCACGTGCTTTGGCCGCAGCGATGAGTGAAATGGATGCGGGCGATGTTCAATTGGGCAGCAACATGCTGTTCTTTACTCCGCGCGACAGCAATCCCGACGCACTGCGCTCTCATATGGCGGATGCTGGCATTCGTATCGGTGGGCAATCCCCAGCAATTCGAATGGTCCTGCACCGCGATGTCTCGGATGATGGGTTGGAAGCCACCATCGCCGCATTCCAATCTTATTTCACGAAAAAATAACAACAGGATTTCAATCGATTTTATTTATGATACCTTGGATTGGTATCGCCAAGCATTCAATCATTTATGAACCCCATGTCCAGACCATTTTGTAAGATTTACAGGCGAAGTAGTAAATTGAAACAGGATATAGGTCGAATGAAGCTAATGATATAAATAGGTTTGTTAGTTATCACAGTCAAATATACAACCACTTCAATCATGAAAGACATCTTCAAAACAGACAGACTTACAAACAAAAACGCAGTGCCGCTCTCATTGAGCGGTTCCAAATCTGCGGTTCATAGATTTGTATGATCGTGGCACTTTGAAACGGGTTAGGCTTTGTTTGACAGCACCCTCAAATGTGACAATCCGATGAAAACACACGGAGCTGTGTAAAATCAGGGTGCAAGTAACAGACTTTCAAACAAGTCTACGGCCTTCTCAAACTTGTCACGACAGCCGGGATTACAAAACCCTACAATTTTACCTTTGTAGGTTGTAAGAGAGTTTTCGTCGATTGGGTTGCCTGACCAGGGACAGTTATCATTGATTGCATTTTCAAGTTCCAAGTTTTTGGATTCGTTCATAACATTATCCCTGTTCTGCAATCTAATAAAAACGGATCGGTGAGAAGGCAAAAGTTCCCTTCCATAAAGTAAAAAAGTAGTGCGACGTAATTTGCATAAAGTCTATGGGTCATAATATAAATTACACCACATATATTAAGATACTATCATTTATTAAATTACTATAACTTTGATATTTAATATCAATAAGATATTATTAATATTACAAATTTGCAATCATTATGTCATGTTTGTATTTATGAGTGGCCTCTATTTGGTATTGTCAGACAAACTTGGCGTCCCATTGGTTGGTACCTAATTTTTATGAATGACAACACAAAACCCATTTAAGTACTTCAAGACTTCGCCCAAAATCATCCGCTTAGCGGTTATGTATTACGTGCGTTACCCGCTAAGTTTCCGCCAAGTTGAAGATATCTTGCATGAACGTGGAATTGATATTTGTCATGCATTGCCCGCAGGGTATTGGGGCTAGCAATATCCCGAGAGGGAAACTGTACGGTTCTGGGTGGATCGGTTTGGTGCAAAATTTGCTAAGGAAATTCGAAAGAAGAGGGTGGGTCAACACTCAAACTGGCAATGGCATTTAGACGAAGTCTTTGTCAAAATAAACGGTGAGAGATTTTACCTATGGCGCGGCTTTTCGTGAGATTGGAATTGCTAACAAGCAATTATGTGGGGGTCGCTCCAACAACAGATGTGAAAACTCACACTTACCGTTTCGACGGCGAGAGCGAGCAATGCAGTTATTTAAAACAGCAGCCACGCTCCAGAGGTTTGTCAGTTATCACAGTCAAATATACAACCACTTCAATCATGAAAGACATCTTCAAAACAGACAGACTTATAAACAAAAACGCAGTACCGCTCTCATTGAGTGGTTCCAAATCTGCGCTTCATAGGTTTGTATGATCGTGGTACTTTGAGAGGTGATAGGCTTTGTCTGACAATACCCTCGCCAAGATGCAATGACTTGGATCTCTGGCTTTACTACTAGATTTGTATGATCAGGGTACTTTGAGACGGGTTAGACTTTGTCTGACAGCACCTTTTGTTTTATCATTCAGAAAAATTGGGGGGCACCCAATGTGACGTCAAGTTTGTCTGACAATGCCGTCTCCTGGTGCTTTTCTCAAGACGGGCCTGTTAAAAAAGAGACCCCGGTTTATTTGGCCGGGATCTCTAGAGTTATCTGAGTATTATTTGGATGCTTCGAGGATCGCATTCACTAGCTTGTCACCGTTTGCTTTGATGAACGCTTCCCAAACAGGCTTTACCGCCTCTTGGAACGCCGCGCCGTCAACGTCACGGTTGACCGTCATGCCGTCTGCTTCGAGTGCCGCAATCATATCATCTTCTTTTGCGATACTTAGCTCGCGCTGCATTGCAACGGCTTCAGCAGAAACCCCAAGAACAATCGCTTGCTCATCTGCGCTCAGGCCTTCAAAAGCGCCATTGTTCATAGCAAGAGCCAGCGGTGAATAGGCGTGCTGTGTCATGCTAAGGTAGTCTTGAACCTCGTAGAACTTGAACGACAAGGTAACGCCAATCGGGTGATCCTGCGCGTCAACAACGCCTGTTTCCAAAGCAGTATAAAGTTCAGCAACAGGGATTTGTTGGGGGTTCGCACCCAGTGCTGCAAACATATTGTTCAACGCGATGGAGTTGTTTACGCGCATCTGCAAACCTTTAACATCAGCGGGCACCTTGATCGGGCCGCGGTTATTTGTCATGTTACGATAGCCGTTTTCAGGAAAACCAAGCCCCCTAAGCCCAAATTCACCCATCTGGTCCAAAACGCCTTGCCCAACAGAGCCATCCAGAACCTGATACGCAGATTCACGTGTCGGAAACATGAATGGCAGAGTGAATGCAGCTGATTCAGGCATAAGCCCAGAATAGTTGTTCAAGCCGACCATTGCGATATCGATGATACCAGAGCGGATACCGTCGATCATCTGCGCGTCATTGCCCAATTGGCCAGATGGGAACAGGTTGACGATGACATTGCCGTCTGTGCGAGACTCGACTTGTTCTTTAAAAAACAATGACATTGATTGCTGCAGATCGGATTCCGGCGCTGCGTGCGCCAGTTTCAACGTGGTTTCAGCCGAGGCAAATGTCGCGCCAAGGATAATAGTGCTCGCAAGTAGCATATTTTTCATATAAAATTTCATTTTTTTGTTTCTCCAGTGTTTAAATTAACCAATGATAGCCTTCATCGGCACGATAATGATGTTTGGGAATGCTATAAATAGCCCCAAAAGCACCAAATAAGCGGCTAGAAAGGGTGAGACTCCTTTTACAGCCTTGGACATCGGCACGCGGCCGACTCCACAAACTACATTCAGAACATTACCAACGGGCGGCGTAATCAATCCGATGGAACAATTAATTATAAACATCAACCCGAAATAGACCGGATCGATCCCCGCCAATTTGATGACAGGCATCAGCAGCGGCACAAGGATCAGCACAGTAGGAGCAAGATCCATAACCATGCCTACAGCCAGAACTAGAAGCATTATCACAAGCATCAATGTGCGAGGATTATCGATAAGTGGTTCAAGCAGGGCAGCAAGTTGTTGTGGTAATTGAGCTACGGTAATCAACCATGCTGCAACCATGGCACAGCCAACCAGAAACATGACCATTGCTGTTGCACGCCCAGCATTTTTAAGCACTAAATATAGCTTAATCCACGTCATCTCACGGTAAATAAACGTGGAAATAAAGAGCGCATAAACTGCGGCGACAACAGCAGCCTCTGTGGGGGTGAATACGCCAAATCTGATACCACCAATTATCATAATCGGCATCATAAGTGCCCAAATACCGTCCTTGAGGGCGGCCATTTTTTCAGCTACGGGAGCTTTGGAGGCAACTGGTAGATCCTCGTTACGCACAAGAACAGACCAAACAATTACTAAAGTCAAACCCATCAATAGGCCCGGAACAATACCGCCCAAGAACAAGTCCTTGATCGAAATTCCGCCTGCTACACCAACTAAGATCAGCGGTAACGAGGGTGGAATAACCGGGGCTATGATGCCACCAGAAGCTAGCAGACCCATAGAACGTCCCTCCGGATAACCGGCCTGCTTCATCATTGGATAAAGAATACTGACCAATGCGGCGGCATCAGCGACAGCCGATCCTGATAGACCTGCCAGTAAGACAGAAGTGAAAATCGCTACGTATCCCAAGCCACCTTTGCGGTGACCTACAAATGTCGTCGCCATCCGCACAATGCGCGCCGAGAGGCCTCCTACGGACATGACTTCGCCTGCGACGAGGAAGAACGGGATCGCCAGAAGCGGAAAACTATCCACACCATTAATTAGTGACTGTGCAACAATATCAACTCTGAACGAATCCATGTAAAACATGAGTGCGATTGACGATAGCAACAGCGCGAACGCGACGGGCAATCGAAGCATAATCGCAAAGAGCAAAACGCTGAGAAAAATTGCGAGTGTCATTTTGTGGGTTCATCTTCTGTTGCAAACGCATCAGGATTAAATATCCGAATGACCGCCACAAAGGCCATTAAACCACCTGATATGAAGCCAGACGCATAAAAAAGCCCTGACGGGAGGCCGGTAAGTTGTGAGATGTTATTCCAATTGGCCATCATTTGGCGGAATGAACCCCAAAATAGCATGCCCACAGCAAACAGGATAATTGCCCAACCAAGGCGTCGCAGAAATGGCACAGCTCGTGGGAAGAAAACGTCTGAAATTTCAGTCACAGCGAGATGTTCATCACGTCGCAACACCACTACTGCGCCCAGCATGACAACCCAAACAAAGCACATGCGTGACAGTTCTACCGAAGGGCGTAAGCTTGAGGAAAAGCCGTAACGCAACACGACATTGGTGAACACAAGTGCGATCATGGTAACCATTAAAAGCGCCATGATGGCTTCAATGGAGTTCCATAATTTTTCGACAATTATTTTCATGCGCTCCTTTCAAAGTAATCTGCCATAGTCTAAATTAAACGCCAGATGCGAAAGACTATTCGTTTTAATCGGAGGTACCGTTAACTCCGAATAAATGTTATCGTTAACATTTATAAATTAAGAAGTAGCATTGGCAATGATTATTTGTCAATGTATAAATGTTATCGTTAACATTTATACATTGAGTCAGTATTGGCAATGATTACCTTTTAATTATCCTTGAATTTAATTTTGCAAAATAAAAAACGCCTCATCGCCATAACCACTAATCCAGTTAAATTGGTTGCTGTGAAATCAGTGTAAGGACATCAAGTACAATACCGTCTCTCGTCTTAGTCAATTATAATGCCGAGATGCAGCTATTGGCCGATGGCTATTTGATGTTGTTCTTTGTATGTTATTCTGCCCATGGTCCGTGACAGCCAACTCCACCATCCAATCGTGAAAAACTGTGGCGGCCAAAGTAGTCACGCTGGCCTTGTATCATGTTAGCCGTGCCACGGGATGTACGCATGGCATCAAAATAGGCGATACTTGACGCTAGGGCAGGCATCGCGATTCCGTGGAGCGTGCCCACAGCAACAATCTGGCGAAGGGCCATGTGATGCGCTTTTAGCAGATCGGCAAAAGCAGGCGCCTGCATCAAATTACGGTCAGGATTTCTGGTAAGAGCCGTTGCCATGTCGTCGAGCATCGATGAACGAATAATGCACCCTGCTCGCCAAACGCGCGCTATTTTGGGAAGAGGCAGAGCCCAGTCGTAATCGCTTGATGCTGCATTGATCATAGCGAATCCTTGCGCATAGCTAAGGATTTTTCCAGCAATTAGGCCGGTTTCAAGCTGATCAATACTGAGCTGATCTGTCCCTATAGCAACCGGAGCTGCGCCAAATATTGCTTCGCCTTCAGCGCGCTCTTTGCGTTGAGATGACAGATTGCGGGCCACTACGGCAGCTTCGATTCCAGGAATTGGTGAAGTGAGGTGCTGAGCTTCTATTGCGGTCCAGCGCCCTGTGCCTTTCTGCCCGGCGGCATCAACGATTATGTCCAGAAGTGGCCCGTTGGATTTTGAGTCAAATGCGTTGGCGACCTTGCCAGAAATTTCGATGAGGTAGGACTGTAGTGGGCCTTTGTTCCAACGTGCAAATACAGAGCCGATGTCGGGGGCTGACATGCCAAATCCGTCGCGCATAACTCCATAGACTTCGGCAATCATCTGCATGTCAGCGTATTCAATCCCATTGTGCACGGCTTTGACGAAGTGGCCTGCGCCCGCTTTACCCATCCACGTGGCGCATGGAGTACCCTTATGTTTAGCACTGATTGCTTTGAGAATATGGGCTACACGGTCCCAGTACGTTTTTTCGCCGCCGCCCATGATGGATGGGCCAAAACGTGCACCTTCTTCACCTCCCGACACACCGATACCTAGGAAGGGACCTTGGGCCTCATTCGCGCGGCGATTAGTGTCATGAAACAGCGCGTTACCAGCGTCGATGATCAGATCATCGTCATCCAGCAAGGGGCGCAGGGCATTAATTTGATCGTCGACGGGTTGTCCGGCCGGCACCATTAGAATAATGGCCCTCGGTGTCGCGATTGCCGCGACGAGGTCTTCGAGTGTTTCGGTGCCTGTTATCCGTGGGGCGAGGTCGCCGGCGTTTTCGACAAAATCATTGGTGATGGATCTGGTACGGTTCCAGACCGCGATATCAAAGCCATTGTCGGCGATGTTGGACGCAAGAGCAGCCCCCATAGTGCCTAAGCCGATGAGCCCGATTTGTGCATTTGTCATAAGTTTTCCAATCCGTTAGTGCCTAATAATATGCTAAGATGTTGGTGATCACTGCTATTTCGAGCTCATGGCTGACCTGTTCGCCAAAAAAGTTGTTCAAAACATAAAAGTTAAAGGCAGTATCAATGGCTTCAAAAAAAAGATATTTGTGTTTTTCATCCTAATCTGCGCAAAATGTTATCGATAACTAAATGTGCCATCAAACCAAAAGGACGTCAATATGAAAGCAATTATGGACATAAAAGTGCATTTACACCAAGGCGTGATTGGAGCGCTGGCATGAAAATTGCTGTTCTTGGTACGGGATTGATGGGGGCACCTATGGCCCGCCGATTGGCGGCTGTGCATGACGTGGCGGTCTGGAACCGTAGCCCCAAGAAGGCTAATGCGCTTAGGGATGTTTGCGCTGTTGGTGCAACACCGCAAGCTGCGGTGACCGGCGCAGATTGCGTCATCATGATGTTGATGGACGGTCTTGCAACACGTTCGGTTTTAGACAATGCGACAATGGCGACGATTGGTCATAGGGGCTTAATTATTGATATGGGTTCGGTTGACCCTGACACTGATCGCGATCTAGCACTACAAGCTTTGCGCCATGGATTAGACTACCTTGATGCACCTGTGTCTGGCGGAGTTGCGGGTGCCAAGGCTGGTAGTCTTGCCATTTTGGTAGGCGGATCTGAGGCGACATTTGCGCGTGCTGCCCCAGTGTTTAATGTGTTGGGTCGAGCGAAGCTTTTGGGGGACCTTGGGGCTGGTCAGGTTGCGAAATTGGCAAATCAGTTAATTGTTGCAACCACAATTGGCGCCGTAGCCGAGGCGATGAAACTGGCCGAGGCAGGCGGATGTGATCCTGCCGCCCTGCGTGACGCCCTGCGCGGTGGTTTCGCTGATAGCCGTATTTTGGATTTGCATGGCTTGCGCATGGTTGAAGGAAACTTTACGCCCGGTGGCCGCTCAGTCGCGCAGCTTAAGGATTTGGATAACGCGATAGCCTTGGCACATGCGAATAGCCTGTCATTGCCCCTATCAGAGACAATCACCGCTGGGTTTCGCGATTTTGTTGAAATTCACAACGGCGGCGAGAAAGATCATTCTGCATATTATGAATGGCTGGATCTTAGGCAAAACTAATTTGAGCTTTCATTGCCTGTGTGCGGTCAGCTGCCAATTTAAACCCTGCGACAGCATTATCAATGCTGACAGTGTGCGTAATCAGCGGCTTTACATCGATCAGCCCTTTTTGCATAAGGCTGACGCCGGTGGGGAATTCATCATGAAACCGAAACGATCCCTGGAGCAACAGTTCCTTCGCTGTGATCGCCATCATGGGCAGGGTCATATCCCCGCCAAGCCCAAGCTGCATGATCGTACCTCCAGGGCGAATAGCTTGTATGCCCGCTGTCAGGGCAGTGGCAGCGCCTGTGCATTCGTACAGGACGTCAAATGTGCCTTTGTTTCCTGTAAATTCGGCTAGTCCCTCGGAATTTTGAGCCATGTTGATGACTTTGTCTGCCCCCAAATTGCGGGCAATTTTTAGTGTAAAATCGGATAGATCTGTTGCCACGATCAGATCAGCCCCGGCGCGACGGGCGCACAAGATGGACAGGATGCCAATCGGACCACAGCCTGTAACCAGCACCGATTTGCCAACCAAGTTACCAGCCCGCCGCGTCGCGTGTAAGCAAACTGCAAGCGGTTCAGCCATCGCGGCTTCGCCTGGCGTGATGCCGTCTGCGACGGCGCATTGGCTGGCGCTTGCATTCAACACTTGGCGGAATGCGCCTTGGATATGTGGAAACGGCATGGCTGAACCGTAAAAGCGCATATTTAGGCATTGGTTTTGCGCGCCTTCAAGACAAAATTTACAGCTATTACAGGGTCGCGATGGGGAAATGGCTACAAGTTGGCCAAGCTTCAGATTATTTACACCAGCACCCAATTCCGTGACGTGGCCTGCGATTTCATGCCCAAGAACCATAGGTTCACGCAGCTTGATCGGGCCAAAACCACCGTGGTTGTAGTAATGCAAATCTGTGCCACATATACCACCAGTGGCCATAGTGATTTGCACTTCACCGTCAGCGGGTGAGGTGAAGTCATGATCTTCGATACGCAGGTCTTTTGCTGCGTGAATGACAAGCGATTTCATTCTAATTCACCTTGGTCAGAAGCGGTCTGCCTGCAAAATGGGCGACCAAATTATCGCGCACCAACTTACCCATAGCTTTGCGTGTTTCATAAGTGCCAGACGCGTGATGGGGTTGGAGCATCACATTTTTCAAGGCAAGGAAACGTGGGTTTAGGGCCGGTTCGCCTTCGAACACATCTAAAGCGGCGGAACCAACGCTTTTGCTTTCCAGGGCATTAAGAAGGGCTTCTTCATCGATGTTGGCAGCGCGCGAAATATTTATAACCATGCCATCAGGGCCCAGTGCGTCTAGTACGTCTTTTCCAACAATATGTTGAGTGTCAGCAGATGCAGCGAGGGTCACAAACAAGAAATCTGCGTGTTTCGCGAGTGTGATCGGGTCTTGAATAAATTTCCAATCAGGTGCGTAATCCTTTGCACTTACATCACTATAGGCAATGTCTAGATCGAAGCCTGCGAGCCGTTTGGCGACCTCAAACCCGATACGTCCAAGGCCCAGAACACCTACTTTCTTGCCCCAAACGCGTGATTGCAAGGGGTAAAGGCCCTTGGTCTTCCATGACCCGTTATGCACCCATTCGGATGCCCCGATCATGCCGCGCGACTGGGCCAACATCATAGCGATGCCTAGGTCGGCCACATCGTTTGTCAGCACATCTGGCGTGTTGGTCACATGGATCCCACGCGCGGTGCAAGCTGCTATATCGACAGCATCATAACCGACACCATAAACTGAAACTATCTCGATGTTGGGACAAGCGTCGAGCATTGCTTGAGTGATCCCGAGTTCACCGCGCGTTGCGATGCCCTTTATACTAGGACCAACCTTTGCAAGGAAGGCAGCCTTTTTGCTAGTTTCAAAATATTTGTGCATATTAAAAGCTGCATTCAGCGGTTCCTGGTCCCAGTCTGGATAGTAACCAACTTGAAGAATATCTGGTTTTGTCATCGTTTTTTCCTACAGATTCATAATATTGTTATCGATAACATAAGCGAGGCAAATGAAGCCGTCCAGTCGTAAATTTCTTTATCACGCTGCGCCATTGACAAAATTGTTATCGATAACATAAATTAGGAGGTGCTAGAATTTTGGTGAAAAAGGAATCGAAAAAATGAGCCTTCAACTATTTAATCTGACGGGCAAGCGCGCTTTAATAACAGGATCGTCTCAAGGAATAGGCTTTGCGCTTGCGCGCGGTCTTGCCGCGGCGGGTGCGTCGATAGTGCTGAATGGCCGCGACACTGCGAGGCTCGCCGCCGCAGCTACGAGCTTGCGCAAAGACGGCGCAGTCGTTGACTTACTTGCATTTGACGTCACTGATCATGACGTGGTGCGTGCATCTATTGATGGATTTGAGGCAGCAACCGGCCCAATTGATATTCTAATAAACAACGCAGGCATGCAGCACCGCACAGCGCTCGAGGATTTCCCCGCCGATGCGTTTGAGAAACTGTTGCAGACCAACGTAGCATCTGTGTTCCATGTTGGCCAAGCCTGCGCGCGCCATATGATCAAACGCAACAGAGGCAAAATCGTAAATATTGCAAGCGTTCAAACCGCACTCGCCCGTCCTGGAATAGCGCCTTACACAGCAACAAAGGGGGCCGTGGCGAATCTCACAAAGGGTATGGCGACGGACTGGGCGCAATATGGGTTGCAATGCAATGCCTTGGCGCCAGGGTATTTTGATACGCCATTAAATGCAGCCCTAGTGGCAGATTCCGAATTCTCAGCATGGTTGGCAAAACGCACGCCGGCAGGTCGTTGGGGAAATGTCGAAGAACTCGTCGGGGCATGTATTTTTCTAACTTCTGACGCGTCGTCTTTTGTGAATGGTACGACTATTTTTGTGGATGGCGGCATCACTGCGTCGCTATGATGAAGCGATTTGTGGTCATGGGAGTTTCGGGTTGTGGCAAATCATCTATCGGGGCAAGTTTTGCAGCCCAGATAAGCGCGGATTTTGTCGATGGCGACAATCTGCATCCGGCGAAAAATATAACCAAGATGACTGCCGGTATTCCTTTGGATGATGCTGATCGCGGCCCATGGCTTATGGCGGTTGGGCAGACTTTTGCAGATTACGACCTTCCATTGGTAATAGGCTGTTCCGCCTTAAAACACAGCTATCGTGACATCATCCGTAGTGCCGCCGGTGGTCCCATTGCATTTCTGCATCTTGATGGTGCACGTGATGTGATTGCGTCTCGCATGGCGAAGCGGAAAGATCATTTTATGCCAACGACATTACTTGATAGTCAGCTTTTGGCCCTTGAACAGTTGGGACCAGATGAAAACGCGGTCCGTGTTAATATTGACCAGAGCCCTGATGCTATTGTAGCCGAACTGGTCGCTCATTTTAGAAAGAGTACATAATGAAAGTTAAAGTTGCATTGATTGGCGCAGGAGCTATGGGCGGGGCGATTGGCACCCGTTTAGCGCAGGAGGGAAATCAGGTCACAGTCTTTGATCTGAATGCCGAGAAAGTTGCAGAACTTGTGGCGCACGGCGCTATTGCCGCATCGTCTGCTGCCGCTGCCGCAGCAGCCAGTGATTATGTCCTTACCAGCTTAAATGCCCCACAAATTGTAGATTTTGCTATCTTTGGCAAAGGTGGCGCAGCTGAGGGAGCAAAGCCTGGAACGCTGATTATCGATATGTCGTCAATTGACCCTGAATCTACAAAGGACCTTGCTGCGAAAGCTACCAAAAAAGGTCTGCGCTGGGTCGATAGCCCACTATCAGGTGGTGCGCCGAAGGCCTTGAGTGGGGAGTTGACTTTGATGGCAGGGGGTGAGGCGCAAGACGTCTTGGACGCACATAATGTGCTAAAACATGTTGCCTCAAATTACACCCATATGGGGCCTGTCGGGGCCGGTCAAACAACCAAGCTCATCAATCAGGTTTTGTGCGGGCTAAACTTTTTAGCGGTCGCTGAAGCCACGCAATTAGCGCTTGATGCGGGGGTTGATGCTGCAAAAATCCCAATCGCACTAAAAGGTGGCCGCGCGGACAGTGCCATTTTGCAAGAGTACATGCCCCGCTACGTCGCTAAGGATTACCGGCGCACGGGGCGTATCGACAATATGGTCAAAGACTTGAACGGTGCTCAAGACTTGGCGCGACGTACCAATACACCAATGCCGATGACGGCTATTTGCGCCGAAGTACATCGCCTGCTAACTGCCGCTGGATTGGGTGGCGAAGATCAGGCAGTGTTGATGGAATTTTTCAAAGGCCCAAAGGAGCTGCTATAATGATTACGAGATTTGCAATGTTTGAAGGAACAATCCACGCTGGAAAGACAGATGCGTTTCGCGCCGCTGTTCTGGATGAACTTGTCCCCAAGTGGCAAGCTTTTTCTGGTGCTGACGCAGTCCGAGTGGCGTTCACCGATGAAGCGGACGATGGGGCACCAAATTTCCCGTTAATTTTGGAAATTGATTATGCTGATCGCGCGACTGTCACGGCTGCATTAAAGTCAGAGGCTCGGACGGCTGCCAAGGAGGCAACCGAAGCGCTGCTGCCACGTTTCTTTGACGGCCGGATACATCACCATATCACGACCAAGGCTGTTTAGAGTATGATAGGGTTGCAAATTAGGGATGAACCCGACAAAAGTGGTGCCGATCACATTTAAGGACGTATGATGAAGCACAACCCAACGATGAAAGACGTAGCTCAAGCGGCTGGCGTGTCTGTTATGACTGTCAGCCGGGCGTTCAAAGAAGACGCTTCTGTGGGTATCGCTACCCGTGAAAGAATTTGCGAAACGGCGGATCGGCTTGGCTATGTGTTTGATTCTACCGCTGCCAATCTGCGCTCCCAACGCAGTGACTTTATCGCGGTGACAATACCGTCTCTTAACAATGCCAATTTTGCGGAGACCGTTGTGGCATTGACCAATAAGCTGAGCCAAGAGGGCTATCAGGTGCTGTTGGGGCACACGAATTATGACATTGAACGCGAGGAGGAATTGATCAGGCAATTTCTGCGGCGGCGTCCAGAAGCAATTATCGTCACAGGTGGTCGTCACACAAGTAAGACACGCCAGTTGTTGACCAACGCAGGTGTGCCAGTAATCGAAACGTGGGATAACCCCGTGGACCCCATTGGTTATTTTGTTGGCTTTTCCAATGCGGATACGATGCAACTACTTGTAAATCATTTGGTCCTGCAAGGGCGTAAGCGGATCGCATTTATGGGCGGTGACTCCGAAAGTGATACGCGTGGACAGGATCGACGACGCGGTTTTCAAAAAGCGATGGCCAGTCATGGTATGAAAGCGGATAGATTGGTCGGGTCAGGTGCTCCACAAAGACCAATGCGAAAAGGTGCTGACGCGATGGTAAAATTGTTGGATCAATTTCCCGATACGGATGCAGTGATCTGTGTTTCCGACCTTGTCGGGTTTGGTGCGTTGTCCGAATGTCAACGCCGAGGCATTGATGTGCCTAATCAAATCGCAATGGCTGGCTTTGGCGCCTATGACATTGCTGAGGTTTGTGTACCAACCCTGACCACGATTGATCCAAAACCTGCCAAGATTGGTGAATGCGCTGCTGATCTGGTGTTAGAGCTCTTGAACTCACCTGAATCTGCCAAAAATAAGATAATTACACCTGTACTGAGATTGGCACAATCTACTTCGACTTAACGAACCTTTGGCGTTTCATGCAGTGCGATAAAGTCAGGCTGAGAGGCTGTCAGACATACGAGGTAAGGTATGGACGCCCTTTACTTTTAATATCTGCTCTCCCCAATCCGGACCCTCACCAAATGAGTTTCCGAGTAAAGGCTATAGTTACGGCATTGTCAGACAAACTTGACGTCCCATTGGTTGGTCCCTAATTTTTATGAATGACAACACAAAACCCATTTAAGTACTTCAAAACTTCGCCCAAAATCATCCGCTTAGCGGTTATGTATTACGTGCGTTACCCGCTGAGTTTCCGCCAAGTTGAAGATATCTTGCATGAACGCGGCATTGATATTTGCACGAAACTGTACGGTTCTGGGTAGATCGGTTTGGTTCAAAATTTGCTAAGGAAATTCGAAAGAAGAGGGCGGGTCAACACTCAAACTGGCAATGGCATTTAGATGAAGTCTTCGTCAAAATAAATGGAGAACGCTTTTACCTTTGGCGCGCTGTTGATCATGAAGGGGAAGTTCTTGAATGTTACGTCACGAGGCGACGTAATAAAGCAGCAGCGAAGAAGTTTCTCATAAAAGCAATGCGTAAACACGGCTCACCTAAGATTATAACAACAGATAAGTTACCATCCTATAGCGCTGCTTTTCGTGAGATTGGCGTTGCTAGACAAGCAATTATGTGGAGGCCGGTCCAACAACAGATGTGAAAACTCACACTTACCGTTTCGACGGCGAGAGCGAGCAATGCAGTTATTTAAAACAGCAGCCACGCTCCAGAGGTTTGTCAGTTATCACAGTCAAATATACAACCACTTCAATCATGAAAGACATCTTCAAAACAGACAGACTTATAAACAAAAACGCAGTGCCGCTCTCATTGAGTGGTTCCAAATCTGCGCTTCATAGGTTTATGTGATCGTGGCACTTTGAGACGTGTTAGGCTTTGTCTGACAATACCATCTTTTATATTAAAGTAAGATACTGTGGTCCTTGTGTTTGTAAAGAGTTTGTAGATCGTATAATCAATGCTACCTTGACCAGCAGAGTCTTCTAAAGTAGGGGGAGTTGTTATTAACTTTAGATAAGCAAGGTATTGCCATTGTTCTTTAGCCATTCCTTAGAGTTCTTATAGTCAGGGATGACACTCTTTACCTGCTTCCAATACCAAGGGGGGAATGATTTGGTTCTATGAGGTGACAGAGTTCATTGACAACTATGTAATCGACAATCTTATGGGGTACTAAAATTATTCTCCAGCGAATCCATGGGCATTGTCAGACAAACTTGACGTCCCATTGGTTGGTCCCTAATTTTTATGAATGACAACAGAAAATCCCTTTAAGTACTTTAAAACGTCTCCCAAAATCATCCGCTTAGCGGTTATGTATTACGTGCGTTACCCGCTAAGTTTCCGTCAGGTTGAAGATATCTTGCATGAACGTGGAATTGATATTTGCTACGAAACTGTACGGTTCTGGGTAGATCGGTTTGGTTCAAAATTTGCTAAGGAAATTCGAAAGAAGAGGGTGGGACAACACTCAAACTGGCAATGGCATTTAGATGAAGTCTTCGTCAAAATAAATGGAAAACGCTTTTACCTTTGGCGCGCTGTTGATCATGAAGGGGAAGTTCTTGAATGTTACGTCACGAGGCGACGTAATAAAGCAGCAGCGAAGAAGTTTCTCATAAAAGCAATGCGTAAACACGGATCACCTAAGATTATAACAACAGATAAGTTACCATCCTATAGCGCTGCTTTTCGTGAGATTGGAATTGTTAACAAGCAATTATGTGGGGGCCGGTCCAACAACAGATGTGAAAACTCACACTTACCGTTTCGACGGCGAGAGCGAGCAATGCAGTTATTTAAAACAGCAGCCACGCTCCAGAGGTTTGTCAGTTATCACAGTCAAATATACAACCACTTCAATCATGAAAGACATCTTCAAAACAGACAGACTTACAAACAAAAACGCAGTGCCGCTCTCATTGAGTGGTTCCAAATCTGCGCTTCATAGATTTATGTGATCGTGGCACTTTGAGACGTGTTAGGCTTTGTCTGACAATACCAAATAACTTAGAACTTAATATTCTAAAATTTAATATCTAGATGTTTAATAGTATCACGATGAAATTAAAGTTATATTGTAAAATAATATAAAATTGTCTATTAATATATTTTCAATATTGCCTCTTAATTGGGGGAATAATATATTAGTTTCACTAACTGGGAGGAAACAATGAAAAATATTCTAAACACTGTCACTGCAGGTCTTATCTGTACGGCTATAACGGCTACAATGGCCTGTGCTGAAACACGCATCACTTATAAATCTGCAAAAACAACATCATCTTATTATCAAATGGGCGTACAAATTGCAGAGGCGATGAAAGCGGGTTCTGATGGAAATATCATAGTCACAGTTGAAGAAAGCCAAGGGTCAGTTCAAAATGTGATGGAAGTCAAATCTCGCGGTGGTGATTACGTCTTTACAACACCGCCAGTGCTTGTGAAGCTTGCTCAAGGTGGCAAGGCAATGTTTAAAGATAAAGCTGATCAAAAGTTCGATGAAATTCGTGCTCTTTTTCCTATCCCATCTTTGACAATGCATTTTGTAATGTCTTTGAAGAGTGGCGTAAATGATTTTTCTGGCATGGAAGGTAAAACTATCCTGCTTGGTAAAGGTTCATTTGGCGCTAAAGAGGGTGCTAAATACCTAGGGTTGTTTGGTCTTGAAGGAAAAGTGAAGTTAGCAGAAGTTGAGCTTTCAAACGCAGTTTCAGCACTTAAAAATGGCCAAATCGACGGATTTGTTACTGCAGGATCGTATCCAGCGCCAAACGTTATTGAGGCGGCTGCTTCAACTGGTGTTAAGATTATGTCACTTAATGATGAACAAATCGCAAAAACCAAACGCGCAAAGCTTATTATTCCAGCTGGAACGTATGCAGGGCAGGATTCTGACATCATAACGACATCTCTTCCTGTTGCAGCATTTACTACCACAGCTATGAGCGATGATGCAGCTTATGCGCTTACCAAGACATATTGGGAAGGTAAAAAAAGCATGGGCATGGGTGCCGCATGGTGGAATGGTGTTAATAAAGGGCTGATGGCTAATATTTCTGGGAAGATTCATCCCGGTGCCATTCGCTATTACACTGAAGCTGGATTTACTCTGACTGACGCTCAGTTGTAATCTAAATTAGTTTTATATTATATAAAATCACTCGGGGCAGTTAAAATTGTTATTAATTCAACCACGGGGGCTTACCCCAAATTTTAGCAAGCTCCCGTGGATTGCCTTGGGTGCCCTGACAGTCTTATTTCACCTTGTATTGATTTTTTATGGCCTTGTTCCAAATTTAGTAGCAAGACCCATTCATATGGCACTCGCTTTGCCGTGGGTTTTATTTTTTACAAGTACGACACGAATTTCTAAATATTCAGGAATTCTATTTTCTATTCTGGGAGTATCTGCATGTTTTTGGATTGCGATTAATCATTCAAATTTAAGTGACCAATATGGCTCTCTTGAGGGAGACTTTCAAATATGTGTTGCAACTGTTTTGCTGCTTGTGGTCATTGAGGCAGCTCGTAGAGCCATCGGCTGGCCGTTGCCATTGGTTGCTTTAATAGCTTTAAGCTATGGTTTGTTTGGTCAATATATTCCAGGTGAATTTGGGCATTCTGGAACGCCTATTACTAGCTTTCTTGGAACGCTGACTATAGCTGAGGGAGGGATATGGGGTAGTTTAACAGGAATTTCTGTAGCTGTAGTAGCTATATTCGTAATTTTTGGTTCAGTCCTTAATGCTGGTGAAGCAGGGCAGGGCTTCATGAATGTTGCTGCTATAGCAGCGGGTCGTTTGAGAGGTGGAGCAGCAAAAGTCTCCGTAATATCTTCTGCACTATTTGGCTCTATTTCTGGATCTGCTTCTGCAAATGTGGCCTCAACAGGTGCGATCACTTTACCTGCTATGATCAAGCTAGGATATCCTAAGCGTTTGGCGGCAGCTGTTGAAGCCGTTGCGTCTTCAGGTGGTCAAATCATGCCGCCACTTATGGGTGCTGGTGCGTTTGTGATGGTCGAGCTGACTGGCGTATCCTATATAAGTATTATGTCAGCGGCATTCCTTCCGGCGGTGCTGTTTTTTGTAGTTGTTTGGGTCGGTATAAACGCTTATTCAAAACATTATGATTTGAAAGGCATTGCGGAGGAAGACAAGCCTAGTATTTCAGCTGTTCTTGTCACTTCTGTATTTTTTCTTGTACCGTTTTCTATTCTTCTTTGGGCCATGTTTGTTGGCGACTTCACACCTCAATATTCAGCCTGTATTGCGCTTATTGCTGGTGCTGGCATGTTGTTTATTGATGGAAAGTTCACATTTGACTTGGTTCGTACGGCTTCTAGGTTTGAGTATGTTTTTATAAATGCGGGCAAACAGGTCTCAATGATTGCCGCCATCATACTTTGTGCATCAATTATAGTTGGCGTTCTTTCGATTACCGGCCTAGGTATTAAAATCACTTCCCTTATTCTTTCGGCTTCTGGAGGGTTTTTGTGGCCTTCTTTATTTTTAACTGCGATTGCTTGCCTGATTTTAGGCATGGAGGTTCCTACAACTGCTGCTTATGTAATATGTGTGTCAGTTGCAGGCCCGGCGCTTATCCAATTGGGGCTTGATCCTATTCAAGCGCATTTATTTGTGTTTTGGTTTGCTCTTTTGTCAACTATAACGCCTCCGGTTTGTGGGGCTGTATTTATTGCAGCGGGAATGATCAATGAAAACTGGTTGAAAGTTGCCCTAACAGCAATGGCTTTAGGTGTAGGTTTATATTTGATCCCGCTTGCTTTAATTGCAAATCCAGAAATTATCCGCCTTGAAAGTGAACCTTTGGGTGCACTAATTACTTTTGTCCAATTAGCTGTGGGACTTTCAGCGGTTTCATTTGGTTTGATTGGCTACAAAACGTTTATATCCAAATTTACCGCAATTGGACTGGGAATGGTAATTATATTTGGTCGATTAGCTTTTTAAAAAGCTACTTTTTATTAAATCTTTAAATTTATATGTTTTTACTAATATTTGCTTAGATTAAATTTTTTTGATGTCTTTAATTTTTTATCCACCACTAAATAATAGGCCAAACCAGACAGGCTGCATTTATTGGATTACTTGAGCCTATCAATATTATAATACTTTTAGTGCTGGCTAAGGGAACCTTTTGGGTTGCAATGGCGTTGCACTAGAACAATTTTTGGGCGTTGGCTTTCCAGCATGTAAAAAGCTTTCAGTGACACACATTGTCAGGTTTGTAATGATCTCATTTGATTGGAACGTTGAAATCAACGTGCAATTCTTGCACGAACCGTCACCTGCAATAATGGACACATATTGGTTTTATAAGATTAGTTAACCCATCTTACTAAGCTGTCAAATGGTGCCAAAAGACGCAATTTATATTGATATGATTTTTCTCGATATTCCATTAGAAAATGCATATTTGAAACTGTTACAATTATTTTTCATGGAAGCTAGCCCTCAATTTTTTAACAATAATATCTTATGATTTCTTAAAAATGAAATGCAAATTTCTTTGGTGATTAGTAATTTTGCGTCTTGGATACAGCTTGACTTAGGTGTTAAAATACAACACTTGATTTTAATCAAACAAGTGTCGTGTAATTTTGGCTGAACTATCAAAAACAGAAAAAGCTATATTGGAATTAATTTCTAATAACCCATTCATTGGGCAGTCTAACATAGCCAAAGATTTAAATTTAGCACGTTCTACTATAGCAGTTCATATAACTCAGCTTGTTAGTAAAGGTCTGTTACTTGGTCGTGGCTACATTCATCCAACATCCCAAAAAATAACATGCATTGGAGGGATAGCGTTTAATCGTAAGTATGCGCTGAATGATATACCCGTCCTTGGAACGTCCAACCCTGGTGTAAGCAGCCAAAGCCATGGTGGCGTTATACGAAACATTGCTGAAAATATGGCGCGGTTAGATGTTGATGTGTGTCTTATCTCTATTGTTGGTGAGGACGAGTCTGGTAGGGAATTACTATCTCATATGCGCAGCCTTGGTGTCGATATCAGTCAAGTTGCGTTCTCCAATGATAAACCAACGGCCGAATACGTTGCCATTTTTGATTCAGCTAATGAATTGGTCTTTGGTATAGCTAGCATGGAAATACTCGATCAAATCACTCCTGCGCAGATAGAGCGATCATGGTCGCATATTAGTTCTAGTGATTGGGTAGTTTTGGATTGTAATTTACCATCAGAGACTATTAAAAAAATACTGTATCTAAAGCAAAAAGCAGATTTTAAGATAGCGGTTGATACAGTATCTGTCTCAAAAGCTAAACGATTACCAAGAGATCTGTCTATGATTGATATACTATTTACCAATAGGGACGAAGCCAATGCGATCCTTAATTTTAGGTCTGAAATTAGTGGACCAGATATAGATGAGTTAGCTATCTTATTGCGCAAATTGGGGTCCAAAGGCGTTGTCCTTACAGATGGTGCTAATGGCCATGTTATAAATATAGAAGAGGAGGTTTTTGCAACACCGGCACTTTCCTCTAATGTTATTAACGTATCTGGTGCAGGAGATGCCTTAGTAGCTGGTTTTATTTCTAAAATACGCTCTGGTGCGTCGGTATGCGAAGCTTCAAAAGTTGGTGCAGCATTGTCCGCACTAACCATTGAATCTGAACTTGATGTTAGGCAAGATTTGAGCGTCAGTACTCTAAATAACTACATTGCAAAAAAAATAAAAGATTAAGGATCATTTATGCCCCTAAACTACCTACCCAGTTTTGTTGATATTCAAGAGGAAGTTTTGAACGCTCTCAATAAGAGCATGCCAGTTGTTGCCCTAGAAAGCACGATAATCACGCATGGCATGCCGTTTCCTAGTAACGTGGAAATGGCATTATCTGTAGAGTCTTTAATCCGTGATCGTGGTGCGGTGCCAGCAACAATTGCTGTGATAGATGGTCGTTTGAAAATTGGCATGAATGCGCTCGAACTAAATAAATTAGCACAAATTAAAGACGCTATGAAAATTTCACGCGCAGATATTGCTTTTGCTATATCTCAAGGAAAAACAGCAGGTACTACAGTTGCTGCAACAATGATCGTGGCGCGGATGGCTGGGATCAGAGTATTTGCAACTGGTGGAATTGGTGGGGTTCATATGGGGGCAGAAACCAGCTTCGATATTTCTGCAGATTTGACCGAGCTTGGGAAAACTAATGTTGTAGTTGTCGCTGCAGGCGCCAAAGCGATCCTTGATGTTCCAAAAACACTTGAGGTTCTGGAAACGCAAGGTGTTCCTGTAGTTGGTTATCAAACGGATAGTCTTCCCGCATTCTGGACAAGTGGTTCAGATTTAGAGGTTCCGTTACGGCTCGACAATGCGATGCAAATCTCAAACTTTTTAAAGGTACGTGATGAGCTTCAGCTTACTGCTGGTATATTGGTTGCAAACCCTATCCCCAAATTGGATGAAATACCCACTGCTATAATCAGAGCTTACATAAAAACGGCACAATGTGAGATGGAAGCAAAGCGTATTTCAGGCAAAGCAGTAACGCCCTTCTTGTTGAAGCGGATATTTGAATTATCAGATGGTAAAAGCTTGATTGCAAACATTGCACTTGTAAAAAATAATGCAAGACTCGCAGCAGATATTGCTGTCCAATTTTATAAATAGTTGTTTCGGCGACTGATTTTATATGGCCGGGGTATTGCAGACTATCCTCTGTGAGTACTGCATGAGTGGCGGGAAACATCCAAATAACCTCTTAATTAATAATCAATATTTTTCCATTTGACTGGCGTAATGTATACCATGCTGTCATCAACGCTGACCATCACTTCGCCGTCCTGAATGTTAACTTGTAGCTTCATCGAGCGATTTGCCTGTTTCCCGAGTTCGCGGGTATCATTTTCTGAAAAATTTATGACCTGAAGATTATGAAAACGGGTAGTGCTATTTTTAATTTTTTCCCACCATATTTCAGCAGTTTTACCTCCATAACAATAAATAAGCACTTCTTTAGATTTGCCACAGGATTGACGAACAATCTTTTCCCCCGGAAGTCCTAATGCCACCCACAATTCAAGCTCTCCACTCAAACTTTTTTGCCAAATATCGGGCTCATCATCTGATGAAAGGCCCTTAGAAAACTCTAATTGCTTATGGGCATTTAATGCAAAAGCTAAAATACGCACCATTAAGCGTTCATCCGTCTCTGAGGGATGTTTGGCAATGGTCAAATTATGGTTTTCGTAATAATGACGATCCATATCTGAAACGGAAAGCTGAACTTTATAAATAGTGGCTTTTTGTGCCATGATTTGTTCCTAAATAGTGACGATATGGATGTTTAATGTGTCTGATGACTTTGTTAAAGCAGATAAAAAAATCCTGATTTAAAATGAACCAAATAGTATTTTGGTTAGTTATCAGTTTTATAAATATAATCTATAAACTAAAATATTTATTACTATATATTTATATGAAAATTCGTATCACCATTAAGTTTGTAAATGGTGATACGTGCAACGAGCTTTTCCTGTTTCAATTGCCCCTAATTTAATCCACTTATGCTTTTATAATAATATTTAAGGTTTTAATAAATTATTAACCACCAAATCTGACCTACAAGAAATAACAATAGATGGAAGATATATACTGGTTAACAAATTACTAGGTAAAAGTAGTCGTTTGTTAATATTTGAACTATAATTAAGATTATATACCTTCATATTGGTATATAAGTTATAGGTTTATCGCTGCGCGTAAAGTTTGTTAGACGTACTGTCATTACTAAGCCACTGACATTAAATGTTCATTAATGCTTTTTTTTGAATTTTCTGCCCAGAAATAATGTATATGATATCTGGTGCACTTTTGCTTTGATTGGTTAGTTAGTACTCCTAGATTACTTTTATTGCGGTCAATTAACAAATATTGATGCCTCTTTTTTGAGAGTGCCACGCTTTATTTCTATCTCAGAATCAGTAGAGTTAAATTATGAGTATTTAGATAAAATCAAATATTTTTTTTAATACTAAATAATTAAAAAAATTTAGACTATTGATTTTTAATAATAAAAAACTGTTTAAAATTTTATCTTGCACGAAATTAATTTGCCTGCTAAAAATTGGAAACGTTTCCATGGGGAGGGAAAGTTTGCGCCAAACGGTTACGATAAAAGATGTTGCATTACGTGCTGGTTGTGGAGTGGCAACTGTTAGTCGTGTTTTGAATAATTCTGGATCGGCCAGTGTTGACATGCAACAACGCGTTCAAGCAGCGGCTGATATGCTTGGATTTGAATTTAGTGAGGTTGGGCGTTCTTTACAAAGTAATACCACTCGGACAATCGGATGTGTGGTGCCGTCATTAGCAAATCCAGTCTACGCTGACGCTGTTCAGGGTGCTCAGGAATATTTTCAAGCGGCTGGATATCAAACACTGCTTGTGTGTACTAACTATGACCCTGAATTCGAAACGCAGGCCATTAGGACATTAACTGCCAAACAGGTAGATGGATTTGTTTTAACTGTTAGTGACTCGATTTTCAGTGAAGGATTAAAATCAATTAAGAGCCGTGGAATACCGCATTGTTTATTGTTCAGTATGGCATCTGATGATGAGCAAAGTTGGTCGGTTGATGATCTCTCTGCAGCATCAAGGGTTTCAGATGCGTTTGTTGAAAAGGGACATATTGACGTTGGGTTTTTAGCTCTAAAATTTAAAAGCTCCGATCGTGCGCGACAACGTTATCAGGGTTTTATGCAAGGATGCTACCGAAACGGCATGAAAAAACCTGCTTTATTAGAGATAAATGAAGATAGTCAAGAATTAACGGGCTTTCTTAAAGATTTTTTACAAAAAAATCCTACTCTCACAGGAATTTTTGCATCCAACGATTTTTTAGCGCTTGCGACAATCCGTAGTGCCCGGGCTTTAGGGTTAAATGTGCCTGGAGATTTGTCGATTGTTGGATTTGATGGCATCGAAGTGGGCACTATGGTAGAGCCGAGTCTTGCAACGATTGTGACTGATCCAAAAACGATGGGCAGGGGAGCAGCCAGAACTGTTTTGTCGGTTATTAATGGCACTTCAGCCCCTGTCTTGCCTGACCCCAAACTTACATTTAGTTTCCGCGCCGGAGGCAGTCTTGCCTTTCCAGCAGCAGAAAGAGCAGACGACGAAAAGGCTGCAACCCTTTCGCCGTCAAACAATCCAACCAATAAGAACGATAAAATTCAACAGGAGAGATTAAAATGAGATATAAACTAGCAGCTACATTAATGGCAATGACTTTAACGTCACCAGTGTTTGCCGAAGATGCCGTGTGTTACAATTGCCCACCACAATGGGCAGACTGGGCATCCATGTTAGAAGCAATCGACAAAGAAATCGATATTCAAATGCCACATGATAACAAAAACTCTGGCCAAACACTCAGTCAACTTTTGGCAGAGAGAAAAAATCCCATCGCTGATGTTGCATATTATGGGGTAACAACAGGTATTAAATCTGGCAATGAAGGCGTTGCGACTGCCTACAAGCCGGCTAAATTTGACGAAATCCCAGACGGTTTAAAAGATCCAGACGGAAAATGGTTTGCCATACACTATGGTACTCTGGGATTCTTCGTAAATGTTGATGCACTTGGAGGTGCGGATGTTCCTCAATGCTTTGCTGACCTGAAAAAACCAGAATATCGTGGCATGGTAGGTTATCTTGACCCGTCCTCCGCATTTGTTGGCTATGCTGGTGCAGTAGCTGCAAATATAGCATTTGGTGGTGATCTGGACAATTTTGACCCTGCTATCAATTATTTTAACGAACTAGCCAAAAATTCGCCCATCGTGCCAAAGCAAACTTCATACGCCCGAGTTGTTTCTGGTGAAATTCCAATCTTGTTTGACTATGATTTTAATGCCTATCGTGGTAAATATGAAGAGGATGGAAATTTTGAATTTGTTCTCCCATGTGAAGGGTCTGTACGAGTGCCTTATGTGATGAGCCTCGTCGCCAATGGGCCACACCCAGAGCTTGGAAAACGTGTTCTGGACTTCATCTTATCTGATAAGGGTCAAGCGATTTGGACTAATGCCTATCTACAACCCGCTCGACCAGTTGAACTTCCAGCAGATGTAGCAGCTAAATTTTTACCAGCCAGTGATTACGAACGTGCTATCGCAGTGGACTATGCAAAAATGGAAAAAGCGCAAGCTGGATTTGGTGAACGCTACCTGTCTGAAGTTAAGTAACTCTTATTTAGAAGGAAGAGCCGGACATTTGTTCGGCTCTTGCAAAAACCTATGACAAATCGAACTTTTGTAATAGCGTGCTTAATGCCACTATTAATTTTTTCTATAGCTTTTCTTGCTTTGCCACTTGTGCGGTTATTTCTTGCATCTGGTGAAAGTGAGGCAGGCTGGGCAATTTATCTTGATATCTTACGTAAACCGCGTTATCTAAATACGCTAATTTTGACTGTATTAGTATCACTGGCAACAACTTTTGCTGCTTTAGCAGTCTCTACAACAGCAGGTATGTTTCTATCGCGTAACCGCTTTAAGGGACGAGGTATATTACTGTCGATAATGACGCTTCCACTTGCTTTTCCGGGAGTAGTTATTGGCTTTTTAATCATCTTGTTAGGTGGCCGTCAGGGATTGATTAACCAGATTACACCAGGACATGTTGTTTTTGCTTACTCAGTAATTGGGTTATTTTTAGGATACCTCTATTTTTCAATTCCGCGTGTATTATTAACAGTTATGGCTGCAGCTGAAAAGCTGGACCCAGTGCTAGAGGAAGCGGCAAGGACTTTGGGTGCTTCTCCCTTTCGAGTTGTAATTGATGTGATCTTGCCGGGCTTAATGCCTTCGTTGGTTGCGGCAGGGGCGATTGCCTTTGCTACAGCAATGGGTGCATTTGGAACGGCTTTCACATTAGCAACTAACATAGATGTTATCCCGATGGTGATTTATACAGAATTTACCTTATCAGCCAACATAGCCATGGCGGCGGCCCTATCGATTGTATTGGGTATTGTCACTTGGGCTTTATTGCTAATCGCTCGAAGTCTTTCGGGCACAACTGTCGCGGCAGGAGGCTGAGATGATCAAATCAAAAACCAAAATACTTCAATTGACTGTTACTCTTACTGCATGTGCCTTCCTATTTGTGCCCATTATTCTGTCGGTGTTGGCAGGTGTTACTGCAAATTACTTTCAGGGTATTTCTTCGGGTTTCACTCTGAAATGGGTGTTTCGCGTTTGGGAGCTTTATGCAGATAGTATTTTTTTATCGATGAGGCTGGCTATCTCATGCCTGATTATGACACTAATAATTGGTTTGCCAGCTGCCTATGGTTTGGCGCGCAATCCTGGTTGGTTGTCTCGTCTGCTTGAAGAGTTCATATCGCTTCCACTCGCGGTACCAGGATTGGCTCTAGCGTTAGCACTGTTGCAGCTTTACGGTTCCATGAAAGGATTTCGGGCCTCTTGGACGTTTATCCTTGTTGGCCATGTTCTCTACACAATGCCATTTATGGTGCGCTCTATTCTTGCAGTGTTAGCCTCCATAGATCTTAAAACGCTTGAAGAAGGTGCTGCTACGCTTGGTGCTTCACCATGGCAAAGGTTTCGTGATATTGTTGTGCCAAATGCAATGCCTGGCATTCTTGCTGGCGCACTAACAGTAGTTACACTTTCTATTGGAGAATTCAATCTGACATGGATGTTACACACGCCGTATCTCAAGACTCTGCCTGTTGGATTAGCCGATAGCTATGCATCCATGCGGCTTGAAGTAGCGTCTGCCTATACTCTCGTCTTCTTCGTACTTATCGTCCCACTTTTGATGGCTATGCAATGGGCATCAGCGCGTGCACAAAGGATATCTCAATGACTTTTAGACTAACTAATACTGCAAAAACTTACCCAGATGGAACACGTGCGCTTCTATCGACTAAACTGACTGTCAAAAATGGCGAAATTGTCTCACTACTTGGGCCGTCGGGATGTGGGAAGACCACTTTGCTTAGGATTATTGCGGGCCTTGAGACACCTGATTTAGGCAGTGATATTTGGTTTGACGAAGATAACGTTACATCTTTACCGGTTGAACGCCGTAATGTTGGTATGGTTTTCCAGTCTTATGCACTGTTCCCTAATATGTCCGTACGCGCAAATATTGGCTATGGGCTGAAAATGCAAAAACTTTCCAAACCAGAGATTGAAGCGCGTGTGTCAGAAGTTCTGGAAATGTGCCAACTTCAGAAATTTTCAGCTCGGGCCGTTAATGCGCTCTCTGGGGGGCAGCGCCAACGTGTTGCTCTTGCTCGAGCAATCGCGCCGCGGCCTAGGCTGCTATTGCTGGATGAACCTCTTTCTGCCCTTGACGCATCACTGCGGGAATCATTACGTGATGAATTAGCTGTACTATTACGCAAATTTAATATCACGGCAATTTTTGTGACCCATGACCAAGATGAAGCTATGGCAATTGCAGACCGTGTAGCGGTTATGTCCAATGGACGTATTGTCCAAAGTGGGACACCTGAAGAACTATATCGCCATCCGAACTCTGCTTTTGTTGCGGGCTTTGTTGGCAATGCAATGCGTCTTGATGGAAAATGCACAGGCAGTATTCTGACACTTGAAGGTGGTGGGCTAAAATTGCCAGGCGAAGGTTCAGGCCATAATGTTTTTGTCAGGGCTGAGGATGTTCGAATTGATGACAATGGTTCGCTATGTGGTCAGGTCGAAACTATAACCTTTCTTGGCACACATTATCGAATTGGGATCAAAGGCATTACGCCGAACTTGTTAACGTCAATTTTTGTTGGCCAAAGCGCTCCAAAGTTTGGTCAGTCTGTCAAGGTAGCAATTAAACCTGAAGCTTTAATTCTTTTACCGGCAGGAGAAATCTAATCGTGGCCAAAATTATTCAAATTTCGGACCCACATATTGTACCAAAAGGCGAACTTGCCTATGGCCGGGTTGATACTGAAGCTGCGCTCAAATCTTGCGTAGAAACCATTAATCGAATTTTGCCAGATATTGGACCTGTTGATATGGCGGTTGTGGCTGGAGATTTGACTGATTTTGGTACTGCAGAAGAGTATCAACGGTTCCGTAAAATTATGAAACCGCTTGCTATTCCTTACCGCGTTATCCCTGGAAACCATGATGACGTGACTAAAATGCGTGCTAGTTTTGCTGATCAGGACTGGATGCCAAGATCTGGCGCTATTAACTGGGATGCTGAGTTTTCTGATCTTGCGCTGATTGGTTTGGATACGAATGTTAAAGGTGCTGCACACGGGCACTTGACCGACACAACACTTGATTATCTAAAAGATACGTTGGCTACTTTAAGTAAGAAACCAGTTATCGTGGCAATTCATCATCCTCCTATTCTGACGGGTATTGAAAAAATGGATATTCAAAACCTGCGCGATAGTAGAAAATTGCAGACAATATTATCAGAATACCGGGGTGAGTTAAAACTTGTTTGTGGGCATGTTCATCGGAACATTACTGCAATTTTTGGTAGTGTTATCTGTCAAATTGCTCCTGGAACGTCTCATGCGGTAGCAATGGATCTGCGCAAAGGGGCTCAAAACTGCCTGTCAAAAGAACCCAGCGCCTTTTTATTACATGAAATGCGTGATGGAATTTTGACGCACAGCATTCCTGTTGGCCAATTTGATGGCCCACATTTGTTTTACCCAGGCAATCACTAGCTACGTCAAAAGTTACCAAAGTAGTTAAATGTACTTGTAATTATAGCATTGTGGCAGGCTGGCGCGCACCACTGTCTCTTTTGACTAATCTCAATAGTGAGATTTTAAAATTTATTTTGTTACCTGCCTTGTCCCCAAACACATTGTATCCTATGTCAAGTTGATGAAATTAAAAAATCCTTTCCGCCGTGAACACAAAACTGTCTCAATTGTACGTTTGAATGGCATGATAGCCTCTGGTCGAGGTTTAAATGATGCAAGTCTCGCACCTGTGCTTGAAAAAGCCTTTGCAAAGAAAACAAATGCTGTTGCATTGGTGATTAATTCACCTGGTGGGAGCCCAGTTCAGTCCTCTTTGATTGGCGCACGCATAAGGCGTTTGGCCGAAGAAAAGAAGATACCAGTTTATGCCTTTGTCGAGGATGTTGCCGCCTCAGGTGGGTATTGGCTTGCAGCGAGCGCAGACGAAATCTACGTTGATCCTTCCTCCATAGTTGGATCAATTGGAGTTATTTCTACAGGATTTGGTTTAGACCAGTTAATTGGAAAATATGGCATAGAGCGGCGTGTGCATACAGCTGGTAACTCAAAGTCTATGCTTGATCCATTTCAGCCGCAAAAAGATGAGGACGTTGAACGTCTAAAAATTCTACTAGAAGATGTACATCAAACTTTTAAAGATCACATTTTTGCCCGTCGTGGCACAAAATTGGCAGATAGGGATTTATTCACTGGAGAGATTTGGGTTGGTCAAAAAGCTATACAAGATGGTCTTGTTGATGGCATTGGTCATGTTGTACCATTTTTTAAACAAAAGTTTGGTGAAAAAGTGCGCTTTCGTATATTTGGACAAAAAAAATCAATTTTATCTCGATTTAGCACTCAGATTTTTGGTGACATGAGCTATAGTATTGAAGAGCGAGCTGCTTATGCACGTTTTGGAATGTAATTAAGTCAAATGTATAACTTTTTATAGTAAACCTGACATAGTTATTGTTATCAAATAATATCTATAATATACTTTACTGGATGGGGTGCCGGGTAACACGAGTAAGGCCCTTAAGCTCTAATTAAATGGCTGATCTGTCATTTCAGCTGCGATATTATCATCTAAAGGTGTATCGAAGGAATTTAGCATAAAACCAAGCGTAGAATAAAACCCAACTGTAGCAATAATATCCAAAACGCCTTTTTTACCAACTAGTGCAATCACACTTTCTAAGGTATGCGTCAGCATTTTTTTTTGATCCATTAGTTCATCAACTGATTTTGCAAATATCGCGTCCTCTTTGGCCATGTCTTTAATCTGGTATCGAATTGAACTTATACGGAGGTCGCTCATTCCACACGCTCGCGCGCGTGAAACATGATGTTTCCATTCATAATCTGCTTCAAGATTTATACCTACCCGTAAAATGACCACTTCGCTTTGTTGTTGTTTAAGAGCAGAATTAACAACAACATGGTCGCGTAAATTTGCCCATGCACGTAATAAATTAGGATGATGCGCCATTGTGCGGTAAATATTTAATTTATTAGCAAACGTATCTTTCATATCGCTAAGTTCATCTGGCCATTTTTCTTCTATCAATGGTGCAAAAATTTTATCTGGGG
This sequence comes from uncultured Amylibacter sp., assembly GCA_905181935.1. Classification (GTDB taxonomy): domain Bacteria; phylum Pseudomonadota; class Alphaproteobacteria; order Rhodobacterales; family Rhodobacteraceae; genus Amylibacter. The sequence continues at coordinate 535,097 of CAJIZV010000002.1, read as the reverse complement.
TCATTTTTACCTCGAAAAAGTTCAACTAAATATAAACTATATATTTTCTAGACATAAAAGTGAAATGGACACCTTGTCTACAAGCTCTGTGATTTGGCTTTCATTTATTATAAATGGTGGAGCTAGCAGTATATGATCTCCCCATTTCCCATCCCGTGTACCACTCATTGGGTAACATATAAGGCCTGCCTCAAATGCTTTACGCTTGATGGAAGCTGCAACCTTTAAGGAGGGATCAAAAGGTTTTTTTGTTGCGCGATCTTTAACAAGTTCTAAACCGATAAATAGACCTCTGCCACGAATATCACCAATGTTTGGGTGTGCCCCCAATTGTGTTTTCAAGGTATCGAATAATTGATCCGATCTTTGTTTGATTGATTTGAGAAGGTTTCGGTCAAGAATTGCACGTAAAACAGCCAATCCGGCGGCACAAGCTACTGGGTGTCCTATATAAGTATGGCCATGCTGAAAAAAACCTGAGCCATTGCCTATTATGTCATAAATCTTTTTTGAGCAAAGCATTGCGCCAATGGGTTGGTATCCAGCGCCTAGGCCTTTTGCAATGCATAGAATGTCAGGTGAAATATTGTCAACTTCGGATGCAAAAAGATGACCAGTTCTGCCCATCCCACACATTACTTCATCTAATATAAGTAGTACGCCATATTTGTCGCAAATATCTCGTACCCTCTTAAAATATCCCGGAACTGCTGGAACTGCGCCCATAGTGGCTCCTACTACAGGCTCTACAATGAAAGCTATGACTGTATCTGAGCCTAATCTTAAGATTTCATCTTCGAGTTCTTGAGCAACACGTTGTCCATATTCGAATGAGCTTTCTTGTGTGGTTTTATCGACATATTCATAGCATGGAGCTATATGAGAGACATTAATAAGAATTGGTTCAAATTGATTGCGGCGCCATTTGTTTCCACCGGCAGCAAGAGCTCCAAGTGTATTTCCATGATAACTTTGTTTTCGTGCAATTATATGACGACGCTTTGGCTCACCATTTTCAATATGAAATTGGCGGGCTAACTTTAAAGCGGCTTCAACAGCTTCAGAGCCTCCTGATACAAAATAAACACGATCTAATTCACCTGGTGCATGTTGAACCAAGAGTTCAGCCAATTCTTCAGCGGGATCGCTAGAAAAAAACCCAGTATGAGCAAAAGCCATTTTTGAGGTTTGGTCTTGAATAGCCTTAATAACATCAGGATCTCCATGCCCAAGACAAGATACTGCAGCTCCCCCAGATCCATCAAAATATCGTTTTCCATTTTCATCAATTATATAGCATCCATTACTTGCTACAGCTCTGATAGGTGGTGCAGTAATTTGCCTAGGAAATACGTTACTCATAATTAATACCTTATTCTACTTCACTAATTTGATATTTTGAACGTGCTAACCATTCGGGGTTTATCTCAACACCCCAGCCGGGGGCATCGGTAACACGTGCTTGACCGTCCTCTATTTTGTATGGAGAATTTGTAAAGAGTCCATCCTGCCATGGGTAATAATCTGCGCCTTCGATAGAAAATTCTAGATATTTTCCGGCGTTGGGAATAGCGCGTAATAGATGCATCGTAAAAAGTGTAACCAGAGACATATTTGCACAATGTGGAGTGACGGGTAATCCGGCTATTTGGGCCATTTCCACTACTCGTAAAGTGCGGCTGATACCACCAAGGTAAAGAATATCAGGTTGCACAATATCAACTGCGCGCATTTCAATCATCCGCTTCCAAGTAGATAGATCACAATCCTGTTCCCCACCTGTCACATCAATTGTTAACGCGTCAGTTACTTTTTTTGTTTGTTCAAGCTCCCAATAGGGGCAAGGCTCTTCATAGTGACAAAACCCATTATCTTGAAGAATATGACCTACCTCAATAGCCCGGTCTGGGGAGTAACAGCTGTTAGCATCGATAAGAAGGTCTACTTCATTGCCTAACTCGCGTCGCATAGTAGGAATTATTTCCTCAGTCCTACCTGGCCATTCATCTTGGTTACGTCCCACTTCAGCACCGGCACGGACCTTAAATGCGTCAAAGCCTTGTGTATCGCGCAATTTTTTAAGACGGGCAGCTTCATCTTTTGGTGTGATGTCGCGCTTCATTGAAGAAGCATAAGCGCGTATAAGGCCAGGCGAGCCTCCAAGAAGTTCAGCCACAGATTTTTCTGCTTGTTTGCCTCGCATGTCCCAGATGGCTGTATCCAGTCCAGCCATGGCACGGCGGAGGTACGAACCAGGGAATTTATGTTCGCGCTCAGCTACAATGTCTAAAAGGTCATCTAAATTGGTAGTTTCTTGTCCCAGAGTCCAAGGTGCGACCTGCCGATGTAATATTTGAGATGTAATATCGGAATGATATGTGGAGACTTGCCCCCAACCCTGAGTGCCGTCCTCTGCCGTAACACGTACAAAACCAACATCGTGATTGGTGAAAGTTTCAATTGTTTTCAGTTTCATGAAAAGCCCTTTCAGCTTTTAGCGTCTTGAAGAATAATTTCTGAGGCGCGTTCCCCAACCATAATCGAAGGTGCATTGATATTGCCTGTGGGGATAGTGGGAAAAATAGATGCATCAACCACACGCAGGCCATCTACTCCATAAACTCGTAAACGTGGATCTACTACAGACATATTGGGGTCACTTCCCATGCGGCAAGTAGAGCATGGGTGAAAGACGGACCATGACTTTTGGCGGATGTATTCAGCGATTTCGGTATCACTTTTGACATTTGCGCCTGGCGTTAGCTCAGTTTCGATAACTGATTGCAGAGCTGGAGCATTGGCAATGCGACGAATTAAATGAACACCTTTTAGCATCATTTTTTTGTCATATTCTGTATCAAGATAATTTGAATATATTTTGGGTGGTTCCATTGGATTATTTGAACAGATTTGCAGGTGGCCAGTACTGGTTGGCTTACATGGGTTAAAACCGATCAAGAAACCAGGAAAAGGATCTGGATTCATTAATGGGCGCACGCCAACGGGTGCCCGAGTGTAGCTTACTGGTGAAAAATAAAGTTGTAGGTCGGGTCCGTTTGCATCAGGATCAAGTTGCACGAAACCACCGCCTTGATTTAAGCTGAGCGATAGTGGGCCTTTGCGTGTAAGGACATATTGCATTCCGGCTTTTAACTTGCCCAACATTGGTCGCAGCTCTTGGTTGAGGGTCGGCACTCGGGCACGGTAATGGTTATCGCCACCTAAGTGATCTTGTAAATTTTTGCCAACATGATCGGACTCGTGGATTACATCGATATTATGACGTTGCAATAATGCGCCTGGCCCTATGCCTGACAATTGTAGGAGTTGTGGAGAATTGATTGCCCCACCCGATAGTATTACTTCGGCCCGTGCATGCGCCGTTTTAGTCTGGCCATTCCGGAGGTATTCTACTCCAACTGCTCGTTTACCTTCAAAGAGTATACGAGTGACGTGGGCTTTTGTCAGGATGTTTAGATTACGACGCTTTTTTAATGGCCACAGATAACTTCTGGCAGCTGAGGCTCGGATACCGCCTTTTGTTGAAATTTGATAGCAAGAAGCTCCTTCCATATTTGCGCCGTTGTAATCTGGGTTAGTCTTGATGCCTACCTCAGCTGCAGCCTTTAGATAGGAACGGGTTAAAGGATGAATGTCATGAGTTACATCATGCACAGCTTGCGGGCCGTTGGTTCCACGAATTACATTCGTTGGGCCGTCCCAGCTTTCGATTCTGTGAAAAACTTTTTGAACAGTACTCCAATCCCAGCCGGGCGCGACAGAGCCCCATTCATCATAGTCGCGTTTATGGCCGCGAACCCATACCATAGCGTTAATTGAACTTGATCCACCTAGTACCTTACCTCTTGGCCAGTAAATAGATTGGTTATCAAGGTTAGGTTCTGGCTCTGTCATATAGCGCCAGTTGACGGTGGGATCATGAAATACTTTACCGTAGCCTAAGGGCATCTGAATCCAAATTTTTTTGTCTGAACCACCAGCTTCAAGCAATAAAACTGTAAATTGACCACTTTCCGACAAACGATTAGCTAATGCTGATCCAGCTGAGCCAGCGCCAACAATAACATAATCAAATTGTTGCAATTTTATCCCCTTTTGGGCCGCGTCCGAGCAAGAGCGCCAATATCAATAAATTCAACATAATAGTGACAAAAAAATTGTCAAATATCCTTTTAATAATTTACATATATATTTTTATTTGGCTAAAAAAATAATGATTAATATATATTATTTTTAATTGGAAGCTTGCAGAATATATAATTTTCTAACCTGTTCGTGAATTGTCCAATTCCCCTTCCAACCAATGGGTAATATTAACAGATCTCCAGGACCTAAATCACGTGCGTTACTTCCATCTTGATTTTCAACAGATGCAGAACCTGAGATGATATGACAGTATTCACCAGCAGTGGTTCTATCTGCAGTAAATTCACCTGGAGTACACTCCCAAACACCTATTTTGGTAAGCCCATCATCTGATGCCCAAAGCTGAACGGCAGCTTCCTCTTGTCCTTTAGTAAGAGTAGTTGGTTTGGGTTTAAAGTTTTTAACTTTAACAGCATCAAGGTTTTTGAAGTTCTGTAAATCTATCATTGGGTTGCTTTCTGTTATTTTTATAAATTTTGATATATTTGTTAAATTGAATATGATGATCCGTCTATATCACCGGTCCAACCCCAAAGTGCTAATAGAGGTTCTCCCCCTGTGGTAATGCAATGTGATTGGTTCGAATTGTGATGAACAAAACTTTTGGGTGGTTTGGGTTTTAATGCTTTATCATCAACTCCCCAATGAGCGTTTCCGCTAAGAATAAAGTATAATTCTTCTGCTGCATGCTGATGCCTTGGATAAATTGTTCCTGGCTCCTGCAATAAAAGGCCAATCCTTATGTTAGAGTGTTTAAAGAACCCAGCTGGACCGATTAATTCAGTTACACAAATTCGGTTTGAAATCTCTGTGGATATTTTACCAAAGCCAGCTTCTCTCCAATTTAGGTGATGAATGCAGTTTGCTAAAAGATTAATTAAATTATTCTGCTTAATTCGTAATAACTCGTTTAAGTTCGGGCAAGCTGGAGCAATTGTTGGCGCTTGTTCATGTTGCATTATTAGTGAACCAACTAATGTATCAGCAATATTATTTGCGATTTCACTTTTGTGTTTTTTCACGATTTTGCCACATGTATTTAAAAAATGGAGAAGGTTGTCGTGATTTGCCATGCAAAATGTCTTTCTTTATTTGTTTATTAAAAAATTTATTTAATGAACAAATGATCTATTTGTTGGGTCTTTTCGTCAATCACTCAATTTAGTCAATATATTTTGGATTTTCTAACCACGTTATTTGCTGAAGTTTATTATACAACAAATAGTATCTGATAAATGTCAAGATGATCCTTTTAATCTTTCACCATGAAATAAATTATTTGTGTTAAATCTCGTTTATTTGCATGGTAGGTGCCCTTTATTGCAATCAAAAAAATTACAACTAGAATTATTTTGGGTAAAATATTCGCTTAATTCACAAATTAACAGAAAATATAATTCGATTTTATAGCTAATACATCTTCTGAATCTTATTTTTATTAATTAAAGCCTAATACTTACGTTACGTAACAAAGATTATTTGTTTGCTAAATCCAATTTCATTTTCTAGTGTTTGAATTCTAGGCTAAATGAAAGTCGTAACAGGGGATGTCTTTATGAGACAATGGTTTATTACTTTATGAACAAATATAAACAATTTGATGAATCAATCTGGTCTCAGAATCGTAAAGAAACATCCTATTGGCTTGAGGGCCTCCCCGAATTTGATGATATTAGCGCACAACCTCCGCGTCAGGTTGATGTAGCGATTGTTGGTTCGGGATATACGGGTTTAAATGCAGCTTTTCAAACAGTGCGAGGTGGTCGGTCCACTGTTGTGCTTGACGCTGGTGAGCCTGGACACGGGTGTAGCACTAAAAATGGTGGACAACTTAGCACTAGTATTAAGCCGTCATTGGAAAAACTTTCAGCAAAGTTTGGTAACGAGAAGGGGCTTGCAATCAGACGAGAGGGTGAAAATGCTCTAAATTGGATAGAAGATCTTGTTGTGTCTGAGAAGATTGATTGTAATTTTTTTCGAGGGGGACGCTATCATGCGGCACACACTCAAAAACATTATGAATTAATTACGCGTGATGCAGAAAAAATTAGTCGAACTGAAGGGATTGAAGCCTATGCCGTTACTCGTAATGAACAGTTAAAGGAACTTGGTTCAGAGGTTTATCATGGAGGAGTTGTTTTTCCACGCCATGCATCTGTAGATCCAGGTAAGTATCATCGGGGACTACTTCAACGAGTGATTGAAGCTGGGGCTGATGTGGTAGGCCATTGTGCTGTGCTCGATATAGAGCAAAGTTCTGATGGCTTTATTATCACAACGCAAAAAGGGAAAGTGAAGGCTCGTGATGTGATCGTTGCCACTAATGGTTACACGTCTAATTTAACGCCTTGGTTACAAAGGCGGGTTATTCCTATTGGGAGTTACATTATTGCTACAGAAGAATTAGATCCTTCCTTGGTAGATACCTTATTCCCAACCAACCGCATTGCCAGTGATACCTGCAAAGTTGTCTATTATTACCGAACGTCCCCAGACCGCAAGCGGATCTTATTTGGTGGCCGCGTTTCTGCAACAGAAACCAACCCAATATTGAGTGGTCCAAAACTGTTAAATGATATGTGTCGAATTTTCCCTCAACTTCAGGGTACTAGAATTTCGCATTCCTGGACCGGTACGGTCGCTTATACCTTTGATGAAATAGCTCACACTGGACAACATAACGGTATATATTATTCTATGGGTTATTGTGGATCTGGCGTTTCCATGGCCAGCTATCTCGGTATGCGGCTTGGACAAAAAGTACTAGGGTTAGCTGAAGGTAAAACGGCATTTGAAGGCCTACCTTTTCCAACACGTCCATTATACACGGGGAGGCCGTGGTTTTTACCTGCTGTAGTGTCCTGGTACCGTATGCAAGATCGCATTCAATATCAACGAGCTGCAAGGAGAGTAGCTGCGTAGAACGAAAAACCAATTCAGTTTATGCCGTGAATTGGAAGAAATATAAAAGGCATAAAGACGGTTATTTAAAGACTAAAAATCAAAAGGGAGTATATAATGAAAATTACAAAAAACTATAAAAATATAGCCATGACTGCTGTCATAGCTGGAGCACTATCAGTATCGTCTGTGGCGATTGCTAAAGATCTTCGTATTGTTTCATGGGGTGGAGCCTACCAAAATGCACAATCAATTGGTATTTTTCAACCTGCTGGTAAAGCAATGGGCATCACAATAAATGAAGACACTTATGGTGGAATTTCAGACGTTAAGTTGATGGTGAAATCTGGCGCAGATAAGTTTGACATTTTCTCTAGTGGATCTGGAAGCTGTGCTTCTGGGGGCGCTGAAGGTGTTCTTGAAAAATTGGATTACTCTGTAATTGATGTAAGTAATCACTTACCTGGAATGTTTAGTGATTATTGTGCTGGTGCTGATATTTTCTCAGTTGTTGCAGCCTGGAACACTGAAACATATGGCGAAAATGGTCCAAGATCTTGGGCAGATTTCTATGATACAGAAAAATTCCCTGGTACTCGTGCAATGCGCTCAAAGGTAGATGGACAATTAGAAACTGCATTGCTTGCAGACGGTGTTGCTATTGCTGACGTTTATACGGTTCTTGACAGCGAAGAAGGTATTACACGTGCTTTGGATAAAATTAGATCAATCAAAGATCATATTGATGTTTGGTGGACGTCTGGTGCTATGCATGCGCAGTTAATGAAAGACGGCGAAGTGGACATGACAACAGGTTGGAATGGTCGTTTTGATGTTGCTAAAAAAGATGGTGCCAAAGTATCTTATGATTATAAGACTGGCATAATGGATTGGGAAGGTTACGGAATTCCAAAGGGTATAGCGAATAAAGATTTAGCTATGGAATTTATTAACGAAATGATGAAGCCAGAATATATGGCGGAATTTGCCAAGTACATTACTTATGGTCCAACTAATGCACAGACCTATGAACTTGGTTTAATACCAGATGAGCTTGCTAAAGCTTTACCAAGCCATCCAGACAATGCTAAGCATCAGCTTACAATTAGCCAGGATTGGTATGCTAAGTGGCGCACAGTTGCTGCTGAAATGTATACTGAAATGATGACTGAATAAAAAATTATTATGAGGGAGGGTATTTACCCTCCCTTTTTTAAACGAAAGATAAATTTATGAAGTCTGATGCGCTTAATATATCAATCAAAGATATTACAAAAACATATGGTGAATTTTTTGCACTTAAAGATGTAAGTCTTGAAGTTAAGTCAGGAGAGTTTCTGACACTTTTAGGTCCCTCTGGATCTGGCAAGACTACTCTTTTAATGGTATTGGCAGGATTCACACGGCCAGATTATGGAAGTGTTAAATTTGGCACAGAAGAGGTAGTTCTAAAGCCACCTCACCTTCGTGATATTGGAATGGTATTTCAAAACTACGCGCTTTTTCCTCACATGAATGTAGAACAAAATGTAGGGTACCCACAAAAACTAAGAGGCATTTCTAAAGAAAAAATTAAAGAAACCGTCAATGAGGCATTAAAAACAGTCAAATTAGATGGGCTTGGCCATCGTGGTGTTGCTGAACTATCTGGAGGCCAAAGACAACGAGTGGCTTTGGCTAGAGCTATTGTTTTTCAGCCTAAGATTCTTCTGATGGATGAGCCCTTATCAGCGCTAGATAAAAAGTTGCGTGAGGAAATGCAAATTGAACTGCGCCAGCTTCATGACAGTTTAAACATGACAACTGTTTATGTTACGCATGATCAAAAAGAAGCACTAACAATGTCTGATCGTATTGCTGTTATAAACGGGGGTGGTCTTATGCAGCTTGATACGCCTAGTGCAATTTATAAAAGCCCTAATAATGCCTTTATTGCTGATTTTATTGGTGAATCTAGTCTACTTTCTGTCAAAGTAAGTAAAAAGAATGTATATTTGGGCAACACAAAGATTCTTGTTGAACACTCAGTTAAAAAAAATGGTGACTTTTTGTTAGTTGTGCGTCCTGAAAAACTCTTTTTGGTAAATGATAATCCAACAGATTGTAACACTTTTACTGGAAATGTTGTTGAGTCAATTTATCAGGGCGAAAGTCAGTTACTTATGATCAAACTTGACCCAGATTCCCATGGTGATCAAATACTTCGCATGCGCATTCCTAATGGCACGGCCTCTCTTCAGGATTTGCCATCCATAGGTAATAAGATAACGGTTGGACTTAAAAAATCTGACAGTTTTCTGGTGGAATGAATTGATGACTTCAACACAGAAAATTAATCAAGAAGGTATTAACAAAACTGAACTTGATCAGTTGGACAAAAAAGAGCGATATACTCTTTTTGGACTTACTGTACCTTATTTGGCATTGGTATTTGGATTAATTATTATTCCAATTGGATGGTTGTTTTATATGTCTTTTATTGGACGTGATGAAACGCTGTCATTGGAGAATTATCAAAGAATTTGGAATAGTAAAGCTTACTTGCGAATTTTTAAAACCACTTTTCAGATTAGTCTTTTAACTACTTTATTTTGTGTTTTGCTTGGTTACCCGCTGACCTACTTCATGTCTCAGCTCTCTAATAGGTGGGCAAACATCTGTATGATTGGGGTGCTTATTCCGTTTTGGACAAGCCTTTTAGTGCGAACTTATGCTTGGCTAGTATTGCTTCAAAAAAAAGGCTTGATCAATTCGTTGGCAGTGGATTGGGGTCTATGGTCTGAACCTATAAAGTTTGTCCATAATACTTCTGGAACCCTTATTGGTATGGTGCATATTATGCTGCCATTTTTGATTTTGCCACTTTATGCGAATATGCGAACGATAGATAAAGATTGTTTGAAAGCGGCTGCAAATCTTGGTGCAACGCCAACACGCGCGTTTTGGACAGTTTTCTTTCCACTTTCACTACCTGGTTTATTTGCAGGGCTATTAATTGTTTTTGTTCTTTGTTTGGGCTTTTATGTTACCCCAGCATTGTTGGGCGGTGGTAAAGTTATCATGGTTGCCATGAAAATATCAGATAATATTGAACTATATTATAGTTGGGGTGCGGCCAGCGCACTTGGCGTAGTGCTTTTGGGGGTAACAATGATTATTTTGTTTATTGCTTCAAAGCTTGTTTCAATTGATCAACTAGGCAACAGGAGCTGAGTATGGGTATTTGGAATAGTAGCGTCTCTGAGACACAAATTAAGTTTAAGAATAGATTATGGTTATATATTATTGCCATAATCATCTTATTTTTACTTATTGTCCCATCTTTAGTGGTTATTCCTATGTCATTTTCTGATAGCCAGTATTTAGAGTTTCCGCCAGAAAGTTACTCAACACGGTGGTATGAAAACTACTTTTATTCCATTGATTGGATTCAGGCGACTTGGACTTCAGTTAAAGTTGGTGTGCTCACAATTTTTGTAGCAACTCCTGTGGGTATTATGGCAGCATATGGGTTAGTTAATAGTAATACTAAAATACGCAGTATTTTATTTCCAATTATGATTTCACCAATGATGGTTCCTGTTATCTTGGTTGCTATCGGCTTATTTTATTTTTATGTCCAATTTAACATGGTTAATAGTATTTTGGGACTAGTTTTAGGGCATTCTTTAATTGCCATGCCTTTAGTCTTGATTATTGTACTCTCTGCTTTGAGTAATTATGATATGAATCAGGAAAAAGTAGCGCGTTCTCTTGGTGCAAGCAGATTGCGTGCCTTCTTCGAAATCACACTGCCACAAATTAAATTTTCGGTTGTATCTGCATCTTTAATTTCGTTTTTAACATCATTTGATGAGGTTATTATATCTTTGTTTGTTTCTGGAGGTGATAACTCAACTATTACTCGTAGTATGTTTTTGGCTTTGAGGGATCAAATAGATCCAACTATTGCAGCAATTTCAACAATTCTAATTATTATATCATCAGTTTTTTTAATATTAACACAAACGTTTGGTAGCCCAAAAGACTAGTTTATTTTACTTGAATGCTGGTTTGGGATGATTTTTGGATTTTAATTTATAATATATATATCAAGGCAGTTTAATTATTGTGAATGTTTCCACGTTCATAAAATTTAAAATCTTAGGTTGAAATTAAAAATATTGAGGTTTTACATCAAAAAGTACTGGATATTTACTGTGATTTATTTAGATTCTTATTCTCTTTTTTTTGATATTATTTTTATAAATTTTAGAATTACCTAAATATTTATACAAGAAGTACAGGTCATAATTATTTTGGTAAGTATTTTCTATATATTTATATTTTAATAAGATTTTATCCTAATATATGATATATAATCAATATATTTAGGATTAATTTCTACAGTAATATGGTATAAATTTGTTATTAATTTAACAAAGGAATACACGATGCAGTCTCGCAAAAAAAGTAATCACAGCAATATTAGTTTATTACAAAGATTTCTTGCGCATCCGGAAAGTGTAAATGAAACTTACTTGCAGCATGCTTATTTTGCTTTAAGTTTCTCTGTTGCGATGTTTATAGGAGCTATTGCTGCATTTATTCATGCAATACTTCCACCTCTTTTTCAAACAACAACGAGGCGAATTATTTATAAGCTTCATGAAAGAATTAATAACAGAAGTTGACTATATATGCAGCCTTTTTATCTTAGATCAATATCAGCCAAGATAAAACTAGAGAACTATTTATATGAAACTGTAACCCAATAATATGAGCGTGGTCTTTTGGAACATATAATATTGCCCGGAAAGGGCATAGCTATTAATTATGTGTGGTATTAAACTTAAATTTACAGATGCTGTTTTAAAAACTATTGCTAGGTATTTTGATATTTTTTATGTATTTAAAATATAAAATTAGATATCATAATTAAACTATTTGGTTTGAATGAATGTTATTAAAAATTAATAAGCTTACTATCCATATATGAGATTTTATCCCAATATATATAATCTATTTAATATATTTAGGATAAATTTCTATAATAATATGGTATAAATTTATTATTAACTTATTATTAAACTTATTATAGGAGGATTAATCATGAATTTTTTTCTAAAGACTTTTTCTATGGGGGTGCTTGGACTTGGCTTAACAGTCTCATCCGTTGTGGCGGAAGAGTGGCGGTTTAACAACTTTTTGCCAGAAACTCGCCCAGAGTCGGCTGAGCTCGAACGATTTATAGTCGATGTAAATCAGGCTTTGGCTGGTGATGCTACGTTAAAAATGTACAGTGGTGGCTCTTTGGGTCTTCCTAATACGGATACACTTAGGTTTTTGCCTAAAGGAGCCGTTGAAATGAGCCTAATGTGGGCAAATTATTTAGGCCGAGATGCGCCTGCGCTAAGCTCAGTAGTTGTTCAGGGAACAATAGGATCTATTGAGGAATTTGAAAAAGCTATTTCTACGGTTCGGGAGATATATGAGGAAGAGTTTGAAGAATGGGGTGTTTCTTCAGTTGGATACGTTGCAATACCCATGTTATCCGTCTCAGTATTTTGCCGTGATGAACCCGTTAGTTCAATTGAGGCACTGAAATCAAAAAAGCTTCGAGTTTGGGCGCGAGATCAGGTCGAAACTTTTACTGGCCTTGGTGTTGCAGCACAAATTATTCCTCAAGCGGAAATGTATGTTGCTTTGAAATCTGGTGTTGTTGACTGTGCTCTTTATCCTGCACTTTACGCACATACTGTCTCACTGCAGGAAGTTGCGCCATATGCTTCGTTCCTATATCCGATGGCATCGGGTCCATATGTAATAGGTGTTGCGACGGATCGTTGGGAAAAAACTGAGAACAATATTAAACTAGCTATTGTAAATGCAGCAGAAGATCTTTGGAATCGTACGAACCAATATGAAGATGATTTTGAACGTGAATTAGCTGCCAGAAAAAGTCTAGTTGAAGGTGGAGTTACTTGGGGTGAAGATTTCTCTCAGGAGGATCGTAATCTTTTTGTTGGGTCAGTTACTAAAATTTGGAAAACACTTGCAGACGAAGCAGGCGGTAATGCACCTGCTTATCGTCAACGTGTTTTAGATGCTTTAGGCCGCTAAGGTTTGATTAAAGAGTTTAATAAAATCATTGCACAAGGACTGGAAAAGCTGGTCCTTGTGAGTGCTGGAGCGGCTATGCTGAGTATGATATCAATTGTGGGTATTATATTCATGAGTGTTTTGATGCGTAAACTCATAAATGCACCGTTGCACATAACTGAAGAAGTTGTTGGTTTATTATTGAGCCTATCACTTTTTCTTGGTTTACCCTTGGTTACAATGAGATCAAAGCATGTCCGTGTTTCTCTTTTAGCTGATCAATTGAAGGATCAGTGGCATTTGGGAATTCAAATTATGGCTTTGTTATTTGGCATAGGGTTTTTTACATGGCTGATTATAGAAACGGTTCCTTGGTTTGAATTTGCTTTCAATAGAAACATTAAAACTGAGACATCGCGTATTCTATTATACCCGTGGATGGCAGCTATGCCTTTTTCACTTACGCTCACGTGCTCGGTATTAATTGCACGATTGTTTGGTATTATTGATCGTTTTGACCCTAAAGACATTAAACCAAAATTTTCAAAAATATCTGGTAAACTCTGATGTTATTATGGATTACTCTTATAGGTGGCCTGCTAGTTGCAGCTGGTACAGGCGTAGCACTTGGTGCGGCACTTGGCCTAACTGGATTAATAATACTGTATTTTTTCTCCAATGGAGCAACTTCGCTTGCTATTGATGCCATTTGGAGCGTTTTTAACTCTTTTATACTTAGTGCAGTTCCAATGTTTATTTTATTAGGGGAAGTACTTTTACGAAGTGGGATTAGCGAAAAAGCATATTCAGCCTTTTCGCCTCTCTTTCGGAAAGTTCCTGGCGGATTACTTCATACAAACATTGCAGTTTGTACTCTATTTGGAGCAGTTAGTGGATCAAGTTTGTCGACAGCTGCTGCTGTGGGTTCTGTTGCTTATCCCGAAATGTCTAAACGCGGTTATGATAAAAGTGTAGTGGTTGGAAGTCTTGCTGGTGGTGGAACGCTTGGTCTACTTATTCCACCAAGTCTTTCATTTCTTATCTTTGGAGCATTAACAGAAACTTCTATTGGGCGTCTTTTTGCAGCAGGCATTATTCCCGGAATCATGGTTGGAAGTATGTTTATGATATATATTTTAATAAAATGTATTAGAAATCCAGATCTTGCACCACGAGATGAAGCGCCGAGCTCTTTGTTTGAGATAATTATTGGCTTCAAGCAGATATGGCCTCTGCTTATTTTAATATTTTCAATTATTGGTAGCATAATGTTTGGTTTGGCTACGCCAACAGAAGCTGCTGGGGTGGGGGTTGTACTAGCAGTTTTTATTTCTTCTATTTGGGGTGAATTAACGTTCCAAAAATTAGTTGAATCTGTTTATCAATCTGTAATTTTATTTTCTACTGTTGGCTTTTTAGTGCTTGGAGCTACAATTCTTGCGCAATCAGTTAGCGTCCTTGGTGTACCTCAACAAATCCTTGAGTCTGTGGCTGAAAGTGGGCTCGGTGCATACACTATATTACTCATAGTTGTACTGATTTATCTGATGCTTGGGTGTTTTTTTGATGGTTTGTCGCTCATGATTATGACATTACCTGTAGTCTTCCCTTTGCTAACAGGCCTTGGGTTTGATCCAATCTGGATAGGTGTTTTAATAACGATCGTTATTGAAATTGGTCAAGTGACACCGCCGGTTGGATTGAATTTATCTGTATTGACCGCATTAACTAATAATGAGGTAAGCTTAGGGCGTGTTGCCGCTGCAACTGTTCCTTATTGGTTAATCCACCTTTTTGCTATTTTAATTCTTACCATTTTTCCAGCAATAGCACTATTTTTGCCAGAGCTTCTTTTTTGAATAGGAATATTTAGATGACTGTAGAATTAAAGCCTAAAGTCTTTGGGCCAATATTTGTTTTTTTTAATGGAACTGATACTCTTCAATACGCTCATATAGATCCTTCTAATGCAAGTGCATATCCTCCAATCCAAGCACCTGTTGATACATTTTTAGCCTCTCTTGGAGCCTGTATTGTAATGTCCATTAAATGGTCTACAGATCAGCGAAAATTTTTTTTAAATCCTTTTATAATTAAGGTTGTGGGAATAAAGGCTTTCGATATTCCAAACCGAATTGAGCGAATTAACATTGAAATTATTGGAAAATTTATTGACAATGAAGATCTAATACCTCGAATTATGAGGCAAGCAAAATTAATCTGTACAGTTAGTAATTCTTTAAGTTGTGAAGTTAATTTTACTGCAAGGACTGCATTGTGATTTATATAAGTAATAATTTACACCTAATAATACGGTCAAACACATGAGTAAAAAGACTGTCATAGGTTTTGATATTCCAATTGACGATGATACTACCATGTCCATGCTGAATTCTGATCCTGCAGCAGTGTACCGTAGACTTCGACAGAGAACACCAATTGTTCGTTTGAAAGCAATTGGCCGAATTGTTTTTACAAAGGCTGATGATGTTCGTCGAGTGAAGGTGGATACTGAACATTTTGGCTCAAATGATGTAACTACACCAATGCAACGTGCATTTGGTGGTCATACATTAATGCGTAAAGACGGGTGTGAACACATGCGAGAACGTGAGGCCATGAAGGGAACATTTGAGCCATCATGCCTATCAAGCTATTGGAAATCAGAATTTGAGTATTTAACTGATAAATTGCTAGATGAACTTGCTACCAATAAAACTGTAGATCTTTTAACAGCTTTTGCTCAGCCTCTAAGTGCAAGATATCTAAAGAAAGTTTTAGGAATTCAAGATGTAAGTGATGAACAATTACTTAGTTGGGCTACTGCTCTAGTTACTGGGGCAATGAATACAAGTTTTGATAAAAAAATATTCAATATGTCTGATGAAAAAAATAAGGAAATGAATTTCTGTTTTGATCAACTGATAGCAAACAAAAATAGAAATATGGATTACTCTGTTCTTTCAACCATGCTTTCTCATACTCATCCAATTGAAGTTAGTCAGATCAGAACTAATATGAAAATTTGTATTGGTGGTGCTGTTATCGAGACAAGAGATGCATTACTTTCAACATTGTATGGTCTATTATCTCAACCCAAACAAATACAGTATTGCATAGATCAAAATGATTGGACTGGGGCCTGTATAGAAGGTTTACGTTGGATTGCTCCAATTCAGGCTAGCCCAAGAATTGTTAAAAAATCTTTAATTATGCGTGGCATGCTTATACCTAAAGGAGAAACGGTTATGGCCATTCAAGCATCTGCTAATCACGATGAGGAAATATGGGAAAATCCACATTTATTTGATGTCAGGCGAAGGCCTGAAGATAATCAGACGTTTGGAGATGGATCACACAAATGCCTTGGAGGTGATATGTATCGAATGCTTATAGGACAAGTAGTATTTCCAAAGTTATTTGCTCGTTTTCCAGCATTGGCGTTAAAAAATAAAAATTTAGTGGAGTTTAAGGGCTTCGCCTTTCGTGGCCCAACGTCACTCTTGGTATCTTTGGTTTAAAGTCTTTGAGAAGTTTTCTTAAAAAAACAAAAATTTTTTAAATGTAATAAAAAATAATTATAAAGTTTTGACATAGTTAAAAGCCTCTAGCTTTAGAAGTTGCATCATTTATTTTAAACCCATTTGAGACAATTCATATTACAGAAAACCCTGTGCCAAGATTTACGCACTTTTAAAAATATACTTTTATTTTAAGCAGACCAACGTTTAAAATAAAATATTTAAAGTTTAGTGTTGTCAGGTACAGAATTAGTAGATAGCAATTTTTTTATCATATTATGCTATGCTTGAAAAAACTATATTTATTATAACTATTCTTGTTTAAGTTGTACCTGCATTTAGGTAATTATATTATTTTTGATAACTTGGCTTTAGAACATGTAATAGCAAGGAACAACGATGAATAATCCAAAAGACAATAGATTAATTGACGGTTTAGCTGTGAAAAAGCGAATTATTTTAGATGTTAAGGCTTATGCTGATCAACACCCAGATATGCCTAGACTTGTTTCTATCCTGATTGGAGATGTGCCTGAAGCTTCAGTTTATGTGCGAAATCAAGCGCGTGGCGCTCACCAAGCAGGAATGCCTTTTGAGCAGGTCAGCTGGCCATCTGACATTACTCAAGATGCATGCAAATCTAAACTGCTTGCACTTAATGAAGATACAACTGTCCTTGGTATTATTTTACAACGGCCTGTGCCTTCACACATCAATGTAAGGTCACTACAATCGGCTATTCATCCACTTAAAGATGTTGAGGGTATGAGCCCTGCATCAATTGGTAATATTGTTTACTCTGACGTAGCACTCGCACCTTGTACTGCTGCAGCAAGTGTTGTTTTAATAAAAGAGACTGGCCTTCCCATGGAGGGGCTTGAAGTTGTTATGATTGGCCATTCGGAAATTGTAGGGAAGCCAGCCGCTATGATGTTAATGGCTGAGGGTTGTACTGTAACTGTTTGCCATCATATGACCCGTTCTGTTGCTATGCACTCAAGGCGTGCAGATGTAGTTGTAGTAGCTGTTGGTAAAGCACATTTAATTGGTTCAGATATGATTAAGCCAGGTGCTGTTGTTATTGATATTGGCATAAATCAAATTGATACCCCAGATGGAACTAAGATAGTTGGAGACGTCGATACTGATGCAGTTATTGAGATTGCAGGATGGATTACCCCTGTTCCAGGTGGAGTTGGTCCAGTCACAGTGGCAATTTTAATGCGTAATGCTATGGTTGCTCATCAGCGCCAGATGGCAGCAGGGTGGTTGTAAATAAATTTGATTATTAGGCCTTAATTAATGAAAAAATATGATTTTTTAAGTTTTAAAAATTTTATCTGCAAAGTCACACTGGGTCAAATTTAGATGGTTGGGAGACCATTTAAAAATTATAAGAAATAGGTGTAGCAAAATGTCTAATTTATTCCCAACTAGAGCAGCTGGATTGTTAGCTTTACAGGAATTCATCCCAAATATGGGAACTCATTATGAAAATAAACGAAATTATGATTATGGGCTGAATAAACATAAAGCTGTGTCCACTTTATCTTTTTATATCTGTCGCAGATTAATAACAGAAAAAGAAGTGGTTTGTGCATCAGTTACTGCACATGGGCCGGATGTATCTAAAAAGTTTATTGAAGAGGTCATTTGGCGGGGCTACTTTAAAGGCTGGCTTGAACGGCGCCCACAAGTTTGGGATAGTTATGTAAGTGGACTGTATAATGATTGTATTTTGTTAGAGAATAATCATTTGTTACGACAAAAAATTGAACGTGCCGAATCTGCTCAAACTGGATTAGACTATTTTGATGAATGGGCCCGAGAACTGTTAGATACTGGCTATCTTCACAATCATGCAAGAATGTGGTTTGCCTCAATTTGGATTTTTACCCTTGGTTTGCCATGGCGATTGGGGGCAGATTTTTTTTATCGGCACCTACTTGATGGAGATGCAGCATCTAATACACTTAGTTGGCGTTGGGTTGCAGGGCTTCATACTCGTGGCAAACCCTATATTGCACGTGCGGAAAATATTTCTATGTTTACCAATGGTCGCTTTAATCCACTTGATGGTGAATTAGCGGATGTATGTCATGGTTTAGAAGAAACTGAGCCTGAGGGATTACCAACATTATTAAGCTTACGCGATGTTCAGAAACCAAAGTCTGGTGTTCCTACTGCGGTTTTGGTTACTGACGAAGATTGCCAGATCGAAGATTTTGATCTTTCTGGATTTAATATAAAGGGTACGGCGACACTTTCTTGTAGTCACCTGCGTTCATCTAGACCTGTTTCCAACACTATCCTATCTTTTGAAAATGGAGCACTATTTGATGCTGCAATGCGCCTGAATAAAAGTTCAATACATCTAAAAGCAAATCATCCTAAAACTCTTGCCAATTGGGCACAAGAAGTAGGAGCTAAACAAGTTTTTACACCATTTATCACATGCGGTCCGCTTTGGGATTGGTTGAAACAAGCAGAACCATTTCTCAACGATCTAAATATTAAATTGTGTGAACAACGAAGAGAATGGGATAATGCGATCTGGCCTTATGCTACAGCAGGTTTCTTCAAAGTAAAAAAACAAATTCCTATTATTTTGGAGAAAGCATTAATATTATGACACGTATTGCAATTATAGGAGCTGGTATTACTGGACTAGCTTGCGCAAAAACTTTATCGGATGCTGGTTTTCAACCTGTTTTATTTGACAAGGGGCGTGGAATTGGTGGACGTGTTGCCACTCGTCGTACTGATAATCATCGATTTGATCATGGTGCGCCATACATTGATACAAATAATGATAACTTTTCCCATGTATTACGTGGATTAATTGATACAGGTAATGCTGATATTTGGGATGATGGGACTGGAAGGTCGCTAATAGTTGGAACTCCTGGAATGTCATCAATTCCCAAAGGGTTGGCTGCTGGTTTAGATGTCCGTCTTGGAACGCAAATTAAAGCATTACGGCCTAATGGGCAGGAATGGCGTTTATTTTATGATGATGTTCACTATGATGCCACACATGTTGTGATGACCATACCGGCACCTCAGATCAAGGGTCTCCTTGGGGACAATCATTCGCTAGTGAAGCGGGTATCTGATGTTCAAATGTCACCAGATTTAACATTAATGGTTGCGATTTCTGGAAATCCTTCGAATGTTATCCCAATACCTGAAGGCTTTCCTTTAGTATCTATTACGCAGGAGTGTCGAAAGCCACTCAGACCGCAAGCGAATACTTCCGCATGGATTGCTCATGCAAATATAAATTTTACTCAGGCACACCTTGAAGGTGACTTACCTAATATTGCATCAAAAATGCTGCCTTTTTTGTGTGATCATCTGAATATTAGTAATGATTGCGTTACGCATTCTGTTGCACATCGGTGGCTATATTCTCGAGTATCCAAGCCATTGGGGGAAAATTTCATCCGCACACCTGATAAAAAACTCTATCTGGGTGGTGATTGGTGTATTGGGCCAGAAGTTGAAGATGCTTGGAGCAGTGGTACTGCGATTGCAACTGATCTTATTGAGCAGGGGCTATAATGGTTGCCTCAAAGGTTGCTTTGCCATTAAAATAATTTTTCAACTAGTATAAATATATTTTATCTTGCTTTTATAATAATTTGAATGGCAGTTTAGTTATATTGGTAAGAATTAGATTTTGTAATTGATGCTAGCATAAATATATTGAGTTTTAATTTTTGGGAAGACTTCATGAATTTGATATGTGAATGTCAGTTATGAATATAGATGTATCAACAAAAGCTATGCTGTTTGTTCAAAATGACGCCAAGGGCCAAGTTCTTACTTGCGCAGAGGGTTTGAGCTTTTGGGGTGGCGTTGACCCAAGTACTGGAACAATCATTGATGTACATCACCCTAATCATGGTGAAATACTGACGGGTAAAATTGTTTTAATGCCAACTTCTCGAGGTTCTTGTAGTGGTAGTGGTGTCTTACTGCAGTTGGCACGTATTGGGTTGGCTCCAGCGGCACTTGTTTTTCGAGAAGAAGAGGATATTTTAACGCTTGGTGCGATTATTGCAGCTAAATTGTTTGAAAAACCTGTGGCTATTTTGCGCCTTCCTGAATTTACTTATGACGCTTTGTCCAAAGCAAAAGTAGCAGAGATTTATAATGATAATCTGTCTTTTTTGGATCAGTCTATTTTGCTTTTAAAGCCAAATACTCAAAACCTTCAACTTGTTGCATCTGATCTAAATATAATTAAAGGTCATGACGGGCAGGCTCGTAAACTTGCAATAGAAGTCATCTGTCTTATGGCATCTGTACAAGGTGCAACTGAGTTAATTGATGTATCCCGTGGCCATATTGATGGTTGCATTTTAGCGCATGATGCCAATCTTGATTTTGCTGAAAAGATGCATGATATGGGAGCAAAAACCTGTATTCCAACTACGATTAATGCAATTTCTGTGGATAGAGAAAACTGGCATTCCCAAGGGTTTACACCTGATTTTGGTATGAAAGCAAGTCGACTTGCCGATGCTTACGTCAATATGGGCGCACGTCCAACTTTTACTTGTGCACCATATTTACTTGATGACATTCCTATTGAAAATGAAGCAATTGGATGGTCAGAATCTAATGCAGTTATTTTTGCAAACTCGGTACTTGGTGCGCGCACTCAAAAACACCCAGACTATCTTGACCTGTTTATTGCTATGACGGGACGAGCACCAAATACTGGTGTGTATTTAGCTAAAAATAGGGTGCCTACCTGTGAGTTGCACGTAGAAATTCCTGAAAATTTTGATGATGCTTTTTGGCCAATGTTGGGTTGGTTGGCGGGTACTAAATCTCCAAATGGTATTCCAGTATTATGTGGTCTTGAAGCACTTTCTCCAACATTAGATGACCTTAAGTCGCTTTGTGCAGCTTTTGGCACAACTTCTGCCGCTCCGTTAATTCATATGCGTGGTCACACACCAGAAGGACATCTGCCAATATCCTCTGATGCGAAACAGCTTAACATTACAATAAATGATTTGGTTGATCTATGGCACGAATTTAATGTTGGCGATGACAAAATTGATCTTGTGGCAATAGGTAGTCCGCATGCTTCAATTATGGAATGCAGAAAATTCGCTGATTTTTTTAATAATCAACAGTGTTTTGCTTTAACAAAGACAATTATAACTGTTGGTCGCCAAACTCTTTCACAAATGAAAGCTGAAGGTATTTTTGATCGACTTAAAGATGCAGGCATACAAGTTATTTCTGACATTTGTTGGTGCTCAATTACTGAGCCTGTATTTCCAGTTGATACTTTGGTTTTGATGACAAATTCAGGAAAATATGCGCATTATGGAAAGGGCCTTACAGGCCGAGATGTGCGTTTTGGGAGTTTGAAGAATTGTGCACTAGCCTCCTTAAGTGGTCAAGCGCAGGCTGGCCTTCCTGAATGGCTTTTGTCAAAAAAGCATAATATTTAAGGTTTTGGCCTTAAATCTATTTTTATAAGTATTAACTAAGCCGTATAACTTACTGTAAATAAATATATTTTTTAATATTATGATATTCATGCACATAATAAGTTAATAAGAAATTAACGACTAAAAAGTCGTAAATAAGCATGTATTTTTCTATATTTTACACCAACATATATATATGAAATTAGGTTCTTCTCCTTTAACCTTTATAGGTGTCTTTTGTGCGTTAATTGCTTCAACAGCATTTTCCCTAAACGATGCTGGGATAAAGTTCCTAAGTGGCGATTATCCTTTACATCAAGTCGTTCTTATTCGTGCTTTAGTGGGGCTAACTTTAACCTTAATAATAATAATCCCACTAGAAGGTGGATTTAAGTTACTTAGAACAAGACACCTTAAGATGCACATAATTCGGGGTACTTTTCTTGTTGCTGCAAATATACTTTTTTTCATGGGGTTGGCTGAAATTCCACTATCAGAAGCAATTGCAATATTTTTTGTATCACCACTAATTATAACTATATTCTCTGTATTATTTTTATCAGAAAAGGTTGGCCCATGGCGTTGGTTTGCAGTGGGAATGGGGCTGGTTGGTGCTTTGGTAATGTTACGACCCACACCTAATAGCTTTCAATTGGCGGGGCTTTTCCCTGTTGGGGCAGCATTTTGTTATGCTGGCTTACATATAATGACGCGCAAAATGGGATCAACTGAAAGGGCATCAACCATGTCTTTTTACCTCCAACTAAGTTTTGTAATAGTATCTGCTTTGATGGGACTTATTTTTGGAGATGGGGTATATGTTAATAGTGAAAGTCGTGCATTACAATTTCTTTTTAGGCCTTGGATTTGGCCAATAAGTTTTGATTTGCGTATTATGGCAGGCGTGGGTGTGGCCAGCGCTATAGGTGGATATTGTATTTCTCAAGCTTACCGCATAAGTGAAGCTGCTTTGATTGCCCCCATTGAATATTTTGCACTAATTTTAGCAGTTATATGGGGTATTCTTATATTTAATGAATGGCCTGATTTTGTGGCTTGGACTGGAATGGCGTTAATATTTAGTGGAGGAATATTGATGCTTTGGCGGGAAACAGTTGTTCGTAATAAAATAAAAAAATGAATGTACTTCGCTCTCATAGATAATTGTAAAGTCAATTAAGGAGATGATTAGTGCATCTTTTGATGAAAGTAATATTTAGTTTTCTTGAAATATATATAACTTACAATAGGTTAGATTTTTTAATATTAGAAGTTGATTTGAAAGCGCTTATCTAGTTTCATGTAATGAATTTTAAAGTGGTGGACTTTGTAATGGAACCAATTGATTTTGCTATAGCAAAACCTACTGATGAATCCATGATACCAGTTATTGATGTTTCTGGGGTAGTGAGTGGAGATGATATTAAAGGTGTTGCTGAAAAAATCTATAAAGCAGCTAAAGATTATGGATTTTTTTATATTTCAGGTCATGGAATTGACCAAAAGCTTTTGGATCAGGCGTTTTCAGTGGCAAAGGATTTTTTTGATCTTCCGATGGCTGATAAACAAACTGTTGCTGTTAATAGCCACCAACGTGGCTGGATGGCGCAAGGTATGTCTCACCTTCCAGGTGCTAAAACACATGACTTAAAGGAAGTATTTTTTTGGGGTGCTGAGACGGCATTAGATGATCAAGACCTATTAGCTAGAAAGCCCTTAGTCGCCATGAATCAGTGGCCATCGAGAGCTTTTCCGCGTTTGGAACTTGATTTACGACCATATTATGATGCGATTTGTAATATTGGTCATCATCTTATGGCGGCAATTGCTGTAAGTTTAAATCAACCTATAAATTTTTTTACTGAGTTTTATATAAAGCCATTGGCAAGAGGGCAGCTTGTTTACTATCCACCTTCAAGTAGTACTGACGAAGCTGAGGAACGCTTTGGTGTTGCGCCTCACACAGACTTTGGCGTTCTTACAATTCTTTTACAGGACTTTAGTGGTGGTCTGCAGGTGCAAAGTAAATCGGGTGATTGGATTGAAGCACCTCCTATTGCTGGCACATTAGTTTGCAATATTGGAGACCTTCTTGCTCGATGGAGTAATGATCGCTTTGCATCAACTTTACACAGAGTAATTAATCGATCGAATAATGCGCGTTATTCCATTCCAGTTTTTTTTGATCCCCATACGGATACAATTGTTGATCCCATAAATCTTGGTGTTTCAAAACAAAATTGCAAATATGAGTCAATAGTTGCCGGCCAGCACATTTCAAATAGAAATAAAAAAAGTTTTGCACACTATAAACCCTAAAATTACACAAAAAGTAGTTAAATAAATCTAAAAGTTTTTTATAACTATACCTTTTAATTTATATAAACAGTTAATCGATCGATAAGATGTATTTTTTTAAATTAAGTTTTAATTATTGTTAGAAATTGCAACCATTTTATCTAAAACTTGATTATAAAAAACTTGACCCAGTGATGATGTTGCACGTGTTTTATGCTTTATTAAAGCTAAATCTAAATAGATATCTGGTTTGAATGGTCGCACAACATATCCTTTTCCGTCATCATGAGTCAATGTGAAGGGGTCAATCAAAGATACTCCTATTCCTGATTTAACAAACTCTAATAGGGAGCGGAATAGATGAGATTGGCACTTAATACGAAGGCGACTGTTACTCTTTAAGAAAAGCTCTCTAGTTCGTGAATTGATCATATGATCTTCACCCATGGCAATAAAAGGTACATTATCTAGGTCTTTAGGTGTTATCACTTTTAAACTAGTTAGTGGACTATCTTCAGGTATTGCCAATTGGCATAAAAACCTTATGTGTTTCCACCCTAAGCTGTCATCTACAATGGGAAGTTCACTAATTCCTATTTCTGCTAAGCCTGAAGCTACCCATTGTTGGATATTTTGAGAGTATCGTGTTTGAAATGTTACATCTACATTTGGATTTTCTTTTATAAAATCACTAACAGATTCTGTCATAAAACCAAAAGAAACAGCATGTGTACAAACAACTTTTAAGGTGCCTACTCTTTGGTTTTGTAGGTTGGCAATTGCTAAATTGACTTGATTCATCCCACGAACAACTGTGTCAATCTCGCGATATAATACCTTTGCCTCTGGGGTTGGTACCAACCTTCCTCTCTCACGCTCAAATAATATTAATCGAGTTTGATCTTGAAGTTGGGATAATAAATTACTGACTGCAGGTTGAGAAATACCCAAGCTTTGTGCGGCTGCGGTTACTGTGCCAGTTTCAATTACTGAATGGAGTGCCTGTAGTGGTCTAAACCTCATATCACTTTTTCTGATGTTATACTAAATTATTAGTATTTGATATTATAAGGTAGTCAAGCAACAATATTATTGAGGAGAGTTTTTTGGAATCATCTATACCCAAAAATATTATAGTAATTGGAGCTGGAATTGTGGGCATATCTACAGCCTTGTGGTTGCAGCGCGATGGCCACAGCGTAACTCTAATTGATAAGGAAGGTCCTGCAGCAGGTGCGTCGTTTGGTAATGCGGGGGTCTTAGCTTCTGGTTCATTAGTGCCTGTGACAGTTCCAGGGCTCTTGGGCAAAGCTCCCAAAATGTTGTTTAACCCAAATCAACCTTTATTTTTGAAGTGGACTTATCTGCCTAAATTAATTCCATTTTTGTTTAAGTACCTGAAACATGCAAATGCTAATTCAGTAGAACGTATATCAAAAGGGCTCAGTCAACTTTTGCATGATGCACCAGATCAACATCTTGCTTTGGCTAATGGTACTGGGGCAGAAGAATACATTGATTTAGCTGATTATATGTTTGGATATATAAATGAGGAAGCTTTCATGTCTGATCATTTTGGATGGGATGTGCGTAAGCGTGGAGGCGTGAGCTTTGTCAAAATGAATGCAAAAGATTTAGGTGAATATGATGTTAATCTGAAGGGACGTTTTGGTTTTGGTGTTCAATGCAAAAACCATGGTAGAATTAAAGACCCTGGCGCTTACATTTTAAGTCTTTCTAAGCAATTTGTTGCCAATGGTGGAACTATATCAATCAAAGATGTGAGCAATTTCGAAATTGAGGACGGTCACTGTAAGTCTATAATAACTTCAGAAGGTAAGTTTGTTGCAGACACATATGTCTTGACAACAGGTGCCTGGAGTGGCGCTTGGGCAGATGCTTTAGGGGTTACAGTTCCATTAGAATCTGAACGGGGATATCACATTGAATTTGTTAACCCATCAATTACGCTTCGGTCACCTTTAATGGTGGTTGCAGGAAAATTCGTTGTTAATTCAATGAATGGACGTTTGCGTTGCGCCGGTGTGATTGAATTTGGTGGCTTAAATAATCCACCCGCTAAAGCACCAATTAAATTATTAAAAAAACAGATGGCAGAACTTTTTCCTGATCTTACTTATGATCGGATTGATGAATGGATGGGACACCGGCCAGCTACGGCAGATAGTCTTCCTGTTATTGGTGTAAGTCCAAACGCATATAATATTTTTATGGGCTATGGGCATCACCATGTTGGGTTGTCAGGTGGGCCAAAAACTGGGCGTTGGCTGGCAAAGCTTGCAGTTGGCGCCCCATTAAACGTTGATTTGTCTGCATATGCTGCTGATCGACAAATATAAATAACTGAACTTGAAAAAAGGAAAATAAAATGAAAACAAGAAATACTACACTTGGAGCGACTTTGGTGGCGTTCACATTTGCAGGTGTTGCAACTGCAGAAACTTGGGATATGCCAATGGCATATTCAGCTACAAATTTTCATTCTGAACAGGGTGTGATTTTTGCAAGTAAGGTAAAAGAATATACCAATGGTGGATTGGAAATTATTGTTCACCCAGGTGGATCATTATTTAAAGGCGGAGAGATCAAACGTGCAGTTCAAACTGGTCAAGCGCCAATTGGTGAACGTTTTATGTCTGCACATGCTAATGAAGCACCTATTTTAGGTTGGGATAATCTACCATTCCTTGCAACAACCTATGAGGAAAATGATAAGCTTTGGGCTGCTGCAAAAGATAAAGTTAATGCTGCTCTTTCTGGCCAAAATCTTGTTGCTATTTATACTTGTCCTTGGCCAGGTCAGGGTTTCTACTTTAATAAAGCTGTGAACTCTAGTGCTGATACAAAAGGTGTTAAGTTTCGCTCTTATAATTCAGCAACAGCATCTTTTGCTGAAGGTCTTGGTATGATCCCAGTACAGGTTGAAGCCGCTGAACTGAGCCAAGCATTGGCAACTGGCGTTGCTGAATCGTTTATTTCGTCAGGTTCGACTGGCTATGATCGTAAAGTTTGGGAACATTTAAGCCATTATTATAAAGTAAATGCATGGTTGCCACGTAATTATGTGATGGTCAACAAAGGTGTTTGGGATGGTTTGGATGCAGGTACTCAAGCCGCAATACAAAAAGCTGGCGATGAAACAGGTGCTTCTTGCGCACAAAAGTCCTCTGACCTTGCAAACTTCTACTTTGAAGAGTTGCAAAAGGGCGGCATGACTGTTGAGCCAGCAAGCTCTGACTTTCTTGCGGAACTAAAAGTCATTGGTGCTAGGATGACTGATGATTGGTTAGAAAAAGTTGGTCCAGATGGTCAAGCAATCATAGATGCTTATAACGCTAACTGATTTTAATATAAACAGTCGCGTGGCCTTCATACATTTAGAGGGCCACGATTCTACAGGAGAGTGACTATGAATGATTGGGCGTCAGTTTTAGGAATGCCGTTGTGGGCATGGCTATTTGTTATGCCTACTATTATTGCAGTATTTAGCTATACAAATCCAGTGACCGTTAAACGGATACTAACACCAATTTGGCGGTATTTGGATAAAGTGTATACGGCCAGTGGCGCATTAGCTGCGATTTGTATGGTACTGATATTATTAATTATTGTAATGCAAATGATTGCAAGGTGGAGTAGTGTAAGCTTCCAAGGCTCGACTGAATTTGCAGGGTATGCAATGGCAGCAACATCCTTTTTTGCGTTCGCGTACGCGTTAAATAACGGAGCACATATTCGCGTTTCTATTGTTTTAAATATAAATAATTTTACGCGCAGATGGGTTGATGCTTTTGCAATGTTGATAGCGTCTATAATAGCCACATATTTTGCACGCTATGCAGTAAAAACTAACTTCATGTCAGATATGTTAAATGATAGAACACAGGGCATGGATCAAGTGCCTGAATGGCTTTTAACTTTAGTCAGTATGTTTGGCACATGGCCAACCAAGTGGGGAGAGTTATGGTCACAATCTGGAAGCGAATGGGTTTATACGCCTGTTTGGCTTCCTCAATTGCCGATGTCTATCGGTACAACTCTATTAGCGATTGCGCTTTGGGATAACCTTTACCGTCTTTTGATTAATGGCAAAACAAGTATAAAACGTGAGGCAGTAGAATGACTGAACTTTATGCAACAGCTATTTTTCTTTTTGTACTTTTTGCGCTTCTTGGAAGCTCAGTCTGGATAGGCTTAGCTCTTATGGGGGTTGCCTGGGTTGGAATGGAATTATTTACAACTCGGCCAGCAGGCGATGCTATGATCACAACAATTTGGACCGGTGCATCTAGCTGGACATTAACGGCTTTGCCTTTATTTATTTGGATGGGGGAAATTCTGTTTAGAACCCGTTTATCGCAAGATTTATTTAGAGGACTTGCTCCGTGGATGCGGATGTTGCCAGGGGGATTACTTCACACAAATATTGCTGGATGTACACTATTTGCTGCTGTTTCAGGTTCATCAGCAGCTACATTGACAACTGTGGGAAAGATGTCGATTCCTGAACTTCGTAAGCGTGGTTACCCTGAATATATGATTATAGGTACGCTGGCGGGAGCAGCCACACTTGGTTTGATGATACCACCCTCACTTACACTAATTGTTTATGGTGTTACTATTAATGAATCTATTACAAAGCTCTTTATGGCGGGCATTTTCCCTGGGTTAGTTTTATCTGGCTTGTTTATGAGCTACATAATTGCATGGCATTATTTACGTAAAGACGAACGACCTGAGCCAGAACCGCCTATGTCTTTTGCTAATAAGTTTAAGGAGAGTCGCTTTTTAATACCTGTTATGTTGTTAGTATTTACAGTCATTGGTTCAATGTATTTCGGATGGGCAACTGCAACTGAAGCCGCTGCCGTTGGCGTATTGGGCTCACTTGCTTTAGCCACAATTCAACGTTCATTGAACTGGGAAACTTTTAGTGCCAGTTTGATGGGTGCCACACGAACTTCTGCTATGATTGCGCTTATCTTAATGGGTGCAGCATTTCTTTCTTTAGCTATGGGATTTACAGGCTTGCCAAGAGCCCTCGCCAGTTGGATTGATAGTATGAATCTTTCGCCAATTGTTCTGATTGCTGTTTTAACTATATTTTACCTTATCTTAGGTATGTTTATGGATGGTCTTTCCTCGGTTGTCCTTACGATGGCTATCGTAGAGCCTATGATAAGACAGGCAGGCATTGACGTTATTTGGTTTGGTATTTTTCTTGTTGTAGTAATAGAAACTGCACAAGTTACTCCACCAGTTGGTTTTAATCTATTTGTTTTGCAGGGTATGACTAAGCATGAAATTTCTTATATTTCTAAGACTGCTATTCCAATGGTTGGATTGATGCTACTGATGGTTGTAATTTTGGTTATCTGGCCAGAACTTGCCACATGGTTGCCTGATAATATAAGAGGTCCATAGTTTTGATAAAATTACTGTCCATAATCGGGCAGAAGGCATCGTATGTTCTAATATTAGGGCTAGTTCTAGCTGCTTTTTTGCCAATTTTATCAATCTTACTTCGGCCTGCGTTACCCTTTTTTGTCTCTTTAGTTTTAGGATTAGCAATTGCGCGCCTAGATGTTTTACACATTATACAAGAATTCATGGAATGGAAAAAATCTCTATTATTGGCCGGGATAGTTGTGTTATTCATGCCTGCCACTTGTATAATAATAGTGTGCATTTGGCGTCAGTTTGATTTAGATGATAGCTATATATTATTGCTAGTTGTTTTTGCGGCATCACCACCTTTGAGTTCAGCAACAAGTTTAAGCTTATTATTGGGATATAATTCTCGCTTAACATTACAAGTAACACTGTTGGCAACTCTTTTTTTACCAATTTTGGGACCATTATGTTTTTCAATTGTTGGACTTAATTTGGATTTGGAGATGTTAGTTCAAGCTTTGTGCATTGCAATAATGATTTTTGGAGGATTTTTACTAGGTATTTGTATTCAAATAGCTTTGGGAAAAGGAAATATTGAACGAAATAAAGATGCTTTTAATGGGGTGGTAACTCTTGCGATGATATTGTTTCTTTTTCCATTATTTGATGGTGTTTTCAAGTATGTTTTCAGTGCACCGCTACAATCTTTTATGATCTTTATTTTAGCCTTTATTTTGAATATTTTTGGTAATCTATTTATTAGATGGATCAGTAAAAGTGGTTGCTCGATGCAGACGGCTAATGCTTTGGGGCTTATGTTTGGCAACCGAAATCTATCGTTTTATTTGGCTGTTTTGCCTTTAAATCCTCTTTTGAGTATGTTTGTAGCAACTAGCCAAATTCCGATGTTTTTAACGCCAACCTTATTTAGAGAGCAGCCTCCTAAATTGGATAAATTTTGATGATGGATGAAAAAAATATTCCTTTTCTGGGTATTATGATGCTGGATACAAACTTCCCACGGGTTCTTGGTGATGCGGGTAACGAAAGTAGTTATATGTTTCCTGTGCGGATACACATTGTAAAAGGTGCTGGAAGTTTAGATCTTGTAAAGGATGAAATGCCATCTGAAGAAATTATTCAATTATTTTGCAAAGCTGCAAAAAAATTAGAATTTGATGGAGCATTTGCAATTATATCAACCTGTGGGTTTTTGATTACTATACAAGATACAATTGCTGATGCTGTTAGCATCCCTGTAATGGTATCAGCTTTATCTTTGTATCCAAAAATTTATAAGAAATTCGGTGAGGGATCAGTAGGGGTCATAACAGCTTCATTTAAAAGTTTAGGTGATATTGCTTTACGAGCTGCTGGACTTAAACGTCATGAAGTCTGTATAGCAGGAATGGAAGATTGTTCTGCATTTTCTGATGCAATCTTACAGCTTAAAAATGATCAATTACAAAAAATTGATACGTTGACTATAGAAAATTTTATTGTAAATAAAGCATTATTACTTAAAGAAAGACAACCAAATATCTCTGTATTTCTTTTGGAATGTACAAACCTACCACCTTATAAACAAGCAATAGAGCGAGCCACTGGTTGCCCTGTTTACTCAATTATTGATGTTGCTGAAGCGTTAATGAATGATACATTATAAGGCACATGAAAATTCATGTATATTTTACCTTATTTTAGTTAACTTTCACTTTTTTTACTATGCTGTTTAAAGTAGTTTGCGAGGGGACTAGTGCTTCTGGAAGTTCGTTAAGTACTTCATTTAAAACATCTGAAGTTATTTCAGCCAATTCACACATGTAATCTGATCTTGATCCATCTACATTATTTACTTTCCATTCCATATACTCTTGTTCTTCGAAGTAAATACCAGCTGCAGCTCCAACTAACGGGATCATTGTGATTATACGTTTTAACCTTGCTTTAGCTTTAATCTTACTAACCTTAGTTGCTATTTTTTTCTGTGCTTAACTGCAGTGATTGCCGCCTCAGCACTCATTTTTGCTACTGTAGCGGTAGCTTGGAATGCCCATGTAGCCATCCGATGGATAAGGATGCTAATGCACCGACTAACCATATTGTAAATATTGTGTTTTTAAAGAGTGATAACATCAGAAACAATTCCTTTAAAAAATTTAATTTATCGGATTGACCACAATATAACTATAATTAAGAACAGCAGCGAATGAGACCCATGCCCAATAAGGCATAAACAAGCAGCTGGCTGTTCTGTCAATTTTAAAGCTAACAGCCACAAAGGCAGCAATTGCAAGCCATAGAATTACTATTATGATTAATGCACCAGTTAAGTCATATGCACCAAAAAAGACAGGCGTCTACAAAGTATTAAGGCATATTTGAATGGCGCACAAACTAATTGCAAGCTCTTTAGAGTTGTGTGGCTTGGAATATAGAATACGAAAACCACTAATTGCTATAAGCGCATATAAAATAGTCCAAACTGGGCCAAAAATTCATGCAGGAGGTGCAATGGCTGGTTCTATCCAGTTGTTAGCATTTATATCACCAACGAACCAAATAGCTCCAGCTGCAGCAGTTATTGTGCAAGAGTACAGCATTAGCCACACTATAAAACGTTTTGCCATCCAAAATTCCTAACATTGATTTTAATCAAATTAAAAATAATACTAATCAACAATATCCAATTTATATTTTTTGACTTTCCTAAATTATTATCATTTTAGAATACTGATTCAATAATTAAATAACGTAATCATATTTTTTTCTACTCAAAAAACACCTCTAATCTTGAATTTAAAAAATTTTCATATTTTAAATCATAACACTAGGGGTTACATTTTCTTTGCGTTACGTCTATAGTTAACATATAATTTATTTAAATGGAGAAATTGGAAAAATGGCTACGGTATTGTATACGCGAGTATCTACAGCAGAACAAACAATTGATCACCAAACTACACAAGCGGTAGACGCTGGATTTTCAATTGATACTGTAGTTGCAGATCATGCAGTTAGCGGAGTTTCCACTAAGCTTGAAGATAGAACTGAAGGTAAGCGACTGTTTGACATCTTAAGAGACGGCGACACTTTAGTTGTTCGTTGGATCGATCGTCTTGGGCATAACTATCAAGACGTTACAGCTAATATTCAGTGGTTTATGAACCATGGTATAACTATTTGTACGATTATAAATGAAATGACTTTTGATGCTCGACCCACAGATGACGTGTCTAAAGCTGTACGCGACGCACTGATCGCATTTATGACTGCCAGCGCAACTTCACAGTCAGAAACTTCCAAAGAGGCTCAGATAGCTGGAATTGCTTATAAGAAGTATATTAATCCAGACGCATATAGGGGGCGCAAGCCTACCTACAATAAAGCACAGGTCGATCAGATTATAATGATGATTGATTATGGAAACGGTGTTAATGCGACAGCTAGAGAATTAGGGCTACCGGCCATGACAGTATCACGCATAAATAAAGACAGAATGAAAGCCTATGCAGTTTTAGAAAAATGGCATGCACATAAATGATAAGTAAACATTTAATATAAAAAATTAAATATTTTTAAGATTATTACTACTTTTATATTTTCATTAAAAAGCTGTTTTTTAAGGTTTAATTAGATCTGGATATATCCCGAGAGTTTTATATTTTTTTATATCCTGAAGCCAAATCATGATCTGTCGCACAGGTATCGCCTGAACAGCATTCGAATATATTAGATTTACAAATATTACATTGTTCATGACCATGCACTGCTACAGTATTGAGAACTGACTGACATCTTGGGCAGCGTCGCAGGTTTGCGTTTACTGGTATCTGGTGATTATCCATTATATTTTATACTTTGTGTTTTCGATGTCTATATCTTAACTTCCAATATCATTAATATCAAAGGGTGTACTTTGATAAATCTGATTGATCCAATTTGCATAAAGTAAATGCGCATGACTGCGCCATTTATTTAAAGGTTTTTTTGAGGGATCGTCATTAGGGTAATAGTTCATAGGAACATTAATTGGTGTATTGTTTTCAATATCACGATCATATTCTTGCTTAAGCGTATCTCGGTCATATTCAAAATGATTGAATATGTATAATGCGCGATGTTTAGCGTCTTCTACCAAACACGGGCCTGAAGTTTTGCTATCGATTAATATATCAAGGCCTACATTGCTAATTTCTTCGGCTCTATTTTCAGTCCATCGGCTTACTGGAATTACCAAGTCATCTGAAAACCCAGTTAAAAACCTTGATGATGGGTTGGTAACTTGGCAGCGGTGACAACCAAAAACTTTTTTATCTAGAATATGTTTTTTTACGCCATGAAAATGATTAATCATTGCCATTCCACCCCAGCAAACACCAAAGGTTGAATGGACATTTTTTTGCGTCCAATCAAAAACTTTTTTTAATTCATTCCAGTAAGTTACCTCACTAAATGGAAGATGTTCAATTGGAGAACCTGTAATGATGAGCCCATCAAATTTTTGATTTTGTATCTCTTCAAAGCTTTTATAAAAAGATTCCATATGTTCAGGTGCCGTATGGCGACTTTGATGTTCTGACATACGAATTAGGGTAAGCTCAATTTGCAAGGGTGTAGAGCCAATTAAGCGTGAAAATTGAGTTTCAGTTTGAATTTTTAGTGGCATCAGGTTTAATAATCCAATACGTAATGGTCTGATGTCTTGGCGATTAGCATCGGTATTAGACATGACGTCCACACCTTCTGACTTTAAAACATCGAATGCTGGTAATTTTGATGGAATACGAATTGGCATTTTTTATCTTTTCAAATTTTTTGCTATTAAAGAATTAAAACCTTCTGCAGATTTTACTTTAGCCACATCATTAGCGTTAAGAGTAATACCCCATTTTTCTGCTATCTTACGATACCGTGGGAGACGATTCTCTAAAAGTTGACGATAACCCCACACGATAAAATCATCTGGATTTACATTTGCCTCTGAAATATTTTTTTCTTCTAGGTAGTTTGTCCAACAATTTATCAAAAAAGATTCTTGATAGTACATTGGTTTGGGTGCTGCTGCAAAGCGTCGAACTAATTCTTCAGTGTGATCTGATGATCCTTCAATCCAAACAGGCAATACATGTTTGGATAAAGCTTTTAATACATAATCGTCCGGGTCATCACAATCTACCACTTCGACGACTGAACCAGATGTATCACAAACAAAATTATCGTAATTATATAATGATTTAGCACGATCAATAAAGTGAACAGTATCTATCATTGAATTAATTTCTGCATCACGGTGTAATCGCTGACGGCGAAGGTATTCTGCAAACGAAATACCACCGTTTTTAAGATTTCCAGGTTTTCCCAGGTAAGTCGATAGTGGTGATAAATCACTAAATTTCATATTTGCAGCAATGTAAATTGCATCAGATTGCAAAAGTTCTGCTAGAAATGGAGTGCGCATTGCTTCTTTTTTAAAGTTATCAGCAATGTGTTCTCCCATGTAGCGAGTGCCAATTCGATAATCGATGCTGTAATGAAACCAGTCGCCATTATTCCTTAACATTTCTGAAATGTAAGTTTTGCCCAAGCCTGACATTCCAAAAAGCATTACGCGTTTAGATTTTGAAGATTCCCAGTCTGATGCTGAATTATAAAGCATATGCTCCGTGCCCTCGTTTATATTAGGTAAATCAAAAATTTACATTAAATTCAACGCTTTTCGCGTTTTAGTAAGCGCCCATCAATAATGACCATTCCTAAAGCAATTAATACAAACCCAATGTAGGCTGAAGAGTGCAGCCTTTCGCCCAACACTAGTGCACCCCAAATAACAGCCATTGGGGGTACCAACAATGTGACTAGTGACAGGTTTGCACTCCCAGCTTGACGTAGTCCTCGGTAATATAAAAGATATGCAATTGCTGTCGCTGGAAAAGATAAAAAAGCCATTGCACCAAGCGTTGTAGAAGAAAAATTATAATTTGGAGATCCATCTATAAATAAAGCTAATGGAACCATAATTATGGAGGCACTCGATAGCATGCCTGTAGCAGCCATTATTGGGTGAATACCTTTTATATTAGCACGTGCCCAAACAGCTGCTGATGCGTATGATATACAAGCTATTATCAATGATAGTTGAGCTAAAGATCTAATGTTAAAGTTGCGCATAGCTTCTAACCCTATGACAATGCATACGCCAATAAAAGCGATTGCTACTCCAAGACCTTTTTTGCGTGATAGGCGTTCATCATTAAATAGCACAGCTGCCAAAACAAAGGTAAAAATAGCAGTTGTACCGTTCAGTATTGAGGCAAGGCCACTTTCAATGTGAGTTTGCCCCCAAGCAATCATAGAAAATGGAATGACATTGTTTAATATGCCCATGACAAATAATGGACCGCATTGTTTTAGTTTTGGAAGAGGGATTCTTAGCGCAAATATGATAACCCAAAGTATTAAACTTGCCCAAAGAACGCGATTTGCAACCATTGTAAAAATAGGAACTTCTCTTAAAATTAGTGAGTACGCTAAAAAGCTTCCACCCCAAATTATAGCAAGTAAAGATAAAGTTATCCATGCAGATAGAGAAAGTGATTGCTGTTTCACAATTGAGCTAGATGATAATCTACCAGATCCTGTTCGTATTGCTTTAAAGTTATGGCACGAGGATATTGTGGTAAATTACGGTCATTTAAAATTGGGTGATCCCAATTGACTGTTGTGGCAAAAAAATCAATCACACCTTGTTCTCCAAAGTGTTCATGATACCCTTGGATCACACAATCTATATAGCTAAGTAAAATGGGTTGTTTAATATGATCATTAATTGTCTTTGGGTCACCAATATACATCTGCATATTTAAATTAAGTAGTTTGTGCCGAAAATACCCAGTTTCACGTAAATCTAATGATTTCCAGCCAATATTTTCCGTACTTGCACTCATTCCTTGTAATGTTGTGGTTTTACTTGGTCTAACAGATAGAAATGCAATATCTCTAATGGATGAGCTGACCCATTCACGTTTCCACCCAACAATTTGAGTTGGTTTAGGATTATGATACTTGTGTGTGCGTAAGTTAACTAGTGATCCGTATCCAAAGAAAGTAGCCATGTTTACTGTGTCACTTTCTTGCGTGTTTCCGACCAAATATTGATATAATTAGCAATGAAAATAAGAATGGCACCGCCTATAATAAATATATCCAATGCTTCATTATAAAAAATATATCCAATCGCTGCGATGATTGGTAATCGACAAAAATCAATGGGTGTGACAACTGTTGCAGGTGCAAGCTGTAGTGCCTTTGTTATACAAAAATGTGCAAGCAATCCGCCTAAACCTATTACGATAATCCAAGGTAAACTAGACTTAGAGGGTAAAGCTATATCACCGTCATAACCTGCACATATTATTCCTAAACCTAATTGCATCAAAGTTAACCAAAATAGGATGCACGTAATTGTAGTAGTTTTTGTGAGTTGTTTTGTAAAAATAACACTACAAGCAAAACCGACGGCACAAAGGGCTGCAGGGATAATGCCGGGTGCTAAGCCTGCAAGCCAGGGGCGGGTGACAATTAAGATACCAATAAAACCAACCAAAATGGAAATAACTCTAATTTTTGTTAATTTTTCACCTAATAAAAATGGTGCGGCTATCATAACCCAAAGTGGTACTGAAAATTCAAATGCAAAAAGTTGTGCGAATGGGATTAGTGTCAATGCATAAAACCACAAGTTCTGTCCCACGAAGTGAGATACGTTTCGGGCAAAATGAAGGCCAAACTTATTTGTATTAATTTGGCTGCGAGTGTTTAAAATCGTTGAGAATAGAAATACTATAATAAATCCAATTAACGAGCGGTACATCATTATTTCAAATGTATCGAGTTCGAATGATATTTCACGCCCTGAAACAGCCATCGCAGAAAAAGATACTATTGTGCCAGTCATCCAAATAACTGCCTGCAATGTGTTGGAAAAAGATTTAAACACTTGATTTGCCTATTTTCAATTTATATCTTGATTTTGAAATACGTGGTATCTCATACATAAAGTAATCTATTTAACTTAATTTTTTATAGATTAATTCAAGGTATAGACTTTCTGTGTAACTTGTCAGCTTAAATGTGTTTGCTGTTTTATCAGTGTTTGTAAATTGCCCAAAATTGTTAGATTTTCTTCCAATTTTCCCAAACAAACGTATAGCACCAAGTCCGTTTATGTGTCTTACTCAAGGACTTAATTATGCTCTCACGTTTGTGTTCAGCATCTTCAATGAAGTTATGAAATTGAATTTGATATTCATCCACTAAACCCAACTTATCATTGTCGGCAATGTGCATGAGTAAAGGATATTCACCTCCTTCAATATTTATTTTCATCAAATTTACTTTAGCAATATCCAAATCTGAAAGAGTTTTAAAGAACTCTTTTACGATACATTCTATGCCTTGTTTATTCTCATGTGTTGGATTCGAAAATGATGAACCATCAACACTATCGGACAAGAAAAATTTTCCGTCAACGTCGGAGACCCCAAAGTTTAGAGGAGTGACTTTTGGATTTATAGAAAATCTTTTTGTACATTCTTCATAGAATTTTTGATGAGGTTCAAAAACATAAACGTAGCAGCCATATTTCTTATTTATGGCGTGTGCGAAATCGCCAAGATAACCACCTAAGTCAAACACTATTGATTCTTCTGTTAATGTTGGATAATCTAGCCTATGCGTTTTATCACCTTTATTTTTTTTCCACCGAGTCATTTCGATAATAAATTCATCCTTAAGAATATGTATTTTGTATAAACGTAATGGCCCTCCAAATACTTTTTTTATGAATAAAGACGGGTTTGTTACTAACAATTTTAGACTTTTCATTTCTGACCATGCCCTTTAGCAAATGTACTTTTAAACATATCAACTGTAAGCCAAGTTCTTTGCTAATAAAGTTTAAGAAGTGTTGTAAGTACCTTGTTGTTGAGTGTCTTCCAGTAAAACGTGTCCTATTTCAACACCAGGTTTGTGGAAATTTAGATACTGCTACATACTTTTTTTTTGTAATTGAAAAGTAGCTTTTGCCTTGTTGCGTATTAGACTGAATTTTTAGGTGAAGTGTTCTGCTAAATAATTTTCACGCTCGGACTTCAGCATTCCTGCGGTATCATCAACGAATTTATTTCTATCATCTCTTATTTTGAAAGCCAAATACACACAGTGTATTTACTGTGATAAATCAATGATTTAAAAAATAATAATTACTCCCACTCAATTGTGCCAGGAGGCTTTGACGTAATATCATAAGTAACACGATTAATACCTTCAACCTCATTTATAATGCGAGTTGCCGTTTCACCTAAGAATTCATGTGTAAAAGGATAATAATCAGCGGTCATACCATCAACTGAAGTAACTGCACGTAACGCGCATGCAAAATCATAAGTACGTCCATCACCCATTACGCCAACTGTGCGAACTGGTAAAATAGCTACAAAGGCTTGCCAAATTTCATCATATAAATTGTGTTTGCGGATTTGATCGATATATACAGCATCTGCTTTACGTAAAATTTCTAATTTTTCACGAGTAATTTCGCCAGGACATCTGATAGCAAGTCCAGGGCCAGGAAAGGGGTGTCGACCAACAAAACTTGCAGGCAATCCCAACTCAACACCTAAAGCACGAACTTCATCTTTGAATAGCTCACGTAAGGGTTCTACTAAAGCCATATCCATTTTCTCGGGCAAACCACCAACATTGTGATGAGATTTTATAGTCACTGATGGGCCACCAGAAAAAGATACGCTTTCTATTACATCAGGGTACAGGGTGCCTTGAGCTAAGAATTTAGCTCCAATAGGTTTTGCATATTTATCGAAAACATCAATAAATAGTCTGCCTATAATTTTACGCTTAGTCTCTGGATCTGATTGGCCGTCTAATTCGCCAAGAAACAATTCACGTTCATCTGCATGTATTAGCTTCATATTATAATGATCACGGAACATTTTCACGACTTCGTCGGCTTCGTCCATACGGAGTAAGCCATGGTCGACAAAGACACATGTCAATTGATCCCCAATTGCTTCGTGTAACAATACAGCCGCAACAGAACTATCAACGCCCCCTGAGAGGCCACATATCACCTGTTGATTACCCACTTGATCCTTTATGGCTGTAATAGCTTGCTCGCGGTAAGCGCCCATAGTCCAATCGCCAGTGAAACCTGCTAGTCGAACAAAATTTTCATATAACTTTGCTCCGTTTGGCGTGTGGTGTACTTCAGGGTGGAACTGAACAGCATAAAAGTCTCTCTGAAGATCTGCTATAATAGCATATGGAGCATTTGGAGAAGTTCCATACACTTGGAATCCTTTTGCAATCTTTGATACGTGATCCCCGTGGCTCATCCAGACCTGTTCATTGCCATTTACAAACCAGCCATCAAGTATATTTAATTTTTTTGAACCTGGGCTGACATAGGCACGACCAAACTCTGCTGTATCATGACCTGATTCAACTTTGCCGCCAAGCTGATGCATCATCACTTGCTGGCCATAGCAAATGCCTAGTAAAGGCACACCCATTGCAAACAATGCTTCTGGAGCTCGTGGACTACCTTCTGTAGTTACTGAAGAAGGTCCACCAGATAGTATAACAGCCTTTGGGCTGAACGCATTTAAAAATGCCTCATCTACTTTATTAAAGGGATGAATTTCACAGTAAACATTCAGTTCACGCAAGCGACGTGCTATTAGTTGAGTTACTTGGCTACCGAAATCGATAATGAGGAGGCGGTCATGTGATATATCTGTCATGAAGGCGGTTTATTCTCATGACAGTAGTGGTGCAAGAGGGATTGTTACCCACGCTAATTAAAATAAAACTTTGAAAACCTATAAAATAAATATTTTTATTTAATGCTTCTCTTAAATGGCAAAAATAAAACCAAATGTCGCCATCGACACACAATAGCCGAATTTGTAACGGTGTGTTTTTTTATCCGATCGTAATATAATTAAAATTATAAAGGATTTGAATTATGTCAGATACAGTTGAGCAAGCCCCTGTAAGTCGCCGAACCCGCGGTGGAGGCGGCGCGGCGCGGCGTGCAGAGCGAACGGCTGTTGTGATCGAGACGGCAAGGTTCATCGAGCGAAATATTCCTAATTTTGAAGTTTTAAATGATGAAGCTTTAGATATCATAGAATATAATGCTGAAACAATATTAGAAGAAATTGGCGTAAATTTTCCAGATAATCCTGCTGCTATCAAGCGTTGGAAAGAAGCTGGTGCCAATATAGATGGTGACCGAGTTAGAATTCCTCGTGGATTGGCTCGTAAACTAATCAAAACGGCGCCAGAAAAGTTTACTCAGCATGCGCGTAATCCAGAAAAGAATGTTGAAATAGGTGGTAAGACCATGGTTCTTGCCCCAGTTTATGGCCCTCCTTTTATTCGTGATTTAGAAGGTGGACGCCGTTATGCAACCATGGCTGATTTCCATAAAATAGTTAAATTAACCTACATGTCTAAATATTTACACCATTCAGGTGGTACAGTCTGTGAGCCAACTGACGTAGCAGTTAATAAACGCCATTTAGATATGCTTTATGCTCACATGACACTAACAGATAAACCGTTTATGGGATCTGTTACTGCACCACAAAATGCGCAAGATAGTGTAAATATGTGTAATATTCTATTTGGCGAAGACTTTGTACAAAATAACACAGTCATGACTTCATTGATTAACATTAACTCGCCAATGGTTTTTGATGATATTATGATGGGTGCAATGGAAGTTTACGCCCAAAATAATCAAGCCTGTATCGTATCACCATTTATCGTTGGTGGAGCTATGGCGCCTGTTTCTGTTGCTGGTACATTAACACAAGTATTAGCAGAAGCCTTGGCTGGTGTTGCTTATAATCAATTATGCCGACCAGGTGCACCTGTAATTATGGGTGCTTTTGTAGCTTCAATTGATATGAATTCAGGTGCACCTACATTTGGCACGCCAGAAGCGTCAAAAATCCTTTATGGCGCTGGACAGTTAGCGCGACGCCTAAAGCTGCCATTCCGTTCAGGTGGGGCTTTATGTGGTTCTAAACTTCCAGATGCTCAAGCGGCTTATGAAACATCAAATACATTGAACGCAGCATTACTGGGAGGTGTTAACTTCTGTTTACATGCTGCAGGTTGGCTAGAGGGTGGATTAGTTTCTAGCCTTGAGAAATTAGTGATGGATGCAGATCAGTTAGGAGTACTACATTCAATTGCTGAGGGTATAGATATGTCTGAAAATGGACAGGCAATGGGTGCTATACGGGAAGTTGGACCAGGTGGGCATTATTTGGGCTGTGATCATACACAAAATAACTTTAAAAGTAGCTTTTGGCGTTCAGGCGTTTTAGATTATAAACCTTTTGAGACATGGACTGAAGACGGTGAAAAAGACACTGTTACATTAGCAAATGAAAAGGTTCATAAAATGTTAGGAGATTATATTCAGCCCCCAATTGATCTTAAAATTGATGAAGCTTTAAAGTTGTATATCCAAACTCGTAAAGATAGCGAACCTGATGCTTTTGGTTAATCCAAAAAAAGGAAATTAACCAAAATTGAACGCGATATAGTTAACCTATAGATTCTATTATAGGTATAAAGTTTTGTGCTTTTAAGGATGCACCACCAACCAGGCCTCCATCTACGTTAGGAATAGCTGAAATTTCTACTACATTTTTACCATTCATCGATCCACCGTATAAAATATTGATAGAATGTCCTAATTGATCACCAAAACGATGTTCTAAGCTAACACGGATAAAATTATGAACCTCTGAAATTTGATCAGTAGTGGGTGTCAATCCTGTTCCAATAGCCCAAATAGGCTCATAAGCTATTACTAAGTTTTCACCAGAAACGCTGTCTGGAATAGAATTTAATAACTGTTTGCCTATAACACCTAATGTAATTTTACTATCACGTTGATCTAAAGTTTCACCGATGCATACTATAGCTTTTAACCCAAATTGCCACGCCACTAGAACTTTCTGTTGTATAGATTCATCTTTTTCAGCATGGTCAATGCGACGTTCTGAGTGTCCTAAAATTACATATTGTGCACCAGTATCTTGTAACATTTCTGCAGAAATATCACCGGTATGTGCCCCTGATGCCTCATTGTGACAAGT
The DNA here is from genome assembly GCA_905181935.1 of uncultured Amylibacter sp. Taxonomy (GTDB): domain Bacteria; phylum Pseudomonadota; class Alphaproteobacteria; order Rhodobacterales; family Rhodobacteraceae; genus Amylibacter. The sequence goes on along the minus strand of CAJIZV010000002.1, from coordinate 492,056 downwards.
TTGGCCTCCAATAAAAATATTTTTTGCTTTTAAGGCTAATTGTGAAATCAAAGTTGCTGGAACACATAAAATAACATCACAATTAGCTTTAGCGGCTGCTTGATCAATTGCTGCAACTTCAGAAAGGTTTGCTCTCAAGCCATTCATTTTCCAATTTCCAGCAACCATAGGTTTGCGCATAATATATTCCTTTGTATTGAGTTTTATTACTTATCAGGACTGATGTTATTAAAATATTTTATTAAATATTATATTTTAATACTCACAATTGTTCCAATCGTTTTTAAAGCTGTGATTTATTTGTGTGTATTTTAAAGTTAAGCCATCTTTTGCAAGATTACATACCTTCAAATTTAATGCTTTCACCACATCCACATGCTTCTGAAACGTTTGGATTATTAAATTTAAAGCCTGCTTCAAGTAATGACACTTCGTAATCAATTTGAGTGCCAAACAAAAACATTTGTGCCATTGGTGCAATCATAACTGTAGCACCATCTTGAGAAATAACTTCATCATTTGGATCTATGTCGTCTACATAATCCATTGTATACTCCATCCCGGCGCAGCCACCTTTCTTAACTCCAACACGTAAACCTTTTTTGTCACCAAGCTTCATAAGTTTACGAATTTGGTTTGCTGCTTTTTTAGTTATAGTAACTGCTTGTTTTCCCGGAATGCTAAACATTTACATAAAACCCAATTCTAAACGAGCCTCATCAGACATCATATCCATGCCCCATTGCGGTTCCCATATTAGCTCTACGTTGACAGACTGCACTCCTGGTACAGGTTCTATTGCATCTTGTACCCATCCTGGCATTTCACCGGCAACTGGACATCCAGGTGCTGTTAGTGACATTTTGACATCAACAACCCCAGAATCAGAAATTTCAATAGTATAAATTAATCCAAGGTCAAAGATGTTTACAGGGATTTCTGGGTCATGCACAGTTCTGCATGCCTCACAGATGGGCTCATACAAAACATGATCTGTACTTGATGGCACAATTAACGGTGTGCCTTCCATTGGTGCATCATTTGAAGCGTTCATTATTTTTCTCGCTTGGAATTCCTGACTAAACTTATAGGGAATACTAAGCGATACGTCCATCTGTATTTAAACAGTATATTATTCTTCTTGCTTGGAATTTCTGACTAAACATATAAGAAATAGAAAAACAAACCTTCAAGGTAACTCGACATGACAAATCGTTTTCAATTTAATATTAATGCTACTGATGGGCGTGCCCGTACAGGGGTAATAACAACGCCTAAAGGTGATATTCGTACGCCAGCATTTATGCCAGTAGGTACGGCTGCTACTGTCAAAGCAATGCTACCTGAGAGTGTACTATCTACTGGGGCAGATATTTTATTAGGAAATACATATCATTTAATGCTGAGGCCAGGGGCTGAGCGTATTCATAATTTGGGTGGTTTACACAAATTTATGAATTGGAAAGGCCCTATTTTAACAGATTCGGGCGGATATCAAGTCATGAGTTTGACTGATTTACGCAAGCTGACTGAAGAGGGTGTTAAATTTAAAAGCCACATTGATGGATCTGTTCATAATTTAACACCAGAATACTCTATGAAAATCCAGCAGTTATTGGGTTCTGATATAGTAATGTCATTCGATGAGTGCACACCATTCCCTGCTACTGATAAGCAAGCAAAGTCTAGCATGGATTTATCTATGCGATGGGCTCAAAGATCTCGGGATGCTTTTGGTGACCGCCCAGGTTATGCACTATTTGGAATTCAACAAGGATCTACATTTAAAGATATGCGTGAGGAAAGTGCTGAAAAGCTTACTAATATTGGATTTGATGGTTATGCTGTTGGTGGTTTAGCGGTTGGTGAAGGGCAGAATTTAATGTTTGAAGTACTTAATTATGCACCCAACCAATTGCCACAAGACAAGCCTCGGTATTTAATGGGGGTAGGTAAGCCAGATGATATTGTAGGTGCTGTTCAGCGTGGAATTGATATGTTTGATTGCGTTTTACCAAGTAGATCGGGGCGAACGGGTCAAGCTTTAACTAGAATGGGTCCTATTAATTTACGCAATGCCAGACATAGAGATGACCCGCGACCTTTGGATTCAACATGTGAATGTCCATGCTGCAAAAATTATAGCCGTGCTTATTTACATCATGTGCATCGAGCTGGAGAAATTATTAGTTCAATGTTACTTACTTGGCACAACTTACATTACTATCAGGTACTGATGGAGGGTTTGCGTGGAGCAATTGCTTCTAACTCACTTGATACGTTTGTTTCAAATTTTCATAACGTACGTAAAGAAGGTGATATTGAGCCGATTTGAGTTATTACAAAGAAGTGATCAAAAATATTAACTTTTAATAAAAAATTAGGGTGCTGTTCCTTGACTTCTTGCGATCATTAACCACATTATAACTAGCTAAACTTACAGGAGAGATTTTGCGTTGCTACAAATGTGGGACTATTAATCTCTTGCTAAATTAAAGGAATTACCATGACTGATGCTAAAAGTGTCTCCTTCCCCGTCTTACCATTAAGAGATATAGTTGTTTTCCCAAATATGATTGTTCCATTGTTTGTTGGTCGCGAAAAATCTGTTCGCGCTTTAGAGGCAGTGATGGAAGAAAGTAAGGAAATTATTCTTGCTTCCCAAATTGACCCATCCGAGGATGATCCATCAACTGAAACTATTTACCAAAATGGTGTTTTAGCTACTGTTATGCAGTTATTAAAGCTGCCTGATGGAACTGTAAAAGTTTTAGTTGAAGGCCAAGAGCGTGTACAAATCACTGAATACTTAGATAATGATGAATTTTTTGAAGCAACCGCTGATGTATTAGAAGTAACACGAAAAGATGAAGCCGTTATTGAAGCTTTAACGCGTACAGTTTCAAAAGAATTTGAACGTTATGCTAAAATGAATAAGAATGTTCCTGAAGAAGCTTTGTCGACAGCTCTTGAAAGTGACAATGCTGATGCTTTAGCGGATACAGTTGCGGGCCACTTGGCAATTCGAGTTGACCAAAAGCAAGAGCTTTTAGAGACCCTTGATTTAGGCGAGCGACTAGAAGCAATTTATGGCCTTATGCAAGGCGAAATGTCTGTTCTTAAAGTTGAGCGTAAAATTAAATCACGTGTAAAAAATCAAATGGAACGTACACAACGTGAATATTATCTAAATGAGCAAATGAAGGCTATTCAAAAGGAACTAGGTGATGGTGAAGGTGGTGAAGATGAAACCTCGGAGTTGGAAGAGTTAGTCAAAAATACTAAATTCTCAAAAGAAGCACGTGAAAAAGCAGAAGGTGAATTAAAAAAATTACGTAATATGTCACCAATGTCTGCTGAAGCGACTGTTGTGCGAAATTACCTTGATTGGCTGACATCCATACCTTGGAATAAGAAATCACGAGTGAAAAAAGATTTAAATGCAGCACAACAGGTTTTAGATAAAGATCATTATGGCTTAGATAAAGTTAAAGAAAGAATTATTGAATATTTAGCAGTCCAGCAACGTTCTACCAAAATAAAAGGCCCAATCCTATGTCTTGTTGGCCCTCCTGGTGTTGGTAAAACATCACTTGGTAAATCGGTAGCGAAGGCTACTGGACGAGAGTTTATTCGGATTTCACTAGGTGGAGTTCGTGACGAAAGTGAGATTCGTGGTCACCGTAGGACATATATTGGATCTATGCCGGGTAAAATTATTCAAGCAATGAAAAAAGCTAAAACTAATAATCCTTTGATATTGTTGGATGAAATAGACAAAATGGGTCAAGATTTTCGTGGTGACCCAGCTTCTGCAATGTTAGAGGTTTTAGATCCTGAACAAAATAGCACGTTTACAGATCATTATATGGAAGTAGAATATGATCTCTCAAATGTAATGTTTTTAACAACTGCAAATACTTACAATATGCCTGGCCCATTATTAGATAGAATGGAAATTATTCCATTATCAGGTTATACTGAAGATGAAAAGTATGAGATAGCTAAGCAACATTTATTAAGTAAACAGATTAAAAATCATGGTTTAAAAGTAGATGAGTTCTCGTTAACTGATGACGGTTTGAAAGAAATGATCCGCCGTTATACTCGTGAAGCTGGAGTAAGAAGTTTAGAGCGAGAATTAGGCAAACTATGTCGAAAATCATTAACTGCTATAGTAAAAGGCACGGCCAAGTCTGTTGCCGTTACAAAAGATACATTAAGCGATTATTTAGGGGTTAAGAAATTCAAATATGGCCTTGCCGAAGAGACTGATCAAGTTGGAGTAGTGACAGGTTTAGCGTATACATCTGTTGGAGGTGAATTACTACATATTGAAGCTTTAAGATTACCAGGTAAAGGCCGGATGAAGACTACGGGAACATTGGGCGATGTAATGAAAGAAAGCATTGATGCAGCGTCTTCTTTTGTGCGTTCAATTGCACCTGAAATAGGAGTAAAGCCTACACAATTTGATAAAATAGACATTCACGTTCACGTCCCTGAAGGAGCGACACCAAAAGATGGACCTTCTGCGGGTGTTGGTATGGTAACATCGATAGTTTCTGTTTTGACATCTATTCCTGTTCGTAAAGATATAGCAATGACAGGGGAAGTTACTTTGCGTGGCAATGTTTTGCCTATCGGTGGACTCAAGGAAAAGTTATTAGCGGCGCTACGTGGTGGAATAAAAGTTGTCTTAATTCCAGCAGATAATGAAAAAGATTTACCAGAAATACCTAATAACGTTAAGGCTGGCTTAAAAATAATTCCAGTTAATCATGTAACTGAAGTTATTAAACATGCACTAATTTCTACTCCTGTATCGATTGAATGGGATGAAGCAGCAGAAGAAGCTGCAGCAGCAAAACGTGCTGAGAATGCCCATGGAGTTCAATTAGCACATTAAGTATAAAACTTATCATAAAAAAAGGTCGTTTAGCTTGCTTTACGACCTTTTTTTCTTACTAGAGTAGAAAAAATTCAAATAGATGGTAAAAGGTACTTGAAGCCAGATCAAACCTTGGGTAAACCGCACCACGTAGGGTGATTAGCTCAGTTGGTAGAGCGCTTCGTTTACACCGAAGATGTCAGGAGTTCGAGTCTCTTATCACCCACCATATTTTCTTAGACTGTATTTAGATTTGCAAAGTGCATTAGGGTTTATTAATCCTTTTATATCATAATTTTTTTAAAGGGTTAAGATCTCTTCTACTTTTTTATATTTAAAATATATTTTTTAGAGCTTGTAATTAAGGATCTTAGCTATGCCATTCGCCTTTATGATAATTTTAATCTGTCAGTTAGTCGGGGAAATGATATTACGCAGTTTTAACCTTCCTCTGCCTGGACCAGTTTGGGGTATGATTATCCTATTAATCGCATTACATTTTTATAAACCACTTCAAAAAATAATGTGCCCATTAACTGATGGAATATTAAGCCACTTATCTCTTCTATTTGTACCAGCAGGTGTTGGCATAGTTGGACATTTTGGTGTCTTAGGTGGGCAGGGGCTTGGGCTTGTCTTTGCATTAATTGGTTCTACAATTTTGACTATAACTGTCACAGCCTATGCTTTTGTATGCGTTGCAAATTTATTTGGTGATAATCCAAGCTTTGAGGATATTAAATGAAAGATTTCATTGAAATTTGGGGTTATCTTAACCAAGAACCGTTATTTTGGCTAACATCAACACTTTGTGCTTATTCTGCAGGTGATGCTGCATTTCGCTATTTTAATCGGCGACCCTACGTTAATCCTGTAATGATAGCAGTATCAGTTTTAGCGATTCTTCTTTGGTCAACAGGTACTAAATATGAAACCTACTTTGAGGGTGCACAATTTATTCACTTTTTACTTGGTCCAGCAACCGTAGCGCTTGCGATGCCTTTATTCCAAAATATAACACAGGTAAGGCGTGCAACTTTACCCATATTAGCTGCTTTAACTGCGGGGTCTCTTACGGCCATTCTATCTGCTTTAGTAATTGCTTATACTTTTGGTATTCGTGACGTTGCTCTAGTTTCTTTACTGCCTAAATCCGCGACTGCTCCCGTAGCCATAGGAATTTCTGATCAATTAGGCGGTTCGCCTACATTGACTGCAGTTTTAGTTATAATTACAGGAATCATTGGCGCAATTATAGCTACGCCATTACTTAATGCTCTTGGTATCAAAGATTGGCGAGCTCGTGGACTGGCTGTAGGTGTGGCTGCTCATGGTATTGGCACTGCAAGGGCTTTCCAAGTACACCCAACTGCTGGTGCATTTGCTGGCTTAGGCATGGGGCTAAATGCTATATTAACAGCTTTTATTGTACCAGTAATATTAAAAATATTTTTATGAGTACGCTAATAAATTAATTATTATCAAAATAAATCTACTTATTTGTCCTTAATCCACAAAGTTATTCGATTATAAGCTATCCAATTTAGAGCTAATACACATAATACCGGTTGTATAATATTTATAAAGAATTTTATTAATTCATAACCGTGAGACGATAGTTCAGAAAATCCAATGATTACCCATAAGACTGCTATGATTGATGCCATTCTACAGATACGGTATTTGATCTCATTAAATTTCATCTGGATAATCTTTTTGAATTAGCCGAAGCCGCTAAAGTGAATTTGAGGTCAGAGTTTTATACCACTCTTGCCATGATCATATATTATTTAGTGTGCCTAGATTTTCAAATTAAGTTATTCTTCTTTTGGTAATTCTGCGGTAGATTCATCTGATGATAAAAAATCGATAACCATTCCTGATATTTCTTCTTTCGTCCAGCCACAATGTTCCATCAGATTTGCTGCTTCCACTAGCATTACAAAAGCTACATCTGGTAATTCAGATCCTGTTTCTTCTAAATTATTAATGGTATCATCTATTGCATCATGGATTTTGTCGAAATCTTTATCAAAATTATCATCTGTCATTTTTTTTCCTTTAGTTTTTATGATTTGTTTGAGAGATCAAAATTTTTGCTCCCGTTATTTTATTCATGCGGCCCATTAGTCAAATTTTTAACCTATTGTATTAAAATCATATTAAAAAGTTTGTACTTAAATTCTATGAAAATATATAATATCTGAAATTTAATAAAATATAAGGCTGTAGTTTGAATTTTTTTCAAAAAAACCTATATGAAATTTATCGTATCTATGTATGTTCCCCGACCTCTACATAGATACGTATCTAATTTTAATCAAAGCTATATGTTTTTATAACCTAAGAGTAGATCAACTCTCCATCGGTTTACCAAAAACAATAAGCACAGCATACTCTTCACGATTACATCCTGTCACAAGAGGTGGGGTTTCGCCTGGTTTTAGTGGGAAGGCTGTGCGGTCAGCATATTCCGGCGAGCAGGTACCTGTTTCACCAGCTGGCCTGTAACGAGCTGAGCGGCAAGGGCCATGAGTTACATCTGCAATAGTTTTACTATCAGACAAGGACCACGTTTGTTTTCCCATAGTGTCAGGCTTGCCTATCATTAATAATGAAATATGTTTTTCTCCATTTGTAACATAGTATCCTCCAGGGGGTATTGGAAACTGTGGGGCTTTCATAATTAAACCATTTTCATCAAGCCACCAATCGTCAATATTAAAACGCCATCCGGAAGGTGCAATATTTCCAGCTTTTTGCAAAGCTTTATAAAATTTTAGCCAAACTCCAATAGGGCCAGGATCAACCGTCCAGATCCCCCAAGTCTCTGCGCCAGTTCCAAAACTTTTATCACTTGGAGCCAATGTTGCAATATATTGGGTTTTAATTCGACGAAATTTGGTTTGTGCAACTATAGGGCTAGCGATTGTAGTTGCTAAAAATCCGATTGCAGAGGTGAGCCATTGGCGACGTGTAAAATTAAACGAATGTTTCATGATAGCCTTAAAATTGTTTGTTAGTATATGTATGATTAGTATAATTAGTATAATTCTGATATTTAACAAATTTAAATATTATAAAAAAATTATTAGGTTTAAATATATTGACTAAATTTTTTTATTTTTATCAGCATAATTTATGTTTTATAAATTTTTTAATCGAGAGCATAATAACGGCGCATAAAACTATTAATCCACCAAACATTTCTTGGGATTCCATTGGGTAGCCCAAAATCATCCACACCCATACTGGCGCCATTACGCTTTCTAGTAAAACTAGGAGACCCACATTTGCTGCTGGTAAATAGGGTGCACCCCAAGCAACTAAAGCTATACCAAGTCCTATAGTGAATGCGCCCAAAACAAATGATAACCACATATCTGATGCACTTATTATAAGACCATCCCCAATTGTAAGGGCAAGAATTGCCATTAAAATTGTAGCAAATCCACCTCCAAGAAAATTTCCAGTTAATACGTCTGTTTTTTTGGACTTTCGAGCAATTACCAACATAAGAGCAAAGCTACATGCAGAAATCATTGCAAAAAAATTACCGAGCATACGCCCTTGATATAAGCCAGCTCCAACCATAATAGTTACACCGATTAATGCTAAAAAGATTGCTGCCCAAGTATGATTTAAAGGCTTTTCTCCAATTAAAAACCAAGAAAGTAATGCTGCTACTACAGGGGCTATCGATAAAATGAATAATGCTGATGCGACTGATGTATTTAACAGTGCAAAAATATAAAACGAGAATGCACTACACATTGCGATGCCCAATAATACATCAGTACGGTCAATTGAGTTGAAAAAAATACGTATACTCATGCCTCGTGCAATACATGCAATTAAAATTACAATACCACATTGTGGAAAGCCACGATAAAATAGGATTTGATAGCCGTCAGCATTTTGAATTAAGCGAACAAATAATGCGGCAAAGCTCATGCACAAAGCGCCCATTAAAATCGAGATAGTAGCAGATTTTGGGGTCACTTTAAATTTCCATATATTTCGAGCTGACTTAGCCTGATAAAAACTTTTATGCCAATAGCAATAATAAAGATTTAAGTATCTGAATTGAGAAAATCAATACTTTTAATATTGTAATGATATTGCAAAATTATTCGTTTAAATTGTGTCTAAAAATTATTATTTTAAGAATTTAATATTAAATAATATACATGTGAATTAAGGATAATCATTAAGTTAAGAATTGTAAAAATAGGAATAGAAAATTAAAATTAGGTATTTTTCATCTTTCTAGAAATACACGCTTGACCCATAAGGCTTCGCGTCCTAATAAGCCGCTACTCAATGAGTAGCGGTTGTAGCTCAGTTGGTTAGAGTGCCGGCCTGTCACGCCGGAGGTCGCGGGTTCGAGTCCCGTCAACCGCGCCATTGAGTTTAAAAAGCTTACGTTAATAGCGTGGGCTTTTTTAATTTTAAATAAAAACTAATATCATACGGTATCTTTAACTAATAAAGTTACCCAAGTACCTAATATTGCGGGTTTTTCGCCACCTTCAATTTCAACAATAATTTTATTTTCTGTCAAGATCTGACTTGATCCACGTTTATCTACTTTACCAAGAGTAATGCGTCCGCGAATTCTAGCACCACTTAGTACTGGGGATAAAAACCGTATACGATTGAGCCCGTAATTTATGACTAACTCGTGTCCAGAAATTATAGGTGTTGTATCTTTATACATTTTTGTAATTAATGATAAAGTTAAAAATCCATGTGCGATTGATCCACCAAAGGGTGTTTGAGAAGCTGCACGCTCTGGGTCATTATGAATGAATTGATAATCTCCTGTAATATCACAAAATCCATCAATCATCTTTTGTGAAACAGTAATCCATTCAGATACCCCAATTTCAGAACCAATCAGATATTTATAATCAGTCATGTTGATTTTAGATTTTATCATTTTTTATCCTTAGATTTGGTAAGCTAGAGTTTCGAGACGTTTTACTTCTTTTTTTATACCTTGATATAGAAGAGAAGCTATTAGATTTGATTGTTCTGACGCACGATCGTCACGATCACGTACCATATAAAATGCACGCTCTTGGTGGATTATTGTTTTTAATACAGGAGTAATTCCTGAAAAGTGAGCTAATGCAAAATCGTGTGCAAATCCTATTCCCGCTCCTAAATTTAATATTTGCATTTGAACTGCTACAGAATTTGAAGATAAATCTGGAATTCGATCTGGTGTGACCTCAGACATATAATCTAAAGTAGGATCAAAAATTAAATCAGGAATATATCCAATTATTGTGTGATTTTTCAAATCAGCTTTTGACAGTATTGGTGCAGATTTTTTGAGGTAGTCACTGTGAGCTGCTAAATGTAAGTGGTAATTAACAATCTTTTTTATAAGAAATCGCCCAGTCTTTGGAGGGGTTACCATGATTGCTAGGTCAGCTTCTCGTCTTGATAGGTTAAATACTCTTGGTAAAGATAATATTTGAATATCTAGATTTGGATGCTGTTTTTGGATGTTTGCAATCACAATGGGTAACACGTAATTAGATAAGCCATCTGGTGCACCAATGCGAAAGCTACCAGAAATTGTTGCGGAGGCTTTCTGAAGCGCTCCACGTGCTTTTTTTTCAGTACGTTCAATATGCTCGATATGTTCTTGCAACTCACTACCTGCTTGTGTGAGCTGATATCCACGTGGTAATTTATTAAATAATTTTGAGCCTAAAGATTCTTCGAGACGAGTGATACGTCGCCCAACTGTAGCTGGATTGATTTTTAACGTTGAGGATGCAGCAGATAAGCTGCCAGATCGTGCAACATCGAGAAAAACCCTATAGTCATCCCAGTTAAGCATAAAGTAACCTTTGCATTTTTGCATGTGAACTATGTAATATTTACTCTTTATATTGTAATTTTGCAGTTTAAAAGAGATTTGAGAAATATTATTAGGAGATTTTAATGCAAAATTTAACGCATTTCGTAAATGGTGAACACATTGAAGGCGTATCGGGTCGCTTTTCTGATGTTTTTAACCCAGCTACAGGTGAAGTACAGGCACAATGCCCTCTTGCCTCAACAGAAGAAGTTAATGCTATCATTGCCAAAGCAGCGGCAGCCCAGCCAGCTTGGGCAGCGGTTAATCCACAACGCCGTGCACGTGTTATGATGAAATTTGTTGGGCTACTAAACCGTGATATGGATAAATTAGCCGAAGCGTTAAGTCGTGAACATGGCAAAACATTGCCTGATGCCGCTGGTGACGTTCAACGTGGCCTAGAGGTTGTCGAATATTGTATTGGTGCGCCACAGATGCTCAAAGGCGATTTTACTGATAGTGCTGGACCAGGCATCGATATGTATTCAATGCGCCAAGCTTTAGGTGTAACTGCAGGAATAACACCATTTAATTTTCCTGCAATGATACCAATGTGGATGTTTGCTCCTGCAATTGCATGTGGAAATGCATTTATTTTGAAACCATCAGAACGTGATCCTTCGGTCCCATTAATGCTAGCTGAATTGTTAAAAGAAGCTGGCTTACCTGATGGTATATTACAGGTTGTAAATGGTGATAAAGAAGCTGTGGACGCACTCTTGCACTCAGAAACTGTACAATCAATTGGTTTTGTTGGATCTACTCCCATTGCTGAATACATTTATGCAACAGGCTGTGCAAACGGCAAGCGTGTGCAATGCTTTGGTGGTGCTAAAAATCATATGATTATTATGCCAGATGCAGATCTTGATCAGGCTGCTGATGCGTTACTTGGTGCTGGCTATGGGGCTGCTGGTGAACGTTGTATGGCCATTTCAGTAGCCGTACCAGTGGGTGAAGAAACAGCAGATCTTTTGATTGAAAAACTAACATCACGCATAGAAACACTAAAGGTTGGTCCTTATACTGCGGGAAATGATGTTGATTATGGTCCTGTTATAACAGCCGCAGCTAAAGAAAATATTTTAAAACTAGTGCAATCTGGTATTGATCAGGGTGCCAAATTGGTTGTGGACGGCCGTAACTTTAACCTTCAGGGTTATGAAGATGGCTTTTTTGTTGGCCCACATCTATTTGATAATGTAACTTCTGACATGGATATATATACTAAAGAAATCTTTGGACCAGTACTGTCTACAATACGTGCTAAAACTTATGAAGAAGCAATTGGTTATGCTATGGATCACGAGTATGGAAATGGCACTGCTATCTACACTCGTGATGGTGATACTGCTCGTGATTTTGCAAATCGTATCAATGTTGGCATGGTTGGTATTAATGTACCAATTCCTGTGCCTTTGGCTTATCACACTTTTGGTGGCTGGAAGAAATCTGTGTTTGGTGATTTGAATCAACACGGTCCTGATGCGTTTAAGTTTTATACACGGACAAAGACAGTGACTGCACGATGGCCTTCTGGAATAAAAGAGGGTGGTGAATTTTCTATTCCTGTTATGGGCTAATCACTAACAATATTAAATGGTACAACGCTACGTTTCGAAGTCTCGATACGTAGCGTTTTGCCAATTGGTGGTACTGATCTATGATGACAAGCTGTCCGTTCACAAATTCGGCATGATATTCCAATTGGATCAAAGCTTTCAATATTCTCAAAATTTAGATCGTCTGCGTAAACTACAGCTTTAGCATGACTAATATTGCACCCTAAGCCAATAGAATAACGTCGTATATTTGAATGATAACCTGGTGAACGTTTTGTTATGGTCCGGGCGACGCAAAAATATTTCTCGTTATCAGGTGTGATAGCAAGTTGACGTACAAATTCTCCTGGACGCTCAAATGCTTGATGAACATTCCAAAGTGGGCATGCTCCCCCAAAGCGCGCAAACTGTAATTGTGTTGCTGAATGCCTCTTCGTTATGGTGCCTGATCTATCAACGCGTAAGAAGAAAAATGGGACACCTTTTTCGCCTGCGCGCTGCATGGTTGATAAGCGATGTGCAACTTGTTCAATGCTTGCATTAAATTTTCCTGCAAGTAGTTCCAAATCATGGCGAAATGTTTGTGCGGCATTTAAAAAGTTGCGGTATGGCATTAATGCAGCGCCTGCAAAATAATTGCCTAAGCCAAGCCGTGCAATATCTCTAGATTCTTTTGACTTAAGGTTTGCTGCTTCCAATATATCATCAATATCTTTGACTCGCTCTAAGAAAGCTATCTGTTGTAATAATTGGAAATTTTTTGTCGGATCTGGGAAGTTTTCGTTCAATAGTAAAATTTTACTTCTCATAATACGCATTTGATGAGGTTCTAAAGTATTGGAATACCTAACCTCAATTTTATGATGTATTTTTAGATGATCTATAAGTTTATTTTGCATTGAACCAGCATGTAACCCTTTGCTTAATGCGAATTCTTCGGCATTACGGTCTAATGTATCAATGTAGTTGTTCTGATAGTGAAAAAAGTCACGAACTTCTTCATAAGGTTGAGCTTGAAGTGCATTTTCTTTATTTTGGAGTAAATCATCAAATGAAGCTAACTGTTCTTGGGACGATTGGTATGCATTGTGTAATACTAAAAATGCACTGGTAAAGTCTGGACTATTTGACGTGGCAATTTTTAATTCTTGTAGGGATGGTGCAACGTCTTTGAAAACTGGATCATGTAAGATTTCACGTAGGTCTGATAATCTCCTGCTACTATTATCAGAAGTAAATTTTGAAATATCTGCTTTGAATTCTTCAACCAGTGCAAGAATAACTGCAGCAGTAAGTGGGCGCTGATTGTTTTCAATTTGATTCAAGTAACTTGCAGAAATTCCTAAGCGCATAGCACAGTCTTTTTGCGATAAATCTTCCATATTTCGAAGGTTTCGCATTTGCGCACCAGCAAATAGTTTTCTTGAACTTTTATCCATTATACAAATTAGCAATTCACTATATTAAAAGATGCAAAGATTAACAATATCGCACGATATGCTTTGAGACCTATTGTGTCAATGTTTGCGAGGCATTAAATTGATTTAAATAGATTGAAAGTCGTGAATTTTACGCGACTAGTGAGGAAAAGTATAATGGCAACTATATCTGAACAACTTGAAGCGCGGCGTGACAAAGCACGTTTAGGTGGTGGACAAGAACGGATTAACGCTCAACATGCACGCGGGAAGCTTACGGCACGAGAACGCATAGAGGTGTTGCTAGATAGTGGTAGCTTTGAAGAGTATGATATGTATAAAACGCATCGATGCGTTGATTTTGGAATGTCTGAAAAACAAATTCCGGGCGATGGTGTCGTTACTGGATGGGGAACTATTAATGGTCGACCAGTGTATCTGTATTCTCAGGATTTCACTGTTTTTGGGGGATCTTTATCAGAAACACATGCTGAAAAAATCTGTAAAATTATGGATTTGGCTATGCAAAATGGTATTCCCGTAATTGGTATTTCAGATAGTGGTGGTGCACGAATTCAGGAAGGTGTTGCGTCTTTAGCTGGTTATTGTGAAGTTTTTCATCGCAATGCTCAAGCTTCAGGTGCAATTCCACAAATTTCTATGATTATGGGGCCATCTGCGGGGGGAGCAGTTTATTCACCAGCAATGACTGACTTTATATTTATGGTAAAAAATACTTCATATATGTTTGTGACTGGCCCTGATGTAGTTAAAACTGTTACTAATGAAATTGTTACTGCAGAAGATCTTGGGGGAGCTATTACACATACTAAAAAATCTTCAGTAGCGGATGGAGCATATGAAAATGATATTGAGGCATTACTTGATTTACGCCGATTTTATTCTTTTCTACCTCTAAATGCTGGAGTAAAAGCACCACATCATGCGACATTGGACTTCTGGGATCGTGAAGATAAATCTCTAGATACATTGGTTCCAAATAATCCCAATCAACCCTATGATATGCGTGAGGTAGTGGTAAAGTTAGCTGACGAAGGTGATTTTTTTGAAATACAAAAAGAATTTGCGGGCAATTTATTAATAGGTTTTATCCGTATTAATGGCGAAACCATTGGTGTTGTAGCCAATCAGCCAATGGTATTAGCAGGGTGCCTAGATATTAATGCTAGTAGAAAAGGTGCAAGATTCGTCAGATTTTGCAATGCTTTTAGTATTCCAATTTTAACTCTTGAAGATGTACCAGGTTTTTTGCCAGGCACTGCGCAGGAATATGGTGGAATAATAAAGCATGGGGCTAAATTATTGTTTGCATATGCTCAAGCGACTGTACCATTGGTAACTGTGATTACACGAAAGGCATATGGGGGAGCATATTGTGTTATGGCGCCCAAACATTTGGGAGCTGACGTTAATTATGCATGGCCGTCCGCTCAAATTGCTGTGATGGGAGCTAAGGGTGCCACTGAAATTTTACATAGAGCTGATTTAGGCGATGAGGAAAAAATCGCAAAACATACAGCTGATTATGAGGAACGGTTTGCTAATCCATTTGTAGCAGCTCAAAGGGGGTTTGTTGATGAAGTAATTAATCCTCGATCAACTCGTCGCCGCATAGCACGCAGTTTTGAACTTCTTAAAAATAAAAAAGTGAATCAACCATTTAAAAAACATGATAATATTCCATTGTAGGTGTCTGATATGATTAAGAAAATACTAGTAGCAAATCGCGGTGAAATAGCATGCCGTATTTTTAAAACAGCTAAAAAAATGGGTATTAGAACTGTTGCTGTTTACTCAGATTCTGACGAAAATGCTCTGCACGTTAAAATGGCAGACGAAGCTGTGTATATTGGGTCATCACCAGCATCAGAAAGTTATTTAGTTATTGATAAGATTATAGCTGCTTGTAAACAGACTGGTGCAAATGCTGTGCATCCAGGGTATGGATTTCTTTCTGAACGAGCAGAATTTTGTGAGCGCCTAGCTGCTGAAAATATAATATTTATCGGACCGCCAGTTCCTGCTATTAAGGCTATGGGTGATAAAATAACATCCAAGAAAATTGCTCAAGAAGCTAACGTTTCAATTGTCCCTGGACACATGGATTTGATTGATGATGCTAAGCATGCGGTTAAAATATCAAGTGAAATTGGCTATCCTGTTATGATTAAAGCTTCTGCAGGTGGCGGTGGTAAAGGAATGCGAATTGCTTGGAATGACGAAGAAGCGCGAGAAGGGTTTGCACGTTCAAAATCCGAAGCTGCTAGTAGCTTTGGTGATGACAGGATTTTTATTGAAAAATTTGTAGTACAACCACGCCATATCGAAATTCAGGTATTAGCTGACAGTCACGGTAATTGTATTTATTTGGGTGAACGTGAATGTTCTATTCAGCGTCGAAATCAAAAAGTTATTGAAGAAGCTCCAAGTCCATTTTTGGATAATAACACACGTAAAGCAATGGGGGAGCAATCATGCGCTTTAGCGCTTGCTGTCGGCTATACAAGTGCTGGTACGGTAGAATTTATTGTCGATAAAGATCGTAATTTCTATTTTCTGGAAATGAATACCCGGTTGCAAGTGGAGCACCCGGTAACAGAAATGATTACGGGTATAGATTTAGTTGAACAAATGATTTGTATAGCCATGGGCGGGAAGCTTTCGCACAAGCAAGATAATGTAAAACTTAATGGCTGGGCAATGGAGTGTCGCTTATATGCTGAAGACCCTTACCGTAATTTTCTACCGTCAATTGGCCGCTTAACTCGTTATCGCCCACCAGTTGAAGAAGTACATGCTGATCGAATTGTGAGAAATGACACAGGTGTGTTTGAAGGTGGTGAAATTTCAATGTTTTATGATCCAATGATCGCAAAACTATGTACTTGGGCTCCTGATCGTGATGCAGCAATTTCTGTGATGGAAACAGCACTAGATAATTTTGAGTTGGAAGGTATTGGACATAACTTACCTTTCTTGTCTGCTGTTATGGGGCATTCTCGTTTCCAATCAGGCAATATAACGACTGCATTTATTGAAGAGGAATACCCAAATGGCTTTAAGGGTGTATCGCCAAATGAAAATTTGCAAAATGTATTATCAGCTACTGCTTTAATTATTACTCGAATGAAAATGAAACGTATTTCTGCGCGCGATAGCACGTTTGATCATTCAGTTCCTCAAGAGGACAAGTTAACTATAAGAATTGGGCGTCAAAATACTGATGCAACTATTAGTGATTTAATTGATGGATATAATATTACCCTGGGTGAAAAATCTTTTAAATCTTTAATTAAATATGAATTGGGAAACACTTTGGCAGAATTAACACTAAACAATGTATCGTATGCCGTAAAAGTAAACCCTGTGATTGGCGGTTATTCTCTTCGTGCACGTGGTGCTGAACAGATCATTAAAGTAATGAAACCAAGGGTTGCTGAATTAGCGGTCTTGATGCCAGATAAAAAACCTGCTGATACATCTAAATTGTTACTTTGCCCAATGCCAGGTTTAATAGTTTCTATAATGGTATCTGAGGGCGACATGATAGAAGAAGGGCAAGCTCTAGCTATGGTCGAAGCTATGAAAATGGAGAATGTATTACGTGCTGCGCGCCCAGGAATTGTATCTAAAATATCTGTGTTTGAAGGTGACAGTTTGGCCGTAGATGAAATTATCATGGAATTTGTATAAATATAGATGTTCTAAATATTCATTTAGATACTTTTTGGCTTTATTATTTTCAAAGCTATAGTGTCACTAGTAAGTTTGAATATCCGCCACAAAATGGTGAGTAAGAGGTAAAAATGGCTAATAATCGTAAGAAAATATGGACTGAATTGGCAACAAAAGAAGCCAAAGGCAGTAAGCCATCAGTCACTAGTACGCCAGAAGATATTGATATTAAATCATTTTATGATGTTGATGATGTACCAGAAAGTGTTATTGATGAAATTCCTGGTGTTGCACCATTTACTAGAGGCGTAAAGGCCTCGATGTATACTGGGCGGCCATGGACTATTCGCCAATATGCTGGGTTTTCAACTGCTCAAGAAAGTAATTCCTTTTATCGCCGTAATTTAGCTGCAGGTCAAAAAGGCTTATCAGTAGCATTCGATTTGGCTACGCATCGTGGATATGACAGTGATCATCCCAGAGTAGTTGGAGATGTAGGAAAGGCTGGAGTTGCAATCGACAGTGTTGAAGATATGAAGATTTTGTTTGAAGGAATACCTTTAGATAAAATGTCAGTATCGATGACGATGAATGGAGCTATTATTCCAGTATTGGCAATGTTTATTGTAGCGGGCGAAGAGCAGGGCGTAAATAAGTCTGTTTTGTCTGGAACTGTACAAAATGATATTTTAAAAGAATTTATGGTGCGAAATACATATATCTATCCTCCAGAACCAAGTATGCGCATCGTTTCAGATATTATTGAGTATACTGCATTAGGAATGCCGAAATTCAATTCAATTTCAATTAGTGGTTACCACATGCAAGAAGCTGGTTCGACGCTAGCTCAAGAGCTTGCCTACACTCTTGCAGATGGAATGGAATATGTTCGTGCAGCATTGAGCAAAGGCCTAGATATAGATGCTTTTGCCGGTAGATTATCATTTTTCTTCTGTATTGGCATGAATTTGTTTATGGAGACTGCAAAACTGCGGGCGGCACGCCAGATGTGGGCTAAGATTATGACGGATTTTGGAGCTAAATCAGATCGCTCTAAAATGTTACGCACTCATTGCCAAACTTCTGGGGTCTCATTGACTGAACAAGATCCATATAACAATATAGTTCGTACTACGATTGAGGCGATGGCCGCTACTTTAGGTGGAACTCAATCTCTCCATACTAACTCTTTTGATGAAGCTATTGCACTACCCACTGAAAAATCTGCACGAATTGCTCGAAACACGCAACTAATATTACAGCATGAGAGTGGCATAACTGATGTGGTCGATCCGTTGGGAGGGTCATATTATGTAGAGGCACTAACTAAAGATTTGGCTGATAAGGCATGGGAGTTGATTGAAGAAGTAGAAGCTTTAGGTGGAATGACTAAAGCTGTTGAAGCTGGATTACCAAAAATGCGGATAGAAGAAGCCGCTGCATTTCGCCAAGCTCGCGTTGATAAGGGCGAAGATGTTATTGTTGGTGTTAATAAATACCGCCTAGAAGAAGAAGACCAATTAGAAACACGTGAAATAGACAATACTGCGGTACGTGAATCTCAAATGGCGCGTTTAGATAAGATGAAACGTAGCCGTAATTTTTCGGCATGTAATAATGCGTTAAAAAACCTGGAAAACGCAGCCACAAGTGGAAAGGGAAATTTATTAGAATTTGCTGTAGAAGCTGCGCGTCATCGTGCGTCATTAGGCGAAATTTCAGATGCTATGGAAATAGCATTCTCACGCCACTCTGCAACCACTAGGGTGATTAGTGGGGTTTATGAAAATGCCTATGCAGGTGATCCTGAATATAAAAATTTACAGGCTCGCATTCAGGATATGGAGCAGCGTCCTCATGTTTTAGTAGCCAAAGTTGGTCAAGATGGGCATGATCGTGGTGCTAAAGTGATTGCTACAGCTTTTGCTGATCTTGGTTTTACTGTCGATTTATCAGATATGTTCGAAACTCCTGAAGAAATTGCTGATAAAGCTATTAAATTAGGTGTTGATGTTGTGGGAGTTTCTTCTTTAGCTGCAGGGCATAAGGCACTAATTCCTGAAATAGTTGAACTATTAAAAGTTAATGGAGGACAACATATTATTGTAGTTGCGGGTGGCGTCATTCCTGAGAAAGATTATGATTTCTTACGTGAAGCTGGCGTTGCCGAAGTATTTGGCCCAGGAACAAATGTAATTGATGCGGCTAATTCAGTATTAGGTCAGGTCCAAGGCTTGAGGAGGAACATCAAATGATAGGACGTTTAAACCATATTGCGATTGCAGTCACCGATTTAGACGTGGCAACGCTGCAGTATTCAGGTGCATTGGGGGCCACTGTTGGTGAACGCCAGGATTTAATTGAACATGGTGTGACTGCTGTATTTATTGAACTGCCTAATACTAAAATTGAATTGCTTTGCCCTTTGGGAAAAAATAGCCCGATCGCTGGTTTTTTGAAAAAAAATGTATCGGGTGGTATTCACCACATTTGCTATGAAGTAAATAATATCAAAGCAGCTATTATTAAACTGAAATCTGAGGGTGCGAGAATTTTGGGAGATGGCACACCAAAAATAGGCGCTCATGGAAACCCTGTAATTTTTTTGAATCCTAAAGATTTTAATGGCGCGCTAATTGAGCTGGAAGAAATTGGTTAATTTATTGGGTATTATATATAGGTTGTAACATATTTATTTGTATAAATAATTTTTCTGTAGAAAGTGTGCTTAAAGTCAAGATCATTGATTAGTGAGTCGCTCAGAGTGTAGATTAAAAGGACTATCCGCTTGACTTATAAGTCTGTTTTTCCGATAAGCCCTTATCTACGTGAATATCCACGTAGTTTTGTATGATCGCTCTTTAAAAGAGCGCGCAGTTTGAAGGCGGAGATGATCTCCAAAACACTTGGAAACGAGGGGCCGAAAGACGCGGAAGCTAAAGGAAAAACGCATATGTTTGCGGTTCTAAAAACTGGTGGTAAACAGTATAAAGTTGCTAGTGGGGATATCCTACGTATTGAAAAAGTAACTGGCAATGCTGGCGAAACTGTTCAATTTAATGAAATTTTGATGGTTGGTGGCGAGAACCTAGTAATTGGTGTTCCTACTGTTGCAGATGCTGCTGTTCAAGCAGAAATCTTAGAACAAGGTAAAGGCCCAAAGGTCATTAACTATGTTAAACGTCGTCGCAAGCACAGTTCACAACGGCGTAAAGGCCATCGGCAACAAATTACTATTTTACGTGTAACAAATATCTTAGCAAAAGGCGCAGAGAAATCTGGAGTTTCTATTGCTGAAAATGGTCGCGGTTTTGATACAACTGCTGCTCCTGTTGCACCAGTTAAGAAGCCAGCAGCAAAAAAAGTTGCTGCTGAAAAGAAGCCTGTAGCAAAAAAAGTTGCTGCTGAAAAGAAACCAGTAGCAAAAAAAGCAGCGCCTAAAAAGGCAGCAGCTAAAAAAGCTAAAGATAAATAGGAGCGAAGCGAAATGGCACATAAAAAAGCAGGCGGCTCGTCCCGCAACGGTCGCGACTCCGCTGGACGTCGCCTTGGCGTTAAAAAATATGGTGGTGAATTGGTTATACCTGGGAATATCATATGTCGCCAACGTGGCAATAAGTGGTGGCCTGGTGAAAATGTTGGTCAAGGTAAAGATCACACATTATTTGCATTATCAGGTGGTAACGTAAAGTTTCACAAAGGCTTCAAGGGACGTACATTTGTATCGGTTTTATTGGCGACTGAAGCTGCTGAATAAATCGACGGATAAAATTTATGTTTTTTAAAAGGGTCGGCAGATTTGCCGGCCCTTTTTGTTTGTGGCGCTTGTTCATTTGGTTGCGCTTCTATATCCAATAGTTAAACCAATAGAGATATCTTATGAAATTCCTTGATCTAGCAAAAGTCTATATTAAATCAGGCGCGGGTGGAAATGGCTGTATTTCTTTCCGCCGTGAAGCTCATACTGAATATGGTGGACCAGATGGTGGCAACGGTGGGCGCGGTGGAGATGTAATTGTTGAAGCTATAGATAATCTTAACACATTAATTGATTTTAGATATCAGCAACACTTTTTTGCTCAAAATGGACGCTCTGGTATGGGTAAACAGCGTTCTGGTGGTGATGGTCAAGATATTATTCTTAAAGTACCTGTTGGCACAGAAATTTTGGAAGAGGATCAAGAGACTGTAATTATTGATATGACGAGAACAGGCCAGCGTTACACTTTATCACAAGGTGGCAATGGTGGTTTTGGTAACTTACATTTTAAATCCTCAACAAATCAAGCTCCACGTCGAGCTAACCCTGGCCAACCTTTCGTAGAGCGGACAATTTGGCTTCGTTTAAAATTAATTGCAGATTCTGGATTACTTGGCCTTCCAAATGCTGGTAAATCTACATTTTTAGCAGCAACATCCAACGCTCGTCCAAAAATTGCAGACTATCCATTTACAACTTTGCATCCTAATCTTGGTGTAGTGGGTGTGGATGGCAAAGAATTTGTAATTGCAGACATTCCTGGTTTAATTGCAGGTGCTTCAGAGGGTATTGGTTTAGGGGTTAGGTTTTTAGGACATGTAGAACGCTGTGCTGTGTTGTTGCATCTTGTTGATGGTACGTCTGATACAGTAGTTGAAGATTATCATACTATCATCCAAGAATTGGAAAAGTATGGTGGAGATCTTGCTGAACGTCCACGAGTTACCGCTCTTAATAAAATTGATGCTATTGATGCTACTGAATTAGCGGTAAAAGCTCATGAGCTTGGATTAGCTGTTGGCGCCCCTGTTTTGCAGTTATCTGGTGTTTCTAGAGCTGGTGTTACTGATGTATTACGTGCTGTAGTTGCTGAGGTTGAAAAGCGTGATGCTTCTGAAAGGGCAAAAAAGGACGAGGAGCTTGAAAATGTTGATGAGGAGACTGGCTTATGGCGGCCCTAAATAGCTATAAGCGCATTATAATAAAAATTGGGTCTGCTTTATTGGTAGATTCAGTCACTGGTGACTTACGCACAGATTGGTTGCGCGGATTAGCTGCAGATATTGCCGACCTAAAGTTACAGGGACATAAAGTTTTAATAGTATCATCTGGATCAATTGCGCTTGGACGAAATGTTTTACGCCTTTCTGATGGTATTCTATCTTTAGAAGAAAGCCAAGCTTCTGCTGCTGTTGGTCAAATTCGATTAGCACAAGCATATGAAGCAGCATTAGGCCCCTTGGGAATTAAAACTGCACAAATATTGCTTACATTAGAAGATAGTACTGATCGACGACGTTATCTGAATTCACGAAGAACTATGACTACTTTGCTAGGATTAGATGTTGTTCCAATAGTTAACGAAAACGACACTGTTGCAACAGATGAGATTAGATTTGGTGATAATGATCGATTAGCAGCCCAAGTGGCTTCTATGGTTGAGGGTGATCTCTTAATTTTATTATCAGATGTAGATGGGCTGTACACAGGTGATCCACGTATCGATAGTACTGCTAAGCACATTCCACTTATAGAAAAAATTACATCAGAGATGGAAGCTGGTGCAGGTGATACAGGTACTGTGTCTTCCAAAGGGGGGATGCGTACTAAGTTAATGGCAGCTAAAACCGCTATGTCGGCTGGCTGTACTATGGTCATTATGGAGGGTGATATTGAACGCCCTCTGTCAGCACTATCAGCAGGAGTAAAGTGTAGTTGGTTCAAATCAGCTAATTCACCAAATTTGGCACGTAAAATTTGGATTTCTAGTATGAAGCCAAAAGGATTAATTACTGTTGATGTTGGTGCAGAAGCAGCATTAAAATTGGGAAAGTCGTTATTGTCTGTAGGTGTTAAAACAATAGAGGGCGTCTTTAACCGTGGAGATGCATTATGTATTCAAAATGAATTAGGCCAAGAATTGGGTAAAGGTTTAGTGAGTTATGATATGCATGAAGCAGAATTAATTTCAGGTAAGAAAACTAACGATATTGCTAACATTTTGGGTTATGCAGGCCGTGGCGCTTTAATTCATCGCGATGATATGGTTTTGTGAGGTATGATGGATATTAAAGCTGAAATGCAGAAGATTGGGGCACAGGCAAAGTTTGCAAGTGCTGAGTTGGCCTGTGCTAGTTCAGAACAAAAAAAGCAAGCTTTGGATAATGCTGCAAATGAAGTATGGGCCTTTCGCGCCGGTATATTAAAAGAAAATACATTTGATATGAATTTTGCGTTGGAGAAAGGTCTTTCAGCTGCAATGTTAGATCGCCTGATGCTTGATGAAGTTAGAATTAAATCAATTGTTGATAGCCTTAGGGCTGTTGCGTCGCAAATTGATCCTGTTGGCAAGGTATTAACAGAATGGGATAGGCCGTCTGGTTTAAATATTCAGCGCATTAGAACACCATTAGGTGTTATTGGCGTTATTTATGAAAGCCGTCCTAATGTGACTGCAGATGCTGGAGCACTATGCCTTAAAGCGGGTAATGCAGTAATATTACGTTGTGGTTCAGAAAGTTTTCATTCTTCTGGCGCAATACATAAATGTCTAGTTCGAGGTTTGATATCAGCAGGTCTTTCTGCTAATTCTATACAGCTAGTCCCTACGCGAGATCGTGCGGTTGTTGGCCAAATGTTAACTATGACTGACTATATTGATGTGATTGTGCCCCGTGGAGGCAAGGGATTGGTTAGCCGTGTTCAATCCGAAGCCCGTGTTCCTGTTTTTGCGCATCTTGAAGGTATTTGTCATATTTACATAGATACAGATGCCGATTTAGTAAAAACACGTGCAGTAATTATGAATTCTAAAATACGCCGTCCAGGTGTTTGTGGCTCTGTAGAATGTCTTTTAATTGATCGTACTTTTTATGAAACTAAAGGTGCACCGTTCATAACTGATTTAATAGATGCTGGAGTAGAGGTTCGAGGCGACAAAACTTTGCAATCAATAAGTGGTGTTATTCCCGCTTTGGAAGATGATTGGGGTAAAGAATATTTAGATTTAATAATCGCAGTGCGGATAGTTGATGGGTTAAGTGATGCCATCAATCATTTACAAAAGTATTCTTCTAATCACACTGACTGTATTATGACTGAAAACGACACAACTGCGGTGGAATTTTTCCAGAAAGTTGATAGTGCTATTTTAATGCGAAACGCATCCACACAATTTGCCGATGGTAGTGAATTTGGGATGGGGGCTGAAATTGGGATAGCCACAGGTAAAATGCATGCTCGAGGTCCTGTAGGAGCTGAACAACTTACAAGTTTTAAGTACTTAGTAACTGGTGACGGAACGACACGTAATTAGTTGTAACATTTTTTGTCTATAGAAAGCTGGACTAGTTATATGATAATCAAGAGAATAAACATTTACTAAATACCGACAAAGACTTCATTTTGACGGCAGGGACTAGAATGAAAAAAATTACGATTGAAGAAATTGCTAGTACTTTGAATGCTGAGGCATTTGGTGATCTCAGTTTGATTATTACAGGAGTACATGCACCTGCTAATGCCACAGTTGATCAGTTGGCATTAGCCATGGATCCAAGTTACGCAGAATCATTAAAACTCAGTGATGCTCAAGCTGGAATAGTTTGGCCAGGTGCTGATTGGAAAAGCATGGGTTTAAAGGCTGCAATTATAGCACCTCGTTCGCGATATATTTTATCTGGTGTAACCTATTTATTTGAAAAATTACCTGAAATTGAATTAGGAATTCATCCTACGGCTATTGTTGCTAGTGATGCTGAAATTGGTGCAAATGTTTCCATTGGCGCCTTCGTTATTATTGGTAAAAAAGTAAAGATTGGAGATAATACGCGTATTTTATCACATTCAACTGTTTCAGAATATGCAATAATAGGTTCAGATTCACTCATATACTCTGGTGTTCGTATTGGCGCGCGTGTTCAAATAGGCAAAGGCTTCATTTGTCAATCGAACGCTGTCATTGGGATTGATGGCTTTTCTTACGTGACACCACAACCTGGTGCAGTTGAAGAGGCCAAAAAAACTGGGAAAATTACCTCTACATCACGCACTACTTCGTTTGAACGTATTAATTCTCTAGGAACAGTTATAATTGGTGAAAATGTTGAGATTGGTGCTAATTGTGCCATTGATCGAGGTACAATTGAAAATACTTTTATTGGAAATGGTAGTAAGTTGGATAACCTTGTACACATTGGACATAATGTAACTATTGGTTCGACTTGTCTTATTTGTGGCCAAGTGGGAGTTGCTGGAAGTTCTGTTATTGGAGATAGAGTTGTTTTAGGTGGTCAAGTTGGTGTTGCTGACCATATTAATATTGGTAGTGATGTTATTGTTGCTGGCAAATCTGGAGTTTCTTCGAATGTCCCCTCTGGTCGTGTTATGATGGGTAACCCCGCAATGCGTATGGACCTAAATATAGAAACTTATAAAGCAATCCGTCGCTTACCTCGTTTAGTGTCTAAGGTCACAAAGCTGGAGAAAATAGTTCTAAAGACAGATCAAATTAAGTAAATCAGCTTTAAAAGTTACAACTATAAGGTTTTTTATCATGACAAATGCAGTTCAAGACAAGGTCATAAAGATCATTGCTGAACAGGCAATGTTAGATACTTCTGAAGTTTCTATTGATATGTTGATAGAGGACATAGGCTTAGATAGTCTTGGTTTGGTTGAAGCTATATTTTCTATTGAAGAGTATTTTGAGATAAATATTCCGTTCAATGCAAATGATCCAGCTGCATCTGAATTTGATGTAAGCAAAGTTAAAACAATTATAAATGCTATTGAAGAGCTGGTTTCAGCCAAAGATAATTAGAGAATGAAACGTGTAGTTGTCACAGGTCAGGGCACAATTAATGCCTTAGGCATTGATGTTGCATCTACTATTCAGGCGATGTCAGAATCTCGTTGTGCTATTGGTCAAATGGAATTTACTGATATAAATAGGCTAAATATAAAAATTGGTGGTCAAATCAAAAATTTTGATCCTAAAAAGTATTTTAAACGACAAGAGTTATCTCTATACGATAGGTTTACACAGTTTGCTGTTTTTGCTGCTCGTGAAGCAATTTTGCAATCTGGATTAATATTTGAAGGAGAACTTTCACACTATTCTGGTGTTGTTTTAGGTACTGCTGGGGGAGGTTTGCAAACACAAGATGAAAACTATCGTGCGGTTTACCAAGAAGGAAAAAATCGTGTGCATCCTTTTATTGTTCCGCGGTTGATGAATAATGCAGCTGTTAGTCATGTTTCTTTGGCTAATAACCTTAAAGGCCCTAGCTTCACAGTTTCAACAGCGTGTGCATCTTCTAATCACGCAATGGGGCAAGCTTTTAATTTGGTGCGTTCTGGTGCAGCACAGGTAATGATAACTGGTGGATCTGAAAGTATGTTATGCTTTGGGGGAATTAAAGCATGGGAGGGTTTACGGGTAATGTCTCATGATGGTTGTCGCCCCTTTTGTGCTACTCGAAATGGAATGGTTCAGGGTGAAGGCGCCGCAATATTTGTTTTTGAAGAATATGAACATGCGCGAGCTAGAGGTGCATTTATTTTAGCTGAAATTTCAGGTTTTGCAATGAGTAGTGATGCTGCAGATATTGTAATGCCGTCAATAGGTGGTGCAAGGCGGGCTATTTTAGCAGCGTTAAAGGATGCTAAAATGAACCCAGAAGAAATTGGTTATATAAATGCCCACGGTACTGGTACTGTAGCTAATGATAAAACTGAAGCATCAGCAATTAAAGAAGTGTTTAAAGATCATACAAAGAAACTAATGGTATCCTCTACTAAATCTATGCATGGACATTTGATTGGTGGTACTGGTGCTGTTGAGCTTATAGCATGTATTGCTGCTCTTAAAGACGGCATGATTGCACCAACCGTAGGTTACGAAAAAGCAGACCCAAACTGTGATTTAGATATTATTCCAAATCATGCACGAGATAAAAAAGTTAGTGCTGTTATGAGTAATGCATTTGCCTTTGGTGGGCTTAACGCAGTAATTGCATTGCGTTCAATTTAATTAGGGGTGACTGAATTCCAAGCGGATGTGAAACCATTTAATGATAAAGTTAATTCAAATGGCTCTTCTGGGTTGGAAATGGATACTACTGATACTTTACCGCTAGCTCCTTTTTTCATCGATAACACATCTTCATTTGTTAATCCAAAACGTGCAATACATCCGCTTTGCTCACACCAGCTAAACGAATATTTTCGAACTTTATTCGCATCAATGCTCCAACCTAATTGTGCAGTTAGTAATGTTCCAAGTGGCGTGATAACCGTAATTCCAGCTGAGGCTTGACTGCCTTCAGGTAAAACTTCAATATTTATTTCTGCCACCGAAATGTCATTTTTATCTTTTAAAAGTTGATATAAAGTACAATTTTCTTTCTCGTCAATTTTGACACAGCGCACTTCCCATATGCCATGTGTTTCACGAACATAAGGGCCTTTATTATTTTCCTGAGGTGGGTTCAATGGAAATTCAGTATCTAATGTAATAGTGTCTGAAGCTATGGATGGGCCCGCTACAACTAATGCTACAAGTAAAAGCGAAGAAGTAATAAAATTCATTTTATAACACTCATTTAATTAAATTTTTGTTTATAGTTTTTCAAGACTGATGTCATCAAAAAATAAGATGTTCAAAGTATGCGTACCTTTAGCTTTGTAATTCGGTTTTGGTTTCGCCCAGCTATTTCGAATCTAAACCCATGAAAACTAAATACCTGCCCAGTTTTTGGAATCATCTGTGCTTCATGGATTACTAATCCGGCAATTGTATTTGCTTCATTATCTGGCAAGCTCCAATCATGCATGCGATTAATATCACGAATTGTGGCAGATCCATCAATTTCAAAATTTCCCGATGTGTCCTTACCATCTAAAATTTCAGCGTCTTCATCATGCTCATCAGTTATTTCGCCTACTATCTCTTCTAGAATATCTTCAAGTGTTATTAAGCCTTGTAAATCACCATACTCGTCTACAACCAATGCAAAATGAGCCTTGCGACGTAAAAACTCTCTCATTTGGTCATCTAATGGTGTCGTTTCTGGCACGAAATATGGTTCTCGAGCAATCTTAAGGACATCTAATTTTTTTAAAGCATTGGGGCCACCATCTTCTCCTCGAACGAGACGGTCAACTTCTCTTAACAAATCTTTGGTATGAATAATTCCAATAATATTTTCAGGCTCATCTTTAAATATTGGTAACCGAGTATAACGTGAAGCAAGGCTTTGACTAACAATACTTTGAGGATCTGAAGCTGCATCTATTATTTCAATGTTTGAGCGATGTAACATAATTTCTTCAACTTCACGATCTTTCAAATCTAATGCACCTAGGAGGCGATCACGATCATCTTTTTCAAAATCACCTTCTGAATGACCTAAAGCTATGGCACCTGCAATTTCTTTTTGAGCTGCGTCACCTCTCCCGATTTCTGACATATTGGCGCCTAGTATTCGTAGCATAATGCGTACCAAAAGGCGAACAGTAGCTACAATTGGTGATAATACTGTTACTAATATGCGTATTGGTGCTGAAACCAAGCTTGCTGCACCTTCAGAATTAGTTAAAGCATATGTTTTTGGTAAAACTTCAGCAAAAATTAAAACTAACAAAGTCATAACTAAAGTTGCCAGAGCAACTCCACTGTCACCAAATAGGCGTGTAAATAAACTTGTAGCTAAAGCAGCTGCTAAAATATTTACTAAATTGTTTCCTAATAAAACAGCACCAATTAAGCGTTCGGTATCTTCTGTTAAGGCTAATGCGCGCTTAGCGCCGCGTGATCCTTTATCTGCCATGGAGTGCAATTTTCCACGTTTTGCTGCAGTTAAGGCAGTTTCCGACCCTGAAAAAAAAGCGGACAAGCCTAATAAAACAAATATAGCTAAGACTGTTAGCCATGAAGTAGCGTCTATACCTGTAATTACTGCATAAATGGTTTTCATTTGTTTTCCGACCTTCCATAGTATTATTTATTATGAACTATATAGACGTCCTTGACCATTTGGGGAATAGCATGAAAAAAATAGATTTAGGTGTACTGTCAGGGGATGTATTAGTTTTTGGGGGGGTATACTCAAATCTACATGCTCTTGACGCATTAATTGATAAAGCAGCTAGTATGAATATTTTGCCTGAAAATATTATTTGTACAGGTGATGTGGTTGCATACTGTGCGTATGCACAAGATAGTGTGGAACGTATCAGAGATTTTGGATGTCATGTTTTAGCAGGTAATTGTGAAAATCAATTAGCAGTAGATGCAGAGGATTGTGGTTGTGGATTTGAATTAGATTCTACATGTTCTTTATTGTCGAAAACATGGTATGCACACGCAAAATCACAGATAACTGAAAGTTCTCGTATTTGGATGTCAAATTTGCCAGATAGGATTATTTTTTCACATAACAATCTGCGTTTTGGCGTAGTACATGGCGGTGCATCTGATGTTTCTAAATTTATTTGGCCTGTAGACAGTGATAAAACTATACTAAATGAAATAGATTTACTTGAAACAGAAATCAACTCTATTGATTGTGTATTAGCGGGTCATACTGGAATTCCGATGATACGTGATATCAATGATAAAAAATGGGTTAATTCAGGTGCAATTGGATTGCCTGCTAACAATGGAGAAATTGATACAAATTTTATTATCATAAGTGAAAAATCAATTATTAACATGAAGTTAGAATATGATGTTAACTCAGCATTTCAGGCTATGCAAGCTACATCTCTCATACAGGGATATCACTCAACACTTAGGACTGGATATTGGCCGAGTGAGGAAATTTTACCAAAAGAAATGTGGGTTTAATTTGCTAAGGGATGGTGATTGAATACTAAGGATTTTAGTTTTTCGTCTAATACATGTGTATAAATTTCAGTAGTTGCCACATCCGCATGTCCCAATAACATTTGAATAACTCTTAAATCAGCTCCATTTGCTAATAGGTGCGATGCGAATGCATGACGTAATGTATGTGGCGACACCTTGTTTGGAGAAATCTCAGCAATTAAACAGATTTCTTTTATGAAAATATAAAATCGGATACGAGTGAGGTGTCCAAGCTGAGAATTTGATGGAAATAAATACTTTGAAGTTATTTTTCCTTTTAAACGATTTTTTTCTTGAACAATTTCCCAATCAACCAAATATGCTGCAATTGCCATTTTTGCAGGTGTCGAGAGGGGTACCAATCGATCTTTCCCACCTTTACCTTTGATAAGCAACATTTGAGGGTTCCCTCGAACAGAAGCAACTGGGAGAGAGACAAGTTCTGATACTCGCATTCCTGTAGCGTATAGGATTTGCATTAAGCAACTACTACGCCGTTTCTTTTCTGGAGAGCGCCCTGCTTTTGTGGATGCTTCTAGTAGTTTGTTTACATCTTCTTCTGAGAGGTTGCTCGGTAATGTGCGTTTAGGCTTTGGGCCTTTTATTTCTGATGACGGATTAATTGTAATTAAAGACTCTTCAAATCCATACCTATAAATTTGTTTAATTGCTGATAACCGTCTTGCACGTGTAGCTTGTGCCATACCATTAGATTCTAAATTTATTATAAATGCCTCAATATCAGCGCGGGTTGCAGTAATTAGTTTTTTATGTCGTTGTCTTAGAAAGGTACAAAATGCTAATAAATCCCTTCGGTAGGCTAACAAAGTATTCTCTGATGCATTACGCTCTGCATGAATTGCCTCTAAAAAGCCTTCGATCCATATTGTGTCTTGTTTCATGTATCAGTCAACACAACAAAATAGCATAGTTGAGTTTCATATTGCAAAAAAGTATATGAAAATAGTTTTAATATTATATTAAAAAATGATGATTTAATTTTCATTTGGTATTGGTATATTTTCAATAATCAGTGTTGTTGGAGCTGATAGGTCACCAAAAAAAGAATATCCCACAAGAAAAGTTAATGTTAAAACAGTCAAATAAAAGAAATATTTAAAAAATTTACCCATTATGACACCTTGTTTGATTTGCATAGTGCTCTTGTTACGCTTACCAACAATGTTATCACAGGTAAAAGTAATTTAAATGGTTTTTAATATGCTTAAATTTAAGATAGGCAATCTTAAGCCTAAAAAGGATCCTTAGGTGAGTTATTATCTGTCCAAAACTCTAGTTTTAGTAGGCTTAATGGGTACAGGTAAAACTGCTATTGGTTCATTGATTGCGGATAGAATTGGTGTTGAATTCATTGATTCAGATGAACAAATTGTACAGGCAGCAAATATGTCTATTCCTGAAATTTTTGAACGTGATGGAGAAGATTTTTTTCGATTAAAGGAAACGCAAGTAATTAGGCGTTTATTGAGTGCAGAGCCTCACGTTTTATCTACTGGTGGTGGAGCTTTTTTATCGGATGAAAATAAAAAAATGATTGCAAAATCCGGTGTATCTGTGTGGCTTGATGCCGACTTTGATACTCTTTGGGATAGGGTCAAAGATAAAAAAACACGTCCATTGCTCATGGTTGCTAATCCTAAAGAGAAATTAA
Organism: uncultured Amylibacter sp.; assembly: GCA_905181935.1. Taxonomy (GTDB): domain Bacteria; phylum Pseudomonadota; class Alphaproteobacteria; order Rhodobacterales; family Rhodobacteraceae; genus Amylibacter. Next base: position 460,088 of record CAJIZV010000002.1, on the reverse strand, counting down.
AAGAGTTATATGAAGCACGTAACCCTGAATATGCAAAAGCACAAGTTAGTGTTAAAGCTCTGTCAAACCAGACTAAGGAAGTCATGGTTGAGAGAGTTATTAAACGATTATTAACTGATCCAAACTCTGGATTAACGAAAGTACAAAGTCATGCTTGATAATGTTGAGGTCAAATTAGATGACCGCTCTTATACAATTCATATTGGAACTGATTTATTACAGGAAACTGGTGCGTTTATTTCACCGTTACTCCGGCGACGAAAAATAGCAGTGGTCACGGATGAAAATGTCGCATCGTTACATTTAAATTGCCTTAAAAGTAGTCTGAGTTCTGAGGGGATTAAAGTGTCAACTTTAATATTACCAGCAGGAGAAAGTACAAAATCGTGGATGCATGCTCAGAAAACTGTTGAATGGCTATTGGCGGAACATATTGAACGAGATGATATTGTAGTTGCATTTGGTGGTGGAGTAATAGGTGATTTGGTTGGATTTGCGGCATCTATATTACGCCGTGGGGTGAGGTTTGTACAGATTCCTACTAGCTTATTAGCACAGGTTGATAGCTCTGTTGGTGGTAAAACAGGCATCAACTCCCCTCAAGGTAAAAATTTGATTGGTGCCTTCTACCAGCCTCAAATGGTATTAGCTGACATCAATATATTAGGCACTCTTTCTTCGCGTGATTTTTTGGCAGGATATGGTGAAGTAGTAAAGTATGGCCTATTGGGCGATTTTAAGTTTTTTGAATGGCTTGAGCAAAATGCACCTGCAATGGCAAGTGGAGATATTGAAAAGCGTATTTATGCTGTGAAACGTTCTTGTGAGATGAAAGCAAATATTGTTGCAAGGGATGAAAAAGAAAGAGGAGATCGTGCATTGCTAAATCTTGGGCATACGTTTGGTCACGCATTAGAGGCTGCAACTGGCTTTTCTGATAGGCTTCTTCATGGCGAAGGTGTTTCAATTGGGTGTGCCCTGGCATTTGAAACATCAATGCGGCTAGGTCTGTGTTCACAAGAGGCGCCGAGTAGGGTTCGCAAGCATTTAAAAGAAATGGGCATGAAAGCTGATTTATCTGATATTATTGGTGAATTACCTGACGAAAATGTATTGATTGATCTTATGGGGCAAGACAAAAAAGTACTTGATGGTAAACTAACATTTATTATGGCGCGTGGGATTGGTGATACCTTTGTATCGCATAACGTTGAATTAGATATAGTTCGTGATATATTACGTGAAGCTTTAATTTAATAATTTTTTTAACTCACTTAATAAAATCTTACGATTATATCCTCGATACCAATCATCACCATCTCGTTTTTTTTCCAAAGGTTTTAGTTCATGTGTACTGGGCATTCCCCGTAAAAACTGACCGTTTCTATCAGTAGTAAAAATGAAAGGTATAAAATCCTTAATGTATTTTTCAGCACCGCTCTCGTAAAGTACGTCGTAGCCATCAAAAGAGTACTGTGCTTCTATATTGGCCACTACAAACGTTTTTGCTGCGAAAAGTCTGAGATTGTTTGCATTTAAGATGTCTTGATCCGTATGCATCTCATTTAAATTATATCCTGCTTGACCTTCCAGTTTATAGTTAAATTCCCCAAACTTCCCCTTTATATGTTCTTTGAAAACATGGCACCAGAGGCACCATTCTGCGCCATACACTACGAGAACTATTTTATCAGTCTTATTTGCTTCACGAAGCGCGCTGTGGAGAATTTCTCTCTGAAGTCCACATTCATCATATGATATTGCTCTGCCTGCAAAACAATCTTTATTTATAGTTTTTGGATAAATGGATAAAATTTCATCTGCTATTGCTAAACCAGGAAATAGTAAGGCAATTATTGATATAAGTTTGAAATTTATCTGGAACAACTCGCACCACCTAAAACACAAAACTTTGAACAATGAGGGTGATTTAACTTCACTGAACGTTCAGCATCTTCAAGTGTTGAGCCCATTTCAAATTCTTTATCGTACGGTAGTAATGTACAAGCTAATACTGCTAGTTCTTTTGCACCTTTACGCTTTACTACCATACGAGATGAAGAGCACATAACATCTCTAGGTGATTTATTAAGAATTCCCCAACATTCAGTTGTGATTTCAGGTACATCAACTGTCTCGTCCATTTCTGGAAACAGAATAGTCATAGCAGGGTTTTGTGCGTCAATTAAAAATTTAAACTTTTCAAATAGTTTAGCATATCCAGCACGACTATTTTTATCACTATCGCCCCAAACTGTACGACCTGCAATTGCCATTTTAAATTTATTATCACGAAGCCATTGCATACCTTTTATGGTAATATCATAACTTCCTTTTCCGCGTTCTTTATCATGATACTCAGCTGTAAAGTGATCTAAAGATATACGTATTGTAAGTTTTTCTCCGTACGCTGCTAATAATTCAAGCAAACCTATTTTTATAGATTTTCGCATCATTGGTAGCATCGCATTTGTTAAAATTAAAACTTCATAACCTTGGTTGAGACAATTACGTGCTATTTGTATCATATCTGGGTTCATAAACGGTTCACCGCCAGTAAACGCAATTTCTGATGTTGCCCATTTTCGATCTTTGATTTGATTAAGGTAATTGTTTACTTCATTTGGCGTAATATAAACTAAACTATCATTTTTGGGAGAACTTTTAATATAACAATTTATGCATTCTATATTACATAGAGTTCCAGTGTTAAACCAAAGTGTTGTTGCTTTCATTAAAGGTACTGATGCACGAACATCGCCCTTGGCTGTTATATCTGGGTTTTTGAATTTTTCGCCTAATTCAGGAAGGTTCATGTCTTTCACGTGTCTTATTACCTTTATTTTTGTTATTGTTATAGTCTTAATATTAAAAAGAAAAGCATCAGCACATAAAAGTGTAATAGCTATTTATAAAAGTTTGTTATTATAATTAATATTTTCCTCTTTAGGAAAATAGAGGCAACCCGTATGGTTTCAATAAAGCCCTAGTTGATACATTTGACATTATAAATGCTGGAGTAAACGGTAACTGAGGAAAATATAAATTTTACCTAAATTATATAATCATATGCGGGCAGGGCAGTTTGACACTTACATTTTAATTATTGGCGTGTCTTGAAATGATTACAATACTGAAATTTTTTGTTATGATGCATTAAGGCTTTTATATAAAGATTGACGCCGTTGGCGGGAGATAAATAAATGACCAAGCTTGTCAAACATAATAATATTCAACAATTAATGCATGGATTATCTATTTCTGTTGCTAAGGAATTGCGAGATTCATTAAAAAATAAAAATTTTGTTAGTTTATCAGTGCCAGGTGGTACTACTCCGGCACCTTTTTTTGATCTTTTGTGTAAAGAAAGTTTGGACTGGTCGCGTGTAAGGATATTATTGAGTGATGAGAGATACGTTCCTGAAACTAATAATAGATCAAACACAACTTTGGTTAAACGCCATTTGATGCAAAGCAATGCAGCTAAGGCACAATTAATTAGATTTTATAGCCCTGATCAAACTGAGGATGAGTTTGTTCGCCAAAGTGTTGCGTATATGAATACGTTTATGCCTATTGATGTATCTGTTCTGGGCATGGGGCTAGATATGCATACTGCTAGTTTGTTCCCTGATAGTGCTGAGTTAGCAGATGCCTTAAGTACTTCTGATTCATTGTATGTTGTACGGCCCGCTTCTCAGCCAGAGGCGCGCATCACATTGTCTGGAAGAGTTCTTGCTCAAGCCGTTAAGACGTATATTTTGATTATTGGGCAAGAAAAGCTTGCAGCTTATAATCTAGCTATGTCAAAAACATCAGCCATGTTGGCGCCAATTAGAACAGTCTTTGGCAATCAAACTAAAGTTTTTTGGGCCGACATTGATAACTAAATTATTTTATAAGTAATATTCAATATTTCTAGTTTCGGCGGCGCCTACGCCGGCCGCTACCTTCACCAGATCCACCAGTATTAAAGTTAACATCTGGCAGTGTTACAATGGTTTCTAAGATTGGAAATTTCTCTACAGAATTTGGTATTGCGGATGCATTAACAAAATGTTCCTGAAAACGGGGCTCTATAGCAGTTTCTATTTTATGAATTTCTTTGACGGTTACTTCTATGTCTTTTCGTGCACTGCGGTTTAACAAAGCTATACGTGCCCCAGTACCCGCCGCGTTACCTGCCGACGTGACCTTTTCTATATTGCAGTCAGGAATCATTCCTAAAATCATAGCATGTTTTGGGCTAATATGTGCACCAAATGCACCAGCTAAAACTATTCGATCTACGTTATCAACCTCAAATTTATCCATTAATAAGCGTGCACCGGAATATAATGCTGCTTTCGCCATTTGAATTTCTCGAATATCACGATTGGTTACAGTAATTTTAGGACCACCTGAAACACTGCCATCGTATACTAGGTAAGAGTAGGTGCGACCATCTAGAAAACAGCGATCAGTACCTGACTGTTCCGGATTTCCAATGAGTCCAGGGCTATCGACAATACCAGCAACACGCATTTCCGCAACCATTTCAATAATTCCTGATCCACATATGCCTGTAATTCCGCTAGATAATATAGATTTTTCGAACCCATCTTCATCGGACCAAATATCTGATCCAATAACGCGGAAGCGTGGGTCTTTTGTTATTGGATTAATTTCAACACGTTCAATTGCTCCTGGTGCGGCACGTTGCCCACTTGAAATTTGTGCACCTTCAAATGCGGGTCCGGTGGGAGATGAACATGCCAACACTTTATGTTTATTACCTAAAAGAATTTCCGCATTAGTGCCTACATCAACAACTAGTACCAGATCTTCTGAAGTATTGGGGCTTTCAGATAAGGCAACTGCAGCTGCATCCGCTCCAACGTGGCCTGCTATACATGGTAGTAAATAAACACGAGCAGCAGGATGCATGTGGATTAATCCAAGGTTAGAAGATTGTGTTGAAACAGCGTCAGAGGTTGCCAATGCAAATGGCGCTTGACCTAATTCAAAGGGATCAATTCCAAGAAATAAGTGATGCATTACTGGATTACAGACAAACACCGCATCCATGATAAGGCTTGGACTAATGCCTGCCTCGTCTGCAACTTCGGCAAACAATACATTTATTCCTTCACGAACTGCGTTAGTCATTTCGACATCACCACCAGCATTCATCATTGAATAGCTTACTCGTGACATTAAATCTTCACCAAAGCGAATTTGAGGATTCATTGACCCTGATGAACCTACGACCTTTCCGGATTGAAGGTCACAAAGATGAGCCGCAATTGTTGTAGACCCAAGATCAACTGCCATACCAAAAATAGAACCATCGTAATAGCCAGCCCATATATTTATTATACGTGGGCCTATTGTTTCATCGCCCATGTGTATTGCACATGTAACTTTCCATTCTCCTTTTCGCAGCACTGATTGGATTTTGGATAGGACTGAGAAATCAGCTTGTAATTTTGATAAATCCCATTCAGCTCTCAGAGTACTAATTAATCGTTCCAAATCACCTGAAGGATCGTGCATATCTGGCTCTTCTACTTCTACATAGAATAATCGTGTTGATGGATTAATTAATATATCTCGTGCTTCCGCACGTTTTCTAACAACTTGTTTGTGTACTTGGCTTTCTGGAGGGACATCAATTACTGCGTTGCCTTGAACTGTTGCTTGGCACCCTAAGCGGCGCCCATCAATCATGCCTCTTTTTGATTTGTATCTTTCTTCTACAGAATTCCAACCACTAATTGCGTTAGGTTCAACTGTTATACCATGTTTGGAAAAATCTCCGTATGAAGGTGTGATTTGGCAGCGTGAACAGATACCACGACCACCGCAAACACTATCGAGGTCTACCCCGAGTTGACGCGCTGCAGTTAATATAGGTGTTCCAATAGGAAAATTACCACGTTTTCCAGATGGTGTAAAAATCACTAATGGATCATTATTACCGTACAAGGTTTAGTTCCTATTATTTTAATTTAAGCGCGGCGTCTACGTCCACCAGTTCGGCCGGCACGGCCTCCAGCGCCAGAACCTGCGTTTGGGTCTTTATTTGTTCGTATCCATTGAAAACCATTTGGGTCATTATTAGTTAGAAAGTTTGCGGCACGAATTGCTTCCATCTCTTTACCTGCAAGCGTTTTAGTTGAGCCCATACCTGTAATTTTAGCTAATAACTCCATATCTATGTCGTCTGGAACTATTATGCCTGCGGCTGCTAATTCATCTAATTTTGCTTGTAATTTTTTAGGTCCAATTGGTAATGCGACAGGATTCATAATCGCAGAAGTCATGCCTGCAGCCATTGCCATAGGGAGAAATGCATTGTTAATACCATGCCTATTAGGAAGGCCAAACGAAATATTTGAAGCACCGCAAGTAGTATTTACACCTAACTCTTCTCTCAAACGTCGGACCAGCGCAAATACTTGTAAACCTGCTGTGCCCATTGCACCTATTGGCATAACTAATGGATCAACTACAATGTCATGTGCTGGAATGCCAAAGTCTGAAGCGCGTTGAACGATTTTTTTTGCAACTTCAAAACGAACATCAGGGTCTTCAGAAATTCCAGTGTCATCATTTGATATGGCTACTACTGGTACATTATATTTTTTGACTAAAGGAAGAACTAATTCTAGGCGCTCTTCTTCACCAGTTACTGAATTAAGTAACGGGCGGCCTTCGGCTGCCTTTAGGCCTTCTTCCAATGCACCTGGGACAGAACTATCAATGCATAAAGGGACATCACAAATAGCCTGTACACGTTTGATTAGTTCTCTCATTAAAGGCGGTTCAACAAAGTTATTATCAGCATACCTAGGATCTTCTGACATTTTATTTGCGAAAACTGCACCTGAGTTAATGTCTAAAATTGTTGCGCCAGCTGCTACCTGAGCTATTGCATCAGCCTCTATTGTTGAAAAATCTCCAATCTCCAATTCTAATGATAATTTCTTACGTCCAGTAGGATTAATTCGTTCGCCTATAACTGCAAATGGTTGATCAAAGCCAATAATTGCCGTTTTAGTTTTGCTCTCAACTATTGTTCTTGTCATTATCTTTTATCCTTTAGGATTGGTTTGCTGGCATGGTAGAAGTACCGCCATTTTCCATAGCCCAGTTAGCATTAGTTTTAATTCCACCCAATGGAAAAAAATGCACATTTGTTATGAGAAAATTAGGATTTGCTGCTTTATGTTCAGCTAGTTCAGTAAGTATTTGATTAGGTTTAAAGGGTAACAATAATTTAGTTACATCTTTTGCTCGACGTTTTAAAACGCGCAAAGAAGCACCAACTCCACATGCCAGTGAAAATTTGATCATCGTTTGAAGTTTTGCTGGCCCAGCTACTCCAATATGAATTGGAATATCAATTCCACGGCTAGCCATACGATTAGCCCATTTAATAACAGGACCTGACTCAAAGCAAAACTGTGTGGTCATAGCCATTTTTGCATCAGTACGTTTGGAGAAAGTTTGCTTCAATGAAATTGCAGCATCTACGTTGGATGTTGATCCATCTTTATCAATATCAATATTACCTTCAGGGTGACCAGCAACATGTAAGTTTGTAAACCCTGCTTTATCAAACTCTCCAGTTTCTAATAAATCCATAGAACATTGATATTCTCCATAGGGTTTATCTACCCCACCAGCTAGGAGTAAAGCTTGTTTCACTCCTGATTCATTTTGGTAACGTTTTATCCAGTCAACTAGAGTTGCGTGGTTTTTAATTATTCGTGCAGGAAAGTGCGGCATAACGTCAAAACCTTCATCAACTAAACGTTTAGCTGTATCCACCATTTCTTTAATAGGGGTACCTTCTATATGTGCTATGTAGATGAGAGTTTGTTGTGGCAGTATGTCACAAAAATTCTCAATTTTTGCAGCAGTACGCGGCATCACTTCTATCGAGAAGTCTTTTAAAAATGCTTCTAAGTTTAGGTTAACCTCAGAAGCAATATTTGATGAAGGATGTAAAATAGACATGGTGGCTCACTTAGGTGCTATTCCCAACCATCGTTGGCAATTAGGGATTTTATCTTTTCTTGGTCGTAAGCTGCATCAAGACGAGCCGCTTCTCTTTTTACGACTTCTTCTGCGTCTCCTTCGACCTCAATAGGTTCTGTTTTGCGCCATTCTGCTAAATAGGCGTCATCACCTGCGGCACCTGTCTTCATGGCCGCCCTATCAATAGCCTGCTCAAACCGTTCTGGCAGTTGTATTTTTGAAGCTCGCCGCCCTTTACCAACTATTACTTGAGCTGGAATATCGCGCCAATAAACTATAACTAAATTTGGCATTATTTAATCCTTTTTTTATGAGAGTAATAGTTAATTTTTCAATAACAGAAACAGTTTTCGACTGCATTGTGAAAATAACGACACTTATTAAAAATAGATCATTTGAAACCGATTGCGCGTGTTCGTTCATCAGCGTAGGTTTGTTAAATGTCTAATCAACAAGATATATCTTCTTTGGCTATTAAGTCACCTGCTGTTTTACCTGAAAAAGCGCCCTTATTTGGTGCGTTAGATTTAGGTACTAATAGTTGTCGCATGCTAATAGCTCGGCCTCGAAAAAATGATTTTGAAGTTGTTGATGCCTTTTCTAAAACAGTGTATCTGGGTAAAGGCATGGACACTACTGGACGATTATCAAATGCTGCTATGCGAAGAACAATTTCTGCTCTTCACGTTTGTCAGAAAAAATTACGTCAACATAATGTTAAATATTCACGTCTTGTAGCTACTGCTGCATGTCGCCAAGCTGTAAATGGACGAGATTTTATAAAGCGTGCACGACGTGAAGCGCATATTAAGCTTGAAGTTATCAAGCCGGCAGAAGAAGCTAGGTTAGCTGTTGTGGGCAGCGTTGGACATCTAAAATCAATTACTGAGCAAGTTCTAGTTGTTGATATTGGCGGCGGGTCGACTGAGCTAGTTTGGCTGGATCTAACAAATGTAAAACCTGAGAATCGCCGCAATTCAATTATGCGGTTACAAAGCAATTTGATGCACACAAAGAAGTTTGATGCAGCGACTGGTGTTAAGGTGGTGGATTGGGTTTCTGTCCCGTTTGGTGTCAGTACATTAAAAGAGCAGTTTAGTGATGTTCAAGAGGATAAAGCTGCTTACGCTATGATGTCCTGGTATTTTGAAGAGTACATAACTCATTTTGGGCCTTCAAACTCAAATTCTCTCGCTAATATTTTACCAAATTTTCAAATAATTGGAACATCTGGAACTATAACAACGATTGCTGCTACGCATTTGGGATTAATCCGATACGACCGTCAGAAAGTTGATGGTTATGAAATGACATCCGATCAGGTAGAAGCCGAAATTGACCGGTATTTGGTTGGTGGCCCTGTTTGGCGTGCAGATAATCCTTGCATTGGCGCTGGCCGTAAAGATTTAATAATGTCAGGAGCTGCAATTTTACGTTCTATTTTACGAGTTTGGCCAACCAATACACTAACTGTTGCAGATCGAGGTTTGCGCGAAGGAATTTTGTATTCTCAGATGGTCAAACAAGGTTACTTGAGTTAAACAATAAATCATGATCGAAAAAAAGAAAAATACATCTGGACGTGGGCTGCGTGATTTGCAGGTTAGAGTGAAGTCTGCAAAAGGAAGAAAATTGTCGTCGACTTTATGGTTGAAACGTCAATTAAATGACCCCTATGTGGCGCGTGCCACAAAAGAAGGTTACCGTGGTAGAGCAGCATTTAAGATAATGGAATTAGATGACAAGTTTCGTTTTTTAGTCCCGGGAGCAAGAATTGTTGATTTAGGATGTGCGCCAGGGGGCTGGTGCCAAGTTGCGGTTAAGCGAGTCAATGCTAGTGGTGACAAACAAGGTAAACGAATTGGAACAATTTTAGGTGTTGATCTTCAAGAAGTTGACCCAATTGAAGGTTGCGAAATTCATCTTTTAGACTTTATGGAAGATGACGCGGACGCAAAAGTTAAAGCTTGGTTAGGCGGTAAGGCCGATGTTGTATTATCTGACATGGCTGCAAGTGCGTCTGGGCATAAGCAGACTGACCATATACGAATTATGGCACTATGTGAAACAGCTGCTTATTTTGCATTTGATGTTCTTGAAGAAGGTGGAACATTTGTTGCTAAAGTTTTAGCTGGTGGTGCTGAAGGAGATTTGCAAAAACTTCTTAAAGAAAAATTTACCAAAGTTCACCATATGAAGCCGCCAAGTAGCCGACAAGACAGCTCTGAAAAATTTGTAGTTGCAACAGGATTTCGGGGTTAAATAATGTCTGCCCTTGATCCGCACTAATATTATAAATTAACTTTTGCGGTTGTGAAAAATAAATCCTAAAAAGTTTAATAATAATTGAGCAGCTAAAATAGCAGTTCCCTCTGATGGATCATATGCTGGAGCAACCTCAACAAGATCAATCCCAATGATTTCATTGTTTTTGCTCACTTCTTGCAATATTTCTAAAACATCATAGTATAAAAAACCTCCATGACTTGGAGTGCCTGTTCCTGGAGCAATTGATGGGCAAAAAGCATCTATATCTATGGTCACATATAATTTACCTTTTGGGATACGTTTAGTAGCTTTTTTTGTCCCCATTTCCCGAATTTGGCGCACTGATAAAATATCAGACCCCATTTTGCGGGCGTCTTCATAGCCTACTCGAGCAGTAGAACTAACATTTCGTATTCCAAACTGGGATAGACCGGTAACATATGTTTTTTCAGCCGCACGACGCATTGGATTTCCATGGCCAAATCGCACACCATGGCGTTCATTAACAAAGTCAAGGTGAGCGTCAATTTGAAGAATATGAAAATCACCTTGGTCTGAAAATGCATTTATACAGGGAATATTTATAGAATGATCGCCTCCTATAGTTACAGGCAGGGCACCAGAATTTAATGCTGCACGAACTGCTTTTTCTATATTTGCATGGCTTTGTATCGTATCAGTATGAATTATGTCAGCATCACCCATATCTACTATTCGAACGTCTTCACCAAGATATGTTGCATCATCTTCATGATCATATGCACCTGCATGGCCAAAAGAAAATAAAGTAGATGCCTCACGAATAGAGCGAGGCCCAAAACGTGCACCGGATCTATATTGTGCGCCAAAATCAAAAGGAGCTCCAATGATTGCAACATCTGCATCTAATTTTGACCAATCTTCAATATATTGCTTTTTACCAAATGTCGCGATACCTACGAAGGGAAGATTTAAGCGACCATTTTCGTATTTATGTCCCATATAAAAGAATCCTAAATTATTTATAAAATATTGTGACACAGATGTGTGGATTTCAATAGGTAAAATATTTGCAAGTTTTTAATAATTTAATTTTGAGATTTTAAATATATAACCGTTCAATAAATTTTATGTATTAAAGTAAAAAAGTTAGGAATTGGTTGTTTTTTTTGAGTTAAATCTAAAAACAGGCCTTTTCTTTTTTATAATCCCATGTGATAGAACGTATGCAATATCGATAACTCTTGGAGAGACCAATGGAGATACGTGAAGCGCTTACATTTGATGATGTTTTATTAGTGCCGGGTGCGTCTAGCGTACTTCCTTCCGATGCAATTTTATCAACTAATGTTACAAAAAGTATAAAACTTAATATTCCTATTTTGAGTTCTGCAATGGATACTGTGACAGAAGCAAAAATGGCTATTGCTCTTGCTCAATCAGGTGGGATGGGTGTAATTCATCGAAATCTATCAGATGATGAGCAAGCATCTCACGTGCGACGAGTGAAGAGGTTTGTATCTGGCACAGTTTATAACCCTATTACACTTACTCCTGATCAAACTTTAGCAGATGCTAGGGCATTAGCTGAACAATATCGTATTACTGGCTTTCCAGTGGTTGATGGTAATGGAAAAGTTTTAGGTATTTTAACCAATCGTGACATGCGTTTTGTCTCAGATGTAAAAACACCGGTTTCAGCAATGATGACATCAGACAATCTAGCAATTGTGAGTGAGCCTGTCAGATTGGACGGCGCCAAATCTTTGATGCATGCTAGACGAATTGAAAAACTATTAGTTGTTAATTCAGATAATCAATTAACCGGATTGCTAACAACTAAAGATTTGGAACAAGCAGTTTTGAATCCTATAGCATGTAAAGACGACTTGGGTCGTCTGCGTGTTGCGGCAGCTTCGACTGTTGGAGACAAAGGTTTTGAAAGATCTATGAAATTAATTGATGCAGGCGTTGATTTGTTAGTAATTGATACAGCACACGGACATTCTTCTTCGGTTAGTGCTATCGTTGAACGTATTAAAAAAGTATATGATATACAAATAGTTGCAGGTAATGTTGCCACAGCAGAAGCTACAAAAGCTCTTATAAATGTAGGCGCAGATGCTATAAAAGTTGGCATTGGGCCAGGTTCTATTTGTACAACGCGAATTGTTGCAGGTGTTGGTGTGCCGCAATTGTCAGCCATTAATGATTGTGCTGAAGCTGCGTCTAAAGATGACATTCCCATCATTGCAGACGGTGGTATTAAATTTTCGGGCGACTTTGCTAAGGCAATCGCTGGAGGTGCAAGTTGCGCAATGGTTGGTTCAATGTTGGCAGGAACTGATGAGGCACCTGGTGAAATAATATTATATCAAGGTAGGTCATTTAAATCTTACAGAGGTATGGGATCAGTTGCTGCAATGGCTCAAGGATCTGCTGATCGTTACTTTCAAAAAGAAGCAAGTGCTGAAAAACTGGTACCTGAAGGTATTGAGGGGCAGGTGCCTTATAAGGGCCCAGCCTCTAATGTTCTGCACCAGATGGTAGGTGGTTTACGTGCTGCAATGGGATATACTGGCAATCTAACGATAGAAGATATGCGTTCAAGTTGTAATTTTGTGAAAATTTCAGGAGCTGGCCTCAAAGAAAGCCATGTTCATGATGTGCAAATTACACGGGAAAGCCCAAACTATAGAATAGGATAATTCATGACACCTGCAGCTCGATATGCTGCCGCCATCGAAATTCTTGATCGTACTTTGATTGGAGCTCCTGCTGAACGCGAATTAACAAGCTGGGCACGTGGTAATCGCTTTGCAGGGTCTAAAGATCGCGCTGCTATTAGAGATATTGTTTATGATGGATTACGAAACCTGCGCAGTTATGCCCATATTAGTGGTATAGGAGGCGCACGTGGTGTATTAATCGGTCAATTAATTTCAAATAATGAAGAATTATCGTCGGTTTTTAATGGCCAAGGGTATGCACCACCGATTTTATCTAATGAAGAAAATACGATAATTTATTCATTAAAAACTGACATGTCACTTGCTATTAAGTTGGATATCCCAGATTGGCTTGTTCCAAAGTTTAACGGTAAAGATGAATATAGCATTTTAAAAAAACGTGCTCCAATTGATCTTAGGGTTAATCTTAACAAAGTTAGTTTGGATAATATTGCTGCATCTTTGTTAAAAGAAGGCATCAAAGCTGAACCTTTGGATATGGCTAAGACTGCGCTTCGTGTGATTGGAGACACACGTAAAATCCCTCAGACTAACTCATATTTAAATGGACTTATAGAACTCCAAGATGCAGGTTCTCAGGCATTAGTCTTAGAGTTAAATTTCCCAAATTATGGTAAAGTTTTAGACTATTGTGCTGGTGGTGGTGGTAAAACGTTAGCCATGGCTTCATTAATATCCAATAATGTTATATTATCTGCATTTGATAGAGATCCAGGTAGGTTAAAAGCTTTAAGCCATCGTGCTGATAGGGCTGGAATACGCGTTAAATTATTGAAAAAAGATCCAGTTACTAAAGGTGAGAAATTTGACCTTGTTGTATTAGATGTTCCGTGTTCAGGTAGCGGTGCTTGGCGTCGAACCCCAGATGCAAAATGGAAATTAACCCAAGCACGTTTGGATGAATTACTAGAAACGCAGGCTAATATTATCAACGCTACATCAGAATTAGTTTCAGAAAGTGGCACACTGGTCTATATGACTTGTTCTCTTTTTGATTGTGAAAATGAAGATCAAATTTCTAATTTTATTGAGAGAAATGTTGGCTGGAAATTAACATCCTCCAAACGATTTGAACTTTCAGCTGGAACTGATGGTTTTTATCTAGCTATTCTAAATAAATTATAATATTTCTAATATTATTGATTTTACTTATTCTAATTTGTCCTAATTTTTGCGTTTTAAAGTCTTACAAAAATGTTGCAAGCTTCATTATTAAATTTTTTCTTGCAATGTTCTTCTTTTGGTCCCATAACTAAATAGAACAATAAGAGAACATCTGTGGTTTTTGATTGCTACAGGTTTGAAATAAGGAGATAACGTATGGCATCAACTTTATTAGAATTTAGCGGAAAGAAAAGTATGGACAAAGAAAAGGCATTAGAATCTGCCTTGGGCCAAATCGAGCGACAGTTTGGTAAAGGCTCTATTATGAGATTAGGCGATGACAGCGCACGTCTGGACATCGAAGCAACTTCAACAGGATCTATTGGTCTTGATATTGCATTGGGCATTGGTGGACTACCAAAAGGCCGTATTGTTGAAATTTATGGACCTGAAAGCTCAGGTAAAACTACTTTGACTTTGCATGCTATTGCAGAAGAGCAAAAAAAAGGTGGTGTTTGTGCTTTTGTAGACGCTGAGCATGCTCTGGACCCAACTTATGCAAAAAAATTAGGCGTCGATATTGACGAACTTTTAATTTCTCAACCAGATGCGGGTGAGCAAGCTTTGGAAATAACTGATACTTTAGTACGCTCGGGTGCAGTTTCTATGGTTGTAGTTGATTCTGTCGCCGCACTTACACCTCGTGCAGAATTAGAAGGTGATATGGGTGATCATCAAGTTGGCGCACAAGCACGTTTGATGAGCCAAGCTATGCGTAAATTAACAGGTTCTATTGCTAAGTCTGGTTGCATGGTAATTTTTATTAATCAGATTCGTATGAAAATTGGTGTTATGTTTGGTTCGCCTGAAACAACATCAGGTGGTAATGCATTGAAATTTTATTCATCTGTGCGCTTAGATATTAGACGTATTGGTGCGATCAAAGATCGTGATGAAATTGTTGGAAACCAAACACGCGTAAAAGTAGTGAAAAATAAAGTTTCACCACCATTTAAGCAAGTGGAATTTGACATTATGTATGGTGAAGGCATCTCAAAACGAGGTGAATTAATTGATTTAGGTGTTAAGCTGGGCTTTGTTGAAAAATCTGGCTCTTGGTTTTCCTGTGGTGACGAACGAATTGGGCAGGGACGTGAAAATGCGAAAGCCTATCTAAGAGATAATCCGCGTTTAGCTCATGAAATTGAAGATAAAATACGTGCTGCACATGGATTAGATTTTGATGTGCCACCACCAGGGGATAATCTAGCAGGTGATGATGTAGATGCTGTTGTTGAAGGCTAAATTATAATAATATTTACGAAAAGGCTGGGTAAATTCCCAGCCTTTTTTTTTTGCACTGTGGACAGTTTTAAAATCGGTCGGTAAACCAAGTTTAAGTTTTATTTTGCAAGGTATAAAAATGGCTAGCGTTAACGATATACGATCCACTTTTTTAAATTTTTTCGAGAAAAATGGCCATAAGGTAGTAAGTAGTTCGCCTTTAGTTCCACGAAATGATCCAACCCTTATGTTTACTAATTCGGGAATGGTACAATTTAAAAATCAATTTTTAGGCCAAGAAAGTCGTGATTATAATCGTGCAACTACTGCACAGAAATGTGTACGAGCAGGTGGTAAACATAATGATTTAGATAATGTTGGTTATACTGCTAGGCACCATACGTTTTTTGAAATGCTTGGTAATTTTTCATTTGGCAATTACTTTAAAGAAGAAGCTATCAAGTATGCTTGGGATTTAATTACAAAAGAGTTTGGTATCAACAGAGACCGTTTATATGTCACTGTTTATCATACTGATAATGAAGCTGCTAATATTTGGAAAAAATATGCGGGTTTGTCTGACGATCGAATAATTCGAATAGCAACAGATGATAATTTTTGGAGAATGGGCCCTACTGGACCATGTGGGCCATGCACTGAAATATTCTATGATCATGGTGAACATATTTGGGGCGGTCCTCCTGGCTCTGCTGAAGAAGATGGTGATCGGTTTATAGAAATTTGGAATATTGTGTTCATGCAAAATGAACAATCTTCTGATGGAACTATGAAACCATTAAATATGCAGTCTATCGATACTGGTATGGGCTTAGAGCGTATAGCTGCTTTATTGCAAGGTAGCCACGACAATTACGATACTGATCTCATGCGAGATTTAATTGAAACATCCGCGCAAGTAACGGGTGTAGAGCCATTTGGAGATCAAAATGTGCATCATCGTGTAATTGCAGATCATTTACGTTCTACATCTTTCCTTATTGCTGATGGAATATTGCCATCAAATGAAGGTCGGGGCTATGTTTTACGCAGAATTATGCGTAGAGCAATGCGCCATGCTCATCTATTAGGCGTTAAAGATCCTGTTATGCACAAAATGGTACCTGCTTTAGTCAGCCATATGGGACAGGCTTATCCTGAGTTGGGGCAGGCTCAAGCATTGATTGAGGAAAGCTTACTACTAGAAGAGACACGTTTTAAAACAACCTTAGATCGAGGTTTAAAACTTTTAGATGATGAACTTGCTATAATGGATAAGGGTTACCCTTTGTCGGGGAATATTGCATTTAAATTATATGACACCTTTGGATTTCCATTAGATTTAACCCAAGATGCATTGCGTGAAAAAGGAGTTGAGGTTGACCTTGAAGGCTTTGAAGTTGCAATGACTGAACAAAAAGCAAAGGCACGTGCAGCTTGGTCTGGCTCTGGGGAAGTTGCTGATGAAAGTATTTGGTTTGATATAGCCGATGAGCAGGGAGTGACGGACTTTTTGGGTTATGATACTGTAAGTTCTGAAGGCCAAATAGTTGCATTAATTCAAGATGGAGTTTTGGTCGACACTGTTTGTGATGGTGACAGTGTAATGGTAATATTAAACCAAACTCCTTTTTATGCAGAGAGTGGTGGCCAAATCTCTGATAGTGGATTTTTACGAGTTGAAAGTGGCACAATAGCAGTTTCAGATGTCAAAAAGAAAGCTGGCCTATTTGTCCATATTGGCGTTGTTATATCTGGTGATATTACTGTTAGGGATTCAGCTGTATTAACAATTGATAATAAAAAACGAGCTGGCATTTGTAATAGTCATACTGCAACGCACTTGGTTAATGAAGCGCTTCGAGCAACACTTGGTAAACATGTTGCACAACGTGGGTCCCTTAATGGTCAGGATCGTTTAAGGTTTGATTTCAGCCATTCCAAAGGTATGACTGATGAAGAATTAATTACTGTGGAAAATGAAGTAAACAAATTTATTCGCCAAAATTCACTTGTTGAAACACGAATTATGACGCCAGACGATGCACGATCTCTAGGAGCTCAAGCATTATTTGGAGAGAAGTATGGTGATGAAGTTCGTGTTGTCTCGATGGGTAATCAAGAGGGGTCTGGTAAAGGTCTTGTTGGAAATTCTTATTCCTTAGAGCTATGTGGTGGTACACATGTAAGCCGAACTGGTTCTATTGGCTCATTTGCACTTATTTCAGAAAGTGCTTCTGCTAGTGGTATTCGTAGAATCGAAGCTCTCACCGGTGTTGCTGCAGAATTGCATCATGCTGAACAGTCTCGTATAATAGCTAATATTTCTGAAGTATTTAAAGCTAAACCAGTAGATATTCTTGATCGAGTGCAGGCCTTGATTGATGAGCGTAAATTGCAACAGAATGAAATTTCTAATTTACGTAAATCAATTGCAATGGGAGGTGCTGGAAAAGCTCTAGATACAATGCTTGTAAATGGGTTAAATTTTTACTCACAAATATTGGATGACATCCCCAGTAAGGATTTACGTGGATTAGTTGATGAACATAAAAATAGATTAGGTTCAGCTGTCATTTTGTTGATTTCAGGTGCAGGTGGTAAAGCTGCAGTTGCCGCCGGTGTTACTGCTGATTTAGTAGATAAAATTAGCGCTGTAGATCTTGTTAAGGTCGCAGCTGTAGAACTTGGAGGTAAAGGAGGCGGTGGGCGCCCTGATATGGCACAGGCTGGTGGTACTGACATTTCAAATTCTAAATCTGCTGTTTTTGCAGCAGAAAAACTTTTAAAGGAGTTATAAAATGGTAGCTTATTGTTTGGCGCAGATTACTGTCCATAATCCAGAGGAATATGCTAAATATGCAGCTCTAGCGGGCCCTGCTGTGGCAAAATATGGTGGTGAATTTTTAGCGCGTGGTGGCAAGTGTATAACTAAAGAAGGATCTGTACAGTTACGTAATGTGGTTATAAAATTTTCCGACTTTGATGAAGCGGTTAAGTTTTATGAATCCGCTGAGTATCAATATGCATTAAGCTATGCTTTAGTTGGTGGAGTTTCAACTAGAAACTATACGATTGTTGAGGGTGTATAAGATCTTTTGATATTTATTATTAGATGAAAAATAAAGGGCCGTTTTTGAAAAATAACGGCCCTTTATAATATTTGATTAAATTTAAACTACATTGCTTTATTAAGGTTTTCGTCAATCTTTTCCAGAAAACCTTCTGTAGTTAACCAGTTTTGATCTGGCCCGACTAGCAACGCTAAATCTTTAGTCATATGTCCATTTTCTACTGTTGAAACAATTATGGTTTCTAATTTATTTGCAAAGTCCATTAATGGTTGATTGTTATCTAATTTGGCTCTGTGTTTTAAACCACCTGTCCAAGCATAAATTGAGGCAATAGAATTTGTAGATGTAGCTTTACCTTTTTGATGCTGTCTATAATGCCGGGTGACCGTACCATGAGCAGCTTCGGCTTCCACAATTTTCCCATCTG
This sequence comes from uncultured Amylibacter sp., assembly GCA_905181935.1. GTDB lineage: Bacteria > Pseudomonadota > Alphaproteobacteria > Rhodobacterales > Rhodobacteraceae > Amylibacter. Next base: position 441,180 of record CAJIZV010000002.1, on the reverse strand, counting down.
GTGTCATTAACTGCGATGTCATTAGGCCAAGTGAACCGTAACCTTGCGCTACAGTATCTGACTGGACGTCACCGTCGTAGTTTTTACAGGCCCAAACATAACCACCTGACCATTTTAATGCTGCAGCAACCATGTCATCTATTAATCGGTGCTCATAATGTATGTTCGCTTTTTTGAACTTTTCTTCAAATTCACTTTCATACACTTCTTGGAAAATATCTTTAAAGCGGCCATCGTATGCCTTTAAAATAGTATTTTTAGTAGATAAATAAACAGGCCAACCTAAATTTAAACCATAATTCAATGATGCGCGAGCAAAATCATATATGGATTCATCTAAATTATACATTCCCATTGTTATTCCAGAAGATGGAGCATTAAACATTTCTTTTTCGATGATTGTTCCATCTGCACCTTCAAATTTTATTGTTAACTTTCCTGCACCTGGAAAGCGAAAGTCTGTTGCTTTGTATTGGTCTCCATACGCGTGACGACCAACAACTATTGGGCGTGTCCAACCTGGAACTAATCGGGGTACATTTTTGCAAATAATTGGTTGACGGAAAATTACACCACCTAAAATGTTTCGGATAGTACCATTGGGAGAGCGATACATACGTTTTAGGCCGAATTCTTCTACACGTTCTTCATCTGGAGTAATGGTAGCACACTTTACACCAACACCATATTTTTTGATTGCTTCAGCAGCATCTACAGTGATTTGATCGTCTGTATCGTCGCGCGCTTCTATGCCTAGATCGTAATACTTTAAATCTAAATCTACATATGGCAGAATCAACTTATCTTTTATAAATTGCCATATAATACGCGTCATTTCATCGCCATCTAATTCGACGACTGGGTTTTCCACTTTGATCTTAGTCATTGGGACCTCTTTATATGTCAGTATTTGGAATCATAACATGTATCTACTATCGCACTTTGATTTATTTTAAAAGTATGTATACGATTGTATACACAATTTTTGAGTAAATAATCTTTCATGAATCATTATGCTTATTTAAGTTAGATATAAAGGTTTTATGCCAATTAATAGTTTAATTATTGGTTTTTTATATAAAAAATCTAAAAAATTTACACATAAAAAAATTAATTTTATGTTACATATTGTAAGAGACAGTTGCCTTGTTATTTAATAACTAGCAATTTATCACATTAAAAATTCAAACCTGAGGTTTTATTATGTCTGAAGACAATTATGATGAGGAAATTAGTTGGATTGGACCTGTACCTTCTATTATTTTGATTGAGCCACAAATGGGCGAAAATATAGGCGCAGCTGCACGTGCAATGTGGAACTTTGGTTTGCCTCACATGCGTATTGTCAATCCGCGAGATGAATGGCCGAACCCACGTGCTCAAGCAATGTCAAGCGGAGCAGGCCAAGTTATGGATTCAGTACAAGTATTAGATACCACTTCAGAGGCATTAGAAGATTTGAATTTTGTTTTTGCAACAACTGCGCGTACAAGGGATTTAACAAAAGATGTAATGACGCCTGAACGCGCAATGCTGCATGCTAGAAAATTGATTTCTAATGGAAAAAACGTAGGTATAATGTTTGGTCCTGAGAGATCTGGACTATCTAATGATGATATTTCTTATGCAAATGCACTTATTTCTGTTCCCGTAAATCCAGAATTCGCATCATTAAATTTAGCGCAGTGTGTTTTATTGCTTTCATATGAATGGCGTCGTCAATTAAGCGTAGTACCACCCGAATTCATGGAATTAGCTGGAACAGATTTTGCATCCTCTATTGAAGTCCAGAGTCTTTGTAAACGTATGGAAGAGGCTCTGGATGCCCGTAATTTTTTTTGGCCAGAAGATAAGGCTGAAAGCATGCTTCTTGCATTACGTAACATGCTTTCACGCTTGAGATTTACTAAAGTCGATATTCGAATATTTCATGGAATTATTAAAACAATGGAAAAATCACGAAAAAAATAATTTTTTTATTTTATCAAATATTAATATATAATTATGCTATTATTAACTATTAATGTGCCATGCGCTCATTTGACCACGTAAAGGGTTGGACGTCGGTAATGGTTTGACCTAAATAAATTACAGTTATAAATCATGAGGATGATTATGGGTAAAACTCGTAATATTTTTGAAGAAGTTACTGTGGAGAAATCATCAGTCAATCAACCTAAGTCTGGTATCATTAATCGTGAGCAAGATAATTGGCGTAATAGCGTTTCGGTATGGTTAAAAATATTATTTTCAATGGTTGTTGCAATGGTAATTGTTGGTGGTTTGACACGGTTAACCGATAGTGGACTATCAATCACTGAATGGAATGTTATCAAGGGTGCCTTGCCCCCACTTAATGACGCCGCTTGGATCTTAGAATTTGATAAATATAAAACTATTCCAGAATATAAACTCCAAAACAAGGGTATGGCTTTATCTGATTTTAAAGTAATTTATTGGTGGGAATGGGGCCATCGCCAACTTGGACGATTAGTTGGTTTAGTTTGGTTGCTTGGCTTTTTATACCTTCTTATTTCTAAAAAAATTCCAATGACTTGGAAATATAGGATGCTATTAGTAGGTATCTTAGGTGGATTGCAGGGAACAATTGGCTGGTGGATGGTTTCATCTGGTTTGAGTGGCCGAATGGTTGATGTAGCATCTTATCGTTTGGCGACACACTTAGGATTAGCTTTTATAATACTTGGAACTTTATTTTGGTTTATTATGAAGTTAGGTCGTCCCGGGGTTGAGCTTTTGCAATCTCGACGTCTGCGTGATGAAAAGTCTGTGCGTTGGGCAACATTATTATTAATACTAACATTTGCGCAAATTTTATTAGGTGCGTTAGTGGCTGGAATAGATGCTGGCAGAGGTTACATAGATTGGCCAATGATGAATGGTGAATTTTTACCATCTGAAAGTTTTGATTATAGGCCTTTTTGGACAAACTTTTTTGAAAATCCAGCTCTTGTTCAATTTAATCACAGAATGTTAGGATACGTACTTATGAGTGTGGGTATAATAGCTTGGTTTAAGTCCCGTAATCTTGCACATCGAAAGCTACGCATCAGTTTTAAAGCCATATTGATTATGCTTCTGATTCAAATGTTTATAGGAATTTTAACAGTTCTTTACGCAGCACCATGGTACATAGCCATAGTGCATCAGCTAGGTGCTATTTTCCTTCTAATATTAATATTACAGGCTAGGTTTATCGCTTGTTATCCCCAAGAACAATCATTGCGCTGATATTTAGTTAGGTTACCGATTTACTAATGGTTTAATTATAAATAAATTTTAGCTAATATTTTTAAGTAGGAGAGTTTGATGGAGATGACTGTATGTCAGATAACTAATTTTCTTGTGGCTGAATTTCCTCAAATTAATGGTGAATTTGAAATTGTTAATTTAAGTGATGATGGGGCTACTGTTTCACTTTTAGTTAAAGATCGTCATTTACGACCTGGTGGTACTGTTTCTGGCCCGTCAATGTTTGCCTTGGCTGATGTAAGTTTTTATATTGCTGTGCTTGCAAATATTGGACCTAAAGCTACTGCAGTAACAACTAATTGTAATATAGATTTTATGCGTAAACCATTAAAATCAGATTTAACTGCTAAAGCACGTATTCTTAAGTTAGGAAAAAGTTTAATTGTTGGGGATGTGCTTCTATATTCAAAAAGTACTCCAAACCCAGTTGCGAGAGCAAGTTTAACATATTCTTACAAAAGTAATTGGGGTACTATAGTACCATAATTTTAAAGCATTGTTTTTAAAGCATTAAATTAACATTATCTTTGTTGACCTTACATTTAAATCATTTAAAAGCTAACTATCTAATTCGAGTGCAATTGTTGCTCTCACAAATTTTGGAACGAAACCCATGAAAACATTTTCAGCAAAACCAGCTGATATTGATAAGAAATGGCTCATCATCGACGCTGAAGGCGTGGTGTTGGGTCGTTTAGCTTCAATTATAGCTATGCGTTTGCGCGGCAAGCACAAACCAACCTTTACCCCCTCAATGGATATGGGAGATAACGTAATAGTCATTAATGCTGAAAAAGTTCAGCTAACTGGTAAAAAGCGCTCTGATAAAATTCATTATTGGCATACTGGTCACCCAGGTGGAATTAAGCAACGCACAGCTGGACAAATACTTGAGGGAAAATTCCCTGAGCGTTTGTTAGAAAAAGCCGTTCAACGCATGTTGCCAGGTGGCCCTTTGTCTCGCGAACAGATGCGTAATTTACGTATTTATGCAGGCACAGAGCATCCACATGAGGCGCAAGATCCAGAAGTTTTGGACGTTAAATCTATGAACTCAAAGAATACGCGGAGCCAGTCATGACTGAAGAAATTAAATCATTGGACGCCTTAAAAGATGCAGTTAGTGGCGTAACTGCTGCTGAGCAAGTTCAAGCTGCAATTACACGTGTACCAGTTCGTGATGAATTAGGACGTTCATATGCAACAGGCAAGCGTAAAGATGCTGTTGCCCGTGTTTGGATTAAGCCTGGTTCAGGTAAAGTTGTAATCAACGGTAAAGAGATGAATATATACTTTGCCCGTCCTGTTTTGCAAATGATTTTGGCTCAGCCATTTTCAATTGCTGGTGTTACTGGTGAATTTGACGTAATGGCAACCGTAAAAGGTGGCGGTCTATCTGGTCAAGCAGGCGCAGTTAAGCACGGTATATCAAAAGCATTGCAACTATATGAACCATCACTACGTGCTGCTTTAAAAGCTGCTGGCTTTTTAACTCGTGATTCACGTGTAGTTGAGCGTAAAAAATATGGTAAAGCTAAAGCTCGTAAGAGTTTCCAGTTTTCAAAACGTTAACCTGGACTTATCAGATATTAAGATATCTTAAAGGGTTCGCAGCGCGAGCCCTTTTTTATAAGAAAAAAAGTTACTTTAATGTTCTTATATTCATACTTTTCAAATAGTATTTAAAAGGTAAATTTATGCCCATTGGTATTTTTGATAGTGGCTTAGGTGGCCTAACTGTCCAACAAGAAGTTTCTTTAAGAATTCCTAACCAAGCAATAGTTTATCTAGGTGATAATTTTCACGTGCCATACGGTGTTCGTGATCATGAGCAAATTTATGATTTAACGCATAAAGCAATCGAGCGGCTTTGGGGTGAAGATTGTGATTTAGTTATTATAGCCTGTAACACGGCATCTGCTGTAGCAGTTAAACGTATTCAAGAAGAATGTTTGCCTCGTGATAAACGAGTTTTAGGTGTTTTTGTCCCACTCATAGAAGCAGTTACAGAACGCCGTTGGGGTGATAACTCAGCCCCTCGTGAAGTTAATGTTAAGCAAGTTGCATTGTTTGCTACTCCGGCAACGGTAGCTACGCGAGCATTTCAACGTGAGCTTGCATACCGAGCTATTGGTGTTGATGTTGATGCGCAACCTTGCGGTGGATTAGTTGACGCTATTGAAGAAAATGATTTGAAACTTGCTGAAGCTTTAGTTAAATCTCATGTATCAGCATTATTACGACGTATGCCAAAACCTGATGTTGCTGTTTTGGGATGTACACATTACCCAATTTTAAAAGATTGTTTCCAGAGTGCATTAGGCTCTAATGTTCAGGTTTATTCGCAAGGTAAGATTGTGGCTGAAAGTTTAGTCGATTACTTATCCCGTCACCCTAACTTTGTTGAGAAGGGGCAAGTAAAATTTTTAACAACGGGAAACATAACTAAAGTAAGCAAAGCCGCAACTAGACTTTTAGCAAAAACTATCGAATTTACGTCTGTCTAATTGAATACAAGCTAGAAATGCCATAAACGCTGATTAAAGATTTAGAAAGCATCAAATGCCATTGTTGAAAAAAATTGCGATTTTGGGGGCTTCTGGGTATACTGGAGCTGAATTAGTAAGGTTAATAGCAACTCATCCTATGATGGAGATTGTTGCTTTAAGTGCTGACCGAAAAGCTGGTCTGGAGATGTCTGAGGTGTTCCCACATTTACGGCATTTAGATCTTCCAACACTTATTAAAATTGATGAAATCGAATTTAGTAATGTCGATTTATGCTTTTGTGCGCTTCCCCATGCTACCAGCCAAGCTGTTATATCTAAATTACCTAAAAAATTAAAAATTGTTGATTTATCAGCAGATTTTCGTTTGCGTGATCCCCGTGAGTATAAAAAATGGTATGGTGGCGAGCATGAAGCATTAGAGTGTCAAGCTGAGGCTGTGTATGGGTTAACTGAATTTAATAGAGAGTTGATTAAGTCAGCTCGCTTAGTTGCAGGAACAGGTTGTAATGCTGCTGCAGGGCAATATGCTTTGCGGCCAATAATTGCTGCAGATTTAATTGACCTAGATCATATTATTATAGATCTTAAGACTGGAGTAAGTGGAGCAGGGCGCTCATTAAAAGAACCTTTATTACATGCTGAGCTATCCGAAGGTGCTCAACCTTATGCTATTGGTGGCACGCACCGTCATTTAGCAGAGTTTGATCAAGAGTTCTCTGAGATAGCAGGACGACCTGTAAAGGTGCAGTTTACTCCAACCTTATTACCAATAAATCGGGGAATTATTGCGAACGTGTATGTTAAAGGAGATTCTTCAGAAATTTACCGCACATTTAAAGAGGCTTATGATGGTGAATACTTTATTGAGGTTTTACCCTTTGGACAAACTCCAAGTACTCGACATGTAAGGGGATCTAATTTTTGTCATATAGGTGTTGTTGGTGATCGCATAAGTGGCCATGCTATGATAATCGTTACCCTTGATAACCTTACTAAAGGTTCCTCGGGGCAAGCATTACAAAATGCTAACTTAATGCTAAACTTACAAGAAGAAATGGGGTTAGAAATGGCTCCTTTGTTCCCGTAATGGCCATAGGGCTTAAAAAGCGAAGACGTGTGCAACTTATTATAATTGCTTGTATTTTTTTATTAAGTGCATCAATATTAATTGGATTTGCATTTAAAGATGGTATCGAATTTTTTAGAAGCCCAACTCAAGTTTTATCAGAAAAAATTAATGAGTCAGAAGTTTTTCGTATTGGTGGATTGGTTAAAGAGGGAACTTTAATTAGAAATGGTGATAATGTAAGTTTTATCGTGACTGACTTAGTTAATGATGTACCTGTTATTTTTAATGGTATCTTGCCTGACTTATTTTCTGAAGGAACCGGTATGATTGCTACTGGAACGTTGAATGAAGGAAAGTTTCAAGCTGTTGAAATTCTAGCTAAACACGATGAAAATTACATGCCTAAAGAAGTTGCGGATGCACTAAAGGAACAAGGTATTTTTCAAGACTAAGTAGTAATCATATTATCCTTTACAAATAATATTAAATTTTACTGTATATACTCAGTGACATAAAAGCGCATTGAGAGAATTTATTTTAAGTCTATGTATTAAATATTAAGGAGGGTTTCAATGTTAGCAGAAATTGGACATTTTGCAGTTATTGTTGCGTTTATGGTGGCTATTATCCAGTCAGTTGTTCCAATGATTGGAGCAGCAAAGGGCTATAGTGGATGGATGGATGCAGCTGCTCCAGCTGCTATTGTTCAATTTTTAGCAATTTTATTAGCATTTACAATGCTCATGATTGCATTTGTAACATCTGACTTTTCAGTAAAATTAGTAGCTAGTAATTCGCATTCTTTGAAGCCTATGTTATATAAAGTCTCAGGTGTCTGGGGAAATCATGAAGGTTCCATGTTGCTGTGGATATTAATTTTGGCTTTTTACGGTGCATTAGTTTCACTATTTGGAAGGCGCTTACCACTCGTATTAAAGGCACGTGTTTTATCAGTTCAAGCAATGATTGGTGTGGCCTTTCTTGCTTTTCTTTTATTTACATCAAACCCGTTTGAACGCCTTCCTTTTCCACCTATTGATGGAAATGACCTAAATCCTTTACTTCAAGATCCAGGATTAGCTTTTCACCCACCATTTTTATATTTGGGTTATGTTGGCCTATCCATGACATTTAGCTTTGCCGTAGCTGCTTTAATTCAGGGCTCTGTTGACGCTGCATGGGCGCGATGGGTACGTCCATGGGCATTATTGGCTTGGATTACATTGACGATTGGTATCGCTCTTGGCTCCTGGTGGGCATATTATGAGCTGGGTTGGGGTGGATGGTGGTTTTGGGATCCAGTTGAAAACGCGTCATTTATGCCATGGCTTATTGCCGTAGCTCTGCTCCATTCAGCAATTGTAGTAGAAAAACGTGAAACACTAAAAAGCTGGACTGTATTATTAGCAATCTTAGGGTTTTCATTTTCTTTAATAGGTACATTTATTGTACGTTCTGGAGTAATTACATCTGTACATGCTTTTGCTAATGATCCTGAACGAGGAGTATTTATTCTTGTAATCTTGATTATTGCAATAGGTGGGGCGCTAACATTGTATGCAATGCGAGCAAACAGTTTTCGATCAAATGTTGTCTTTAGTCCTGTTAGTCGTGAAAGTGGATTAATTCTAAATAACTTATTATTGGTTGTCTCAACTATAGTTGTATTTGTAGGCACTATTTGGCCGCTTTTAGCAGAGTTAGTAATGGGTCGTAAGCTTTCAGTTGGGGCCCCATTTTTTGAATTAGCGTTCACACCATTTATGATTATTTTAGCACTAGCACTCCCGGTGGGTGCTATTTTACCGTGGAAAAGAGCTCAATTGAGCCGTTCTGGAAAACCTTTATTTGGTGCATTAATACTTAGTATTTCCTTAGGATTACTGGTTTGGAGTTTGCAAACTGGTGGGCGGATGATGGCACCTATTGGTTTAGGTTTAGCTGGATGGGTAATTTTAGGAACTTTAACTGACTTAATTGTTCGCACTCGAATGTTACAACTAGGATTTGGTGCAGGTCTAATAAGATTATGTAAATTACCTCGAGCCGATTGGGGGAAAGCGTTTGCACATATTGGACTTGGTCTCACTATATTTGGCATAGCTGCTATCACTGCATGGGAATCTGAAGATATTCGTATTGCTAAGTTGGGCGAACGTTTTGAGGTTAGTGGTTATATATTTCAATTTGATGATATTAAGAAAATAAATGGAAAAAACTATACTGCAGATGTAGGAAATATAAGTGCATTTTTTGATGGAAAATTAGTTGCAACGTTAAAGCCAGAAAAGCGATTTTATCCAGTCCAGCGTATGCCAACGACTGAAGCAGGGATTAATAGTACCTTAGCTCGTGATCTCTATATAGCATTAGGTGACGCTCATGGCGATGGTTGGACTATTAGAACTTATGTTAAACCTTTTGCAGTTTGGATATGGATTGGATGTATGGTAATGGCAATGGGAGGTGTTCTAAGCATGACAGATCGTCGATTGCGTATTGCTTCCACGTCCAGGTTGAAAAATTTATCTTAATGATACGTGTTATACTTTTTTTATTAGTTATGAGTTCTGGTGCTTGGGCAGTAGAGCCAGGTGAAATACTATCAAACATTACTCAAGAATTACGTGCGCGAGAAATATCTAAAGAGCTGCGCTGTTTAGTTTGTCGCAATGAAAATATTGATAGCTCAAATGCCGGTATAGCTAAGGATTTACGGCTTTTGGTTAGGGAGCGGATTATAGCTGGTGATGACAATAAAGAGGTAATAAATTTTATTACTGATCGTTATGGAGAATATGTATTACTAAATCCTAAGGTATCACTTAATAACCTGATATTATGGATATCTGGACCATTATTTCTATTGCTTGGAGCATTACTTAGTTTATGGTTTATACGTTCAAAAAAAAATATACAGCTAAAAGCATTAACTGAAGAAGAAATTACTAGATTAAGTAATCTGATGGACGACTAATTTCCTTAATAACTCTTTGCCTATACTATTATTGTTAGTATTCATTACCCACCAATCACCTAAATATTTGAGGGAAATGATGGGTAGTCTATTTATCGCTTTTTTAGATTAACATAATCTCGATTTGTTGCGCCAGTATAGAGCTGACGTGGACGACCAATCTTTAGTTTTGGATCACCAATCATTTCTTTCCATTGCGCTATCCAGCCAACAGTACGAGACATTGCAAAAATAGGGGTAAACATAGATGTTGGAAAGCCCATAGCATCCAAAATAATTCCAGAATAGAAATCGACATTTGGGTAGAGTTTTTTTTCTATGAAATATGAATCTTCTAGAGCTAATTTCTCTAAGGCTTTAGCCACGAGTAAAGTCTCGTTATTCTCTATACCCATTAACTCTAGCACTTCGTCGGCACTTTCTTTCATTACTGTCGCGCGAGGGTCAAAGTTTTTATATACACGATGACCAAATCCCATCAAGCGGAACGGATCTGATTTATCCTTTGCACGTTCTATAAACTCTGGTATCCGATCAACGGTTCCAATTTCACGTAACATATTCAAACAAGCTTCATTAGCCCCACCATGAGCAGGACCCCACAAGCAGGCAATACCTGCGGCAATGCATGCAAAAGGATTTGCACCAGAAGAACCGGCTAATCGAACAGTTGATGTGGACGCATTTTGTTCATGGTCCGCATGTAATGTGAAGATACGATCCATTGCTTTTGCCAGAATGGGGTTAACTATATATTCTTCGGTAGGAACGGCAAAACACATTCTTAAAAAATTTGATGCATAATCAAGTTTGTTGTCTGGGTATACAAAAGGCTGTCCCTGAGAATATTTAAAAGCGTATGCTGCAATAGTTGGTATTTTAGCTATCATTCTTATAGATGCAATTTCACGTTGATCTGGATCAGAAACGTCTGTGCTATCATGATAAAACGCTGAAAGAGCGCCTACAACTCCACACATTATTGCCATTGGGTGAGCATCACGCCTAAAACCTCTAAATAAGTGGTTCATTTGGTCGTGTAACATTGTGTGATTGGTAACTCTTGCCTCAAAATCTACTAATTCTATTTCAGAAGGTAACTCACCGTATAATAATAAATAGCAAACTTCTAAATAATGAGATTGTTCGGCTAATTGATCAATTGGATAACCGCGGTATAATAATTCACCTTTTGCGCCAGCAATATATGTGATTGTGCTTTCACAAGAAGCAGTAGACGTAAAACCAGGATCGTATGTAAAGACGTCGGCATCGGCGTAAAGCTTTGTTATATCAATTACGTCAGGACCAGCAGATGGGGAGTGGATAGGTAATTCTATTTTTTTATCATTAATTGTTAATATTGCGAACTTACTATCTGACATGTGTTTCCCTTGTGTTTCTATTAGGCTGAATTATTAGCGTGTACTCTATTCTCTAACCAAGATGTATTTATGATCAAATTGGTCTATAATTTTTAATTACTTCTTTAATACGTGCCAGACTTTCATCTTTGCCCAAAACTTCCATCATTCCAAAGGCTGAGGGCGCATTAGCCCGGCCTGAAAGAGCTGCTTTTAATGGCATTCCAACTTTGCCGAGGCTTATACCTTGTTCTGAAGCAAAGTCTCTCGCTAATACTTCTAGCTCACTTGCTGTCCAGCTAACATCTGATAGCAATAAGGTCAATTGATTTAGTATACCAATGGATACCGAATTTAGACTTTCAGAAGATTTTATGTCAAAATCAATAGGTCGTGTGGTTAAAATAAAATGACATTTATCAAGTATATCTCCTAATAATTTTGATTTTTCTCGAACAATAGGTATTGATGATATAATTTGATTTTTAGTTTCCTTTGGTATTGATCTCCCAACTTCACTAGCATACGAAAATAAATCGAGTGCTAAAGCTTCTGTGTTAGAGTTTTTGATATGATGAGCTGATACATTATTTAATTTTTTAATGTCTAATCTAGATGGTGATTTACCCATGCCTTCAAAGTTAAACCATTGAATGGCTTGATCGGTTGAAAATAATTCATCATTTCCATGGCTCCACCCAAGCCGAGCAAGATAATTTCTAACTGCTTCAGGCATATATCCTAATGCCGCATATTCATGTATTCCTGTTGCACCATGTCGTTTTGAAAGTTTTTTACCATCTTCGCCATGAATAAGGGGGATATGAGCAAATTCTGGTATTGGCCAGCCCATGGCTTTATAAATTAAAGATTGGCGACCTGCATTTATAAGATGATCATCGCCACGAATTATGTGGGTTATTCCCATATCGTGATCGTCCACAACTACTGCCAACATATAAGTTGGGTTTCCATCAGAGCGTAGCATTATCAAATCGTCAAATGTGGAGGCGGCCCAACTAACTTTTTTTTGCACTTTATCCTTGATCGTGACGCCACCTTCCCGTGGGGACTTCAATCGTATTACAAATGGAGTATTTAAATGTGTTGAGGGTTTTGCATCACGCCATGGGCTTTGAAATGGAAGAGGGTTTTTATTAACAATTGCTTGGTTGCGGTAATTATTTATTTCTTCTATTGTCGAAAAGCATTTATATGCATGGCCAAGTTCAATTAACTTGTGGGCAACTTCCCTATGCCTATCAGCTCGCTTGTGTTGGCTATATGCTTTCCCGTCATAATCAAGTCCCAACCAGCTTAAACCTTTAAGTAACGCATCAGTTGCTTCAGGTGTAGATCTATCACGATCTGTATCTTCAATGCGCAATAAAAATTTACCAGAATTTGCTTTTGCAAATAGCCAATTAAATAGTGCAGTTCTAGCGCCACCTATGTGTAAGTAACCTGTGGGCGAAGGTGCAAAGCGCGTGACTATTTGTTGATCTGACATTGTAATAAACCTAATTTATTTTATAGGAGAAAATTTATATCATCTATTAGGCAATAGATCAACGCGTGGCAAGAGATCAACATTTTAGTAATTTTCTGAGCAAAAAAATATAAAAATTATTAATATCAATATTAATACCAAAGTAATGATATTGATTAAAACAATTTATAATATCTAATAGCTAAACCTAATTTATTAATTACTGAAAAATAAATTTGATTATATTTTAAGCTAATATGTGCGAATTAAACCAACTAACTTACCTTGAACTTTTACTTGATCATCACGATATACACGTGTTTCATAAGCTGGATTTGCAGCTTCTAAAGCAACAACTGAACCTCGTTTGCGAAGCCGTTTTAGGGTTGCTTCATTGCCTTCAACTAATGCTACAACAATATCACCGTTGTCTGCATCATTTTGCTCATTAATAACTACTATGTCACCATCATTAATGCCGGCTTCGATCATTGAGTCACCTTTAACCTCTAGTGCATAATGGCGGCCAGAATTTTTTAACATTTCACCTGGTACTGAAACGTTATTAGAAACTTGTTGTATTGCTTCGATGGGTGTTCCAGCTGCAATTCTACCCATCAATGGCAAAGTTATTGCATTTGCAGCTTCTATTGGTAAAGCAGCTGCAGGTGGTGGTGTTAAGGAGCCTTCGATTATACGTGGGTGAAACCCACCACCTTGTATACTTTCTGGTAAACGTAAGATTTCAATAGCCCGAGCGCGGTGCGCTAAACGACGAATAAACCCACGCTCTTCTAAAGCTGTAATTAGCCTATGAATGCCAGATTTAGAACGTAAATTAAGGGCTTCTTTCATTTCATCAAAACTAGGAGGAACTCCATCCTTCTGCAGTCTTCTATGAATGAATTCGAGCAAGTCCAGTTGTTTACGTGTCAGCATGATACTCCCTACCTTATTATGTTTTACTAATGTACACTTTAGTTCTATATCTGTTCTTGTTTTGTGTCAAATATTATTTAATGATTATGTAATTAGCAACTTTTTTTAATTAAATAATTTCTGAAATAACTAAATATAATATTGTAATCTCTATGAGATTAATTTGATCTGAAAAATACAAACTTAGCTATGAGTGCTTATATTAAGTAAAGCCCGAAGTGTTTAATCTTATAATGGAATAATTTTTACCCTATCGCCTTTAATCTTTACGGGATCATTCTGTGGACGTATTAACAGAGCATTCGCTTTTGATAGTATAGATAATAACGAACTATCTTGATGCTCAAATACAGAAACCATCAAATCGCCGTCCTTTAAGTCTGTAATTGCTCGCATGTAATGTGTGCGTGAACCATTTTTTGGCAAATCTGTATTTAGTATAGCATTATATGTAGGCATTGGCCCTTTGTGTTTACCAAGCATCGCGTTTATTGCTGGTGTAAGAAAAACTGTACCACACACAAGTGCTGATACAGGATTTCCGGGTAACCCTACTAAAGGTATACCGTTTAACTTTCCCGCCATTAGTGGCTTTCCAGGGCGCATAGAAACCTTGTAAAATGATGTATCCATACCCATTTTTTCTGCAACACAATGTACTAGATCATAATCGCCAACTGATGCACCTCCGATTGTAACAATCATATCTACGTCATTGCAAAGCGTTAGCACCGTTTGTAATTCCTCACGCGTATCTCGTGCGATTGGGAGTAGGCGTGCAATGCCTCCTGCCGCCTCTATAAGCGCCTTAAGTCCATGGTTGTTTGATGAAATTATTTGATCTCTATTGGGTGTTTCTCCAACACTTACTAATTCATCACCTGTTGCAATCAAAGCAATGATAGGCTTCCTATAGACTTCAATATTAGGTATGTTCATTGAAGCCAGTAATGAAATTTCTGATGGCCCTAATTTAAGTGGTGCACATATAATACTACCAACTTTAAAATCGCCACCACAAGGGCGAATATAATAATTTGTGTCTAAGTTTTTATTAACAATAATTGTTTTATTTAATAAAGTGCAATCTTCTTGTATTAAAATTTGATCAGCGCCTTCTGGTACTGGGGCACCTGTAAAGATACGAACTGCACTTCCTGAAGTTACTATCCCATTAAAGCGAGAACCAGCTGCAGATTCACCAATGACATTTAACTTGGCGCCATCACTCAAATCTTCTGATTTAACAGCATATCCATCCATTGCAGATGATGAAAAAGGGGGCTGATCACGACATGCAACAGCGTCCCTAGCCAATATTCTACCTGCGGCTTGATCCAAGCCGACCATTTCAATATCTAAAGGATCTACTAGGTTTAAAACTTGAGATAAGGCGTGCTCAACTGTAATCATTTGGCTATTAATAGTCCTGATTTTCCACCATCTTTTAATATTACTCTTATGTCAGTAATCTTCATGGTTTTATCAACAGCTTTGACCATATCATAAACAGTAAGTGCGGTAATACTCACGGCAGTTAATGCCTCCATTTCAACGCCTGTTTGTCCAGTCGTCTTTACCGTTGACTGAATTTCAATAGAATTTTCAGAAGTTATAGGCTCGATGTCGATGGTTATTTTGCTAATTGGCAGAGGATGACATAACGGTATCAATTCCGATGTTTTCTTTGCAGCCATAATTCCTGCTAAGCGAGCTATGCCTAAAACGTCACCTTTTTTCGCAGATCCATCCATAATAATGGCTAATGTTTCAGCTTTCATAATTATCCGACCTTTTGCCATTGCAATACGCGAAGTTATATCTTTGTTTGATACATCAACCATATGAGCCTGACCTTGATCATTAAAGTGGCTTAATTTTGGCATCATGTTGCCTTTTCTGGATTTTCTAATAATGCCTTTGTCGCAGATGCAACATCTTCCCTGCGCATTAAGCTCTCACCAATAAGAAAACTTCGAGCGCCTACTGCTGCCATTTCAGCCATATCATCAGAGGAAAAAATACCACTTTCTGTCACCATATGGCGATCGTCTGGAACATGTTTTGATAATTCTCTTGTAGTATCTAAGGATACGTCAAAAGTTTTTAAATTTCGATTATTTATTCCTAAGAGTTGTGATCTACATTTTAGGGCACGTTCTAATTCTTTGTAATTATGGACCTCTAATAGGACATCCATACCTAATTCAAAGGCACAGGCCTCTAATTCTTCCGCTTGAACATCTGAAACCGATGCAAGGATAATTAAAATACAGTCTGCGTCCCATGCACGAGCTTGTACAACTTGATAAGTGTCGTACATAAAGTCTTTGCGCAATGCTGGTAAATCGCAGGCTGCGCGGGCTTGAATTAAAAATTCTGGGGCACCTTGGAATGATGGAGTGTCTGTCAATACTGATAAACATGTTGCGCCACCAGTTTGGTACGCTTTTGCAAGCTCAGATGGATTGAAATTTGGACGGATTAAACCTTTGGATGGGCTAGCTTTCTTAATCTCTGCAATTAATCCATAACCAGTTTTACATGCGACAGTAAGTGCTTGGCCAAAGTTGCGGATCTTGGCGGCTTCTTTAGCTATATCTTCAAGATCTTTAATAGGTATTGCCGCTTTAGCTTTTCGGATTTCATCAAGCTTGTATTCTTTAATTTTTTTTAGAATATCTACCATATTTTCAAGCTCCTGAAGTAATAGCCACAAGGGCTTTAAGTTTAGCTTTAGCGGCCCCTGAGTCAATACTATAAGCAGCCATTTCTGCACCTTCAGTTAATGAATATGCCTTATCTGCAACTATTAATGCTGCGGCAGTATTTAGAATTACTGCATCACGGTAAGCTGATTTTTTGCCATCTAATAATGTTGCCATTGCAGCTGCATTATATTCTGGCGTGCCACCAATAATAGCTTCAAAAGGATGGACAGGCAAACCAGCATCTTCTGGATTTATTTCAAGATTTTTTATAATACCATTTTCAAGTGCTGCAACCCAAGTTATACCAGCTATCGAAATTTCATCTGTACCGTCTGATCCGTGCACTAACCATGCTTTTTGGGAACCTAATTCAAGTAACACTTCAGCCATTGGATTGATCATAGCTCTACTATATACGCCCGTTAATTGTCGTTTAACACAAGCTGGGTTTGTCAAAGGTCCCAGGATATTAAATATAGTTCTTGTCCCCAGTTCCATTCGTGCTGGCATAACATGCTTTACAGCAGGGTGGTGCATCGGAGCCATCATAAAGCCAATGCCAGCTTCGTTAATAGCACGTTCTACTACTTCTGGCTCAACCATTATATTTACACCACTTTGACTTAATGCATCAGAAGCTCCTGATTTAGATGATAGGTTGCGATTGCCATGTTTAGCAACAACTACTCCTGTGCCAGCTGTTACAATTGCCGTAGCTGTAGAAATATTTAATGTTGATTTTCCGTCACCACCAGTTCCAACAATATCTATTGCTCCATCTGGGGCATTAACTTTACGACATTTAGAACGCATTACGAGGGCTGCTGCCGTGTATTCATTTATGCTCTCACCCCGAGAGCGTAGTGCCATTAGTAATCCACCTGTCTGGGCAGGCGTAGCTTCTCCATCCATGATAATATTGAATGCTAATTCAGCTTGTATTCGGGTTAGGGGACCATCAGCGGCCAAAGAAATAAGAGGCTTTAATGCTTCACTCATGCTGGTGCCTTTACGAAATCAAGAAAGTTTTGGAGCATCTTATGCCCATGTTCAGATGCAATACTTTCGGGGTGAAATTGACACCCATGAATTGGTAACGTTTTATGCTGTAGACCCATAATGGTTCCATCTTCCAACTCGGCAGTTACCTCGAGGCAATCTGGTAAGGTCTGACGTTCAACAATTAATGAATGATAACGTGTTGCTTCAAATGGGCTAGGTAGGCCTTTAAATAAACCTTTTCCTGTGTGGTACATTTTCCCCATTTTTCCATGAACTATTTCGTGGCAGCGTACAACTTTACCTCCAAATGCTTGCCCTATTGTCTGATGGCCTAAGCAAACTCCAATTAATGGTGTTCGTATTTTTGCTGCCGCGGCTGTCAAACCTAAACAAATCCCTGCTTGAATTGGGTCGCAAGGGCCTGGCGAAAGCATAATTGCTGTTGGTTTCAAATCTAATGCTTCTTTTACTGATAGTTCATCATTACGCTTCACTAGTACATCTTCACCGAGCTCTCCAAGGTAATGAACAAGATTATATGTGAAACTATCGTAATTATCTATAAGTAGTAACATTTGTTATTCAAACTTCCATAAATTAGGGAAACTGTTATCCCTTGTCTTCAAATTATAAATGCGCAAACTAGAGCGTAATGGTCAAGTGCTGTTAGCTTCAAATATTTAGGAAAAATACGATATGTCATTTTTTAATTGGTTTTTTGGCTTTTTGATAGGTGTAGCTGTCTGTGTAATCTTATTAATAATAATTATAGTACGTTATCCAATTTTGACTGAATATGACACTAAAGCAACATTAATAAGTAATTTTGAAATTAAAGCTGAAAATTATAAAAGTACAAATCATATACTAAATAGACCTTGTTACATTTAACATTGATAAAGTTGCTGATACTAAATTTTATTTAATTAATTTTTTTAATAATAACAAAGTATTTCTAAAATTATTAATTGATTGAGTAGTATTATTTTTCTATAAAAAACTGTTTATTTAGTGTATTATATAAGTACTTATTAATATTTTAATATTTATATTCTAATTACTGTACTGACTTGCCATCTTTGCCGCAGCGTGTAAGGCTTTAGATTTACTGATTGTTTCCTGAAATTCAGATTCTGGATCGCTGTCATAAACAACGCCACCACCTGCTTGTATATATAGTTTGTCACTTTTAGTAACGGCTGTTCGTAAAGCTATACAAATATCCATATCTCCATTACTTGAGAAATAGCCTACTCCGCCACCATAAACTCCACGCTTTTCTATTTCAAGTTCATCAATCACTTCCATTGCACGCACTTTGGGTGCTCCTGAAACTGTCCCTGCAGGTAATCCAGCAAGTAAGGCTGATAACGCATCGTTATCAGCTGATAATGTGCCAATAACATTTGATACAATATGCATTACGTGGCTATATCGTTCTATAATAAATTTTTCGTTTGGATTTATTGTACCAATTTTTGCTACGCGACCAACGTCGTTACGACCCAAATCTAATAACATTAAATGTTCTGCCAATTCTTTTTTGTCTGCAAGTAAGTCAAGTTCAAGTGCTTTGTCTTGCTCGGGTGTCTTGCCGCGAGGACGCGTCCCAGCTATGGGGCGGATAGTAACTTCATCACCTTTGACACGGACTAAAATCTCAGGACTTGCACCAGTTACTTGGAATTTGCCAAAATTAAAGAAAAACATATAAGGGGATGGATTAGTACGGCGAAGAGCCCGATATAATGAAAATGGTGGCAGTGGGAAATCTAATGTCCACCTTTGACTGGGAACTACCTGAAAAATGTCACCAGATTTAATATAAGTTTTTGCATTTTCAACCATTTTCAAATATTGATCTTTACTCACATTTGACACAGGTTCACCAATTTTTTGATCTGCATTTAATTGAGTATTTCGTGATAATGGCCGGTTAAGGTCCATTAAGGCATTTGAAACCCGTTTTTTGGCTTTAGAGTACTCAAATTTGGCATCTTGTTTTCCAGTATTCCAAACGGGACTAACTATTGTAAGCTCATCTTTGACGCCATCTACTATTATTATAACTGACGGTCGCATCATAATAGCATCTGGTAGGTCAAGTTTATCTGGATTAATGTTTGGTAAGTGTTCAACCAGGCGGATCATGTCATATCCAAGGTAACCAAATAAACCGGCAGCCATTGGCGGCAGATCGTGTGGTAAATTAATTGCTGTTTCACCTAACACAATCCGTAAAGAGGTCAGAGGATCTTCAGATTGTTCGATGAATGTTTCACTATTATTCAGAGCAGAGCGGTTAATCGAAGCAGTCTTTCCATCACAACGCCAAATTAAGTCCGGGTTCATCCCAATTATTGAATAACGCCCTTTAACATCTCCGCCAGTCACACTTTCGAGCATAAAGCTATTTTTTTGTGCCTGAGTTAACTTAAGCATCAAAGAAACGGGTGTATCCAAATCGGCAGCTAGTCGAGTATAAACTAAATGGTTTACACCTGTTGCATAGACATTAATAAAGTTTTCAAGATTAGGAATAACTTCCATGTTTAAAAGCCTGAACCACCTAAGATTTGTGTATTAATTTGATTTACGGCAACCTGGTTTAAGGAAACACCGTCGCGAATTTTTAGAGCAGAAGCAAATAGCCTTAATAAATCACCAGTGACTTGGTTTGATAGTTGTAGTCTCACCTGTGACAACAAATTCTTACCAATATCTGATGTTTCATCAAATGGTATAATTTTGTTTAACCGAGCAATAACAATTGAATTGCCTGCTTTAGCGTGATTTGTTTTATCTATCCCACTTGCAAAAACATCTTTTATAAGTGTTATGGGAACGCCATCGATATACGCATTCCTTGCAACTGATTTTACTTTGAAAACTTTTAATTCTAATGTTTCAAAGGAAGCTCCATTATCGAGCTTTTTAGTAATATCAGCCACTAAAGCTACTAAGGATTTTTCATCTTCTGAAACGGCCCAATCTTGTGCTACTTTTTGTCTAACATCTTTAAAGGGGCGTAAACTTGGCTGAATTAATTTGTCTAATCTTAATGCAAAAATCCCACCATCTGAAAGTTCTCTTAATTCTGGATATCCACCTTTAATTGCAGAAAAAGCTTCAATTCGAAAGTCATCATATGCTGCAATGCCTTCTTCTGAATTTGCATTAATAGAAATAGTTTTTAACGTCATATCAGTTTCTTTAGCTATTTCTTCTAAAGTTAATCCTTGAGCTAAAAGGTCATCAATGTCTGTTACCATTTCGCCTATTAATCTGCGGCTTTCTTCACCAACAAACTCTGCAGTTAGCTCTTCACGTGCATCACTATATTTTGTATTTTGTGCTAATGTAACTGCATTAATACGAAATAATGCTGGACCTAAATCAGTTTCGACTGGACCATAGATGCCAGTTTCCTTGGATTCAAATAATAATTTATCAACGTTGGAGCTTAATTGTCCCTGTTGAATATTACCCAAGTCAATATCTTCTATTGTAAGACCTCTACTGATTACTAATTGTTCAAATGTTGTTACTTTTTCAGCAATTTGATTTTTTGCGACTTCTGCAAGATTTATAGTTTCAAAAATGATTCTATCAACAGTACGTCTTGCTGGTTTATTAAATCTATCTGGTTGATTATCATAATCTTCCTCAATTGATCCTTCTGGTATATTAACTGCACCAGCTAACATTTCAGGACTTAGCATTACATAGGTTATTTTTCTTGTTAATAATGTTGTATAGGATTTTGGATTATCGTTGTAATACGTAGTTAGCTGAAATTCATTAGGGTTTGTAGCACGCATGGTTAATGATGCTGTATCAATATTCGCCCATTCAAAGCTACGCTCTTCTCGTGCATGCTTTATTAAAGTTAAAGCGTGAGAATTAGGTGTTTTTGCTCCTGAAGAAATTGCGCCTTCAATCAGACCACGTGCTATCGCTTTTCGCGTCTGTAATTCATATTCTTTAGTATTTAAACCGCTTCGCTCGAGAGCAAATTTGTATGCTTCCTTGTCAAACTTTCCATCGATACTGCTAAACGCTGGTGCAGCTACAATTGCTTTAGCTACTAAAGCGTCTCCAACGCTTAATCCTAGTCTAGATGCTTCATTTGATAAAGCCGCACTTGAAGCTACATTTTCTAGAGCTTCTGCTTGTAAGCCATAATTAACAACTTCTTGAGCTGTTACCTGGCGTCCAATTTGGCGAGATATATTTTGCACAGTATTTCGGAGGCTTTGAGCATATGATGTTACAGGAATTGGTTCTTCGCCTACTGAGCCGATTGAATTAACTCGAGCTCCTCCAACACCGCCTGATGCAACGCCAACTAGCCCTAAGGCTAATAGACCCATAAGGCCATAAACAAATGGTTGGTTTTTTTTACTGGTTCTCATTGAAGAAAGCATAGATCTAGACCTTTAAAAGCATAAGTTAAGATGTTTTAAGCAACTGTCTAGCAGGAGGCAAGTTAAGACTGATATATCATGTAATTTTGACGCCTTGACGAGGAGCGAAATTTACTGGATTAGAGCGTCATGGCAAAACCTCCTATTCTTACTTTATCTGATATAACGCTTTCTTTTGGCGGGAACCCCGTATTTGATGGTCTTGGTATGACAGTCCAAGAGGGTGATAGGGTTTGTTTAGTAGGCAGAAACGGATCTGGCAAATCTACTTTAATGAAAGTTATTGCTGGAATAATTGAACCAGACCAAGGCAACATATTTTTACGCCCTGGTCAAACTGTTGGTTATATGGATCAACATCCTGATCTAACTGCATTTGAAACTTTGGGAGATTATGCCCGTTCTGAACTTGACGAAATGGATGCATATAAAGTCGATATTATAGCTGAGGGGTTAAAATTAGATTTAAATTCATCTCCTAAAACGGCCTCTGGTGGCGAACGGCGTCGTTCTGCATTGGTTAAAATTATGGCTGAAGAGCCTGAGTTGATGTTATTAGATGAACCTACTAACCACTTAGATATTGAAGCTATTCAATGGCTTGAGACAGAATTACGCCAAACTAAACAAGCTTTTATATTGATATCCCATGATCGAGCGTTCCTGCGTAATTTAACACGAGCAACATTATGGGTAGATCGTGGTAAAGTACGTCAAAACCCAAAAGGTTTTGAAGCATTCGAAGATTGGCGTGACAAAACCTTTGAAGAGGAAGATCAGCAGCGTCATAAATTAAATCGATTGATAAAAGCAGAAGCACGTTGGGCTGTTGAGGGTATTTCTGCGCGTAGAAAGCGTAATCAAGGTCGTGTTAGACGTTTGCACGATTTAAAAGATGAAAAGTCCGGCCAAATAAAGCGGCAAGGTGCTGCGGCAATGGCTTTTGCTGACGGACCTAAATCTGGTAAGTTAGTGGTAGATATTGTTGATGTATCTAAGGCATTTAATGATAAAGTAATAGTTGAAAACCTTACACTTAAAGTTACTCGTGGTGAGCGTATCGCGTTGGTTGGCCCAAATGGGATTGGAAAAACTACAGTTTTAAATATTCTTACTGGGGCATTACAGCCGGATAGTGGTACTACTAAGATGGGTGTAAATCTTTTACCTGCAATATTTGATCAAAACCGTTCAGCTCTAAATCCAAAACAAACGCTATGGGAAAGCTTAACAGAAGATAAAGATCTAGGTGTTTCAGGCAAGAATGACCAAATTATGGTACGTGGTATGCCAAGACATGTTGTTGGATATTTAAAAGAATTTCTTTTTGATGAAAACCAAGCCAGAGGCCCTGTCTCTGTATTGTCGGGTGGTGAAAAAGCGCGCTTATTATTGTCACGTATAATGGCGCGTGAAAGTAATTTTTTAGTTATGGATGAGCCGACAAATGATCTTGACGTTGAGACTTTAGATTTATTGCAAGAAATTTTAGACAGTTATGATGGTACTGTATTATTAGTAAGCCACGATCGAGATTTTTTAGACAGGGTAGCAACTACAACCTTAGCTTTTGAGGGAAATGGTATTGTTACACCATATGCAGGTGGTTGGACTGATTATCAAATCCAAAAAAAAATGAATGATAATAGTGGCTTTGCAATAAAGCCTAATAAGAAAAAATCTCAAAAAAAAGAAAATATAATAGCATCAAAATTAGTAAGTGATGTTATGACTTTCGCTCAAACAGACAGGTTAAGTAAGTTACCAAACATAATTGAACGTACTGAAGCAGAGATATTAAAATTAGAAGAATTTTTATCTCAACCCAATTTATTTACTGAATATCCTGAACGATTTCAAAAAGCTACGGATGCGCTAATTGAACGACACGAAATATTAGCTAAATTAGAAAATGAATGGATTGAATTAGAAGCTTTATCGGACACTTCTTGATTTAAGCGTACTTTGTAGACAGTAATAAACTTGTTTCAGAACCCTTCACTCCAGAAAATTTTCGAATTTTCGAAAGTATTTCATCAAGTTCAGCTAGGCTCTGTGTGCCTAGATCAATAATCATATCCCATTTCCCATTGGTTGTGTGAACACTATAAACTTGTTGTAATAAAAGTAGTTTTTGGCGGATTGTATGTGCACCAGTTCCTTCTATTTGCAACATAACAAGTCCACGCACAGGAGCAGGGCTAACATCAGATTTAGTTATTACTGTAAATCCTGATATTTCTCCAGTTTCTTTAAGTTTTCTCATTCGCGTTCTGACTGTAGTTCGAGTAATTTGAAGATCTATGGCAATATTAGATACGCTAGTCCGTGCATTCTTTTTAAGAATGTTAAGTAATTTAATATCCATTTTGTCCATTTTAATTATCCATATTGATTAAAAATTTATATTTATGTTCACTTTTTTTGATTACTATTAAGCATATATTATATCAAAATAACAAAATGGAAAAGAAAAATTGCATATTAATCGGTGTGCCACTTGATTGTGGAAAATCGACTCAGGGTTGCCTGATGGGACCGGACTCGTATCGCACTGCTAGAATTGTTGAGATAATTAATGATTTAGGACATGATGTTGAGGATTTTGGCAATATACAACCTCTTAGAGTTAAATATGCTTCATCAAATATTCATAATATTTTCAAATTTGATGAAAATATGGCTTGGATTGAAGCATTAGCCAGAGTTGCTGAGGACCAAATGGCAAAAGGTTTCCCCATTTTTTTGGGAGGTGATCATGCATTATCTTCTGGTACTGTATCTGGTATATCTGCCCATGCAGCTAAGAAAAGCAAACCATTATTCGTTTTGTGGTTAGATGCCCATGCAGATTTTCATACACCACAATCAACTGTAAGTGGAAATTTGCATGGTACGCCTGTTGCTTATTTTACAGGTCAATCAGGCTTTGAGTGTTTTCCACCTCTAGTGGCACCTGTGCCTACTGAAAATGTTGCTATGATTGGATTAAGATCAGTTGATTATCACGAAAAAAAAGCATTACAAGATCTGTCAGTTTCAATTTCTGATATGAGGCATATTGATGAGTTTGGTGTGAAGAAGCCATTAATCAGCTTCTTAAATCGCGTTAAAGTTGCTAATGGTTTTTTACACGTTTCTCTTGATGTTGATTTCTTAGATCCTGCAGTTGCCCCTGCTGTTGGCACAACTGTTCCAGGGGGAGCAACTATTAGGGAAGCACATTTAGTTATGGAGCTACTTTATGAGAGTGGCTTAATGACATCTCTAGATTTAGTTGAACTCAATCCATTTTTAGATATTTATGGGCGAACAGCTCAACTTATGGTGGATTTATTAGCCTCTGGATTAGGGCGGCGCGTTTTTGATAGACCAAATCGTGACTTAGTATGAAATGGTTATAAATACATACTCATTATGTACTATTTTTGTGTGGTTACTCAATCTAATTTATTTAGCTCAAAGGCTCAAAGGCTCAAAGGCTCAAAAGTTTAATTTATTTATGTACACTTACTTTCTCATGGCAAAACGTTTCACACAGGAGTTATTATAATGCTTACACCGTCGAACAAGGCTTTAGTGCCTTTTATATCAGTAGATAATATGATGGGATTAGTTCATCACATTGGAATTGAAACTTTCATAATTAACTTAGCAGCAGAAATTGAAATAGATTTCAAACGTTGGCCTATGTTTGATAAAACTCCTCGTATAGCATCCCATTCTGATGTTGGAGTAATTGAACTAATGCCAACAAGTGATGGTGAGATGTATGGATTTAAATATGTTAATGGACATCCTAAAAATACTAAAAAAGGGTTACAAACTGTAACAGCTTTTGGCTTAATGGCTGACGTACAGTCTGGATATCCACTTTTATTAAGTGAAATGACGTTATTAACTGCTTTGCGAACTGCTGCAACATCTGCACTCGTAGCAAAATACTTAGCACCTAAAAACTCATCGACCATGGCTATGATTGGAAATGGTGCACAATCTGAATTTCAGTGTATAGCATTTAAAGCTGTTTGTGGCATAAAAAAAGTACAACTTTATGATATAGACAAAGAAGCTACAAGCAAAGCTATGTCTAATTTGACATCTTTGGGTTTAGAAGTAATTTCTTGCACATCTCCAGAAGAAGCTATTTCAGGTGCAGAAATTATTACAACCTGTACTGCTGATAAGCAGTGTGCAACTATTCTTAGTGACAACATGGTTGGGGCAGGTGTGCATATTAATGCTATCGGTGGGGACTGCCCAGGTAAAACTGAATTGCATAGCGATATTTTGCGACGTTCTGATATTTTTGTAGAATACCCACCTCAAACGCGTATTGAAGGTGAAATCCAACAGTTGTCTGCAGATCACCCCGTTACTGAACTCTGGAAAGTTATGACAGGTTCTATTGTTGGGCGAAAAAGTGAACAACAAATAACGTTATTCGACTCTGTGGGCTTTGCAATTGAAGATTTTTCAGCATTGCGCTATGTCCTAGAAAATATAAAGGGAACGGAATTATTTGATCAGCTAGACATACTAGCAGATCCTGATAATCCTCGTGATTTATTTGGGATGTTGCTTCGAGCCAAGCCTTAGTTCCATTTAAATAAAAGTTTATTTAAGCTATTATTCAACATTGGCCTTAAGTGTAGCATTGGTTATCTCCTAAACATCCAAGTCTTCAACAAATTTTGCATTCTCTTGAATATACTGGAATCTTAATTCAGGCTTCTTGCCCATTAATCTATCGACAAGATCATCTGTTTGTCCTGGCTCATCTTCATCAATATTTATGCGTATTAATTGGCGAGATATTTTATTCATGGTGGTTTCTTTCAAGTCTTTGGCATCCATTTCGCCAAGCCCTTTGAAGCGAGAAATGTCTATTTTACCTCTACCACCTAAGCCTTTATCCATCATTGTATTTTTTTCGATTTCATCCATGCAGTATACGCGACGTGCGCCTTGGGTAAGGCGAAATAATGGTGGGCAAGCCATATAAAGATGACCATTATCAATTAAAGGGCGCATTTGTGTAAAGAAAAAAGTCATCAAAAGAGATGCAATGTGGGCACCGTCTACATCCGCATCAGTCATTATTATGATCTTTTCATACCTTAGGTCATCAATGTTAAATTTAGTTCCTGTTTGAACACCCAACGCTTGGCATAAATCATTGATTTCATTATTAGCGGACATTTTGTTACTGGCCGCACCTAAAACGTTTAGAATTTTACCTCGTAAAGGTAAAAGCGCTTGTGTTTTACGATCTCGTGCCATTTTTGCGGAGCCTCCAGCGGAGTCCCCTTCAACAATAAATAATTCAGTTCCTTCACGCGTGTTTTTGGAACAATCTGTAAGCTTTCCTGGCAATCTTAATTTTTTTGTTGCTGACTTTCTTGCCGTATCTTTTTCTTGTTTTCTACGTAAACGTTCCTCAGCTTTAAGTACCATATAGTCAAGAATTGCAGCTGCTGATTTATTGTTTGATGCTAACCAATTATCAAAATGGTCCCGTACAGAATTTTCAACCCACTTTATGGCTTCAGTAGTTGCTAGGCGATCTTTTGTTTGGCCAACAAATTTTGGTTCTGATATGAAACAAGATACAAGGGCACAGCCACCTCCCATAACATCGTCTCGTGTTATGGATGCAGCTTTTTTGTTATTTACTAATTCACCGTAAGCTTTAATGCCCTTTAGTATAGCTGACCAAAATCCACTTTCGTGCGTACCACCTTCAGGTGTTGGGACTGTATTACAATAAGATTGTGTAAAACTATCTCGTGAGGGCGTCCAGTTTATGGCCCATTCGACATTACCAACAATTTCACGTCCAAATTTTTCAGAAAATTTTACTTTACCAGCAAACGGTATCTCGGAGTATACGGAGGCGCCTTCTAAACGTTCGTATAAATAATCAGCAAGGCCGTTAGGGAATTTGAAGATATCTGTTAGGGGTGTGTCATCGCCCACGGCTAAACACTCTCTGGCAACTTTCCATCTGATTTCAACACCAGAAAATAAATACGCTTTTGATTTAGCCATATCATAGAGGCGTTTTGGCTTAAATTTAATTGAATTCCCAAATATTTCAGGGTCAGGATGAAATGACACAGAAGTGCCCCGACGATTTTGAGTAGGGCCAAGCTTTTGTAGTGGTCCTTGAGGCAGTCCTCGAGAAAATTCTAAGGCATATAATTCACGGTTCTTCGCAACTTCAACACGTACATAATCTGAAAGTGCGTTTACAACAGATGATCCTACTCCGTGAAGGCCACCTGATGTTTCGTAGTTATCACCTGAGAACTTTCCACCTGCATTAAGTGTGCAAAAAATGATTTCAAGTGCAGATTTTTCTGGAAATTTAGGATGCATATCAACTGGTATGCCACGACCGTTGTCTCTAACTGTGACATGAAAATTTTCGTGTAATTCGACTTCAATCCAAGTTGCGTGACCTGCAACAGCTTCGTCCATCGAGTTATCAATAATTTCGGCAACCATATGATGTAAGGCACGGTCGTCAGTACCACCAATATACATGCCTGGTCGTAATCGTACGTGTTCCATATCTTCTAAAACTTGAATAGAAGATGCATCATAAGATTTATCTATGGGGATCTCGTCAGTAAATAGGTTATCGGCCATTTTGGGCTCTTTGATTCCATGTTTGTTCGTTTTTACATTGTTACAGGACTTCAAAGAGTTTGGGTATAGGCTTGAAAGGAAAATAAATAATAATTTTTAGTCAATAGTTTTTAGACATTTTTAATTTTGGTAATATTTTAAACGTATAACTAAATTTATATATAGAAATTATTAAGCTTCCCCCATTAAGTGTGGACAAAATGGATAAGTAGTCAAGTTTTCATATCCATTTTCCGTAATCAGAACTTGATCTTCTAATTTTATAGAAAAATCGCCACCCTCAGGTGAAACCAATGCTTCTGCACATAAAACCATACCAGGTTGTAATTCGTAATTAAAAGCACCTTCAACATGTTTTTCTGAATATGTAATCAGAGGCCATTCATCACATAATCCAACGCCGTGAAAGCGACACCCATATTGGCCTTCTATATACTTTTGGTCTAATTGGTGACCATTAAACGTTAAGTCACTAAGTGGTAAACCTGGTTTAAGCATTTCTATGTTTGTCATAATATGTTCATGAGCATGCTGCATTGCATAAATCATGTCAGGTCTTGGTTTTTCATCACCGATCCACCAGGTTCGTGATATATCAATACAGATACCATAACATCCAATTAAATCTGTATCGAATGCTAAAATTTCATTATTCTGTAATTGACGTGGACCACATTCTTGAAACCATGGGTTTGTTCTGGGGCCAGTTGTTAGTAAGCGTGTTTCTATCCATTCTCCGCCTCTTGATATATTGGCCTTATGCAGTTCTGCCCATATTTCATTTTCAGACATTCCAATACTAAGAGAGGTTTCCATTTTTTTAACTGCTGTTTCACATGCGAAGTTAGCACAACGCATTGCCAAAATTTCATCTGGACCTTTTATGGACCT
Organism: uncultured Amylibacter sp.; assembly: GCA_905181935.1. Classification (GTDB taxonomy): domain Bacteria; phylum Pseudomonadota; class Alphaproteobacteria; order Rhodobacterales; family Rhodobacteraceae; genus Amylibacter. The sequence goes on along the minus strand of CAJIZV010000002.1, from coordinate 411,874 downwards.
GGATTTTTCCGTGCATTCTTCCCCTTCCATTATTGTAAAACCTTGGGCTTCTAAAGCACGGATCCCATGTAGCATTCCTTTGTCCAGACCTAAGCGCATATTGCCATCGCCGTGAGCTAATATTAGATCAAACACTTCCTTAGAAAGTACATCCGCCGCAACATCGACTTTATCACCGCGATCAAAGTAGAAAAGGTCTGCACCTGAGCGTTGCTCACGTACCAATGGATTAAATTTAGATAAGAAGGGAGAATTTTTATAATCCCAGATAACCATATATCCATCTGCACAAATCAATACTGCTCGAAATGGATTGTGAGTATTCCAAAGTTGCATATTAGTACTATCGGTTGCATATCTAATATTTAATGGATCAAACATTAACAGACCACCCCAATTTCGGTCTACTATATGTTGAGTTAAACGCTTCCAACGATATTCGCGCATACGTTCAAGATTAGGAAATATCAGGCCAGCTGCTTCCCATTCTCTCATGGCTAAAAGAGATGGGCCTATTTCAATGCGGTTAGCATTATTTTTCGTTCCGTCTGGCAGATGTGTACCTTTTGATGGATCTATTTTGCGAATGTTTGAATAATTTGGCTTCATCGTAATCCCTCCACATTTATATAAAAGATCAATAAATGTTTATTTTGCTTGTTCAAAAACGGCATTGAGGTCGATTTCGATGTTTGGTTTTATCAAATATTTTGATATTTATGTTATAGATAAAGTCTTTTTTTAGATTGAATTTTATTTTTAAAATGCGATGTTTATATAATGAAACATAATTTTAGTAATATTTTCCAAGATCATTTACCGATTTCACCTTGGCATGAATTACATTTAAAAGGGCTTCCAGGTATTAATCCATTAGATCGAAAAGATTGGATCTTGGTCGACAATGTATTTGATGGACAAATGGCTTACGCTGATTATTTATTAAGCAATAAGTTGAATTCTGTGTTATTAATTGACATCTATGCTGATGATGCTGCGCGTGAATTATTAGCACATGTTTTGAAGGCATTAATTGGTATCAAAGGTTATTTAATAAATGCAAATACGGTTAAACGGCCAGATAGTGTTATAGTGAAAATAGATTGGAACCAAGCGCTTAAAACTGCAAGATCCTTAGTTCAGCAAGATCTATGTATAATGTTGCCGATAGAAGATGAATATATCTTAGTTGGAGCTGCTATGTGTTTCCCTGCTAGTTGGACATTATCTGAGAAGTTTATGCGGCCAATGACTAGTATTCATGAACCTGTTGAAGAATATTCTGCTGATCTTGCTAAACGCGTAGACCGTATATTTAAGTTAATGCGCCCCGATCAAGATATGTGGCGAGCTAATTGGTTGGTTTATGATGACCCAGACTTGCATCAGCCACGGAAAAGACATGAGGTTAGGCCACGTATTGTGTCAAAAGAGCAATGGGTTAGAGTTGAACGCCAGTCATTCTGTAAATTACCCAATACTCAGGCTATAATATTTGGCATTCATACCTGTGTCCTCCCATTTTTGGAATTGACTGATATTCAAAAAATAACGCTAAATGCTGTAACACAATAAAAAACCCCCGCAAATTGCGAGGGTTTATAATTATTAAAATATATGTAACCTATTAACAGCTATAGTACATCTGAAATTCCACTGGGTGTGGAGTATGTTCGTACAGTGTGTTCTCTTCTTCTTTAAGTTCAATATAACCGTCAATCTGAGATTTAGTAAACACACCGCCTTCAACCAAATAATCATGATCTGCTTTGAGTTCTTCTAGAGCTTCTCGCAGTGAACCACATACTGTGGGAATTCCTGCTAACTCTTCAGCGGGTAGGTCATATAAATCTTTGTCAGAGGCAGGTCCTGGATCAATTTTATTTCGAATTCCGTCTAGACCTGCCATTAGCAAAGCTGAGAAACAAAGATAAGGGTTAGCTGCTGGATCAGGAAAACGAGCTTCTACACGTTTTGCTTTTGGAGATTCAGCCCACGGAATTCTTACGCATCCAGAACGGTTGCGTGCTGAATATGCGCGTAATACTGGTGCTTCAAAGCCAGGAATTAGACGTTTATAACTATTAGTTGATGGATTAGTGAAAGCATTTAGTGATTTAGCATGCTTTAATATACCACCGATAAAGTATAGAGCATCGTCAGACAGGTCAGCATATTTGTCACCTGCAAACAACGGCTTTCCTTCTTTCCAGATAGACATGTTTACATGCATACCAGTGCCATTGTCACCATATATAGGCTTTGGCATAAATGTTGCTGATTTGCCATAAGCATGAGCGACATTATGTATGATGTATTTGTATTTTTGGAGTTCGTCGGCTTGCTTTACTAGTGTGCCAAAAACTAGACCTAATTCGTGTTGACAAGATGCAACTTCATGGTGGTGCTTATCTACTTTCATGCCAATATTTTTCATTGTAGAAAGCATTTCACCACGTAAATCTTGTGCTGCGTCTGTTGGATTTACAGGGAAGTAACCACCCTTAATTCCTGGACGATGCCCCATATTACCCATTTCGAATTCAGCATCCGTATTCCAAGAAGCATCTGCTGCATCAACTTCGTAAGAAACTTTATTGATAGAGTTTGAATAACGAACATCATCAAATAAAAAGAATTCTGCTTCTGGACCCCAAAATGATGTGTCGCCAATGCCTGATGCTATTAAATACTCTTCTGCACGCATTGCAGTTGAGCGAGGGCAACGTTCGTAAGTTTCACCTGTATCAGGCTCAACTACGTGACAATGAACACAAATTGTTTTTTCTGCATAGAATGGATCTAAATATGCACTTTCACAGTCTGGTATTAATTTCATGTCAGATTCTTCAATTGACTTCCAGCCTGCGATTGAAGAACCATCAAACATGAAGCCGCCTTCAAGAAAATCTTCATCAACTTCGTCATTGATAACTGTTACGTGTTGTAGGCGACCTCGAGGGTCTGTAAAACGAATGTCCACATATTTAATATCCTCGTCAGCTATGCGTTTTACGAGATCTTTAGCACTCATGGTGAGTTCCTTTCTGGCTTTTCTTAACTTAAAGAGCGTCTACACCATTTTCACCGGTGCGGATGCGAATTGCTTGTTCAATTGTAGAGACAAAAATCTTTCCATCTCCTATTTTGTCCGTGCGAGCGGCATTGATTATTGCCTCGATTACAGAGTCTAACTGTTCGTCTGAAATAACAACTTCAATTTTTACCTTGGGTAGAAAATCTACTACATATTCTGCACCACGATAAAGTTCGGTGTGACCTTTTTGCCGTCCAAAACCTTTAGCTTCTATAACTGAAAGACCTTGAACACCAACCTCTTGAAGCGCTTCTTTGACTTCATCGAGCTTAAAAGGTTTAATTATAGCTTCGATCTTTTTCATTTAGATACCTTCTGATTAAAGTTCTTATTACTTGTCCATCATTTTTTGATAATTTGTGCAATTCGAGATGAATATAATATGTGTATTTATTCTATGTTTATAATAATGGTGTATAAATATTAGGCATATTGGTTAATATTTAGCCATTAAATAAACATAAGGTCTATATACTCTCATTGGTGAAAATTAAATTATAGTTTAAATTCGAAACATTTTTTATTTTAATAAACATAAATAATTTTGATAATAGATATATAATTCATTATAGTTTTTATTATTTATGAAAATATAAATTATTTATTATTTTTAGTAAAATTTATTAAGTTTTAGGTAAATTTTTATCATTTTTTGTTTTAAGTAGAGCTTCTTTTAAACTTATATACTTTTTATAATTAATATGCATTTTCTACTGGTAACAGATTACGCCTTGAGCTAGAACACAAAAAATCTTTAATATTGATTTTCAAAGTGCGGGTGTGGCGGAATGGTAGACGCACCAGATTTAGGTTCTGGCGCCGCAAGGCGTGAAGGTTCAAGTCCTTTCACCCGCACCACCAAGAAATGTTAAAAACATTAGAGCTTTGGATATTAAATTTATTTTTGTCGTATCTTCCATGAAAGATTTCTAATCTTGATCTATTGAGAATTTAGATATTAATAGTTCAGTTTGTTGAGCAATGCAAAAGAGTTGAGTTATCTTAATTAAGTGTAGGTCAAAGTGCTTAACACGCTCACAATAAACATCACTGGCAAACATCATCTGTATATTACGTATGTAGCCAATTTGGCCTGTCTGGGGTATTTATTGAGGAGAAGCTATGGAACATGAACATTGGATAATATTTTATAGTTAATGCTTTGGTAGTTATTTTATAAATATGTAATGGATGAAATTATTATGTATTCATCTTTAATCACACATCGTGTCACACATTAGCACACGTCGAGTCATCATCCTAAGTTGTCAGGCACTAATTTTCATATCAAAATATGTGTTGGAATCATGTTAGCTTCTTCTTTAAGGTAACTTATACTTTCACCTGCGCCACTTTTATTTGTAGCTTTAATCATAATTTTTCAAATGTTTACCAACCCAATCCAGTATTTCCATGTTGAAATTTTTACGTTTAAACTTTTGTGCATCATTTTTAGAGGCAAAACCCATAAGAATTTCTGAATTATAAATTACAGGCTTTGAAAGGTTCATACTCATATGCCCATAGCACCAGCCAGTTGGTTCCACCCTCTGAGCGTGTAGTGCAATATTTAATGCAAATTCAGTATTACTATTAAGCATAGACTTAGCCATACTTTTTGATTTTATTATAATAGCTCCAGCATCTGATAGTTTTTTTTCTGCATAACTTTTGACTTCACCAATGTTAGTCCAGCACGCAGTTGTGGCTTTATCTATGATAAAAACTGAAATTAATTTACCTTTAATTGTAAAGTTAGGATCAACATATGAAGAGTGCGTATTTTGAGCAGATACAGGTGTCGACAACAAAAAGAGTAAAATTGTAAAAAGTCTTTTCATTTTGCAGCCTAAATTATTTTTTTGTACATCCAAAATATCTTAAATCTATACCATTCCAACGCAAGCTTTTAAGTTTTGATCCCAAGTCATTCCTGGCAAACAAAAAGTCATTGGGTCAGCACCTCTGTCTGGGCATGATGGAGCATTCTCTGCAACTGCAGTATTAGCTAGCAGTATAAATATAACTAAGATTATAGTTTTCATTTTAGCTACTCCAATATCGTTAGTTTAACGTATTCTTATATTCGATATGATAATATATTTAAATATAAAATTTTATTTTTAACACTAATTATTTGAGCTAATTTTTTCAATCTAAATGATTTATATTTGACCTTTAATCTTAAAATTAAAACTTTCTTATAGTTTTGGCTTTAAGGGCTGTTTTTTTTGCGCCACTATAAACTTAATTCGCCCTTGCAAGCATGCCCATGCACCCTTAAAAGGGCCTCAGTTTTTCCATGCGTGTGTGCGTATCTGATTGGATGCGCCACTAAATTAAAGGACCTAAAAATGGCAATCACCCAAACCTTAAATGAAGGCTTGAAGCGCGGTTATAAAATTATAGTCACTGCTGCTGATCTCAATGCCACAGTTGATGCAAAGCTTAAAGAAGCCCAACCAACCATAGAATTAAAAGGTTTTCGCAAAGGTAAAGTGCCTATGGCAATGTTGAAAAAACAACATGGACCAGCAGTTTTGGGCGAAGCTATGCAAGAATCTGTTGATGGCGCAATGAATGCACATCTTGAAACTTCTGGTGATCGTCCAGCAGGTCAGCCAGAAATGAAAATGACTAATGAAAACTGGAAAGAGGGCGATGATGTCGAGGTAAATGTTTCTTATGAATGTTTACCAATTGTGCCAGAAGTAGATTTTTCAAAAATTAAACTGTCACAAATGGTTGTTAAAGCTGCTGAAGTAGACATTAAAGAAGCACTTGAAAATCTTGCAGAAACGAATCAAGATTTTTCTGATAAAAAGACTGGATCAAAAGCAAAAAATGGCGATCAAGTTGTAATTAATTTTTTGGGTAAAGTTGATGGTGAAGTCTTTGATGGTGGGCAAGCAGATGACTACCCATTAGTTCTTGGATCAAATAGCTTTATACCTGGATTCGAAGAGCAGCTGGTTGGTGCCAAAGCTGGAGATGATGTAGTAGTAAATGTATCTTTCCCAGGTGATTATGGTGCAGAAAATTTAGCAGGCAAAGACGCTGTTTTTACTTGTAAGTTAAACGCTGTCAAAGGTGCTATCAAAGCAGAGATTAACGATGAGTTAGCAAAGAAATTTGGCGCTGAGGATTTGGCTGATCTAAAAGGTAAAATTTCTGAGCGTTTGGAAGAAGAATTTAAGGGCGCATCACGTATAGTTATGAAACGTGACCTTATGGATAGTTTAGAAAAGCTGGTTGATTTTGAATTGCCAGAAGGTTTAGTATCTACTGAAGCTGGACAAATTGCTCACCAATTATGGCATGAAGATAATCCTGAAGTTGAGGGCCATGATCATCCAGAAATTGAAACTACTGAGGAGCATAAAAAGCTAGCTGTTCGACGTGTGCGCTTAGGATTATTACTAGCAGAAGTTGGAAATATTAAAGAAATCACAGTTTCTGATACTGAGATGCAACAAGCTGTTATTCAACAAGCTCAACAATATGGATCTAATGCCCAGCAATTTTTTGAGTATGTTCAAAAAAACCCTCAAGTTCAGCAACAAATTAGAGCACCTTTGTTTGAAGAAAAAGTAGTTGATCATATAGTTTCCATTGCAAAGATGACTGACAAAGAAGTGTCCAAAGAGGATCTTCAGAAGGCTGTTGAAGCTCTTGATAACTAAAGTTTGATTATTAAGAATTTAACCTGTTCATATACTTGAACAGGTTTTTTTGTTTTATTTCACCCTTAGAAATAATATGTCAAACATGACTTGAAGCGAGCTAGGGTGCGCATTACAGTTAAAGTTAAAATCAAAGTTAATAGGCAGGAAATTCATGCGTGATCCTTTAGAAGTTTATAATAATACATTAGTTCCGATGGTGGTTGAGCAAACTGCAAGGGGTGAACGATCATATGATATTTTTTCACGTTTACTAAAAGAACGAATTATTTTTGTTTCAGGACCTGTCCACGATGGAATGTCTACTTTAATAGTTGCTCAGCTGTTGTTTCTTGAAGCTGAAAATCCAAAAAAAGATATCTCTATGTATATTAATAGTCCAGGTGGCGTTGTTACTGCCGGCATGGCTATATATGATACCATGCAGTACATACGCCCAAAGGTTTCCACTCTGTGTATAGGTCAGGCAGCCTCCATGGGTTCTCTACTTTTGGCGGCTGGAGACAAAGGCATGCGTTTTGCGTTGCCGAATGCTCGAGTTATGGTGCATCAACCATCTGGTGGCTTTTCAGGACAAGCATCTGATATAGCATTGCACGCGAAAGAAATTTTGGAATTAAAGGATCGTTTGAATAATATTTATGTAAAACATTGTTCTCAAGAATTAAGTACTGTTGAAGCTGCCTTAGATCGTGATAACTTTATGACTGCTGAAGAAGCTAAAGATTGGGGTTTGATTGATGAAATTGTACAGAAACGTGAAGATTAATTTATTGGTTAAATTTATAAACATATTGTAATCAAAATATACCATTGTCCTTGACCACTTTCTGAAATATTCTTTGAAATGCAACTAACAAACGAATTGTGGAGTAATGAATGTCCAATTCTAAAGACACTGATGCTAAAAATACATTATATTGCTCTTTTTGTGGTAAAAGTCAGCATGAGGTTCGCAAGCTAATTGCGGGACCAACAGTATTCATATGTGATGAATGTGTTGAATTATGCATGGATATTATTCGTGAAGAAGCAAAAGCTGGAGTTGTTAAGTCTGGTGAAGGTGTCCCTACACCAGCAACTATTTGTCAAACTCTGGATGATTATGTAATTGGGCAAGACGTTGCAAAACGTGTCCTCTCAGTAGCGGTACATAACCACTACAAACGACTAGATCACACAGATACTGGCAGTGATATTGAATTATCAAAATCTAATATTCTTCTTGTTGGTCCAACAGGCTGCGGTAAAACACTACTGGCTCAAACGTTAGCGCGGGTAATTGATGTGCCGTTCACAATGGCGGATGCAACAACTTTAACTGAAGCTGGTTATGTTGGTGAAGATGTTGAAAACATCATTTTAAAATTACTTCAAGCATCTGAATATAATGTTGAGCGTGCCGAGCGCGGTATTGTATACATTGATGAAGTTGATAAAATCACTCGTAAATCAGATAATCCATCAATTACACGTGATGTCTCAGGTGAAGGTGTCCAGCAAGCATTGCTGAAAATAATGGAAGGTACAATTGCCTCAGTTCCTCCCCAAGGCGGACGCAAACATCCACAACAAGAATTTTTACAAGTCGATACTACAAATATATTATTTATCTGTGGTGGCGCATTCTCGGGTTTAGATCGCATTATTAGCCAACGTGGCCAGGGTTCTGGCATTGGTTTTGGCGCTGATGTAAAAGATGAAGAAAGCCGTGGAATTGGTGAAATATTTACTGAAATGGAACCTGAAGATTTATTAAAATTTGGTTTAATACCTGAATTTGTAGGCCGCTTACCTGTTTTAGCTACGTTGACCGACTTAGATGAAGACGCATTAGTTACAATCCTTTCAAAACCAAAGAATGCATTAGTTAAACAATATCAAACGTTATTTTCTTTAGAAGACACTCAACTTACATTCACAGACGATGCCCTTAATGCAATCGCTAAACGTGCCATAAAACGAAAAACAGGTGCTCGTGGTCTAAGATCTATCTTAGAAGATATATTGTTAAACACTATGTTTGACTTGCCTGGGTTGGAAAATGTTCAGGAAGTAGTTGTAAACGTAGAAGCTGTTAATGGTGAAGGTGAGCCACTTATTGTTTACGTAGATAAAGTTGAAGAAGCATCTGCTGGCTAATATGGTTTGTGGTTAGTAGCTACATAAGGCAACATATTAAAGTTTGAGTTTTGAGGCCAAAACCTTTTAATTCTATTTTTAAAGGTTTGATTTAGTATGTTACTATTAATATACTTGATTTTGAACATTAGATAATAATAAAAAGATGTATTAAAGGCTCATACAATGAAATTTTTGAATAGCTTAGTGACTTGGTGGAACTCGCAGACATTGAATACACGTATTCACACTTGGCGCAATGGTGTTAAAGTTGGTGAAGATGAGCAAGGTAATATTTATTATACAACACGTGATTCTAAACGTCGTTGGGTAATATTTAACGGGGAAGCAGAAGCATCTCGCGTAAATGCAGATTGGCATGGATGGCTGCATCACACCTTTAAGGATACGCCAGAAAATAAACCGTTTGCTCATAAAAAATGGGAAAAACCGCATCAAGAAAACCTAACAGGCACTTCAATGGCTTATGCGCCAGACGGTAGCATACGCATATTAGAGCCTAAATCACGCAGCGATTATGAGGCTTGGCAGCCAGAATAGAGATCAGTATGTCAAATTCTAAAATTGAAACAGCCGTAGGTGGTATAGTACTTTTAATAGCAATTGTTTTTATATTTTACGTAGCTAATGCTACAAATTCTGTAGGTGGAAATAATGGCCTAACACTAAAGGCATCGTTTAGATCGGCAGACGGGATAACTGCAGGTACAGATGTTAGAATGGCTGGAGTTAAAATTGGTACTGTAACTGATATGTGGCTAGATCCTGAAAGTTTTCGGGCCCAAATAATATTTAGTTTGAGAGAAGATCTAAAGATTCCAGATGACAGTGGTGTTGCCGTAAGCCAGGATGGCTTATTAGGTGGAACGTTTGTTGAAGTAATTCCTGGTGGATCTGAATTCGAATTGCAAGATGGTGCAGAATTTTTGGATACTCAAGGTTCTGTAAGTTTAGTTTCTTTATTACTAAAATTTGTTTCTAGTGGCAAATAATGCGTGCTCTTATCCTAATATTTATTTTTTCTGCAAATGAATTATTTGCTCAGGGCTCTATTAAAGCAACAAATGGTTCTGGGGCTATCTTACGTACTTTAGACAGAATTTCAGGACAGGTTAAAGATTTCCAACTTGAAAATGGTGATATTTTTGTCCGGGGTAACATGAGTGTCTTAATGCGCGAATGCAGGTATCCATCAAGTTCTATCGATAATGATGCTTTTGCATTTTTAACTATATCTGGAAAAATTTCAGAAAAAATTATTTTTGAGGGCTGGATGATTGCTAGTAGTCCAGCACTATCCTCTTTGGAGCACCCACGTTATGACGTTTGGATTTTAAAATGTTTGCCATACTCAAAAGGTAACTTTATGTATCAAAGCGCTTTTTAATAATTTTATGTAATGTGATTGAGGTATTTCAACACAACCTAATGTTTTTAGATGGGCATTTTGAAACTGGGTATCAAATAAATTAAAGCCACGTTGTTTTAAATGCTTAACTAAGTGGGCGAGTGCTATTTTTGATCCGTTAGTTTCTGTTGAAAACATACTCTCCCCAAAGAACGCAGTTCCTAGCGTTATACCGTATACACCACCAATTAAGATATTTTTTCGGCTAACTTCTATACTATGAGCTGATCCCATTTTATGTAGTTTTTGATAGAGTTCAAAAATAGTTGTATTTATCCAAGTTTCTTCTCTATTGGCACATGCTCTTACTACTGACTCAAATTGGGTATTAAATGTAATTTCATAATCTGATTTATCTAAGGCTCTCTTGAGCGAACGAGAGATATGAAAACCATCTAAAGGAATTATACCCCTCATTTTAGGTTCAACCCAATATATTTCATCATCATGAGCGCTATTAGCCATAGGAAATACGCCAATTGCATATCCGTTTAGTAGCTTCTCTGGAGTAAGAATACTATTATTGGGCATTTCACCCACTAACCATTATAATTGAGCGTTTTTGTCGAGCCATTTTTCAAGCCAGTGAATATCATAGTTCCCCGTTTGAATATCTTTTTCATCAAGTAATTCATGAAAAAGTGATGTTGTAGTGTCTACACCATCAACTATTAGTTCACCTAGAGCACGACGAAGTCGTGCTAATGCTGCAGGTCTACTTGTGCCAGATACTATTAACTTTCCAATTAAACTATCATAATATGGTGGAATCGAATAGCCAGCGTAAAGTGCACTATCCATCCTGACACCTAAACCACCTGGTGCATGGAACGTAGTGATTTTACCAGGGCAAGGAGTGAAATGTGGTAACTTTTCTGCATTTATTCTTACTTCAATAGAATGGCCTCTAATTTCTAATTCTTCTTGTTTGAATGTCATCTCTTCACCAGAGGCAACACGTAATTGCTCTTTTACTAAGTCAACACGGAATATGGTTTCCGTTACTGGATGCTCAACTTGTAATCTAGTGTTCATTTCAATGAAAAAGAATTCACCGTCTTCATATAAAAACTCTATTGTACCAGCACCGGAATAACCAATGTCCGCTACGGCTTCAGCGCAAGTTGATCCAATTTTCTCGCGTAATTCATTTGTTATTGTAGGGCCGGGGGCTTCCTCAAATACTTTTTGGTGGCGACGTTGTAGTGAACAGTCACGTTCACCAAGGTGTACTGCGCGTCCCTTACCGTCACCGAAAATTTGAACTTCTATGTGACGTGGTTTTTGAAGGTATTTTTCAATATATACTTCGTCATTTCCAAATGCAGCTTTTGACTCTGATCTTGCAGAGCCAAATGCTTCAGTTAAATCATTCTTGGTTAATGCTAACTTCATACCACGACCACCACCACCTGCAGTTGCTTTAACAATTACAGGAAATCCCATTTCATCTGAAATAAGATGTGCTTCTTCCACGGTTGGAACCCCACCAGGAGAGCCTGGTACGCAAGGAACACCAAGATTAATCATTGTTTCCTTAGCTGTAATCTTATCACCCATCATGCGAATATGTTCTGCACTTGGACCAATAAATGTAATTCCATGATCTTCTAAAACTTGTACAAAGGCAGCATTCTCAGAAAGAAATCCATAACCAGGGTGTACAGCTTCAGCGCCGGTTATTTCGCAAGCAGCAATAATTGCAGCTACATTTAGGTAACTATCAGTACTCGAGGGTGGTCCAATGCAAACACTTTCATCTGCCATTCTTACATGCATTGCATCGCTATCAGCCGTAGAATGAACTGCAACTGTTGCAACACCTAATTCTTTACATGCGCGAATAACTCGTAATGCTATTTCGCCACGGTTTGCAACGAGAACTTTGGAAAACATAGATTTTACTCGCTTTTTTTATTATTCTATAATGATCAGTGGTGTGCCAAATTCAACAGGTGTTCCATCATCAACTAAAATACGAGCAACCTTTCCTGATTTTGGCGCAGGTATTTGGTTCATAGTTTTCATGGCTTCTATGATTAAAATAGTTTGGCCTTCGGTAATATTATCACCTACTGAAATAAATGCTGCTGTACCTGGTTCCGCTTGCAGATAAACAGTTCCAACCATTGGCGAAGCCACTGCACCAGCATGACTTGCAGGGTCATCAGATGTAGTTTTTGTGACAACCGATGCCTCAATATTATTTGCAATTGGAGCAACCGATGTAGAAGGATTAGTCATCATAGTTGTGGCTGCTAGCGGTGCATAGGCACGAGTGACTCGTATATCTAATGTGTTATCTACACCATACTCACGCTTTACCCGAACTTCTGCTAAATCATTAACTGTAAGTACTTCGGCCAATGCCTGAATAAACTTAATGTCTGTGTCTTGATCTTTTTTCGTCATGTGTCCCTCAAGAAAAATTTTAAATTTTACTCTATGTTTTTATGTATATGCTAATTAATTAGTCATGGAAAGTCTGATAGTTACGTTAGGTCATTTGTTTTAATGTTTATTTTTTCGTAAGTTTTTTTGGACTTGTATTAATATATCTTCTGCCTTTAGCCATCCTACTGAACCTTCAACTAATAAAATGAGCGCGCGCTTAGCATGTATCTCAGAAGATGGAAAATTACCATATAGAGCATAACGTTCTGCTGTTATTAAAGATGCCCAGCCCGGTTGATTTTCATGTGAATAAGCTCTTGCTAATTCATATAGCATTTGGCCATATTTTAGATCTTGATGATAGACACTCTTTAAAACTTTCAAAGCCGATTTATGATTACCAACGGAGTTAAGTGCTCGTCCAAGGCCTGAACTGATTAGTAATTCATTAGGTGCAAGTTCAACAGCTAACTTGTAAGCTTCTACTGCAGATGATGCATCTCCAATCTCTAACATAAATTGTCCCTTTAACTCATTATAAAATGGATCACGAGGTTTAATTTTTATTAATTTATTAATCTCTGATTGGGCTAATTTGATATTAGGCATTTGGTGATAAGCAATAGCACGAGTATATGTAGCTATTTCGATATCTTGATTTATATCAATATTTTGCAAAATAGACTTTGGTTTACCGGTGAATCCAATAAGCTTTGCACGCATTCTCGCATATAGGTAATCTAAATCATTTCTTTTAGTAATTTTTTTTGGAATATAATTATTTATAAAAGCTTTAATGTTTGATATGCGTTGCGAATTCAGTGGGTGAGTTAACACATAAGGATCTTGCCTATTTGCACTTAGTAAGTTTTGATTCTCAAATATATTTAAAACTTCCAAAGATGCTTTAGGGTTAATATTTGCATCTACCATAAACTGTATTCCTAATCTATCAGCACTCGCTTCTTGGGCACGAGTATGGCTTAAAAAGGCTCGTTTGACGGCACTGCTAGTTCCAGCGGCAAGACCCAAACTTGTCTTTACATCTCCTGAGGCAACGCCAATGGCAGCACTGATAAGCAAGCCCATGCCTGTAGTTGTGCGTGCTTTGTCTATACTCGAAATGCGTTGACCTAAATGGCCCCCAGTAATATGGCCTATTTCGTGTGCTATAACTGATTGTAATTGTTCAACAGATTTCAAGCGAATGATTAGACCGTAATTAATAAATATATTTTGCCCATTAGTGACAAATGCATTCATTGAATTATCATTTACAATATAAATATGAACATTTTCTTCATTAAGACCAGCACTCTTGATTAATGGAAGCGTCATTAACCTTAAAGTTCGCTCAATCTCTGCATCTCGAAGTAAGCCTCTTGCTTGAGACATCGAAGATGTCAAAATTAACATTAGTATAAATATATATTTTAGATTTCTTCTCATATGGCATGGTGCAATGTAAATACCAAAGCGTCTAGTTGAAATTGATAAAAGGCAATATTATGCTTATGGAAAGGGCCCACAAAATATGGGCCCTAATTTTTATGATTTTGACCACCAACCACGCTTTTTAGGCTTCGGTGGAACAGCTTGTGTGTCATTTTTTTCTATTGTTCCAACCGAGGCATTTTCAGTTACAATTTCTTCTTCTAACTTTTTAGCCTTCTTGGGGACACGTTTTTTTGGAGTGAGTATTTTGGCTTCTTTTAAATCAGTTTGATTTTTGTCTAAAGGAATTGTCTTAGGAGTAACCCCTTTAGCACTAGCACGTGTACGTTTAGGCTTTATCTTTGCTTCTTCATTGATATCAGATTTAATTATAGGTGCCTGATCGATGCTTTTTCTTGCTAAATCTTCGGCGATTTGAGCTTTGGTCCGTCTTTTTTTACGAGGAGCTTTGATGAGTTCTCCTTCATTGTTTATTGGTGATTGAACTGTTTCAATATTGTTGTTTGATATTATGGTTACTTCAGACGGTTGTTTTTCTTTTGGCGCTTGGCTTCGAACAGAACGCTTTTTTGGAATTTTTATTTCTACCGCGTCTTCTTTTAAGCTTTCAGATGGGTCAATAACTGTAGCAATAGGGTGTGTTTCTAATTCTGTTATATTTTCTGCACCATCAGCTTGCTGTGGATCATCTTTACGGGTGCGACGACGACGACGACGACGACGCTTCTTGGGTTTATCTTCGTCTTCTATTGATGGTGTAGTGGTTTCTTCTGATACCTGTGCAGTTTCTTCTGATAATTGTGGCGCTGATACTTCTATATTTGCAACAGCTTCCATCTCGCGTGCTGTTGGCATTTCAAATACATCAGCTACGATTCTAGAAGAATTTTTACGTTTATCAAGATTATACTCTGTTCCAATCATTGTTGAAGAAGCTTCTATAATAATTGATATGCCATACTGGCTCTCAATTAAGATAATATTGTCGCGTTTATGATTCATTAAATAGTTTGCAATTCCTACAGGAACTGTTGCACATATTTCTTTTGATCGTTTTTTTACCGCTTCGTCTTCAATTTCGCGCAATATTGATAGTGCCTGGCTATCGTCAGAGCGCACTAATCCTGTACCCAAACAATGTGGACATTCTTTTGTTGTAGCTTCTATCATTCCAGGACGAAGGCGTTGACGCGACATCTCCATCAAACCAAATCCTGAAATTCGTCCTACTTGTATTCGCGCACGGTCTGTTTTTAATTTATCCTTTATCCGTTTTTCAACGGCAATATTGTTTCGACGTTCTTCCATATCAATAAAATCAATTACAATTAAACCAGCTAAATCACGTAATCTTAATTGTCTGGCAACTTCTTCAGCAGCTTCTAGATTTGTCTTTAGGGCTGTTTTTTCTATAGAAGTCTCTTTGGTTGCTTTACCGGAGTTAACATCTATTGCAACCAAAGCTTCAGTAACTCCAATAACTATATATCCACCTGATTTAAGTTGTACTGTTGGATTAAACATACTGCCAAGATAGTTCTCAACTTGATGTTTCGCAAATAGAGGCATTTTATCTTTATATTCTTTTACACGATCAATATGTGTTGGCATTAGCATAGTCATGTAAGCTTTTGCAGCCGCAAATCCTCGCTCACCATCCACTATAATCTCGTCAATTTCACTATTATAAAGATCGCGAATTGAGCGTTTTATGATATCACCTTCAGCATAGATTTGGGTAGGGGCAATACTTTCTAGCGTTAGATCTCTAATTTGAGACCATTGGCGCATTAAGTATTCATAGTCGCGAAGAATATCATCGCGGTTTCGCTTTGCTCCAGCAGTTCGAACTATTAAGCCTGCACCTGGTGCGATTTCCAATTCATTTGTTATTTCTTTAATATTTTTACGGTCTTGAATATTCGTTATTTTTCGAGAAATTCCACCACCACGAGCTGTGTTTGGCATTAAAACACAGTATCGCCCAGCCAAAGATAGATACGTTGTAAGAGCTGCGCCTTTATTGCCTCGTTCTTCTTTTACCACTTGAATTAGTAATATTTGACGAACTTTAATTACTTCTTGAATCTTATAGCGTCGTGGCCGTGGTTTGCGGGGTTGAATATCTTCGTCTATATTGTTTTCTTCTAACGTCTCTATTTCGTTAGTTATATCATTACTAATGTCTAAAGTAGGTTCTTCTGTATTGTTCTGGACAGAATTACCATGAGATTCTCCTGACAAGGCTTCTTCATTGCTTTCACTTTCAGCAATTATTTTATTTCCAGCATTTGATGTATCTAAAACTTCAACTAAACTACTTTCAGTTTCGAGGTTTTCAATTACATCTGATGCTATTGTGGCGTCACCAGATGTTTCAATTGCAACTGATTTAGTTTTACGTTTTCGAATGCGTGATTTTTTAGACTTTTCTTTTTCAGCCTCTTCTAAAGATTTAGTATATGACTCTTCTTCAGCAAGTAATGCTTCACGATCAGCAACTGGAATTTGGTAATAATCAGGATGAATTTCAGCAAATGCCAAAAAACCGTGTCGATTGCCACCATAATCAATAAATGCAGCTTGTAGTGATGGCTCAACGCGTGTGACTTTCGCTAAGTATATATTTCCAGAAAGTTGACGTTTATTTAAACTTTCAAAATCGAATTCATCGACTTTGTTTCCTTCCACGACAACAACGCGGGTTTCTTCCGCGTGTGTCGCATCGATAAGCATTTTCTTTGGCATTTTGTACTTTCGTCAGGCAAGTTCAACGGAGCTTTAAATAAAAAACAATATAAATTTGCATGAATAGTTGTGGCGTAAACGTTTGTATGCAGATTATTAAAAGAGGAAATAGCCCCTTGTGATAACATCTTATCTTTGCACACGCGTTTCATCGCGGGTTTCTCCTGTGACCTTATCATGGTCACTAAAATGGCTGTTCTTACACTAAATGTGTAATATAGCTGTTCCTTTGGCCGTATGGCCTGTTGGTGGATTAGAAGTGGACTTTGGCGTGATTTAATTCACTGCCTGTCACATAATACGCATCCAACGAATCTGTTTTAACAATCTGATAATTTAATTGCCTATAACTATAATAAGTTGAAGGGCACATAATTACAATGTGTTTTTAATTATATAAACTGCTTAAAGTGCTATGAGCGAATGAACGCTTTTTAAAATTTACATTGTAAACGCCCATTATTATACATTTTTATTATTGGCCTTAGAAAAATAAAAAATTAAATTAGGTCTTAATTTAAACAATAAATTTGTTATTATTAATTGATATTGATCTTAGATTCTTTTCCAAAATGATAATGAGTGCTACAATATCTATACAAAATTAGGATAATATAAGTGTTACGTTTAATCTTTTCGTTTTTTGGGTCAATTTTTGCATTGCTAACTTTAGGTTGTGCATTATTTGCAATAATTTTTACTGCAGTTTTTTTTGCTTATGGTAATGATCTTCCTGATTACGAGCAGCTATCTAATTATCAACCAGCCACAATAAGTCGAGTTTATTCTGGAGATGGACAGGTTATTGATGAGTTTGCACAACAGCGCCGACTTTTCATCTCAGCAGAAGAGGTCCCTGACATTATAAAGCAAGCATTTATATCTGCTGAAGATAAGAATTTTTATAATCATTCTGGGTATGATCCTGTTGGAATAGCTAAAGCTATTTTTGATGCTTTTAATGGTCAAGATTTGCGTGGTGCATCTACCATAACTCAGCAAGTAATGAAAAACTTCTTATTAACAAGATCACGTTCGATGGAACGAAAAATTAAAGAAATTATTTTGGCGACTCGAATTGAAAAATCAATGTCAAAGGACAAGATATTAGAACTATATTTAAATGAAATATTTTTAGGTCAAAATTCTTATGGCATAGCTTCTGCATCCGATACCTATTTTGGCAAACCGCTTGATGATATAACATTGGAAGAAGCTGCTTATTTAGCATCTTTGCCAAAGGCACCAAGTAATTATCATCCTGTGAGACAGAAAAAACGTGCGTTAGCACGTCGTAACTTTGTAATTCGTGAAATGGCTGAAAATGGATATATAACTAAAGAGGCCGCGTTAATTGCTAAGTCAAAAGACTTAATAACAGTTCAAAGTGGACAGTTAGATTCTGCGCGAAAGGCGCGCGCACCTCGTTCGTATTTTACAGATGAAATTAGGCGCCAGCTTTCCAAAAGTTTTGGGGAGAAAGAATTTTTTACAGGTGGTTTATCTGTGCGAGCTACCATGGACTTTAAGTTGCAAAATGAAGCTGCAAAAGCTCTTCGTATTGGTTTGGAGGATTATGATCGTAAGTATAGTCCTTGGCGTGGTCCTATAACCACAATCGATAAGGAATTTTTAGAAAATGATAAGTGGCGTGAAATATTAATTAAAAAAAATCTGCCTCGTGATATAGCAGAATGGAAACTTGCTGTAGTTACTAAAATTAACAAGAATACGGCTGATATAGGTATCGAAGGTTTTTTAAGTGATAAAAATCAGTTTTTAAACTTTGGTCATGAAATTAAATGGGCTCAAAATCGTGAATTCTCCAATGGAACCAGTACAACCATAAATAAAATAAAGGATATGTGGTCAGTTGGTGATGTAGTTTATGTTAAACCTTCATATAATTTTGATGGTAATTTAGAACGATGGACACTACGTCAAATCCCTAAAATTCAAGGTGGATTTGTAGCTATGGACACTGAAACAGGAAGAGTATTAGCCATGCAGGGTGGGTTTTCTTACCAACATTCTGTATTTAATAGAGCAACCCAAGCAAAGCGTCAGCCAGGATCCTCTTTTAAGCCTTTTGTTTACGCAGCAGCTTTAGATGTTGGTTATAGTCCAGCAGCTATGATTATGGATAAAAAATTCGAAATTCTTACTCCTCAAGGTATATGGAGTCCTAAAAATTATTCGGGAGAGGAGTATGGTCTAACACCCTTACGCGTTGGTATTGAAAAGTCTCGAAATTTAATGACTGTTCGCTTGGCTCAAGATGTTGGAATGGATGTTGTCGGCGAATATGCGGAACGTTTTGGCGTATATAACAATATGCAGAGACTTTTAGCGGCTTCATTGGGTGCGCAGGAAACAACTTTATTTAAAATGGTTTCTTCATACGCAATGTTTGCAAACGGGGGCGAACGTATACTTCCTACAATGGTTGATCGTGTGCAAGACCGATTTGGTCGAACTATTTTTAAACATGATAAAAGAAACTGTGTTGAATGTAATGATAATATCTTAGAAATTGGAAAAACACCTTTTATTACCAATAATCGTGAAAGAGTTTTAGATCCAGTTACGGCATTCCGACTACAATCAATGATGCGGGGTGTTGTTGAGCGAGGTACTGCCAAAGCTGTAGCAATTGATGGTATTGAAATTGCTGGTAAAACTGGAACAACCAATGAAGCTAAAGACGTTTGGTTTATTGGGTTCACTCGTAACATAGTCGCTGGTTGTTATATGGGTTTTGATACGCCTAAACCACTTAGAAAAGGCGCATCAGGGGGTAGCATGTGTGGTCCTGTTTTTAAACAATTTATGCTATCAGCTATAGAAAAGTATGGTGCAGGTACCTTCAGTCAACCACCAAACACATATTTTGCAAAGTTTGACAGAACTACTGGTGCTCATTTGCCAGACGGTGGCACTGGTGGAAATCCTAATAATATTCCAGGTAATAATGTTACGGCAGAGTTATTTCGTATTGGTGAAGACCCAGTTTTGGACGGCTTAATAACAGTAATTGATGGTGGTTTTTCGGTTACTGCTGACGAAGAGATCTTTTCTGAATTTTCAGATGATTTGGGTATGAATACTGGAGACAACTGGATAAAAAATTATATAGATAAAAAGAAAAAAAATTCTAACAAGGTAAATTTTGGGAGCCTATCAAGTGGCGGCCTTTACTAGCCCTTTACCTCAGTTTATCAGCTTTGTAGAAGCTTATAACTTTATTTGAGGCAAATTGATGCGTGCAGAAATTGAAAATGTTATTGTTGAAATTCGTAAATCTCTAGATTTACTTAAGCAACGTATGGATTGGGAAACCGCTGAATTTCGCATGGAAGAATTTGATGCCATGTCGGAGAATCCTGATTTATGGAATAACCCTGAAAAAGCTCAGAAACTAATGCGTGATCGTCAGATGTTGGCAGACACTATTTCTAATTTTAAAGAACTTACATCAAATCTCCAAGATAACATTGATATGATTGAATTAGGTGAAGCCGAAGACGATGCTGAAGTTGTTAAAGATGCTGAGAAGGGGATTCTTATTATTAAAAAAGAGGCTTCTAAGCAAGAATTAGAAGCATTGTTAAGCGGTGAAGTCGATGGAAATGGCACTTTTTTGCAGATAAATGCTGGTGCTGGTGGTACTGAAAGTTGTGATTGGGCAAATATGCTGGCACGCATGTATGTTCGTTGGGCAGAGCAAAAAGGTTATCAAGTTGATCGAATGGAGGAAAGTGTCGGAGATGAAGCAGGTATTAAATCTGTAACATATCAAATTAAAGGCCATAATGCCTATGGATGGTTGAAATCAGAAAGTGGTGTGCATCGTTTAGTTAGAATTTCACCATTTGATAGCAATGCAAAGCGCCACACCTCTTTCTCATCTGTGTGGGTTTATCCTGTGATTGACGACAATATTGATGTTGAAATAAACCCTTCTGATATTCGTGTGGATACGTACAGATCGTCAGGTGCGGGTGGTCAACACGTAAACACAACAGATTCTGCTGTCCGCATAACGCATCTTCCTACAAATATTGTTGTACAAAGTTCAGAAAAATCTCAACATCAAAACCGTGCTAATTGTATGGCTGCATTAAAATCGCGTTTATATGAACTTGAAATGCGTAAGCGTACTGAAGGAATACAAGAGGCACACGACAATAAGGGTGATGCAGGCTGGGGAAACCAAATTAGATCCTATGTTTTACATCCATACCAAATGGTTAAAGATTTAAGGACAAATGTAGAAACTTCTGATAGCCAGGGTGTATTAAATGGTGATCTTGATATGTTTATGGCCGCTACATTAGCACTTGATGTTGCAGGAAAAACACGTGCTGAAGCTCAATCAGACATTTAAAGAATTGCCCATATAATTTTGAGCAATTCTTTAATCTAGACTTATTCAATAGGTTTTAATGGAGGTTTTATTTTTGCCGCACTAGAATTCAAAGGATCATCTTGACGTGTGACTGAACCTTCAAAGTGAGCACCACTTTCAATAGCAATTGTTTTATGAATTATATCACCTTCAACACGTGCAGTCGCTGTTAAGCGGACTTTAAGTCCTCTGACACGTCCAACAACGCGGCCATGAACAACTATATCGTCGGCGACAATTTCACCCTTTACAGTTGATCCTTCACCTACAGTAAGGAGATGTGCACGGATGTCTCCATCAACAGTTCCAGATATTTGAATGTCTCCTGTTGTCTTCATATTACCCTTAATGTGTAAATCTGTTGACAGAGTAGATGCTGGTGGCTTCGCTTTTGGTACAGCCAATGCGGGGTTCAATGAAGAAGATGGTGATAAAGATGTATTCACAGGTTTTTGTGAAACTGTATTGGGTATGTTTGATGGTTTTGGTTGTTCTGGTTTTTTAGAAAACATTGTTTGTCGCCTTCATATAGCTACTTGCATTTAATGGCTTTCCGCCAAGTCGAATTTCGTAATGGAGGTGAACACCTGTACTCCTCCCAGAATTCCCCATAGCACCAATTTTATCACCACGCGAGACTTTTTGTCCAACTTTTACATTTATTCGGTGTAAATGAGCGTAATAACTTATAAAGCCTTGACTATGTTTGATCTTTATTAGACGCCCATATCCACCATTGTTACCAGCAAATATTACGACGCCATCTCCTGATGCTACTATTTTTGTACCCAAAGGAGCCGCAATGTCTGTACCATTATGCATGCGCCGTTTACCAGATACAGGATCTTTGCGATAACCAAATCCACTAGTATAACGATGGGAACCTACAACTGGATGGCCTAAGGGAACTCGAGCGATTGCTAACTTCAATAAACTTACACGATCTAAATCCCGCAACAAAGTTGAAGCACGCTTTGACATTATGTCAGAAAGAACACTTTCTGAGGATATTTCAAGTGGTGTAATTGGCCCACCTATTCCTGAATATCCGCGTTTAACCTCATTCACCAAAGATTTAGTATTAATCCCACGTTTGCCTAATGCTTTGCTGAGTGGTGCCAGTGCAACATCAACGGCTTCCTCTAACCTACTAAATATTTGATTGCCTCGTTCTTGAAGTAAGGAGGCGTCTAATTCTAATGACACAACGCGTTTTTTCATTTCTCCCGTACTAGTATTTAGCTCATCGCGCTCTAAAACGGTCTTTATTAAAGCATTTGTTAAAAAGGTTAGCGTAGCTTGATGATCGGCTCTAGAACCAAACTCTGAGTCTATTTGACTAGTAACCGTATTAAATTCATTTAATAAACTATCAGCGCGTTCCTCTGCCTTGTCGCGTGACTTAACTGCATCTTGCAGCTTACGTTGCATTATACTTAGCCCTTTACCTAATTCGCGACGCTGTTCTTCAAGTTCAAGTAAGTCAGATTGTTGAGCTGACACCTGTCTCAATGCAATATAAAAACGTTCGAGAGATGTTTGTGCTTCAAGTGAACGTTTGTCCCTTTCGCTTGAGAGTTGTCCGAGACGTGTCTCGTATGCTTGTTGTAATACTATGGCTTGTTCTTTTTCAGACTTTGATGAAATAGCCTGCACTGCAAGCATTAACGAGGCTATTATCATCCAACAGAAGGCTAATGCAAAAAATGTACCAGATAAAGTTTGTATTAGTGGTGATAATTTTATATATCTTGCAGCCTTATCAGAGCGCAAGTAAATGCGTTGTTCAGGAATTTGATTTCCTAAAAAGTTATTTATAGCAACAAAATTTATTGTCATTTGATGCAATCCTAATCTAACGTATTACAATTGTGTTTTATTAAGTTATTAATAGACCTTAAATCAATGTTTTTGATTTAAAAAATTTATTAATCAGTTCGAAATACATAAAACAAGCAATAAACAGCCAATTTTAGTATTAATCAAAGGCTTTTTGCTAAAATATCTTAAAATAAATCAATTTTAATTATTTTTTGTAAACAGTATTTTAATTAAAAATACGAATTCTTAAATTATATGTAAATATCATAAAAATATTTATAATAATAAAAATATTTAATAATATTACTTACAAGACCTAAACTATTGGTAATTAGCTAGTCTTCCATAAAACTAAAGTATAAATAAAACCTATGTTATTAGATTTTTAAGAGTGGTATTTTAGATGAGGAGATATTTTAATGGATAATAATAGTGAATCCAATCAAAATTCCAGACTCATAAAAACCAATTTAATAAGGCGTCTTTTAATATTTTTTTATACTGTTGTCTTAATTATTGCTTTAACCCCGTTTCTTTTACTATTTTTTATAAATTTTCAAGATGATGAGTCAGTAATTCACATCCCAACTATAGAAAGTTTTGTGGCAAAAAAACTAGACCAAAAAATAAATGCTATTAAATTAAATATTGATTATATTGGCCTGGCCAAAGGGCAGGGGCTATTAACTCCGAAAGTCGTTTTTTTTAACGTTGATATTAGAGAAAGCAATGGAGCAAGAATTTTAAAGTTACCAAAGGTTTCAGCTGATTTAGATATTTTTACTGGCATTTCAATATCAAAAAATAGTAGTAAAATTATCTTGGAAAATGCGAAATTGTTCGTTTTACGTGATGCTTTTGGTAAATTTAATTTATCAATATCTGATAAAAAAGTGCCAGATAGTTTTCTTAAAAATTTAAATACGTCGATTGATGGTTTTTTCAAATTACCTATTGCAAAAAATATTCAAGAAATCAGTGCTGTAGATATTGAGGTTAATTATTTAGATGCTAAAACTGAAAAAACCACCTACTTTCAATCTGGTAACCTTAATTTAAAATTAAAAAATGATAAATTATATCTTTATACTTCTTTTGAATTGAATAGAGGTGAAAAAACTAAATCATTCGTGAATTTATCGGGTAATCGTACATTAGGTGCAAGCACCTCTGATGTTTCGATCAAGGTTAATAATGCAGATCCTGTTACATTGGCTGATCAAATACCCGCACTTGATTGGTTGCGCAATATTGATGCAAACTTAAATGCAAAAATTATAACTAAAATAGGTGCTGATACTAAAGTTTTAGACATAAAAGGTTCATTAGAGCTTGGTGAAGGAAAGTTACATGCTACTCCCATGAATTCATCTTCTAAATTTCAGTACGCTAAAGCTGATTTTAGATATAATCAAAATGCTGATATTTTAAATTTTTCGAAATTTGAATTTAAATCTGACCAGATAGTAGTTAATGGATCCGCAACTAATAAATTGATCCGAGATTTATCATTAGGGGTTGTTGGCTCACAAACTGAACTAACTATTAAATCGCTTGAATTGAATATGCCTGAATTTTTTAAAAAAGAAATGCATTTTAAGAATGGATTAGCAGAAATAAAATTTACTATGAATCCTTTTCAAATAAAATTAGAAAAAAGTAAAATTTTTCAAGGTAAAAACTATATTAAATCTTCAGGCGATTTATATGCTTTGAAAGATTATTGGGAAAGCCGATTTAAACTCAATATAAATAAACTCAATTCTCAAGAAGTTAAAAAATATTGGCCAGTTTTGTATGGACCAAATGCGCGAAATTGGGTTGTTAAAAACTTTCATGAAGGAAACATTTCTGACCTAAACGGAACTTTCTTAAGAGCAAGTGGTAAGTCTAAAGTTAATGTTAATTTTAAGTTTGATGATGTCACTTTGAATTTGGTTGATACGGTTAAACCGCTTAGAAATGCATCAGGTTATGGTAGTTTATCACAAAGCCAAATTACATTAAACTTAGATAGCGGAACAATAGAACCTGTCAAAGGTGAATTAGTAGACCTGAAGAATAGTTCTTTTCATATTTCTAACACAAAATCTAAACCAGTGATTGGGAAAATTAAGTTATCAGCAATAGGTAGTTTAAAATCAGTCCTTGAAGTGCTCGATTCACCGAAGTTTAAATATATTACTAAATCTGGTATTAAATCTAATATTGCTACTGCAAATATTGAAGTGGATGGCTGGATAGAATTGCCCTTAGTGAAGGGCATTAAAGTGGATCAAATTAAATATAAATTACTAGGTACAATGGCAAATGTTAAAAGTAAAAAATTAATAAAAAATCATATATTAAAATCTGATAAAGTTTCCATTCGATTTTCCGATGAAAGTCTAACCTTATTTGGTTTAGGTGATATTGATAATATACCTGTTGATTTTAAATGGAGACAGCAGCTTAAATTAAATCCAACCAAGATTAGCACATTAAATGCAAAATTAAACATCGATCAAGAATTTCTTAATGTGTTTAATATTGCATTGCCTCCAAATACTTTTTCTGGGAGCACATCTGCTAACATGAAAATTGAAATGAAAGCCAAAGATATTCCAACATTTTTATTGTTGAGTAACTTGGAAGGGGCCAATTTGAAAATTGGTTCTTTGAGTTGGAGCAAAGACAAGGCTAGCAGAGGGGAGTTAAAGGTACGTGGAGCTTTTGCAAAACCATTAGATGTTAATGCCATAGAACTATCTGTGAATGGCCTTGAGGCTAAAGGCAGAGTAAACTTAAGCGAAAATGGTGAATTTAAATCAGTAGTATTTCCAACATTTAATATTGAAGATTGGTTATCAACCTCTATAATTTTAAGTAAATTAAATAATACTGAACTAATACAAATATCTGGTGGTAAAATTGACCTGCGGGAACTTGATCTTGGGCAGGAACTTAGTGAGAGTTCTGGCATTTTAGATGTAACATTGGATAGTTTAAGAATAAGTGACAGTTTAGAATTAACAAATTTTTCAGCTAACATTAATCGTAATGATCAGTTTACTGGAACTTTTCAGGCTAAGATTAATGGTGGGGCCCCAATAACAGGTGATTTATCTAAAGGTACATATGGCATCAAGATTAATATTCAAGGTGAGGACGCAGGTCATGTTCTAAGATCAGCTGGAGTTTTAGATAATATTAGAGGTGGTATGTTAAAATTAGAGTTGGAGCCAGCTCAAAGGAATGGTTATTACACGGGAGGTTTTGTTATCGATAAATTACATATGTTACATTCTAACCCAATAGCATCCATTTTGGATAGTCTAAGTTTAATTGGTTTACTAAATAAGCTAGAAAATGAAGGAATACAGTTTCATCAAGCCAAAGGTTGGTTAAATATAACACCAGAAGGCATTCAACTGCGTGATGTTAGTTTAATAGGACTTTCAATGGGCCTTAGTCTTAATGGTTGGTATGCAAAAAACACAAAAACTGTAGATTTTGAAGGTGTGATTACACCAATTTATGCAATTAATGGCGTGTTTGAAAGAATAGCAGGTAAATTATTTGGAGAACAAAAGGGCGAAGGATTATTCAGTTTTGTTTATACTATGAAAGGTCCCACAGATGCTCCAAAGGTACGAGTACAACCATTATCAATTTTAACACCTGGTGCTTTTCGTAAATTATTCAGATCAGATATTCCAGAACCTAAAAAGTAAAGCTTGCGTCATTGTTTTAAATTCTTAAAAGCTCAACTATGCATTTATCTGATTTCGATTTTGAATTACCAAATAATTTGATCGCTTTACGTCCAGCCGTTCCACGAAGTTCTTCTCGTATGCTAGTTGCTACTAGCAGTACTATTCAAGATAGTCAGTTCGTGGATTTAACTAAATTCCTTCGCAAAGGTGATCGCTTAGTTATAAATGATACAAAAGTTATACCAGCTCGCTTGAAGGGTCAGCGCATTCGGCAATCTGATAATGGAAAAACATTAGCAAATATTGGTGTAAATTTACTATCAATAGATGAAAATGGTTATTGGCTAGCGCTAGCAAAACCCTCAAGACGTGTGAATATTGGAGAAGTTATTTGGTTTGGTGATGAATTTCAGGCAACAGTTATAGATAAAAGCTCTAAAGGCCTGCTTCTTAATTTTAATTGTCTAGGATTTGATTTTAATATGCAGTTACAGTCTTTAGGAGCAATGCCTTTGCCTCCATACATAGCAGCACAGCGTCCAGCTGACACACAAGACAATGAAGATTATCAAACTATTTTTGCACAAAAATTAGGTTCAGTTGCTGCACCAACGGCTTCTTTACATTTTGATGACATGTTAATGGCAAAACTTTCTGAATTAGGTGTTACACAATCTAGGGTCACATTACATGTTGGTGCTGGAACGTTTTTACCCGTAAAAGTTGACAATATATCGGATCATCAAATGCATTCTGAGTGGGGCGAAGTTAATGAATTAGCTGCAACAGAAATAGCTCAAACTAAGATTGATGGTGGACGAGTTATTCCTGTTGGAACCACAGCTCTTAGATTGATTGAAACTGCAGCACGGAAGGGTTCAATTAAACCTTGGTCAGGAAATACAGATATTTTCATCAGACCTGGCTTTAACTTCAATGTAGCTGATGGATTGATTACAAATTTTCATTTACCAAAATCAACACTTTTAATGTTAACCAGCGCATTAATGGGAACTGATAAAATAAAAAAGATCTATTCTCATGCAATAAAAAATAAATATAGATTTTTTTCTTATGGTGATGGCTCTTTACTGCTTCCCTAAAATATAAACGACTTTATAAGCGTCGCAAATACGCAGATCACTGTTGATGATTCTGCTATTCTTTACAAATATTTTAAGGAATTGGCTTATGTTATTCGTTGTCAAAAATTCTTGGGCTTTATTGCTTGGTATGCTTCTATTAATGCTTGGAAATGGCCTCCAAGGCACGCTTTTAGGCATTAGGGGTGCTATTGAGGGAATGTCGCCTCAAATCATGTCCTGGGTCATGACTGGATATTTTGTGGGTTTCCTGTTTGGTTCACAGCTTGCGCCAAATATGATCCGGCGCGTAGGACATGTTAGAGTATTTGCAGCTCTGGGTTCTTTAGTTTCAGCTTGTTTGATTTTATATGCAGCGTGGGCGAATCCATATTTTTGGTTTTTATTAAGAGTTATTGTTGGGTTCTGCTTTTCAGGTATTTATGTTGTAGCTGAAAGCTGGCTGAACGACTCTTCTACTAATGAAACGCGAGGCCAAACTTTATCTGCTTATTTGATTGTTCAAATGATGGGAATTGTATTAGCTCAAGGTGTTTTGAATTTTGCGGATCCCTCAGGTTATACACTGTTTATAGTTATTTCGGTTGTTGTTTCATTATCTTTTGCACCTATTTTATTATCTGTCAGTCCTGCGCCCCAGTTTCAAACATCAAAGCGTATGACTTTAATTGAATTGTGGCATATTTCGCCATTAGGCGTAGTTGGTCAGTTTTTTTTGGGTGCAGTGTTTGCTGCATTATTTGGTATGGCATCTGTTTATGGAACTGAAAGAGGCCTTTCAGTTAAGGACATATCATTGTTTGTTGCTGCTATTTATTTTGGTGGTATGATTTTACAATATCCAATTGGATGGATTTCAGACCGTATGGATCGAAGATTTCTGATATTTATTGTTTGCATAATAGGGATGTTCTTTAGTTTTACAGCAAACCTGTCCAATAATTTTAATTGGTTATTAATCGTAGCGTTCATGATTGGCGGAGTATCCAATCCATTATATTCTTTATACATTGCGTATACTAATGATTATCTTGAACACGAAGATATGGCTTCAGCTTCGGGTGGTTTAATTTTTTTAACAGGCGTTGGTGCTATTTTTGGACCTATTATTGTAGGTTGGCTTCTCGGTACTTATGGTGCAGATAGCTATTTTCATTTTATTGGCGGATTGCTTACTATTATGGCAGGTTATGCGCTTTACCGTATGACACAAACGTCGAGTATTGCAGTTGAAGATACTAGTGCATATGCGCCAGTGACCCCTGCTTCTACTCCTATTGCAATAGAGTTTGCTCAAGAATATGCTATCGAAATGGCATTAGAGGAAGAAGAAGGTGCAATTGAATAAATTATTAATTAAGAAAAATATTAACCAATACGATTGCTTAGTATTTAAGTTATCTAAGAATTTTTATGCACATATTGCAGATTATGATATTACTCATAAACTCAATAAATTAACTATTGAAGTGCTTAAGCGCATTAGGAAAGATATGCCTTATTTAAATTGGTTAATGCAGTATGTTTATTAAAAAATACATCAATTAAAAGTAAAATTGCAGTGCTTGTAAAATTATCAAAAATCATGCAATATAGACATAGTTTAATATTAAACAAATTTATGAGGCGAGTATGGCATCTGTATATGATATGATTGTAATTGGGGCAGGGCCTGGTGGCTATGTAGCTGCTATTAGAGGCGCCCAATTAGGTCTAAAAGTTGCTATTATAGAACGAGAACACATGGGTGGAATTTGTCTTAATTGGGGGTGTATTCCCACCAAGGCTATGTTGCGCTCATCTGAGGTATTTCACCTTATGCATCGAGCCAGTGAGTTTGGGTTATCCGCTGAAAATATTTCTTATGATTTGCAAGCTGTAGTTAAGCGTTCACGCGGTATTGCTGCGCAATTAAATGCTGGAATTGGTCATTTGTTAAAAAAGAATAAAATTGACGCTATAATGGGTACTGCAACATTAACGTCAAAAAATAAAGTATCAGTTAAAACTGAAAAAGGTACACAAGAGATGCAAGGTAAAAATATTATCCTAGCTACTGGAGCTCGTGCACGAGAATTACCTGGCCTTGAAGCAGATGGTGATTTGGTTTGGACATATAAATCTGCTCTCACACCACCACGTATGCCCAAAAAGTTATTAGTCATAGGTTCTGGTGCCATTGGTATTGAATTTGCAAGTTTTTATAACACGTTAGGCGCTGATACTACGGTAATTGAAGTTTTGGATCGTATTTTGCCGGTAGAAGATGAAGAGATATCAGCTTTTGCCAAAAAATCCTTTGTTAAACAGGGGATGAAAATTATAGAAAAGGCGATGATTAAAAAACTTGATCGTAAAAAAGGATTTGTTATTGCGCACATTGAAAAAGCTGGAAAAATTGAAACTCAAGAGTTCGATACAGTAATCTCTGCAGTTGGTATTGTTGGAAATATTGAAAGACTAGGTTTAGAGTTATTAAAGATAAAAGAAGAACGCAGTCATGTTCTTACAGATTCCTATTGCAGAACTAATGTTGATGGTATTTTTGCAATAGGCGACTTGGCTGCTGCTCCTTGGCTGGCACATAAAGCATCACACGAAGGCGTTATGGTTGCTGAACTTATAGCTGGCAATAATCCACATGCAGTAAAGCCAGAGAGTATTGCTGGATGTACTTATTGCCATCCACAAATTGCGTCTGTTGGCTTTACAGAGGCTATAGCTTTGGAAAAAGGCTTTGATATTAAAGTTGGACGCTTTCCATTCGTGGGTAATGGAAAAGCTATTGCTTTGGGTGAGCCTGAGGGATTGGTTAAAACAATATTTGATGCCAAAAATGGAGAACTATTGGGAGCACACATGGTTGGTGCAGATGTAACGGAAATGATTCAAGGATATGTTGTGGCTCGACAGCTGGAAACAACAGAGCAAGATTTAATGGATACTGTATTTCCACACCCAACATTATCAGAAATGATGCATGAAAGTGTTTTGGACGCTTACGACAAAGCTATTCATATATGATTGCAAGTCTGCGTATGTATGAATGGCCTGAGATGCGTAGATCTCTAAATAAATATTGGCAATTAATCAAATATGAGTTGTTGGAAAGTGGTCTATCAGCTCCAGAATCATTAGATTTAATGCTGAATGAAAAGGATGCATGGATGCACCCTAATTTAGTTCTTGGGCATACGTGTGGGATGCCTTATCGTAAATTTTTATATAATAAAGTTTCCCTCATTGGAACACCAAACTTTGGCATTATGGGTTGCCCTGCTGGTTATTATAATAGCGTTTTTATTACAAATATTCAGGATAATCGCTCTGATTTAATTGAATTTAAAAACTCAGTTTTTGCTTATAACATGGAGAATTCCCAATCTGGTTTAGCGGCTGCTTTTGACCATACTCAAAAAATAGGATTTTGGTTTTCTAATCGTTTAATTAGTGGAGGGCATACAAAATCTAGTAAATTAGTTGCCAATGGTCAGGCTGCTATAGCTTGTTTAGATTCAGTTTCGTGGCGACTGTTGCAGCGCTATTCACTGATAGGCGAAAAATTAAAAGTTATTGCTGAAACTAAACCTTCACCTGGCCTTCCATACATATCTGCTATTGGATATAATTCAAAAATTCATTTTTATGCAATTAAGAGGGCAATTAAAAATTTAGATATGATTGATAAAAAGGTTCTAGGTATTATAGATTTAGAATGGATTTCAAAAGATACTTATTTAGAAGTTTCAAATCCACCTTCATCTGCTACATATGGCGATTAAGTAGCTTCAATATTATATCCTTTTTTTATCCATTCAGTAATTCCACCAAGCATGTGTGCGACAGGTGCTAAACCCATATCTGAAGCTGCTTTAGTTGCTAAAGCAGATCTCCATCCACTTGCACAATAAAATATAAAGGTTTTGTCCTGGTTAAATATTTCCTTATGATAGGGACTATTTGGATCTATCCAAAACTCTAACATACCTCTAGGACATGAAAATGCATTATTAATTTTCCCTACCTTTTTCAGCTCTCGAAAATCACGTAAATCTATAAATATATGATTGGGTGAATTAAGTAATTCATGTGCTTGAGTGGTATTTAAGCAGGTAATTTGATTATTTGCTTTTTTTACCATTTCTGCCACTGATTTTTTGAGTATAAGCGTCATTATGCAAATGCCATTCCGACTAAATATGCCACAATTGCACATACGCCTCCTACTAAAACTGTTTCACCAACACTTCTAAAAATGTTCTGTCTGATAACTGAATAGCGAAGTAATCCCAACGCTACTAGAGCGCAAAATGTAGCAAAAACAGATAGTTGAAATGTAGAGTTAATTGGTTCATATATAAAATATGGCAATAATGGAATTATTCCAAAACATATAAAAGCTACAAATGTAGCTAAGCCATTTAAAATAGGGTTCTCTCCATTTGGATCAGCCATTTGTAACTCATATGCCATCATAAAATCAGCATAATGGTTTGGGTAATGCTCTAATATATCAGTCATTTCGTGTGCATGTCTAAGTGTAAAACCACGATCTTGAAGCATTTCTATTGCTTCTGCTCGTTCCATTTCAGGATTATTTTCAATTTCAAATAGTTCTTTTTCACGAACTGAATAATATAAATCCTGTTCAGATCGTGCAGATAAAAATTCACCAAGTCCCATTGCTGTTCCGTCTGCAAACAAATTTGCTAGTCCAAAGAGCAAAACTGCTATTCCACCAATTTCTGCTATTCCACCAGCGCCAGCACCAGCAAAGCCAGCAACAACAGCAAAGGTAGTTACAATGCCATCGTTACCACCATAGATTATCTGTTTGATAAACTCTGCAATTGGACTGATCTGATGTTCTTGATCTTTATGTTCAGCGATATTTTTAGGTGTGAGTGTCATATCATTTTTTAACAAACCTATAAGAAAAGAGCCAGCCAGAAGGCTGGCCCCAATTTTTAGAAATATGTAATTATTTATTTTAAGTTAAAACGACCCAAATCCATAACTTTAGTCCATGCATTTACAAAATCATTTATAAATTTCGAATTTGAATTATCTTGTGCATAAACTTCAGCCAATGCGCGTAATATAGAGTTTGAACCAAATATTAAATCTGTTCTACTGCCTGTCCATATTTCCTTATTTGAATTGCGATCAGTTCCTTTATACACGCCTTTACTTGTCTCATTCCAAACTGTTCCCATGTCTAATAAGTTAACAAAGAAATCATTGGATAACTGGCCAGGCTGTTTTGTAAGAACTCCATCTGTATTATCTCCAAAATTTGCTCCTAATACTCTTAAACCACCAATCAAAACTGTCATTTCGGGTGCGCTTAAAGTTAATAATTGTGCTCGATCTAATAAAAGATGTTCAGCTGGCATACTAAACTCCTTCACTAAATAGTTGCGAAAGCCATCTGCATGTGGCTCCATAACGGCAAATGACGCTATATCAGTCTGTTCTTGGGTTGCATCAGTACGGCCAGGTTTAAATACTATACTTACTTTATTACCTGCGTCATTTGCAGCTTTTTCTACTCCTACGTTTCCTGCAAGAACAATTAAGTCAGCCATTGATATTAGAAAATCTGAATTTTCTTTAATTTCTTTTAATTTTTCAAGAATTTTTACTAATTTTTCTGGTTGATTTATTGCCCAGTCTTTTTGAGGGGACAATTGTAGGCGGGCACCATCTGAACCACCACGTAAATCAGAACCACGAAACGTGGATGCTGATGCCCAAGCAGTTGAAACCATTTCAGAGACACTTAAGCCAGAATTTAGTATGTCTGATTTCAATGAACTAATCTGTTCATCAGTAACCAACGCGTGATTTATTTTTGGCACTGGATCCTGCCAAATTAAGTCTTCACTAGGTACATCTGATCCAAGATAAAGTTCTTTTGGTCCCATGTCGCGGTGCGTAAGTTTGAACCATGCACGTGCAAAGGCTTCTGCAAATTCAGCTGGATTTGCATGGAAACGACGTGATATTACTTCATAAGATGGATCTATTCGCATAGCCATATCTGCAGTTGTCATCATTAGAGGAACTTTTACATCTGAACCGTCAACTTCTGGAGCATGGTCACTCTCAGATAATTCTTTTGCGTTCCAAATTTGTGCTCCAGCAGGACTTTTAGTGAGTTCCCAGTCGTAGCCGAACAATACATCAAAATAACCCATATCCCATTTTGTTGGGTTTGCTGTCCAAGGTCCTTCAATACCACTGCTTATTGTGTCTGTACCATGGCCTGTACCTTGTGAATTAGCCCAACCAAAGCCCTGTTGCTCAATGTTTGCACCTTCAGGTTCAGGACCAACTTGAGAAGGATTTCCAGCGCCGTGAGATTTTCCAAAAGTATGGCCACCAGCAACTAATGCAACAGTCTCTTCATCATTCATTGCCATACGTGCAAATGTCTCGCGTATATCTACTGCTGATGCTAACGGATCAGGGTTACCGTTTGGCCCTTCTGGGTTTACATATATTAAGCCCATTTGCACTGCTGCTAAGGGATGATCTAATTCACGATCTCCAGTGTAGCGATTATCGGCTAACCATTCGTCTTCTGACCCCCAATAAATGTCTTCTTCAGGTTCCCACACATCTTGACGCCCACCTGCAAAGCCAAAGGTTTGAAACCCCATCGTCTCCAATGCAACGTTGCCAGCTAATATCATTAAGTCAGCCCACGATAATTTATTGCCATATTTTTGTTTAATTGGCCACAATAGACGACGTGCTTTATCTAAGTTAACATTATCGGGCCAGCTGTTTAATGGTGCAAAACGCTGTGTTCCTGATCTTGCTCCACCACGCCCATCAGCTGTTCGATATGTACCTGCTGAATGCCATGCCATGCGTATAAATAACGGACCATAGTTTCCGTAGTCGGCTGGCCACCAATCCTTACTGTCTGTCATAGTTTCAGCTAAATCTGCCTTTAAAGCGTCTAAATCTAGTTTCAAAAATTCAGCGTTATAATCAAAATCTGTACCTAGTGGATTAGTATTTGGATTATTTTGGGATAGTATCTTCAGATTCAGTTGGCTTGGCCACCAATCTTTGTTAGTACGCCCGCTTGTGCCGGTGTGCATTACTGGACACTTTCCTTGTGTATCGGACATTTTATTCCCCCATTTTTTTAAATATATTTTTATATTACAGCGATTCTACTGATTATTGGAAATTGTATTTAATATAAAAATCGATTAGTAAAACTTATGACTATTACACTTAGACAACTAACATACTTAACTGCATTGGATACACATCGACACTTTGGTCGCGCAGCTGCCGCTGTTTTTGTTACTCAATCTGCATTATCACAGCAAATTAAGGAATTAGAGTTATCCTTAGGCAGTGCATTGGTTGAGAGAAATAAACGTGGTGTAACCCTTACTATTATAGGTCGCGAGGTAGCATCTAGGGCTATTAAAGTTTTGGAACAAGTAAAAGACATAGAACAATTATCTAGATTTCAGTCTAGTATGCCAATAAAACTTAATATCGGATTAATTCCAACTATAGCGCCATATTTGCTTCCCCATGTACTTCCAATATTGAGATCAAATGATAATGGTTTGGAATTTGGAATAAGAGAAGCGCAGACTAATATCTTATTGGAAGAACTTAGCAGGGGGCAGCTTGACGCAATAATAATTGCATTACCTTCTAATGTAGAAAATATGATAGAAACTCCATTAATGAGAGATAATCTTTTATTAGCTGGAGCTAAGGAACCTTTAGAAACTTTATCTAAAAAAGATTTAATTCCAACTCAAATTAATGCAGAAAAATTACTATTATTAGACGATGGACATTGCTTATCAGATCAAGCGATGACAGCATGTCGAATTATACCATCCGCGCGAATGGACTTACGAGCGTCATCCTTAACAACTTTATGCCGATTAGCATCTGAAGGTTTCGGATTTACACTTTTACCAGAGCTAGCCGCAGCCAGTGAATTAAGGGCTTCACCAGATTTATGCGTGCATAGATTTGTTGGTGATCAACCTCACCGTACTATTGGATTGGTACGCCGCTCTATTAGTGGTGACAGCGAATGGTTAAAGGTTTTAGAGGATGCATTTGCTAAAAGTATTAAATATTTAAAAGATACAATTTTGCAAGAAAAATACTAATTCATTATTAATTGATATATAGTATTAGATGATTTTCATACGAGACATTATGTTTTACTGCATATATAATGATGTTATAATTAGGAAAAATTTATGCGTGATCTCAATATCCCGGCAGAGCGTCATCCTGAAAAAGCTCATAAGCCTGACAACGCTCAGCCAAGTAAACCTTCTTGGATAAGAGTAAAAGCACCAGTTTCAGAGGGTTATAAAAAAACACGTGATATCATGCGTGAAAATAAATTAGTTACCGTCTGTGAGGAAGCAGGGTGCCCAAATGTTGGTGAGTGCTGGTCTCAAGGGCATGCCACAATGATGATTATGGGAGAGGTATGCACTCGCGCATGTACATTTTGTAATATTGCTACGGGTAAGCCGCCAGAGGATTTAGATGTATTTGAACCTGGTCGTGTTGCTAATGCGGTAAAAAAATTGGGCTTAAACCACGTTGTAATAACATCAGTTGATCGTGATGATGTTAAAGATGGTGGTGCAGAACATTTTGCGCAAACTATTAGGGCAATTCGACAACAGTCACCAAATACAACTATTGAAATATTAACACCAGATTTTATTCGATGTGATGACAGCGTTTTAAAAGTAGTAGTTGATGCTAAACCAGACGTATTTAATCATAATCTTGAAACTGTTCCTGGTTTATATCCAGAAGTGCGACCTGGCGCGCGGTATTTTCATTCTTTAAGACTTTTACAACGTGTAAAAGAATTAGATCCAACTATGTTTACTAAATCAGGCATGATGGTAGGTTTGGGTGAAGATAAACAATCTGTTGTACAAGTTATGGATGACATGCGTGCTGCAGACATAGATTTTCTTACTATAGGGCAGTATTTACAGCCAACTCCAAAACACCATGCTGTTGATAGGTTTGTTACTCCAGATGAGTTTAAGATCTATGAAAAAACTGCATTTAATAAAGGTTTTTTAATGGTATCATCCTCACCCTTAACTCGATCAAGTTATCATGCTGGAGATGATTTTGCACAATTACGTTCAGCTAGATTAGCAAAGTTTGGTAAATAGTTTGTTTTTTGGCTAGAACTTCAAATTTAATTCTAGCCAAATTTTGATTGATAACAAAAGCTTCTACTAACGACGAGGAGCTCTATTTCCACCACTTTTAAAAGGTTTTTTACCACCGCCTGAGTTGCTACGTGGCTTGCCCTCACGTGGGCCGGATCCACGTTTGGAATTTGCCCCTCCACCGCGACGACGTGGAGCTGGTTTTTCAAAATTTGGAATTAAATTTTGTGTTAGACCTTCTAACTCAACTACTGGTATTTCCATTTTTATAACTTTTTCGATATCCCATAATTGTTTATGTTCGTCAGGTGCGCAAAAAGCAATTGCGCGACCTTCGGCGCCAGCCCGTGCCGTGCGTCCAATTCTATGAACATAAGATTCTGGAACGTTTGGTAGATCGAAATTTATAACTATCTCAATATCAGGAATATCAATACCGCGTGCAGCAATATCTGTAGCAATAAGAACGTATGTTTTTCCTTTTCGAAAATCTTCAAGTGCACGTTGACGCTGGCCTTGAGATTTGTTGCCATGTATGGCATCGGCAGCTATGTTTTGAGTACCTAACCATTTAACCAGTTTGTCAGAACCATGTTTTGTTCTTGAAAAAACTATCACGCGTTTTTTTGGGTTTGCGGAAACTATACGTTGGAGTGCAAGTCCTTTATTTTGTTTGGACAAATGCATCAAACTTTGTTCAATTTTTTCAACTGTAGAGTTTTCAGGGGTAACCGAAACTTGTACAGGGTCTTTTAGATATGCTTCGGTAAGCTTTTTTATTTCTTTTGACATAGTTGCAGAGAATAATAACGTTTGACGTTCTTTACTAACTTTTGAAATAATACGTTTTACTGCTGGCAGGAAACCAATATCTAACATTTGATCAGCTTCATCTAAAACTAAAAATTTAGTTTCGTCCAAACGAAGTCCTTTTTGTTCAACCAGGTCTTCTAATCGGCCTGGAGTTGCAACAAGGATATCAACACCTTTAGAAAGATCTCGCATCTGCTTACGGATAGGTGCACCACCAATTGCATGAGTAAAATTTAAAGGTAAACGTTTACCAAAGCTTACGAAAGCATCATGAATTTGTAACGCTAATTCGCGTGTTGGTGAAAGAATTACAGCTCTAGCGGAACGCGCTTTTAAAGCAGTTGGATTCATAAGTAATTGTTGTATCAATGGAAGAGCAAAAGCGGCTGTTTTTCCTGTACCAGTTTGAGCTAAACCAACTAGATCTTTACCGTCTAAAACAGCAGGGATAGCTTGTGATTGAATAGGTGTTGGTTGTGAATAACCCAAAAAACCAAGTGCCTTTACTATTTCTGCATCTAAGCCAAGATCAGAAAATGCGCTTGCATCTGATTTTGGCTGCTCAGCACGTTCTTTCTTCTTTTCCTTTAGTACTTTCATTTTGGGGGTAGCTGATGTTAAGAGAGATGCCTCATCTTTCTTAAGAACAGTAACTGTTGCAGCTGCCTTTTTGCCAGTTTTTTCATCAAGTAATAATTCATATGTTAGCATGTCGCCTTCTTTGACAACTTTTAACCCTGAAGCTTTAAGGGCTGACATATGTACAAATACATCGTCACCACCTTGATCAGGGTTTATAAAGCCAAGGCCTTTTACTGGGTTGTACCAAATTACTGTGCCGGTAAGCATGGGATATACGCTCTCTAGGGTTTGGGCTTGTATGCCTAATGGCGCTACTACAAGCTATGATTGGCTAAAACCTAGGGACCCGCGATGCGAATCGCCGACAAATGTTAGTACATCTGGCCAGCCTAAGATGTCCTCATAAGCGACGAATGAATAACAGGCAAGCTTGTTTAATGGAATTCCTGAAGCTAAGTTATTCAGTGTGGTGGGTTGTGTGAAATAGATTGGTAGAATTTTTGAAAACACCTAATCAAATACAACTTTACCTATGTGAGCTAAATTTCTATTCCGTTGTGCATAATCTATGCCATAACCGACGACAAATTCATCAGGGATTTCAAAGCCAATCCAGTCAGCAGTTATTTCCACTTCGCGCCTTGCGGGTTTATCTAGAAGTGCACAGACCTTTAGGCGAGCAGGTTTTCGAGATTCTAGTAAAGATTTGACATGATGTAGAGTATGCCCTGTATCGACAATATCTTCGATGACCAAAACGTCTCGACCCTCAATTTCTCCGCGTAGATCTTTTAGTATTCTTACTTCCCGTGAGCTCTCTAAACCATTTCCGTAAGATGAAGTTTCTAGAAAATCAACTTCGCAAGGTAAATTTAATTCGCGAGCTAAATCAGCTATAAAAACAAAAGAACCACGAAGTAGGCCAACAACGATAAGTTTATCAGTATCTTTAAAATATAATGAAATTTCCTTAGCAAGTTCCTCACACCTTGCGGCGATTGATTTTGCTGAAATCATAGGTTCTACCGTATAGTTTGTATGATCCATTGTAATTTCCATAGTTTTTAATATTAATTTGAATAGTCTTGCAATATATTTTTAATTTAAAAATTTTGTAAATTTAACATTTATTATTTGGTAAATTATTCACAGTTAATGAACAAGGTTTAAAATTATAATAATTTATGGCCTTTAAAACACCAATTTAATGATTAGACTATTTTTATACTCTATAAAAAATATTAACTGTATTATTTCCATGGTTTTTTGCGTTTATTGATGACGAACGATGTGGTTTTGCATAAAACAATCTCATGCCTACGCACACAGAAAAAAGACTAATGCCCTACACCGCGCAGCAGATGTATGATCTGGTGGCTGATATCGATTCATATCCAGAGTTTTTACCATGGTGTGCTGCTGTTCGAACTCGCAAAGTTATACCTCAGGATGAAAAAATAATTGTAGATGCAGATCTAGTTATTGCATTTAAAGTTTTTCGTGAACGCTTTGGTTCAAGAGTAACATTAAAACCTAATCAAACTACAATTGATGTTGAATATTTGGATGGACCATTTAAATATTTAAACAATCATTGGGTATTTACAAATGTAGACGGTGGTTGTGAGGCAGATTTTTTTGTTGATTTTGAGTTTAAATCTAAAATTTTACAAGTCTTGATCGGTGTGGTTTTTGGGGAAGCTATGCAACGCATAGTTAGAGCATTTGAGGCACGAGCACAGCAACTATATAATTAAACAAATGGTTCCATGCTCTAAATTGCAAGGAACCATTTTTACTTTTAGGATGCCATGTCGTAAGCACGTTCACCATGTGATGATTGGTCTAGGCCAGTTATTTCATCTTCCTCAGAAACTCTGATTGGAAAAATTAATATAACAAATTTAACTATTATAAATGTAACAACTATTGTGAAGCAGCCAACAATAGCTAAAGAACCCAACTGTTCACTCCAGCCTGCATACCCAAATACTGCCAACATAATTGTACCAAATATTCCACCAACACCATGAACGGCAAATACATCAAGGGTATCATCAATCTTAAACCATCTTTTTATTATTTCACACATTATTTGGCAAACAACACCAGCTATTGCCCCAATCATTAGTGCTTCTACTGGAGAAACCCATCCAGATGCAGGTGTAATTGAGGCCAAACCAGCAATTGTGCCAGTAACCAATCCGACTAATGATGATTTTCCGTATTTTATTCGTTCATATAGCGCCCATGTGAGTGATGCTGAGGCCGCGGATATGTGTGTTACAGTAATTGCCATTGCTGCGCCACCATCTGCTGCCAACTGTGAACCACCGTTAAAGCCAAACCAACCAACCCATAACATGGCTGCTCCTAGCATTACGTACCCTGGGTTATGTGGTGGAACATTTTTATTTAAACGAGGGCCGAGGACTATTGCAATTATAAGAGCGGCGATTCCTGCTGTTTCGTGAACAACAATACCACCTGCAAAATCTTTAACTCCGTTTGCAAATATTGCCCCCTCAGAACCTGAAAGTAAGCCGCCGCCCCATATCCAGTGTGTTACTGGTGCATAAACTAATATCATCCATAATGATGAAAATAATAAAACAAACGCAAATGAAACACGTTCAACATATGCACCTACAATTAAAGCTGGTGTAATAATGGCAAATGTCATTTGAAAAGCAAAAAATAAAACTTCTGGAATTGTACCAGAAAGTGTATCTGAAGTAATTCCTATTAAAAAAGACTTACCAAGCCCCCCCCAATAAATATTTTGGTCTCCAAATGCTATTGAGTATCCAAATGCCAGCCACAGAATTGACATAAGGCAAGCTATGGCAAAGCATTGCATAAATACGGAGAGAACATTTCTGGCTCTCACTAATCCACCATAAAAAAGAGCAAGACCAGGTATTGTCATAAATAAAACCAAAGCGGTTGCTACCATAATCCATGCTGTATCTGCACCATTCATTTAAATATTCCTTTTAGAATTTGGGATGTTTTGACTGAAGCTGGTTTAGATCAAAAGGATTTCATAATTTATAAATGAAAGTGTGTAATGATTGATTAAAAATTAAGCAAAAAAACCATATAGAGCACTATTTAGGGCAAACTAAAAATGATAAGATATTTTATTTGAGAGTATTTAAGATCAAATTTAGGGCATAGTGAACAGTTTTTACACGAACGTTTGATCTTCCAATAGCGCCAAACTGAACAGTTTCTGTATGTATTATACCAGTTTTTAATGCCATGCCAAAGCAAACAGTACCTTCTTTCTTATTGGCAGATCCACCTGGACCCGCTATTCCTGTTACTGAAATAGCTATATTTGCTGTAGATTTTTTTATAGCGCCGACTGCCATTTCCGCGGCAACCTGTTCACTAACTGCCCCATATTTTTCAAGTGATTTTAACGATACGCCAAGCAAAGCAATTTTTGCATTATTAGAATAAGTTACAAAGCCCCGATCAAATATTTCTGAAGATCCCGGTAATTCCGTTAAAGAGCTTGAAATTAATCCACCAGTACAGCTCTCAGCTGTTGTAATTAGCCAACCACGATCACGAGTTAATTTCAATATTTTGGTATTTATATCTAAAATCATAAGAAGTAGCCAATAATTAAAAACCCAGATAAAATGACAGCAGAAATAATTCCAGCGAATACATCATCTAGCATAACACCAATTGGTGTAGATTTATTATCAGCCCAACTTAT
This sequence comes from uncultured Amylibacter sp., assembly GCA_905181935.1. Taxonomy (GTDB): domain Bacteria; phylum Pseudomonadota; class Alphaproteobacteria; order Rhodobacterales; family Rhodobacteraceae; genus Amylibacter. Next base: position 369,583 of record CAJIZV010000002.1, on the reverse strand, counting down.
TGGCCATGGTTTTAAAATGTCAAAAAGACGGAATAAGCCAAATGCAACTAAAAAAATAGTGATAAGGCCAACTGAATGATTTATATCGAACACATTAAAATTCATAGTATAGCTTAAATATGAAATTGAAGTATCATTATATGATATCATGAAATATATTGGACTAAAAGTTATTAATTGCCCAAGAACTTCATCAATTACAATTTCTGACGGGTCATGCTCATCCTTATCTTTTGTTTCATAATGCGTAGCCCACCAGCCCAATAAAAATATGAATAGGCTGGTAATTATTAAATGCCAAATACCCCAGCTCCAAATCAATGTTAAGTATATGAAGGGTAGGGATGCTAGTGACCCCCACGTTCCTGGCGCTGGTCGTAAAAGACCTGAATAAAACCACGTAGCGATAAAGCGTGTCATAAACTTATTAACGTAGCTGTTGCTTGTGCAGCAATACCTTCATTGCGTCCTGTGAAGCCCAATTGTTCTGATGTGGTAGCTTTTATGGAAATACTATTAATTTTAATACCTGTTATTTGAGAAAGATTTTCTTGCATGGATTTTGTGTATGGGGCTATTTTGGGTGATTCACATATAATAGTACAATCTAAGTGATTTATTTTAAGTCCACGCTCGCGACATCGAGATACTGCTTTTCGTAGAAAAATATCTGAAGAGACGCCTTTCCATTTAACATCGGTTGGAGGGAACCATTGACCAATATCACCCTCGCACAATGCACCAAATATAGCATCTGTAATTGCGTGCATTGCAACATCTGCATCTGAATGGCCAATCAGCGCTTGGCTGTGAATTATTTTAATACCATTAAGCACCACAAAATCACCCTTTCCTAAGGCGTGTACATCGTATCCGTTTCCAACTCTTATATCCATATTTTTTCCTATTAAGCGCCTTGCAAAACTAAGGTCTGTTGGCCAAGTTATTTTTATATTTTCTTCAGCCCCTAATATAGGAGTAACTGTAATGCCTGCATTACGTGCAATTTCGACATCATCAATTGCAGAATTATTATTTTTTAGATGTGCGTTACGAATAGTCTTGGTCACGAATGCTTGAGGTGTTTGGGCTCGCCAAAGTTTTTCACGTTCTACCGGTTCTAATGTTCTATTATCAGACATTTTCCAAATTGCGTCCACTATTGGAAGTCCAAGAAAGCATGCGTCGTGTTTTTGTACGCCTTCAATAATGCGTGAGAGTGCATCTTTTGGCAAAAATGGCCTAGCTCCGTCGTGAATAAGAACAAACTTCGATGAAATTTCATTTAAGCCATTAAGTACACTTTGTGAACGTGTATCACCTCCAAAAGCTGGTGGTGATAGCCGCGTATCCTTAATTTCAGAGACAGTTTCTTTATATAAATCAACGTCATCTTTATGAATAATACAAACAATTTGTGATATATCGTTATGTTCGAGACATGCTTTTATTGTTAAGTATAAAATAGGCTTACCTGCTATTTTATGGTATTGTTTTGGTATGTCACTAGCGGCGCGAGTTCCCCGACCTGCAGCAACAATAAGAGCAGTTATTGTTTTCATATTTTCGTTATAGTTGACCTTTTTATCTATGCAAGAGAGTTTGAGCTTGTGCTTTCAATTGATTGTGCCCATAAAATAATCATGAGCACAATTATGGTGGGAAAACAGGCAATTTCGCCTCCTGTACTTTTATCTCCTTTAGCAGGAATAACTGATCTGCCATTTCGAAATTTAGTTTCAAGCTTTGGTGCGGGACTTGTAGTTTCAGAAATGGTCGCAAGTCACGAAATGATGAAAAAAGGTAAAGAAGCCCACGCTAGAGCTGAATTAGGCTTAAATGTAGAATCTACATCTGTACAAATTGCTGGATGTGAGGCCTATTGGATGTCTGAATGCGCTAAATTAATTGCTGATAAGGGTGCTAAAATTATTGATATTAATATGGGATGCCCAGCAAAAAGTGTAGTAAACGGTGCATCTGGATCTGCTTTAATGAAAACACCGGACTTAGCTCTAGAGCTAATTGAAGCTGTAGTTAATGCAGTTGACATTCCTGTAACTCTAAAAACTAGGTTAGGATGGGATCACGACAGCCTAAATGCGGCTCAATTAGCAGTTAGTGCTGAACAAATAGGTATTCAAATGATTACAATTCATGGGCGTACTCGTTGCCAATTTTATAAAGGTTCTGCTGATTGGCATCGTATCCGTGACGTTAAAAATGCAGTAAATATTCCTGTAATTGCAAACGGTGATATCATAGATACGCTAACGGCAAAAAAAGCAATTAAAAACTCAGGAGCTGACGGTGTTATGATAGGCCGTGGTGCACAGGGAAAACCTTGGATTTTGGCACAAATTGCATCTGATTTATATGGCACTGCTCCGCCTATCGTCCCTCAGGGTAATGATTTAAATATTATGATATCAAATCATTACATGTCTATGTTAGATTTTTATGGTGATTTTCATGGAAATAAAGTTGCTCGAAAACATCTTGGTTGGTACATGGATTATATCGGTGTAGACACATCAATTCGACGTTCATTACAGACAGAATTAAATCCTAATAAGGTACTTAATATAATTGCAAATTTACCAGCAGAAAAGGCAATTGCATGAAGCAATTAGATTATCAACATATCTGGAATGCACTTCCGTTTCCAACTTTTATTATAGATATTAATACAATAATTATTGATGGAAATTCTGCTGCTGAGCAAATGGTTCATACGTCACAAAATCAAATGCGTGGCAAGCTAGTTTCAAATTTCTTTGGATCTAATTCTGTAATCTTGGAAACTATTAAGCAAGCTAAAGATCAAAATTCATCACTAACTCAATATGATGTAGCTTTAACCTCAGCTGATCGTATTACCATAAGCTGTAATTTACATATAAATTTTTTAGATAATGATAATGGTTCGCTTTTAATAATTATTCAGCCAACTAGTGGAGCTCAAAAAATGAGCCAATCTGTGACGCATAGTACCTCGGCACGTTCAGTAACTGCCATGGCTTCTATGTTAGCTCATGAAATACGTAATCCATTGGCAGGTATTTCAGGTGCTGCACAACTTCTAGCCATGAATGCTAATAGTGATGACATTGAATTGGCTGAGATGATTGGTCAAGAATCAAATAGAATTGGTACATTAGTTGACCGTTTTGAGAGTTTTTCAGATGTTAGGCTGGCATCCCACCATGCATTTAATATTCATGATATTTTAGATCGAGCTATTCGTTCCTCATCAGTAGGTTTTGGAGCATCTGCAGAATATATTAAGGAATACGATCCTTCATTGCCAGATGCTTCAGGTGATGAAGACCAAATGTTACAAGTATTTCAAAATATTTTGAAAAATGCGTCTGAGTCTATTGGATCGGTTAGGGGGCAAATCAAAATACGAACTTCATATAAATCTGGTGTTAAATTTTCTGTTTTAGGCAATAAAATTGAAACTTTACCTTTGCAAATAGAAATTATTGATAATGGAAAAGGTATTTCCCCTAATATTATTGATGAAATATTTGAACCTTTTGTTTCATCAAAGGTTAATGGCACTGGTTTAGGTTTATCGCTAGTTTCAAAAATAGTAACTGGTCACGGTGGTTTAGTCGAATGCGCATCAGATGAAAAAGGTGCAAGTTTTATAGTTCGGCTGCCAGTATGGAAATTATCATCTAAGGAGAGTAAATAATGGACGGTACAGTATTAGTTGCGGATGACGATCGGACTATTCGAACTGTTTTGACACAAGCTTTAACCCGCGCTGGCTGTAGAGTCCGCTCCACTGGTAGTTTAGATACATTATGGCGCTGGGTTGAGGAGGGTGATGGGGATGTTGTAATATCAGATGTTAACTTCCCAGATGGTAATGGATTGGAGTTATTGCCTTTAATTAATCAAAAACGTTCAAACTTACCTGTGATAATTATTTCAGCACAAAATACAATTATGACTGCAATTAAGGCATCTGAGTTAGGTGCATATGATTACTTACCCAAACCATTTGACCTTAAAGAATTACTATCTAAAGTTAATAAAGCTTTATCAAATCAAGGAGTTAAAGCGAGTGTAATTCCCATTGATGGTAAAGCTGAACCAGATTTGCCATTGGTTGGTTCATCACCTTTAATGCAAGAAGTTTACCGATTTTTTGCACGTGTATTAAAGACTGATCTATCAACAATGATTACTGGTGAAAGCGGAACTGGTAAAGATTTACTAGCGCACGCTCTTCATAATTTAGGGCACAGGGTTTCTAATGATTTTATAACTATAAATGCATCTACGGCGAGTATAAATAAAATTGAAGGGATATTATTGGGTGGTAAAGAGGATTTAGGTATAAAACCTGCATCAAAGAGTTCTACAATTTATTTAGATGAAATATCTGAAATGTCTCCAGAAATACAATTACACCTATTAGATTTATTAAGATCAGAATTAGTAGGTAGTAAAAATTTTAGATTTATTTCATCATCAAGATTATCTTTGGAAAATTTAATTAATCAAGGTTTGTTTAGAGAAGACTTATTTTATCGTTTAAATGTAGTCTCTGTAGCATTGCCTCCCTTGCGGGATCGAGTCGGGGATATTTCAGAATTGGTTCGCCATTTTTTACAATTATCTGCCTTATCTGGTTTACCATTAAAAACTATTTCCATCAATGCTTTAGCGTTACTCCGCTATCACCGATGGGTTGGTAATGTTCGAGAACTTGAAAATTTCATCAGTAGGTTAATAGTTTTGTCACCAGATGAAGAGATAAGTGAATCTCAAGTTAACGAAAGTTTAAGACTAATACCGTTAATTAATTCAACTGGTGGAGAAACTGATAATGTAAAACTTTCATCATCCGTAGAATCCCATGTAAAGCGTTACTTTGATTTACATGGAGATACTTTGCCAGCGCCTGGATTGTATAATCGCATCATGAGAGAGGTGGAATATCCTTTAATAGCATTGTCTTTATCTGCTACTAGAGGCAATCAAATAAAAACAGCAGAACTATTAGGAATTAATAGAAACACATTGCGCAAAAAAATAAAAGACCTAGACATTATAGTAACAAGAAGTAAGAAAATGATGTAATGTTATCACATGAGTGCGATAGAAACAGAACACTAGGTAGTTGAAAAAATATCACATTGGTTGATTTTATATACAAAATAAGCACATGGCGTCGAAAACGTAATGTTAAGGTTATATCAATTTGGTCTTTAATTCTATTTGGGCCAATACTGACTTGTATTACTGTAGCTCTTCTTCAAGGAGTAATTGGTGACCTTTCTGCAGGAATGGTAAAAAGTATCATTCTTATTGATGGCATTTATCTTTTATTAGTTATTTCTTTTGTTGGTTATTCTGTAATGCGTTTATTTGCAGCGCGCCGTGCAAAGTCGGCTGGTTCACGTTTACATCTGAGATTAAGCCGTGTTTTTGCAATTGTGGCATTAATTCCTACAGTTCTGGTTGCCATATTTGCTGTCGTTACTCTCAGTATAGGTGTTGAAGGTTGGTTCTCTGAGAACGTTCGCAATGTTGTTACTTCATCTTTATCTGCTGCTGAAGCCTACAAAAATGAACAAAGTAATGATTTGCAAATTGATTTAAATTTTATGGCAGCCAGGCTGTCTGAATACAAAAAAGATAATTATTTTGTTAGTGATAGCGAAATACGTATTCAATTGATCCAACAACAAAAGTTAATTCAACGTGGTTTAAAAGAGGCATATATTATTGATAGTAATTCTAATTTAAGATCACGCGGTGAGTTAAGTTACCTATTTGGATATGAGAAACCATCTGCTGAAAATATGAAAATTGCTGAAGGTTTTAAAGTATTAGTTATTGAAGATTGGGCAAACAACGAATTTCGTGGATTAGTACGGCTTGAAGGTTACATCGACAAATATTTATATATATCAAGGACTGTGGATGGCAGTATTTTAAATCTCCTTGATAAAACAGTAGCTTCTGCAAAAACTTATAATCAAATGGAGACACAAAGGGGAGAAATTCTATGGTATTATGGCCTTTTATATCTTGGTTTTGCCACTTTTGTAATTTTATCCTCAATTTGGTTAGGTATGCAATTTGCTGAACGCCTTTCAAGGCCTGTTGGACGCTTGGCAGGCGCCGCACAACGTGTGGGGGCAGGTGATTTTGATGTTAAAGTGATTGAAGAACCCGGAGATGATGAAATTGCTATGCTCAGTAGGGTTTTCAATCGAATGACAAAGCAGGTAAAACGTCAACGAGATGATTTGATAACGGCAAACGATATTACTGAAAGAAGGCGTAGATTATTTGATAGTGTTTTATCAGGAGTTACTGCTGGCGTTATTGGTTTATCCTCAGATGGTAATATAGGATTTATTAATTCTGCAGCCGAAAGATTGTTAAATTTAAATGCTAAAAATGATGAAGGAAAAAATATTCAAATAGCTATTCCTGAATTTGTAAGTTTATTTGAATCTACTCAAAAGTTTGATAATGAAATTCAAGAGCAAGAAATTAGTTTAACACGAAAAGGTACCACTGAAATTCTATTGGTTCGCGTTTCAGCACGTATTTCAAAAGATAATAATATAGAGGGTTATGTTGTAACATTTGATGACGTTACTGATCTTGTCTCGGCACAACGTTTGGCTGCTTGGGCTGATGTTGCGCGTAGAATAGCGCATGAGATAAAAAACCCACTTACACCAATACAATTGTCTGCAGAACGGCTAAGGCGCAAATTTGGCCCAATGGTAGGTAAAGAAGAAGTAAACCTTACCCAATATTGTGACGTTATAATTCGCCAAACTAATGATTTGCGTAAAATTGTTGATGAATTTTCTAAATTTGCACGTATGCCAGAGCCAAATAAACGACCAGTTAATCTAACTAAATTATTGTTAGATGTTATTTTGTTGTTTCAAGTCTCATTATCAAAAATAAAAATTGTATTTATCAATGAAATTGGAGATGTAAATGCTACTGTGGATGAAACTATGATAAACCAAGCAATCACAAATTTAATAAAAAATGCAGGTGAAGCTATTAATAGCAAAATAAATGCTGGTACTCATAAGTCTTTTAAACCAGAAATTAGAATACATTTAACTTCATATGCAAGAGGTACTGAAATTAGCATTCAGGATAATGGCATAGGTCTGCCAATTCAACAACGTTCCAGATTGTTCGAACCATATGTTTCAAACCGTGAAAATGGTACTGGCTTAGGCTTATCTATAGTTAAAAAAATAATTGAAGAACATAATGGGACATTAGAATTATTAGATGCAAATCCATTTTCAAAAAATAAACATTATGGAGCTAATATACGTATTAGATTGCCTCAAATTATAACCAATAATATAAAAGAATAGTTGCTGTTGCAGCACAAGGAAAAAAATGGGTGATATTTTAATTGTAGATGATGAAAAAGATATTAGAGATTTAATATCGGATATTCTTATTGATGAGGGATATTCAACAAGCTTAGCAGCAAACTCTGATGAAACATTTCAGAATATTTTGGATACTATGCCCAAACTTATCATTCTTGATATTTGGCTGAAAGGCAGCTCTTTAGATGGTATTGATATATTGAAAAATATTCGAAAAAATAATCCTTCTATACCGGTTGTGATTATTTCTGGTCATGGCAATATTGAAATTGCCGTAGCTGCAATAAAACAAGGTGCATACGACTTTATTGAAAAACCATTTAATATTGATCAACTCACAGTTGTTATTTCGCGTGCCATGGAAACGTCGCATCTTCGCTCAGAAAATGCAGCTCTTCGAGTAAAAGAGATACCATCATCAAAACTGGTAGGTTCATCTGCTGTTTTTAAAAGTTTCAAACAACAGTTAGATAAAGTTAGTTCGGGTAATAGTAGAATAATGCTAACTGGTGGAGCTGGATCAGGAAAAGAAGTTGCAGCCCGTTACATTCACGAACAATCACAGCGTCAACACAATGCTTTTGTTACTGTGAACTCTGCCTCAATGTCTGCTGATAAAATGGAGGAGCTTTTATTTGGATCTGAAACATTTGACAATATTCAGATTGGACTTTTAGAGCAGGCAAACGGTGGCATTTTATTTTTTGATGAAGTTGCAGATATGCCAATCGGTACACAATCAAAAATTTTAAGAGTACTTGTTGACCAACAGTTTATTCGTATTGGTGGTAAAACAAAAATATCTTTTGATATTCGTGTTATATCATCAAGTAGCCGTAATTTATTAATTGAAATAGAAAAAAAGAATTTCCGTGAAGAGCTTTATCACCGATTAAATGTTATTCCCATTTCAGTGCCATCATTAGAAACACGACTAGATGACATCCCATTAATTGCGAATCATTTTATTAATGAACTTAATAAAACTCAAGGTCTACCAAACCGCTCTTTAAGTGATAAAGCTGTAGCTTACCTTCAAACTCGTGATTGGCCTGGTAATATTCGTCAATTGCGTAATGTTTTGGAGCGCTCATTAATCTTAGGCTCTCAGTCTGGGGATATTTCACCTACAGAATTACAAATAAAACAAGTTGCTACATCTGATAATTCATTAACATCAATAGATAATTTACTTGGTGTACCGCTACGTGATGCGCGCGAGCTTTTTGAACGTGATTACTTGGTTGCTCAAATAAATCGATTTGGTGGTAATATATCAAAAACTGCGCATTTTGTTGGTATGGAACGCTCTGCTTTGCATCGAAAGCTAAAAACATTAAATGTTGTGACATCCAGTAAAAATGGTGCGCGGGTTGCAAAAAAAAATGAGGCTGATACTGATATAAATAAATAAGTTCACAATGCCTGTCCATACATTTATTTTGACAAGACTGGCCAAATTGTGGGATTATTTCCTAAATGGAGGCCATACATGAAGGTCATTATATGCGGTGCAGGGCAGGTTGGTTGGCAAATAGCTAGACATCTGTCATCAGAAAAAAATGATGTTACAATAGTTGATAACAATCCAGACTTAGTAGCACGAGCTGCTGATACATTAGATGTAAATGGAATAGCTGGTAATGCATCATATCCTGATGTACTGGCATCTGCTGGTGCTGCTGATACTGATATGATCATTGCTGCAACCTATTCTGATGAGGTTAACATGGTGACGTGCCAAGTTGCTCACTCAGTTTTTAAAATCCCCCGTAAAATTGCTCGTTTACGTGGCCAATCGTATCTTGATGCAATTTATTCTGACTTATATCAACGAGATCATTTACCAATTGATGTTGTTATTTCTCCAGAAAAAGAGGTTGCAATACAAGCACTTCGTCAATTGCGATCTACAGCAACATTTGACACTGAACCTTTTATGGAAGGTAAAGCTGAATTATTAGGCTTAACTTTGACTGATGAGTGTAATGTTTTAAATACTTCTTTACGACAATTATCCGAATTATTCTACACACTTAGGTCAACCGTTGTTGCGGTTCGGCGAAATGGAATTTTATTTGTGCCTAATAGCCAAGAGCAACTATCTGTTGGTGATCAAGTTTACTTATGTACAAATTCTGAAGACAAAGAGCGCTGTTTAGAAATATTTGGTAAAACTAATAAAAAACAAGATCGTGTAATAATTATTGGTGGTGGTAATGTTGGACTAATGGTTGCCAAAGGGTTGGAAAACAACTCAGTTAAAATTCATACCAAAGTGATTGAAGCAAATCGTGACTGTGCTGAACGGATAGCTGATCAATTGGAACGAACAATAGTTCTTCATGGTGATGGACTTGATATGGATATTCTTGAAGAAGCTAATATATCTAAAGCTGATGCTGTTCTTGCAGTGACTGACGATGATAAAACAAACCTATTGGCTTGCGCACGAGCTAAAGCATTGGGATGTCCGATGGTAGTAGCACTGATTAACGACCCAACACTTACAACATTACTGAAACCTTTAAATATTGATGCGTCTGTAAACCCTCGTGCTACTACAGTATCATCTATATTACGACATGTACGCCATGGGCGCGTAAAAGCAGTTTATTCTATTGGAGATGCCGAAGCAGAGGTAATAGAAGCTCAAGTAATGTCAACCTCACCAATTGTAGGTTTGAAGATTAGAGAAGTTGAATGGCCAAATGGATCAATTATAGGAGCCATTCAAAAAAGTGGGAAAGTTTTAAAACCTGAAGGTGATACTAAAATTGAAGAAGGTGATTTTGTGATTATTTTTACACTTTCCCATGATGTATCGGAAGTTGAACGTTTGTTCCAAGTTAACATTGATTTTTCCTAAAAAATGGAATGGCTTAAAAATCAACCTCTATTTGTAATTTTATTAGGTACATATTCTTTTTTAATGTATGTACCAGTGTTTTTCTCTGCACGTTTAGAACAATGGTGGTTTGCGCGTACATTTTTCTACCATGGTACTTTCTTTTTAGTTTTAACCATATTAATTGCTATTGCTTTTTCTTCACAACCATTAAATCAAAAAATAGTTAGTAGGATATTTGATCTATTTTGTAGCTTTGTATTTTTACCTATTTTTTTGGCTATTCCTGTTGATTACCTTGTACCAAGTATAAATTTATTTGATGCTTATTTTGAAATGCTTTCATGTTTTACGACTACTGGTGCATCCTTATTTTCTGCTAACGATAGATTGCCTGATGTTTTACATTTGTGGCGTGCTATAGTCGGTTGGTCTGGAGGTTTATTAATGTTGATAGCAGCGTTAGGTATTTTTCAACCTGCTGGTTTAGCTGGTTTTGAAGTTTACACTCGTTCAGTTGATACTTCAGCAATGGAAACACGCATAAAGCGAGCTGACATACGATCACGAATGATTACCTATTCAATTTCTATAATACCCGTATATTTAAGTTTAACTATAATCATGAGTATAATGCTAATTATTAGTGGTGATAGGCCGCTTGTTGCTGTGATTCACGCCATGAGTACTTTTTCAACAAGTGGAATAAGTAACGTTTATGGTATTCAAGGTGCTAACTCTGGTATTATTGGTGAGATTATTATCGCGTTATTTTTAATTTTTGCGATATCACGATTCATGTATCAGCAAGATGCTGAAGGACGTGGGTTTCGTCTCTTAAAACGTGATAAAGAAGTAAATTTAATGCTGATTTGCATTACATTAATTCCCCTATTATTATTCATGAGACATTGGTCAGGAGCTATTGAATTATCAGAAAATATAGATAGCTATGCTGCATTTTCTGCTCTTTGGGGTGGTATATTTATGGTTATGTCTTTTCTAACGACTACAGGCTTTGAAAGTAATCATTGGGCAACATCTCAGTCTTGGTCTGGCCTTGGAACTTCAGGACTTATTTTAATGGGTCTATCTGTTATGGGAGGTGGAATAGCTACTACAGCTGGAGGAGTTAAACTATTACGGGTTTATGCCTTATACAAACATGGAATAAGGGAAATGACTCGACTTAGTTATCCACACTCAGTTGCTGGATCAGGCAATAAAGCACGAGGTTTTCGTCGGGAAGGTGCATATGCTGCATGGATTTTCTTTATGTTGTTTTTAGTAAGTCTTGCATTAATTGTACTAAGCTTTTCGTTAACAGGTATTAAATTTGAAGATAGTTTAATTTTAGCAATTTCAGGCTTATCTACTGTAGGCCCATTGATATATGTCGCAGGGGATGGTTCGCTAGACTATTCAACTATTTCTTCGCCAGCAAAATTTATTTTTTGTATAGCAATGGTTCTAGGTCGTTTTGAAGCTCTAGCTATTATTGCTATTTTAAATCCTAACTATTGGAAAAAATAATCTTTAAGTAAACTTAAATAAGACTTTACTTTTTCTTTAGGTTATTGACATCATTATATCATATTCTATTGGTATACTTATTACAAAGCTTCCCCGTCAGTGGAGAAGAATAATTAAAACAAAGGGCTAAAAAGATGGCTGCTGATAATCGAAATTTACAAGACGCTTTTTTAAATCATGTGCGTAAAACCAAGATATCGGTGACTATTTTTCTGATAAACGGTGTTAAACTTCAGGGAAATATTAGTTGGTTTGATAATTTTTGCGTTTTGTTGCGTAGAGATGGTCAATCGCAATTAGTTTACAAACATGCGATTTCAACCATTATGCCAGCACAACCAGTAGTTTTATATGATGGTGAAGAGGTTCAAGCCGAATAAATGATGCGTGTTAGTGTAATTCACCCAGATATCGCAAACAATATAAAAAGGCGCTCTAGTAAAAACTCACTTGCGGAAGCCATATCTTTAGTTAATGCACTTGATGTAGAAATTTTTCATAGCGTTGTAGTCCCTATAAGAAAGCCAAATGCTGCAACATTATTTGGGTCCGGTAAAATGGAAGAACTCAAACAAATATTTATAGCTGAAGATGTTGGGCTAGTAATGATTGATGGTTCATTAACACCAGTTCAGCAACGTAATTTAGAAAAAATCTGGGATTTAAAAGTTTTAGATCGGACAGGATTAATTTTAGAAATATTTGGAGATAGGGCTCAAACGCGTGAGGGCGTTTTACAAGTAGATTTAGCCGCATTGAATTATCAGCGCTCACGCTTAGTTCGTTCCTGGACACACCTTGAGAGACAACGCGGTGGTTTGAGCTTTGTTGGTGGTGCTGGAGAAACTCAAATTGAAAGTGATCGTCGACAAATTGATGATGCTATAGTTCGTTTGAAGAAACAATTAGAAAAAGTTGCAAAAACTCGTGGTTTACATAGAGCTGCCCGAAAAAAAATTCCGTATCCAATTGTTGCACTAGTTGGATATACAAATGCTGGAAAATCAACTTTATTTAACCGTATGACTGGAGCAGATGTTTTTGCTAAAGACATGTTATTTGCAACACTTGATCCTACTATGAGAGAGGTTGAATTGCCATCGGGGCAGAAAATAATCCTTTCGGATACAGTTGGATTTATATCTGAGCTTCCTACACAACTTATTGCTGCTTTTAGAGCAACCTTGGAGGAAGTTTTAGATGCAAATTTGATTTTACATGTTCGAGATATCTCTCACGAAGAGACACAAGCACAAGCTGATGACGTGAAAGATATTTTAAATGATCTGAATATTACTAGCCACGCTAAAGCTGATATGATTGAAGTCTGGAATAAAACGGATTTATTATCTGATAAAGATTGGGTTGGAGCTAAGAATACCTCTTCAAGACATGATAAAGTTCAAGCAGTTTCCGCAGTAACAGGCTATGGACTAAAAAATTTATTAGCCGAAATAGAAATTTGCCTGCAAGAAGTTACAATAAATGATATTATTATATTAGCTTTCTCTGAGGGTAGCAGGAGAGCTTGGCTTTATGAACAAGCTGTTGTAAATAAGGAAATAACAAATTTAAACACACTTGAATTATCAGTAACTTGGACATCTAAACAAGCTGCACAATTCTTAAAAATTTAATTTTTCATCTGTTTTATATTCAACACTCCAATTGAACCTGCACGCGCTAGCTTTGGATCAAGTACCATTGGTATGTATTCACCACGCCGCCATAATTGTGCTAAATCGTCGTAATGACGCGATAGTGGGTGCCCAGACTGGCCAGTAGATATTATATATAAAGAGCTTTCTAAATCTGAGAAATCAATAAGCATTCTAAATCCTGCTGCATTAATATTAGCATAAGGTTCATCGCCAAAGTTTTGATTTTTTGCTCGCATTAAAGTATTGTCACCGCCAGATGTCCTTTGTTTAATGTTTGAAATCCAATTAACCAGAGGAATAGAACCAAAAACTAAATGTTTATGAGTTGCAATATGTGCCTCGCCCCACTGCCAATTTTTCAGGTTTTTTCCATACTTTATTGACAATTCTAATAGTGCTGCATCCAATGATTGTATTGCAATATCGGTGCAAGTTTCTATTGTTGTAGAAGCTTTTATATTACACCAAATTGATGCTCCATTTATATTTTTCATAACACGTTCTAAAAAAATTGGATTAATTTCTAGGAACTCTTGTGAGAGTGGCCCAAGTTCATCGCGTATCAAAAAATTTTGAAAGTTTCGTATCCAAGAAGCATATATCAAAGGTTCCGGCTGATGTTCATTCATATCACCATTCCAATTTGCTAATAATTGAAGCGCCTTTTTTCGTAAATCATTTTGATCATTATTATCTACATACGTTTCAGTGAACCAAAGTTCTTTTGCTATGAGTGGTAAAACAGTTCTTGCTGCAATTGAAACTGTATCAAGTTGAGCTTCCATAAAGCTATCTCGAGTATGTATCTGGCGTGAACTCATTAACTGTGAAAGTCGTTTTATTCTAAAGTTATCGCTCCACCTGTGTGCTATGTGATTTGGGAAAGGTTTATTCGTAGTTTTGTTGTTTGTATTAGCTACTATACCACTGATTGGATTATATGTACTTGGATTTTTATCATAAGAAAAAAACCCCTGCCATTGGTTACTATTAAGCCAGCCTTGAGCTGGTATACGGCCTTCACCTAAATGGCTTTTTTTTCTGTGTGGTAAACGTCCAATAATTTGTAACGCAATATTTTTAGAGTCAGCAATTACCATGTTATATACTGGTGCTATATAATTTATAAATTGGGACTGTGCTGAAGTTACACTGTTTTCAGACATTAAGTTCAATAATGCACTAAATGATTTATCATTTTTATTTGTAGCTGTAAATTTTATACTTGCAATGTGATCACGCGGAGTAATTTGACTTAAGCCAAAAGCAGAACCGGGTAATACAACTCCATTTCTTGTCCATTGTAACTCTAAAGTTTTACTTGGAGCATCTTTAATCTTTAATAATACCTTTTTAGTTTTAAATGGAACGAATGTATTCTCTACTCTGTATTCGTCTTTATTATTTGGATTTAATTGTTCGATATAAATATCAGAATCATCTGCATTACTTGCTGAAAAACCCCAAGCTAAATCTTTTGATCTGCCTGATATGATTAATGGTAGACCAGGGATTGAAGCTCCAATCACTCCACCACTTGATAATTCAAGGCGTGCGAGCATCCAATAACTCGGTGCCGATAATGAGTTATGCGGATCAGCAGCCAACAAACTAGCTTTTGCTGAAGTTCTTTTTGAATGCGCAGCCCATATATTGGATGCTGGAATGGAGCTTGGTTTTCCTAAACTGTTTAATTCGTGCAATCTTGTTAATTCAGATATTGAATTTTTGGGGATTTGAAACAAATCACTATAATCAGGCGTCAAGATTGATCCTTGTGTGGGATCATCAGGTAAAATATCCATCATCCGGTCATTTCCAATAGTCAAAGATGTGCGAGCACGCAATATATCTGATTTCAAATGATAACTTGACCGCACCGCCATAAGTTTAAGAATTGCTAAACTATCAGCTGGTACCCATGGTGAAATTTCTGGTTTGAATAAGAAAAACTCTGGTGCACCACGACCTAATGCTTGAGATTGGAGAATTTTCAACCAAGCATTAACTCCCTCTGAATATGAGTTTAATGCATCAATAGCCTTAGGTGATTGATGTATCACTGAATTTTTTGAAATATTATAAATATCTAAACGACGAATATACTCATCAGATTTTATTGTTTCTTTACCAAATATTTCAGATAAGCGGCCTTGAGCCGCTCTACGCATCAATGTCATTTGCCATAAGCGATCCTGAGCATGAACAAACCCAAGGCCAAAATATGCATCATTATCTGAGTTAGGAAATATGTGAGGTACGCCTTTACTATCGCGCACGATCTCTATGTCTTTAATTATATTATTAACTTCATATTCTTTATTATAATTTGGAATAGAACGTAATGAAAAATAATACATTAAAAAAATACTTAACAATGCAATGGTAATTAAAGTTATTAAAAGTCTCAATAACCATTGAAAAGTAAGTTTCATGTATGTAATCCATTTTTGATATATTTATCAGGCGTATTGAAATGTGGCAACTTAAATGGAGCTGGACTGATAAGGCTTTGCTATCTAAAATAAATTTAATTTTTTAAAATAAGGGATTTCTATGGAATTAATTTTTACTCATGATCGGCCATTAGTTATTGCGCCATCGATTCTGTCTGCTGATTTTGCAATTCTTGGACAGGAAATAACACAAGTAGAAGCCGCTGGAGCGGATTGGATACATGTTGATCCAATGGATGGGCACTTTGTCCCAAATTTAACAATTGGCCCAAATGTAGTTGCTGCAATTCGTCCGTATATAAAAACAATTATGGATGTACATTTAATGATTTCTCCAGCTGATCCATATTTAGAAGCCTTTGCTAAAGCAGGCTCTGATATAATAACAATACATGCAGAATCTGGACCACATCTGGACCGCTCATTGCAAGCTATTAGGAGTTATGGTTGTAAGGCCGGGGTAGCTTTAAATATAACTACTCCACTATCTGTTATAGAATATTGTTTGGATAAAATTGATTTGATTTTGATTATGACAATAAATCCAGGTTTTGGTGGGCAAAAATTTACATATTCAATGTTAGATAAAATTGCAGCCGCACGAGAAATGATAGGAGATCGACCTATATGGCTTGAGGTCGACGGAGGTGTCGACCCCAAAACGGCTCCATTGTGCCTAAATGCTGGCGCTAATGTCTTAGTAGCTGGTTCTGCAGTATTCAAAGGTGGTTCACGCGAACATTATGAAAGTAATATATTAGAAATTAGAAATTCTTGCATTTAATTTAACGGATAATTCGTGAATATTTTGATCCTTCAAGGGTTACCCCAAAATGCAAACCTTCTTGTCCAAATATAACGCCGTAAACATCATCTGAGTAGGTGTTACTATCTATGTCAATTACTTCACCTTGATCAATCATGGTATAACCTAGATCAGCTCCTAGGGTCCATCCATCATTCCGCCTGAAACTACTTAAACTATTTTCTGAGGTGAAAAACATAGCTGATGAATATCGCTGTATTCCAAATTGTAATCCAAAAGATGCAGAAGCTACAGAGTAGTATTCTACAGGTGCGCGCCCAATTAATAATGCTCCTTCGCCATATGAAGTGCCAATGCCAACACCACCACGACGTATCCTTGGCATCATTAATATGCCTGCTGAACTATCAATTAATTTAGAGAAATTTGGCCCTAAATTAGCTAATTTTTTCATTGCAAGATCAATACGGCTATCAATTCTACTGCGACTAGCTGAATTGGCTGGTGCGCCAAGAGTTGAAAAAGCAAGGCCGGCGCTAGATGCAACAATAAATTGTCTACGTGATGAATTCTTCATTTTAAACTCCTGTAAAACTGCAATTTGTCTACTCTGTGGTAAACTTTCAATAGAGTTATAGAGGAAACAGGATTCAGTGTCACCTATACTTAGAGGATTTATATTTTTTTTATATTGGACTATCTAATATTTCAGCCATGTGAATTCCATAATAGGTTAAAATTCCCGTACATCCAGCTCTCTTAAATGCAAGTAAAGATTCTGCAACCACTTGATTTCTATCTATCCAACCATTTTGTGCCGCAGCTTCAATCATAGCATATTCACCAGATACCTGATATGCAAAGCATGGCACATTTATATCTTTGCAAATTCGTTGGCATATATCTAAATATGGTATTCCAGGCTTTACCATAACCATATCAGCGCCTTCTGAGATATCACGTTCAATCATTCTTATGGCTTCGTTTGAATTAGCTGGATCTAATTGATATGTTTTTTTATCTCCTTTAAGAGCGCCTGATGCACCAACTGCATCACGAAAAGGGCCATAAAATGATGAAGAAAACTTTGCTGAATAGGCCATAATAGTAATATTTTGAAAATCGTTATTTTCTAAAGCTTGGCGAATAATGCCAATTCTACCATCCATCATATCTGAAGGGCCTAAAATATTGGCACCTGCTTCTGCTTGTACTAAAGCTTGTTTTTCAAGTGCTAATAGCGTTTCATCATTTATGATTTCGCCATTACGAACAATACCATCATGTCCATCAGAATTATATGGATCTAGTGCAACATCTAACATTATACCAATATCTGGAACTGCAGCTTTAATTGCTTTGGTTGCGCGATTTACTAAATTATTAGGATTAAATGCTTCAGTACATTCAGAGTTTTTTAGATTTTTTTCCGTATAAGGAAATAACGCAATTGCAGGAATACCAACATTTGCAGCATGATTTGCCATTTCTATAGCCATATCAATACTTAAACGATTTACTCCAGGCATAGATTGTATTGGATCAGATATTTTTGTTCCTTCACAGATAAACATAGGATAAATAAAATCATCAGGATTTATCATTGTTTCTGAAACCATTCTTCTCATCCAATCAGTCTGTCGAAGGCGACGTGGACGGGACATTGGAAACGGTGCTGATTGGTAAGTCATAAAAATCTCTATTTTGTTTTATTATCGATTGACCTAACTTTGCATGGAAGTTCAAGTGAAAACAAATACTAAAAATTATAAGTGGCTAATTATTAGCATAGGAATATAAAAATGGATTTTGAATTAATTAAGTTTCTTAATGCAAATAGCTTTAATAACGTTTGGTTTTGGGTGCTAGTTTCTATTATTTGGGTTAAAATAATTAATTTTACTTTTGGAGTTACTATCAATCAAATACAAAAAGCGCAATTATCAGGTGGAACAGCATTAATTGATATTGAAACAATTATTTTGATTAATTCGCGGCGACGTACTGAATATATTGATGAATTTGGTTTATGGATAATATCAATTGGGATGTTTTTATTGTCCGCTTCTGCAACACTGGGTTTTTGGTTTTCTTATGAGTTCATGCAAGCAAGCACTTTTTTGCTAATTTTATTGTATTATTCATATATCTCAACACTTAGATTAGCGTCTAAAATCAAAACAAAAAAACTATCAGGAAATGATTTATGTAAAGCATACCTTAAATGCAAGAATCAAAAACAATTTTTTGGATTGTTAATTATACTTTTTATAAGTTTTTTCAGCTCTTATTACTCAATTATTTTAGGATGAATTTAAGGGCAGGGGTTGCGCCTTTTTATTGCCCAAGATAAGCAAAACTTATGAGCATATATTCATCCAATACTATTAATTTATCTGGCGTGCCTGAAGGTTTTGATGCACATGTTTTAACAAAGTATATATCAAAAAACGACACATCGGTAGCATACATAGCGCGTGATGATAAACGACTTGAAGCATTACGCAGCGCATTGTGGTTTTTTGATTCCACGCTGCCTGTTTTCAGCTTCCCTGCCTGGGACTGTCTTCCTTACGACCGTGTTTCTCCTAACTCTGAGGTTGCGGCTGCTCGCATGGCCACTTTAGCAGCATTGTCATCAGGATTTGATAAACCATTCATTATTTTGACAACTTTGGCGGCTATTACTCAATATGTGCCTAAGCGAAATATTGTATGTGATAACAGCTTTATTGCAACTGTTGGCAGGACAGTTAGTGACAAAAAATTACGATCTTATTTTACCCGAATGGGGTTTGTTCAGACACCAACAGTTACTGAACCTGGTGATTATGCTATACGTGGAGGTATTATTGACGTTTTTCCTCCAGGTGAAGCTGGGCCTGTACGAATGGACATGTTTGGTGATGAACTTGAGTCTGCAAGAAGATTTGATCCAATTACTCAAAGAACTATTGAAAAACTATCTCGTATTGAATTTGCACCTGTAACTGAAGTTATCTTAGATGAAGAATCTATAGCTCGATTTCGTAATAATTACAGAACTGAATTTGGTTCAGCAGGTCTGGATGACCCATTATATGAAGCAATAAGTGCAGGGCGTAAACATCAAGGATTTGAACATTGGGCTCCATATTTTCATGATGGAATGGAAACATTATTTGATTATCTACCTGAGGCAACTATTTTTTCAGATGAAAGTATTTTTCAAATTCATGATAGCAGATGGGATAGTATCGTTGATCAATATGAAGCGCGGCTTGACGCGTTAAAATCCAAGGCACGATTAGATACAATTTATAAGCCAATTTCACCAGATACGTTATATATATCACCTGATGTATTGTCTCATATTCTTAAGAATCGTGAACAACGAAAATTATTAGTCTTACCACAACCTACTGGTCCTAATGCTTTAGATATGGGCGGTCGCTTAGGTAGAAATTTTGCTCCTGAACGCCAAAATGAAGAAACAAGCTTATTTGAGGGACTTGCTGAACATATTAATGAAAAAAGAAAAAAAACTTCAGTTTTAATAGCAACGTTTTCAGAAGGTGCACGTGAACGATTAAGTGGGCTTTTGAGTGATCAAGGCATACTTGGAATATCTAATGCCAAATCATGGTTAGATATTAACCAATCAATTGGAGCTTTATCACTTGTAGTTTGGCCCATAGATCAGGGTTTCGAGGCGCCTTGTTTGACTGTTATATCTGAACAAGATGTCATGGGTGATCGCCTAGTTAACGCTGGTAAACGTAAAAAACGTGCTAAAAACTTCTTAACTGAGGCATCTAGTTTGTCGGTTGATGATTTAGTTGTACATGTAGATCATGGCGTTGGTCGGTACCGTGGCCTTGAAACTGTTACGGCTGCAGGTGCTCCTCATGACTGTTTGTTATTAGAATATGCAAACAATGATCGATTATACTTACCAGTCGAAAATATTGATTTATTAAGTCGTTATGGTCATGATTCGGGACTTCTAGATCGTTTGGGTGGTGGTGCTTGGCAAGCTAAGAAAGCTAGATTAAAAGATCGCATTCGTGAGATGGCAAATAAATTACTTCGCATTGCTGCAGAAAGGCTGTTGCGAAAATCTGAAGTTATGGAAGTATCCCAAGACCAATGGAATGCATTCTGTGCACGTTTTCCATATATAGAAACGGATGACCAGTTAAATGCTATCGAAGATGTACTAGATGATATGGCATCGGGAAGGCCTATGGATCGGCTAATTTGTGGTGATGTTGGATTTGGTAAGACCGAGGTTGCCTTACGTGCTGCATTTGTTGCTGCAAGCTCTGGAACTCAGGTTGCTGTTGTCGCGCCAACAACCCTATTAGCACGTCAACATTTTAAATCATTTGAAGAGCGGTTCAGAGGAACTGAAATAAGAGTTAGGCAATTATCGCGTTTTGTTTCAACGGGACAAATGAAAAAGAACCGTGAAGCATTACGAGATGGTGCAGTCGAAATTGTTATTGGTACACATGCTTTGTTATCAAAAGATATCAAATTTGCAAACTTAGGACTTCTAATAATTGATGAAGAACAAAAATTTGGTGTAGGACATAAAGAACAATTGAAACAACTTAGAACAGATGTTCACGTGCTGACATTAACGGCTACTCCAATACCCCGTACACTACAATTATCCTTGTCAGGAGTAAGAGAATTATCAATTATAGCCACGCCACCTGTAGATCGTCTTGCTATCCGAACATATGTAAGTGAGTTTGATACAATAACCTTGCGTGAAGCATTGTTACGGGAACATTACAGAGGTGGTCAGAGTTTCTTTGTAGTGCCTCGTATTTCTGATCTTCCTGAAGTTGAGGAGTTTCTTCGAACTCAAGTTCCTGAAGTTACGCATGTTGTAGCACACGGTCAAATGGCCGCCGGTGAATTAGATGATCGAATGAATTCGTTTTATGATGGAAAATATGGTATATTAGTAGCAACAACCATTGTGGAAAGTGGATTAGATATACCAACTGCAAATACAATTATAATTCATCGTGCAGACATGTTCGGTCTGTCCCAGCTGTACCAAATACGTGGTCGAGTTGGGCGTTCTAAGACACGAGCATATGCATACTTAACAACAAAACCATGTCAAAAATTAACACCTGCTGCTACTAAGCGATTACGGGTCTTAGGATCATTAGATAGCTTGGGTGCAGGCTTTATGCTTGCAAGCCAAGATCTGGATATACGTGGTGCAGGAAATATACTTGGAGAAGAGCAGTCAGGTAATGTTCGTGAAGTTGGCTATGAACTATACCAAGAGATGCTGGAGGAAGCTATTGCAAAAATTAAATCAGGTGAAATGGAGGGGTTATCTGATGAGGGTTCATGGTCACCACAGATTAACCTAGGAGTTCCTGTATTAATCCCTGATACTTATGTTCCTGATCTTGATGTCCGCTTGGGATTATACCGCCGCTTGTCTAGTTTAGCCAAAAAAATTGAGCTAGAAGCCTTTGCCGCCGAATTAATTGATCGTTTTGGTTCACTACCAGTTGAAGTCGATATGTTGCTACGCATTGTTCGCATAAAGGGAATGTGCCGTGCTGCTGGAATTGCTAAGCTGGATAGTGGGCCAAAGGGTGCCGTTGTTCAATTCCATCGTGATAAGTTCAGTAATCCTGCAGGGTTAGCTAAATATTTAGCTGATTCACGTGGTACTGCTAAAGTGAAGGAAAATAAAATTATTATATTTCGTGATTGGCTTGATGATGATAAAAAAGTTAAAGGAGCTTATGTAATTACACGAGATTTAGCTGTAATTGCCAAAGCTATGAATTAAATCCGTCTAATCAATTAGCAGATCGCGGATTAATAATATTTAAACCAAAAGCTGTTATCGCTAAAATTGTAATACTAGCAATTAATGGCATTCCTGTTCCATCGAACATCATGCCAATTGGAATGGCTAATAAAATACTAATAAGTGTTGATGTTGATCCAATTATCGATGCCGCAAGCCCCGCAATGTGGCCAACTGGCTCCATAGCTAGTGCCATTAGATTACCAATAGACATCGCCATAGTAAGAAAAACAACAACTGACCAAATCAAAAATATTGGTAATAAATATATATCAGATACAATCTCCATATATAATACTAAATAAATTATCGCTGAAAAAATCATATTAAAACCAATAGCAAAAGTTGACATTACCCACATACCTAAACGTTCAACTAGTGTTGCATTTATTATATTCGAAAATGCAGAAATTAATGCGATACAGCAAAAATAAATTGGAAACTGTTCTTCAGCATTCAGCCATTGAGTAAATATTTGTGGTGCACTTGCTATATATGAAAATAATCCCCCTAAAACTGAGGCTTGAACAGAGGTTGATATGATTACTCTTTTATTAGTAAAAATTGTTTTATATCCACTTATAATATTAGATATTAAAAAGGGTGTACGCTTCTCTAATATGAGCGTTTCTTTTTGACGAATAGACATCCATAGGAATGCCAATAAGCCAGCAAACATACAGGCAGTAAAAATTGCTCGCCATCCGTAAATTACCATTATCTTTTGACCAAGTAGAGGGGCTACTGCTGGTGCCAGTACAAAAATCATCATAGCTAAAGAAATAACGCGTGCCATTTTTCTACCACTATATAGATCTCGGACCATTGCATTTCCTGCTGAACGTGGCGCAGATATGCCCAATCCTTGAACAAATCTAGCTATTAACAGCATTGTAAAGCTTGTTGTCACCATTGCCCATATACTGGCAGCTATGAATAAAAGTATACCTGTACTTAATACAATTTTACGTCCGTATGCATCTGAGACAGGACCAGCTATCAATTGTCCCAACCCAGTACCAAGTAAAAATATTGTAATAACTAATTGTACTTTATTTTTATCGATTATACCTAGATCATTACCTATAGCACCCAAAGCTGGTAACATCATATCTGTACCAATAGCTATAAGTGAAAATAAGAAAGCTATTAAAACAATAAATTCATGGGGTGATAAAAGCTTACCCATATTATTTTGTAGATTCTTGAATTTCGGTAATAATGTTATTCCAAACATCAGTCATTTGAGCGCCTTGAACAACATATTCATTGGCAACCAAAAAGGCAGGCACCCCCTGAATTCCTTTGCGCCGAGAGTCTGCATCGCGTGCTCTAATATCATCTGTATCAGCGTTACTTTCAAGTAAACGGCGCATAGCCTCTGAATCCATACCAACAGCGGAAGCTATTCGTGTAAGAACAAAGTGTTCAGAAATATCGCGACCCTCTTGAAAGTATGCTTTAAACAGACGGTCAACTACTGCATTTTGTTTACCTTCTATACCTGCCCAGTGGATTAAACGGTGAGCATTAATAGTATTTGGCGTACGCTTAATACCTCCAAAATTCATTTTAATACCACTTTCGCGTGCAGTATCATCAATTTGGCTATAGACGTCTATTGCAGCTTTCTGCCCACCAAATTTTGTTTCTAAATATTCCCGCCTGTCCATACCTGCTTCTGGCATAGTTGGGTTCAATTGAAATGGGTGCCACTCTATTATGAAATCATGTGATGGATTAGCTTCTAAAGCACGGTCCAATCTTGTTTTTCCAATAAAGCACCAAGGACAAATAGGATCTGATATTATATCTATTTTTATCATAAAAGCTCTGTGATCTAATTTAAAGAAAGTTACAAGTTATCTTATATTTAATCCTAATCTGAAAAATGTAAAATCTTTGAAATTTTTACTGCGATTAACATGCCAACTATTTGACATAAAATAAACAGACACACATTTGCAGGATTTATACCAGCAAATGTATTAGATAATGATCGAGCAATTGTAACTGCTGGGTTTGCAAAACTTGTTGATGCAGTAAACCAGTATGCAGCGGTAATATATAATCCAACTAGAGCAGGTACAGATTTTTTTTGAAATCTTTGTCCACCAAATATAACAAGTATTAATCCAAATGTTGCTATTGCCTCAGAAAAACCCTGAGATGGCCCCGCACGTATTTTTAAAGATATTTGGATAACTTGCAGGTCAAACATTAGATGTGCAACCCAGACGCCTAAAATAGCACCTAAAATTTGTAGGCACACGTACATTAAACTATCCCACTTAGATATTTCTCCGTTAATCAGAAAAGCTATAGTTACTACAGGATTAAAATGAGCACCAGAAATTGATCCAAAAATTGTTATTATTACATACAATATTGCTCCAGTAGCTATAGTATTACCCAATAATGCAATTGCAGTATTATTAGGTGATAAGGTTTCACCCATTATGCCAGAACCTATTACGGTAGCTAAAAGTATGGCTGTGCCCAAAAATTCTGATAAATAGGCGCGATTAATCATTTTTTATCCTAGCTTACTAATTTGTGTTTTACTGTCTGTTACTTTAGTTGAATCTTTGTCATCCAAATAAGCGCGCAGAGGTTTTCTTGGCCACTACGGACTTTATTCATCACGCGCATCTCCACAAATAGTAACTACAATATACATATTAACTGCTTCATTATTTGCAAAAAGCATCCAAGACTTTAAATATAAATTTGAGATATTAATCATTTTTTGATTTAATAAGGTAAAGAAAATGTGCGTGATCAGCTCAAATTGGTTTAGAGCCTGCAGATAAAGCTTTAAACCGCACCATTGTTTTAATATTAAAAAACTGCCTCTAACAAAATGGAGCATGCATAATTTCCAGTGCAAAGTATAAAAATATTCATTTGTTATCATCTACCATAATAATATAATTTATTTAATAATATCATTAAATTTCTTTGTTGAAAATAAAAGTTAAAAATAAAAAAAAGCGCCCTCGCAATGAGGGCGCCAAGTATTGAGGCAGGTTTCATACAGGCAGAAACCTATCGAGCAGTAGGACTTATATAAACTATGATCTATGCTTAGGCCAAGTAAAAAATTGAATTATTCTCATGACTGCTTACAATAGTCATAAACAACATGATTTAAATGAAAGCTCTTGTACAAATGAAACGTCATATAAAACTTCAAACACTCATTTCTATACTTTTTATACTAGCAGCTGGAATGGCTGTTGCTGATCCCAAGCATGGCATAGCTATGTATGGCGAACCTGTCTTACCACAAGATTTTGTGTCTCTACCCTACGCTAATATAAATGCGCCACAGGGTGGACGTATTACTTTAGGAGAGCGTGGAAGTTTTGATTCTCTCAATCCATTTATTCTAAAAGGTAAAGCTCCATACGGTGTGAAGGCGCACACATTTGAGTCACTTTTGGGACGTTCGTATGATGAACCATTCACTCTTTATGGACTTTTAGCAGAATCAGTTGAAACTTCAGACGCTCGAGACTGGGTCGAATTTACACTAAGAAAAGAAGCCCGGTTTTCAGATAATACGCCATTGACTATAGAAGACGTTATTTGGTCTTTCGAAACTTTAGGTTCAGAAGGTCATCCTCGTTATGTTAGGTCTTGGGGTAAGGTATCTCGCATAGAAAAAACTGGCGAACGATCTGTACGTCTTTACTCTGATAGTGGTGACCAAGAACTGCCACTAATACTAGGCCTTCGTCCAATATTAAAGAAAGCTGATTTTGAAGATAGAGAATTTGCTGCCAGTAGCTTAGAACCCATAACTGGAAGTGGCCCCTATGTTATTGATAAATTCGAAGCTGGAAGATTTATTCAGTTTAAGCGCAATCAAAATTATTGGGGAAACAATATTGCTTTTAATAGGGGGCGTCATAATGTTTCAGAATTACGCTACGATTATTACTTAGATGGAAACGTCATCTTTGAAGCATTTAAAGCTGGTAAAATTTCCTATTATCGTGAGGGCAATGGCGCAAAATGGTTAGAAAATTATAATTTTGAGCGCATCAAATCTGGTAAAGCATCTAAATCTGTTATACCTCACAAACGCCCATCAGGCATGAAGGGCCTGGCAATGAATACGCGTCGCGCAAAGTTTTCGGATTGGCGTGTCCGTGAGGCATTAATTAGGGCATTTGATTATGATAATTTCAATGAAAAAGTCTATGGTGGAACAAAAATACGATTTGGTTCGTTTTTCTCTAATTCTAAATTAGGTATGAGCCATGGTCCTGCGGATGGGCGTGTAAAAGAATTATTAATGCCATTTGAAAGTAGTCTTTTACCAGGTACACTAGATGGATACTTGTATCCTGAAGGTGATGGTAAGCGTAATCGTAAAGGATTGCGAGAGGCCACCAAACTTATGTCTGATGCTGGATGGGACACTGTCCAAGGAGTTCTGAAAGATAAAAATGATAATGCATTTGAAATTGAAATAATGTTGCAAAACAATGCATCCGAACTTGAGGCAATTACAAATATTTATGTGGATGCTTTAAAACGATTAGGAATTCAAGTTACCGTAGCAACTCTAGATAGTGCTGTATTTCGTGAACGAAAGAAATCTTATGATTTTGATATGATGCCAAATCTTTGGTGGTTATCTTTATCGCCAGGTAACGAACAGAAATTATATTGGGGTCCAAAAGGTGTAACAGAACCAGGTACTCGAAATTATATGGGCGCAAAAGATCCTGCCATTGAACCTTTAATTGATCATTTATTAACAGCAACAAAGCAGTCTGAGTTTGTAGCAGCTACCAAAGCACTTGATCGTGTATTGACTGCAGGCCGATACGTTGTGCCATTTGGGTATGATAATATTAGTCGTTTAGCTCATGATAGTTCTATGAGATTTCCAAAAAGATTACCTATGTATGGTGATTGGTCTGGATTTTTACCCGATGTTTGGTGGATAACAGATAATTGAATTCAGAGTGATTTAATTAAACCTATTGCGATTGAATACATAATAAAAGCAATCACAATATCTAAAACTTTCCAAAAATTTACAGATTGAAAATATGGTGCCAGAATTCTGGCTCCATAGCCTAAGCAGAAGAAAAAAATAAAAGAGGCACTAACTGCAGATGCTCCAAATATAATTTTTTCTGATATATTATTGTATTGAACTGATATGGAACCTAATAAAATCAATGTATCTAAATACACATGTGGATTTAACCATGTGACAATAAATAAGCTAGCAAAAAGAGCTATAAATGATTTGGGTTCCCCACTTAACTCTGCAGTGTAATGCCCTTTATAAGCTGTCCATAATCGTCTTGATCCATAAATAATTAAAAATACTATGCCACCAATAGTTAATATTAGAGGTAATAATGGATATTGTTCTATAGCAAGATTAAACCCTGCCACACCTAACACAATTAATATTGAATCACTCACACTGCAAAAGACACAAGCCCAGAATACATGATGCCCCGCTAAACCTTGACGCAGGAGCATGCTATTTTGGGCACCAATCGCTAAGATTAGAGAAAGTGAGGTAAAAAAGCCAGTTAGTCCGGCTGAAATCATTTTTGTGATTTCCGGGGCGCTTTGTTCTTGGCTATTTGATCTGCAGTTGGTGGTTCAACGATGCCAGCCGATATAATAAGTTTAGCAGCTTCCTCAATGTCCATATCAAGCACAATAGTATCTTTCTGGGGAATAAATAGTAAAAAACCCGACGTAGGGTTTGGTGTGGTAGGAACGAAAATACTATATAGACTTCCAGACTTTGCTTTATTTAAAATTTCTCCACCAGTCTTAGTAGATATAAATCCAAGTGCCCATATTCCTTTGCGAGGGTATTCAAACATACAAACTTTATCAAAATTATTGTCAGACGATGATGTTATTGTTTCAACAATTTGTTTTACACCATTATAAATTGAACGTACTACTGGTACGCGATCAACAATGCTTTCACCAATCTTAATTAATTGCCGGCCAAATAATCCTTTAGTTACAGCACCCATAATTGTTGTGAATAATAAAAATATTACAACTCCAACGCCTCTAACGTTAAAATCAACATAGCTTAATGGATTATAATTGTTTGGAACTAATGGTAATACGCGATTATCTACAAAACCTATAAAAGACCAAACCATCCATATAGTTAGTGCAACTGGCAGAACTATAACTAAACCTGTAAAAAAATTGCCTCGTAACCGAGAAAAAAGTCCAGATTTTTTACGTTCTATTATGGGTTCTTTATCTAATATTGACATATCCAAATTGTTAGATGTGCAATTTGCTTTTGTAAATAGGGTGTATGAACTTTGAAGGCTTAATCTGCATAGATGCTATAACTAGTTTATGTTCTTTATGTGAAAGACAAAAACTAGTTTTGGCTTTGCCGAAACAAAAAATTAAAAGTATATAAAATTATATTTTCACCTATTAATAATATCATCAACGCGCTTATTAAATTAATATTTGTGCATAATTAGGAGATTTTAATGACAGTAAGTGAAAAAATTGTTGCCGATTTGGTTGCAAATGATGTGCAATTTGTAACAACCGTTCCATGTAAACAATTAGCTGGCGTCATTGATGCGGTAGATAAAAATCCTGACATATATCATATTCCGTCTAATAAAGAAGATGAAGGTATGGGTTTGTGCGCTGGAGCCTATATGGGTGGTAAGCGTCCTGCTATTATTATGCAAAATACAGCAATTGGCGTAACTATAAATACTTTGGTCACATTAACACAATATTATCGTATGCCATTGCCTATGCTGATAAGCTATAGAGGTGAATTGCGTGAACCAGTGGCTTGCCAAGTAGAAATGGCTGTTCATACCAAGGCACTTTTAAATCAATTAAATATTCCAACATACCATTTTCATAAGGAAAGCGATGTTGATGAATTTGATGAAATTTTAAAATATACATTTATGTGCAATAAACCTGTTGCTATTTTAACTGATGCATCTTTTTGGGGAGGATATGGAGAATGATACGTTCTGAAATTTTACGTAATATTGCGCCAATTTTGCGTGATGAATTAGTAGTATGTAATATTGGACTACCTAGTCAGGAAATGCATTTGATTGATGATCAACCTACTAATTTTTATATGCTTGGGACTATGGGATTATCTTCTTCTATTGGCTTGGGCGTGGCATTAGCTCAAGACAAAACAGTAATTTCGATAGATGGAGATGGTTCTGTTTTAACAAATTTTGGAACATTACCAACAATTGCTAATAATGTTGCTAATAATTATATTTTGTTAATTATTGATAATGGGAGCTATGGATCAACTGGAGATCAACCTACATATGCTGGTCAAAAAACGTCCTTAACAGCGGTTGCTCGTGCCTGTGGTTGTGAAAACGTTATTGAGTGTAAGGCAGAAGATACTGGCGAAGTATTACAAGCTGCAATTGATAGTAAGCAAATGACCATTATCGTCGCTAAATGTGAATCTGGGAATATTAAAGTTCCAGTAATAACTAAAGATCCCGTAGTAATACGCGAAAGATTTATGCAAGCCGTAAAATCCTAATGCTTAAAGCGGAGGTAAATATTTATCTCCGCATTTTAATTAGATAAAATCAGTTTTAATTAATACTAAATTTAGTATTAATATTATCTTATTAATTTGTAATTAATACTAATACATAAAGATAATATATTTACCTAATTATTTATATCTTTATGTGTATTTATCAGCTTTAATTAACTTGCATCTATCTAAAAACGGTTTTATACGAAATTTACTTAAATCCACAGGCGGGGCTTGCGGGTTGTTAGGGAGAAATCCTAATAACTCCACCGGTTGGACATCACGTCCTTCGATCCCGCTGAGGCTAAACCGGAAAAGGAATATTACGATGGCTCTACCTGAGTTTTCATTACGCCAACTTTTAGAAGCAGGCGTACACTTTGGACATCAAACACATCGCTGGAACCCTCGAATGGACCAATATATTTATGGTTCACGTAATGGTATTCACATCATGGATTTAACACAGACTGTTCCATTATTGGACCAAGCGTTAAACATAGTTCGTGAAACAGTTGCAAAAGGTGGACGAATTTTATTCGTGGGTACAAAACGCCAAGCATCTAAGGCTGTTGCTGAAGCTGCTGAGCGTTCAGCTCAATACTATATGAATCATCGCTGGCTAGGTGGTACATTGACAAACTGGCAAACAGTTTCAAAATCAATTCAACGTCTAAAAACTATTTCTGCACAGATGGAAACTGGTTTTGATGGTCTCACAAAAAAAGAACGTCTTGGTATGGAGCGAGAGCATGGTAAATTATTTGCCTCTTTAAATGGTATTGCAGAAATGGGTGGTGTGCCTGATCTACTGTTTGTAATAGATACCAACAAAGAATCCTTAGCTGTAGCTGAAGCAAATAAACTTGGCATTCCAGTTATTGGTATTTTAGATACTAACTCTGCACCCGAAGGAATTGATTATCCGATTCCAGGTAATGATGATGCTGCTCGAGCAATTGGATTGTATTGTGACTTAATAGCAAGATCTGCACTAGATGGCATGGCTGCACAAATGGGTTCTGCTGGTGTTGATTTGGGTGCATTAGAAAATGCACCTGTTGAGGACATTACAGAAGTTGTTGAAGTAGCATCTGAAATTGAAGAAGTTGCTGTTGAAAGTATTGGTTCTAAGCCAACATTATTTACAGAAGCGCCTTCAGAAAAAGATGATATGAAAAAGATTTCTGGAGTTGGTCCTAAACTAGAAGAGGCAATGAACAAATTGGGCGTTTATCAATTTTCTCAAGTTGCATCATGGACAAATGATGAAATTATGTGGGTTGATGATAGCTTATCAGTAAAAGGCCGCATTGAACGTGACGATTGGGTTGGTCAAGTATCAGAATTAATAAAGAGCTAATACTCTTTGCGGACGGTTAGCCGTCCGCTTTTCTAAATTCCATTAGGAGATATATCATGGCTATTACAGCTGCATTGGTAAAAGAATTGCGTGATTTAACAGGCGCAGGCATGATGGACGCTAAAAAAGCGTTAACTGAAACAAACGGAAATATAGATGCTGCAGTTGATTGGCTGAGAACAAAAGGTCTAGCTAAAGCTGCAAAAAAAGCTGGTAGAACAGCAGCTGAAGGCTTGGTTGGCATTGCAGTAAGTGGCGGTATTGCAGTTGCAGTAGAAGTAAATTCTGAAACTGATTTTGTAGGCAAAAATGCAGAGTTTCAAGAAATGGTTGCTGGCATCACAAATGCTGCTTTAGGTGTTTCTGAAGTTGAAGCTTTAAAGACCGCGGATATGGGTGGAAAAACTGTATCCGAGATAGTAACGGATAAAATTGCTACAATTGGTGAAAATATGTCTGTTAGACGCATGGCTAAAGTTGAAGGTGATGTTATTGGTACTTATATTCATACAGCTGCTGCTGAAGGTATGGGTAAGATTGGTGTTTTAGTAGCATTAAAGGGTGGTGATGGCGCTATAGCGAAGCAGATAGCAATGCATGTTGCTGCTACAAATCCAGCATCATTATCCGAAGATGATTTAGATCCTTCAGTTATAGAACGCGAAAAAGCTGTACTTACTGAGCAAGCACGTGAATCAGGAAAACCTGAAGCGGTCATAGAAAAAATGATTAATGGGCGCATTAAAAAGTTTTATTCTGAAATTACTCTTATTAATCAAGCATTTGTAATGAATCCTGATATTACTGTGGGCCAAGCCATTAAAGATGCTGGTGCAGAGATACTTTCATTTGTTCGCTTAGAAGTAGGCGATGGTATTGAGAAAAAAGAAGAAGATTTTGCGGCTGAAGTAGCTAAAACTATGAATGGTTGATTACCTTATAATTAAGCTTGAAAAAATTAATATTGAGAGCTTTGTAAGCAATTACAAAGCTCTTTTTTTATGTCATGTTTGCAAATAATCTAGTTTGATGAAAATATTTCAAATTCAAAAACCTGTTGTCAAAAATTAAAAGCAAACATCCGTTAGGTTGCAAGAAGTTGAAAATTAGCTTTTGATAATGAGCAAAACTGTATGATTCTGTTAATGCCAATGAGATCATTTCAACTCACATTTAATTTATTAGCTTAAGGACAAAAAATGAGCCACAAACGAGCAGCTGATTTATTGGTTGAATGCCTTGTTAATCAAGGCGTTACAAGAATTTTCGGTATTCCAGGGGAAAGTTATCTCTCCGTTCTAGATGCTTTAGTGGATGTTAATGATAAAGTAAAATTTGTTACTGCCAGACATGAAGGCGCCGCATCCTTTATGGCTGAAGCATATGGAAAACTTACAGGAAACGCTGGTGTCTGTTTTGTAACACGTGGTCCAGGTGCTACAAACGCATCTATAGGCGTTCATACTGCAATGCAAAATTCATCTCCTATGATTTTATTTATTGGGCAAATTGGTCGCAACACGACTGACAGAGAAGCATTTCAAGAAGTTGATTATCGTATGTTTTTTGGTTCAATTGCAAAGTGGGTGACACAAATTGATGATCCAGATAGATTACCTGAGTTAATTGGGCGTGCTTTTGCAGTTGCAAATTCAGGTAGACCTGGTCCAGTTGTAGTAGCCTTACCTGAAGATATGTTACGTGAAATTACAGATTCAACTCCTGTAGGAAAAATATTAACAAATTCAGCACAAGCAAGTACTGAACATATCAAAGTAATTACTGAAGCTTTAAATAAAGCAAAACATCCACTAATAATTTGTGGTGGAGGTGGATGGTCTGATATGGGCCGTATTAATCTACAATCTTTTGCTGAAAGTAAAAATATTCCTGTTGCCTGTGGCTTTAGAAATCAAGATTTAATGGATTCAACTAGCAGAGCTTATGTAGGGGACGCTTCATTCGGTAAATCAAAAGCTATCAAAAATTTAATTGCAGATTCCGACTTAATATTAGCTCTTAATATTAGATTTGGTGAAGTTGTTACTGATGGATGGACGCTGTTTGATTTCCCCCACCCTAAACAAAAAATAATTCACACACACATCAATGAAAGTGAAATAAATAAGATTTATCACTGTGAAGTTGGAATTGTTGCAAGCCCAGATTCAATTATAAAAGGTTTAAATGCTGTCAATGTTGAAGTTAAGTCTCACAAATTCCTAACAATAGCACGTTTAGAATTTGAAAAATCTCGTCAGGTACCAAAAGTCTTGGGCAGTTTGAATATGGCTAAAATATGTAATTATCTTAACGAGAATGCAGACGATGATGCAATATATACTAATGGCGCTGGCAACTTTGCCATATGGCCTGGTAAATACCTTAACTTTAGTAAGGAGCATCGATTATTAGCCCCTCAAGCTGGTGCGATGGGTGCTGGAATTCCTGCTGCTATAGCTGCTAAATCTGCATTTCCAGACCGACAAGTAATATGTTTCGCTGGAGATGGTGACTTTCAGATGACATGTAATGATTTAGGTACTGCCATGCAGGAGAATTTATGCCCCATAATTTTAGTTCATAACAACGGTAGTTATGGAACTATTAGGATGCATCAAGAGATGCGGTATCCAAATAGAGTAAGTGGAACGGAATTAATAAATCCTAATTTTGGATCACTAGCAGAAGCTTATAGATTTGGCTATGCGCGCATTACAGATGAGTTAGAGTTTGCAGATGCATTTGAAGTGGCTAAAATATCATCATCTGGGTTCATTATTGAAATGATTGCAGACCCACGAGATATTGCACCAAATAAATCAATTTAACATTAACTTAACCACTTAACTTACTAATCTTATGATCTTTTAGATTTTATCAATCTCTATGCTATTCCATTGTAACATTTTAGATCTGAACCATGTTCGTTGTCGTTTTGCATACTGACGTGTTTGAATTTTGCTTTTATTAATTGCTATTTCCAAAGTATTTTTTTGTTTAATATGGCCTACCAATTCTTTTGCCCCAATAGCTTTACAAGATGGATGATTCTCATCCCATAGCCCAGATAATAAAACTTCGTGGCATTCTTCAAGTGCGCCTAAACCAATCATTATGTCAAAACGCTTTTCTATGCGCTTATTTAGCCATTCAGTATCACAATCAAGTTTAACCGGAATACAGTTATTTACAGCTAACAATGGTGTAGGGGTTTCATCTTGCCATATTGCTAAACTTTTTCCTGTTTGGATTAAAACTTCCCAAGCTCTTCGTGTTCTTACTGGGTTTTGTAGATCAATCCTATTTAGTATTTTTGAATCTAATATTTCCAGTTGTTTTCTAAATACATGTTTACCTTTTTCAGTTTGCATTTGTTCAGCTTGGTCTTTTATTTCAATTGAGATATCAGGAATTTCTGCAATGCCCTGTGTGAGAATTTGAAAATATAATCCAGTTCCACCTATGATGATTGGACGCAGACCTTGTTCTTTAGCTTTTACTAATGCTTTTCTGATATCTTTTAACCAATGGCCTGAAGAATAGGGCGTTCCAATATCAATATGTCCATACAACGAATGTGGGCATTGTGAAGTTTCAAAAGAATTGGGTCTTGCTGTAAGGATTTGCCATTGTTTATATACCTGCAAAGCATCAGCATTTATTATAACACCATTATATTTATGAGCTAATTTTATAGCTAAAGCTGATTTACCAGAGGCAGTTGGACCTGCAATCAATATAGGTTTTTCGCCATCAAAATTTGTTTTCACAAGAAAGTACCTTTGCCTATGGTTATTTATGATACAACTATGTAGTCAACGAAAGGCTAAATAGCGCTTATTATTATTTAATTTTATTTTAAACTACGATGTTTTATGTATTTTCTTAAATTAGGATGGAGAAATCAAATGGCAGATCAAACTGATCAGACACAACTTTCGTACAGACGAGTCCTTTTGAAAATTTCTGGTGAAGCCTTAATGGGTGATCAGGGTTTTGGTCTTCATCCTCCAACTGTTGAACGTATAGCAAAAGAAGTGAAACGTGTTAATGATCTAGGCGTAGAATTATGTTTGGTTATTGGTGGTGGTAATATATTTAGAGGTTTGCAGGGATCTGCTCAAGGCATGGAGCGTACTACCGCTGACTATATGGGGATGTTAGCCACGGTTATGAATGCCTTAGCAATGCAGGGTGCTTTAGAGGCCATGGGGGTCAATACTCGTGTTATATCTGCAATTCCGATGGATCAAGTATGTGAACCATACATTCGGCGTCGAGCTGTAAGGCACTTAGAAAAAGGTCGTGTATGTATATTTGCTGCTGGAACAGGAAATCCATATTTTACTACAGATACAGCTGCTACTTTACGTGCGTCAGAAATGAGTTGCGAAGCAATTTTCAAGGGTACACAGGTTGATGGTATATATGATAAAGATCCAAAAAAACACGCTGATGCAGTAAGATATGATACTGTTAGTTTTGACGAAGTGCTTCAAAAAAACTTAAAGGTTATGGATGCTTCTGCGATAGCTTTAGCACGAGATAATAGCTTACCAATTATTGTCTTTTCACTATCTGAAAAAGGTGGTTTAAAAGGTATAATGTGTGGTGAAGGTACATTTACGGTTGTAGGTGATAATACTGCGAAAAAGGATATTTAAATGTCAGATGATATAGATATAGATGCAATTGAAAAACGCATGATTGGTGCGGTTAATGCGATGAAGTCTGAGTTCCAGGCATTACGAACAGGGCGAGCATCAGCTTCATTATTAGATAAAATTATGGTAAATGCTTATGGCGCTATGACACCTTTAAATCAGTGTGCGGGTATAAATGTACCCGAACCACGTATGATTACGGTTACTATTTGGGATAAAACACTTGTTGATTCAATTGACAAAGCTATTCGTGAGAGCAACCTAGGTATTAATCCAGTTGGCGATGGAATGATGTTACGTTTACCTATTCCTGAATTAAATGAAGAGCGGCGTATCGAGCTAACAAAAGTAGCAGGAAGCTATGCGGAAGCAGCAAAAATATCTGTCCGAAATGTACGACGTGATGGAATGGATCAAGTAAAAAAATCTGACGATTTAGGTGAAGATGATCAAAAAATATGGGCAGATGAAATTCAAGAATTAACTAATGCATCAATTAAAAAGATTGATGCAGCCCTGGAATTAAAACAAGCGGAGATAATGCAAGTTTAAATTCGCATTAATAATAAATTTATATGAATAGTATAAAAAATGAAATTCTCCATGTTGCAATAATTATGGATGGAAATGGGCGTTGGGCCAATGCACGTGCTTTGGAACGCTTAAAAGGCCATGCAAAAGGTGCTGAACGTGTCCGTCACATTGTAAGAGCGAGTCTTGGCTTAAACGTGACCCATTTGACATTATTTGCTTTTTCTACAGAGAACTGGAGGCGTTCAGAGCGTGAGGTTGCAGGACTTATGAGTCTATTTAGGGCTTACATAATATCAGAGTCTGCAAAGCTACAATTAAATGATATTAAAGTATTGTTTATTGGAGATAGAACTCCGTTAGATCCTAAACTTATATTTTTGATGGATGAGTTGGAAACTCTCACTAAAAGTAATGATGCACTTACACTTACAATTGCATTGAATTACGGTGGCCGTGATGAAATAATTAGAGCAACAAAGCAAATAGTAAAAAAAGTAAAGTTAGGTGAATTAATAGAAAATGATATTACACCTGAAGTATTTTCATTGCATTTAGATACGGGTAGTTTGCCTAATCCAGATTTAATTATAAGAACATCTGGTGAATACCGCACTTCTAATTTCTTGCCTTGGCAATCTGTTTATTCAGAATATGTATTTGAAAAAGTGAATTGGCCAGATTTTAATAATTCAATCTATGAAAAAACAATAAAAGAATTCAAATCACGAAATAGACGATATGGCTCAGCCAAGTAAACATGGTAATAAACTTTAAAAAATCTGAACTTATTACTCGAATATTTTCGAGTGTGATAATCTTATTTATTGCGGGTCTTTCTATAACATTTGGTGGTAAATTATTTGAATGGACTTTGATTAGTCTTTCTTTTGTAATTATATGGGAACTTATTGGATTTGACTGTAATCGAAATAAAATACGTATTTTAGTTTCATTAGTTTTAACATTGTCATTACTTTTTATGTTTTTAAATTATTATTTACTAGCATTTAGTGTTTATTTATTTTGGGTTTTTATTTATATTTTTACTGTAAAACCAAAAGATTTAATTTGGCGAATTTTATATACTACAGTTATATTATGTGGATTAATTTCTATCTCCAACATAAGAATAAATATTGGTTTAATTGAAACTTTATGGGTAATTGCTTGTGTAATATCTGCTGATATTGGAGGCTATTCCATAGGTCGTACTATTGGTGGGCCTAAGCTTTGGCCAAAAATTAGTCCAAATAAGACTTGGTCAGGAACATTAGGTGGCTGGGGACTAGCTGTTATAATAACATTTATTTTTATTAATTTAACTAATGAAATTATATATACTAATATATTTTGGGCTGTAATGATTGCAATATTTGCCCAATTGGGTGATCTTGCAGAAAGTGCATTAAAGCGCAGTGCTGGAATTAAGGATAGTAGTAATCTTATTCCAGGTCATGGTGGTTTTCTCGATCGTTTTGATGGTATGATTGGTGCTTTCTTTTTGTTATTTATATTATCAATTATAAATATCCAGCAGTGGATATTTTAATGCGTACCATATCTATATTTGGAGTAACGGGGTCAATTGGATGTACCGCTGCTAATATTTTAGCAGGGCAATCAAATAAATTTACTATCACAGTAATTACAGGTGGAAATAATGTTACTGAGTTAGCAAAGCAAGCAATTAGATTATCACCTAGATATGTAGTTATAGCTAATGAAACTCATTTAAACGAATTACGTAACTTATTAATTGGTTATAATTTCGAGATTAGTGGGGGACGACAAGCCTTAATTAATGCAGCATCCATCCCAGTAGATATTTCACTTCAAGGTATTGTTGGTTTTCCTGGCGTGGAGTGTAGCTTAACTGCTGCAAAGTTTTCAAAAACTCTCGCTCTAGCAAATAAAGAAAGTTTAGTTTGTGCAGGGCCGTTGCTACAAAATATCTGCACAATAAATAATACTAAACTAGTTCCTGTTGATAGTGAACATTCAGCTATTTTCCAATGTATGCTTGGAGAAAGTATTGAGACAGTTGAGAAAATTATTTTAACAGGATCAGGTGGTCCATTTTTAAATACATCAATAGAAGATTTAAAGAGTGTTACCCCTAAACAAGCTGCATCACACCCTAGATGGTCAATGGGGCAACGAATATCAATAGATAGCGCCTCCATGTTCAATAAAGCTATGGAGATTATTGAAACAAAAGAATTATTTAATGTTTCAGTAGATAAATTAGAAGTAGTAATCCAACCACAATCTATTATTCATTCTATGGTAGGGTTTAATGATGGATCAATTAAGGCTCAATTAGGACCTGCTGATATGTCTGGTGCAATAGGTTATGCTATAAATTATCCAAACAGAGACCCTTTGACAGTTGAAAGACTTAACTTTTTGGAATTGAGACAACTTGATTTTCTACCTGTCGATCACTTAAAATTTCCTGCCATTAATTTATCTATACGAGCAATAATGATTGGTGGTATGGCGGGTGCTGTTTTTAATGCCGCTAAGGAACAGGCCTTAGATTTATTTTTAATAGGTAATATAGGGTTTTTAGATATGGCAAGATGTGTTGAATTTGCTTTAAACGAATATGAGTTAAATCCCATACAACATAATTTTATATTTGAAGATATAATGGAACTGGATACACACATGCGAATACGCGTAATAGAAATGGCAAAAGGTTTATAATATGATGGAGCTTTTAGCCTCAATCCCAATAATTGGTGGAACAATTTCATTAGTTATCCCATTTTTAATTGTTATTTCAATAGTGGTATTCATACATGAGTATGGCCATTATATTGTTGGGCGGTGGTGTGGAATCCACGCCGAAGTATTTTCAGTAGGAATGGGTCGGCCCATATTTTCAAAAATTGATAAAAATGGCACAAAATGGCAGATTTCATTAATACCTCTTGGTGGATATGTAAAGTTTCTTGGAGACATTAATGCTTCTAGTACTTCTTCAAAAAATATAACAGAAACCGTAGGTAAGTATGAAAAATTACGTTATTTTTCAGGTGCAAAGCTACATCACCGTTTTTTAACTGTTGCGGCAGGTCCTTTGGCAAATTTTATTTTATCAATTATAATATTTTCATTCATAATATTTTGGAGCGGAAAGCCTTCTGAAGAACCTATAATAGGAACAATACATTCAACAATAGAACAAAATTTTGATTTACAGGTAGGAGATTTAATTGAAAGTATACATGGTCAAAAAATAGATAATTTTTCTGACTTTAATACTTTTTTGACTATGAAAAATGCACCGCAATCAATGAAATATAAAATTATACGCAATAATAAACAATTATTGGTAGACGGACCATTTCCACTTCTTGCTATAGTTGGGTCCGTAATGCCTGTTTCACCAGCAAGTCAGGCTGGTTTGAAAACTAACGATTTAATCGTGAGTTTTGATAAACTCCCAATTGTGTCATTTAATCAGCTCAGAATAATCATTTTTGCTTCAGAACCTGCTGAACGTGAGATGACAGTTATTCGTAATGGTAAAAAAATAAGCCTCAAAATTTTCCCTCGGGTAAGAGAATTTCAGTCTGGGAATGGCGCTCTATCAAAGGAAGTTTCAATTGGTGTTTCTTCTGGAATAGCTTTTACGCCTACAATTAAAACAATTAGTATTGTTGAATCAATTAAGTTTGGTGCATTAAAAACACTCCAAATAATACGTGGATCAATAGAATCAATATCTTTGATATTTACTGGCCAAATTAGCGTTAAAAACCTTCAAGGTCCTATTGGCATAGCCCATGTGTCAAGCGATATTGCCAAATCTGGAGTAATAGATTTTATTTCACTTATTGCTATTATATCTACATCCATTGGGTTTCTTAACTTGTTACCTCTACCAGTATTAGATGGGGGGCATTTATTATCATTTGCTTATGAAGCCATCTCGCGTCGTAAGCCTAATGAATTATTTATTCATTATAGTGCATTATTGGCAATATCAGCACTCTTAACGTTGATGGTTTTTGTATCATTTAATGACATAATTAGAATGGTATTATTTTGGAAGTGATTTAAAATTAATTTTTATGAGAATAAAACAATCGTACTTTAAATTTATTCTTAATTAGCTTAAGTATATAAGTAATTGAAAAAGGAAATTATTATGCGTTATTTGAACATATCAAAGTTATTAAAGCATATTTTTATATATAGTGCGTTTATAAGAAATATTGCATTAATTATATTTGTGGTTTCCTTTATTGTATTTAGCCCAACTAAAGTCGCAGCGGAAATGATAGATATTTCTAATATTGTTGTTGAGGGCAATAAACGTATTGAAACTAATACAATTCTAAACCTAACAGAACTAGAATCTGGAAAATCCTATGAATACGCAAAAATTAATTCAGCTTTACAGCGCTTAACTAAATCAACTTTTTTCAAAACAGTTGACATAGTTATTGTTGAACAGAACGTAATAATTAAAGTATCTGAACATCCATCTATTAATACTATTTCATTCGAAGGAAATAGTATTTTAAAAGATGAAAATCTATTTGAAATTATAACATCACAACAAAGACAAACTTTATTGGCAGCGAAGATAGAACACGATGCAGAAAAAATTGCAAAAATTTATTTTTCCAAAGGACATATATCAGCACAGATAACTCCAAAAATAATTCAAAGAGATAACAATCGTGTTGATTTAGTTTTTGAGATAATAGAGGATCGCATAACAGAAATTGAAAAAATAACTTTTGTTGGTAACCGCCTTTTCTCAGATACCCGCTTGCGTGGTGTTTTAGCAACCAAACAAGCAGGAGTTTTTAGACGCCTTATTTCTTCTGATACATTCATCGAAGATCGTTTAAATTTAGATAAACAAAACCTAAGAGATTTTTATATAAATCGAGGTTATGTCGATTTTGAAATTTTGTCTCATTCAGTTGAACTTACACGTTCTAAAGATGCATTTTTGCTTACATTTACTGTTAAAGAAGGTCAAAAATATAACTTTGGACAAATAAACATTGTCACGAATGAAAATGATATAAATTTAAATGAATACGTTGATTTAAACTTAATCCGTGAAAATAAAAAATATGACTCGCGTAAATTAGAAAAATTAATTCAAAAAATTGATAGGAAATTATCCGATAATGGTTTGAATTTTGTTAAGGCAAGTCCAAACATATCGAGAGATGATAATAACTTATTAATTAATGTAGATATAAATTTAATTCGCGGAAAAAGAATTTTAGTAGAGCGAATTGATATCATAGGTAATTCTACAACATTAGACGAAGTAATTCGTCATAAATTTGATTTTGCGGAGGGGGACGGATTTAATACTGGTAAAATTCAAAAAGCTACTGATCATATTCGCGCGCTAGGATTTTTTAGTACCGTTGATGTAAAAACAAAACAGGGATCTACAGCTGATCAAATTGTAATTATTGTTAATTTGGTTGAAAAACCTACTGGTAGTTTAGGTATTGGTGCCGGTTATAATTCTTCAGATGGATCGGTATTTACTTTAAATTTAAACGAGCGAAATTTTTTGGGAAGAGGTCAAACAGTCGGTTTTGGATTATCTAATAGCTCTGATAAAAAAGAATTATCACTTTCTATTGCTGATCCAACATTTTTAAGCCGAGATATTTATCTTGGTGTTTCTCTTGGAAATTCATCAGCTACTCCTGCATCATTACCATTACAAACAGATAAAATGTATTTCGCACCAAGTATTGGATATCCATTAAGTCGTGATTCAAGTATTATGTTAACTTATAAAGTCGAAAAAGATGAAATAAAACTTTCAACAGCAGGGATTTCAGCTTCACCTATAATTAAAGCTGATGTGGGCGATACTGTGAAAAGTGGTATTATTTTAGCTTATAAGTTTGATAAAACTAATTCTATAATAGCTCCAACTTCTGGTTTTAAAATTGGAATAAATCAGGAGATTAATGGTTTATTTGGGGATATTAATTATTCAAAAACATCTATTAATTTGAAGACCTACACTGCTATTTTTAATGATGATATTATTTTATCAAGTGCGGTAAATGCTGGAGCAATTTTTGGATCAGATTCTACTATTTCAAACAGATTTTCTCTTGGTGGTGACAAATTACGTGGATTTCAAAATTATGGTATTGGGCCCCGAGATACAAATTTCACTGCTACAAACTCAAATGGGGATCCTCTAGGCGGTAAGATGTTTGCAGCTGCCAATATTGAAGCATCGTTCCCGATTGGAATTCCTGAAGAATATGGTATTTTTGGGGGTGTATTTTTAGATGCAGGATCAGTCTGGGGATTGGATAATGTTTTATCCGATTCTTCCAAAATAGTCGATGATTCTGCTAAAATAAGAGCTGCTGCAGGTGTATCATTATTTTGGGATACAGCAATTGGACCATTGCGCTTCAATTTCTCGCGTCCATTACAAAAAGAAATATACGATGTTACAGAAAATTTCCGTTTTACAGTTGATACTCGGTTTTAATCGTGTTTTTTTTAAAAAATATTATATTAATAATACCTATTTTTTACTTTGGTTTTACCAATAGTTCTTTTTCTCAGATCTATCCAATTTATAATGAAATACCATCAATTGCCGTAGTTGATCAAGAAGCACTATTTAGAAAATCTAAATGGGGTAAGGATATATTAAATCAAATCGAATTATTAGTGTCTTCTTTAAATACTGAAAATGAAACTATTAAAAATAATCTTGAACTCGAAGAACTTATATTGACTGAGAAGCGAAAAATAGTATCGAAATCAGAATTCAATGTCATGACCTTTGACTTCGATTTAAAAGTGAAAAAAATTAGAACACAGCAGGCTGATAAACAAAATAATATTAACTCTTTATTAAATAATAAAAGAGCACTCTTTTTTAAAAAAAGTACTCCTATACTTCTCACGCTCATTAATGATTTAGGTGTAGAGGTTTTATTAAATAAAGATATGGTTGCTCTTGCAAGTTTGAAAAGTGATATAACTCAAATTGCTATCAAACGGATTGATGAAATATTAAAAGATTAATAACTGTAAGCACTACTAATAAAAAGAGGAATAAAAATGTCAGATGCAAAACAAAATCTGCTAAATGCCGACATTCAAGATATCAAACGGATGATACCACATCGATACCCATTTTTATTGATAGACGCAGTTCGTGATATTAAATTAAATGAAAGTGCCATTGGTATCAAAAATGTAACGTTTAACGAACCACATTTTCAAGGTCATTTTCCAGAACGCCCAGTAATGCCAGGCGTAACAATCATTGAAGCTATGGCTCAGACTGCAGCTGTTTTGGTAGTTAAGACATTAGATATGATAGATAATAATATGTTAGTCTATTTTTTAACAATAGATAAATGTAAATTTCGTCACGTTGTTTCCCCTCCAGACCAACTAGAATTACATGTTAAGGTATTGCGCGGTCGTGGAAAACTCTGGAAATTCTATGGCGAGGCAAAAGTTATGGGTAAAATAGTTGCTGAAGCTGAGTTCACAGCAATGATGGTTCCACCAGAAGAGGCCTAATCGTATGTCGATTGATCAAAGTGCAAAAATTCATTCAAGCAGTGTGGTTGAAGAAGGTGCAAAAATAGGTGCCAATACTGTAGTTGGCCCATTTTGTCATATTGGTCCAGAAGTTACTCTAGGAATTGGTGTAGAACTTAAATCCCACGTGGTAGTAAGTGGTTGGACTGATGTTGGTAACGATACAATCATTTTTCCTTTTGCATCTATTGGTCACATGCCACAAGATTTAAAGTTTAATGGTGAAGTGACAAAATTAGAAATAGGTGAACGTAACCGCATCCGTGAATACGTCACTATGAACCCTGGTACTGTAGGTGGTGGTAAGCTTACAAAAGTCGGTAATGATGGCTTATTCATGATGGGAGTCCATATTGGTCACGACTGCATGGTTGGGAATAGAGTTATATTGGCTAATAATGCTTCTTTGGGCGGCCACTGTATAATAGAAGACAGTGTGGTTATAGGTGCTCTAGCAGGAGTTCATCAATTTTGCCGTGTAGGTCGTGGAGCTATGATAGGCGGTTTATCTGCC
Organism: uncultured Amylibacter sp.; assembly: GCA_905181935.1. GTDB lineage: Bacteria > Pseudomonadota > Alphaproteobacteria > Rhodobacterales > Rhodobacteraceae > Amylibacter. Next base: position 324,848 of record CAJIZV010000002.1, on the reverse strand, counting down.
GTAGTTGCTGATGTTATTCCTATGGGTATGGTTTTGGGAGATAGAGCTTCACTTGACGGATTAAATCTTGTTGGTTTAAAGCGAGCGGGAGCAAAAAAAACTGATATTAATGGGTTGCGAGCGGCATATAAATCAATATTCATGAGTAGCACTACTATTAAAGAATCCACCACTCCAGCTTTGAAATTACATGCTGGAAACCTATTAGTAGAAGAATTGATTGAATTTATTACTTCTGAAACATCACGTTCACTTACAATACCAAATAAGGATTAAATATGGGATTGCCCAATCTAGCAATCGTGGCGGGTTCTGGTTCCTTGCCATTACAGATGGCAGAGCACTGCCAGTCCATTGGGCGTAGTTATCAAATTATAAAATTCAATGGCACTGAATTAGATTGGGCTACTGATCACCCAATTATTTCTGCAGAATTTGAAAAACCTAAAAGCTTATTTTCTGCAATTCGTAAAGCGGGATGTGAGCAAATCGTTTTTGCAGGTGCAATCCAACGCCCTAAACTTAACCCATTAAAGTTTGATTTAGCATTTTTGAAATTTGCGCCAACTTTAATACCTGCCTTAAAAAAAGGTGATGACACAACTTTGCGTATGATTGCTAGTTTATTTGAAGCTGAAGGCTTTGAAGTTATTTCAGCACATCAAATATTAGAACGATTAATCGTGTCAAAAGGTATATTAACGATCATTCATCCTAGTTCAGGTTCTCAGTTGGATATAGAGCGTGGTTTTTCAATTTTAAAGATAATAGCAGAAGCAGATGTTGGCCAAGCTTGTATCGTAGGGCAGGGTTTATGCCTTGGTATCGAGACTGTGCAAGGATCTGATTATTTAATATCTAATGTTGGAACAGCAAAAGGTAATTATTTAGAAGATATTAAAGGTTACAATGGTGTTTTTATTAAAGCCCCAAAAGTTGGCCAAGATACTCGTCTAGACATTCCAACTATTGGACCTGTGACTATACAAAGTGTTTACGATGCTGGCTTATCTGGAATAGCACTTAAAGAAAATAGTGTACAAATTTTAGAAAGAGAAGCATGTGTTATGTTAGCAAATGACCTAGGTTTGTTTATAATATCTGTTCCTGATAAATAAATGTAATGAGTAATTTAAAGTTTTTTATAATAGCAGGTGAAATGTCAGGAGACATTTTAGGCGCGTCTTTGATGTCAGGTTTAATTACTGAAACTAAAGGAAAAGTCTCATTTTATGGTGTGGGCGGTCCTTTAATGACAGATGTTGGATTGAATAGTATGTTTAATATGTCTGATCTTTCAGTCATGGGGGTATTTGAAGTGATACCTAAAATACCTATGCTTTTATCACGAATTAAAAAAACTGCCCGAGCTGTAATTGATGAGCAACCCGATGCTTTAATTACAATCGATAGTCCTGACTTTTGCTTACGAGTTGCTAAAATTGTTCGTTTAGCATTGCCTAAGATTAAGATAATTCATTATGTAGCGCCTTCTGTTTGGGCTTGGCGACCAGAACGGGCTTTTAAAATGGCTAAGAATATTGATCATGTTCTAGCGTTATTACCATTTGAACCTCCATATATGGAAGATGCAGGAATGACCTGTGATTTTGTGGGGCATCCTGTAATTTCAAATGCTATTGTCAAACCCAAAGCAATAGAGAAACTCAGAGCTAATTTAGAATTACACGCTGGTCCAATTATAACAGTTTTGCCTGGATCACGCATCGGTGAAATAAAGCGCATGTGTCCAATATTTAAAGATGTTTTAATAAATATCAAAGAAAAAATTCCTGATGTGCAATTTATATTACCTGCTGCGTCAACAGTTGAGGACTTAGTTATAAGTACGGTTAAAAATTGGGAAGTGAAGCCTAAGCTGTTATTAAGTATGGATTATTCTGTATTGGAAATTTCAAATAGAAAGTATGCTGCATATGCAGTTAGTTCTGCTGCTCTAGCTACATCTGGTACCGTTGCATTAGAATTAGCCTCGCAGAACTGTCCAATGGTAGTTGCTTATAAAGCAAATTGGATAACAACAAAAATGGTAGAGAAGCTGGCTAAAATTGATACTGCCAATCTTATAAATATAATAACTGATACTCGTAAAATACCCGAACATCTTTTTGATAATTGTACTGCAGAAAATATATCAAAAAGTTTATGTAATTTGCTTCTTAATGGAGGAAAGCAAGATAATGTGATGGCAGAAGCAATGGATTTGCTAGGTTTTGGGAATAAAGACTCCCATTTGTGGGCAGCTAAATCAGTATTACGTGCTATTCAGTAAAATCACATATAATTGCACCAGAAGACATTTGTATTTTTTTAGGATCAATAGAAAACATAGATCTTGGAGTACCTGCTGCTGCCCATATGATATTAAATTCTAATAATCTTGGATCTATAAATTTTTTGATTTTATTTAAGTGACCTATTGGGGATACACCACCAATAGCAAAGCCTGTTTGTTTTCTAATAATATCAGCATTTGCATGAGATAAGGGTGCACCTACACATGTACTTGCCTTTAAAAGGTCAACACGGTTACCGCCAGAGGTCATAAATAAAATACATTTTCCAGTATTTTGATTTAAAAAGATTATTGATTTTAATATTTGATTAATTTCACATTTTAGGGCCATTGCAGCATCTTTAGCTGTCTTAGTTTCAACTCTTAATTTAATTATATTTATATTTAGTTTTAATTCTGCAGCTTCAATAGAAACGCGCTTTAAACTCTTACTCATAATTTAATCCCAAATAATAAAGTTACGCAAAAATGTTATAATGTGGCGTGATTAGGTTATTATCTTTATAAATTTATAGTAATCATTACAATTAATTTATAGGATAAAGAAATGGTTTTCAAAGGAAATTTGGATATTGATCCTCGAGGTATGATATTTGAGTCATATAATATAGAAGGCATTTCTATAGAAGAATGTCGTATGATTTTTCTAGATTGGGCATTGGAAACTGCAAAAATAGATATGACTAATGATTTAATGAATCTTCTTAAAGAATATGAATACAAGCACTTAAGCCACCCAATGACTTTAGTAATAAAGGAGGGTTTAAAAAAGGCAAAAAATACAGGGCGGAGAGGAGGGCGCTCAGGAAGAATTAATCAAATAAAGTAAATTTGTATGTCTAAATATTTATATAATTAATAGGGTTATATATTATATAGGTATATTATTTTATAACTAAAAACAATAACTTAATAGTCTAAGCTAATGCATATAATATTCTAACCCAAGATCTAATACCTTTGTGGAAACTTCTTATGTCGTATTTCTCATTTGGTGAATGAATTGAATCGTCATCTTGCGCAAACCCAATTAACATAGATTCCAATCCAACTATTTTTTGAAAATGTCGTGCAATTGGGATTGAACCACCACAACCTACATAAACACCTGAGTTGTCCCATTCATTGGACAAAGCATTTCGTGCAATTTCGAAAGCTGGATTATCTATTGCCATATTAGCAGCCATAGAAGAGCCATGAAGCTTATATTCTAATGAACAATCAGCTGGCAGAAAGCTTTCTAGGTGTTTTTTGAACGAAGCCTGAATTTTTTCTGGATCTTGTTGACCTACTAATCGAAAGCTTACTTTTGCGTGTGCTTCACTTGGTATAACTGTTTTAAATCCTTCGCCCGTATATCCACCCCAAATTCCATTCACTTCAGCAGTTGGGCGTGACCAAATTTGTTCCAATATAGATCTATCTTTTTCACCTGCAGGAACGGATAAACCAACTTCTGATAAAAAATTATTTTCATCAAAATCAAGGTTGTTCCATTGGTTAATTATTTGTTCAGGTAATTCTGGTACAGCATCATAAAAACCATCTAAGGTAACCGTTCCATTATCAGCATGTAAAGCTCCAAGAGCTTTGGTTAGTACTCGTATTGGATTGATTGAAGGCCCTCCATACATACCAGAGTGCAAGTCTTTATTTGGACCTTTAATAGTAATTTCTTGGCTAACCATCCCGCGCAACATTGTAACAATAGATGGTGTATTTTTCTCAACCATTCCAGTATCGCAGATAAGTGCAACATCAGCTTTTAATTCTTCAGCATGTTCCATCATGTAGGGTATTAATGATGGAGAGCCACTTTCTTCTTCACCTTCAAAAAAGATCGAAATTTTTAATGGTAGGGCACCTTTTACAGCTTTAAAAGCACGACAAGCTTCAATAAATGTCATCAATTGACCCTTGTCGTCTGATGCTCCACGACCGCGGATTACTGGACCATTTTTAGTTTCTTCTAGGCTAGGCTCAAATGGAGGATTGCCCCACAATGTTAATGGATCAACAGGCTGAACATCGTAGTGGCCATAAAATAATGTATGTGTAGTACCATCTCCACCTGTTGCCATAATCATAGGATGACCAGGTGTAATACGTAGTTCGGCATCAAATCCAATTGAATTCAGATCATCAACCAGCCATTCCGCAGTAGCTTTGCAATCTTCTGCATATTCAGGATCTGTAGATATACTTTCTATCCTCATTAAATCCATTAATCGAGCAATTGAATTTTCTAGATCACTATCAACGTGATCAAGTATAGCATCTAAGGACATTTTTACTCTCCAGTTTTATTTCTTTTGGGCGTTTATATATTTAGGATCAAGATTAAAATATTGAAAATCAAATTTAATGTTGCAAAACCTGTTAAAAAGAGTAGCGGAAGTCATCTAATTTATTTGGTTTAATAATGTTTCATATAAATCTTTTTCCAGCGCGTCAGTGGCTTTATAAAGTTAATGCACAATCTCTTCAGTCAGATGCGTTTGCCGGTTTTACAAATGCAGCAATCGTTCTCCCACAAGGTGTAGCCTTTGCAACAATTGCAGGATTACCTCCTGAATATGGTTTGTACACAGCAATGATAACAGCAATTATTGCTGCTACTTTCGGGTCTTCCATGATAATGATTTCAGGCCCAACTACGGCAATTTCAGCAGTATTATTTGCAACCCTAAGTGACGTAGCGGTGCCAGGTACATCTCGTTATGTTGAATTAGCACTAATGGTAACTGTTATGGTTGGAATATTTCAGATAGCTGGCGGTATTGGCAGGCTAGGGGGTATTGTTTCTTTTGTTTCACACTCTGTAATGACAGCATTTACAGCTGCAGCAGCCTTACTAATTATGGTTAGCCAACTTGCAGGCGCTTTAGGCGTAAATGTAGATCAAGGTGGTAACGTTATTGAACGTATATTGCGTCTTAGTGAACACTTTATTGAAATAAACCTAATAGCAGTGATTATATCGTTAGTTACATTAACTAGTGCAGTTTTATTAGCAAAGTTTTTTCCAAGAATTCCTGGATTTCTAATAGCTTTAATTATAGGATCAGGATTAGCATATTATATTGATGCACCTTCCCTTGGAGTTGATATGGTAGGAGGTATACCCAATCAGTTACCTTCTCTACACATACCAGATGTAGCCTTTACTGACATCGGTGCTTTAGCTCCCGGTGCTGCTGCTATTGCATTAGTTGGTTTATTAGAAGCAATTTCTATTGGTCGCGCATTCGCTGTTAGGCGTAAAGAAGAGTTTGATGCCAATCAGGAAATGGTTGGTCAGGGGTTATCTAATGCTGTTGGAGGCCTTTTCCAATGTTATGCGGGTTCTGGATCATTTACTCGAAGTGGTGTAAATTTTACAGCAGGCGCTGTTACACCAATTTCTGGTATTTTTGCTAGTTTTTTTCTCGCATTAATATTATTGTTTATAGGCTCCTGGGTTGCCCATATTCCTGTACCAGCAATGTCTGGATTGATTTTATTTGTAGCTTGGAAGCTAATCGATATAAAAGAGTTACGACACATATTAGGAACACGCTGTGCCGAAACTGTCATATTATGTCTTACGTTAGCAGCTGGTTTATTAATAGAATTAGATTTTGCTATTTATGTTGGTGTGATAGCTTCACTTTGTGTATTTATATATGATAGTGCTACGCCTCAAATTCCAATTATAGCTCCTATTCAACAAGGTAATGGACAACGTAAATTTCGAGACGTTGGTACGTTAGCATCTGACTTATGTCCCCAAGTCTTAATAATGCGTTTAGATGGCCCTCTATTTTTTGGATCAGTTGAACATGTTGAAAAGCGATTAAAGAAGATCTATAGTCAAAATCGTCGTCAAAAACATTGGGTATTAGCTCTTAAAGCAGTTGGAAAAATTGATCTTGCTGGTGCTGACCTTCTTATAAAAACTATTCGTGATGTAAAAGATCGAGGTGGTAGTTTTAGAATTGTTGCACATTTTGAACCACTAATTAAATCATTGGACCGCCTTCATGTTTTGGATGAGCTAGGAAAAGAAATGTTATATAGCTCAAAGTTTGAAGCCATAAATGCAGCTACAAAGGATTTTGACAATCACGTTTGTAAAGGTTGTTTGCGCGAAATGTTTGTAGAATGTGATAGACTAAGAGATGCGACAGAATGATATATCTGAACTTAGTTCCTAGTGATCCAGCCACCACCATATATTCGGGTGCCATTAACGTCATAAAATACACAGGCTTGGCCGGGCGCAATCCCTTCTTCGGCAGCAAAAAGCTCAACTGTAGCTGTAGTTGATGATGTTGGTCGGATTGTTGCTTCTTTAGGCGCTCGAGTAGACCGTACGCGCACTGCTACAACGCGCTCTGCTAAATCTGTGAAATGATCGTCACCCAACCAGTTAACTTCTTTAATTGTAACTGTGCGGGTTGCTAATGCCACTTTGGGACCAACTATTACTTGTTTGTTATTAGCGTCTAACTTAACAACATATAATGGATCACCGCCACCAATACCAAGCCCACGACGTTGACCAATTGTATAATTTATGATGCCCTTATGGTTTCCTAAAATACTGCCATCTAAATGAACAATATCTCCTGGACTCGCGGCTTCTGGCCGTAATTTTTCAATTACTGCCGCATATGACCCGTTTGGGACAAAACATATATCTTGACTGTCTGGCTTATCCGCAACGGGCAAACCATACTTTCGAGCTAAATCACGAGTTTCAGATTTCGATTTTAAGTGACCCAGAGGAAACCGTAGGTAATCTAATTGTTCTTGCTTTGTTGAAAATAAAAAATAACTTTGGTCTCGATCTCCGTCTGCAGCTTTATGTAGCTCTGCTTTATCACTTCCCATAAAACGCTGTATGTAGTGACCTGTAGCCATACAGTCTGCGTCAAGATCTTTTGCTGTCTCTAAAAGATCACGAAACTTCACACGCTCATTGCAACGAATGCAAGGTACAGGAGTAGCACCAGCTAAATAAGCGTCCGCAAACTCGTCTATAACGCTTTCTTTAAACTTATTTTCATAATCTAATACGTAATGTGGGAAACCCATTTCATCTGCAACACGCCGAGCATCATGTATATCGCGGCCAGCACAACAAGCACCTTTTTTAGCCAATGCCGCTCCATGATCATATAATTGCAAAGTAACTCCAACAACGTCATAGCCTTCATCAGCAAGCACAGCCGCTACTACTGAACTATCAACACCGCCAGACATTGCAACCAAGACACGTGTGTCTTTAGGTGCTTTAGCAAATCCCATAGAGTTTAGTTCTGGAGTTTTGAGTAACATAGTAAATTCCATTTTATACACACTTATATTAAAAATATTCATACTCTCAAGCCTAATGCAGTATTTTTTGCAATCTAATCTAATTCATATCTCAGAATATAAAAATTTAACATAAATATTATAGTTTTTGCTTTACGCAAGACCAAGTAGTGCTTAAATTTTAACAAACGTCTTCGTAATTTAGGTCATAAATATGTCAGAAGAAATTTCTGTTAATAATTTAAATCGTGTTCAAGCTGCAGCAGAGTTGTTGCGTTTAAATGATATTCTTAAAATAGCAAACATAGACTATCACAGTAAAGATGCACCTATTTTATCAGATTCCGAATATGATAAACTTAAACAACGTAACTTTAATATTGAGATAAATTTTCCAGATCTAGTATTAGATAATACTGTTTCAAATCAAGTTGGTGCTAGTCCATTAGAAACCTTTTCTAAAATTAAACATGCTGTTAAGATGTTATCTTTAGGAAATGCGTTTAATGATGATGACGTAAATAATTTTGATGTTCGAATACGTAAATTTTTAGGATTAGGCACTAATAAATTAACTTATACAGCAGAACCAAAAATTGATGGATTATCGCTGTCACTTAAATACGTTGATGGCAAACTGGTTCAAGCTACAACACGTGGCGATGGAAGTGTTGGTGAAAACGTAACTAAAAATGCGAAAACAATAACTAACATTCCTAAAGAAATTTTTAATGCTCCAAATATTCTAGAAGTTCGCGGTGAAGTTTATATGAACCATGAAGATTTTAACAAGTTAAACAAACGCCAACTAGATAAAAATGCAAAACTATTTGCAAATCCTCGTAACGCTGCTGCGGGCTCATTAAGGCAACTAGATTCACGTATCACTGCATCTAGGCCACTAAAGTTTTTTGCATATGCTTGGGGAGAAATATCGACCTCTATTTCTAAAAATCAGATAGATACAATGCAGAAATTTTCTGCATTTGGATTTTCAACTAATAAACTTACAAAAGTTTGTAATGGTCCAGCAGAATTAATTGAACATTATAAAATCATACAAAGTCAGCGTGGGCTATTAGGTTATGATATTGATGGGGTGGTTTACAAAGTAAATGATTTAACTTTGCAAGAAAAGCTAGGATTTAGATCAACCACACCTCGCTGGGCAATTGCACATAAATTTCCAGCTGAAATTGCTCAAACACAAATTAAATCTATAGATATTCAAGTGGGAAGAACAGGTGCCCTATCACCTGTCGCACGCTTAAAACCCGTAAACGTAGGTGGAGTTATTGTATCAAACGCAACACTACATAATGAAGATTATATTGCCGGCAGAGACTCTAATGGTAATCAAATACGAAAAGGTAGTGACATTAGGGTAGACGATTGGGTGGAAGTTTACCGAGCTGGAGACGTTATACCCAAAATAAGGAATGTGGATTTAAGTAAACGCTCTTTAAATAGTAAATCATATATATTCCCTACGCATTGCCCAGAATGTAAAAGCCTAAGTGAACGCTTGATTGGTGACAGTATTGCTAGATGCACTGGTGGCCTTGTTTGTCCAGCTCAAGTAGTTCAGGGTTTAGTACATTTTGTTTCCAGGGGTGCGTTTGATATAGATGGACTTGGCGCTAAACAAATAGAACAGTTTTATGAGCTAGGTTGGATAAAAGAACCTGCTGATATTTTCACTCTACAAAAGAGATATAGTTCAGGCTTGCAACAATTACAGAATAGAGAAGGGTGGGGAGAGACCTCTGCAAAAAATTTATTTTATGCTATAAACGTAAAAAGAAAAATCCCTCTTAATAAGTTTCTCTTTGGTTTAGGTATTCGTCATGTGGGAGAAACTACAGCAACTTTATTAGCAAAACATTATGGTTCAATTAATGAATTAAAAATAGCTATGGATCTTGCCATAAATTTAAATGGAAATAGTTGGGACGACTTACTATCGATTGATGGAGTGGGGCATGTTTTGGCAAATGCAATTGTTTCAACATTTAAAGATTTAGCTCAACGTACTGTTATTGAACGTTTAATTTTTCAATTAGATATTCAAGATGAAATTATTTCTAAAAATATAAACAGTATAATTTATGGAAAAACTGTAGTTTTTACTGGTAGCTTAGAATTAATGACTAGAGCCGAAGCAAAAGTACGTGCAGAAAGTTTAGGCGCAAAGGTATCTGGTTCAGTTTCTCAAAAAACAGATATTGTTATTGCTGGACCTCGGGCTGGATCAAAGGCAGTAAAGGCAAAAGAGTTAGGTGTTCAGATATTATCAGAACAAAATTGGTTAGATTTAATAAAAATAGATAAGTTTTAAAATGGTAAATCGGCCTGAAATCTTATTTCCGTTATTTAGAAAAATAACTTACTTAAAGGGAATAGGTCCTAAAATTGCCATAAATCTGTCTAAACTTCGCATTATGTCGCCTCGAGATTTATTATTTTCATTACCAAGCTCTATTTTGATTAGAAATCCAATTAAAACAGTTCATGGCGCCGCACTTCATGATTTTATAACTGTTGAGATCACGGTTGATGAACACATCGAAAATCAGCGTAAAGACAGACCATATCGAATTAATGTTAGTGATTCAAAAACTACATTTCAGTTGATATTTTTTCACCCACGAAAGAGTTGGCTACGCGAAACCTTTCCTCTTGGTCAGCGCAGATTAGTTTCTGGAAAAGTTGAGTTTTTTGATGGAAAAGCCCAAATGACACATCCTGATTTTGTTTGCCTACCTGATGAAAAAGATAAAATACCATTGTCAGAACCAATATATCCATTAACGGCAGGAGTTACTCAAAAAAACTTTTTTAAAGCTAATCAGCAAGTTTTAATCACTTTACCCAGCTTACCTGAGTGGATTTCAATTCCAATAATAAAAAAATACAAATGGCCAAATTGGACAGAAGCATTGCATGTTGCACACTCACCTATCAAATTAGAAGATATATTAGATAATTCGCCAGCCAGACAACGATTAGCATATGACGAAATGCTCTCACATCAATTGACGCTTTCTATAGCTCGAGCGTCACTACGGAAATCTAAAGGTATAGCGAATACTGGTAATGGAAATATGACTAATAAGGTCTTAGATATGCTTCCTTTTGAAATTACTGGAGCGCAGAGACGAGTCATTTTAGAAATTGAAAAAGATTTAGCTGAACCTTTGCGGATGAATCGATTACTTCAAGGCGATGTGGGGTCAGGTAAAACTTTGGTTGCTATGATATCTATGATAAAAGCTGTCGAAGCAGGAGGGCAAGCCGTTATTATGGCTCCAACTGAAATACTTACTAAACAACACGAAGCAAATCTAAAGCCAATGGCGGAGTGTGCTGGCATAGTTTTAGAAAGTCTTACCGGTAGAGACAAAGGTAAGGAACGTGATGCAAAATTAGAAGCATTAGCTACTGGAAAAATTCAAATATTAGTCGGTACACATGCTGTATTCCAGAAAAAGGTAGAGTTTAACGATCTTCGTTTGGCAGTAATCGACGAGCAACATCGTTTTGGCGTTCGTCAACGTATGGATTTAGGTTCAAAAGGAGATGCTGTTGATATTCTTGTAATGACAGCGACACCAATACCAAGATCTCTTGCGTTAACAAATTATGGAGATATGGAACTTTCTGAACTTGATGAAAAACCTAAAGGGCGACAAGCTATTAATACTGCTTTAATTGCTAATTCACGTTTAAAGCAAGTTATTGAACGATTACGTGTAGCTATCGATGATGGCCGACAAGCATACTGGGTTTGCCCATTAGTTGAAGAAAGTAATTATTTAGACTTGGCCGCTGCTGAAGATAGGGCGATTCACCTAAAGAAAGAATTAGGAGTTAAAAATGTTGGGTTAGTGCATGGAAAAATGCCTGATTCAGAGAAAGATAAAGTTATGGCTGACTTTATAAATAAAAAAATAAAAGTGCTGGTTGCAACAACTGTCATTGAAGTAGGAGTAGATGTACCAAATGCATCCATAATTGTTATTGAACATGCTGAGCGGTTTGGATTGAGTCAACTTCATCAGTTACGCGGCCGTGTAGGACGTGGTTCTGATGCATCAACATGTTTATTACTTTATGCACCACCTTTAGGTAAAACAGCTCAAAAGCGTTTGGAAGCTATACGAGAAACTAATGATGGATTTAAGATTGCAGATATAGATCTAAAATTAAGGGGAGCTGGTGACGTTTTAGGTGTTACTCAATCTGGATTGCCTCAATTTCGAATAGCCAATTTAGAAACACAGTCTGAATTAATGAGGTTAGCGCAGGATGAAGCTCGTATGATAATATTCTCAGATCCAGATTTGACTAGTACACGTGGGAAAGCAGCTCGCAACCTATTATACCTAATGGGAGCAGACGAATATATACATTTACTTTCAGTTGGTTAGGCATGATATGAATGTAATTTAGAAATTAAAGGCTAGATAATTTATTTTTAATTAGCGTTATCAAATGCATCTAGAGTTGCTTCAAAACACAGCATAATTGATGCATGACGATTTCTATATGCTACTGCTGGTAATAATATTTCTAAATTACTAAATGGAATATCTGGGAAGGGACCATTATTAGTAAGCATTTCAAATAATTGGTCGCGTCCGTTTATTACTAGATCTTTTTTTAATCCAATAATTTTCGATGCAAGTATAGATGCAGATGCTTGACCTAAAGCACAAGTTTTTACATCATGCGAGTATTTAACAATCTGATTATTTTCAATCTTTATCCAAACTTGAAGATTTGATCCACATAATGGTGATCGACGGATTGCAGTACCATTAAAATCGTTTAACGGTTCAGTGAGGGGAATATTACCCGCAAACTCTAAAATGCGTTTAGAGTAGAGATCAATCATATCAGAATTATTAGACATGTCATTTTTGCCTTTAAACACGGTTACTTTAGACATATCTAGGTCAAGAATGATAAAGTGAAAAGGGAAAGTATAAAAAAATGGCAAAATTTGATGTTACCTCACTAAAACTTGATGATAGAGGACTTATCCCTGCAATTGTTCAGGATTTTTCTACTGGCGAGGTGCTTATGATGGCTTGGATGAACAAAGACGCCATATTGCAAACACTAGAATCTGGTACAGCCACTTTTTGGTCACGTTCTCGTCAGTGTATATGGGTTAAAGGATTAACTTCTGGAAATACTCAAAAATTAGAAGAAATTCGTATAGATTGTGATAGAGATTGCCTACTATTATTAGTAACTCCAAATGGACCGGCATGTCATACAAACCGGCGACACTGTTTTTATACAGAGATTCAAAATGGACACGAAAAAATATTGATTAAGCCTGAAACTTAATCAAACATTGAAATTATGTCTTTTGGAGTAAACCCTGCCTCTCGATATGATTTAATTGATTTTGAGTCATCTCTTTTAGCGAGACGACGGCCTGTATTGTCTCGAATTAACCGATGGTGGCGATAGATAGGTGTTGGTAACCCTAATAAATGTTGTAAAATAACATGGATTTTAGTAGCTTCTAACAGATCAGCTCCTCGCGTTACATGAGTAATACCTTGAAAAGCATCATCTAAAACTACTGATAAATGATATGAAATACCAATATCCTTTCGTGCTATGATAACGGAACCTATATTATCAATAACATCTTTTTTAGTGAAAGATACTTTACCAAACTCCATATCATCAAAGTAGAAGTTGTTTTTTTTAATATTGTGCATGTTTAATCGTAATGCATCTTCAGGCATATCCAAGGGTTGGTGATTGCTTAAACAAGTACCTGGATAAATTTTACCGTCAGGACCAGCTAATGGTACTCCATTTTCTTGTGGAGCAGCAGAAATTTCAATATCTTTACGAGTACAATTACAAGCAAAAAGGTGTCGACAATTCCAAAGTTCTTTTAATTTGTTATTATAAGCAATTAGACGAGTTGATTGAAGAAGGACAGGCTCTTCGTATTTGATACCAAGCCAATGTAAATCACTATAAATCTGGTTCTCATATTTTTTTTTTGATCTATTAAAATCAATATCTTCAATACGTAATAAAAATTTATCTTCTACATTTTGTGCTGATTTATAGCCCAAATAGGCAGAATAGGCATGGCCTAAGTGTAAAAAACCAGTGGGTGAAGGCGCAAAGCGTTCTATTATCATTTAAGGTTCACCCCTATTTAATCAATTTAAACGGCACTCAACCAATTTGTCCATTCCTCTTTTGCTCTATCAGTATAAGCTTTGTAACGATCTTTTCTATTACGCCGCCCACCTTTGACGTTATCAATTGGAGGAAATAATCCAAAGTTAACATTCATAGGTTGAAAGTTTTTTGCATCTGCACCACCTGTTATATGGCTGATCAGAGCACCCATTGCAGTTGTATTTGGTGGACTATTACAGGTTTTTCCACAGTGTTCAGCAATCGCTAATTTTCCTGCTAGTAATCCCATCGCAGCACTTTCAACATATCCCTCGACACCAGTAATTTGTCCAGCAAACCTAATATTAGGCCGTGATTTAAGTCTCATTTGGTCATCTAACAACAATGGTGAATTAATAAAAGTATTTCTATGTATACCACCAAGACGTGCAAACTTTGCATTTTCCAAACCAGGTATCATTGATAAAACCCGCGATTGTTCACTATATTTCATCTTGGTTTGGAACCCAACAATGTTAAATAAAGTTCCCAAAGCATTGTCCCGACGCAATTGAACAACCGCATGTGCTTTTATCTGAGGTTGATGAGGATTAGTTAAACCTACAGGCTTCATTGGCCCCCAGCGTAGTGTTTCACGCCCACGTTCAGCCATAACTTCAATTGGCAAACATCCATCGAAATAGGGTGTGTCTTTTTCCCAATCTTTAAACTCAGTTTTTTCTGCTAATAACAAAGCATCTATGAAATTCTCGTATGTTTCTTTATCCATGGGACAATTAAGATAAGCTGTGCGCTCTTCTTCTGTATCACCCTTATCATAACGTGATTGCATCCAAGCCTTAGACATATCAATACTATCTGCATATACAATTGGCGCAATTGCATCAAAAAATGCTAAAGACTTTTGATCTGTGTTAGCCAAAATATCATTTGCCATATCTTTGGATGTTAATGGACCTGTGGCAATAATAGTATTACCCCATTCTTTAGGGGGTAGCCCATGAACTTCATTTCGCTCCACAGTTAACAATGGGTGTTTCACAAGTTTTTTTGTTACCGCACTAGAAAAAGCTTCTCTATCTACAGCTAATGCTGATCCAGCGGGTAGGGCGTGTTGATCGCCCATTTCCATAATAATTGAATTTGCTGCACGCATTTCCCAATGCAATAAACCAACGGCGTTAGCTTCATCATCATCAGATCTAAATGAATTGGAGCAAACCATTTCAGCTAAATCTTGTGTCTGATGGGCAAACGTCTCAACTTTAGGGCGCATTTCGTGCAAAATAACAGGTATTCCAGCATTAATTATTTGCCATGCTGCTTCTGATCCGGCCATTCCGCCGCCAATAATATGAATAGGTTTTGTCATGTGTGCGTTTTACGATTACAAATGGGAAAAGAAAAGAGCCAGAATTATACTGGCTCTAATTAATATGTCGTTTTTTTAATTACTAGCTATCAGATGGAACTTCTTCTTGTTCGCCTTGTTCGTTAGTATCGGCTTCGTCAGTATCTGCTATGTAAGCAACCGATACTACTTTCTCACCATCTTTAGTATTAAAGACTCTCACCCCAGAAGATGATCGGCCCTGTAGTGAAATCCCTGATACAGGACAACGGATTGATTGACCTGTCGAAGTTGCTAACATTATCTGGTCTTCTTCGTGTACTGTAAATGCAGCAACTACAGTATCGTCTCTACGATCTAAATTAGCTGCCGCAACACCTTGTCCACCTCGTCCAGAGACACGGTACTCATGTGCAGATGATCTTTTACCATACCCACCAGATGTAATAATCAAAATCCAATCCTCTAAGGCCGCTAATTCATTATACCGTTCAATATTTATATTATTTTCCGGTGTTTCATTCTCAGTTAATGCGCGTCTCATCTTAAAAAATGCTGTACGTTCGTCAGACGAAGCCTCAACGTGGCGGATTACAGCCATTGATACTACACTATCTTCTTTGGCTAACTTAATTCCCCTGACGCCAGTAGAATCTCTTCCCTTAAATACTCGTACATCAGTTGTTGGGAAGCGAATTGCTTTTCCTAATGATGTGGTTAATAGGAAATCATCAGATTCTGTAGCTATTCGTACATTAACAATAGAAACACCCTCTGGTAATTTCATGGCAATTTTACCATTAGATTTTACATTTGTGAAGTCTGACAAAGCATTTCGACGAACACCACCATTATCGGTAGCAAATACTATCTGAAGATTTCCCCATTCATCATCAGGTGCATCAATTGGCATTAATGCTGCTATAGAAACGCCTGGATCAATAGGCAGGATATTAACAATGGCTTTACCTTTAGCATTACGGCCACCAAGTGGTAAACGCCATGTTTTTAGCTTATATACCATACCATCAGTAGTAAAAAACAATAGTGCAGTATGCGTGTTTGCAACAAACATGTTTGTAACAAAATCTTCATCTTTTGTAGACATACCTTGAATGCCTTTGCCTCCACGTTTTTGTTCCCTAAATTCTGCCAGGTTTGTACGCTTTATATAGCCAGAGTTAGTTATTGTGACGACCATATCTTCCTTTTCGATAAGATCCTCATCATCCATATCACCAGCCCAATCTATAATTTCAGTTCGGCGGGGAACAGCAAATTTTTCACGCACTTCAAGTAATTCAGCAGAAATAATAGCCATAATTCGTTCTCGTGAACGAAGAATATCTAAATAATCTTGAATTTTGCTAGCCAAATCTTCTAATTCGTCAGTTACCTCTTTCACGCCCATAGCCGTCAAGCGTTGTAACCTTAGTTCCAAAATTGCTCGTGCCTGAGTTTCTGATAAATTATAGGTCTTATCTTCATTCAACGTATGACTAGGATCGTCAATTAACGTTATGTATTGAGCTATGTCAGCTGCAGGCCACAGGCGTGTCATTAATTTTTCACGGGCTTCGGCTGGATCATTTGATCCTCTAATAGTTGCAACAATTTCATCGACATTGGACACAGCTACTGCCAAGCCACATAGTATATGACTGCGTTCACGAGCTTTATTTAACTCAAAAGCTGTTCTACGAGCAACTACTTCCTCACGAAACCCGACAAAGTAATTAAGAAATTTAAATAATGTTAACTGTTCAGGTTTGCCGCCATTTAAAGCCAACATGTTACAGCCGAATGATGTTTGTAAAGGAGTAAATCGGAATAATTGGTTCAAAACAACTTCAGCAGTAGCATCACGTTTCAATTCAACTACAACTCGAACACCAACTCGGTCAGATTCATCTTGTACGTGTGATATACCTTCAATTTTTTTATCTCTGGATAACTCAGCAATTTTTTCGATCATTGTAGCTTTGTTTACCTGATAAGGAATCTCATCAATAACAATGGCATAACGATCTTTGCGTATTTCTTCGACACGAGTTTTGGCCCTTATTATTACTGACCCCCTACCTTCATTGTATGCTTTAATTGCACCTGCGCGTCCTAAAATCATGGCGCCTGTAGGAAAATCAGGTGCAGGAACGTATTCCATCAAATCAGCACTAGTCATATCAGGGTTTTCTATAAGTGCTAAGGTAGCGTCTATTACTTCGCCCAAATTATGAGGTGGAATATTAGTAGCCATACCAACGGCTATTCCGCCCGCACCATTTACCAACATATTTGGATAACGTGCAGGTAAAACAGTAGGTTCTGACTCCTTACCATCATAATTATCTTGGAAATTTACTGTATTTTTATCAATATCTAATAAAAGATATTCAGATGGCTTATCTAATCGCGCTTCAGTGTAACGCATAGCAGCAGCATTATCACCATCCATCGAACCAAAATTTCCTTGACCATCAATTAAAGGCAAAGACATTGAAAAGTCTTGAGCCATGCGCACTAAGGCATCATAAATAGCACTATCACCATGTGGGTGGTAACTTCCCATAACATCACCTACTGATTTAGCAGATTTACGATATGATTTTGAATGAGTATATCCGTTTTCGTGCATCGCATATAAAATGCGCCGATGAACAGGCTTTAGGCCATCTCTAAGATCAGGAATTGCGCGACTTACAATAACTGACATGGCATAATCCAAGTAAGAGGTTTTCATTTCCTCTTCTATAGAAATCTGCGGACCATCATATGATGGTGTTTTTGGTGTATCACCTGTTGGGATTTCTATTTCGTCATTCACGGTCTGTTCACCTGCTATATTTTGTATATTATGTAGCAGGTTTAGCAACAAAACGCAACTTATAGTGTTTTTAAAAGGTCAAGTTTTGCATTGTGGCGGTATTTAATAAAAACTATAAAAAACAAATAGTTAATGGTGTTTAGGTAAATATTTTTATATGCGTGAAATAGGTATAATTTCATAACCAGATTCTTCTGGTTCATCGTCCGTCATTATAGCCGGGAATCCCTCCGCTATTATCTGTAATCCTGTTGCTTCTTCCAATCGTTTTATAATATTTGAAGACCACTCTCGTGGACCAAACCGTTCTATTCCATCAGCAAAGATATCAATTAATAATGGTGATATTTCTAGGGGAACATTGTGTCGATCAGCAATGTTTTGAAATAATCCTATATCTTTAGCTACCAAATCCATTGTGAAACTAATATCACGCGAACCATTTAGTATTACTTGGCTTTCAGTTTCGTGAACAAATGAATTTCCTGAACTGAT
Organism: uncultured Amylibacter sp.; assembly: GCA_905181935.1. Classification (GTDB taxonomy): domain Bacteria; phylum Pseudomonadota; class Alphaproteobacteria; order Rhodobacterales; family Rhodobacteraceae; genus Amylibacter. The sequence goes on along the minus strand of CAJIZV010000002.1, from coordinate 306,377 downwards.
CTTAATTGCTTCATATGCAGTACTTAAATCCATACCAGCAGCACTACAAGTAACTAAAGCTTCAGAGCAGGCTAAAAGATTAGCTGTAGCTAGGTAGTTGGTCACAACTTTTAAAACAGAAGCTGAGCCAAGTTCGCCAGTATGCAATATTCTGCGCCCCATTTTTTTTAGTAATGATAATATGGTATCAAAAGTTTCTCGAGTACAGCCTGCAAAAATAGCTATGTTGCCAGTGTCTGCGCGATGGCATCCTCCTGAAACCGGACAATCAGCGGCTTGACCACCCTTTGCAATAATTAACTCACCAAGTCGCAAAACTTCTGTTTGATCAGTGGTAGACATCTCGATCCAAATTTTACCATCTGACATACCAGCCAAAATTCCGTCTTTGGCTTCCATTACAGATGCTGAAACTGCAGGTGAGGGCAGGCATGTGATAACTACATCACAAATTTCCATTAAATCTTTGTTAGTTTTTGCTGTTCCAGCACCCCGATCAACAAAAGTCTGTACTAAATCTAAGTCTAAATCACGTACATATAAATTAACATTATTGCGTAACAATGATCCTGACAATTTACCACCAACATTACCTAACCCTATAAAACCAATTTTCATTAGTTTCCCCTGTCATAAATATTTGTCTAACAAATAATAATTGCATAAGTTGTGCTTACATAAAACCGACACACCAAATGACGTTATTAGGCGTAATATAATAACTAGTATTATTAACAATATTTAGAAAGGAATTTCATCATCCAAATCACTTGGATTTGGCATTGATTGACTGCCTTGATCATAACTACTTGGTTTAGATGTTCCAACAGCATTTCCACTTCCAGACCCATAGTTAGGAGCTTGATTACTAATAGAATTGTCGCCACCAGAGCGTCCATCAAGCATGATCAACGTCCCACCAAAGCCTTGTATTACAACTTCAGTTGTATATTTGTCATTTCCAGATTGATCTTGCCACTTTCGTGTTTGCAAAGCGCCCTCTATGTAAACTTTAGAGCCTTTTTTGAGATATTGTTCACAAACTCGGACTAGGCCTTCTGCAAAAATTGCAACAGTGTGCCATTCAGTTTTTTCACGATTTTCACCAGTATTTTTATCACGCCATTTTTCTGAAGTCGCGATACTTATATTACATACCTTACCACCGTTTTGAAATGTCCGGACTTCAGGGTCTGCACCAAGGTTTCCGATTAACGTTACTTTATTTAATGAGCCTGCCATTTTGTATCCTCGACGAATCTAATATATATTTTTAACTTATCATAATGCCTTGGGGATTGAATAAAAGCTGAAAATTTTTACAAAATAAATAATAATAAGTAATTTTTCAATATTAGGCAAATTCTACAACTTAAACAATTTGAATTATGATAAGTTTTTAATATCTAATATTTTTAATAACCGTACATACATTGCATGTTTACTTATATTGTGAGTAAGCCAAAGCATTATTATCAAAATATTATAAATAAATTATATTTTTCTTATTTTTACATCAAAAAAGTATCGCATATTATTTTAGTTGCCTTAAGTAATAGAAAAGATGTTTGAGGCAGAACTATGGCAGAACTTAAGAATATTGAAATTCGCGGCGCACGTGAACACAATCTTAAATCTATAGATGTAGATATTCCACGCGATCAATTAGTAGTTATCACGGGGTTGTCTGGATCTGGCAAGTCTTCACTTGCATTTGATACTATATATGCTGAAGGTCAGCGAAGATATGTTGAGAGTTTATCTGCTTATGCTCGACAATTTCTTGATATGATGCAAAAGCCTGACGTTGATCACATATCAGGCCTTTCACCTGCTATTTCAATTGAGCAAAAAACTACCTCAAAAAATCCTCGTTCGACGGTTGGAACTGTAACTGAAATATATGATTATATGCGACTTTTATTTGCGCGTGTAGGTACTCCATATTCACCAGCTACAGGCCTGGCTATTGAAGCTCAACAAATTTCAGAAATGGTTGATAGAGTGATGACCATGGAAGAAGGTACGCGGGCATATTTACTTGCACCAATAGTACGAGATCGAAAAGGTGAATATAAAAAAGAGTTTCAAGATTTAAAAAAACAAGGATTTCAGAGGGTTAAGGTTAATAAAGAATTTTATGATTTAGATGATGTACCAACTTTAGATAAAAAATTTAGACACAATATTGACGTTGTAGTTGATCGTATTGTTATTAAAGTTGGTTTAGAACAACGTCTTGCAGATAGTTTTCGAACTGCATTAGATTTAGCTGATGGTATAGCGATATTAGAAATAGCTTCAAAAGATAAAAAACCACAGCGTTTTACTTTTTCAGAAAAATTCGCATGCCCTGTAAGTGGTTTTACTATTTCTGAAATTGAACCAAGATTATTTTCTTTTAACGCACCAGTTGGAGCATGTACTGAGTGTGATGGGCTTGGTGTTGAGCTATTTTTTGATGAACGTTTAGTTGTCCCTGATCCATCTTTAAGTTTATTCAAAGGCGCATTAGCTCCTTGGGCCAAAGGAAAATCTCCTTATTACAAACAAACAATTGAATCATTGGCTAAATATTATGATTTTAATACAAATGCAGCTTGGCGCGACCTTCCTGAAACTATTCACATATTAATGTTACACGGTTCCGGTAAAAAAGAGATTAAATTTAGGTATGATGACGGTGGACGTGTTTATGAGGTCACTCGTAACTTTGAGGGCATTATTCCAAATATGGAACGTAGGTATCGTGAAACTGATAGTAATTGGGTGCGTGAAGAATTTGAAAGATACCAAAATAACCGCCATTGCGGTTCATGCAATGGCTATCGTTTACGGCCTGAGGCATTAGCAGTTAAAATCAATGACTTGCATGTAGGGCAGGTCGTACAAATGTCTATTAAAGAGGCACTAGAATGGATTAAATCTGTTCCGGAGAGCCTAACCAAACAAAAAAACACTATTGCATTAGCTATTTTAAAAGAAATCCGTGAAAGATTAGGCTTTCTTGTTAATGTAGGTCTGAATTATCTTACATTATCTCGCTTTTCAGGGACTTTGTCTGGAGGAGAAAGTCAGCGCATTCGATTGGCAAGTCAAATTGGTTCAGGTCTTACAGGAGTTTTATATGTATTAGATGAGCCATCTATTGGATTACATCAACGTGATAATGGTAGATTACTTGAAACCTTAAAAAATTTACGTGATCAGGGAAACACTGTAATAGTAGTAGAGCACGATGAAGAGGCAGTTCGTAGTGCAGATTACGTGCTTGATATAGGTCCTGGAGCAGGTGTTCATGGTGGTCAAATAATTGCTAAAGGCACACCTGCACAAATTATTAAAAACAAGAAATCTATTACAGGCCAATACCTTAGTGGCAAAAAGTGTATTCCAGTACCAGCTCATAGGCGTAGTGGTAACGGTAAAGAAATAACCATTACAAATGCGACAGGTAATAATCTAAAAGGTATAAATGCAAATTTTCCACTTGGGACCTTCACCTGTGTGACTGGTGTTTCAGGGGGGGGGAAGTCGACTTTAACAATCGAAACACTTTTCAAAACAGCGTCTATGCGCTTAAATGGTGCAAAACAAACACCTGCACAATGTGATGAAGTCCGAGGACTACATTACCTTGATAAAGTTATAGATATAGATCAGCGTGCTATCGGGAGGACGCCACGATCAAATCCAGCTACTTATACCGGTGCATTCACTCCTATCAGAGATTGGTTTGCAGGACTTCCTGAAGCAAAAACTAGGGGTTATAAACCTGGACGCTTTAGCTTTAATGTAAAAGGTGGACGATGTGAATCATGCCAAGGTGACGGTTTGATTAAAATAGAAATGCATTTTCTGCCTGATGTCTATGTAGAATGTGAGACCTGTAAGGGTAAAAGGTATAATAGAGAAACATTAGAAGTATTATTTAAGGGAAAAAGTATAGCAGACGTTCTTGATATGACTGTAGAGGATGCTGAAGCATTTTTTAAAGCTGTTCCAAGCATTCGTGATAAAATGACAGCATTAATGCGAGTAGGTTTAGGATACATAAAAGTTGGTCAATCCGCAACGACCTTATCTGGAGGTGAAGCGCAACGTGTTAAACTTTCAAAAGAATTAGCTAAACGTTCGACTGGTAAAACTTTATATATATTAGACGAGCCAACAACTGGTTTACATTTTGAAGACGTACGTAAGTTATTGGAAGTATTGCATGAATTAGTTGATCAAGGAAACACAGTAATTGTCATAGAGCATAATCTTGATGTAGTTAAGACTGCGGACCATATTATTGATATTGGACCTGAAGGAGGTGATCAAGGTGGCAAAATAGTTGCTCTAGGAACACCCGAAGAAGTTGTAAGAATTAAAGAAAGTTATACGGGTTTCTACTTAAAGGATATGATTTAATATTTAAGTCACTGATTTTTAAAATTTAATTTTAAATAATATCTATTTAAAATTAAATGCAATGTGGTAATAACTCAGTATACTTATAAAATAATTTAAAACTTATCCAGACAATTAGTTTTCTATTGCATGGTAATGAAAATAGATAAGGTATAAAGATGCGTACAGGATTATATCCCGGAACATTTGACCCAATAACATTGGGTCATCTTGATATAATCAAGCGTGCATGTGTATTAGTTGATAAATTAGTTATTGGTGTCGCAATAAATCGTGACAAACGGCCACTTTTCTCACTAGAAGAGCGTGTAGAAATGATTGAACGTAACCTTACAAAGTTTGAACACACAAATACGGAGATTCTAGTTGAGCCTTTTGAAAATTTATTAATTGATAAGGCTCAAGAGATTGGTGCTCAAATTGTAATTAGGGGTCTCAGAGCAGTTTCAGATTTTGAATACGAGTACCAACTAGTTGGAATGAATCGTGCTATGAATGATAGCATTGAAACTACATTTTTAATGGCAGAAGCAAAGCACCAAGCCATTGCATCCCGATTGGTAAAAGAAATATCACGATTAGGTGGTGATGTATCAAAGTTTGTTACACCTGGCGTAAAAGAGGCATTAAAGCAAAAGTTTATATAAATAAATAATTTTTGGCTTTCATTTTTTATTTACACATCTTAAATCTAATCAAATTTTAACATTATAAGGCTAAACCATGTCAGATAACCAAGATCTTGAAAATACTATCATCATTGAATTAAAAGATGGACCAGTTCACATCACATTATTACCAGATGTAGCGCCACTACATTGTGCTCGCATGAAAGAATTAGCCAGATCTGGCCAATATGATAACGTATGTTTTCACAGGGTAATAGATGGCTTTATGGCTCAGACTGGTGATGTTCAGAACGGTGATATGGAAGATGGATTTAATCTTGCTTCAGCGGGCACTGGCGGATCTGATTTGCCAAATATTGTTGCTGAGTTTTCAAAACTACCTCACGATCGTGGAACAATAGGTGCAGCACGTTCAGCAAGCCCAGATTCAGCAAACTCACAGTTTTTCATTAATTTTGGCGATAATAATTTCTTAAATGGCCAATATACTGTTTATGGGCGTGTTACATCAGGAATGGAGCTTGTTGACGCTATAGTTCGTGGAGAGCCGCCCCAAGCTCCTGATCGTATGATCTCAGTAAAAGTTGCCGCAGATTTATGATAAAATTTCTAAAAAATATTTTAAGCACTGGGTTTCTTTGTATAGCTGGTTTTGCATTTGCCGCAGAACCTGAAAACATACTCATGATCGAAGTTCAAGGTAGTGCAAATGGCATAATTGAAATTGAATTATTACCTGAATTTGCACCATCGCATGTTGAACGTATAAAGATTTTAGCTCGTGATGGTGTTTATAACAATGTTGTTTTCCACCGAGTTATCGAAGGCTTCATGGCACAAACAGGTGATGTAAAATTTGGAAAAGTAGAAAACTTCAAGCAACGCTATGCGGGGCAAGGTGGCTCAAACTACCCTGATTTAGAAGCTGAGTTTTCTGATATTAAGTTTGAAGAGGGTACAGTTGGTATGGCAAGAGCCCAAAGCCTTAACTCTGCAAATTCACAATTTTTTATTATGTTTGACAGAAGTCCAAATCTTGATAAAAAATACACAGTTTTTGGACGTGTCATAAAAGGTCAAAATATTGTTAATGACATTAAACGTGGTGCCCGTAGTAATAACGGATCAGTTGAAATCCCTGATATAATGAAACGGGTTTGGATTAAGATTGATAATTAATATAATTATTCTGCAGCTTTGAAATTATTATTATTTATAACAAGGCTAGTCTTCATCAAAGTGAAGGGTAGCCTTGTTAGCTTCTTTTATATTTAAAAAAAATTTCATTGATAAATTTTATTTAAATAACTTTTATTAATGCATGTTTCTTTTTTGATGCACTAATTTTAGGTGTCTGAATTAAATCAGATTCACTCAACATATAGCCAGCATCAATAATTGGCTCATCATTTAGCCGAGCACCACCACCTGCAATGATGCGTTTTGCTTCTTTGCCAGATAGAACTAAGCCAGTTCTAACTAATGCTTGCGTAAAGCTAAGACCATCCAAGGCTTCATTTGCAGTTAATTGAAGCGTAGGGAGGTTTTCATCAGAACTATCTTCCTCAAAAACCTTACGTGCAGTGTTAGCTGCATTTAAAGCTGCTTCAGCTCCGTGACAAAGTTTAGTTACTTCATTAGCTAAAACTATTTTTGCTTTATTTATTTCTTGTCCTGTTAAAGATCCCAAGCGGTTACACTCAGAAACAGGTAATTCAGTAAATAGTTTAAGAAACTTACCAACGTCAGCATCTAAAGTATTGCGCCAAAATTGCCAAAACTCATACGGAGATAGTTTGTCAGAATTTAACCATATTGCGCCATTTGCTGACTTGCCCATTTTTGAGCCATCAGCCTTTGTTAACAATGGAGTAGTCAGGCCATATACTGTATTTTTATTTAGCCGACGAGTTAGATCAATACCATTAACTATATTGCCCCATTGGTCTGAACCACCCATTTGCATTGCTACACCATAGCGATTGTTTAGCTCCATAAAATCATATGCTTGAAGTAACATATAATTAAATTCTAAAAAAGTTAGGGGTTGTTCACGCTCTAATCGTAACTTCACACTTTCCATTGCTATCATTCTATTAATAGTAAAATGTTTGCCTATATCGCGTAGAAATTCAATATAATTAAGCTTATCCAACCACTCAGCATTATTAATCATCATGGCATCGTTCTCACCATCACCAAATGATAGGTATTTAGCAAAAACTTTTTGAATTCCATTTATATTTTCAGCAATTAACTCAGCAGTAATTAACTGACGACTTTCGTCCTTACCGGAGGGGTCACCAATCTTAGTTGTCCCCCCACCCATTAAAGGAAGTGGTTTATGGCCTGTTTTTTGAAGCCATCGTAACATCATTATTTGAATTAAAGAACCAATATGTAAACTATCAGCAGTAGCATCAAAGCCTATATATGCTGGCATACAGCCTTGAAGTAATAGCTCATCAAGTCCCTGAAGGTCTGTACAGTCTTGCAAGAAGCCACGTGTTTGCATTTCATGCAAAAATTCTGATTTGGGCTTGTAAGTCATATCAGTTTGCTTTCATTTAATGGTAATTAAATACCTTTTAGCGCCAATCTAGCGAGTGGCAAGTAGGAGATCAAAGTTTATGATTTACAGATGTCTTGGTTTAATGTCTGGAACATCACTTGATGGTGTTGATGGCGCTATTTGTATAACTGATGGTAACAAAATTATAGGCTTTGAAAATTCTTATTTTCGACCATATACAAAAATAGAACAATCAATTTTACGTTCAAAATTTGGTTCTTGGCCAGAGAATGGTGGATTTGAAGATGCACTAGACATAATCCATGATGCGCACCTTGATGTAATTAAAGCTTTACCAGATGCAGAACTAATTGGATTTCATGGACAAACCTTAAATCATGACCCAAAAAATTTACGCACATTTCAATTAGGTAATGGTGCCACTTTGGCTAAGTTAAGTAATAAACGTGTTATTTGGGATTTTAGAACAGCGGATGTAGCAGCTGGAGGAGAGGGGGCTCCCTTAGCTCCATTTTTTCATTTTGCATGTGCAAAAACTTTAAATATTTCTGAAAAATTAGCTTTTGTTAATCTAGGTGGAGTAGGCAATATTAGTTTAATTAATACGAATATTGCTTCACCAGATATGAATAATGCAGTCATAGCGTTTGATACTGGTCCAGCAAATGCACCATTAAATGATTTTATACTTAACCGAACCGGTCAACTATATGATTTGAATGGATCTTTGGCCCTATCTGGAAATATAGATCAAAATATTTTAAGTAGTTTTATGAAATCTGATTTTTTTAATAAAAAACCACCTAAGTCACTCGATAGAAATTCTTTTTCTGTGATTCAAGACTTAGTATCAACTCTTTCAGACGCAGACGGAGCAGCCACTTTAACAGCAATTTGTGTAGAAAGTGTATATGCCGCTCAATTACACTTAAAATATAAACCATATCGATGGCTAATATGTGGTGGAGGCCGTCATAACATTGCTATTATGAAGGGATTGCGGCAACGTTTAGAACAACCAGTAGATCCAGTAGAATCTATTGGCTTAAATGGCGATATGCTTGAAGCTCAAGCATTTGGGTATCTAGCAGCTAGAGTTGTAAATAATCTATCATTATCAAGCCCAACAACAACTGGATGCGTCAGGCCTATAAAAGGGGGGATTATATCGGATCCATAGGGCAAACAGTCATTACTGTAAAATTAACGAGTTGTTTCAGTTAGCCTTCTGCGAACATAACTATCCACTGAACCTATCATGGTATCCATATGATCGTTCTCAAAAAAATGCCCAGATCCTTCAATCACTTCATGTGTGATAGTAATACCCTTTTGTTCATGTAATTTGCCAACTAAACCTTCGACATCCACTGGTGGAACTACTCGATCAGATGACCCATTAATTATTAAACCAGAAGCAGGGCAAGGTGCTAAAAAGCTAAAATCATATGTATTTGCTGGAGGAGCTGCCGAAATAAAACCTGAAATTTCAGGCCTACGCATCAATAGTTGCATTCCAATCCAAGCACCAAAACTAAAACCTGCAACCCAACAATGTTTAGCATTAGGGTTCATTGCCTGTAAGTAATCTAATGCTGAAGCCGCATCAGATAACTCTCCAATGCCCTGATCATATTCACCTTGAGATCTACCAACACCTCTAAAATTGAAACGCAATACTGTGAAGCCCATATTATAAAATGCATAATGAAGGTTATATACAACCTTATTATTCATTGTACCGCCAAACTGTGGGTGTGGGTGCAATAAAATTGCAATAGGTGCATCTTTTGCCTTTTGTGGGTGATAACGACCTTCTAGGCGACCATCTGGGCCGGGGAAAATTACTTCTGGCATCGTTTTACTGCTACTCTCGTGTTTATCAGTTAAAGTCCATTTCAATAGTTGACGAAAATGGTCAGTAACTTTAGAATGGTTCTAAATCGAGGTATATATCCCCGCTGATCTTTTTGAATAAGGATTTGGAAGGCTTTCGTCAACTAAATAGGACCCATAGAAGCATGAAATTGAGTACAAAAGGCAGATATGCAATGATAGCCTTGGTAGACTTGGCTATTGAGGGTGAAAAAGGTCTAGTTTCTTTAGGTGAAATTTCAGACAGACAAAATATTTCATTAAATTATTTAGAACAATTATTTTTAAAATTGCGTCGGGCTGCAATTATAGCATCTGTTCGTGGTCCAGGTGGTGGTTATAAATTAGCTAAACCAACAGATACTATTCGTATATCAGAAATTTTAACTGCTGTAGATGAAGACATGAATGCTTTATCTATGGGTGCTGGAGTTTCTGGGGCATCGTCTGGTACTCGGGCACAATCTTTAAGTAATCGCTTGTGGGAAAGTCTATCAGCTCAAGTTTTTGTTTATCTGCATGCAACTCGACTATCAGATTTAATTGAAAATCAAATAGCTCCATGTCCGGCTGTGCCATCATTATTTCAATTGATAGATGAAGGCTGAATATCATGATAAAGATAATAAAATACATTATGATTAAAGCATTATGAGTAGGGTTTATCTTGATTGGAATGCTACGGCACCACTAAGACCGGAAGTTCGTGCAGCAATCATTAACGCTATGGATGTTACAGGTAACCCTTCAAGTGTTCACGGTGAGGGTAGAGTAGCTAAAGGATTGGTTGAACGTGCGCGATTGCAATTAGCAGAATCTTTTGGTTGCGATCCAAATGGAATCATATGGACAAGTAGCGCAACCGAAGCTGCTGGACTTATGATGCAGTCTAATAATTTGAATTGTGCTAAAATTGAACATGATTGTGTTAAGGCGTATGGAGCTACAGATTTACTTATAAATGCCAATGGTATTGTAAAAGGAGAAGGAAATTTTGCTTTACAAGGCGCCAACAGTGAAACGGGTATTTGCCAAGGAGATCAAGTTCGTGGCGCAATCATGAGTGATCAGGTGCAAACATTTGGCAAATTGCCTATATCTTTTAATTGGTTAGGTATAAAAAGTGCATTATTATCAGCACATAAAATTGGTGGCCCTAAAGGAGTAGGAGCTCTAGTTTTATCTGATGGTATAGATGTAAGCACTCAGATCAAAGGTGGTGGACAAGAACAGGGGCGCCGTTCCGGGACTGAAAACTTATTGGGCATAGTAGGATTTGGAGTAGCCGCAAAAGTAGCAGCACAAGACTTAGCTAACGGTGTTTGGGAGCAAGTTGGTGAATTACGTGATAAAATGGAAATACGAATTGCCGATACGGCAACTAACGCTATTTTCTTTGGTAAGGACGTTGATCGATTACCTAATACAAGCAATTTTGCTGTTCCTGGGTGGAAAGGTGATACACAAGTAATGAAAATGGATTTATCCGGTTTCGCAATTTCTGCTGGTTCAGCCTGTTCAAGTGGCAAAGTAAAAGTAAGTCAGGTCTTGAAGGCAATGGGTTATGATGACATTACCGCATCAAGTGCTATTAGGGTTTCCATTGGCCCAACTACTACAGAACAAGAGGTGATGAGCTTTGCTGATGCATGGATCAAAGCTTATAAGAAATTTGTGGCTAAAGCTGCGTAAAGGACGAGTTATATGACTGATATGATTGCAAAAGATGGTGTTGAAGCCGAAACCGTTGCCGCGGTAAAATCTTTAAGTGGAAAGTATAAATATGGCTTTTCCACTGACGTGGAAATAGAATATGCTCCTCTTGGCTTAAATGAAGACATAGTCCGGCTTATCTCTGACAAAAATGAAGAGCCTGAGTGGATGTTAGAATGGCGGTTACAGGCATTCGAACGGTGGAAGCAAATGAAAGAGCCCGAATGGGCAATGGTTGATTATCCAAAAATTAACTTCCAAGATATTTATTACTACGCGCGTCCAAAATCTATGTCAGAAGAGAAGCCAAAATCGCTTGATGATGTTGATCCAAAGCTATTGGAAACTTATGCAAAATTAGGAATCCCTTTGAAAGAGCAAGCTTTATTGGCTGGCGTTGAAGCTCCTGAAGGTGAACGTAAAGTTGCAGTGGATGCAGTCTTTGATTCAGTTTCGGTTGGAACAACCTTTCAAAAAGAGCTTAAGCAAGCTGGTGTAATTTTTATGTCTATATCAGAAGCATTAAAAGAGCACCCAGAATTAGTTAAAAAATACATTGGTTCTGTAGTGCCACAATCTGATAACTTTTATGCTACTTTAAATTCTGCCGTATTTTCTGATGGATCGTTTGTCTATATTCCAGAAGGTGTAAAATGCCCTATGGAATTATCTACCTATTTCCGTATAAATGCAGAAAATACTGGGCAGTTTGAACGTACATTGATAATAGCCGAAAAAGGTTCTTCAGTTTCATATTTAGAAGGCTGTACGGCCCCACAACGTGACGTTGCTCAATTACATGCAGCTGTAGTTGAATTGGTTATTTTGGAAGATGCTGAGATTAAATACTCTACAGTTCAAAATTGGTACCCAGGCGATGAAAATGGCAAAGGTGGCATTTATAACTTCGTAACCAAACGGGCAGATTGCCGGGGGGATCGTGCAAAAGTTATGTGGACACAAGTTGAGACAGGTTCTGCTGTTACCTGGAAGTATCCTTCTTGTATTTTACGGGGCGATTATAGCCAAGGTGAATTTTATTCAATAGCTATCGCAAATAATATGCAACAAGCTGATACTGGAACTAAAATGATACACCTTGGAAAAAACACAAAATCTCGAATTGTTTCAAAAGGTATTTCAGCGGGAAAAGCACAAAATACTTACCGTGGTTTGGTTTCTATGCATCCAAAAGCATCTAACGCAAGAAATTACACGCAGTGTGACTCTTTACTAATAGGGGATAAATGTGGAGCCCATACTGTTCCCTATATTGAAGTTAAAAACAACACAGCTCGAGTAGAACACGAAGCAACTACATCTAAAGTCGATGATGATCAACTATTTTACTGCCGCCAACGCGGCATGGACGAAGAAGAAGCAGTAGCCTTAGTGGTCAATGGTTTTTGCAAAGAAGTATTACAAGCCTTACCCATGGAGTTCGCCATGGAAGCACAGGCATTAGTAGCAATCAGCCTTGAAGGCTCAGTAGGATAAAAAAATGCTTAGTATTAAAAATTTACAAGTTGAACTTGAAGAAGAAGATAAGCAAATTCTTAAAGGAATAGATTTAGAAATTGGTGAAGGCGAAGTCCATGCAATAATGGGTCCAAATGGATCTGGAAAATCTACTACTTCATACGTTTTAGCAGGGAAGGCCGGATATAAAGTCACTGCTGGGTCTGCTGAGTTATATGGAAATGATTTGTTGGATATGAACCCCGAAGAGCGTGCTGCTGCTGGTTTATTTTTAGCATTCCAATACCCTGTAGAAATTCCAGGTGTTGGAAATATGACATTTTTACGTACAGCAGTTAATGCACAACGAAAAGCACGTGGTGAAGACGAACTATCTGCTGGCCAGTTTCTTAAGATTGTTCGTGAAAAAGCTAAGTCATTAAAAATTGATGCTGATATGTTAAAGCGCCCAGTAAATGTTGGATTTTCTGGTGGTGAGAAAAAACGAAATGAAATTTTACAGATGGCAATGCTAGAACCTAAAATGTGCGTTTTAGACGAAACAGACTCTGGATTAGACGTTGACGCAATGAAATTAGTTGCGGAAGGCGTTAATGCACTTCGTGATGGGAAGCGATCATTTTTGGTAATTACTCACTATCAAAGACTTTTAGATCATATAAAACCTGATGTTGTACACATAATGGCAAATGGTCGTATTATCAAATCAGGTGGTCCAGAATTAGCTTTAGAGGTTGAAGAAAATGGATATGCAGATATTTTGGCAGAGGTTGCTTAAATATGGCTATAATTCATCCTAAATTATCAGGAGCAGCGAATTTAGTTGCTAATTACCCGATGCCATATGGTGCTAAATGGGCTAATGATATACGAACAAATGCAATCACTGCATTTAATGCACAAGGCGCACCCCATAAACGCGATGAGTACTGGAGGTATACTGATCCTTCTGAACTTACAGTTGTTCCAACAAAACCTGCCGCATTGTTTTCTAATGATGAAAGCCCAATGTTTGATTTGGTGGACTGCATTCGTATTGTTTTTGTAGATGGTATCATTGACACAGACAGATCGGATGATTTATCTTTAATTGGTGCCAGTATTGAAATGCTATCAGATGTTACCTCAACAGATATACACTGGGCTAAAGATTTATATGGTAAGCTAGAAAGTAATGGTCAAAACCCTGTTCATCGTCCCTTAGCAGCTTTAAACACAGCCGTAGCAGGGCACGGTTTGGTGATACACGTTACAAGTAAATGTGATAAACCTTTAGCTATTAACTATGTTCACAATTCTGAAACTTCAGATGTAATGCTTCATCATATTATTAAGATAGATGAAGGTGCAGAATTCACACTGCTTGAAAGTGGTGCCGGTGCCGCCCGTTTTAATTCTGTTATTGAAGTTGATGTATCTGATGATGCTGAATTTCACCATGTTCGAACACAGGGTCGCGACCATGAACGTAAAACTGTAACTCATTTGTTTGGACGCCTTGGACATAGAAGTATTTTTCGTTCTTTTACTATGACCATGAATGGAATATTAACTAGAAATGATGCCGTTTTAGAATTTACTGGTGATGATGCAAAAGCAACAGTTGCTGGAGCATGCGCAGGGGACGGTAATAATTTTCATCATGATGACACCGTTTTTGTTACACATGACTCAATTAATTGCGAAAGCCGCCAAGTCTTCAAAAAAGTCTTACGTAATGGTGCCACAGGAGTTTTCCAAGGTAAAATCTTAGTTAAAGCAGATGCACAAAAAACTGACGGATACCAAATATCTCAAGGTTTATTGTTAGATGAAAATTCTAATTTTTTAGCGAAACCTGAACTGGAAATATATGCTGATGATGTGGCATGCTCTCACGGTTCGACGGTTGGAGCTATAGATGAAGATGCATTATTTTATCTAGCTTCTCGTGGTGTTCCACGTAAGCAAGCACAAGACATGTTAGTACTTGCATTCCTTGCTGAAGCTATTGAAGAAATTGATAATAATGATTTAGCGAATGATATTAGAGACCGGCTGACTGCATGGATGGAGCACGGATAAGCTTAATGACCTTAATATCTGAGATTAATGCTTCTTATAGAACTCCAAAGTTGGAAATGCGTCGACAAATAGAAGATGGCATAAGGGAAGAGCAAACATTGTTTTTTGCTTTGCTATTTGGCTTGCTTAGTTTCCTTTCTTTATTACCTGAAATTGCAAAACGCGCATATATAATGAATGATAGTCTATCCGCCTTGGCAGCAGCCCAATTTATAGCATCAGTATTTATGATGCCATTGTTAATGTATGGCATAGCGGCTTTGTCTCATATAATTTTAGCTAAATTTGGAGGGCAGGGCGATTATGTAGGGACAAGGCGTGCTTTATTTTGGGCAGCAGTGGTCACTTCTCCTATAATATTAGCATCTTCAGTATTATCAATTTATTTCCCCGTAGTTAAAATATCTTTAGCTATTTTAACTACTTTTATATTTATTTGGCAGTGGACTTCGAACTTAAAAGAATTGGAATTTAATAATGTATGATGTAAACGAAATCCGTAAAGACTTTCCAATATTGTCACGCACTGTAAATAATAAGCAATTAGTTTACTTGGATAACGGGTCATCTGCACAAAAACCTAATGCAGTTATAGATGCGATAACAAAAGCATATTCTGAAGAATATTCAAATGTTCACAGGGGCTTACATACGCTTTCGAATATATCAACAGATAACTATGAAGCCGTACGTGGAAAGATTCAAAATTTTCTTGGGGCGGAGTATCCAGAAGAAATTATTTTTAACTCTGGAGCAACAGAGGGCATTAATATGATATCTTATGCCTGGGCATCACCAAATTTGCAGGCAGGTGATGAAATTATTCTTTCTATAATGGAACACCATGCCAATATTATTCCTTGGCACTTTCTACGTGAACGACAAGGAATAATTATAAAGTGGATTGAAACTGATGCAGATGGAGCCTTAGATGCTCAGGCTGTTATTGATGCAATAACGACAAAAACAAAATTGATTGCCATTACGCAAATGTCTAATGTTTTAGGAACAGTAGTTGATGTAAAAGCCATATGTACAGAAGCACGTAAAAAAGGCGTTGCTGTATTGGTAGATGGATCACAATCTAGTGTCCATATGCCTATAAATGTATCAGATATGGGTTGTGATTTTTTTGTTATAACTGGACATAAGCTATATGGTCCATCGTCATCAGGCGCTATTTACATCCGCAAAGACCGCCAAGATGAAATGCAACATTTCATGGGTGGTGGCGATATGATTAAAATCGTGGAGCGCGATTTTGTTTCATATAATGTATCGCCATTTAAATTTGAAGCTGGAACTCCAGGTATTGTACAAATGATCGGCTTGGGAGCGGCTATTGATTATATGCAAAGTGTTGGATTAAAAAACATTGCAGATCACGAGACTAACTTACGCAATTACGCAGTTGAAAAGCTCTCGAATTTGAATTGGTTAAAAGTTTACGGAAATACATCCACTAAAGGTGCAATTTTTTCTTTTACTTTAGAAGGTGCCGGCCATCCACATGATATTTCTACAATCATAGATCAACGTGGCATAGCCGTTAGAGCTGGTCATCATTGTGCACAACCTTTGATGAAGCATCTTGGAGTTTCCTCAACTGCACGAGCTTCTTTGGCAATGTACAATACTACAGAAGAAATTGATAAATTGGTTGATGCTTTAAGCTTTTGTTATGAAATACTTTCTTAAGGCATATTATATTTACCAGTATCTAAAAGTTAACATAATATATATTACCAGACATTCGTTTCATATATGTAATTTATCCCTGTTATATCCAGCATACAATAAAGTTCTTGCACTTAAAAAAATTTCCATAGCTAAAAAGAATCCATTGGGGTTACTAATATCTTAACTTTTGTATATCCAACATAAGTCCTAAAACGACGAATTAAAAAATTTTAGAGAAGATTAATTATTACTACGTTATTTTATTAAAAAAAGATTAGTACTTTACCTATCAACTAATGATTTGATATAAGAATTTAATGACAAATCCAAAAGTGATCATATTTGATTTAGATGGGACACTAATTCACAGTGCTCCTGACCTACATTCAGCAATAAATGCCATGCTTGATGAATTAAAGCGTGCACCACTTTGCATAGATACTGTAATTTCATTTATTGGTGATGGCGTAGATAAATTGGTTGAACGAAGCCTGAGAGAAAGTGGTGGATATAATACATTGCTCAAACAAAAAGCGTTAGTCTCTTTTATGGCATTTTATAGCGAAAATATGACGACATTAACCCGCCCCTACCCCAATGTTGTTTCTGCCCTTCAATTTTTTCAAAATGCAGGAATCCCACTTGGTATTTGTACTAATAAACCTACAAAACCAGCACAAGAAATTTGTGATAGATTAGATTTGACACGTTTTTTCAATATTATAGCTGGTGCAGAAAATGGCCAAGCTAAAAAACCAAACCCAACACCATTATTAAACTGTATCAAAAAACTAGGTGCTCAAGAGTCACAAGCACTTTATGTTGGAGACAGTTCCATTGATTTTTACACTGCACTAAACGCAACAGTTCCCTTTCGTCTATTTTCGAAAGGATACTTAAATGAACCTTTGCCAGACCTGTCTGAGAGCGATACTTTTCATGATTGGAAAGCTCACGGTATACAAATTTCTTAATTAATTTTTGTTATAAAAATTTAAAAAAATAAGTATTTGCTAATATTTTTAATAAAAAAACTTATTAACGAAAGATTTCGAACATTCGTTCTTGCTATTTATTTTTTAAAAGGTAGCTTCATGTTTCAAGGAGGATACTTTTATGAAATTAATGAACTCACTTTTATCTGGCGTAGCTTTGACTTTTGCTCTTTCACTTGCAGGTCCAGTTGCGTCCCAAGATTGCCCTCGTGGCGATCTCGACAAACGTTTCTGTGACGTGAACGGTGATTTAATTGCCGACACACCTACAGATCCATCAGACCAAGCTAATCCTGATACACTGATATTTGCATATACACCAGTTGAAGATCCAGCTGTTTATAAAGCAGCTTGGTCAGATTTTTTAACACATCTCGAATCAGAAACTGGCAAGTCAGTTATGTTTTTTCCAGTTCAAAGCAACGCTGCTCAAATTGAAGCTATGCGTTCAGGTCGCCTACACATTGCTGGCTTTAATACCGGCTCAAATCCTTTAGCTGTAAACTGTGCGGGCTTTAACCCGTTTACAATTATGGCATCTAAGGATGGCAATTTTGGTTATGAAATGGAAATCATTACTTATCCCGGTTCGGGCATTAATAAAGTCGAAGACATTAGAGGCAAACAACTAGCCTTTACTTCACCAACATCAAACTCGGGTTTTAAAGCTCCAAGTGCCATACTTAAAGGTGACTTCGACATGTTGCCTGACCGTGATTTTGAGCCAGTTTACTCTGGTAAGCACGATAATTCAATTCTAGGTGTAGCCAACAAAGATTACATGGCAGCTTCTATCGCTAACTCAGTTAAAGCGCGCATGATTAGCCGCGACGTGATCAAAGCTGAAGATGTAAAGGTAATCTACAAATCACAGACCTTCCCCACTACGGGTTTTGGTACTGCGCATAATCTGGCGCCTGATTTGAAAGAAAAAATACGTAATGCATTTTTTAACTTTGAGTGGGAAGGTACATCCCTTCAAGAAGAATTTGAAAAGTCTAATGAAGGTCAGTTCCTTCCAATGACATACAAGAAATTCTGGGATGTTATTCGAAAAATAGATACTGCAAATGGCGTAAGCTACGCTTGCGAATAAACATTAAAAAAACGTAAGTTACGTTTGCAAATAAATACTAAAAAGGCGGATCTCTAATTCGCCTTTTTAATCAAAATTTAGAATAGGAATACTTAATGCTGCGGCTTGAGAAACTTGAAAAAACTTATAAAACTGGCGACCAGGCTTTAAAATCAGTTCAGCTATTAGTACCGGAAGGCCAAGTTTTAGCTCTAATTGGGCCATCTGGAGCTGGTAAATCTACACTTATTCGTTGCATAAATAGACTTGTCGAGCCCACTTCAGGTAAAGTTTACCTAGGCGAAGTTGAATTAACTAGCTTGTCATCAAATAATTTGCGGCGTGAACGCCGCCGAATGGGAATGATTTTTCAGGAATATGCATTAGTTGAAAGATTAAGCGTTATGGAAAATGTTTTATCTGGTCGCTTAGGCTATGTTGGTTTCTGGCGAAGCTTTTTAAGACGTTTCCCGCAATCAGATGTAGATGAAGCATTCCGCTTGCTTGAAAGAGTAGGCCTTGCACACATGGCCGACAAACGTGCGGATGAATTGTCTGGTGGTCAACGGCAGCGTGTTGGAATCTGCCGTGCACTTATTCAAAACCCAGCATTGTTGCTAGTTGATGAACCGACAGCATCGCTTGACCCAAAAACATCTCGCCAAATCATGCGCTTAATTTGTGAATTGTGCAAAGAGCGTGGTCTCGCTGCAATAATTAACATCCACGACGTTGCCTTGGCACAAATGTTTGTGCAACGAGTTATTGGCTTAAGATTTGGTGCCATTGAATTTGATGGGCCTCCTGAGGGCTTAACACCTGAAGTATTAACTACTATTTATGGTGAAGAAGATTGGGAAGCTACTATTGAATCTGTTGATGACGACAGTGATATAATGGTTACCAAATGAGCGAAATAGACAGCTTTATAAGTAAACCTTGGCGCAAACCTTCGTTCATCAAACGACCGTGGTTAAGATGGACGTTAATAATATTTTTTCTTACTTATCTACTAGCTGCTTATGCAACCATAGATGTTAACTGGTCTCGTGTTTATGAGGGATTAGAACGTGGTAAAAAATTCGTTTTGGCATTTACCAATCCTGACTTTACCACTCGCTCATCTGATATTTATGAAGGAATGTTCGAGAGTATAATTATGACAATTACGTCATCAGTAGTAGGTATTGCAATTTCCATTCCTATTGCTCTAGGAGCGGCACGCAATATTGCCCCCTTACCTGTTTACCTAATATGTCGCTCAATAATTGCAATCAGTCGCGCACTTCAAGAAATAATCGTAGCTATTCTTTTAGTAGCTATCTTTGGCTTTGGTCCACTAGCTGGATTCCTTACTCTAAGCTTTGCCACCATAGGTTTCCTATCTAAATTGTTGGCAGAAGACATTGAAAGTATGGATAAAGTACAGGCTGAAGCCATTGAGGCTTCCGGTGCGAAGTGGACGCAATGGATCAACTACGGAGTGCAACCACAAGTAATGCCTCGCCTTATTGGATTAAGTATTTATCGTCTTGATATAAATTTTCGTGAAAGTGCTATCCTTGGGTTGGTTGGAGCAGGAGGTATAGGGGCTACACTAAATACTGCCTTTGACCGTTATGAGTATGATACTGCAGCTGCTATTTTATTAATTATTATAATGATCGTCATGGCTTTAGAATATATGTCCGGCGTGATTAGGGCGCGTGTGCAATAATGCCAGTTCAGGATCTTCAAGGTAAACAAGTATGGCAAAGAAATACTGGTCGTGAAAGTATTTCACATTGGATAATATGGCTAATTGGTGTAGCAATATTTGCATATTGTTGGCAAAAAATATCTAATTCAACGACATGGTTTTTTGTTTGGGATGCCCCACGTATCGCAGATGATATTTGGACACGTGCAACCCCACCACGCTGGGAATATATAGCACAATTAGGTGAACCAATTTGGGATACTCTAAATATAGCGACACTAGGTACAATATTTTCATTAATATTGGCTGTACCAATTGCTTTTCTAGCCGCACATAACACAACTCCATCAAAGTTTTTTGTACGCCCCATCGCGCTTCTCATTATTGTTTCATCTCGTTCGATAAATTCGTTGATATGGGCACTATTATTAATAGCCATTATTGGCCCTGGTGTTTTTGCGGGAGTTATTGCCATTGCCATTCGCTCTATAGGTTTTTGCGCTAAACTTTTATATGAAGCTATTGAAGAAATTGATCAAACTCAGGTAGAAGCTATAACAGCGACTGGTGCTTCACGTTGGCAGGTTATGGCATATGGAATTGTTCCACAGATACTGCCTGCATTTGCGGGAATTGCAGTCTTTCGCTGGGATATCAATATTCGCGAGTCAACGGTATTAGGGTTGGTGGGAGCAGGTGGTATTGGATTACAACTTTCGTCATCACTAAATGTTTTAGCTTGGCCACAGGTTTCATTAATTCTTCTCGTAATTTTAATTGCAGTTATTATATCTGAATGGGTATCAGCAAAAGTACGAGGCGCAATCATTTGAATTTTGAAGAAGCATTTGCAAGTTATGAACGCGTACGCCATCGGCTACCATCAACTAAGTCAAACAAATCTTACACAAACCTGCCAAATCTTGATGCACTAGTAGAACATATGGATGTGTTTTTATTAGATGCGTTTGGTGTTCTTAATATTGGCGATACAGCAATTAAAGGCGTGCCTGAGCGAATAGCTGGCCTGCAAAAGGCTGGCAAACGCGTAATGGTTGTTTCAAATGCAGCTGGATTCCCCCATGCAATGCTTATGCAAAAATACAAAACTCTTGGTTATAATTTTGCACCTGAAGATGTAATAACCAGTCGAAAAGCTATTTTACATGCACTTCATAATAGCTCCCCCATCGAAATGGGGTCTTATGGCAACAGAGACTTTGGGGCGTGGAGATATAGAGTCATTTGATATGATCTATCTTACTGATAATGCTGCAGATTACGATGAAGTTGAGACTTTTGTTCTTTTGGGTAGTGCTGTTTGGACTGAATCGCGCCAATTGTTACTAGAGGACAGCCTTAAGAAAAAGCCACGTCCAGTATACGTTGGTAATCCTGATATTGTAGCACCTCGCGAGACAGGATTTTCTGTAGAGCCTGGTCATTATGCACACCGCCTAGCAGATAAGACAGGCATAAAATTACAATTCTTTGGTAAACCTTTTAAAAACATCTTTGATTTGGCTTTTGCACGAATTAATAGTCTCGACCTTGAACGTACTGTGATGGTTGGAGATACCCTCCATACTGATATTTTGGGAGGACAAGCCGCTGGTATAAAAACTGCATTAATTGCAAACTATGGTTTTTTTGCCGGCAATGATGTTCATTCATCAATCATAACATCAGGAATTCAGCCTGATTTTGTTTTGTCACAGCCGTAATCTTTAACAGTAGGATCGTCTATTCTATTATTAACAATACCCTAATCAACACTGGTAATAGATTTATCAAATATAGAAAATTATCCAATATGAAGCTTTTATAAAAGATAATTTAATTTATGGAATATAATATGAAAATGATAATTTATCTAGAAATAGATAAAATATGAGCCATATGTAATGAGTTAATTTAAAATATTCTTTGTAAAATCGAAGTATTAATATTTTATTTCAAATTATCTTAAACAATTTCCACGCATTAGAATTTTTTATAAATCAAAATATGACATATCATAAATCAGGCAAAAATCATGATTTTACGACTAATATTAGGCGACCAATTAAGCGAGAACGTTTCGTGTTTACATAATGTCGACAAGATCAATGATATAATATTACTTTGCGAAGTACATTCAGAAGCGACATATGTAAAACACCATAAAAAGAAAATTGCTTTTATTTTTTCAGCAATGCGACATTTTGCAAAAGATTTATCGGATCAGGGTTATAATGTTTTATATACTAAATATGATGATCCACTTAATACTGGATCCTTATTAGGTGAAGTGAGGCGAGTATTAAGCACCAATAAAATTAAAAAAATAGTTCTAACTAAGCCAAATGAATATCGTTTATTTTCTGAAATATTAAAGTGGTCAAAACTACTAAAACCCCCTGTTGAAATTAAAGACGATGACAGGTTTCTATGTTCAACTGAAGAATTTAATTTTTGGGCAAATGAACGCAAACAGCTTCGAATGGAATTTTTTTACCGCAATATGCGTCGTAAATATTCAATTTTAATGGATGGAGATCAGCCTATTGATGGCCAATGGAACTTCGATAATGATAATAGAAAACCTCCTAAAGCTGGTTTAGATATCCCTAAAACTTATTTAAGCAAGCCAGACCAGATAACTAATGATGTTATAAAGCTAGTCGATCAAAATTTTCCTGATCATTTTGGAGATCTAAATCCTTTTAGTTTTGCTGTAACACGCATACAGGCTCTAGAAGCCTTAGAAGAGTTTATTAGCCGACGTTTGCAAAATTTTGGTACATATCAAGATGCAATGATAGAAGGTGAGCCATGGATGTTCCATAGCCATATTAGTTTCTATATAAACTCTGGCTTATTAAATCCTTTGGAATGTATCAAACGGGTTGAAGAATCATACCACAATGGTAGCGCACCAATTAATGCTGTTGAGGGTTTCATCCGACAAATTCTTGGATGGCGAGAATATGTCAGAGGTGTTTATTGGTTAAAAATGCCTGAATACAAATCAATGAACTACTTAGAAGTAAACAGGAAATTACCCTCATTTTATTGGACTGGCGAAACAGACATGAATTGCTTGCATCAATGCGTCAGCGAAACACGTGAAAATGCATATGCACATCATATACAACGATTAATGGTTCTTGGTAATTTTGTTTTAATTGCAGGTATCCACCCAGACGAAGTGAATGAATGGTATTTGTTAGTTTATGCTGATGCGTATGAATGGGTTGAACTTCCAAATGTAACTGGAATGATATTATTTGCAGATGGTGGAATTTTAGGATCAAAACCATACGCTGCAAGTGGTGCTTACATTAACAAAATGTCCAACTACTGTAAAAAGTGTAAATATAAAGTAAGTGAAAAGACTGGCCCCGATGCATGCCCTTTTAATTATTTATATTGGGATTTTATTATAAGAAATGAAAAAAAACTTCGTTCTAATCCGCGCATGGGGTTAATCTATAAAAACCTTGATCGTATGGATAATGAAAAATATACAAATATCAAATCAGATAGCAATCATTTTTTCAACAAACTGGAACAAAATGAAAAAGTCTGAACTACCTCAAAAATATTGTCAAGTTTGCAAACTTCCTTTTACATGGCGTAAAAAATGGAAAAGTGTTTGGGAAGAAGTTAAGTACTGTTCTGAACGTTGTCGGCGTTCGTCTAAAAGTAATAAATAAAATGAAAAAAAATATAAATATTGTTTGGTTTAAACGAGATCTGAGAATAAACGATCACGCACCATTACTGGCAGCATCTAAACTCATGATACCTATATTGCCGCTATATGTAGTTGAAACTGAATATTGGCAAAAAAGTTTTAGTTCTCGGCGTCACTGGCATTTTATTTATGATTGTTTAAGGGATCTTAATATTTCACTGTCCAGCTTAGGTCAGCCTCTGATAATCAAAGTTGGTGATGTTTGCGATATTATTGAAGACATCCAATCAGAATACAATATCAATGGGATATATTCTCATGAAGAGACTGGCAATCTCTGGACATATAAAAGAGATATAAGTGTTAAAAGAATGTGTACACTAAATAATATTCCAACACATGAATATCCCTCAAATGGTATTATTCGCAAGCTGTCATCACGTAATAATTGGTCGGCAATTAGAAACCAACGAATGGCAGAAAAAATCCTGCCTAAACCCAGTAATTTAATACCAATTCTTAATTATTACTCCGATAAATTACCAGAAAAAAATAGTCTTATTTTTGGTAAAAAGTTGATTGGAATAGTTCAAAATGGTGGAAGAACTGCTGCTATAGATGATCTAAGAGGATTTTTAAATACTAGATCAAGAAGGTATTTATATCATATTTCAGCACCTGGATTATCATCAATATATTGCTCACGGTTATCCGCGCATCTTGCATGGGGAAGTCTATCAGTGAGGGAGGTAGCTCAGTCAATCAAAAAAAGAAAACAACAGCTTAGTTCAGAAGATAAAAAATATTTTATGAAAAACCTAACTGCCTTTAATTCGCGGTTAGCTTGGCGCTGCCACTTTATACAAAAAATAGAAGACCAGCCAGAAATAGAAACGCATTGTATGCATCCCGCTTTCGAAGGTTTACGAGATGGTGATTATGATGAGGCAAAATATCAAGCATGGGCAACTGGATCTACTGGATACCCATTTATTGACGCATGCATGCGTAATCTAATTGTTGATGGGTGGATAACATTCAGAATGCGCGCTATGCTTGTAAGCTTTGCAAGTTACCAGCTTTGGTTAGATTGGCGAATTACGGGTGATCACTTAGCCAGATTATTTACAGATTATGAGCCTGGAATTCATTATAGTCAGTTACAAATGCAATCTGGCGTTACCGGTATAAATGCGATGAGAGTATACAATCCAGTCAAACAATCTATTGAACATGACCCGGACGGTAATTATATTCGAAAATGGTTACCAGAATTAAAACAGCTTCCAAATGAATTCATACACGAACCTTGGAAATGGGATAAAAATTTAATAGATAATATTTCTTTTTCACTGGGCACTGACTACCCAAAACCAATTATTGAGCACGTATCATCGGCAAAAGAAGCTAAGGATAAAATAGCTAATATTCGTAAAAGTGCTAAATATAAAATAATTTCTAATGCCGTATATAGCAAACATGGTAGCAGAAAAAGTACTACCAAAAAAACTAAAAAACCAAAAATAGATAATCAATTGTCGTTATTTTGATATTATTAAAAATTAGCTTCCTTTAAAGATTCACAATTTAACAAATTGAATCCTTAAATAACCAGTTAATCTTTAATAGATTCCATAACTACATGAGTTGAAGTGTTAGCAACGCATGGAAGAGATGAGATTTTTTCTCCCAAGGCATATCGATAATCTGCAATATTCCTTGTTCGCACTTTAAGTAAATAGTCAAATTGACCAGCAATCATATGGCATTGCTCTATCTGCGGGATCCCCTGAACTGCTTTGTTAAATGCATTTAAGGCACTATCTCGCGTATCACTTAATTTTACCTCAGTAAAAGCTATGTGATTACGATCTAAAGCATGATTGTCTAAGACGGCCTTAAAGCCTTTAATTATACCTTTTTCGATCATATTTTTTACACGTATCTGACAAGGCGTTTTTGATAGCCCTACTCGTTCAGATAATTCCGAATTAGTTATTCGTCCATTAAGTTCTAGAATTTTTAAAATCTTTAAATCAAATGAATCCATATTATCTATATAACTCTCATATTAAGTTATTTGATATTAACACATAGTATTTATTTAGTCAATTATCCTAAATAAATAAAAAAATAAGTCATTAAATATATTACATATAAGATAATCTGATAAGCAAAACTCAGGATAAAACAATGAAACATATAAGTGAAATCCGCACTCGCATTCGCGATCTACACCTTACAGACGAAGTTGAATTGGTTACACAATTAATTAAGATAGCTAATTTATCAAAAAAAGATCGCATAGAAATTGTTGAAAATGCTGCATTCTTGGTTGAAAAGATCCGCTCAGATAAGAACCCCGGGTTAATGGAAGTTTTTCTAGCAGAATATGGCCTATCTAATTCAGAAGGAATTGCATTAATGTGTTTAGCTGAAGCACTGCTAAGAGTGCCTGATGCATATACTATGGATGAACTAATAGAAGATAAATTAACTGATAAGGGATGGTCTCAGCATATAGGTAATTCTTCAAGCTCACTAGTGAATGCATCAACTTGGGCATTAATACTGACAGGAAAAGTTCTGGATGAAACAAAAGAATCTAAGATTCATTCAGCGATGCACCGATTAATAAAACGTGTTGGGGAGCCTGTTATTCGTCAAGCTGTAAAGGCTGCGATGAAAGAAATGGGTAATCAATTTGTACTCGGGGAGACAATTGAAAAAGCTGTAAAACGCGGTCAAAAATGTCAAAAAAATGATTATACGTATTCTTATGATATGCTAGGAGAAGCTGCTATAACTGATAATGACGCTATCAAATTCACTAAAGCTTACGCTGATACTATTTCTTATTTAGCCAAACATAGCAAAGATTCAGATGTTCGTAATAATCCAGGAATATCTATAAAACTTTCAGCATTGTTTCCTCGATATGAACTAATTCATAAATCTGCTGTTTTAGAAACAATGGGAAAGCGGTTAAGTAATCTTATATTAATGGCTCGAAATGCAAATATGGGGCTGAATATAGATGCAGAAGAAGCCGATCGATTAGATTTATCTCTTGATGTAATTGAGCATGCTTTATCTGATCCACGCCTTAAAGGATGGGACGGATTTGGTGTTGTTGTTCAAGCTTATGGGAAACGTGCAATTGCAGTAATAGATTGGCTTCATGCATTATCAGAAAAACTAGATCGTAAAATTATGATACGGCTAGTAAAAGGCGCTTATTGGGATACTGAAATCAAAAGAACACAAACAGACGCTTTTGATAATTATCCTGTATTTACAAAAAAATGCGCAACCGACATCTCTTACTTAGCATGTGCGAGAAGATTATTAGATTTTTCTGATCGCATATACCCACAATTTGCAACACATAATGCTCACTCTATACATGCTGTTTTGAGAATGTCTAAACCCAATCAAAATTTTGAATTCCAACGGCTTCACGGGATGGGTGGCGCTCTGTATGATCACACAATAGCTCTAAGTAAAATACGCTGCCGAATTTATGCGCCAGTTGGAATACATGATGACTTATTGGCATACTTAGTCCGACGTTTATTAGAAAATGGGGCTAATTCATCATTTGTTAATAAAATATTAGATAAAAATGTGCCATCTGAAGAGGTTGTATTTGATCCAATCATAGATTGGGATATAATATCAAAAAAGAACAAATGGTTAACTAAGCCAGCAGATCTATATCAACCAGAACGTAAGAATTCATTAGGCTTTGATATTACGAGTGTTAATGAACTAGAGAGAATTAATCTTGCTCGCAATGATTTCGCACAAAAAAAATGGGTAGTTTCATCCCATCTAGCATCTGGAACCGCAACAGGAGTTTTTCAAACAATTATTAACCCTGCTGATATTAATGACACTGTAGGTACCGTTATAAATGCAAGCGAAAATGATGTAATCTGTGCAATAGAAAATGCTATGCCTTGGATTATACCACATGATCAGAGAGCTGAAATATTAAATAAAGTTGCTGATTTATATGAAAGTAATTTTGGTGAGCTTTTTGCAATTCTATCAAGAGAAGCAGGGAAAACTCTTAAAGATTCAGTTGCTGAAATCCGTGAATCAGTCGATTTTATAAGATATTATGCTGCTAGATCTAAAGATTTTATTGGTTATAATCCACGTGGAACTTTTGTCTGCATATCGCCTTGGAATTTTCCATTAGCTATTTTTACAGGCCAGATTATCGCAGCGCTATCTGTTGGTAACGCTGTATTGGCTAAACCTGCTGATCCAACGCCAATAATTGCAAGCCGCGCTGTTAGTTTAATTCTCGAAGCTGGCGTCCCTCCTACTGCATTACAACTATTAGTAGGATCAGGAAGCGTTATTGGTGCAAATTTAATTAAACATAAATCAATAGACGGAGTTTGTTTTACGGGATCAACAAAAACTGCTCAATCAATTAACATAGGTTTAGCTGAAACTGGCAATCCTTTTGCTCCCTTAATCGCTGAAACTGGGGGGTTAAACGCAATGATAGTAGATAGCACCGCACTTCCAGAGCAAGCTATACAAGATATAATTGCTAGTTCATTTCAGTCTGCTGGACAGCGTTGTTCTGCACTGAGAATGTTATACGTACAAAAGGATATAGCCGATAAATTTTTAGATATGCTATATGGTGCAATGGATGAGTTGATATCTGGAAACCCATGGGATGCTAATACAGATGTAGGGCCTATTATTACTAATACTGCGGCTAAAGACATAAATGATTATATAAATATTGCTATGGATGATGGTCGTATACTTCATCAGTCTGCAGCACCTAATATAAAAACATTCGTTAAACCAACTGTAATAAGTGTTAATTCAATAAAGGATATGGCAAAAGAAATATTTGGTCCTGTACTTCATGTTACAACTTTTGAAGCAAGAGAAATTCCCTCAATAATAGAAACCATTAACAAAACAGGTTATGGCCTTACATTTGGTATACATTCTCGTATTGAAGCGCGGATTCATAATTTATGTTCTTCATTAAATGTTGGTAATATTTATGTTAACCGAAACCAAATAGGCGCCGTTGTTGGGTCCCAACCTTTTGGCGGAGAAGGCTTATCAGGAACAGGCCCTAAAGCAGGTGGACCAAATTATTTAAAACACTTTTTAAATATTTCTGATCCAGTTAGCGAAAAAAATGATACACAAGCAATAACAACTAATGCACAAGAAATATTAAATAAGGTAACTGCACCTGACCGTAAAGTATTGCATATATCTACGCTTCCTGGCCCTACTGGTGAACTAAATATACTTTCAAGCTACCCAAAAGGTATAGTTTTATGTTTAGGGCCAACTTCTACACAAGCAAAACAACAGGCCAAACTTGCGCATGACGCAGGTTGTAATACTTGTATAATTTTAAACATAGATTTGAGTGAATTAACTAATTTAAAAGGTTTTGATGTTGTAATATTTTGGGCTGAGAGAGATGCAATACAAAAGGCTCGAACATGTTTAGCAAATCGCAATGGAGCATTAATCCCTTTGATTACTGACATAAATGTTACTCAGCGGTGTATCCTAGAACGTCATGTTTGCATTGATACTACTGCTGCAGGAGGTAATGTTGCCCTATTAGCATCAGGGGGGTAATTTTACGATGACTTTTCTGGCAATAGTCCACGTGGGCTAAACCTTAAAACGAGTAGTAAAATTAAACCCATTGTCATCAAACGCATATGGGCAGCAGATTCTATTAGGTGTAATCGAAGGCTATTGTCTTCTGCCATACCAGATGTGATTACATTCATTAAAACTAGGCCTAATGGCTCTGCTTCAATCCAGAAAAACCATATAACAAATCCACCCAATACGGCACCCCAGTTATTTCCAGAACCACCAACAATTACCATAATCCAGATCAAAAAAGTAAACCGCAGCGGCTGGTAAGATGTTGGAGTTAATTGACCGTCTAATGTTGTAAGCATTGCGCCAGCTAAACCAACTACCACAGACCCTAATACAAACACTTGCAAATGCCGCTTTGTTACATTTTTACCCATAGCATTAGCAGAAACTTCATTATCACGAATTGCTCGCATCATACGCCCCCAAGGCGACTTTAACGCGGTTTCAGATAGCCACAATACAATCAATAGCATTGAAACAAATAAACACGCATAACAGATTTTAACAAAGATACTTGAAAAACCAACAGGATCAGCACCAAGTGTAGAGGACAAAGTAATAAACCAATCTGCAGTCTGTAAATTAACTTCATATGGAACTGGTCTTGGCATACCAATTACATTTTTTACTCCACGTGTCATCCAATCTTCATGCTTTAAAACAGCAATAATGATCTCAGAAATCCCAAGGGTTGCTATTGCTAAATAATCTGATCTTAATCCTAATGTAATTTTACCAATTACCCAGGCAGCAATACCAGCAAAAATACCACCAACAGGCCATGATAATACAATTGGTAAACCAAAGCCGCCAAGGTATCCCGATGTTGCAGGGTTTATATCTTCAATTGCATGAGTTGCGGGTCCGAAAACTGCTCTAGTTATGAAAAACCCAATTACGCATATTGCAATAATTATAATAGATCGGGTACGACCAGCTGACATTCTCTGATAAGTAATTACCGCCAAAGCAATAGATATAAAAGCCAGAAACAAGCCGCCAATAGCACCCCATCCTCCAGCAGACCAAGCACCTTCAACTGGAGGCATCGCTACCAGAACAGCTGCTAATCCACCAAGTGCGGCAAAGCCCATGATACCGACGTTAAATAACCCTGCATAACCCCATTGAATGTTAACGCCTAAAGCCATAATTGCACTAATCAAACAAAGATTAAGTATAGATAAGGATACATTCCAACTTTGAAATAATCCAACACCAATTAATAAGAGTGCCATTATTGTAAAATAAACTATATTCCGATTTATTAACATTAAACTGATTTTCCTGCAAAAATTCCTGTTGGTCTAAAAAGTAGAACCAAAACTAAAATAATAAAGCTAACTGCAAATTTGTAATCAGTAGCTAATAACTGGACCAAACCTTCAGGCTTCCAATCGCCTGGAACTACGTAAGCCACGAATTTCTTATATGGATAAGTAATCATAATTTCTGAAAATGCGATTACAAATCCACCGGCGATTGCTCCCAACGGATTTCCAAGGCCCCCGACAATGGCTGAAGCAAATATTGGCAATAATAATTGAAAATAAGTAAAAGGTTTAAAGGATTTATCTAAGCCATATAATGTCCCTGCAACTGTCGCGAGTATTGCAACTAATATCCAAGTAACAGCGACCACTTTATCAGGGCTAATTCCAGATAATAATGCTAAATCTTCATTATCAGAAAAAGCTCGCATTGATTTTCCTGTTCTAGTTTTATTTAAAAACCAAAACAATGCTATTACAACTATTATAGCAGTAATTACAGTTAAACCTTGAGATACCTTTATTGAAACGCCCTCAGCGGTACCTAGGTATTGCTTCATTTCCCGAGCCTTAACAATAAAACGTTCCCCATCAGCAAAGCGTTGATCATTAGGGCCAATTATAAATCGAACAACACCGTTTAAAACAAACATAATTCCTACGGATGCTATCAAATAAATAACAGGTGCCGCCTTTTGTTCACGGTAAAATCTATAAATTAATTTATCAGAGCCCAATAAAAATATTGCAGTGACTATAATTCCAAAGGGTAACGCTAACAAAGCCGTAGGCAAAGGGCCAAGGTTTATCCCCATAGATTGAAACCACCAAGTAAATAAAATAACAATCATAGTTCCAAAAGCCATAGTGTCACCATGCGCAAAATTGGAAAATCTCAATATACCGTAAACCAAAGTTACACCAACTGCGCCAAGCGCAAGTTGAGAACCGTAAGCAATTGCAGGCACAAATACAAAATTAGACATTAATAAGAATGCGTTTAAAAGGTCTTCCATACTAGATCTCCAAAGGTTGGCATCTATTGAACAGTGCCTTATTTTTATTAAACAAATAGCCAACGGGCATAGTAAGTTGATCCGCAGAGGGATTAACTTTTATTTTATGTACTTGTTTTGTTGTGGTGAAATTCATCTAACCTCCAAGAAAGCTTTTGCGCACTTCTGGATTGTTTAAAAGAACTTCTCCAGTGTCTGTAAACCTATTGGAACCTTGAACCATTACATATCCTTTATCCGCAATATTTAAAGCTTGGCGCGCATTTTGCTCAACCATTAAAATAGAAATTTTTGTCCGAGCTACTTCAATAATATTGTCAAACAACTCATCCATTACTATAGGGGAAACGCCAGCGGTTGGTTCATCTAACATTAATAACTTTGGCTGTGTCATTAAGGCACGCCCAACAGCTACTTGTTGGCGTTGCCCCCCAGATAACTCTCCAGCTTTTTGGTTGCGTTTATCTTTTAAAATTGGAAATAAATCAAAAACTTCATTCATAGTTACACGTATATCATCTCTTCGTAGGAATGCTCCCATTTCCAAGTTTTCTTCAACACTCATAGTTGGAAATACATTTGCTGTTTGAGGTACAAATGCCATGCCTTTAGCTACACGTGCTTGAGGAGTTAAATTAGTAATATCTTCACCATCTAATACTACACGACCAGAATGAATATTTAACATTCCAAAAATAGCCTTCATTGCCGTGGACTTACCAGCACCGTTAGGTCCAACAATTACAGCTATTTCGCCTTTTTCAGCATAGATGTTACAATCATGGAGAATATCGGCACCACCATAGCCACCCGTCATACCTTCAGCAATTAAGTAGCTCATGATGTAACCTTGTTTTTCAATCCAGTACCAAGATAGGCTTCAATTACTTGCTCGTTAGCTTTAATTTCATCAAGAGTACCCTCAGCAAGCACACCGCCTTCAGCCATAACTATCACGGGGTCGCATAAACGACCTATAAAATTCATATCATGTTCAATTACACAAAACGTATACCCACGTTCTTTATTCAACCTAATGATGGCATCACCAATAGTATTTAAAAGAGTGCGGTTAACCCCTGCACCGACCTCATCCAAAAATACAATTTTGGCATCAACCATCATGGTTCGCCCCAGCTCAAGGAGTTTTTTTTGTCCACCAGACAAGTTTCCAGCTAATTCATCAGCAACATGACTTATTTCAAGAAATTCAATTACTTCATTAGCTTTTATACGTAATTCTTCTTCTTCTTCACGTATTTTTCCTGGCCTCAACCATACATCTATTAGACTTTCTCCTGATTGACCACCAGGTACCATCATGAGATTTTCACGAACGGTCATTGTACCAAATTCATGAGCAACCTGAAACGTACGTAAAAGTCCTTTATTAAAGAGTTTATGTGGTGGCAATCCAGTTATGTCTTTACCATCTAATGTTACAAAACCGCCTGATGGTTCATAAATACCAGCTATAACATTAAACAATGTAGTTTTACCTGCTCCATTGGGACCAACTAAACCTGTAATGGAGCCCTTCTTAATTGTAAGAGACGCATTATTTACAGCCGTAAAGCCACCAAATTTTTTTGTAAGATTTTTTACTGTAATCATGAGGAAATTCCATATGTAAAAGCGGCCCCAAAAGTATGGAGCCGCTTTAAATTTTAAGTGATTAAATTAACGGTAGCCAACAGTAGAGATTTTTGCACCTTTAATTTCAATTTCACGGTAGTTACCAGCACTTTCACCAGCACCAATTAATTCAACATTAGAGGCACCAACATAATCAATTTCGCCGCCTGAAGCTAAAATGTCCAATGCTTTTCCAAGTTCGCCTGGAAGAATTTGTTCACCTGGTGCGTTGGCAACGTCAAAGACTTTGCCTTTATAATCAGCTGGATTTGTTGAGCTAGCAGCCTGCATCGCTAATAGAATTAAAGCAGCGGCATCATAACTTTCACCAGCAAATGGTGATGTTGAATCAAATGCATCCCCAGAAATAGTAGCTAATCTCGCTGCACCTTCACTATCAGAACCAGGTGCTTGTCCAAATGAACCATTTAAATCTGAGCCAATTGCTTCTGGCAGTGAATCACCAACCATACCATCTGGCAATACAAAAGTATCAAATGCTCCTGTATCTAATGATGCTTGAATAATACCTTTACCACCTTGATCAAGATAGCCCGCAACAACTAGAATATCGCCCCCAGCTGCAGCTAAAGCACCCACTTCAGCAGAATAGTCAGCCTTGCCATCTTCATGGGATGTATTGATTGTTACCTCACCACCAGCGGCCTCATATGCAGCAGCAAATGCATCGGCTAAACCTTTTCCATAGTCATTATTGGTATAAGTTAGAGCAACAGATTTAAAGCCACGCTCAAGTATAATATTACTCATGACAACGCCTTGGCGTGCATCAGATGGAGCAGTACGGAAAAATAGACCATTATCTTCAATAGTTGATAAGGCCGGTGATGTTGCAGATGGTGAGATCATTACCATACCATTTGGCATTGCAACATTTGTTAGTGTTGCAGTCGTAACGCCTGAACAGTCACCACCAACTATACCAGAAACTTTATCTGAAGTGATTAAACGTTCTGCAGCAGAAGTTGCAGCAGCTGCATCTACACAAGTTGTATCAGCACGCACAGCAGTAACTGTTGAACCGTTCATGAATTTACCAGATGCAGAAACTTCCGCGATGGCAGCCTCGGCTCCCGGACCCATTTGTGCAACCAAACTTTCAATTGGTCCAGTAAAGCCTAAAAATACGCCGATTTTGACATCATCAGCATATGCGGCAGTTACCATAGCAGCAGAAGCTACAGTCGCTAAAAGTAATTTTTTCATTTTTTGTCTCCCAAAGATTTATTTTAAGATAGGCCCAAAATGTGATTCCATTGGTACCCAAACTAACTAACAGATACATAATGTCGAACAGATTTAACGCAGTGTCTAGGAGAATTACGTTCTCAAATTCTCTAAAAACATCTATTTCATAGGTAAATAAACTTTTTTTTATTTATTTTCTATAAATGCTAAATAATTTCAACAATATTGCATGCATTACTAATACTATAAATAAAATGATAAGCCTAGCTATTCATCAACGTTAACACTCTAACGAACCTGAATATTCAATGAAATTCAGAGATTTATTAAAGATTTTAAGTTGTATCAACAACATTAAGGCATAAATATTTATACATGTAGCAATTCTAACAATTTAATACGTTGAATTTTTCCAGAAGGCCCCTTGGGTAAATCATTTAAAAAATAAATACGATCAGGAGACTTGAAATTGCCAAGTTTTGAACAGCACAAATTTAACATATCAGCCTCAGATGCATTGCTATAATCGATCAACTTTACTGCGGCTTCGATACGTTGGCCATATATAGCGCAAGGAATAGCAAATGCTGCGGCTTCTATAACATCTCTGTGTGAATAAAGAACATCATCTATTTCCCGCGGAGAAATATTTTCACCACCTTTAATTATTAATTCTTTTAATCTTCCAGATACAAAAACATAACCATCATCGTCTATGTATCCCAAGTCACCTGTTAACAACCATCCATCAATAGTTTTTGACTTCTGAGTAGCACTCTCATTATCTAGATATTCAAGCATAACATTTGGTCCTCGAACTGCTAACTCACCCGTTTCGCCAACTATTTGGTCTGTTCCATCTAATGACAAAACCTTTACTTCGTTTCCAAAAGCAATTCCAGGTGAACCAATTTTGCGTTTCCTAGGTGGCAAAGGGTTTGATAAAATCTGTGCTGCAGTTTCTGTCAAACCCATAGTTTCAATAATAGCCAAACCGAAGCGAGTTTCGAAATTAAATTGGGTATCTATAGCCAATGGAGCAGATGCAGAGCGTCCAAATCGTAAATTTGTTTTAACAGCATCACTTGGATCAGCCTTTCCATGCAACAAATGTGAAATTATTGTAGGTACAACAGAAAACCAAGTGATCTGAAATTTTTCACAATGTTTCCAAAAAACTGTATTAGAAAACTTAGGACAAATAACGCTAGATCCACCAGATATTAGTGGTGCTATTACGGTCACACATAGACCATTAATATGATATAAAGGAAGAACACAAAGTGCACGATCAGTTGGTTTTAATTCGTGTGCCACTGAAGTAGTCCAACCACCCGATAGCAAACTAGTGTGACTATGAACAACACCCTTTGGTACTCCAGTAGTACCAGAGGTATACATTAAAAGGGCGTGATCAGTTTCATTAAGTTCATGTAAATTTATTTCAGGAACGTCTTTTTCTAAAAATTGTGCCTCAGCGTTTATAATTTGTGGCCTTGCATCAGTTTCCTTAAAAGCATCCAGTAATATCTTTGATTGTCCAGGTGCACTGCAAATATATCTACACTTACTATGAAAAATAGCATGCCCTAAAGCTGCAGGTCCTGCAGCTAAATTAAGTGGTGTAGCACGGAACCCACCATATAATATTGCATATAACGTTAATAAAGCTGGACGTCCATTAGACATACAAATAGCAATGCTTTCGCCTTTTTTTATTCCTAAGTGTGTAAGGCCAAATGTAATTTTTTTTGCATGATTGCGCAACGTAAGCCAAGTAAGATCACTAGCGCCATCAGAAAAGAGATAACAGATCCTATCAGGCGTTTTTTCTGCATGATAATCCAACCATTCGCGCACAGTTCCTCTAGGTGGCAATGTTGAACTATAGTTCATTTCCCAACAGAACTCCAATAATCAGAAAATATATCTTCTACCAATGGTTCCACAACTGGAATTTCACATACTATATTTGTAATATTTAGAAAATGTTTCCAATGTAAATTTTCGTCAATTGAATTGCCCCCCCAACTTCCACAACCCATTGATAATGAAAAGGGCAAACCATTGTTAAAAGAGCCACCCGTAGCAAAACAATGTGCTTGATTTACTATCACGCGGCATGTGGGCAATGTCATTGCCATTTTTTTAGCACGGTTTGTATTATTTGTATGAATGCCAATGGAATGTCCTGCACCAGAATGTTCCAACATCTTTTTAGATTTCATTATTGCATCGTCAAAATCACTTGCTCGGTATAATGCAATTACTCGAGATAATTTTTCACCAGATAGTGGGTATGCTTCACCAATGCCTTGAGTTTCAATACAGATAAATTTTGTATTTTCTGGTACGTCGCCTTTTAGATCTAGTGCATCAATTAAAGTACGAGCGTCTTGGGCTATTGCATGACGACTCAAGTGTCCATTTTCCCAAAGACGATCAATTATATGATTTTCCATTGATTGAGGCAAAGTTGACCCACCTACTGAAGCCAATGCTTGAATAAATTTATCGTAGATGGCATCTACAATAATTAATGAATTTTCAGATGAACAAGATGTTGCATTATCAAATGTTTTAGATGCAGAAATTTTTTTAGCGGCAATTATTAAATCAGAAGTTTCATCTATAATAACGGTTACATTACCGGCACCAACTCCAATTGCTGGAGTACCAGAAGTGTAAGCACGCCGAACGTTATTTTGTGAGCCAGTCACTATAACTAAATCTGTTTTTTCTAACATACGTTGAGTTTTATCTTTGGTTCCAGGCGCTGGTATCATTTGAACTAAATCTGGATTTATATCTGCTTTAGAAAACTCTGAATGAATGTAACCAAGTAGTCTTGCACATCCAATAACCCCTTTAGGTGATGGAGATAGAATAATTGCATTTCCACATTTTACTGCATTAATAATATTATTTGCTGGTGTAGCAATTGGGTTTGTTGAAGGAACAACGGCACCTATCACACCAATAGCGCGAGCAATCTTAGTTAAACCTTTATCAGGATTTTCATCTACAACACCAAAAGTTTTTATATTTGCTATATCACGAAGTAATCCTAATGTTTTACGGTGATTTTTTGTTATCTTATCAATAACATTTCCTAAACCAGTACTTGAGACAGCTAACTCAGCCAGCTCTTTATTTCTAGACGGCTCCATTATGGCCCAGCCAACTGCTTGTGCCGCTTTATCATAAAGTTCTTGTGATCCATTTATCTCAAACTCAGCTTGTGCTTTACGGGCTCTGCTTATTATTTGATCTACTTGTTCAATATCTGTTTTTAACGGCATAAATGACCTATCGTTTAAATTGAGGCAGGCAAGAGCCTGCCTCTGTTTTCAATCAAAGACCCTTCAAAAGCTCTTCTAGAGTAGTTTGACGTTTAGCCCACATATCTAAAACTTCAGCACGGTTCATAATTTTCATTGGCGAACCACCTGCCTTCATTTTTTGTGCTACTCGCTTGTGTGCAAACATTACAGGAACGACTTCTGCTAGCTTATCAATTATAGCTTGTGGAGTTCCTTTTGGAACCATAACTCCACGAAAATTCACGGATGTATTATCTACATCTAACCCCTGCTCCATCATAGTTGGAACATTAGGCAAAAACGCATTACGTTCTAAATCGGCTACACCCAAAATTTTGATTGTTCCAGCTGCCTTTGCTCGAAATGCATCAGACAAGTTATTTACACCACCAAGAACTTCGCCACTAATAACTGCTTTCATTGCACCAGCTCCACCAGATTTATTGGGGATGTACAACATTTTCACACCAGCTGCTTTTTCAATTTGGAGTGCAGCTATATGATGACCAACAAAAAGGCCCGCACCAGAGAAGGTTAATTTTCCAGGGTTAGCTTTTGCAAAGTCAATCACATCTGCCATTGAATTAAATTTACTGTTTTTTCCAACAACAAATACAGCAGGATCTGATCCCCAATTAGCAATGGGCTCAAAGCTATCAGTTGAATAATCCACACCACCTTTAATGGACTGCGCTATGAAATGTGGCACATTATACCCACCCATCGTATATCCATCTTTTTCTGCATCGTTGGCAAACCAACTCCATCCTACACGCCCACCTGCACCAGGTTTATTGATGATGGCAACGGGCATACCAAGCATGTCATCATTACCAGCTGGAATTGTTGCTATACGAGCTTGGAAATCTGTTGCTCCCCCTGCACCATACGGTATCATTAATAATACTGGCCGTTCAGGATATTCTGCCTTTGCGGCACCTGATAAACCAATTAGCGAAATTGCTAAGGCTGCTATAATCTTTTTCATTTAGTTCTCCTCCCTAGAGTTTTACTGTTTTATACAGCTAAATAAACATTCCACGCGGAGTATAGACCACAAGGATCTTCGCGAAGAGTGCATACATTATGGCGACAAAACTTGCCGTTATTATTATACGTTTAAACCATGATTTATATTCAGAATGTGGAGCTGGATCATAGCTTGTAAGTAATAGAAAAAATGCAATCGACGTTGCAGTATAAAAACCTAGTGATTTAGCTGCCCAGAAAATATACATAGCAGAAATCAGAACCCCTGGCGCCATATTCTTAAACATATTTATTGAAAGTCCGTTGCCAGCTTTTGAACGTCCCATCAAAGCTTTTATAAATGTCCACAAAGCGAGGCCAAGAAAAAAAATAGAAACTACACGTGGAAATAAATAAGCATCAGCTGGTTGTCTTGTGAAACTTACATAACAGACCATAACAGCAACAAATGTTACAAGTCCTGAGGATATCTTATGTTGAAATATATTCAATGCGTTGCCCTCTTTGCCGTAATTTCAGACCAAAATGAAAACCCAACAGATAAAACCACAATTGACACTAGAACAATATTAAGGCCCCCAGTGAAAAAATAAACAAATGGTCCGTTTTGAGCAGTTGATATTAAAGATCCAGTAACAAAATTACTTTCAGCAATAGGTCCAAGAATTAAACCCAGTACTAAAGGTGCTGCAGAAAAACCAAACCGCTCAAGAAAGTACATCATACTTCCTAATACTGCCATAACATAAACATCACCCATTGATTGTTGAACTGCAAAAGATCCAAAAGCAGCCAATCCCAATACAATTGCGGCCATAATTGATTGTGGAACTTGCGCTACCCTCGCTGCCATTGATGCAATGTAGATACCAAAAATACACATTAATATTTGACCAATTAGCATTGAATTAATAAATGGCCAAATTACTTCTGGATGTTGTTGAAATAGATTTGGTCCAGGGAATATTCCATGAATAATCAATCCACCCAATAAAACTGCAGCCGTCGGACTACCAGGTATAGATAATGTAAGTAAAGGAACTAAAGATGGCCCTACCATTGCATTATTTGCAGCTTCAGCAGCAATAACGCCTTCTGAATGTCCAGTCCCAAACTTTGACTTTTCAGGAGAAAACTTTTTAGCTTGGTCGTATGCTAATAATCCCGCTATCTGCCCGCCAACGCCAGGAATTAAACCTATAACAGAACCTATACTTGTACCGATAGCCAATGCACGTTTACGAAAAAATACTTCACGAAATGCTGCTGATACTGGGTGCTTTTTAACAATAATTTGTTCTATATCAGTTTGAAAGCGTCCCTTCGCAAACATTGTAATAACCTGTGGAATAGCAAATAAACCAATTAACGCTGGTATTATATTAACTCCACCACCAAGTGCGGGATGGAAAACAAACCTCTTAACACCTTGAATGTCATCAAAGCCAATAGTAGCCAACCACATTCCAATGCAACCAGACAATAAACCCTTAACTACAGATCCAGCTTCTAGAGAACCTATTACTGTGACACCAATAATTGCGAGCCAAAATGTATGTGAATAACCAAAAGAGTTTGCCATTTTAGCTAATACAGGTGTTAAAAAAATCAATAGAAAAACACCAAACAATCCACCTATAAGTGAGGATATAAATGAAAGCTGTAATGCCTTAGCTCCTTCACCTTTTCGAGCCATGGCATTGCCGTCTAATGTAGTTGCAATATTTGCAGGTGCGCCAGGTATCTTTAATAAGATTGCACTAACAGCGCCGCCTGCAACAGTAGAAGTATATGCAGCACCCAATAAAATTAACCCGTGCACAGGGGTCATATTAAAAGTGAATGGGATTAACAAAGCCACCGTCATTGTTGGCGATAGACCTGGGGTAGCGCCCATTATTAATCCACCGATGGTTCCACCGATGAGTAATAACATTGACGTAAATGTAAAAACTTCACCAAAATAAAAAATGAAATCCATAAAGCATACTCCCTATATGATTCTTTTTTATCTAATGAAAATAGTAATGCAAACGTTTTCATTTAATGTATAATAAAATTATGAAACATAAAACAAATGTTGATATTATTGATGTAGCAATACATGCAGGAGTTTCTCCAGCAACAGTATCGCGTTCATTTAATCACCCAAAAAAAGTTCTAGCAAGTACACGCAAGCGAATAGAAAAAGCTATTTTACAAACTGGCTATATTAGAAATAGAGCAGCACAAGCCATTCAAGGAAAGCGAAGCGGTACTGTTGGGTTAATTGTTCCCACACTAGATAATGCTATTTTTTCCAATCTTATTCAGGCATTTTCAGATGAAATAAGGAAACATGGCTTCACCATGTTGGTTACAACACATGGCTATGATTTAAATGATGAATATGCGCTACTTCGCAGCTTATTAGAGCATCGTGTAGAGGGTGTCGCCTTAATTGGGCATGACCACTCTAAAGATACATACAATCTGTTGGAAAGGCGAAGTGTCCCGGTAGTGTCAATGTGGAGTTACAAGCGGAATTCAAAGATTTCTTGTGTAGGTGGTGAAAATGACCAAGCAGGACGAGCCATTGCTAAACATATTATCAATATTGGACATAGTCAAATTGCTGTAGCATTTCCTAATGTAAAAGAAAATGATCGTGCAAGAGACAGAAAAAATGGAGTACTTAAATATTTAACAGAAAATTTTATTGAGGTACCAGATTATTGGCAGGTTGAAACTGCATATTCAGTTCAGGATGCAAGAGACAGCGCTGCTAAAATGTTTGAAAAATACCCATGTCCAACAGCTGTAATTACCGGTAATGATGTAATTGCTCAGGGTTTTATATATGCAGCTCAGGCTAAAGGTTTAAATGTTCCAAATGATATATCAGTCACTGG
The DNA here is from genome assembly GCA_905181935.1 of uncultured Amylibacter sp. Taxonomy (GTDB): domain Bacteria; phylum Pseudomonadota; class Alphaproteobacteria; order Rhodobacterales; family Rhodobacteraceae; genus Amylibacter. The sequence goes on along the minus strand of CAJIZV010000002.1, from coordinate 264,526 downwards.
AATTGGAGACTTTTCAAGCTCTGCATCATCCTTCCCAAGCATCACCACTGTGAGGATGCGTCCAAAGAAAGTTGGCACGAAAGCAGCATTAGTTTTATTAGATCGTATCAATGGTGATCGAGAAGCCGACCCAACTCGTATTAAAGTATCAGTAGAAGTAAAAAGCCGTGAAAGTACTAAAAGTATTTAATTTTTAGTTATATGACGATTTAATTTTTTATTAATTAAGCCAAATATAATTATAATGAAAAGTGTAAATAATATAAAGTATCCAGCAATTATTGGATATGGAACAAACGGGTTAAACGTTTTATCCGCAAAATAACTAGCATAATACAATGCATCTCCTTTTTGTTGCCATGCCGGAAAACTTGAGAAAAATACTAATGCTGTTGCATGGAACAAAAATATAGCTTCATTTGTATATGACGACCATGCAAGCCTTAACATTGTAGGCCATATAATGCGTTTATTAATTTGGCGCTCAGACAAACCAAGTGCACGCCCTGCCTCTATATCACCAAGAGGAACAGACCTTAAAGCTCCATAGAATATTTGCGCACTGTATGCAGTAGTATTGAGAAATAAAACGAGCAGAGCGCCAAGCCATGCTCGCGTTAGCCATCTCGTTTCAAGTGTTATTTCAATGATTCCAAAATTTAAGTTCCACCCAAATTTAGGCAGTAATACAAAAGTTTCATAAACAATAAAAAATTGAATAAATAATGGTGACCCTCTCATTATAAAAATGAAAACTGATGCAGGAATTCGAACCAAGGAAAGTGAACTATTTCGAGCAAAAGCCAAGCTAGTAGCCGCAAAAAAACCTAAAATTAGTGCTATGGCCGCAAAATATACATTCCAAATCATACCAGAGCCAATTAAAACAATTTGGTCACAGATATTTATATCTGTTTTAGGTAAGCTGCGTTCACCAATACCAATCGAACGAAGTCCATAATCTGTTAATGTTTGCCAACAATTCATGAAGACCCACTTAACGTTGCCTGTCCCTTAGAAACTTTTGAGGTTAAGTGATCAAAAAACTTTTCACTAACCCAAGATAATCCAAGGTAAAAAATTAATAATACAATAAAATATCCTAATCGCCAATCAGCATGAGGATATGTAAATCTTGCAGTTTTAGTTCCACCTAATTCTTTTGCGTAATAGACAATATCCTCAACCCCCAGTAAAAATAATAATGGTGTTGCTTTAACTAATATCATCCATAAATTTGATAAGCCTGGTAAAGCATAGGTCCACATTTGTGGTAATTGTATGCGCATAAATACCTGACGCTGTGTCATTCCATATGCAGAACCAGTTTCTAACTGCGCATTTGGAACTGAGTTTAAGGCTCCATAAATAGTGTTAGCAGCAAAAGCTCCAAAAACTATAGAAAATGCAAATGCAGCAAGAAAAAATCCATAGGTTTCATGAATCCATTGGGCAGATGAACCAACAGGCATTTTAGCAGCCTGGCAAACAACAAAATCATTTCCTTGTCGAATAGTTTCAGTCCAGTCAGAACATTTTGCTTTGTGGCGCAAATATTCTATTCCCTGATCTAATGCGATGGGAACAAATAAGAAAAATATGATATCAGGCACACCCCGAACCATTGAAGTATAAATTACTCCAATCCATCTAAGAGGTAAAATTTTGGATTGCCGCAAAAGGGCTCCAGCAAAGGCAAAAATTAAGATGAGAGGAACAGTAACTATCAATAATGCAAATACGACGAAAAAGCTAATATAAAAATTAATATGTTTACCAGTTGTCAGGTAACAACTCCACCAACTGAAGCTTTCTAATGCATTAGGATCCGTACAGAAATCAAACATTTAGGTTCCCTTAAAATAAAAAGGCGCCCTAACAGGGCGCCTTAAAAATTTAATACTCGACTGAACGACCATCAAACCACTTAGCAATTAATTTTGCTAATGATCCATCAGCTTTCATAGATGCAATAGCTTTATTCATCGTAGCTTTTAGTTCACCATCACTTTCACGAATACCCATTCCAATACCACCGCCGATAGCAACAGGTTTACCAACAAAGGCTAAAGCGCCATTTGATGCTTTAACAATATCAGACAAATACGCTGCATCAGCTAAAACTGCGTCAGCTTCACCGTTACGTACTGCTGCAACTGTCTCTTCAGGTGTTGCAAATTCAACAACTGTTGCACTTGTACCAGCAACGTGAGCAGCTTGGATTGTTGATGTTTGAGCGGCAACAATACCATTTATAGCATCATCAGATGCACCAGCTAATGCTACATATGTTGAAGGGTCGGCTGGAAAGTATTCTGCAGTAAAATCGATTACTTCATCACGTTCATCAGTGATAGACATGCCAGCAATAATCGTATCATAGTTGCTAGAAATAAGATTTGGAATAATTGTATCCCATTCGTTTACAACCCAAGTACATGTTAAGTTTGCCCGTTTACATAATTCATCACCAACATCCTTCTCAAAGCCATCAACTTCACCACTATCGTTTATAAAGTTGTATGGTGCATATGCACCTTCAGTACCCATGCGGATAGTTTTATTTTCAGCAACAGCAGATGTTGCAAAGGTAGCAATTAAAGCTGCACCAGTTAGTAGTTTATTAAAAGTCATCATTTTCTCCTTATTCTGACTATAAAGAACTTGCCAAAAACTCTCGGCAACGTTCGGATTTTGCATTTTCAAACACCTCGGTAGGCGTCCCTTTTTCTTCTACCATACCATGATGCAAAAACATAATTTGATCACTTACCTCTCTGGCAAATCCCATTTCATGTGTCACCACGATCATCGTTCGGCCCTCTTGGGCCAAATCTTTCATTACCCGCAAAACTTCACCAACCAATTCAGGATCTAATGCACTGGTAGGCTCATCAAATAGTAACGCCTTTGGCTCCATTGCTAAAGCGCGAGCAATCGCGACTCGTTGTTGCTGACCACCTGATAATTGGCTTGGATATGAATTTATCTTATCACCAATTCCAACTTTGGTAAGATAATTAATAGCGCGATATTCTGCTTCCTCACGATCTATCTTTTGCACCTGAATTGGACCCTCAATAACATTTTGCAAAACTGTCATATGTGCCCAAAGATTAAACCCCTGAAATACCATTCCAAGTTGACTACGTAATCGTTGTATTTGTTTAGGATCGGCACCTAAAGATTTGCCTTTACTATTAGTTGAAACAATCACTTCTTCACCATCTAGAATAATGCGGCCTTGGTCAGGTGTTTCTAAAAAATTAATGCATCGTAAAAATGTACTTTTTCCCGATCCAGAACTTCCAATGATTGAAACGACATCACCTTTTTTAGCTTTTAGTGAAAGACCTTTAAGTACGTGTAAAGAGCCAAAGCTTTTATGAATATCATCTGCAATTAATGTATAATCTATCTTTTCCACAATAATTCCCTAAAATGTAATGCAACTTAGTCCCAGAAACATAGTTGAGGTCAATACCTTCTCTTTGATAGCTAACAAATAGAACAGTATAACCTTCTAGTAGCTAACAAATAGACAATATAACCTTTGGTATTTAATTCTTAGTTATTTTAACTTATTAAAAATATATTAATTTTCAATTTATAAAAAAGTTGCTTTACTTAAAAAAGACACTTATTAAGAATTTATCGAATCTGGGAGACACTGACTTTCAGGGCCGAAGGAGCAACCGCCTCGGAAACTCTCAGGCAAAAGGACCGAATTCGATAAAAAACTCTGGAGAGAGGCACGTTTGTGTCCGCCGAAGGGATAGCGATCTCAGGCATCCATGACAGAGGAGGCACCATTGGTAGATTACTCTGCCTTCACGGTGCTGATTTATCAGCCAAAAAATGAGGTTAAAATGGCTGAATTAAAGCGAACTCCACTTTATGACTTACACGTTGCTTTAGGCGCTAAGATGGTACCTTTCGCTGGTTATGAAATGCCAGTGCAATATCAATTAGGTGTAATGAAAGAACATATTCAAACACGTAAATTAGCTGGCTTATTTGATGTAAGTCATATGGGACAAGTAATTATACGCCCCAAATCAGGGAATATTTCAGATGCGGCTTTGGCTTTAGAAAAATTAATTCCTATCGACATTGTTGGACTAAAAGAAAATCGCCAAAGATATGGTTTTTTTACAAATGATAATGGTGGGATTTTAGATGATTTAATGGTTGCAAACCAAGGCGATCATTTATTTATGGTTGTTAACGCTGGATGTAAGGAAAATGATATTAATCATCTGCTGAAAAACCTAAAAAATGATTGTATCATTGAAACAGTTACTGATCGTGCATTAATTGCGCTTCAAGGTCCTTCTGCTGAAGCCGTATTATCTACTTTTTCACCTGATGTTGTAGGAATGCGCTTTATGGATACAATTGTAGCAAATATATTAGGCGCTTCGGTTTGGATATCTCGGTCAGGTTATACGGGAGAAGACGGCTACGAAATGTCAGTTCCAAACGAAAGTGTTGTAGAGCTAGCTAATGCATTAATTGCATTCGATGCAGTAGAACTTATTGGTTTAGGAGCTCGGGATAGTTTACGTCTTGAAGCCGGTTTATGTCTTTATGGGCATGATATTGATACGACAACGACACCATCGGAAAGCGCATTAACGTGGGCAATCCAGAAAGTACGGCGCTATGGTGGTGAACGCGCCGGTAAATTTAATGGAGCAGATCGTATTCTGAACGAAATTGAACAAGGTGCAGATCGTAAACGAGTTGGCTTAAGACCTGCTGGACGAGCTCCAATGCGAGAAGGTATAAAAATATTCCTTACTGAAACAGCCGAAACTTCAATTGGAGTAATTACATCAGGTGGATTTGGGCCAACCGTTCAACACGCAATTTCGATGGGCTACATAAATACAGAATTTTCAGAGGTTGGTACAACTGTTTTTGCTGAAATTCGTGGCAAGCGAATGGAAGCTACAATAATAGCCCTACCTTTCAAGCCACCAAACTTTAAACGTTAATCAAATAGGGGATAAAAATGAAATTTACAGAAGAGCACGAATGGTTAGTAATCGAAGATGATCACGTTATTGTAGGCATTACGGAACACGCAGCTGAGGCCTTAGGAGACTTAGTTTTTGTTGAACTTCCAGAGGTAGGTATTTCTGTTTCAAAAGGTGATGAAATTGTAGTAATTGAAAGCGTAAAAGCTGCATCAGATATAACAGCCCCTTTGGATGGTGAAATTATTGAAATAAATACAACTTTGACTGATAAACCTGAGTTAGTAAATGAAGATCCATTAGGTGTAGCATGGTTTTTTAAGATGAAATTAACTGATCCATCTGAGATGGATGACCTAATGGATGAAGATGCTTATAAAGAATTAATTGGCTAAACAATGGAGTCTAAGATATGAATTACGATTTAACTGACTACAAACCATATGATTTTGCCAATCGCCGTCATATAGGCCCCTCACCTGCTGAAACAGCTAAAATGTTAAAAGTTATTGGAGCAAAAGATCTAGACGATCTTGTAGCACAAACATTACCTGAAGATATTCGGCAAAAAAAACCATTAGAGTATGCGGCAGGAATGTCTGAATCTGAGCTATTAAGCTATATGAAAGATGTTAGTAAAATGAACCGTGTGGTGACATCATTGATAGGCCAAGGTTATCATGATACTTTTACACCCCCAGCAATTCAAAGAAATATTCTTGAAAATCCAGCCTGGTATACAGCTTATACTCCATATCAACCTGAAATTTCACAAGGCCGTTTAGAAGCTTTATTAAACTTTCAAACTATGATTATTGATCTAACCGGACTAGAAGTGGCCAATGCTTCTTTATTAGATGAAGCAACTGCGTGCGCAGAAGCTATGACAATGGCGCAACGTGTCGCTAAATCTAAAGCTATTACATTTTTCATTGATGAAGCCTGTCATCCACAAAATATAGATTTAATGCGTACGCGTGCAGAACCATTAGGAATTAAATTATTAATAGGTAATCCAAATGAATTAAATGCAGATGATGTTTTTGGAGCGATATTTCAATATCCTGGAACTCACGGTCATATTCAAGATTTTTCTCTTATAATAGAAAAATTACATTCATCAAAAGCAATTGCCATTATGGCTGCAGATTTAATGGCACTTACTTTACTAAAAGAGCCTGGCGCAATGGGAGCAGACGTTGTCGTTGGAAATACACAGCGCTTTGGAGTTCCTCTAGGCAATGGTGGGCCTCATGCAGCATATATGGCTACTCGCGACGCATTTAAGCGTAATATGCCTGGACGAATAGTAGGTGTATCAATCGACAGCCATGGCAACAAAGCATATCGCCTTGCCTTGCAAACCCGAGAGCAACACATTCGTCGTGAAAAGGCTACGTCAAATGTTTGTACTGCCCAGGCATTATTAGCAGTTATGGCTTCAATGTATGCTGTATTCCATGGCCCCTTGGGGCTGAAGGCAATAGCCCAACGTATTCACCTAAAAACTGCAAAACTGGCAGCAGGTTTAGAAAAGTTAGGGTTTATAATTGATCCAAATGAATTCTTTGACACCATAACAGTAGACGTAGGTGGGTTACAGTCTGTAGTAATTAAATCAGCGTTAAACGAAGATATTAATCTACGCACAGTTGGAACCACTAAAGTTGGAATTGCACTAGACGAAATGACAACTGATGAAACGCTAGTTTCCGTCTGGCGCGCTTTTGGCTTATCTTCAGATAAGCATCCAACAGAAGTCGGTTACCGCCTTCCTAAGGGTTTGGCGCGTAAATCAGAATATATGAAACATTCAATCTTTCATATGAACCGCTCAGAAGCCGAAATGACACGCTATATGCGTCGCCTGGCTGATCGTGACTTAGCACTAGATCGAACAATGATTCCGTTGGGTTCATGCACCATGAAATTAAACTCTACTGCTGAGATGATGCCTATAACATGGGATGGCTTTTCAAAAATCCATCCATTTGCTCCTAAAAGGCAAATGGCTGGATACGATTTAATGATTAAAGATTTATCAAAAAAATTATGTGAAATAACTGGTTACGATGCAATATCAATGCAACCTAATTCAGGCGCACAGGGTGAATATGCCGGTTTATTGACAATTCGAGCATATCATAAATCTAACGGCGATGAAGATAGAAACATATGCCTAATACCAATGTCAGCACATGGAACAAACCCAGCAAGTGCCCAAATGGTTGGATATAAAGTAGTTACTGTCGCGTCAGCTGAAAATGGTGATATCGATATAATTGATTTTAAAGCCAAAGCAGAATTACACAGTAAAAATCTTGCTGCAGTAATGATAACATACCCTTCAACCCATGGCGTATTTGAAGAAGGTGTTCGTGAGGTTTGTCAAATATCTCATGACCATGGCGGACAAGTCTACATGGATGGTGCAAACATGAATGCCATGGTCGGCTTGGCCCAGCCTGGTGAAATTGGATCAGATGTCTCTCATCTAAACCTACACAAAACATTTTGTATACCACATGGAGGTGGTGGCCCCGGAATGGGACCCATTGGTGTTAAATCACATCTAATTCCTCATCTTCCTGGGCACTCAAGTCAAAATTCAAGTGGCGCAGTATCTGGCGCACAATACGGATCACCAAGCCTTCTACCTATTTCCTGGGCATATTGTCTAATGATGGGGTCAGAAGGTCTTGCCAATGCAACAAAGTATGCAATTTTAAATGCAAATTATATAGCTACACGCCTCAAAGGTTCATATGATGTACTTTATAAGGGCCCATCCGGTCGGGTAGCACACGAATGCATTATTGATACCCGACCATTAGCTATTGGTGGTGTAAGTGTAGATGATATAGCAAAACGTTTGGTAGACTGTGGGTTTCATGCACCGACAATGTCTTTTCCTGTATCCGGTACATTGATGGTAGAGCCCACAGAGTCTGAGCCAAAGGCCGAATTAGATCGGTTTTGTGATGCTATGCTAGGCATTCGCAAAGAAGCTCAAGACGTTGCTGATGGAGTATACCCTAAAGATAACAATCCTCTCTCAAACGCTCCACATACAATGAGCGACTTAGTTGGCGAATGGGATCGCCCATATTCGCGTGAACAAGCATGCTTTCCACCTGGATCATTTAGAGTTGATAAATACTGGGCACCAGTAAACCGTGTGGACAATGCATATGGCGATAAAAACCTAATATGTTCTTGCCCCCCTATGGAAGAATACTTAGATGCCGCTGAATAATTAAGCTAATAAAGATAAAGGGGGCCTTAAAGTAAAGCAGGCACCCTTTAAATTAAAATTGGATCAGAGTTATATATTTTATTGATATAAAATTTATTGATATAAAAAATTGCACATTATCTTAATTGATAAGGCTATTTAATAAATTCAATAATCTTATTAAAACGGCCTTAACGTATTGTAAAAAATATATTTTTCATCAGAAGTTAAGGCCATTTAGCTATAGGTGGTAAACTCATTAATACGGCACTAGGATCATGGCCAGATTGCAATCCAAAATGTGTGCCACGATCATAAACTAAATTAAACTCTGCGTAACGGCCTCTTTTGATTAGCTGAATTTCACGATCTGCGTCTGTCCATTCTTGGTTTAGGTTTTTTTCACATAATGGAATGAAGGCGTCCATAAATGCGTTGCCAATCTCTTTTGTAAAATTAAAGTCATTAATCCAACTACCACTATTTAAATCATCAAAAAAAACGCCCCCAACACCACGGGTTTCCCCCCAATGCTTAATCATAAAATATTCGTCTGCCCATTTTTTAAACTTTGGATAGTATTTTAGGTCATGTTTATCACAGCCTGCTTTTAATATATCATGAAAAAACGCTGTTTCTTCAGGCACTTCAATCATAGGATTAAGATCAGTACCTCCACCAAACCAACTCGCAACTGGGGTCCAAAACATACGTGTATTCATATGAACAGCAGGCATTTTTGGGCTATTCATATGTGCAACCAAAGAAATACCAGAGGCCCAAAATATTGGATTTTCTTCTATACCCACCATATTTTTACGCGTTGCCATAGATTTTTGCATCATAGGGTTTAAAGTGCCATGAACTGTAGAAATATTAACGCCAACTTTCTCAAAGATCCGTCCACCGCGCAAAATAGACATTAAGCCACCACCACCTGATCCACCATCACGTTTAGTTTTAGACAATTCAAATTTTCCAGGGGGCACATTTGAATTTGGCCCAGATATTTGGCTATTTTCTAAATCTTCAAATGCAGCGCATATTTGGTTTCGTAAATCTTTAAACCAATTTTCTGCTAATTTCTTTTGTGTGTCAGTTGCCAAAACCATATGTCAAACCTCTCGTTTAGTTTGGTTTAATATGGCATGTAACAAATTGAAAGCATGATTGCAGTGACTCGCATGATTGGTTATCGTTTAACAAGCATTTATAAATAAGAAAAGTACTGGCCATAATGACTATATTGATTCCAACTTTTGTCGACAATATTTTAGCACCCGTAGAAAAACTATTAGTGCACAAACAAGGATTAAAACATCTAGCAGTTTCAATATTTATAATATCAAAAGGTCAAATTTTACTACAACGTCGTGCTTTATCAAAATATCATACGCCTGGATTGTGGGCAAATACATGTTGCACACACCCGTTTTGGGAAGAAAACACAACAGATGCTGCACTAAGGCGTTTAAGTGATGAATTAGGAATGACTGGCATTTCATTAATAAAAAGAGATACAATCGAATATAGAGCAAGTGTACCACCCGATCTAATTGAGCACGAAATAGCAGATATTTTTGTAGGAAAGTGCAATGCTAATCATTCCATAAATCTAAATCTTGAAGAAGTAATGGATATAAAGTGGATTACCCCTGAAGATTTAAAAGTTGAAATCAAGAATAATCCCAAGATATTTACTGCATGGTTAAAAATATACATGGAAGAACATGCAGATAAAATTTTTAATGAAAATGACTTTAATTAAATAAATCATATTTAATATAGTTATTATCTTAAATAAAACGTATATTTTATGCTATCCTTGTTCTTTATTAGAATGCAGTTTAAGACGCTTTTGACAATTCCAATCAAAAGGCTGAGCAATGATTCCCCGATATTCCCGTCCTGAAATGGTAGCTATATGGTCACCAGAAACTAAATTCAGAATATGGTATGAAATTGAGGCACATGCCTGCGACGCCCAAGCTAAAATTGGTGTTATTCCTGAAGCTTCTGCGGCAGCAGTATGGAAAGCAAAAGATGTTGAATTTAATGTGACTCGTATAGATGAAATCGAAGCCGTCACAAAACATGATGTAATCGCATTTTTAACACACTTATCTGAGATAATTGGCAGTGAAGAAGCACGCTTTGTACATCAAGGCATGACTTCATCAGATGTTTTAGATACTTGTTTCAACGTTCAATTAGTTCGCGCATCAGATTTATTGATAAAAAGTACAGAGAGTTTACTAGCCGCACTAAAACGCCGTGCATTAGAACATAAACATACCATTCGAATTGGTCGATCACATGGAATACATGCTGAACCGACTACAATGGGGCTTACATTTGCACGCTTTTACGCAGAAATGGATCGTAACCTTGATCGTTTAAAAAAAGCACGTATGGAGATTGCCACTGGAGCAATTTCTGGCGCTGTTGGTACATTTGCAAATATTGATCCTTCTATTGAAGAGCACGTATGTAAAAAAATGGGATTGAAAATTGAACCAATATCAACGCAGGTTATTCCAAGAGATAGGCATGCAGCATTTTTTGCAGCATTAGGTGTTGTAGCTTCAAGCATAGAAAATATTTCAATTGAAATACGCCACATGCAACGTACAGAAGTATTAGAGGCTGAAGAGTTTTTCTCAAAAGGGCAAAAAGGTTCTTCAGCAATGCCACACAAACGAAACCCTGTTCTTACTGAAAACCTTACTGGTCTTTCTCGTTTAGTTCGTATGTGTGTAGTTCCTGCAATGGAAAACGTTGCTCTATGGCATGAAAGAGATATATCACATAGTTCAGTTGAAAGAAACATAGGTCCAGACGCGACTATTACATTGGATTTTGCATTGGCTCGCATGACGATGGTCATCGATAAACTAGTCATATATCCAGAAAATATGATCGCTAATATGAATAAGTTTCGCGGATTGGTACACTCACAACGTGTTCTACTTGCATTAACACAAAAAGGTTGTTCGCGTGAGGACAGTTATTTAATGGTTCAACGAAATGCTATGCGTGTTTGGGAAAAAGGAGCCGATTTCATGACTGAATTGAAAAATGATAAAGAAGTTATGTCTGTGATGACCATAGACGAGATCGAAGATAAATTTGATCTTGAATATCACACAAAACACGTTGATACAATTTTTGAACGTGTATTTGGCACCACGACCTAAATAAAAATAATAAAAAAATTAGTGCTTTTTCTTTTTATTAGCAAACAATACGCAAGAGTTCTTGTTCCATTGTTTGCAATTATTTATAGAAGAAGAATAAGGCTAATAGATTCCCATAAGATCGGAGGCCATAAATGGCACGCGGCAAAAAAATCTACGAAGGCAAAGCTAAAACTTTATACGAGGGACCAGAACCAGGCACAATTATTCAATACTTTAAGGATGATGCTACTGCCTTTAATGCCGTCAAAAAGGATACTATTGAAGGTAAGGGCGTATTAAATAATTTATTATGCGAACACATTATGGTTGGTCTTGGAAATATAGGATTACCTACGCATTTTATTAGACGCCTAAATATGAGAGAACAACTTGTTCACAAAGTAGAAATTGTTCCATTAGAAATTATAGTAAGAAACGTTGCAGCAGGTTCTTTTTCTAAAATGTTTAATATTGAGGAAGGTACAGTTTTACCCCGTACAATAGTCGAGTTTTGCTTAAAAGATGATGCATTAGGTGATCCCCTTGTTGCTGAAGAACACATTTTAGCTATGAATTGGGCAACTTCACATGAAATTGATGACATGCGTGAAATAGCATTACGTGTTAATGATTTTTTAGCAGGTCTAATGTATGGAATTGGTATAAAGTTAATTGATTTCAAAATAGAAGTTGGCCGACAATATCAAGATGATATGCAAAGATTAATATTAGCTGACGAAATTAGTCCCGATAGTTGCAGGTTATGGGACATGGAAACAAATCAAAAATTAGATAAAGATGTATTCCGACGTGATTTAGGTAGTTTAACAGATGCATATTCAGAAGTCGCACGTAGATTAGGGATTTTGCCTAAAAATGGTGGGTCTACTGGCCCTAAATTAGTGGAGTAGTTAAATGAAAGTACGAGTGCATATAACGTTGAAGCCCGGCGTTTTGGATCCACAAGGTGCGGCAGTACGCCGTTCTCTGGATTCCCTAGGTTTTGGTGGTATTGAAAAAGTACGCCAAGGAAAAGTCATAGAATTAGACTTAAAAGAAACTGATGTTCTTAAAGCAACTGCTCAGGTTGAAAAAATGTGTGAAAAACTGCTAGCAAACACAGTCATCGAAAACTATTCGGTGGAAATCTTATAATGCGCGCTGCTGTTATTCAGTTCCCAGGCTCTAACTGTGATCGAGATATGGCTGTCGCGTTAGACAAAGTTTCAGGGAATAATAAACAAACACAAATGATATGGCATAAAGAAAGTGGCTTACCTCATGGATTAGATATTATTGCTATTCCTGGAGGATTTTCTTTTGGAGATTATCTACGATGTGGCGCTATTGCAGCTCGCTCGCCAATTATGAATGCAGTTGTGGATTTTGCAAAAAAAGGCGGATATGTGCTTGGAGTTTGTAATGGTTTTCAGGTTTTAACCGAAAGTGGATTGCTTCCAGGAACATTAATGAGAAATTCAGATCTAAAATTTATATGTAAAAACATTAAATTACGCGTTGAAACAACCTCTAGCCACTTTACATCAGCATATACAAATGGCGAAATAATTAATGTACCGATTGCCCATCATGATGGTAATTACAATGCCGATCAACACACATTAGATATCTTAAACAATGATGATCGAATAGCATTTCGCTATATAAACAATCCAAATGGTTCAATGAATGACATAGCAGGTATATTGTCAGAAAACCGCCGTGTTTTAGGTATGATGCCCCACCCAGAAAGATTAAACGATCCATTATTAGGTGGCATAGATGGTAACAGACTTTTTGAAAGTATGGCCACTACATTGGTATCCGCATAATAATTACTGATACCAATTAGAAATTTTTTATATGCTATAGACCTATAAGGCCAAGCACTTTAAGTTTAAAATATGGTTACTAGAATTTCATCTGAATCACCTCGTCGATGGTCAAATCTTGTTGTACGATTAGGAATACTGCTACTGGTAATTTCAGTGATAACAATTATTTTATTATCTAACCTTTATCTAACACAAAATTATAGCCAAGAAAAACGAACTGAAGCTGAACGTGAACTTTCATTATATTCAGGTCGATTAATTTCAGAATTACAACGTGTGTCAGTTGTACCTTTATTACTTTCTCGAGATACAGGGTTAATTTCTGATATAAATTCTAAAGATTATCAACTTACTAGCCAACGCTTAATATCTTTTTCAGATGAAATTCGCGTTAATTCGATAACTCTTTTAGAACGCTATGGTAGAATCGTAGCTTCATCTGATCGTGCTGACTTAGGTAGAAACCTGCGTGGTCAAAATTTCTTTTTTAATGCTATTAGACAATCTGGAACAGTTTTCACAATTTCAGATAATGAAAAAGGTAGACGTAGCTTTTTCTACTCTCGGAAACTAGAATCTCAAGGTAAAATAATTGGGGTAATTGTTGTCGAGGTAGGCTTAGATAACTTATTTACCACATGGTCTGCTAATGATGCCACAATCATGGTAACCAATTCAGAAGGCATTGTTGTTCTATCAACTGAACAAGGATTCCTGAACCAATCGCTTGAAACTGCATTGATATCTCAACCTACATTAACCGTTTTAGAACGGGCTTTGCGTGCAACTGGCGATTGGAATGGCGCAGAGGTTGATGCATATATTGAAGATCAAGCTCTTTACCGGCTAGATACAGCTATACCGTTTCAAGGCTGGCGACTTACATATTTGACTCCCTTTCAATCTGTTCGTGAAAAGGTAAATGGAGTATTAGCATTAGGTATTACTGCACTAGCACTACTATTAGCATTGGGCTTTTATTTTCTCTCACGTCGCGCGACACGTCAGTCATTTTTGTTTAAAGCAGAAAGTGAAGAACTTCGTGCGCTAAACGACCGTCTATCAACAGAGATAACACAACGTGAACGAGCAGAACGTAATCTGGAAGTAGCTGAAGCATCTCTCGAACAATCTTCAAAACTAGCAGCATTAGGAGAGATGTCTGCCGCAGTAAGCCACGAACTAAACCAACCCTTGGCAGCAATGCGTACGTACTTAGCGGGAGCAAAGTTATTACTCAGCCGAAAACGTCCAGATGAAGCATTATCAAGCTTTCAGCGCATCGATGATCTAATTGGTAGGATGGGTACCATTACTCAACAATTAAAATCTTACTCCAGAAAAGGAAGTGATAATTTAATTCCAGTTGATTTCAAAAGTTCTGTAAATGCATCAATATCAATGATGGCACCTCAGCTTGGGCAGCAAGCAGTGGAAATAAGTAAATCTTTACCTGATGATCCAGTAATGGTTATGGCAGATCCAGTTCGTTTGGAACAAGTCATTGTAAATCTGCTAAGGAACGCCTTAGACGCAATGAAAGGTCAGTCAGAGCGATATTTACAAATATCGCTAACCGCTGGCGAGATGGCTACATTAGCAATTCAAGATAATGGGCCAGGTATTGAAAATTTAGATGAGATGTTTGAGCCATTTTTTACGACAAAAAAACCTGGTGAGGGTGTAGGATTAGGTTTAGCCATTAGTTCTTCTATAGCAAAGGACCTTGATGGGCGGTTATTCGCCCGAAACGTACCACCTAGAGGTGCTGTCTTTGAATTCCAGCTCCCACAGCTAGAACAAAAAAATGAATTAAGTGGCGGAGTAGCCTAAATGGCAAACCAAATTACAATTACAATAGTAGATGACGAACAGGATATGCGAGAAAGTATTTCGCAATGGCTAAGTCTTTCAGGCTATAAGACAAATACATATTCAAGTGCAGATTTAGCACTAAAAGATATAGATAGCGATTATCCAGGTATAATTATATCCGACATTAAGATGCCAGGAACCGATGGAATATCTTTCCTTAAAAAACTACAAAAAATTGATAGTGCACTTCCAGTTATTTTAATTACGGGTCATGGGGATGTCGCAATGGCTGTAGAATCCATGCGAATAGGTGCATATGATTTCTTAGAAAAACCTTTTAACCCTGAAAGAATGGCAGAATTAGCAAAGCGTGCGGTGCATACACGATACCTTACATTAGAAAATCGCGCATTACGGCGTGAACTATCTGATGGTACAGTCTTATTGCATAAACTGATGGGAACCTCTTCAGTTATGGCACGCTTAAGGGAAGATATACTTGATCTAGCTCAAGCAGATGGTCACGTATTAATCACTGGGGAAACTGGTACAGGAAAGAGTTTGATAGCTCATGCCTTACATGCATGTGGGCCTCGACAAGGTAAAAAATTTATAACTGTTAACTGTGCAGCATATACTGAGGGTGAACTAGCACGCCGTTTGTTTGGAGATGATGGTAACGAACCTGCACTTATAGATGCCTCGTTAGAAGGTACTTTATGCTTAGAAGATATTGAAAGCATTCCAGCATCTGTGCAGGCTCGACTTTTAGCATTAATTACAAAATTTGATCTGGGTGACAAAGGATCAAAGTTACGCATAATTGCAATTTCTAACGAAACTGGCGACACTGATCAAACACTAGAAGAAACTTTGCGACAAGATTTGTTTTATCGGCTTGCTGCAATGCAAATAGCTCCACCTCCACTTAAGGCACGTGGTGAAGATATATTACTTTTATTTAATAGGTATCTTGAAAATTTTGCAGACGAGTACGGTTGTGAAAAACCAGAAGTTGCAGCAGAAGATGCTGCCCAATTGCTACAATCAAACTGGATTGGAAATATTCGTCAATTAATTAACCTTGCTGAAAGAACTGTATTACAAAGCCGCCGTGGGAACTATTCAATTTCTAAAATGCTACCATCCAACGACACTGATAATGAACAAGATAAAGATGATGCAGAATCCAAGCCCCTCAAAGAACATGTGGAGGCTTTTGAAAGAATGTTAATAGATAACACTATGAGACGCCACAAAGGTTCAATACAGTCCGTAATGGTCGAACTTTCCTTACCCAGAAGAACTTTAAATGAAAAGATGGCAAAGTACCGTCTATCTAGATCAAATTATGTTGGCTAATTTTAAATCTTAAAAAGCGCTGTTTCTAAATCACCATATCCAGTATAACGGCGCTCTAAAGGTAAACCCATTCGTTCTGATATTTCAATAGCTTTAGCGTCTAATTTTGGATCATTTATTTGAGCCTGATAAACTAACTTTGTGTAATTTCCGAAATACATATCAAGAAGTTCAGGATGTTTATCCAACCCCATCGGTTTCCAAACAAATGAATCAAATTGTTTTACTAAAAAGTCTGTTAAATAAAATGCCGTAATTTCATTTTCAGATAAATTAGAAAACTTATTATTTCCTTCAAAAAAAGAATAGCAATGTGGTCCTGCAATCATTTTAACACCAAGATCTTTACACTTATTAGCTAATAATCCACCTGTTCCACAATCTGCATATGCGATGAATATTTCATCATAGTCATTACTATATTTTAAGACAGCATCTTCAACCGCAGAAGTAATTTTTTCAGGATAAAGATGATATTTTGCTGGTAAGCAAGTCAGCGCCATATGCTTCCAATTGTTTAATTCTATTAGAGTTAAAATTTCACGTGCAAGGGCACCACAGGCTATTATTAAAATACGCTTATAATCACAGTGAGACACCACCATACCAAACTCGGTTAAGTGATCATCCGAATGCATATAATGTGAACAGTTTAAATAAACAATAATACATGATTTCTATATTACCATTTGATTATGCTTTTTAGCCATAAATTCTTTTGCAGTTTCAACTGCAACAGCTGCATCGCGACAGTAAGCATCTGCACCAATAGCCTTACTAAATTCCTCATTTAAGGGAGCTCCACCTACCATAACAACATAATCATCACGCATACCTTTTTCAATCATGGTATCGATAACAACCTTCATATAAGGCATAGTTGTAGTTAATAAGGCAGACATCCCAAGAATGTCATATTCACCATTCTCAAGTTCCTGTAAGTAATTTTCTACAGGGTTGTTGATACCCAGGTCTTTTACCTCAAAGCCAGCACCTTCCATCATCATGGTTACTAGATTTTTACCAATATCATGGATGTCCCCTTTAACAGTCCCTATCAACATATTGCCTAATCGTGGAGCGCCTGTTTCTGCCAACAAAGGTTTTAGAATAAACATTCCACCCTTCATAGCATTTGCGGCAAGTAAGACTTCTGGAACAAATAATATACCATCACGAAAATCAATACCTACAATACGCATACCTTCAACTAAAGCCTTAGTTAGGATATCATATGGCATCCATCCGCGGCCTAATAGTATATTAACACTCTCAGCAATTTCTTCTTTCATTCCATCATATAGATCGTCATGCATCTGCAGTGTTAATTCTTCATCACTTAAATCAGCTAGGATGATATCTTGTTCGTCTGACATGGGTTTCACTTCCATATTATGGTTAAAGCTTCTTAACCTATATTTGGTAATATTCTCTTTATTAGTCTCTACGATTTGCGACAAAACTAGCTCTCACACCGACGAATGGGATCAAAACTCTGTCTATTTACGTTTACCTCTACGAACCCGCTCTGGTCTTGGTTCATCACCGGTTCCGTCAGAATTTGACGAAAAATTACCTAAGGCCAGTGAAATTTGCTTCAAGGTTGGTTTTTCGCCACATGGGTTCCCATCTAAAGCTTTGCGCATTGCCTTTAAATGTACTGGCATAGTCCCGCAACATCCACCAATTATCGATGCTCCACAGGCACGTGCTAATAGTGCGTAAGTAGCCATAACTTCTGGAGTTCCATCATAATGTATATGACCATCAACATATTTAGGTATTCCTGCATTACCTTTTGCAACGATTGGCCTGTCAGCATTTTCAGATAAACCAAGGACGGTTCGCAACAAATCTGAAGCACCAACTCCACAATTTGCTCCAAATGCTAATGGTCCATACGCCATATCCTTAACCAAATTAACCATATCTTTACTAGTTGTACCCATCATAGTTCGCCCAGCTGTATCAAAGCTCATAGTTCCAACCCAAGGTGCACCAACTTTGGAAATGCCTTCTGCGGCAGCATTATATTCTTCTGGGCTAGATATAGTTTCAACCCATAACACATCTGCACCACCGTCTATTAAGCCTTGTGCAGTTTCTTGGAACATATCAACAGCATCTCTATGGCTAAGCCAGCCAGCATCTCCCATAATCTCTCCAGTAGGACCTATAGAGCCTGCAACTAAAATTTGACGCTTTGACTTATCAGCAATTTCTCTACCTAAAGTGGCTGCAGCTTTAGATAATTCATAAGCCCGTGACTCTGACTTGTGGAGTCTAAGGCGTGAAGAATTACTTCCAAATGAATTAGTTAGAAATAGGTCGCTTCCAGCATCTACAGAACCTTGGTAAAGAGCTCGGATTTTATCAGGTTCATCAACATTCCAAAATTCAGGTGGGTCGCCAGCTTGGAGGCCTAAATTAAATAAATTTGTACCGGTAGCACCATCTGCTAGAACAAAGCCTTTTTCAGCAATCATTTGTGATAATTTATCATTCATTAATTTTTCCTTTAAATAACAATACTCGTTTGATGCAATAACAACAATTCAAGTAATTGGAAAAATCTGCATAATGATTATGAAGCCTCGATAAGGAAGGTTTCTATACGTTGTATCATTGAGTTTAAGCCGTTTGATCTTTGTGCAGATAAATTAGCCCCTAAACCTAATGTATGAAATGCTTCTAATGCTTTGATTTCTTGTGCTTGTTTAATAGTATTACCGTTATAGAGAATTGAAAGAATAGCTACTAAACCACTCACTATAATAGCATCAGAAGCACCATCAAAATAAAATTTTTCTTCTTTTATATAAGGTAGCAACCAAACTTGTGATGCACAGCCATCAACCTTAACTGAATCAGTTCGAAGAACCTCCTCCAATGCTTTGTAATCGCGGCCTAATTCTATTACATAACGGTACTTATCTTCCCAATCATCAAGAAATTCAAATGTTTCAGAAACTTCAGTAAAAGTTGTAGACATGATTTACCTTTAATATTGTTATAATTATTTAAAAAAATGATTAAGATTTAATAGGAACAACAATTACATTTTTTCCATTTGCAGATAACGCTACGTTACCTGCTCGTAGAAGTTTAGCATCTTGACCAAAGACATCATTACGCCAACCATTGAAAGCCTTCAAATCATTTTCACCACTTGCAATTAGATCTAACTCTGAACTTGAAGCAATTAGTTTTGGGGCAACACCAAATTGTTCTGCTTTAGCTTTTAATAAAACACGTAATAGCTCAGATAAACCTTCTTTTCCTTGAGGTTTTTCGTGTATTGGAGCTTGGCGCTCTACATCATTTGGATTATATTTACTTGCACGTTTAATTGCTCCAAGAATTCCATCAGCTATTTGCCCTTTACGAGCCTCACGCAATAATAGTCGAGATTTACTTAAATCTTCTATATTTTGAGGACGCGTTGCAGCAAGCTCCATCATACAGTCATCTTTATATACACGGTTTCGAGGAATATTTCTATTTTGAGCATAGTTTTCTCGGAACTCTGCCAATTCGGATACTGCCGCTAACATTTTCCAAGAACTAGAGCGAGTTTTAACTCTGCGCCAGGCCTGCTTTGGATCAACAACATACGTTTCTGGATCCATAAGAATTGCTAATTCTTCCTCAACCCATGCTTGACGACCAGTTTTCTCAATCTTTTTTGCTAAAAATTCATAAATCTGACGTAAATGTGTAACATCGCCAATTGCATATTCCATTTGTTTAGAGCTTAAAGGGCGCGCAGACCAATCCGTAAAGCGTGATGATTTATCTAAGCCTTCATTACAAATGGCACGAACTAATTTTTCATACCCAACTTGCTCACCAAACCCACATACCATAGCGGCTACTTGCGTATCAAAAAATGGTTTAGGCAAAATTTGTTTGTCTACAAAAAAAATTTCAAGATCTTGGCGCGCAGCATGAAATACTTTCACCACATCTGGATTTTTAAATAAGTCATATAAAGGGCTTAGAGATAAATCTTGAGATAAAGGGTCAATTAAAACCGCCGAATCCTCTGTAGCCCCAGGGTGCGCCATCTGAATTAAACATAATTTTGAATAGTAAGTGCGTTCTCGCAAAAACTCTGTATCCAAAGTTACATAATCAAAAGATATACATTTTTTACAAAAATCGCTTAATTCTTGTGTAGTTTTAATAATTTTCATGGTTATTCTAGTATTCCCAAAATTGCCAGTATACAAGGCAAAGGCGTAAAATACTATTTAATGAACACCCTAAATTTAAAATAAATATTAGATCAGTTATAATTGTTTATAATCTATGGAATTTCATAACATAATCTAATTATAAAATTATAACTATAGATTATTATTACCATTCAAACGATATTGATCATTAACACCTCTTTTGATAACTTATAATAATGAAACACAGTCTTCTCATTGCGCCACAATTTTATGTAACAGCACCACAACCCTGTCCATATTTATCAAATCGCGTTGAACGAAAATTGTTTACTGGTTTAAATAATTTAAATGGAAAAACTTTAAACAATACTCTATCTAATGAAGGTTTTAGAAGATCACAGAATGTATTATACAGGCCAGCCTGCGTGGGGTGTTCATCTTGTATTTCTGCACGCGTTCGGGTGCATGATTTCATACCAACAAAATCACAAAAACGTACTTTACGTCGAAATAGTAAACTTATACGCGGCTCCCATACAGCATCTGCAACTGATGAACAGTTTGATTTGTTTACTCAATATTTAAAAAACCGCCATGCTGATGGCGGCATGGCTGAAATGAGTATAATAGAGTTCTCTGCTATGATTGAAGAAACCCCTGTTGATACACGCGTAATTGAATACTATTTTATAAATAAGAATGGTCGTCATGAATTAAAGTCAGCTAGTTTAACAGATGTTTTAGAAAATGGTTTATCAATGGTTTATTCATTTTTTGATCCATTATTAGCGATGCATAGTCCTGGAAAGTTTATGATTTTAGACCATATCAACATCGCCCGAGAAATGAATTTGGACTATCTTTACTTAGGTTACTGGGTTCCAGGAAGTCCCAAAATGGATTATAAATCGCAATATTCAGCGCTAGAGTTATTTTTAGATGGAAAATGGTGTCCTATCGATGATATTTCATCAGTCCCCATAGACAAACTTAAAGGCTTTAACAAAACTATATTAGAACAAGTATCAGAGTTACCACTTCCTTCTAAATATTAAAAATTAAGTAATTTAAAACTAATAATTATATCTATATTGTATTAATATTTCGTTTTATTGCAATAATTGTAACTTTATTTCAATAAAATTACAATTATTACTTTTATACTTGACCTTGAAGCTCAAATTTATAATGTAACAGTCATGAGATTTAGTTATAGAAATATAATGATCTGTAAGATCAAACGCAAATACTGTTAGGTAAATATTTATTAACAGAAATTATGCGCCCCATATGGGGTTTTTTTATGCCCAATACGGAGTTAGTAAGACAATGAGTAAAACAATGACCGGCGCACAAATGGTAATACAAGCGCTGAAGGATCAAGGTGTAGATACAGTATTTGGTTATCCAGGTGGAGCGGTGCTGCCTATTTACGATGAAATACATCAGCAAAGTGATATTAATCATATTCTCGTTAGACACGAACAAGGCGCAACACATGCCGCAGAAGGATATGCGCGTTCAACAGGTAAACCAGGGGTTGTTTTGGTAACATCAGGACCAGGCGCAACAAATGCCGTGACTGGAATGACCGATGCCTTGATGGATTCAATTCCAATGATAGTTTTGACAGGACAGGTTCCAACATTCATGATTGGCTCTGATGCTTTTCAAGAAGCAGATACCGTTGGGATCACACGCCCCTGTACCAAACATAACTGGTTAGTAAGAGAAACTAACAAACTATCTGAAACTATTCATCAAGCATTTCATATTGCCACATCTGGCAGACCTGGACCTGTATTAGTAGACATTCCAAAAGATGTTCAATTTGCAACAGGGATTTACACTCCAAAAGAAAAAGCTCGTATTAAACATTACCAACCTCAAGTTAAGGGTGACTTATCTGCAATTACAGAATTAGTTGAACTTATGGAAAAAGCAGAACGTCCCGTATTTTATACAGGTGGCGGCGTAATTAACTCTGGCAAAAAAGCAAGTAAGTTACTTCGTGATTTAACCAAGGCTACAGATTTCCCTGTCACATCTACACTCATGGGGCTAGGGTGTTATCCTGCATCTGGAAAAAACTGGTTAGGTATGCTTGGTATGCACGGTACATATGAAGCAAACTTGGCGATGCATGGTTGTGATCTTTTAATTAATATAGGTGCGCGGTTTGATGATCGCATAACAGGTGTATTAGAAAAATTCAGTCCAAATTCAAAAAAAGCACATATCGATATAGATGCGTCCTCCATAAACAAAGTTATCCACGTTGATGTGCCAATATTAGGTGATATAGCTCATGTTTTGGAAGATTTATTAAAGGTTTGGAAATCACGGGGAAGCAAAACAAATTCGGCAGCAATAAAAAAGTGGTGGACTCAGTTAGATGAATGGCGAGCGCGTAAATGCTTATCTTATAAAAACTCTGATACTATAATTAAGCCACAATATGCTTTAGAACGGTTAGAAGCCTTAACAAAGGATCATCCTAATCGTTTTATTACTACCGAAGTTGGGCAACATCAAATGTGGGCGGCTCAGTACCTAGGTTTCGAAGATCCTAACCGTTGGATGACATCAGGTGGTTTAGGTACAATGGGTTATGGCGTTCCTGCATCAGTTGGAGTGCAAGTAGCACACCCAGATGGTTTGGTTATTAATGTAGCAGGCGATGCTTCCTGGCTAATGAATATGCAGGAAATGGGTACTTGTACGCAATATAACTTACCAGCAAAGCAGTTTATATTAAATAATGAACGTTTAGGAATGGTGCGCCAATGGCAACAATTACTGCACGGTGAGCGCTATTCTTGCTCTTGGTCAGATAGCCTACCAGATTTTGTAAAATTAGCAGAGGCTTTTGGAGCAAAGGGGATACAATGCTCTGATCCTCAGGATCTAGATGAAGCAATTATGGAAATGTTGAACTACAATGGTCCAGTCATTTTTGACTGTTTAGTTGAAAAGCATGAAAATTGTTTTCCAATGATACCATCTGGCAAAGCACATAATGAGATGTTGATGGGAGATGCTTCAGTTGAAGGTGCTATTGATGCAGAAGGAGCCGTAATGGTTTAAATAATTTAAGATCAAAACCATTAAATAAAAGCGACTTAGAATATTTAATAGTATTTTTACTATTTGAAAGGAAGCATTATGAATTCATTAAATTTAGAAAAAGGTTCTTCAAAAAAAAGCGCCTATAACTTAAGAAACACAACTGGCGATACAATAGAAACACATACATTAGCTGTGCTTGTAGACAATGAAGCAGGTGTTCTTGCTCGCGTAATAGGGCTATTTTCGGGGCGTGGATATAATATTGAGAGTTTGACCGTTGCAGAAACTAATCATGCAGATAACCTATCTCGAATTACAATAGTTACAACGGGAACACCATCAGTAATCGTACAAATCAAAGCTCAATTAGCACGAATGGTTGCCGTACATGATGTTCACGACTTAACTGTTGAAGGGCCTTCCGTCGAACGCGAATTAGCTATGATAAAGGTTGTATCAAAGGGTGATAATCGTGTTGAAGCTTTGCGGACTTCCGAAATTTTTCGTGCATCTGTAGTTGATACTACTCTGGAAAGCTTTGTTTTTGAACTAACTGGTACGCCAGAAAAAATTGATGCGTTTGTTGAGCTAATGACACCTCTTGGGCTTGTCGATGTTGCGCGAACTGGTGTTGCCGCTATTGCACGCGGTCTTTAATATAAAAAATAACTACAATTTTAGATTATAACATTTCATAAAATTTATATTGCATTTGTCCATATAGATGCAAGTGCGACGGATGACATCCGTGCCGCTGAACTATCAGCACGACTAGTCAAAAGAATTGGAACTTTACCCCCAACAACTAGACCACCTGAACAAGCTCCTGTCATATAAACCATAGATTTAAATAAAGTATTTCCAGATACAATCTCTGGAACTATTATTCCATCGGCAAAACCTGCAACAGGATCGTCGTATAAGCCTTTAATATTACGTGATTTTTCAGAAAGAATCAAATCTAAAGCAAGAGGTCCTGAGAAGTCCGCATCGGTCATTTCATATCGAGCCCAATTGGCTAATTCGGCACCTTCTAACGAACTTAATACTGAAGAAATAACAACTTCTGTTGCACTCAAAAAAGCAATCTTTGGACGCGAAACACCTAGTGCTTTTAATAGCTTAACAACAGATCGCGTTGCATCTTTTCGTGTTTCAATATCAGGTGTAACATTTACGGCAGCATCTGATATAACAATAGGGCTCCCGCCATCTGGGTGGCTCATTGCAAACAAATGCACAAATTTAGCTCCCATTCTTAATCCTGCATCTCGATTAAGTGCCGCCCGCATAAATACGTCAGTATGCAATTGTCCTTTCATCAAAACATCAGCGTCACCACGCCCGCAAAGCTCTGCAGCAGTTTTGCCAGCATCAGCTTCACCAACAGTATTAATAACTTCAAAACCAGAGATATCCCAAGATAGCTTAGTAGCTTCGGCATATATAGCATCAGATTCACCAATAAAGATTGGCATCATAATACCGGCGTGAGTAGCTTCATAAGCAGCTTGCATTGGCAATGGAGCCCCTGCCCTTGCTATTGCTACTTTAGGAACATTGCCTGTTCGGGCACGTTCCAAAAAATCAGCAGGACAGATTGGATCTGTCCTGCTGATGAATTTATTTTGGTTCATCACAAATTAGGCTCCTGTTTGAGGAACCATATCACTTTTAGAAATACCAGCAACTGAAACAGGTGCTTTCATCGCATCACGACGGAAGGGTTCACCCAATTCTTTATTTAGTATTATTTCAATAAATGTGGTTTTACCTTCATTCATTTGTGCCTTGATAGCTGTATCTAATTTATCAGTTAAATCGTCCATTGAACTAGCTTGAACGCCAATTAAACCACATGCGCTTGCAATGCCTGCATAAGAAACATCTTCGTCAAGTTCAGTACCAACAAAATTGTCATCGAACCACAATGTAGTATTTCGCTTCTCTGCACCCCATTGATAGTTTCTGAAAATAACCATTGTGATTGCGGGCCATTCACCACGACCAACAGCAGTCATTTCATTCATTGAAATACCAAATGCACCATCGCCAGCAAAACCAATTACTGGCACCTGAGGTTGTGCAATTTTTGCGCCTGCAATCGCCGGAAAGCCATAACCACAGGGACCAAATAATCCAGGTGCTAAATACTTACGACCTTCCTCAAATGATGGATAAGCGTTACCAATTGCACAGTTATTTCCAATATCAGACGAAATAATTGCATTATTTGGCATTACAGCTTGAATTGCACGCCAAGCCATACGAGGTGACATGTGGTCAGGCTTATCTGAACGTGCACGTTCATTCCATGTAGTACCTGGATCATCATCTTCGTGATCCATAGATGTTAACTCCTGCGCCCATGCAGATTTTGTTTTTGCTATTGTTGCTTTACGTTCTGAGCGGCCTGCTTCACCAGCGTGATCAGATAAATTTGACAATAGCTGTTCAGCAACCTTTTTCGCGTCACCAACAATGCCAACAGTTACATCTTTAGTCAAACCTATACGGTCAGGGTTTATATCTACTTGAATAATTTTCGCGTCTTTAGGCCAGTAATCAATACCGTATCCTGGTAAAGTCGAAAATGGATTTAAGCGAGTACCAAGAGCCAAAACGACGTCAGCTTTTGAAATTAGCTCCATTCCGGCTTTAGAACCATTATATCCAAGAGGGCCCGCAAACAAGGGATGGCTGCCAGGAAATGCATCATTGTGTTGGTATCCGCAACATACAGGTGCATCAAGACGTTCAGCTAACGCAGCAGATGCTGCAATACCACTAGACAAAACTACACCTGCACCATTTAGGATTACAGGGAACTTTGCATTAGATAATAATTCAGCGGCTTGTACTAACGCATCAGCTCCACCAGAAGGACGTTCAAACTCTACTACTTTTGGTAGTTCTATATCAATTACTTGTGTCCAGAAATCACGTGGAACATTAATTTGCGCAGGACCCGAAGCGCGCTTAGCTTGCATAATCACACGGTTTAATGTTTCAGCTATGCGTGATGGATCACGAACTTCTTCTTGATATGCCACACAATCTGCAAATAAGTTCATTTGTTCCATTTCTTGGAACCCACCCTGGCCTATTGTTTTGTTTGCAGCTTGCGGGGTTACCAACAACAACGGTGTGTGGTTCCAATAAGCAGTTTTAACAGGCGTTACAAAATTAGTAATGCCAGGACCATTTTGTGCAATCATCATAGACATTTTGCCTGATGCGCGAGTATAACCATCAGCCATCATACCAGCATTACATTCATGTGCTGCATCCCAAAAGTTTATGCCAGCGGCAGGGAACAGATCAGAGATCGGCATCATAGCAGATCCGATAATTCCAAAGGCATGTTCAATACCGTGCATTTGCAAGACTTTCACAAATGCTTCTTCAGTTGTCATTCTCATGGTTGATTTCCTTTAAAGGGCAGCAAAATAGCTGAAGTTGTAAATCTAATTTTCTTATACGATTTCAAATAAGAAATTTGCAAACACTTTCACCCAGATTTAAAGACTTTTACGACAGAGTCGCAAAACCACTTTTGAATTTTCCAATACTAAAAACTAAACTTATGTTTACTTGTAATCTAATCCAGCAAATTTAAAAAATAATAATTATATATAGCAGTAAGTTAAATAATAAATTTATATTTAAAAATATCTAAAAAAATCAAAAAACTATTTATTATTTCTACGCATTTCATTTAATTTTTTTAATAAAGGCTGAGTTGCAACATGGAGATTTTGGATAGAGGCATCACCATCAAGTACCTTACCAATATCTACGGCAGCAACTTTCCCTAACTCCACTCCCCATTGGTCAAAAGAATTAACGTCCCAAATTGCACCTTGTACAAATACTTTATGTTCATAGAGGGCAATTAATCTACCTAAGGTAAAGGGTGTCATTGATTCATAAATTATTGATGTACTGGGCTTATTACCTTCAAAACTGCGGTGTGGCGCAAGATTAGTTGCTTTTTCAAGATCAAGCCCCTGATCTAACATTTCATTTAAGGCTATTTCTTTAGTCTTACCGAAAGCTAACGCCTCAGATTGGGCTAAAAAATTTGCTATTAATTTGTCGTGATGTCCAATTAAACCATGAGTAACATTTGCTGAAATCATAAAATCAACCGGCACAACATCAGTACCTTGATGGAGTAATTGAAAAAATGAATGTTGTGCATTTGTGCCAGCTTCGCCCCATATAATAGGGGCTGTCTTGTACTTAACATTTCCACCTGAAACTGTAATACATTTTCCATTACTTTCCATATCCATTTGTTGAATATATGCAGGAAAGCGATCCATACGTTGATCGTATGGCATAATAGCCATTGTAGGTGCTTTCATAATATTTCTACGCCAAATTCCAACTAATGCCATTAATATTGGTAGATTTTGCTCTAACGGGGCAGATCTAAAATGCTGATCCATATCTCTAAATCCGTTTAATAATTCACGAAATCTAGCTGCACCAATTGCCAATGCAATAGGCAACCCAATAGATGAACACATGGAATAACGTCCACCTACCCAATCCCAAAAACCAAATACATAATTCTTCTTTATTCCAAATAAGCTAGTAGCGGTCACGTTAGTGGATAGAGCAACCATATTTGCTCCAACTTCATCATCTGACAATTCAGATAATAACCATTTTTTTGCAGTTTCAGCATTGGTCATAGTCTCTATTGTGGTGAAAGTTTTTGAAGCAATTAAAATTAATGTTGATGCGGGGTTCAAATTAGCAAAAGTATCCTGAAAGTCATTCCCATCTATATTTGCGAGAAAATGTAGATTTGGACCATCATAATTATAAGATTTTAATGCTTTTATAGACATGACAGGACCAAGATCAGATCCTCCAATGCCAATATTGACCACATCAGTAAATACTTCTCCACGGGCATTTTTAATTTTACCAGTCCGTATTAACTCTGCAAACGTTAAAAACCTTTGTAAAGTTTCATCAACCAATTCAGATGAATTTATTCCATCAATCATATAGCCATCATCAGATTCAGCACGTAAAGCAATATGCATCACTGCACGGTCTTCAGTAGTGTTAATATGTTCACCAGAGAACATTGCATTGCGCTTTGCCTCAACATTGCAAGACACAGCTAATTCTAACAGGTTTTTCCACGCAATTGAATCAACGCGTTCTTTTGAAAAATCAATAATAAGATCATCTTTACTAAATGAAAACTCATTAAACCTATTGGGATTGTTCACATATAAATCTTGAAGATGTATATTATTTAATCTTTCCCAATCTTCATAAAGCTTTTTCCAAACATCATCATTCATTGCATTCATGATAATACCCTAACTGAGTCACTTGCTAGTTGTTGTATTTGATCCCAATCTCTATTTTTTATTGCATCTTTAGGAGCAACCCATGAGCCTCCAACACATTTAACATTTGATGAATCTAAGTAGTCTTTAGCATTTTCTAAAGATACTCCACCAGTTGGGCAAAATGTGATTTGAGGTAATGGAGATGATAAAGATTTCAAGAAAGCAGCGCCTCCAGCAGCTTGGGCTGGAAAAAACTTTTGAACACTATAACCTCGTTCTAGTAATTTCATAGCTTCACTTGCAGAAGTCGCTCCAGCTAATAAAGGTAACCCTGCCTCTTCACATGCGGCTATTAATTTATCAGTTGCACCTGGCGCCACTCCGAAAGTTGCACCAGCATTAACTGCATTTTTTACATCTTGGCATGTAATAAGAGTACCAGCCCCAACAATTCCACCTTTAATCTTTGCCATTTCTGAAATTACATCTAATGCACAATCAGTACGTAAGGTAACTTCTAATACAGGCAAACCACCCGCTACTAACGCTTCACCTAAATTTTTTGCAGTAGATAAATCTTCTATGATTAGTACTGGGATGACAGGTGCCATCATACATAATTCAAGATTTCTTTTACTTGATTCAAATGCGGAAATCTTAGTCATTAATTAAACCTCTTTAAAAGTCAAAAACAGAGGCACCAGTTTTTGCTGGGCCTGAATTTTTACGAAATATTTCAAATAATTCTCTACCAACTCCAAATGAGTTGGAAGTTAAATCTGGATGTTCTAATAATCGAGTAAAAACTTCTTTATTTTCTACGCTTAAAATACCTGAATTAGCATCTACCGTAACTACATCACCATCACATAAATAGGCAATAGGTCCACCATCTAAAGCCTCAGGCGACATATGAATAGCAGCAGGTACTTTTCCTGAAGCACCAGACATGCGGCCATCAGTTATTAATGCAACTTTCAAACCACGATTTTGCAAAACAGCCATACAAGGTGTCAAATTATGGAGTTCAGGCATTCCATTCGCACGAGGCCCTTGATAACGAACCGCAATTATAACATCTGAAGAAAATTCTCCTAGCCTAAAAGCATTAAGAACTGATTGTTGATCATTAAACACACGGACAGGAGCCGTTATGTTGCGACGATCATCAGCAACAGCTGAAACTTTCATTACTGCACTACCTAAATTGCCATCAAGATTTGCCAAACCACCACTTTTTTGAAATGGTGCACTGACAGTCGAAATAATTTTCGAATTTAAGGAACTTGTTACTCCAGAATACCAATCCAACTTTCCATTAATTAATTTTGGATCTTTCGTATATTTTTCTAATCCGATGCCAACAATCGTTTGAGTATCATCATGCAAGAGGTTTGCGCTCAATAATTCTGAGATTACTAACCCTAGTCCGCCAGAAGCATGAAAGTGGTTAACATCAGCTAAACCGTTTGGATAAACTCGCGCTAATAATGGAATTATTTGAGAAATTTCAGCAAAATCAGACCATTGTAAAATAATACCAGATGCACGTGCCATTGCTACTAAATGAATTAATAAATTTGTTGACCCACCTGTCGCCATTAATCCAATAATTCCATTTACGTATGCACGTTCATCTAAAATATGGGAAACTGGGGTATAATTAGATCCAAGATCAGAAATGGCTAATGCATGGGTTGCTCCAAATTCAGTTAGGGCGTCTCTTAAAGGAGTGTTTGGATTTACAAAACTTGAGCCCGGTAAATGTAATCCCATAAATTCCATAAGCATTTGATTGGTATTCGCAGTACCATAAAAAGTACAAGTCCCTGGCCCGTGATAACTTGCCATTTCAGAAGCCATTAGATCTGATCTATCAGCTTTCCCTTCAGCAAAATCCTGACGAATCTTGGCTTTATCATCATTACTTTGGCCTGTTGACATTGGACCTGCTGGCAAAAATATAGCTGGTAAATGCCCAAAAGTTGCTGCCGCTATTACCATACCCGGAACAATTTTATCACAAACTCCTAAATAAACACTGCTATCAAACACATTGTGTGATAGCCCGATAGCTGCAGACATAGCAATCGCATCACGGCTAAACAAAGATAGCTCCATCCCTGTTTGTCCTTGAGTTATGCCATCACACATAGCAGGTACACCAGCAGCTACTTGAGCTGTACCACCCGCAATTCGAGCAGCTTTTTTTATTAAATCAGGATAACTTTGGAAAGGTTGATGTGCAGATAGCATATCGTTATATGCTGTAATAATACCAATATTCCCACCAACACCTTCAATTAGTCGTTTTTGATCATCCACAACAGGAGCATATGCATGTGCCTGATTTCCACATGTTAAGTGCGCGCGCCTAGGACCATCTTTGCGAGCCTCGTTCATTCTATTCAAATAGGACAAACGTTTTTTTTCTGAGCGTTTTTGTATTTTTTCAGTCACGCTTTGTATAACTAGATTAATTGCCATTTAGTATCCTGCTATAAAATATTATTTATTTAACAACTTGAAATATTAAAAATTAAAGTCTTTAAAAAAGAAAACATATTTTCTAATTATGTTATATTTTTTCCCAGGACCGACCATCACGCGACATCATTTTTGTGGCCTCTAACGGCCCAGGCCCGCCTGAAGTATACTCTAGAGGCTCTTCTTTTGATTCATCCCAATCTGCAATAATGTCATCAACCCAAGCCCACGCCGCCTCTAATTCATCACCTCGCATGAAGAGGGTTTGGTCTCCCCTACATGTATCCATAATCAAACGTTCATAGGCATCAATAGATTCTATTTGTCCTGTTAACTGTGCAAAAGTCATATCAAGTGGAGCATTTATTAAGCGCATCCCACCTGGCCCAGGTTCTTTGACTCCTATATGTAAGGTCATACCTTCCTCAGGCTGAAGGCGAATAACTAATTTATTTTGATAATTCTTACCTAAATCTGGAAATATTGTATGCGGTAAAGGTTTAAACTCAACTACAATTTCTGAAACTTTTCTCGATAAAGCTTTGCCAGTACGTAAATAAAATGGAACACCAGCCCACCGCCAGTTTGATACATGAGCTTTAATTGCAACAAAGCTATCAGTATTTGATTCTGGATTATTAACGTGATCACGGAAAGATCCATTTGCCCCTTGATACTGACCACGTACAGTGTCTTTTATATTAACTGGTAATAAAGAACGAATAACTTTTAATTTTTCGTTGCGTATATCATCTGCATCAAAATGTGCAGGTGGCTCCATCGCTATTAAACAAAGTAATTGCATTAAGTGATTTTGCACCATGTCTCGCATGGCACCTACTTCGTCATAATATTCACCACGACCATTAACATCACCAGTTTCAGCAACAGTAATCTGTACATGGTCTACGTAATTATTATTCCATAATGGCTCTAATAATACATTAGCAAATCTTAAAGCCATAAGATTTTGAACAGTTTCTTTTCCAAGATAATGATCAATTCTAAATATTTGTTTTTCTTTAAATACAGAACAAAGTATTTTATTTAGCATCGTGGCAGATGCCAAATCTGTTCCTAATGGCTTTTCCACAACAACACGCGTTTGTGGTGTAATTAATTTGAAACTATTTAGCCTTTGTGTGCAAGATTCAATTAAAGCAGGACTAATTGATAAATAAAACGTACGGATTTCTTGTGAATTTTTTATAAAAAATTCAGTTAATCCATCCCAACCTTTATCTGAACCCAGATCCATACTTATAAAATTAAGCATTTTACAGAATCCATTTATTTGGTTTTCTGTAAATATTATATTTGGAGCAAATTCAGATATTGAATTACGAACTAAAATGTTAAAATCACTTTGTGATAGATCCCTGCGAGACACTCCAATAATCCGAGACGTTGGTGGAACTTGTCCCGCAATAAAACGTCTAAAAAGCGCTGGTATTATTTTACGCTTAGATAGATCACCCGTTGCACCAAATATAACCAAGTCAAATGACTTAACTGGAATAGTTTTTGATACCATAAGTATAGTTCCTTTATAAAGCTGCCATTGAGCGCGCTGTGTCAATCATGCGGTTTGAGAATCCCCATTCGTTATCATACCACGAAACTATGCGAACTAATCCACCTTTAGTCACAGAGGTTTGAGGTTGAGCATAGTTACTTGAAGTTGTTGTGTGATTGTAATCAATTGACACTTTAGGTTCAGTTTCAAAATTCAAAACACCTTTCATTCGACCTTCAGAAGCATTTTTCAATGCTGTGTCAATTTCGTCAATTGTAACTGGCTTTTCTGGAATATATGCCAAATCAACCATTGACACATTAGGAGTTGGCACACGAATTGCACTGCCCTCTAATTTACCAGTAAGTTCTGGTAAGACCAACGAAATAGCACTGGCAGCGCCTGTTGAAGTTGGGATCATTGAAAGTGCGCCTGCTCGAGCACGGTACAAATCTTTGTGATCTGAATCATGTAAAGCCTGATCACCAGTATATGCATGAATTGTTGTCATGTAGCCTGTTTTTATACCAGCTAAATCATTCAAAACTTTAGCGATTGGGGCCAAACAATTTGTAGTACAAGATCCATTAGAAACAATAATATCTGACGCAACTAAGGTTTCTTCATTAACACCAAAAACTATTGTCTTGTCTACGTCTCTTCCGGGTGCAGAAATCAAAACCTTATCCACACCTGCAGCAAGTAATTTTACTGCATCAGCACGTTTAGTGAAAAACCCAGTGCACTCCATTGCTATTTGAACATCGGACCAAGATAGATTTTCTGGCTCTCTGATTGCTGTAACCCTAATGAATTGTCCATTAACCACGATTCCACCATCTACTGCTTCCACAGTACCATTAAACCTGCCATGAACGGAATCGTAACGTAATAAATGCACAATAGTATTTATGTCTGTTAGGTCATTAATAGCCATTACCTTAATATCATCATGATTATATTCAAAAACTGACCTTAGCATTGAACGTCCAATTCGGCCAAAACCATTTATAGCAATTTTTAAAGTCATGATGTTTCCTTTGTAAGATATTTCCGTTAGCGCTAACGGAAATATGTATATTAGTCAATGTTTTTTACCATTGCTTTTTCTGGCGTGACAAATGTTCTCTATCGTTTTAAAAAGTGTATTATGAACAAAAACCTTACCTTAAAAGATGTAGCTGCAGCAGCTGGTGTTAGTGAAATGACTGCCTCTCGTGCATTGCGAAATGTTACAGATGTATCGCCACTTACTCGAATAAAAGTTAAGGCCGCAGCCACTGAACTTGGATACGTCCCAAATCGAATTGCGGGAAGTCTTGCATCCCAAAAAGTTAATTTGGTAGGTGTCGTTATTCCTTCTGTCAAAAGTTATGTATTTTCAGAAGTCTTAGATGGAATATCAGCATCGTTAAATCCATCACAATTACGTCCAGTATTTGGTTTAACAGATTATAATTTAGACACAGAAGCTGATGTTATTCGTGAAATGCTAGAGTGGCGACCAAGTGGTTTGATCATTGCAGGATTAGAACATTCTGAAGCAGCAAAACAAATTTTATGCAACACAAATACACCTGTAGTTGAAATAATGGATACAGATGGAGATGCTATTGATTCATGTGTTGGAATATCACATTACGATGCAGGGTATGATATGGCGCTAGCTATTTTAGCTAAAGGTCATAAGAAAATTGGTTTTCTAGGTACGAAAATGACGTTAGACTTTCGAGCATCTAAACGGTTTAACGGTTTTGTAGATGGCTTGAACACTCAAAGTATCAAACTAATTGATCAAGAAAATTATACTTCAGGATCCACCGTTAAAAAAGGAAGACAATCTACAGAAGCAATGCTTGCAAGAAACCCTCAACTAGATTGCATATATTGTTCGACAGATGTCATTGCAATGGGAGCGGTAATGCATTGTATAGTAGCAGGTATTTCAATTCCTGATAGTTTAGCAATTGCAGGCTTTAATAATCTAAGTATGACTTCAGGTTTACCGATAGAGCTGGCAACAACAGACTCTTTACGTTTTGATATTGGAAAAGCAGCTGCAGATTTAATACTAAAGCGTAATCGACCGGGAATTATTACAAGCCCAGAAAAAATAGAACTAAAAACTCTATTAAATATTGGAACTAGTATCTAAAATTTAATTTCATTCAAAAACGGTGGGTTAGAACCTTTACGAGATACAGTGATAGCTGCAACTGTAACTGCAAATTCAAGTGATCTTTGTATTTGGCTTATACTTAATTTATCAATTTTATCTTTTGAAAGGCATTCAAGTTGACTTAATCTAGATAAAAATCCAGCATTAAAAGTGTCACCCGCTCCAACAGTATCGATAACAGTTACTTTTGGTACAGATATATTAATCGGTTTAACACCCCTAACGTAGGCAATGGCTCCATCCTCACCTTTAGTAACAATAACTAACTTAGCGCCCAAATCATGCAGTAAACCAACTTTATTATCGATTGCATCTTCAAAATTAAAAATCCAATTCAGATCTTCATCTGAAACTTTCACAATATCTGAAACTGAAATCATATTTTTTAAACGAGCCCGATAAGAGATCTCATTAGTTATAAAACCTGGCCTTATATTAGGGTCCAGCATAGTTACGCGTTTTTTCGATTCACGAAGAAATAACGTTTCATATGTCTCAGCAGCAGGTTCTACACATAGACTAATCCCACCAAAGTAAAGAGCTGAAATATTCTCTGGAATTATTGGAATATCATTAACTTCAATCAATCGGCCTGCTGAGTTTTCATCATAAAATGTATATTCAGCATTGCCATTTTTAAGTAAAACAAAAGCCAAAGTTGTCGGTCTATCACTGCGAATCAAAAATTCTGTAGATACATTAGAATTTAATAATTCTTTATTTAGCTGTTTTCCAAAAAGATCTGTAGAAATACCAGAAAGTAATGCAACAGGTGTATCAAGGCGCCCTAATGCAATGCTTGTATTAAAAATTGCACCACCTGAAAGTGGGGAAAATGCAGCCTTTCCATCAGAATCCGCAATAGGAATCATATCAATCAGAGCTTCGCCACAACACAATATCACTCTATAATTATTCCTTTTGTTAAACTTACGCTACGCGTAAGCCAGTTTTAATATCAAAATAATGCGCAAGATTCGCATTAAAATTAAAGTACATAATAGCACCTTTGGCAACAGAAGGCGTCGAATCCATTTTTGCAATAAACTCAACACCAGTTTCAGTGACTAAATGTACCAACGCATATTCACCAAGGTTCTCAACTAAATCTAGACGACCCTGGATGATAGCAGCTTCAGTTCCACATTTAATAAAATTTTCTGGACGGATACCTATTTTTAGCTTTTCACTCATCGGTTTGATTAGACGTTTGTTAGCTGCAGTTACTAAATCAGTTTGTTTGAAAAAATTCATTTTAGGGCTGCCTATAAATTGCGCAACAAAAGCATTAGCAGGACGTTCATATAATTCAATCGGTGACCCAACTTGTTCAATAAGACCATCACGTAAAACAACAATTTTATCAGCCAATGTCATTGCTTCAACTTGGTCATGGGTCACGTATATCATTGTAGTCTTGAGACGATCATGGAGGCGTGCTATTTCAAGACGTGTTTGAACACGTAAGGCAGCATCAAGATTTGACAATGGTTCATCAAACAAAAACACATCAGGATCTCGCACAATCGCTCGACCAATTGCTACTCGTTGGCGTTGTCCACCAGAGAGATTACGAGGTGATCGTTCAAGATAATCGTCTATTTGCAAAATTTCTGCTGCCGCAGAAACACGCCGCTCGATTTCATCAACTGCTGTCTTTGCTTGTTTTAAGCCAAATGACATATTTTGTTTCACCGTCATATGTGGGTATAAAGCGTAGGATTGAAAAACCATGGCCACTCCACGTTTCGAAGCATCTACATCGTTTACTTCCCGATCACCAATAAAAACTGTCCCATCTGTAATATCTTCAAGTCCTGCAATCATTCGTAACAACGTTGATTTACCGCAGCCAGATGGGCCAACAAATACTACAAATTCGCCATCTTTAATATCAAGGTCAACCCCATGCATAACTTCTGTTGTTCCATAACTTTTTCGGACTCCAAGTAATTTTAAACTGGCCATTTTCGCTCCATTTTAGATATTTCAACACGCAGAACTTCTGCAAAATTAGGGTAGGTTTTAGGTATCTCGCCCCAAAGTTGACGACTATTAATAAATTCATCCCTACCAAGCATTGAGCTAAGTGAATCCCAACTTGGTTCTAAATAATCAAAATCGACTTTACCGGCTAAAACATGTTGAGCAAATTGATGCCAACTTGCAATACTTCTAATAGAAAATAATGGTGTAATGCCTTGAGCAAAACAACCCTCCAATGTTGGTCTTATAAATATTGGAAACTTAGCCATACCATCGGCACATATCCGGGATACAGTGTCCCCAATTGCTTGATTATTAAAACGTTGTTCAATTTTTTCTAGATATTCATATTTAGAAAAGGGTAACTCGATTGTTAATGCAGGAAGTACTTCTTCACATTCAAACCCTTTAAAATGTGCAAATAAATGAGGGATTTGCATCGCCATATCGAATGTTCTTATTTTTTCTAATGCTGCCAGATAGGTAAGTGCAGTATGCCCACCATTTAGCACACGAATTTTAGTTTCTTCATATGGATCGATATCAGATGTAATGGTAACCCCAACATCCGTTAAATTTGGCATATTATTAGAAAAATTGTCTTGTAAAACCCATTGGGTAAAATCTTCTGCCATAATTGGTGATGAAACCTTTATCCCAATTAATTCTGATAATTCTATACTTAATTCTAATGAAGTCCGAGGAGTTATTCGGTCAACCATTGAACTTGGAAATGCTACGTTATCAGTTACCCAACTTATTAGATCACTATCATTACAAATTTTAAGATATGCTAATAAATTACGTTGTAACATTTTACCATTTTGTCGAATATTATCACAACAAGCGATGGTTAAAGGTGCACCTCCTGCAGCAACGCGAGAGAGCAGAGAAGCCCGCAAATAACCATAAACAGTTAACTGAAGATTATTATTAATCTCATTCAAAATATGTGGGTCATCTATAATCAAATCACCATTAGGGTCAGTGTAATATCCACTCTCAGTCACTGTTATTGTAACTAGATTTACAGTATCTAAAGCAAGAATTTTTTGCGAATTATTTTTGTCAGAACACCAATCATAAAAACCTACATGTGATCTAACTCGCCGAAGTTCAACCTGCCCATCAGCCGAATAGGATTTAAGAAAGTATCCATCATGCTGCGAAATATCAGCAGCCACAGCTTGAAAGTGATCATACTCACTTGAACGAAGGTTAACAGCAGCTATACCCCAATTTAGGTCACCACTTTGGGCCATATAATCATCTAAGTAAACGGCCTGATGTGCTCGGTGAAACGCACCAAACCCTAAATGAACAACCCCAATCTTACAATTAGAACGTTCATATTCTGTTGCAAAAATATGTTTTTTTGAGATGCTGTTCATTAAACTTTCTCCAACTTTGTTAAAAGTTCCTTGCGTGCAGTTTCTCGATAAATTGAAGGAGTAGTTCCTTTAATCTTTAAAAAGTGACGGTTAAAATTTGCAACATTTTTAAAACCAACACTAAAACAAATTGAGGTTACTTGATCATCAGAAGCATAGAGCATCCCACACGCCTGCCCAATCCGAACTCGGTTAACAAATTCCACGAAGCTATGACCCGTAACATTAGAAAAATTTCTGCCAAATGTACTAAAGGACATGCCTGCCATTTCAGCGGCATTAACGGCGCTAATATTAGAATCAAAATTTTCAAGAATATAATCTACAATATTACCAATACGAGCGTATTTGCTTCCACCATCAGCATTTATTAATTTTGTTTCCGACAATGTCATTTTTTCAGCATGTTCATTAAGGCGGACTAAAAAAC
Organism: uncultured Amylibacter sp.; assembly: GCA_905181935.1. Taxonomy (GTDB): domain Bacteria; phylum Pseudomonadota; class Alphaproteobacteria; order Rhodobacterales; family Rhodobacteraceae; genus Amylibacter. The sequence goes on along the minus strand of CAJIZV010000002.1, from coordinate 225,561 downwards.
GAATAAACGCTAATATGCGTTCAGGTCCTGAACTATCACGGATGGCTTCCATATGCCCTCGTGCAAAAGTTGCATTAAAACCTTTAAATAAAATACCAGATTCAGCTAATTCTAACATACGTCGAATACCGCCAAACTCCGGGAATCCTTCTGCAAGTTTCTCGAAACTTTCTTGACTGAACTGAACTAACATATCACGTATTTCAATAACTTCGCTTGATAAACTATCAGTAACCCAATTATGAGGCAGATTTGGGCCAGTTAAAAATAAACTTCCAGGTTCGAATGTGCCTATAAAATTCCCCACAAATGCTTTTCCACGAGTTTCAACAATTAGATGGAGTTCATATTCTTCATGTGCATGCCAGCGGCATAACTCAGACGGCCAGCCATGTTCTAAGTAACGAATAGAACGAGTATTTCTATCAACAAGTTCAATTTTTGGATGCATTATTGACATAAATCTACCTCAAAACATTTCCACCATCGATACAGATGGTTTGAGCAGTCATATATGATGATTGATCTGATGCTAAGAAAACAGCCGCCCTTGCAACATCTGAAGCACTGCCCATATGTCCAAGCGGAACAGCTTCCCCAACTTCTTGTTTTTTTTGGCCAAGCTCTTTCCCTTCAAATTTAGAAAAAAGTGCATCAACATGTTTCCACATTGGTGTGTCAATTACTCCAGGGCTGATTGCATTAACTCGAACTTTATAGGAAGCCAGTGCAAGAGCTGTTGATTGCGTATAACTTATAACTGCAGCCTTAGTTGCACAATAATGTGCAACTAAGGCTTCGCCACGATGACCTGCTTGGCTTGCAACATTTATAATGGAACCTGGCTTTTCATTAATAACCATAGATTTTGCAGTTGCTTGCATTACAGCATAAAAAGCGCGTACATTTAGACCAAATAGGCGATCATATTGTTCCAAATCTGCATCTAAGATTGAGCCCATATCAAAAATCGCAGCATTATTGAATAATACATCTGGCTTGATTTTTTTGACCCAATCACACGCGTCAGACAACTCATCAATCAAATCAAATTGACGGTAGATTGCGTCACCAGAATAAGTTTCTGAAATATCAGTAGCATAAACTGTAGCTCCAAGGGCAGAAAAATGTTCAACTACACTAGCTCCGATGCCCCCGAACGCTCCCGTTATAAGGCATGTTTTGCCAGTCAAATCTGTAGGTGCTGCATTGATCACTTTACTGCTCCAAATGTTAGACCTTGGACGAGCTGTTTTTGGCAAAACCAGCCTAAAATAACAATTGGGGCAATTGCAGCTGTTGATACAGCAGACAAGCGACCAAAAAATAAACCTTCGGGTGCCCGATTACCTTCTATTAATTTAGATAATGTTGCCGCATCAATCGTCGTAAGCCGCACAGTCCAATAAGCTTCATTCCAGCAAAATATAAAAGTTAAAAGAGCCGTCGATGCAATGCCACCCCACGCAAGTGGAATAAGTATATCCTTTACTTCACCCCAAGTGCTGACCCCATCCATTTTACCAGCTTCAATAATTTCTTTAGGGATTTCTTTGAAATATGTGAATAGCATCCAGATTACTATTGGAAGGTTGATCAAGCAAAGCACCAAAATAACTAAAAAGTGAGTATCAAAAATACCAAGAAAGTTTTTTGTTAGAAAAGTCATCGGATAAAGTACCGCAGCTGCTGGCAGCATTTTTGTAGATAACATCCACATCAGTATGTCTTTTGTATGTCTGCTAGGTTCAAATGCCATTGCATATGCAGCAGGAATGCCGACTATAAGGGCTAGGATCGTCGCAAAAGAAGATGTAATTACAGAATTCATAGCGAAACGCCAGTAATCATAATTTTGGGTCATATTTACATAGTTTTCCAAAGTCGGAGTAAAGTGAAACAAAAACTCTGGCTTTACCGCATCAGCATCAGTTTTAAAGCTGGTAAAAACCAACCAAAAAATTGGAAAAAAGAATATAATTGCAATTGTCCACGCCAAAACAGGCCAAAGAAAATTACTGAGTTTAGATGATTGCGTTACTGTTGCCATTGTCTTTTCCTTAATCCATCAAACTCTTGCCAACCACACGCAACAAGAAAATTGCTATGATGTTTGCAAGTATTACGGCAAAAATGCCAGTAGCGCTGGCGGCACCAATATTGTTCGAAGTAAATTCCCCAATAAGATATGGTAGGTTTTTATTACCGTTTCCACGGCTGACTATTTCAATCTCTGCATAAAGCGAGAGGTGAAATATCGACTGGATCATAACCACAATTGCGATAGGTCGTGCCAAATGAGGCACTGTCAGATTAATAAACTTTGACCATGCATTTGCACCATCAAGCGTAGCCGCTTCTTTTTGCGACTCATCTTCAGATTGCAATGAAGTCATAAAAATAAGAACTGCAAAGGGCGTCCATTGCCAAGAAACCATCATTATAACTGCATAAGATGATGTCTGAGTAGCTCGAAACGAGATTGGTTCAAATTCTGGCCACATAGAAAAAAATGAGCCTAGAACTGGAAAGTCGCGCAAGCCATCAACAATGTTATTTACCCCCCCCACGGCAAGCCCATTTAGGCCCAACACTGGATCAAGGATCATATTTATCCACAAAACCGCATTAACCGCAGGCATCACAAAGAAAGGTGAAATGAGTAGGACACGCACAATTCCACGACCCGGAAATGATCTGTTGATAAGAACCGCAATTGCTAAACCCAAAATAACTGTAAGGATAAGAATGCTACTGACAATAAATACACTATTCTGGATCGCAAGCCAAAAATCTTTGGCGTCCAATACATATTTATAATTACCAAATCCTCGCCAATTGCTCAAACTAGGGGACGTCCATTCAGGTCTATTAAAGCTATTTAATACATAACGAATAAAAGAAAAATATAATGTCATAGAAAGTGGAACAAGCATCCAAATTAATAAAAGCACAACTGCAGGCGTTTGAAGTAGGCGCGGGAGTGTTCTTTTAGGCATAACAATTTAATCCCTTCTAGCGAAGATTTCGCTAAACTTGTAATTAGTAAAGTAATATTTTGTTAAGCAGTAAGATAATATCATTCAACTACTTTGCTTTAAACTGAGTATCAATATTGCTATAAAGGCCCGGAAATATCCGGACCTTTATGTAAATAGTTATAACTATTTAGTAACCAGCTTCAGTCATAATAGCTTCAGCAGCAGCTTGTGAAGCAGCTAGAGCTTCTTCAACTGTTTTTGCTCCAGAAAGAGCAGCTGCTATTTCTTGTGCGACAGCTGAACCAACTTCTGGGAATTCAGGGATAGCAGCAAACTGTACACCAACGTATGGCTTAATGTCTGTTGCTTCTGGAGCTGCTGAATTGATTGCAGCCATTTCAGCTGCGGCAAAGCCAGCAACTTTCTGGAACTCCGGAATAGCGTATGTTGATGTACGCGTGCCAGTTGGGACAGAACCCCAACCAAAATCTGGGTGGTTTCCAACTGCTTGAATATAAGCTTTAGAAGTTGCCCACTCAATAAACTTTTGAGATTCAACAGCATTTGGCGAACCTGCAGGAATAGCCATAGCCCAAGCCCACAACCAGTTTGCGCCAACTGGGTTACCAGCATTTGGCGACTGAGCATAAGCTACACCGTCAACAGTTAAAAAAGATGCTGCTATCGTAGCATCAATCCACATCCCACACTTACCTTCATTATAAAGAGCAAGAATTTCATTGAACGAATTACCTTCTGAACCTGGAGGTCCATAGTTACCCAAAAGATCTACGTAAAAGTTTACAGCTTCTTTCCATTGGATAGAGTCAATAGTTGGCTTCATATCAGCATCAAACCAAGCACCACCAAAAGAATTCACAACAGTTGTTACGAACGCCATGTTATCACCCCAACCCGGCTTTCCACGTAAACAAGCACCGTAAACACCAGCATCTGGGTTATGGATTGCAGCAGCTGCTGCTTTTACATTTGCCCAGCTATCATTATCACGAACTACAACGCCAGCAGCATCAGTTAAGTCCTTACGATACATAACCATTGATGATTCACCGTAAAATGGTGCCGCATACAATGTACCCTTGTGTGATAAGCCGTTGCGCATTGCTGGCAACATGTCATCAACGTCATAGTCAGCGCCAAAGTTTAATGGCTCAATCCAGCCTGCAGCGCCCCAAATTGGTGCTTCTTGCATGCCTATGTTGATAATGTCGTACTGGCCACCACCCGTTGCGGTATCAGAAGTAACCTGCTCGCGCAAAACACCTTCTTCTAGTGATACCCAATTAAGATTAACACCAGTTTCTGCAGTATATGCTTCTGCAACTTTTTGCATGTTGATCATGTGACCATTATTAACAATTGCAATAGTCAAACCATCTGCCATTGCAAAAGAAGCACTAGCTACGCCAAGCGTAAGGCCTAGTACTGTTCTACGTAAAGATTTCATATTTTTCCTCCCAGGGAATTATTTGACGATTCTTACGAACCAAGTCCTTTAACGTTATGGGATTCAATATACATGCGCCTATACTTATACGCAAAAATTAAATACTAAAAAATCATTTATATGGGAATTACGGCCTAAATCTAAATAATATGTAGAACTTTAATTAATACTAATTATAATATTTAGATATAAATATGTAAATATTTATTAGTTTGATGAAGTTTCACTAAAAGCCTTGGCATTAATTTTTATTTCCAAACTTTATCTAATTGACTTTTATCCATCTCGACAATATTCCGTGAATCGGAGAAAGTCTCGCCTATAACATTTGCAATATATTCCTGATAAGCAGTTATACGTTCTTGTTGTAATTTATCACGTTCAATAGCAAAATTTCGATATACTTTTGCATGCCTTGGTATGTGGCCAGAGTTTTAACCAAGCAAATTAGAAGAAAATAAATACTGCACATCACAACCACTTCCTAAACCAAAAGAAATGGTTCGCAGTCTTGTAGGTGCTGGCAATGGTTGTGCAATTTTAAATATGCAGCCTCAGACAAAGATTAGTTATTGTGGTAGTGAATTGGTAGTACTGCCAACATCAGACCCGCTTCCCCCTTTAAACCTTGCAATTGGATACGACAAATCTCAACCTCGTAAATTAGTTAAATATTTTTGTAGATGCATGTGCTGAACACTTTTCAAAAGTTGGGCCAGAAGCTTGTATTGTAAGTATATAATTATATTTAATTAATAAATGCTAATTCCAATTTTATAAAATTGTTTTTTAAAACAACAATACAATGTAGAAAGCACATTACTTCTTACATTGCTATCTTGCTTGCTAACTATGCATTAACTGTGATTAACTTTGATATCAACTTGCAAACAGGATCAGTTTCATGGGTAAAGCTTTACGTTGGGGTATATTAGGGGCTTCAAATTTTGCTTTGGAACATATGCTACCAGCAATGCAGCTTAGTCGAAATACAAAATGCGTAGCTTTGGCCACATCATCTGCTAACAAAGCAAAACCTTTTTTAGAAATAAACCAAGACATAACAATATACAAAGGTTACGACGCACTAATCCAAGACACTGAGGTTGATGCTATCTACATCCCCTTACCAAATCATTTACATATGGAATGGGCCAAAAAATCTATTAATGCAGGAAAACATGTCCTGTGTGAAAAACCTATAGCAATGCATGCAGATGAAATAGATGAGCTGATTTATATGAGAGACAATTCTGGGCTTCTCGTCGCTGAAGCTTACATGATTGTACATCACCCACAGTGGCAACATGCCAAAGATTTGCTTAAATCAAGTGTTATTGGAAAATTAATTCAAGTTGATGGCGTATTTTCCTATAACAACGCACATCAACCTACAAATATCCGTAATGATGCCTCAACAGGCGGGGGTGGATTGCGAGACATTGGCGTCTATACGTTTGGCTCAACACGGTTTTTGACAGATGAAGAACCTGAAGAAATATTGCATTCTACAATTACTTGGGAAAATGGTGTTGATGTCTGGGCGGGTGTTACTGCCAAATTCCCATCATTTAATTTCATGGGTATTACATCAATGAGGATGCAGGCAAGACAAGAAATGAATTTCCATGGAACAGAAGGAATAATCAAACTTACAACACCTTTTAATCCTCAAGTTTTTAGCCAAGCTGAAGTTCAATTGCATAAAGATAAGGAAACCATACAGGTGTTTAGATTTCCGGCAGAAAACCATTACGTAAATCAACTTGAAGCTTTTAGTTCATCAGTACTAGAGGGCTACGATTATCCTTGTACTTTGGAGTTTTCTAAAGGCACTCAGCGTATGATCGATATGGTTTTAAAGAAAGCAAATACAAATTAGTGCAGCATTCAATTTAAAACTTTGCTAAAAAATATCATTACTCTAAGTAATAACTAAAAATATTATATAACAAATAAATAATATTAAAAATTAAAAATTTTATATATGTCGCATTTTGGTAGTTATACTTAAGTTGAGTCTAAACTAGATTAAAGTAATAAATTTGACACCCCAGTCAAACACATCACCGTTGATTAAATAATTTAAAGATATGCCATAAATATTTTTACGATTTCCTTAAAATTTAGTTTGGCCATTACTACTTTGGCCTCACCTGCCCTTATTCAGGAAAATTTCAAACCTATCAAACTTGCTGGCAATGTAGTTGCCACAAACAAAACAGGATTGTCATATGAGACCCAAGGGCATATTAAATTCAGGTGAAGCATCAGCGGGCCAAATACTAGTTAAATTAGACGACCGTGCAGCGAATCTAGCCATTCAGTAAGCAAAAGTTCGTTTAAGTAATCTTGAGGCAGCAGTTTATGAACAAAATTTTGCCGATCGTGAATTTGAACGTAAACAAATATTATTTCAACGAAGACTTGTAGACAAAACAACATTAGAAGCGGCTAAACATCGCAAACTAGGCCTTGATGTATTGAGCTTAAGGTCACCCTTTAATGGTGTTTTACTGAATTTTGATCTAAATATTGGTAATTATGATTCACAAGGGATCTTAGCTGCAGAAATTTATACCCCGGATGCAAAAAATGTTGAGACATTCATTTTTGTAGCTCAACTCGTTAATACCACATTCACAAATATTATAATAGGAAATCCAGTAAATGTTAGTCGTATAAATGGAAAAATTTGTTTAGACATCTTCTCAGGCGTTGGTACCAAAGTTAATTTAGAAACCCAAAACGTTAAAACAACAATTAAATTTTATTCATCATGCGCCAGATCTATGTTCTTAAATAAAGCGTTTGAAATCAAAAGTTTACTGACAAATGGCTAAATTATGAATTATGAATTATGAATTATGAATTATGAATTATTTATAATAAGTGTAACTAGTTCTTTGTACAAAATAAAAAGTCCAAATATTTTTGGCGTTACCTTAAAGGAATAATACAATGGCAAAGCTAAACATGGCTCAACTTTTAAAAAAGAAAAAAGAAGCTCAAAAAAATAGCTATTATCAAAAGCACCAAAAAAATCAAAAAGGCAAGCCAGCCACTGGAAAAGAAACTAATATAGGTCACAATGATACAAACAGCTAATTTTATTATATTTATAATGTTTTAATATATTTTCAAATTATTTATACAAATTAATACGACTATACACAGTCAAAAAAGTTAATAGGTCGATTGTGGCAGAAATGGCAGTCTGCCATATCTCAAAAGATCTGCTACAAACGCATTTTTCAAATTAAATATAATGAAATTATGTATATGGCTCCGACAGTAGGGATAGAATCTGTGAAAATTTTACTAATATTTTTATTTTAATCATTAGAATCAGTCTCTTGAAGACTGTAGTGAAGGTGGTATAGAAATATCTGTTAATAGTCAGGTACCCCTCACTACTCTTAAATATATACTTAATTAATACATTAAATCAGTGCATAAAACACTTAACTAACAGTACCAATAATCACACTTCTTATAACTACTACACATACATTATCTAGGCATAGTTATAGCTTTCTCAATAGCGTCAGCTGTCATTAGACCTAAACGTTCGTTCTATTTTCATTAGCTATGATAACATCTATGGCTATTGTGCTAGCGTTCATTTCTTGCACCCCACATTTGAAATGCTTGTAGGGTATCACCACAAAGTTCCAGTGTGAGATTTCTCATTAGATGAACTGGGGATCCACCCCCACCTTTCCTAGATTTTCCTTGGGCAACAGTAAGGCATAGTTTAATATTACTGATCAGATAAATTCTACCATTGTTATCCCATTTAAATTTCTGAAGTTCCTCATCTTGGCATTTACTTAATTGCAAAGATGCTGCTGCAGTATTTGAAGCTGCTTCCATACAAACATCAAAGGCAGGTAAGTAAAATTGGTCTTTAATCAACTTAAGCGAGTCAAAACCTTGATCAATGGCAATGCTGCCTTGGTATGAGTAACAGGTATGCGCCTGAAGTCCTGAATTAATTTTTGCTTTAGATTTATGACCTTTTATATCTATACAAAAACCCCTTTGGTCATCTTTTTGGTCTAGAGAATAAATTTCTACCATCGTAGCAGACACTTGTGTGCTAAATAAAGCAAACAGAACAGTTATTAATAGTTTCTTCATTTTAATAGCCAATACTTATAAATAATATTATTTTCTTAATTAATAACTAATTTTTTCAAAATATACATTATGTTTCTTTTTATATGACATACATGTTGAATAAATATACCCTTCCCACCTTTTACCATCCGGTGTAACCAGAGTATAAGCTGTCTCTTCTATTTGTACCTTTATGATATTGCTTAGAGCCAGCATAACACCAGCAGAGTTTGTATCCCACTCTGAGCAAAAGCTGATGACACCAGAGAAAAAATAAACATGAATGTTACATGCAATGCTTTCATTTTTTGCGCCCCCAGCAGTGGGCTTGGAATCCATCGCCTAAGAGCCTAATAGCAAAAAAAATTAAACAAACTATGGCAAAGAAAATTTCATATACTTTTTAATTGGCCATTAAAATGCTAATTTTTTCATTAAAGTTCTGATAGATCTTGCAGATGTGTATCTAATGCCTTTGTGGCCAATTGTAATTCAATAATATACAATATTAATGCCAACCCAAAGATCACTAAACTGGTCGTAAACATGATCCCAAATGATGTAAAGCTTTCTAAAAAAGCAAAATAGATAGCAACAAGGTTAGTAATAAATGCCATTGCAGCCAGTGTTGATGTAGCACGATTAAGAGTTAAACGCTTTCTTAATACATCAATTTGTTTAAGATACCTGTTTGTTTCTTTATCTTCCTTAGTTAAGTTTCTAGACATAAGGTCGTCATGTATTTTTCTAATTAGTGTAGCAAGTGTAGTATACCTGTTACCAAAAGATATCATCATTAAAGGTATAGCAGGGAACAATGCCGCCGGTAGTAAATATATATTATCCATTATAGTAATCCTCAGCAGAAACTTGAATACCAAATCTTACTAGTAGGACTCTTATTAATAGTTTATTCATCTTGTTTCACACCTAATGGTTCTAATATTTACTTATCTTCAGGTTAGTATAGTTCAACGTAAGTTTAACTCAGCCTTACTACAATAGCTGCAGCAAACCCAGCTGGGAGGGCAAGATTAAGAAGGCTACTTACATATTTACCATAGGCGCCAAAAAGGTTAAACCCAACCAAGTTCTCAAGTCCCGAAAAAATACCACCACCAATTAATGTGCCTACAGCACATCCTATAAGGATTTTTTTCTGGTTATTTTTCATGTAGTTACCTCTATGTGAATTATCATCTATTATGGCTTAATAGCTCATATTGACATAATTAAACCTCCCATTAAAGATAAAACAAGATGCTTATGATAATGTTTGGGAAGATTTATGAATGAATTAACTAATAAAATTTTAGATTTCTGGTTTAATGAAATTGAACAGAATAATTGGTTCGTAAGCTCTGATAAGATTGATGATGCTGTCAAATCAAATTTTGAAAAAGAATTAGAACTCATTTCTGATGGTAAGATTCAGTTTATGCTTGTCAATAATCGATCATGTTTAGCTTATATATTATTAACTGACCAGTTTTCGAGAAATATATATCGGGGGCATCCAACTAGTTTTTCATACGATATATTTGCAAGAAATGCTTCTCAATTATGTTTGGATCAGGGGTTTATAGAAAATTATAATGCTGATGAGCGTTTGTTCGCATTATTACCCCTTGTTCATAGTGAAAAAATAGAAGACCACGAAGTAGTCAACAAGCTGAGAGAAAAGTGGTTATCTGCTCATCCCATGCATGATCAAATTAAAAAAAGCTTTGACGATCACGCATATGCAATAAAAAACTTTGGGCGTTATCCTCATCGAAATATAATTTTAAAGCGAGAAAGTACTCAAACTGAAATAGAATTTTTAGAGAAGCCAGACTCAAGCTGGTAGTTTCAAATATTTAAAAAAATCAACAAATAAACATAACCTTCGGTATTAAATCTACTTAGTGGTCAGAAGTTAGATTGGTTTTTACTAAAGTTGCCATTTTTTTTAATTAACTATTATTTGCTTTTCGTCATACGATCTTAAGAAATAAAATTGCATAAAGGGCAATGTGCCATTTGTTTAAAAAATGCCATTTTTTGTAAAATAATAATAAAATATAATTAAGTACATGGCTCCGACGGTAGGGATCGAACCTACGACCAATTGATTAACAGTCAACTGCTCTACCGCTGAGCTACGTCGGAATACCGTGTACTGAGCCTCTATAGCTAAGGGTTTTTTATGCGTCTATAGAAATTTCACACTAATGTAATTTTTTTACGCTTAATGTAGCAAATTCATTCAATTTCTTGCGTTTTATATAATCAATGTTTAGCTTACTAAGATGCTACACACAAATTGGCTTAAAAAAAACCTTCCCAAAAGCTTACTTGGTCGATCAATTCTGATTTTGGCTATTCCGATTCTATTAATTCAAGCAGTAATTACAGTTATTTTCATAGATCGCCTGTATGGTGATGTAACAATTGGAAAAACAACAGATATTGCACGTGAAATAAATTTCATTTTAGATACAAAAATTTTTAAAGATGATTCTTATCCCCTTCAGGATATTCATGCAAAATCCCAACCACTATCAATTACTGTAAAGCTAAATGAAAAACCTTATGTTGCTGGTGACAAATATGCTTTCTTTGATATCTCAGGCCGTTATTTAATACGTTCACTTCGTTCACAAGTTACTGGATTATCGTCTATCGATCTAAGTTCTGACGAAACAATATTAAACTTTTGGGTAAGTCGGGAGGGGAACAATTTTGATGTAAGTTTATCTCGGCGTCGTGCAACTGCTGAAAACCCTCATCAATTACTCGTTGCTGGATTTTTAGCATCATGTCTATTTATTAGTATAGCCGTTATTTTCTTAAGGAACCAAATTAGGCCCATCAGATTACTAGCAAAGTCTGCTGAAGCTTTTGGTAAAGGCAACAAAATTTTATTTTCACCAAGTGGTGCTACAGAGGTTCGTCAAGCTGGGCACGCATTTATTTCAATGCAATCTAGAATTGAACGTCACCTTGAACAACGTACAACTATGCTGTCAGGAGTTAGTCATGACCTTCGAACACCATTAACTCGTATGAAATTATCGTTAAGCTTAATGAACGAAAGCGAATTCCTTAAAGATCTGAAACGCGATGTTACTGAAATGGAGTCCATAGTTAATGAGTTTTTAGCATTTTCGCGTGGTGACAATGGAGAGAAGTTTGCAGTTATCGAACCCAAACAATTAATTAAATCATTAATAAGAGATCAACGGCGAGTAAATCACAATGTTTCTGCAAATTTTGATAATATTGGTTCAGAAACAATTAAATTGAAGTGTAGAGAGTTAGCTCTTTCTCGTGCAATTAATAATCTTCTCTCAAATTCAGCACGCTATTCAAATAAAACATATGTTATTGTAACAGCAACAATTAAAACAGTTTCTTTTATAGTTGAAGATTCAGGGCCAGGAATTCCTAAAGATCAACGCGAGAAAGCGGTTAATCCATTTGAGCGTCTTGACGCAGCGCGGAATCAAAATAAAGGATCAGGAACTGGTTTAGGCTTAGCCATTGCTGCTGACATAGCCCACAGCCATGGCGGTAAATTAGTTTTGGGCCACAGCGTAGATTTAGGTGGCCTAAAAGCAGAGATACAGATTCCAAGATAACTAGCTTTATGACTTAATAAGCTTTTCAAATTGCAGGTATAGTGATTAATTATTTTCACCCAGCTAATATTCAATAATAAAATTTAATAGAATCATTTTAAAAAAGTTGTGACAGAAATGGAAATTTACCAAAATTTTTCTGCCACAACTCTTAAAGCTTTTTAAAAAAGCTGAATAAACCAATTACTTGGTAGGCCAGGATGGACTCGAACCACCGACAAAAGCGTTATGAGCGCTCTGCTCTAACCAACTGAGCTACAAGCCCGCCTGTGCTTCAATTACTCAAGGAAAACCAGCTGGTCAAGGCACAACACCATTTTAATTCTTTCATTAATACATTAAGAAATAAATATAAATTCCAAGAGAGACATTATGACCAAAATTAAAGGCTTAACGTACGCAGATGCTGGCGTAGATATTGATGCAGGAAACGAATTAGTTCAGCATATCAAACCAGCTGCAAAATCCACAAAACGACCAGGTGTTATGGATGGCTTAGGTGGATTTGGTGCAATGTTTGATTTGAAAGCAGCTGGATATAAAGATCCAATTTTAGTTTCAGCTACTGATGGTGTTGGCACAAAGCTACGAATTGCAATTGATACAGGTTATTTAGATACAGTTGGGATTGATTTGGTTGCAATGTGCGTGAATGATCTAATTTGCCAAGGAGCAGTTCCACTATTTTTCTTAGACTACTTTGCAACGGGCAAACTAAATATAAGTGGGGCAACAAGCGTAATAAACGGAATTGCAGAAGGGTGTCGTCAAGCCAATACTGCTTTGGTTGGTGGTGAAACAGCTGAAATGCCAGGTATGTATGAAGGTGATGATTTTGACTTGGCAGGCTTTTCCGTTGGTGCAATGGAAAGAGGCACTGCCCTGCCCCACAGCGTTTCTAGCGGAGATATTTTAATTGGGCTACCTTCAACTGGCATTCACTCAAATGGATATTCCTTAGTTCGCAAAATTGTTGAAAAATCAGGTCTAACTTGGAATGACGATTGTCCCTTTGGCGAAGGCACTTTGGCTAAACACTTATTAGAACCAACAAAAATTTATGTACGACCAGCGGTTGCAGCACTAGAAACAGGTAAACTAAAAGCATTAGCACATATAACTGGTGGTGGATTAACTGAAAATCTACCAAGAGCGTTACCCGAAGGTTTAGGTGCCAATATTGATTTAGATTCATGGGCTAGATTAGCTATTTTTGACTGGTTAATAGCACAAGCAGGTTTAGAGCAATCTGAAGCTCTAAAAACATTTAACTGTGGTATAGGTATGATTGCCATTTGTTCAGCTCAAGACGTAGATGCTATTAGTGCAGCACTCAAACAGGAAGATTGTGATCCTATTATTATTGGTAAAATAACTGAAGGTTCAGGCGTCCGTTACACTGGTTTACTTTGATGCCAAAACGCGTTGCTATTTTTATCTCAGGCAGTGGTTCAAATATGGTAACAATAGTTAAGGCCATGCAATCAGGATCGATCAATGCCATACCTGTTATTGTTATATCTAACAATGAAGCAGCTGCTGGGATTCAAAAAGCACGTGGATTAGGTGTTGCAACAGCTATAATATCAAATAAACTTTTCAATGGAAATCGTAGCTTATTTGAAAAAGAGATTCAAAATGTTCTAATACAGCACAAAGTTGATATCATTTGTTTAGCAGGTTTTATGCGTATTTTAACACATTCTTTCATTAAAAAATGGCATAATAAAATATTAAATATTCATCCATCATTATTACCAAAGTATAAAGGACTTCATACCCATCAGCGTGCACTTGATGCGAAAGATAGCCATGGTGGATGCTCTGTTCATATTGTTACTAGCGAGTTAGATGGTGGGCCAGTTTTAGGCCAAAAGGCGGTAGCCATATATCCAAACGATACTTCAGATGATTTGTCAGCAAGGGTTCTTCTAGAAGAACACCGCCTATACCAAGAAGTTTTGGCTAAATTTTTTCAAGATTATGATTAATAACATATTTATGAAAAACTTACTTCAAAACTGAATAATAATAATATTATATTTATGCTTTTAAAAAATTTAGACTAATAAAATTAATAGGGAGCGAAAAAACGCTCCCTAGGTTATAAAAATAAATTTAAAATTGGTTTAGCCAACTAATTCAAGACCAGAGAAGAAAAAACTAATTTCTTCTGCAGCCGTTTCTGGAGCGTCTGAACCATGCACGGAATTTTCGCCAATAGATAAAGCGAATTCTTTACGAATTGTACCCGCATCAGCATCAGCAGGATTTGTTGCGCCCATGATTTCACGATTACGAGCAATTGCATTTTCGCCTTCTAAAACTTGAACAACAATTGGTTCAGAAACCATAAATTCACATAACTCACCAAAAAAAGGGCGCTCAGAATGTACGCCATAAAATTGTTGCGCTTGTGCCAATGTTAATTGGATGCGCTTCTGAGCAACGACGCGTAGCCCACCTTGTTCAAATTTAGCTACTATTTGGCCAACTAGGTTACGTTTAGTTGCATCTGGCTTTACTATTGAAAATGTGCGTTCTAACACCATAAGTTTAGTCCTTTTTATATATGAAGGGTTTAATTTTTGATCGACTAGCATATGCTAATTCATTTGCAAAGGACCCATTCATTCAGACGTTGACAGCCTGCAATTCATACGTCATTCCGCTGTCATGTTAAAAATCAATGATATCAGTTATTCCATAGCCGGTCGCCAACTTTTGGCGAATGCATCTGCAACAATACCGTCGGGCCATAAAGTTGGCATTGTGGGTCGTAATGGCACAGGAAAAACGACACTTTTTAAATTGATTACTAAGGAATTAGGGCTGGATGATGGATCCATTGAAATTCCTAAAAAAATGCGAATTGGTGGAATAGCTCAAGAAGCACCTGCTTCAAATGACAGTTTATTAGAAACTGTTCTCGAAGCAGACACTGAAAGAACTAAGCTATTAGCAGAATCAGAGATAGCTACTGACCCCACTCGAATTGCAGATATACACGGTCGTTTGGCTGATATTGACGCTTATTCAGCAGAATCTCGAGCTGCTTCGATATTATCTGGTCTTGGATTTTCTACAACGGCGCAAGCACGTCCATGCCATGAATTTTCAGGCGGATGGCGCATGCGTGTAGCTCTTGCTGGAGTTCTATTTGCACAACCTGATATTTTAATGCTGGATGAACCAACAAATTATTTAGATTTAGAAGGCACAATTTGGCTAGAAAATTATCTGCGTAAATATCCGCACTCTGTTTTAATTATTTCACATGATCGACAATTATTAAATACATCAGTTAATGCAATATTACACCTGATGGACAAACAATTAACTCTATATCAAGGAAATTATGATACATTTGATAATGTACGGCGTGCAAAGTTAGCAGAACAAGCTTCAATGGCCCGTAAGCAAGAGGCTACACGTGAGCACCTACAAAGTTTTGTTGATCGCTTTCGCGCCAAAGCTTCTAAAGCAAAACAAGCGCAGTCAAGAATTAAAATGTTAGAAAAAATGGAACCTATTGCTGCAGGAGTAGAGAATGCAGTGGCAGCGTTTAACTTTCCAACCCCAGAAGAACTTTCACCACCTATCCTCAGATTAGAAGATACTTCTGTTGGATATGATGACTTACCAATTTTAAGTGAATTAAACCTGCGGATTGATCAAAGTGACAGAATAGCTCTCTTAGGAGCAAATGGTCAGGGTAAATCTACTTTATCAAAATTATTAGCTGATCGTTTAGTTCCAATGGCAGGCAATTTGGTTCGCTCGTCAAAACTTAAAATAGGATATTTTGCACAACATCAAGTAGATGAATTACATTTAGACGAAACACCTTTACAACATATTACTCGCGAGTTCCCTGGCGAAACACCTGCCAAGCTTCGCTCACGATTAGCTAGAGGTGGAATTGGCCCCGAACAAGCACTTACTGAAGTTGGTCGTTTGTCGGGTGGTCAAAAAGCACGTCTCTCACTATTATTAGCAACGGTTGAAGCTCCACATTTGTTGATTTTGGACGAGCCAACAAATCACCTAGATATAGAAAGCCGCGAGTCATTAGTTTTTGCATTGGCGGCATATGAGGGAGCGGTAATTTTAGTAAGTCATGACCCTCACCTAGTTAATGCTGTAGCAGATACTTTGTGGCTCGTTAAAGATGGTGAAGTTAACGTCTATAATGAAGATTTAGACGCTTATAAAAAGCTTTTACTATCAGAACGCGGTGTTGCTGATCGTGCTGAAAAACCAAAAAAGATTAAGAAAAAACGCCTATCTCATAGTGAGCAACGAAAAATATTAGCCCCTTATCAAGCTGAAGTGGCTAAATGCGAAGAACGCTTAAATAAAATAATAGAAATAAAATCAAAAATTGATGAAGCGTTAGCCGACCCAAAGATTTATACAAATTCAAATCCAGATCAGTTCGAAAATTTAAGTAAAAAACGAGCTGAAGCTGAGACTGCTATAACCAAAGCCGAAGGTCTTTGGCTTGCTGCTGAAGAAAAATTGGAAACCTCTCGCACTAATCTATAATAAGGAGATAAAGTTTATTTTATCATAATATTAACTAAAAATTAAATATATAAAATTAATTCGAACTAGCTTTCTTTTCCCAGTTGCCTGTGGCCTGAGACCAATACTGTGCCGGAATACCAGCTCCCGTGATTAGTTTCCATTTCGAACGCGCTTCAGCGAGTGATTCGAAATTGTTACCATCAAATAAGATGCAAACACGCTCTAAATGCGAGGAATCTGACGAAATAAATTCAGCATCATCTATAACAATCAAAACTTGGCGGGTGCTATAATCAATTGGATTAATCGTAAGAAGCACGTGCTGATCATCATCATTTATACCATTAGATAAACCATGTGGTATGAAAACATTATCTTTGGATTCCCATAATAAAATATTTAAATATTCAAGGTTCTTTAGTTGTTTACCTACAATAGCTATACGCCAACCTTTTGCCATACATTTACTAATTAAATCGTTAATGACAGTAAATATTGGTGATTTAGTTAAATGGTAAAAATATACATCGCCCACCTATATCTCACAATTATCCGATATAAAGCGATTAAGTGCGCGAACTCCCCACCCTGTTGCACCTTTGGGAGCAAAGTCAGTTTCATTTTTGACAGATGCAACCCCAGCAATATCTAAGTGAATCCAAGGCATATCAGGTTCGATAAAACGCTGTAAAAACTGGGCTGCCGTTATTGATCCTGCTGTTCGCCCTCCAACATTTTTAATATCTGCTATTCGTGATAAAATTAACTTATCATAACCAGCACCTAAAGGCATTCGCCATACACCTTCGCATTCAGTGTCCGCAGCTTTTAAAAAATCATTAACTAATTTATCATTATTCGAAAATGCACCTGCGTTTTCATGGCCTAAAGCTACAATCACAGCTCCTGTTAACGTTGCTAAATTAATTATACCTGATGGTCTATACGTCTTTTGCGCATACCATAGAACATCAGCTAATACTAATCTGCCCTCAGCATCCGTATTAATTACCTCAATAGTATCACCTTTCATAGACTTAACAACATCACCAGGACGTTGTGCTTTTGCATCAGGCATATTTTCTACTAGCCCAACTAAGCCAACTACATTAGCTTTTGCATTACGCGTAGCCAAAGCTTTCATTACTCCCGCAACAACACCAGCTCCACCCATATCCATTGTCATATCTTCCATTCCACCCGCAGGTTTTAAGGAAATTCCACCAGTATCAAAAACTACTCCCTTACCGACAAGTGCAAATGGCTTTTCATTACCACCTCCCTGCCATTCCATAATTACGATCTTGGATGGGCTTTCAGATCCCATACCAACGCCTAATAAGGAATGCATACCTAATTTTTCCATATCAGCCTCTTCAAGAACAGAAACCTTCAAGCCAAGCGATTCAAGAGCAATTAACCTATCAGCAAAATCTGTAGTTGTTAAAATATTTGCAGGTTCATTTACTAAATCTCGTGTAAAAAAAACACCATCAACAACAGCGCTTAATTCTGTATATTCTTTTGTAGTTTTATCAACATTAGTAATAAAAACGTTTAATTTCCCAAATTCTAAAGAATCCTTAGATTTATGTGCATCAAATCTATAGCGCCGCATGGCAATACCAAAAGCTAATTGAGCCGCTCGAGAATTAGCGGTAACAAATAAGTTTATATCTGACTTGCCTGCTTCTTTTGCAATATTTGCTCCACATTTACGAGCAATATCAATTGTTGGGCGTTTTTTCATCTTGAGGAGTAACACTGCATCTGCAATTAGTCCTAAAGGGGCAGGAAACCGTTGAATATCTCCCTCTTCCATTTTGTCAAAAACATCAGATTCTGCCAGTTTTTTTAATGCACCCTTCATCAATCGATTTACACGTTTAGCAGATGGACCAAAGCTTCCAGCAGCATCTACGCAGATTACGACTAACCCTGTAGCTTTTGTAATAGCATCCAAAGAATGTTCTGAGAAAATTGGGTGGACTGGATTAATCATAAGAATTTCCTTTTAAATTATACTGTATTTAAACCTAACCATAAATTAGATACAAGAGGACATAACACTGTCATTACAGTCAAGAATAAGATAAAGATAATTTAACAAATAAGTTCAACATAAACAGGCCGCTGTGACAAAAATTGATAGATATATATTAGCTCAATTAATTGGCCCATTTTTCTTTTTCTGCTTTATTATTTCAGGTATCCTATTATTAAATCAGGCTTTAGGAATAATCAGTATTGTAACTGAAAATGGTCAGCCTGCTTCAATCGTTTCAGAGCTAGTTTTTCTTTTACTCCCTAAAGTGCTTATTACTGCAATACCAATTTCTGGATTTATCGCTGCTATATTATTAACCAACCGATTATTTAACGAATCAGAGTTATTAGTAATAATGAGTGTTGGTCGTTCTTTTACATATTTAGCTAAACCATTTTTTATATTTGGTAGTATATGTTTCACATTACTATTTATTATAGTTCATTATTTAGGACCAATGGCGCAATCAAAATTTTTAGATACTCAGGATGAAATCAAAAGGGAATATTTAACTCAGATAATTATCCCAAATAAATTTATATCATCCCAAAACAAATACATATTCTTTTTTGGTGAAAAGGGATCTAATGGGCAATTAAAAGATATTCTGATTCAAGAGCAAGTGTCCGCTGATATAACAATTACTCATATAGCTAAAAGTGGACAAGTGGTAACTAACGATGGGAAAACTACTTTGCTTTTGCAAATAGGCTCAACTCAGAGTTACAATACTATTACCAAAGCATTTAATCTATTGGGTTTTAGCTCACTTGCATTTGATCTTACCCAATTAGAAAAAGGTATAACAACCAGAAAAAATAGTATTTCTGAACTAAATAGTTTAAAATTAAAGCAAAAGATTTCAAAACTTTCTGATGATGACCCAATACTTGGGCGCGCAGTATCATTGTATCACGATAGGCATGCAAAGACTTTGCTTGCACTTCTTTTTCCTACGTTAGGGATGATAAGTCTTTTAATTGGGGGCTACAATAGATCAGGATATACAAGTAGAATTGTGATTAGTGTATTAATAATAGCAGGATTTGATTTATTTCGTGGCGTGACTAAATCTTGGACAGCAGATACACCTATTCTCTGGTTACTACAGTATGGTTCTCCATTTTTATGTTCATTTTTAATTACATTTATGATTTGGCATGCGTCAAAAGGCACTACGGGGCTTCACCAAAAAGCGAATAAGGTTCATTTATGACACTTGCTATATACTTCGCAAAACGTTTTTTTATAAGCTTTATCCGTGTATTTTTAGCAATAGGCTTATTAGTTTTGTTATTTGACTTTATAACAAACCTTAACCGTTTAAATGGACTAGAATCTCCAATAAAAAATGCTCTTTCTTTAAGTTTTTTGCGCACAACAACTTATTTATCATTAGCTATGCCTTTGATAATGATGCTCTCCAGCCTTACTTTTAGTGTAGGTTTGGCTAGGAGTAATGAGTTTATAATTTCTAGAGCCTCTGGATTATCAGCACTAAAAAGTCTTTTATCCGTCATATTTACTGCCTTTATGCTTGGTATATTTTCGATATTTTTTTTAGATCCTATTGCAGGCAAAATGATTAACTCATATGAGCAAAAGTTAGATATGCTGAATAATGCAAAGCATCCAACAATTCTGATAAATGATAATGGTTACTGGATGCGTCAAACCTCATTGAATGGAAACCAGATAATTAAAGCAAGTTCAGCATCAGATAATGGTAAAATTTTACATAATATATCAATATTTAATTATAATCTGGATGGAGACATTATAAATCGATTTTTTGCTAAAACAGGTTTTTTAAACCCAAATGAATTTATTCTTACTCAAGGTGTGAAATGGACTGATGAAAAAACTTTAACTGATCCAAAAAGTGGATCAGAAACAATTAATTTTTTACGCATCCCAACAGATATTACACCTACACAACTCTTGGAGGGTTACGCTAGCCCAGATACAATATCACCTTGGAATATGAATAAACAAATAATTAAAGTAAAATCATCTGGATTTTCAATATTAAAATATAAATCCAAACAAATGGAACAATACGCTCGACCATTTCTATTCATAATAATGATACTTATTGGATGTGTATTTACACTAAAAAATGTAAGGAAAAATAATTTGGGATTATCTGTTACAAGTGCTGTTATTTTTGGATTTTCACTACACTTTTTTCAAAATTTTTCTATTACACTTGGTCGATCAGGAGAAATTCCACTTATGATCGCAACATGGTGTCCAGTTTTATCAGCAGGGCTTGTAGCTATTGCTTTATTTTTGCATTATGAAGATGGATAGGATTAAAAAAATAATGCGCCTCTTTTACTTTTATTTTACAATCTTTTTTGTAGTACTTGTGCCTCAATTTGTGGAAGGTCAAGAACACCCCGCAAGCCTTATTGCTGATATGATTTCATATGACAAAACAACTGGAATATTAATAGCAAAAGGAAATATTAAAGTTTTCTATGAGAATACAACTTTAGAAGCACAAGAAATTTCTTACGACCAAACGAGTGATGAGATAAATATCATTGGAAAATTTACGCTTCAAGGTGTTGATCATGGCATGACGTCTGGCAACAATGCCAGAATAAATACAAAACTTCAAAAAGGAATAATATTGGGTGCACGAGCACTAATTAATGAACAACTCCAAATTTCTTCTCAAAAGCTGGATCGTCAATCTCAGGAATATAACATTTTTCATACAGTTATAGCATCAACCTGTTATGTATGTTCGGAAAACTCAGTTCCATTTTGGCAAATTCGTGCAAAACGTATAAGCCATAACAAAGCTAAACGTAAAATATATTTTGACAATGCCACACTTGACTTTTTGGGGCTGCCAGTACTTTATATTCCAAAACTAAACATCCCAGAACCTGGGGTAACACGCGCAAGTGGCGTATTAGTTCCTCAATTATCAACATCAAACACTTTAGGCATAACAACAAAGATACCATACTATAAAGTAATTAATGATCAGAGCGATATAACCCTCACCCCATATATTTCATCTAAAAGAAACTTTATTTTAGAAAGTCAGTATCGTAGGAAAACAATTAACGGTAGCTATGAGCTATCAAGTGCAATGGCCCTTAACAATAAATCAGGTTACAGAAATTTTGATGGATTCTTTGAAAGTGAAGGATCCTTAAATCTTAGAGAGAACTACCTAGCAAATTTTAAGATTGATATTGCTAGTTCAGTTAACTTAGCAAAAGGCGAAAAATCTTTTAAAGATAAATTTAATTATGCTGACCCGGAAGATGATCGTCTTAAGAGCTTTTTTAAGATAAGTAAAACTGGCTCTGATAAGTATTTTCAATTAGGCGGATCATTTACTCAAAGTTTTAGATACAAAGATTTTGATGGAAATGGAAGCCGTGAAGAGGATCCAAATGTTCCTATAGTTTTGCCTGAATTCTTTTATCAAAAAAACTATGATAATAGCTTAGGTGGCGGTAGATTTGCGTTAACGGCGCAGTCAGTTACCTTGGCAAATGGAACTATCAATCAATATTCTCGAATTGGCGGCATTGTAGCATGGCGAAAATATTGGATTGCACAATCAGGTATTAACTTTGGTGCAAGAGCACAAATAAATAACAACTCATATCTTTCGCAAGGAGATTTTTATTCAAATGCGATCCCCATTGCTCTTTTTGAAGTTAGATATCCAATTAAACGAAATAATCATGCAATAACACATGTGGTAGAACCAATCGCCCAAGTTATATGGGCACCTAACGCAACTTTAGGTTCAATTAATAAAGACGCTAATACAGCAGATAGTACGACAGCAGAATTTGAAGAAAGTAATTTATTTTCAATTAATCGTTTTCCCGGATTTGACGAAACAGAAGCAGGATTACGTTCTAATATTGGTGCTAAATATCTTATATATAACCCGAGTGGATGGAATTTTTCCACAACAGCAGGCCGTGTATTTAGACTTAAAAACCTTAAACAATTTGACCCTTCTAAGTCTACTGGATTAGATATGAAAAATTCTGACTATGTAGGTGCATTTAGTTTAAACTCTCCTAAAGATTTTAGTCTTTTGACACGATTACTACTAGACGATTCATTTGATTCATCAAAACATGAAACGAAATTGAACTTCCAAAACGATAAATATAAAATTGGTTTAGGTTATGTATGGTTAGATAAGAAAAGTGTTCTTAATATTGACAACCGTCAACACGAAATTAATTTGGGCAGTTCTTACAATTTAAATCAAAATTGGGTTTTTTCGGCAGATTGGCGTCAGAATATTAATACACATAAACCAATCAATGGGAATTTTGGAATTATGTACGAGAACGAGTGTGCTAAAGTAAATTTATCGTTATCGTTACAATATAACGAATCTGGTAAAACAAACCAGACAGTAGGCATACAAGTGTTTTTGTCAGGTTTGGGTTCAAATATTAAAAAAGTTAAATTTAATAACAGTTGTGGAGCTTAAAAAAGTAATAAAATGAAAATATTTATATCCATATTAACGTTTGTAATCCTGATATTACCCAATGTGGCTACTCCAAAAGAAAATAATCTTTTTCGAATTGCCGTCAAAGTCAATGACCAAGTCATTACTAATTATGAAATAACTCAACGTAAACAAATGATGCAAGCTTTTGGAGAGAAAAATATCACACAAAATAATATAATTAATTTACTAATAAATGAGCGTTTATATATGCAAGCAGGAATAGAATTAAACATTTCACCAAGTGAAAATGATATTAAATCTGGTATTAATAATTTTGCTTCACGTGGAAAATTAACTGCAGTTGAGTTATTAGAATATCTAAAATCACGCAATATTTCTTCTGAAACGTTTAAAAACTTCATAAAAGTAGGAATTATATGGCGTGAAGTTATCAGCATTCGTTTCAGAAAATTGACTTTTATTAGCAAAGAAGAAATCGATATCGCATCAAAAGATAAAACTTTTACTGGTTCACAAACTCCTGAAACTATTAACTATGTTATTTTAACTCTACCTAATATTACTAATAAAAAAAGCAAAATAAACAAAGTACTAACAATACAAAACGAAGTAGATAACTGTCTAGATATGCGTGCAATATCAAAAAAATATAATGAAAGTTCTTTTGCTACAGTTACAGTTTCAACCCAAGAAATTTTACCCAGTATTGCAACTGAACTAATTGAACTTGATGTTAATGAGACAAAGGAAATTATTAATTCACAAGGAAATATTTCTATACTAATGGTTTGTTCAAGGATAAGTTCTATTATTAAAACTGACCGTAAAACCATCAGAGACATGTTAATTAATAAAAAACTTACAAATCTTAGCAATAATTATCTTCAAGAACTTAAAGATAATGCTTTTATCATTATAAAATGATTTTACCAATTGCACTTACTTGTGGAGATCCAAATGGAATAGGCATAGACCTAACATTTGAGGCTTCTAAAAGATTGAATGGCTCCATACCATTTTTTCTAATAGCAGATGCTTCACATTTACATTCGCGCAGTAATAAAGAACCTTTCCAAATCATCAAAAATTCACTTGAATGTTTTGAGATAGGCAAAGGAATACTACCAGTATTACATCATAAATTTCCTGAAATGCCATCTCTAAAAGGCTCACAACCTGAAAATGCACTGGCAACAATTCAAGTAATAGAGCGCGCAGTAAATATGGTACAATCTAGAGCAGTTAGTGCTATTTGTACTAATCCAATTAATAAAAAAGTTTTAAAAGATGGTGCTAATTTTGCCTACCCTGGACATACTGAATTTTTAGCCCACTTAGGCGACAAAAAAGCCTCGGTAATGATGTTGTTATCTGACAAACTCCGTGTTGTACCAGTCACTATCCACATAGCATTAAATAAAGTGTCATCTATGTTATCCCAAGAATTATTAATAAATACAATTAAGACAACACACAGAGCACTATCTAAAGACTTTGAAATTGATAAACCACGAATATCTGTCGCTGGTCTAAATCCACATGCAGGTGAAGATGGTACATTTGGAAATGAAGAAAATAATATTATTATACCAGTATTAAAGAAGTTGCGGACTGAGGGTATGAATATACTAGGACCAATGTCTGCAGATACAATGTTTCATGAACAAGCGCGTAAGAATTATGATGTGGCAATCTGCATGTATCATGATCAGGCTTTAATACCACTAAAAGCAATTGATTTTTATGGTGGAGTTAATACAACTCTAGGCTTGCCATTTATTCGAACATCACCGGACCATGGTACAGCATTCGAACTTGCAGGTACACGAAATGCTAATCCTAGTAGCCTAATTAATGCTTTAAAGATTGCGTATAAAATGGCTAAAATCAGAGAGAAATAATGACTTCAAATACAATCGATGGCCTACCACCGCTTAGAGAAATAATCGAAAATAATGGGCTAATCGCAAAAAAATCATTAGGCCAAAATTTTCTATTAGATTTAAACCTAACAAATAAGATTGCACAACAAGCCGGAGACTTAAAAAAGTAT
Organism: uncultured Amylibacter sp.; assembly: GCA_905181935.1. Classification (GTDB taxonomy): domain Bacteria; phylum Pseudomonadota; class Alphaproteobacteria; order Rhodobacterales; family Rhodobacteraceae; genus Amylibacter. The sequence goes on along the minus strand of CAJIZV010000002.1, from coordinate 200,263 downwards.
GATGTACTTGAAATTGGTCCAGGCCCTGGCGGTCTAACACGTGCGTTATTACATTCGGGTGCAAGGCGTGTTCTAGCCGTTGAGCGCGATGAAAGACTTACTCCTATTTTACAGCAAATATCACAACATTATGGTGGGCGATTAGATGTCATTTTTGGTGATGCACTTAAAGAAGATATTTCAGTTTATTTAAGGCCACCAGTAAAGGTTGTTGCAAACTTACCATATAATATAGGAACTGAACTTCTTATACGTTGGTTAACCCCAAAAGAATGGCCTCCTTATTGGGAAAGCCTAACCTTAATGTTTCAAAAAGAAGTCGCTAAACGTATAGTCGCTCAGCCAGGCTCAAAAGCATATGGGCGATTAGCATTGATGGTACAATGGCGCTGCAACGCTAAAATAGTAATGGAACTCTCACCCAAATCGTTTACCCCCCCACCAAAAGTTAATTCTGCGGTTGTACATATTGAACGTTTAGAAAAACCACGCTTTGCAGCAGATAGAAAAGTATTAGAACGTGTAGTAGCTACAGCATTTAATCAACGTCGCAAAATGCTTCGAGTTAGTTTGAAAAAATTATCTAATGACATCGAAAATATATTAATATCTGTAGATATAGCTCCTACGCAAAGAGCAGAAGAAATTGATCTTGAAAGATTCTGTGCATTAGCTCGAGCACTTAATTAAATTTTCTAATTTTCTTCAGAAGAAGGTAAAGATTGCTCTATTGTTGTCTGTTCTACCTTTGGCTCCACTATTTTTGTTTTTGTGGGACGTCGACGATTTTTAGTAACAACAACTTCTTTTACCTTTTCAGGCTTTTCAACCACCTCAGCTTCAGTTGACTGACTTTCAGTAACCTGGCCGTTTGCAACTTGTGGAGTAGGAATGTTTGAAGTTGCAGGTTGTTCATTATTATTCTCATTAGAGGAATTTGCTATTTTAGACTCATTTTGTTTTTGTTGATGTTCTCTTTTTGCGTCCATTTCACTTTGTTGCTGTTCTCTTTTTGCGTCCATTTCACGTTGTGCGTTAACAAGCAAACGTGAGTAGTGTTCAGAATGTTGTAAGTGATTTTCATGTGCAATGCGATCACCGGCCAAAATAGCATCACTAGCTAATGATTGATATTTATCAATAATCTGTTGCGGAGTTCCTCGAACACGCCCTTCTGGGCCTGAACTATCAAAAACGCGATTAATAACATTACCTGGATTCTGACGGCGATTATTATTATTATTACTATTTTTATTTCTTGAGCGTGACTTGCTAGAGGTTCTCATAAGATCCAAATGCCTTGTTTGTGAATTAAGAGCGCTTACTGCGCGATGTCCATTTAATTACGGACTACAAAAGAGGTAAAAGCTTCTCTTTATAATATTATCTTATAACTAACTAACTAATAAAAACAAGATAAAAACTATTATTTTTAAAATCAAAATAAATTCAATATTTCAATTACTTATTCTACTCATGTAATCACCAGAGCACGATCTTTATCATTAATATCTTTAATAATACGAACTGTATGAAAATTATTTTCATATGCAATCGCAGTAACTGATTCTGCTTGATCAAATCCTATTTCGAGGATTATAGTACCATCCTGAGACATAAGTTGCCCTGCAGAAGTTAGAATAGATTTATACGCACTTAAACCATCTCCTTCTGGTGTCAAAGCAATTCTAGGTTCCCAGTCTAATACTTCTTTAGATAAATTATTCATATCAACTTCTGCTATATAGGGTGGATTTGAAATAATAAGATCAAATTTCTCGAATAAGCCTTCACACCAGTTTCCGATTCTAAATTGAGCTCGATCATTAATCCCCAATAAACTGGCATTTTCATTTGCTACATTGAGTGCTTTTTCTGAAACATCCACACCAAGGCCAGTAGCTAAGGGGTATTCGCTTAACAAACTTAATAATATACAGCCTGAGCCCGTACCTAAATCTAAAATACGTTTAAAAGGTCCCATGACTAGTGCTTGTTCAATTAAGGTTTCAGTATCCGGGCGTGGGTCCAATACATCAGGTGTGACAAGAAATTGATAATTCCAAAAGTAGCGTTTCCCAATAATCTGCGAAATTGGTTGATATTGACAACGTTTATCAACAACATATTTAAACAAATTCTGTTTGGAAGTGCTAATTTCTTTATCTAGATTATATTGTAATAATGATGTCTGATGGTCCATCACGTATCCAAGCAGAATTAATGCTTCCCTTTCTGAATTATTACCTGACACTTCATTTAAGCGTTCAGTTCCTAAAATCATCATTTGGCTCAGTAAAGCCATTATGGATTTAACTCAGAAAGCTTATTTGCTTGATCATCAGCAGTTAAGGCATCTATAAATTCATTCAATTCCCCCTGCATAACTTGATCAAGTTTATAAAGAGTAAGATTAATACGATGATCACTGACACGACCTTGCGGATAATTATATGTACGAATACGTTCAGAACGATCACCACTACCAACTTGGTCTTTTCTAGTGGCAGCACGTTCGTCTGCAGCCTGTTGGCGCTGTAAATCATATAATCTAGTACGTAAAACATTCATCGCTATTTCACGATTTCGATGTTGTGATTTTTCAGAACTAGTCACAATCAAACCCGTCGGAAGATGCGTTATACGAACAGCAGAGTCTGTCGTATTGACATGTTGACCACCTGCACCAGATGATCGGTAAGTATCAAGGCGAATATCAGACGCCGGAATATCAAGATCTATAGCTTCGGCTTCAGGCATTATAGCAACAGTAGCTGCAGATGTATGAACACGGCCTCCACTTTCTGTAGTTGGAACCCGCTGTACACGATGCACACCACTTTCATATTTTAGTCTAGCAAAAACACCATGACCTTTAACATTTGCAATTATCTCTTTATATCCTCCAAGTTCAGTTTCATTACCTTCAACAATTTCAAATTTCCACCCTTGGTTATCACAAAAACGATTATACATACGTATCAAATCTCCAGCAAACAATGCAGCTTCATCACCTCCTGTACCAGCACGGATTTCAATTATAGCCGGTTTATCATCTGCCTCATCTTTAGGTAAAAGCGACAACAATAGCTCATGTTCAACAACAGGCAATTTTTCCTTTAGATTTGGTAATTCTTCCTCAGCCAATGCTTTCATTTCAGGATCGTTCAGCATTATTTGAGTTTCGGAAATATCAGAAATTAATGAATTATATGAATAAATTTGTTCTACTACAGGCTTAAGGTCTGAGTATTCTTTTGATAACTTTGCAATTTCATTAGTTGCAGATCCATCAGCCATTTTAGCTTCAAGATATGCAAAACGAGCACAAATTTGCTCAAGTTTGTCGTCAGGTACCATAAAAATGTCTTTCCTTACCATCAATCAATTAATAAAATTCAGCGTTACTTCAAGAATGTTATGCAATAATCTAGCCATAGATCATATAATGAAGTTTTCTTAATACTAAAGTATAAAACTTTTTTGATGGGCGCTGATATAATCAAATATTAAATATAGATATTTGATATTTAAATAAACCCTATTTACAAAAGTCGTTGAGAATTATTTAAAAACCTTCGCATCAAGTTCTTTAGCACGTTTTTCTACAAGCATTACTATATGATCAACCATTTGTTCATTTCCAATTTTATGATCCTGTTTGCCAGCCCAATAAACCATACCAGATCCAGCTCCACCACCTGTAAAGCCAACATCAGTCATCAATGCTTCTCCAGGGCCATTAACTACACATCCAATTATAGAAAGTGACATAGGTGTCTTTATATGTTCAAGTCGTTTTTCTAACTCTGCTACTGTTTTAATTACATCAAAGCCTTGTCGCGCACATGAAGGGCATGAAATAATATTAACTCCACGGTGACGAAGGCCTAATGATTTCAAAATTTCAAATCCAACTTTGACCTCTTCCACTGGGTCAGCTGATAATGAAACGCGCATTGTATCACCTATACCCATCCATAAAAGGTTTCCTAAACCAATTGCAGATTTAATTGTCCCACTAGTTAGTCCTCCAGCTTCGGTAATCCCAACGTGAATGGGAGCATCAGTTGCATCTGCCAGGCCTTGATAAGCAGCTGCAGACATAAACACATCTGATGCTTTTACCGATATCTTAAATTCGTGAAAATCATTATCTTGCAAAATACGAATATGATTCATACCACTTTCAATCATAGCCTCAGGACAAGGCTCACCATACTTTTCCAATAAATCTTTCTCTAATGAGCCCCCATTTACCCCTATACGCATTGAACAGCCATAATCTTTAGCTGCTTTTATGACATCTCGAACACGTTCTATAGAGCCAATATTGCCGGGATTAATGCGAAGGCAGGCGGCACCTGCTTCTGCAGCTTCAATTGCACGTTTATAATGAAAGTGAATATCAGCGATTAAAGGCACTGGACTTTCTTTAACAATCTCATGCATCGCTTTGGTTGAAGCTATATCAGGACAACTAACTCGAACCATATCAGCACCAGCATCTACACATGCTAAAATTTGTTTTATTGTTCCACTCGCGTCATGTGTCAATGTGTTAGTCATTGTTTGAACTGAAATTGGAGCATCACCACCAACGGGAACATTCCCAACAAAAATTTTTCGCGACTTGCGGCGATAGACATTACGCCATGGTCGTATGGAATTTAAAGTCATGGGAAATTTCCAAATTTAAGTTTAAAAAAGTTATATAGAGTTCATAACTAACATCAACTGATCATTACTCAATTGCTTGAGCTGTTAATTCTATATTTACAGGTGGGTCTAAAGGTTTTTCTAATTTATTTTCAACAAGTGTATATTTTTTTAAAACTATATCAGCATTTAAACTAACACGTCGTGCAACATTGGTTGCCGTTCCCACCGGACCGTAGAGGCTTTCACCTATCATAATATACACAGACCCCGAATTTCCAACACGCATCATTGCAGACTTTGCAGTTTCAGGCACCCTGTAACGTTGCCCACTATCTAAAATATTTTCAAATAAAATGTTACCATCTGGATCAAAAACTCTTACCCACGCTGGCTTAAGAGCTACAACATCAACAGTAGCTGACACAATTTTTGTAACTTGAGGTTGAGCAGCAATAATTATCTCAGCATTTGAAAAAGCTTTTGTTTGAATAAAGTTTCCAATATTTTCAGTATCAATTACTGAAATAGGCCCATCACGTGGTGTAAAAAGAGGAACTAATAATTCAGTGGGGCGATAAAAATCTTTAAGGTCAGAATCCTTAAACTTAGTAAGTTTTTTAATTCCTATGCCTCTAATATTATTATTAGTAAAAGTTGGCCTAGCAACTGATTGATTAATTGAGGGAATTTCATTTCCAGGCGATAATTGTACCTTTTGGACTTCTTTCAGAACAGCCAGCCCCCCATAGCCTAAACCTAATATCATAGCCATTAAAACTATCAAAGATACTATTCCTGAAACTGATATATTATAAAATACACTTGCAGGAGTTGCTTTAAATGGAATCTTTGGGTTCAAGATTGGATCATCAAGAAGTTTAGTTGATTTGACTATTCTTTTTCTATTATTTTTTGTTCCATTAATTTCAGATTTAAGGCCAATAAAGCCACTTTCTAAGCAAAATAATTGGAAACATTCCTCAGGGTCCATATTAAGATATGACGAATAGGATCTAACGTATCCAGCAATAAAGCTTGGTGAAGGAAACACAGAAAGGTCTGAATTTTCAATACCTTGAAGGATTTCAACCCGAAGCTTAATTTCTTTGTGAATATCTTCTAATGATTTACCCATAGTTGCACGTTCACCGCGCATCCTATCACCAAGAGTTACAGTGTATGAATCAAATCCTTTAATTTCTTGATGTATTGAAGCTTGGCCTTTAACGACAACACTTGATTTATTTCTACGCATGTTTGCTAAATCGATTCGCTATAAGCATCATTAAATTACAAATATAATTTAGCATACTTTATAAATGATAACACGACGCGATAAATTTTGTGTTTAAGCGGTGGTTTTCAGCCTACTAAGTTCACAATGTGACCATAAATCATCCATGGCATTAACTAATGCATCAACCATTTCTTGAGTATGAACTGGAGACGGTGTAAATCGCAGCCGCTCTGTGCCTCGTGGCACTGTTGGAAAGTTAATTGGTTGAACGTAAATACCATAATCATTTAATAAACGATCAGAAATCATTTTACATTTTACAGGATCACCAACATGGATTGGCACGATGTGGCTACCATGATCATCAAAGGGGAGACCCAAGCCTCTAAAACGTAGCTTTAATTGTTTTGCGATGTCTTGATGTTTTTTTCGAATACCTGTGTCATTCTTTAATATACGGACGGATTTTGTTGCCGCAGCAGCTAATGATGGTGGTAAAGAAGAGGTGAAAATAAAACCAGGAGCATATGAGCGAATTGCATCTACGAAACGTGTACTTGCAGCAATATATCCACCAATAACACCATAAGCTTTGGCTAATGTACCATTGAATATATCAACACGATTAAGTAAACCTAACATTTCACATACGCCACCACCTCGAGAACCGTACATACCTACCGCATGCACTTCATCAATGTAGGTTAAGGCATTGAATTCATCGGCTAAATCACAAATAGATTCGATAGGAGCAAAGTCACCATCCATAGAATATAATGATTCAAAAACAATAATTTTTGGGCGATTAGGATCAAGTGATTTTAATATTTCACGCAAATGCTTTACATCGTTATGGCGAAAAATATGTTTTTCACAATTTCCATGCCGAATTCCCTCAATCATAGATGCATGATTTAATTCGTCCGATAAAATTATTAAGTCAGGAAATAATTTAGGTAATGCAGAGAGAGTAGCTTCATTTGCATTATAAGCAGAAGTAAATAATAATGCTGCTTCTTTCTGGTGAAGGTCGGCTAATTCTATTTCTAATTCTTTATGAAATACTGTGTTTCCAGAAATGTTTCTAGTACCACCAGATCCAACACCAGCTTGCTCAATACCATCTTTCATGGCTTCAATTACAGCTGAGCTTTGCCCCATTCCCAAGTAGTCATTTCCACACCAAACAATAATTTCTGATTTGCTACCATCAGGGTTGACCCAATTTGCTTTTGGAAAACGACCATTAATACGGCTAATGTCTTGGAAGACTCGATAACGACCCTCTATATGTAATGCATTTAAGGCTTTATCAATTTGGCTGTTATAGTTCATAGCAAGATCCGATATTATAATAACTAATTATTTAAACTAATTAATTACATAAATTAAGTCCCAAAACGCCGCAGGCAGAGCATTTATTTATATGTAGTAATTAAAGTATCAAACTTATCTAATCATATTATGAAAATTCAAAAAATGGAATACGTATTTTAATTAAAATTAATTTTGTTTTAATTTTAAAAAATAAACTCTTATTTTAGAAATAGCCTCGGCTAATTCAGGAGGGGTTTTAGATTGCCCACTAACCCATTGATATAAATCATGATCATTTTCTGACATCATAACTTCATGGCGATCTAATTCAGCTAAAGATAAGAATTTCATTTCATCATCCGCAAAACCACCCAAAATTAAATCCATTTCTTTTATTCCACGATGCCATGAGCGCATTCTCAGACGCTTTAATCTAGTAGCATGATCTTCCATGATTATCTCCTGTTTACACCTTTTTGCTAATGAAACTGTCCAAGGTCAACTCAAAACGATGACTTGTCTCCCAATGAAATTCTGATAAAAATATTGAAAATTAAGAAAGTTATTATGTCTTTTCTATCTCATAATCTTCAGCGCGTTAAGCAATCACCAACTATGCAAATTACGGCTAAAGCACAAGAACTTAAAGCAAGTGGCATTGACATCATTTCATTAAGTGTAGGTGAGCCTGATTTTGATACCCCTGAAAATATTAAGAATGCTGGCATTCAAGCAATATTAAATGGAAAAACAAAATATACTGCGGCTGACGGTATGCCAGAGCTAAAAGAAGCAATCTGTAAAAAATTGTTACGCGATAATAACTTAAAATATAATAAGAATCAGGTAATTGTATCAACTGGTGGTAAACAAGTATTATTTAATGCCCTATTAGCCACCTTAAACCCAGGTGATGAAGTTATTATCCCTGCCCCATATTGGGTGTCTTATCCTGATATGGTTTTTTTAGGTGGTGGAACACCAGTCATAGCTAAAGCAAAATTAAAAAATAATTTTAAACTAACAGCTGAAGAACTGGAAGCAGCCATTACTCCAAAAACTAAATGGTTAATATTTAATTCACCATCAAATCCTACTGGCGCAGGATATAACTGGGATGAGTTACATAAATTAACAGGTGTCTTGATGCGTCACCCCCATGTTTGGGTCATGACTGATGATATGTATGAATATTTAGCATATGATAATTTTCGATTTTGCACACCAGCAGAAGTAGAACCAAAGCTATACGATAGAACACTGACAACTAATGGTGTGTCTAAAGCTTATGCTATGACTGGCTGGAGAATTGGATATGCTGCAGGACCCATAACGTTAATTAAAGCAATGGGCAAAATTCAATCACAAAGCACATCAAATCCGAATACTATTGCACAATGGGCTGCAGTTGAAGCATTAAATGGCCCTCAAGATTATGTCAAAACTAGTAATATTACATTTCGCAATCGCCGTGATTTAACTTTAAAGATGTTAAATGAAATTGAAGGTATTATTTGCCCAAAACCCGAAGGTGCCTTTTATATTTATGCATCCATCGAAGAACTAATTGGAAAATCAACGGTTAACAAAATTATTAAAACTGATGAAGAATTTGCCTCAGAGTTGCTCATTTCTGAAGGTGTTGCTGTAGTCTTTGGGGCTGCTTTTGGAATGTCACCAGCCTTTCGTGTTAGCTACGCAACTTCTGATGAAGCATTAATTGAAGCATGTATTCGTATAAAAAGATTTTGTAATTCGTTACAATAAATATAGATCTACAATTTAATCCCATTAGACCGGTAACTGATGTGTGGATTTTATTTCCTCCATTGATAACAATGCTGTTACATTAAAAATCTTTACCTCTGAAATTAATGCTTGGTAAAAAATATCATATGCTTTCGCGTTAGTTACACGTACTTTTAAAATATAATCAATATCACCGGCTAATCGATGAGCCTCTAATACCTCGTTGCGTTCAAGAAGCGCATTCAAAAAATTATTTTGCCACTCTTTTTCATGTTCAGAAGTTCTTACAAGTACAAAAAAACATGCCTCTAAACCAAGTTTATCAGCATCCAAAATAACAGTATGATTTTTAATAACACCCAATTTTCTTAACTTTTTAATTCTATTCCAAACGGGTGTTTTAGATGCGGCAACTTTTTTTGCTATATCTTCCAAAGATTGTGATGCATCGAGCTGAAGCTCTTTCAAAATTCTTCGATCTATATCATCTAACTGTACAGCCATTTCATTAATTCCTTATTTTTAGTAAATTATTATCAATTAAAGTAAATAATTAGTAAAATATTCCTATATTTATTATAATAATTGTTTCTATTGGAATTATTTACCAAACTTATTATTAAAAGTAAATAACATGAAGGTTAAATTTTTATATGCGCCACTTTCCAATCTTTTTAGATACCACCAATCGTAATATTATAGTATCAGGCGCTGGTGAATGTGCTGTGGCTAAACTGCGCCTTTTATTAAAGACGCAGGCAAAAATTTTTGTGTTTGGACACGACCCAGAAGATATAATTTTGCAATGGGCTAAAAAGGGTCTGCTTATATTTACTGAACGTTCCCTAAAAAAAAATGATATTAAAAATATTATATTAATTTATGGGGCAAATGAAAATTCTATTGAAGATGCACGCATCAAAGCAATTAGTAATTCAATGGGCGTATTAATTAATATTGTAGACAACCTAAATGATAGCGAATTTATCACTCCAGCAATTGTCGACCGGGATCCTTTGACCATAGCAATAGGGACAGAAGGTACAGCACCAGTTTTAGCTCGGAATATTAAAAAACAGTTAGAAGAAATACTTCCAACATCGCTTGGTATCTTGGCTCGTATTGGTCAATCTTTCCGCAATCACGTTGAAATATTACCAATGGGACAAAAACGTCGTAATTTTTGGACTAAGTTTTACTTTCATGATGGCCCTCAAGCATTACAGAATGGTGGTGAAAATGAAGCTCGAAATTCATTAAATTCATTACTAAAAAATACACTTGAAACAAAAACCGATATAGGACGCGTTCATTTAATTGGTGCCGGCCCAGGTGATCCTGATCTCTTAACTTTGAAGGCACGCAAATTATTGCATGAAGCAGATGTAGTTATACATGACCAGCTTGTCTCTGAACCTATTCTAGAACTTGCCCGCCGCGAAGCAATAATAGTAGAAACCGGTAAAAAAGGATTTGGAAAATCTTGGTACCAAGATGATATTAATGCACTAATGATCAAACATGCGGGACAAGGAAAACATGTTGTACGATTAAAATCTGGAGATCCTACAATGTTTGGCCGTTTAGATGAAGAAATGTCTTCATTAGACCAAGCAGGCATACTCTACGATATCACTCCAGGTATTACTGCTGCGTCCGCAGCTGTTGCAACGATAAATCAATCGCTAACTAAGCGTGGCAGAAATTCATCTGTGCTTCACTTAACAGGGCACGACATTAATGGTTTTGCAGATCAAGATTGGCGCATTTTATCAATTCCTGGAACAGTAGCAGCAATTTATATGGGCAAGCGTGCAGCTCAATTCCTACAGGGAAGGTTGCTTATGTACGGAACTGCCCCCAACACACCAATTACAATAGTAGCAAACGCTTCACGCCCTAATCAAAAAATTTTAGATTCTCAAGTTGGTTCTTTTAGTGAAAAATTAACAAATTCACATATTGATGGACCAATAATTTTTTTACTCGGTTTGGCGCCTAGAGATGTATTTAGCCAACTACAAAAAAGCTCAAATCAAATAGAAATGGTAATTAGTTAATGGCACGAAAGTTTACTAATAAAGTTTTAACAGCAAATCGATTAATAGAAGGTGATGTAGTATATTTAGGCATTAATGGCGACTGGGTCTTAGATCATGATCGAGCACAAATACTAAAAGAAGAAGAGTTTGCAATTAAACAATTAGCTTTGGCAAATAAAGATTCTGGCTTTCTAGTTAGCCCTTATTTAGCCAATGCTGAGATAAGAGATGGAGTGCCTACTCCAATTCACTTTCGCGATAGCTTTAGAGCAAACGGCCCTACAAATTATAATCACGGCAAAAAGGAAAATCACAATGTATAGCTATACCGAATTTGACAATAATTTTAATCAAAATCGTGTAGATCAGTTTCGCTCTCAAGTAACTCGACGAATTGATGGATCTCTAACAGAGGACGAATTCAAACCTCTTCGCTTGATGAATGGCTTATACTTGCAATTACATGCTTACATGCTGCGAGTGGCTATCCCATATGGAACTTTAAATTCTCAAAAAATGTATCAACTAGCAATAATTGCTGACAAATATGATCGTGGATATGGGCATTTCACAACACGTCAAAATATTCAATATAACTGGCCTAAATTAAAAGACGTTCCAGATATATTACAGGATTTAGCAAATGTAGAAATGCATGCGGTCCAAACTTCAGGAAATTGCATACGCAATGTAACAGCAGATCACTTTGCCGGTGCCAGCACGGATGAAATAGAGGATCCACGTCCAACAGCAGAATTAATACGTCAGTGGTCAACCGACCATCCAGAATTTTCATTTTTAGGTCGAAAGTTTAAGATAGCAATCACAGGTTCACCAAACGATCGCGCAGTGACGAAAGCACATGACATCGGACTAAGAATGGTTCGCAACAACAAAAACGAACCAGGTTATGAAGTGATAATTGGAGGAGGATTAGGTCGTACACCAATGATTGGAAAAGTATTGCGTAGTTTTTTGCCTCGCAAAGACATTTTACCATATTTAGAATCCGTTATGCAGATCTATAATATGCTAGGGCGTCGAGACAATAAATATAAAGCGCGCATTAAAATTACTGTGCATGAACATGGTATTAATAAAATCTGCGATTTGGTTGAGGAACGCTTTATAATCCAACGTTCCTCATTTGGTGGATTCGACCAAAAATTACTTATAAAACTAGAAAAAGCATTCGCTGCACCAATTTATATAAATGAGCCTATAGATAGCTATAATAAGTCGTACCAATCAGATCCACTATTCCGCTCATTCGTTGATACCAACTTAAGTGAACATAAGAATTTAAATTATTCAATAGTTTCCATATCATTAAAAAAACATGGTCAAACACCAGGTGATGCTACATCACAACAAATGCGAATGATGGCAAATTTAGCAAAAAAATACGGACACGATGAATTGCGCATTAGTCACGAACAAAATGTAATTTTACCTCATGTACATAAAAGCAATTTATATAAAGTTTTTAACGAGTTGAAATCTGTAGAATTAGCTACAGCTAACATAGGTTTAATTTCAGACATTATAGCATGCCCAGGTATGGACTATTGCGCATTAGCAACAGCTAGATCAATTCCAATAGCACAACAAATAGCTATGCGCTTTAATCAATTAAAGCTAGAAAACGATATTGGCGAAATAAAAATTAAGATATCTGGCTGCATAAATGCATGCGGACATCACCATATAGGACACATTGGCATTTTAGGCTTGGATCGTGCTGGTGTGGAAAATTACCAAATTACACTAGGAGGTAATAGCACACAAAATACTGTCATTGGCAAATCTTTAGGGCCTGGGTTTTCCTATACTGAAATTATTCCTGCTATTGAAAAAATTATTTATACTTATTTAGATATTAGATCTAGTAATGACGAAACTTTTCTAGAAACATTTAATCGAGTTGGATTAACTCCATTTAAAAAAATTGTGTATACTCCTTCTGAGATAATAAATAAATCTACAGCCACTTTTGCAAATAATAATAATGAGTCCTTTGCATCTCAGGAGATAAAATAATGAATGTTATTGTAACAGATAATGGATTTGAATCAGATACTTGGAGCAACATTTTTTTAACCCTAGATAAATTATTATTAATTAATCCCAAAAGTACGAATAAATTCTCCTTAGATGTACCAAATACCACAGACCCTAAAGAATTAGCTCCGTTATTTGCTCGTATTTCATTAATTCGAATTGCATTTTTAAATTCAACAGATGGTCGCGGCTTTACACTAGCAAGTCACCTGCGATTATTAGGATATAAAGGACGGCTACGCGCACAGGGCCACGTTTTAGCAGACCAATATACAATGGCACGCCGGTGCGGGTACGATGAAATTGAGATTTCAATTGAACTTGCTGATCGCCAACCTGAAAAACAATGGCTTTCTCGATCTGATTGGAAAAGTAACTGCTACATAAATCAACTAAAACAATTAGCCTAATAACCTTCTGGAATATTTTCTAAATTTATCCTATTTAAATTTAAAACCAAAATAAAAGAGAAAACATAGTGACCAAAGCTTTCCCAGTCCTACCAAATGCAGAAACAGTGACCGCAGTAACGCATTACACAGATCATTTATTTTCTTTTCGTGTAACTCGCCCACAATCCTTGCGATTTCGTAGTGGTGAATTTATTATGATAGGTATGATGGGAGACGCAGAAAAACCTTTGTTGCGCGCCTACTCAATAGCTTCTCCAAGTTGGGATGAAGAACTAGAGTTTTATTCGATTAAAGTCCCGAACGGGCCTTTAACCTCAAAGTTACAAAACATAAGCATTGGTGATCAACTTATTGTTCGGCCCAAGCCAGTTGGAACTTTAGTTCTAGATGCACTGTTACCCGCTAAACGAATTTACTTAATAGCTACCGGAACTGGAATTGCACCATTTGCTTCTCTCATAAGAGATCCAGACTTGTATGAAAGATATGAACAAATTATATTATGTCACACTTGCCGTGACGTAAATGAATTAAAATACGGTGAGGATCTCGTAAATAGTCTAGACATTGATCCACTAATTGGTGAGTTTGTTGGAGATAAATTAAAGTATTACCCAACAACAACGCGTGAAAAGAGCCCTAAAATGGGTAGAATTACAAATTTACTATCAAATGGAACTATTGCAAATGACTTAGTATTACCGCCATTAAACCCTAAAACAGATAGATTAATGGTTTGTGGCTCTATAGGATTAAATAATGATATTAAAGCAATATGTGAGGACGTTGGTATGCGAGAAGGTTCAAATTCTTCTCCATCACATTATGTAGTGGAAAAAGCATTTGTTGGTTAGCAATAATACTATATTTTTTATGTTTTAAATAAAATTTTAGGCTTAGTGAACTATTTCACTCTAGAATAATCTTTCTAAAAAAGTTCTTTCTGTGTCTTTATTCCAACCAAGAGTAGAAAACTCATCACACTCTATAACGGGTCGCTTCATAAGTGTCGGATTATCCATCAACAATTCTAGCGGTGCACGTTGCCGTTCTTCTAATGACAAGCCACGCCATGTAGCTGATCGCGTATTAACTAAAGAATCTTGAAATAAAGTATAAAACTTTGTTAGTTTTTTATAATCGATACCATCTAGTCGAACATCAATAAAGGTGACCTGGAGGTCAGTCGCCATAAGAGCTTTGAGCGCTTTCTTACATGTATCACAATTTTTTAACCCATATAATTTCATAAAAAGATCCAATTTATTTAGATTTATTATAGTAAATACAATATAATTATCAATAAGTTATAGGAAAAAAAATCATTATTATATGCATACACTTGCTTTTACGTTCCAAAAATAGCAAAATTGTATTTGTGATGCCACTTTAATCGCCAATCTGCTGTCTTCCTTAGTGTTGTCTGCTGATTTCTGACAAAAGCACACCAAGCCACAGCATGCCGCGTGTGGTTAATAAAGGAAGTTTAATATGCCTAATGGTACAGTAAAATGGTTTAATGGAAATAAAGGCTTCGGCTTTATCGCACCTGCAGATGGAGGCGATGATGTATTTGTACACATCACTGCTGTTCAAGCTGCTGGCTTGCAGGGCTTAGAAGATGATCAGAAAGTATCCTACGAACTTGAAGAAGGTCGTAATGGCAAGCAAAACGCGACAGATATTTCGCTTGCTTGAGTATTTTGGCCCTCTGAGCTAATTAAATTAATAAAAAGTGGTGCTGGTAAAACGCCATTTTTTATTTTTTAAACTTTTAAATCAACAATATAAAGATTAAATCATTACATTAAACTTAAACCCCTTATTGATCATATCAATAGTTCAGATCCTAGCTCTTGCTATTTCATCAGAAAACCTTTATGGGAATGCTGTGACGCCAATTCAATCACCAATCTGCTGTCTTCCTTAGTGTTGTCTGCTGATTTCTGACAAAAGCACACCAAGCCACAGCATGTCGCGTGTGGTTAATAAAGGAAGATCAATATGCCTAACGGTACAGTAAAATGGTTTAACGGAACTAAGGGCTACGGCTTTATCGCACCTTCAGATGGCGGAGCTGACGTGTTTGTACACATCACTGCTGTTCAAGCTGCTGGCTTACAAGGCCTAGAAGATGACCAAAAAGTTTCTTATGAACTTGAAGAAGGTAATAATGGCAAGCAAAACGCGACAGATATCTCGTTAGCTTAAGCTTTTTGGCTCTTTATGAGCTAATAGAAATCAATTAAAAACGGCGCCAAATTGGCGCCGTTTTTAATTTAAAGATAACTTAAATTAAAATTCCGATCTAAATTTAATTAGAGATTTTTATATCTGACACACATCAAAACTTATAATAACTTTGGTGAATAAAATGTTAAATATATTTTTTATGGTCGTTAATATTATGCCACTTAAGTTGCGGCATCCCAATAAATCTTCATTAACAATTATTAAACTGCCATAGGAGCCTTAATGCTATCCATCGGCTTATAGTTTTTTAACTGGTAATCCTTTGGGTTTGTTTCTAATAACTCAGTAATATTATTAAATACTGGCATTAATATATTTGGCAAATCATGCGGCTTACGTTGTAATTGTTGCTGCACTTGGTCTGTATGATTATTATAAATATGGCAATCCCCGCCAGTCCATACGAACGCACCCACCTTCAAATTACAAATTTGTGCTAGCATGAAAGTTAATAAGCCATAACTTGCAATATTAAATGGAACACCTAAGAACATATCAGCACTACGCTGGTAAAGTTGACAACTCAATTTACCATTCATTACTCTAAATTGTGCCAAAGTATGACATGGTGGCAATGTCATTTTACTTATTTGATTTGGGTTCCATGCAGAGATAACTAACCTGCGGCTATCTGGATTTGTTTTTATTTCATTTATAAGCCATGTAATTTGGTCAGCTTTGCCATTTAAGTCATCACCATGAGCATCAAAATGCCGCCATTGATGGCCATATACGGGGCCTAGTTGCTTCACTAGTTCAGTATTATTATATCCTAATGCTAGACCCTGTGAATCAGCATTTGCAGTCCAAATTGTTTTTTTACCTATAAGTTCTGATCGATCTTTTTCAAACGTGCGTTCAGCAAGCCTACGTTCGTCTGTACTTCCCTCTAAGAACCATAAAAGTTCACCCACTACGCTACGCCAGGCAAGTTTTTTTGTTGTGACTGCAGGAAATCCATCCTGTAAATTAAAATGCATTTGATATCCAAATACACTGCGGGTACCAACGCCAGTCCGATCACTAACATCTTCACCGTCTGCTAGAATATGTTTCAATGCATCCAAATATTGCCTCATATTCGTTTCCATATATCTACATATACATCCCCACGCTTACCACTATCAGCTAATGCATACCGTTCTTTAATTATACCACTTGGTAAAAACGTGTCACAATCATACGCTCCCTGGATTCGACTTAAGTGAAACTCATCAATGATATCCAATAAGCCTATTACAAGTTTAGCACCGCCAATAATCCATACATCTTGTAATTTGTTCAAATTAACTAACTCTTCTTTAGCAGCGTCAAATTTAATGAATTGATAGTCAGATAGATCATTACCTTTCTCACTGCTTGTAACAATAATATTACTACGATTGGGCAAAGGTTTGCGGGGTAAGCTATCCCACGTTGATTTACCCATTACAATTATAAAGCCTGACGTATTATCTTTAAACCATTTTAAATCTGCAGGATTGTGTGGCCAGGGTAAGTTGCCATCTTTACCAATACCCCATTCTTGATCACATGCTAGAATTGCTTTTATCATTATTAACCTTACCTAATGGCTTCTTACATTTTGAGATTTTAACTTCAAATCTATTATAGTTAATCATCATTTAAATTTTTTTAATATTGAGATTTTCTTATCTTTATATGACAAATAATTAGTCCGCTATAATGAAGTATTTTTCCAGTAAAATAATCTCAATTTCATTTTAGCGCACAAGTCAAAGAATGTATTACTCCTAATTATTCATCTTCAAAAGTGATTCACTAAAATCAACATATAGAGTGAATTAAAGGAGGTGAACCACTATATATGATAAAAAATAACAAGAATAGTTAATGCAAAGCCCAATCCATCAAATGAATTTATTTATAAACACAGCATAAAATATATTTTTGTCTAAAATTACAAAGTATTTATATTATAATTCTGGCAAATAGCAAAAGTCCTTTAACATTTCAAACCTACAAGCTATAAGTAAAATGTCTTGTAAAAGAATATGGTAATAAACGCGCATGTAATAAGCGGATCGGACCCGGGGGCGGTACCCGGCGACTCCACCATAATCCTTCATTTGGGGAATCTGGGGTCGAAATAGGATCGACGGACGTCTAAAGATGTTAGCTTTTGCCCGGTGCGGTGTCGCTGTTATCGACCCAATAAAGCTAGTTGCAAATGACAACAAAGCACCAATGGCTTTGGCTGCGTAAGCGGTCCGAAAAGTTGGAACCTAAGTCTTAGGCCTGCGGTCTAAGCGGGGTTCGGAGGTACCTGGCAACAGAAACCTCCACTTATAAAATTTATACCTTTTCTTTTTTTCTTTTTGATTTAGCCAAAGCCTTCACAGCTTTGGATGAAACAATTTGCCCTTTAATAGCGAATTTTTCGTGATTTAGAGATACAGCCCTCAAATCGTACACATAGTTAACCATAGTCCCAAAAGATTGCTTTAGGCCACGCGGAGAAGTGTCAGCCTTTGCGTGAATTGCATGTATATAAGCCCCATTATTAAGATGAAATCTAGCTACAGGATCAAAAACTATATTATCTTTATCTTTTTCTTCTAAAAGATATTGAGCAGTAATCTTCAGTAACTCATCATTAAAAACTTCACTAAGATCATGTCCCTTTTTTTTTGCCCAAAAAGCTAACTTGGGAATTGGTGAAATAGTTACAAATGTTGTTAGATTAGGTATTTCTTTCGAAAGTTGTGCAGCTACATTTTTGATTAAGGCATTGCCAAATGAAACTCCAGAAAGTCCTTTTTGACAATTTGAAATTGAATAAAATACTGCAGTTTTGGCTTTGTGAGCTGGAATGATATCACGGTTCTCAGCTAAAACTGTTTGTATTGAAATAGGTATATCTACCATCAATGCCACCTCAACAAAAATTAGAGGTTCATCGGGCATAGCAGGATGAAAGTATGCAAAACAACGTCGATCAGCTGGCTCAAGGCGTCGGCGCAACTCTTCCCAACTATCAATTGCATGAACTGCCTCATAAGCAATAATTTTTTCAAGAATTCCAGCTGGACTCGCCCAACTAATGGGGCGTAATACTAGAAACCCATTATTAAACCAAGAACGAAACAATTGTTTAAAATCCAAATCAGCTCTCTTGAGTTCAGGGTTTTCAACTGCCAATCGTATAAGATCTTTTCGCATGGAAACCAGCCGGCTGGTCGAGCCAACACCTTGATTTAAACGCCGCAACAACTCGCGGCGTTTGGTCTCTGACATATTTAAATATTTAGTTAAATTCTTTGTTGATCGATTTTTTTGATATAATATGAGTGCATTCTGGACACCATCAATATCAATATCCATATGAATTAATAAAAATTGAAAAAACTCTATTTTATTAATATCATCCATTTGATCATATTTAGCTAAAATCTTACTAGCAATAGAGACACCTAATACTTCACCTTGTTGGCTTAAAAGCGTGTGACACAATTTTTCTACTGAGCCGTCATTTTTATGAGAGTATGGATATTCAGTAGCACTATGTTCAAATAAATTTGATAAGATATCGCCAAGTATTGTCATATTAATAAATCTCCATGGTTCTATATTTTCCATATAAGTACTTCATACAATGCCTGATTAAAGATTTAAAATAATATGCCGTAACGTTATATTTAAGAATGATAATTTTGAGAAATTTAAATATAAAAAAACCAACAAAAAAGCTTTTAAATGCTATAAAATTCTTTATTGCTTAAGTAACTTTAGAGAATATTTTAAATTATGACAGATAAAATTAATTATTCACAGATGATGCATTGCGCAATGCAGGGTTTAATGATTCAGTTACTGGAAAAAATATCTAAAAATGGACTACCCGGTAGTCACCATTTTTTTATAACGTTTAGTACACAAACCGATGGGGTTAAAATTGCTCCGTGGCTTAAAGAGCGATATTCAGAAGAAATGACAATTGTAATTCAAAATTGGTTTGAAAATCTTGAGGTTCGCAAAGATGATTTTTCTATCACCTTAAATTTTGGAGATAATCCAGAAACATTAATGATTCCATGGAATTCAATATCATCATTTGTTGATCCATCCGTTGAATTTGGTTTGCGATTTGAAGCAGAAGAAAATAACCAAAAGGAAGAAGTACCCGAAAGCCCAATGATAGTAATCGAAGAGACTGATGCGGCTGAACAAAAAGAGGCTGAAGTAGTAAGTCTTGATAGCTTTCGCAAAAAATAATTATTTTAAAAATATATTTTAATTTACTGATTATATGACAGATTAAACAATAAGTTGATGGAGATTTTAAATGACTAAAAGTCGTACAGAATTAGATAGTTTTGGTCCATTAGAAGTTCCTTCTGAAAAGTATTGGGGAGCGCAAACACAACGATCACTTATAAATTTTCCTATTGGTTGGGAAAAACAGCCTGTCGCTATTGTTCGAGCCCTCGGAGTTGTTAAAAAAGCTTGTGCTCAAGCAAATCACGATCTTGGTAAAATTCCAACTGAACTAGCAGATGCAATTATTGCTGCTGCCAGTGAGGTAATTTCTGGAAAATTAGATGATCATTTTCCATTAGTAGTTTGGCAAACTGGTTCTGGAACACAATCAAATATGAATTCTAATGAAGTAATATCAAACCGTGCCATTGAAATGTTAGGAGGCGAGTTAGGATCAAAGACCCCTATTCATCCAAACGATCATTGCAATATGGGTCAGTCATCAAACGATACCTTTCCAACAGCAATGCATATTGCAACAGCAGTTACAGCACATGAAATTTTGCTCCCAGGCTTAGAAAAGTTACACAATGCTTTAATCATAAAATCAGACAAATTTAAGGACATAATTAAAATTGGCAGAACGCATACTCAAGATGCAACGCCACTTACTTTAGGCCAAGAATTTGGTGGATATGCATATCAGGTTGAACAGGGAATAGCTCGAATCAAACATGCACTGATAAACATTTACCCATTGGCGCAGGGCGGTACTGCTGTTGGAACAGGATTAAACACAAATAAAGGTTGGGGTGAAAAGGTTGCCGCAAATATGGCAGTGATAACTGGATTACCGTTTATTACTGCACCAAATAAATTTGAAGCATTAGCTGCACATGATGCAATGGTTGAAGTTTCAGGGGCATTAAAAACCGTGGCTGCCAGTTTGTTCAAAATTGCAAACGATATACGCTTATTGGGCTCTGGGCCACGCTGTGGCTTAGGTGAACTAATGTTGCCTGAAAATGAACCTGGATCATCAATTATGCCTGGAAAAGTAAATCCCACACAATGTGAAGCACTGACACAGGTTTGCGCACATGTCTTTGGAAATGACGCAGCCGTTGGATTTGCTGGTTCTCAAGGCCATTTTGAACTCAACGTATATAAACCAATGATTGCATATAACGTATTACAATCTATGCAATTGCTTGGCGATGCCTCTGTAGCTTTTACCGATAATTGTGTTGATGGAATCCGAGCTGATGAAGATCGTATATCATCACTCATGTGGGATAGTTTAATGTTGGTAACCGCATTAGCGCCTGAAATTGGATATGATAATGCCACCAAAGTAGCCAAAACAGCTCATAATAATCGCACAACATTAAAAGAAGAAGCTATAAGGTTAGGCTTTGTTGATGCTGATACATTTGATCGTGTAGTCAAGCCAAGAGATATGATCGGACCAAGATAAATAATTCTAGATAATTGAAATATAGCTAAAACAGGGCTAAATAATTTGAGCACATTCCAGACATGAGTGATTTCCAAAGGCCACGCAAACATTCTCTTACTTTAAAAGGTCACCGAACAAGTGTAAGTTTGGAGGATCCATTCTGGCAGCAATTCAAAAAAATAGCACAAGAACGTGATTTAGCATTAAATGAGCTTGCAGCAGAAATCGATGCACGAAGAGGCACTAACGCTGGTCTAGCTTCAGCAATAAGATTATTTATTTTAGAATACATAATTCAAAGTGAATAAACTCAATAAATTAAAAAAGTTTAATAATTATTAAAACTAACAAATTAGCTCTATTATTTTAGTAAAAAATTAACCGACTATAGCCAGTGAAGGGAAGGTTTCTAAAAGCCAAAAAGAAATACTAGAGAAACTGCCCGTAATCAAGGCAAAACCAATAATTATAAGCATTCCTCCCATAAAAATCTCAACTTTTCGCATATGGCGCTTAAAGCGATTCATAGCACGCATGGCATTATTTATAAAGATAGCTGCTAATATAAATGGCAACCCAAGGCCTAACGCATAAAGAGCCATTAATATTGAGCTGCGAGCAAGAGACCCCTCTTGTGCGGCAAGAGACAAGATAGTGCCTAAAATTGGGCCAATGCAAGGGGTCCACCCAAACGCGAAAGCTAAGCCAAGTATATAAGCACCAAATGCACTTCCACCTTGATCACCAGCATCAAGACGGACATCTCTATATAAAAATGGAATCTTAAGAATACCTATAAAATGCAATCCAAAAAAAATAATAACAATACCCGCTATACGCCCAAACCATTCCTGATTTTGTAACATAAATTGGCCTAAAGCTGATACAGCAAGGCCTAATATAATAAATACTGTTGATAATCCCAAAGTAAAAAATAAAGCACAAATTACTGTATGTCGTCGTGCATCTTTATTATTTTCCATTTCTTGCATAGAAATACCCCCCATATAAGCAAGATAAGGGGGTACTATTGGAAGTACGCAAGGGCTCAAAAAGCTGAGAATACCAGCTAACAGAGCAACAAACATTGAAGGCAATAAGCCTGCGTCTATGATATCAATACCAAACATAATTTATACTAATCATTTGAAAGATATTCGTCACCCATTTTTTGATAACTTCTGCGTAGACTTTTGAAACATCTAAAGGTTAAAGTAATGTATGGATTTTGATGATACACTTGATGCAATGGGAACTTTATGTCCTATGCCCGTTTTAAAAGCGCGCAAACGATTGCAAGCTATGCAGTTGGGGCAAATATTGCGTGTTTTGGCAGATGATCCTGCAGCTGAAATTGATTTTCCTCATTTTTGCACAGAGCAAGGGCATCAACTAATAAAAATTGTAGCGCTTAATAACACAAAGCTCTTTTTCATAAAAAAGCGTTAACTATAGCCTTGTTTCATTTCCAACAGCTTTGTAGAATAGTATTTAATGTAATGTTTTTTTAAAATGCATGCATGGAGGTAATATGGACTGGGACAAATTGCGCATATTTCATGCTGTAGCTGATGTTGGAAGCTTAACTCACGCTGGTGATGTCTTACACCTATCTCAATCAGCTGTGAGCAGGCAAATCCGCGCTTTAGAAGAGCGTTTAAACGTCACCTTATTTCATCGCCATGCACGTGGCTTAATTTTAACAGAACAAGGTGAACTATTATATGACGCAACCTCTCAGATGTCTAAGAGATTAGAAGCAGCAGAAGCTCGAATTAGGGATAGCGAAGATGAAGTGTTTGGAGAATTGCGTGTTACAACTACTACAGGGTTTGGCACACTCTGGCTGGCACCTCGCATAAATCGTCTATATGAACAATATCCTGATCTAAAAATTGATCTTATATTAGAAGAGCGGGTTTTGGATTTACCAATGCGGGAAGCTGATGTTGCTATACGAATGAAAGAACCAAGCCAGGCAGATTTAGTCCGGCGGAGATTAATGAATGTAACGATGCGTCTATACGCTACAGAAGAATACCTCGACAAGCATGGGACACCGAAAAACTTTGAAGAATTAGAAAAGCATCGCCTAGTAAGCCAAGGTCTTACAGCCCGACAAGTAAATGAATCTGTTGCTTGGCTAAAGCCTTTTTTGGAACATAATCAAGGTTCTAATTTAACTCTAAATAATTACTTCGGTGTACTGCAAGCAGTACTTCATCATACTGGAATTGGAGTTCTCCCTGATTATGTTTCTGATGAAGTACCTCAGCTGGTACGTGTATTACCAAATGATCAAAGCAAAGAAATCCCAGTATTTCTTGCTTTTCCAGAAGAATTACGACACTCAAAACGTGTTCAAGCGTTTCGTGACTTTGTACTAGAAGAAATAAAAACTCACCGATTGCACAAGAATGAAAAAGTATAAAAAAATATAATTCCTTTTTCCTCAAAGATATTCCCATGACGCATAGCGGGTATGCAAATTAAAGTACTAGCGCTAAATATCTCCAGACTCTAAGGAAGCCAAGAAGAAGTTAGTTGAGCTTTTCAATCCTATCATCTTCACCTCCCTGTTAGACTTTGGCCGAGCTTTTAGCTCGGCCTTTTTTTTAAATTAAAAGTAAATTAATCAGTGTATTTAAGGGTCTTTTCCTTCGAGCTCAGACCCCTTAAAAGAAACCAAAGAATCCTACATGGGGCTGCCAATGTCTATCGAACCAGAAATCACACAAGATCTTATCGAAAGTCACGGATTAAACTCTGAAGAATATCAACGTTTATTAAATATCATTGGCCGAATACCAAGTTATACTGAACTTGGTATTTTTTCTGCTATGTGGAATGAGCATTGTTCATATAAATCTTCTAAAAAGTGGTTGCGAACACTTCCAACTGAAGGCCCCCAAGTTATTTGTGGTCCTGGTGAAAATGCGGGCATCGTTGATATTGGAGATGGGGATGCAATAGTTTTTAAAATGGAAAGTCATAACCACCCTTCATACATTGAACCATATCAAGGCGCAGCTACAGGTGTTGGCGGTATTTTACGTGATGTATTTACGATGGGTGCGCGTCCAATCGCAGCCATGAACTCATTATCATTTGGCGAATTCAATCACCCAAAGACTAAAAGCCTTATTAATGGTGTTGTTGAAGGTATTGGCGGGTATGGGAACTGCTTTGGTGTGCCAACAGTTGGTGGTGAAGTTAGATTTCATTCCGCATATAACGGAAACTGTTTAGTGAACGCATTTGCTGCAGGATTAGTAAAAAAAGATAGTATTTTTTACTCAGCCGCATCTGGGATTGGAATGCCTGTAGTTTATCTAGGTGCAAAAACGGGCCGTGATGGCGTTGGAGGGGCTACAATGGCATCAGCAGAATTTGATGATACCATTGAAGATAAGCGCCCAACAGTTCAAGTAGGCGATCCATTTACAGAAAAGCGCTTAATGGAGGCAACTCTTGAGTTAATGCAAACTGGGGCAGTTATATCCATACAAGATATGGGGGCAGCTGGCTTAACTTGTTCTGCCGTTGAAATGGGAGATAAAGGTAATCTTGGTGTAAAACTTAACCTTGAAGATGTACCACAACGTGAAGAAAACATGACAGCATATGAGATGATGCTGTCAGAAAGCCAAGAGCGCATGCTAATGGTTCTTAAACCTGAATTAGAAGCAGAAGCACGCGCTGTATTTGATAAATGGGATTTAGATTTTGCTATTGTGGGTGAAACTATAGCAGAAGATCGCTTTCTTGTCTTACATAATGATGAAGTAAAGGCTGATTTGCCACTTAAAGCTTTATCTGGAACAGCGCCAGAATATGATAGGCCTTGGGTGGAAACCCCACCTGCAGCTCCATTAGCTAAGATCCCTTACATTGATCCTATAAAAGGCTTAATGGCAATCATGGGGAGCGCAAACTATGGCTCAAAGTCTTGGATTTACGAACAATACGACTCAATGGTAATGGCTGATACATTAGTGCGTCCAGGATCAGATGCTGGAGTTATACGCATTCACGGTACAAATAAAGCTGTAGCATTCACTTCAGATGTTTCACCGCGTTACTGCAAGGCCAATCCATTTGAAGGTGGAAAGCAGGCAGTCGCAGAAGCATACCGTAATTTATCAGCAACTGGCTCGAAACCATTAGCAACAACCGACAATATGAACTTTGGTAATCCTGAAAAGCCAGAGATCATGGGTCAATTTGTTGGCTGCATCAAGGGTATAGCAGAAGCAGTTGTTGTATTAGATATGCCAATCGTTTCTGGAAACGTTTCACTGTATAATGAAACGGATGGAACAGGAATTTTACCAACCCCTACGATTG
This sequence comes from uncultured Amylibacter sp., assembly GCA_905181935.1. Classification (GTDB taxonomy): domain Bacteria; phylum Pseudomonadota; class Alphaproteobacteria; order Rhodobacterales; family Rhodobacteraceae; genus Amylibacter. The sequence goes on along the minus strand of CAJIZV010000002.1, from coordinate 174,502 downwards.
GTGCTGTTGGTTTGCTTACAAATTTAGACGAAATTATTAAAAATATACCAAACAATGGAGATAATTTTGTTTTAATTGGAAAAACTAACGGACATTTAGGCCAGTCAGCACTATTAAAAGAAATGTTTAACCGTGAAGATGGTGATGCACCAAAAGTTGATCTTAATTTGGAAAAATTAGTGGGTGAGTTTGTTAGAGCAGCCCATAAAGCTAAATTGATAACAGCCGCTCATGATTTATCAGATGGGGGCCTAGCTGTTGCAGCAACCGAAATGGCATTATCTGCCGGTGTCGGGTTAAAGTTAAAAGCAGGTGATACAGGATGGTTTTTTGGCGAAGATCAAGCTAGATATTTGCTTGCTTGTAAAGATAGCGAAGCAGTTATTTCAGCTGCAAAATTAGCCGGTGTTGCAGCTGAATTAGTTGGAAGTTTTGGTGGAAGCAATATTTATTTAGGTGAAGCTATTATAGATATTGATACTGTAAAAAAAGCATTCGAAACAACATTACGATCCCTAGTTTCTGAATAAGAGATTAACATTAACTAAATATATTAGCTAATTGATTATATATGGATTATTATATGAAAAGAGATTTTATTTAAATGATAAATGTTTCAAATAAAAGAACTTACTTACAATACACTTAGATTAAAGAATATTGAAATAACAAAAACTTATCTTTAAGTAAAACATAAACTGGCATAATCAAAACGGAGCATGATAAATGGCTATTGAGGCACAAATAATAAAAGATCTTATAATTGAGGCATTTCCAAATGCAGATATTATAGTGGATGGTGCAGACGGCGTTCACATGTCAGCGATAATTTCAGCACACGAATTTGCCGGTAAATCAATGATAACTCAACATCGCATGGTATTTGCAGCTCTTAAAGGCAAAATGGATGGCCCAAACGGCGAGTTGCATGCACTAGCTTTAACTACAAAAGTAAAAACCTAATCTTAACCATTACTTTTAACAGACTTGCATTCTAGCCAATCTAAGTTAAATAAATCCAAAGCTAAATGAATAGGAGACTTAAATGTCGGATACAGCAAAAGCACTCATCAAAGAGACCATCGAAACAAATGATGTTGTCTTATACATGAAGGGAACCTCATCTATGCCTCAATGTGGTTTTTCAAGCCGTATTGCAGGAGTATTAAATTTTATTGGCCTCGAATGGAAAGACGTCAATGTGTTAGCTGACGAAGAAATAAGGCAAGGCATAAAAGATTTTTCAGATTGGCCCACAATACCTCAACTATATGTAAAAGGTGAATTTGTTGGAGGATGTGATATCATCACTGATATGATGATATCAGGTGAGTTAGATACCTTACTTGAAGGAAATAATGTTTTTTTTAACAAAGAAGCCGCTAATAAAGTTAGAGAAGCAAATGCTTAAGCCCTTGCTACTAATTTAAATTTATCAACTATCTGCCGTAGCGTAGCTACGGCATCATCTCGCTCTTTACGTAAATTATCAATTTCAATTAAATCTGGCTTATCTTCAATACTTTCATCACTTTGAGATTCTAAAAGTTGAGTTTTAACGACAGCAAGGTCAGCTTCTGCTACCCTTAATTTAACTTCTAATTGATTAGCATGATCCATTATTTCTGAGTTCGTGGCTTTTGAAAATACATTTTTATCAACACCAGCAAGCTTCTCTTCAGTAGCAACAGTTCTATCTGCTAATAAAAGACCCGCCATTAGCAACATTCGGCTTTCTGTAATACGAGAACCTGCGCCATCAAGCTTTTGAGCTTCTTCATTAAGCAATGCAGCAGCTGCATGAAGAAAATTTTCTTCACCCTCCTGACAAACAACGTCAAATGAACGACCTCCAATTTGAATTGTAACTTGTGACATAATTTATTCCTCAAACAAAGGTTTAAGCTGGTTTAATATATTCTGGACATCTTTAATGTCTTGAACATGCTGTTTTTTGATGTTTTCTAGAGCTTCTAAATCAAATTGAGTGTTATTTTGCAATAAATTATTACTATTATTTAATTGAATTTTATTAGCGGCGTTTTGCATTTCAGAAATTCGCATCTTTAACATAGAATTTTCCACATTCAATTTAGAAATTTCACTATTGTTATCAATTCCAATAGGCGCCTTTAGTTGATCTAATCGATACGTAAGAGATTCTAACGCAACTTCAAATTCTTCTCTTAATGCAGCTACTTGGTTCATTTATACCTCTTCTTTACACGAATCATCATTTATTTTTATATGAAACCATTTTAACCTTTTAAATCACATTATTGCACAAAAATAATAGCCTATAAGTGCTTGTGATCTTGACCGACTACGTAGTCATACCATACCAGTACCGTATACCTTTATATGCTGGGAGCACACTGTGAATATTTCTGATCTCAAAACGAACCATCCTAAACATTGGAGGAATTCTGCAGCAATACGTATTTTAGCAGCAGATGCAGTCCATGCTGCTGCTTCTGGTCATCAAGGAATGCCAATTGGAATGGCAGATGTAGCAACTGTTTTATTTCAAAATCACTTAAAGTTTGATGCAAAGAATCCAGATTGGGCAGATCGAGATCGTTTTATTCTCTCTGCAGGTCACGGATCAATGTTAATTTACGCTTTGTTACACCTTACAGGCTATGAAGATATGACACTAGACGAGATTAAAAACTTTCGCCAATGGGGGGCCAAAACAGCTGGCCACCCAGAATATGGTCATGCAAAAGGTATTGAAACTACAACAGGACCATTAGGTCAAGGAATTTCAAATGCAGTTGGATTTGCTATGGCAGAACAATCTCTGCAGGCACGTTATGGCAAAAAAATTGTTAATCACTTCACATACGTAATTGCTGGTGACGGCTGCCTGATGGAGGGTGTAAGCCAAGAAGCTATTACTTTAGCCGGAAAACAGGCCTTAGGCAATCTAATCGTAATGTGGGATGACAATAATATCTCCATTGATGGTGAAATAAACATATCAGATATAACAGATCAACAGAAACGATTTGAATCAGCTGGATGGTCAGTTTTTACTGTAAACGGTCATGACCCAATAGCAATCGACCAAGCAATATCTGAAGCAAAGAAGAGCTCAAAACCATCGATGATAGCTTGTAAAACGCGTATTGCACTAGGTGTTATAGGCGTGGAAAATACAGCTGGTGGCCATGGTTATAACATTAAAGGCGATCAATTAGTGCAAATGCGCAAGTTTTATGACTGGCCCTACCCCGCATATGAAATCCCTAAAGACGTTAAAACCGCTTGGGAGGAAATTGGATCAAAAGGATCTAGTAATCGTATTGAATGGGAAAAACGATTTGCTATGCTATCCACTAGAAAACAAGCTGAATTTAATCGTGTTATGAATTTAGATGTACCAAAAAAGCTATCAGCTGCAATAAAAAGACTTAAAAAAGAAATATCAGAAACTGCTCCAAAGATGGCGACACGCAAGTCTAGCCAAACAACTTTAGAAATTATAAATCCAATCATGCAAGAAACTATTGGTGGGTCAGCTGACTTAACTGGCTCAAACAATACTATTACCAAAGGAATGAAATGGTTTGATGCAGATAACAGAGATGGCCGCCATGTAGCTTATGGCATCCGAGAGCACGGTATGGCAGCCGCTATGAACGGGATGGTTTTGCATGGTGGGGTTCGCCCATATGGGGGAACATTTATGTGTTTTACAGATTATGCTCGCCCATCTATGCGATTAGCCGCTTTAATGAAGATACCCGTAATTTATGTTTATACTCATGATAGTATTGGACTAGGTGAGGACGGTCCTACACACCAGCCAGTCGAACATTTGGCTATTTCACGTGCAACACCAAACACATGGGTATTTCGTCCAGCTGATACCGTAGAAACTGCCGAAGCATGGGAGCTGGCTGTAACAACAAAAACTACTCCCTCAGTATTGTCTTTGACCAGACAAAGTTTGCCTACAGTCCGCACGAAGCATACAAATAAAAATATGGTGAGCTTTGGTGCATATGTATTGGCCGAATCTGAAGCTAAACGGCAGGTTATTATAATAGCAACTGGTTCTGAAGTAGAAATTGCAATGGATGCAAAAAATAAATTAGAGGCAATTGGTATAGGAACACGTGTGGTTTCAATGCCTTGTATGGAACTTTTCGCAGAACAGGATGAAACATATAGGCGTCGAGTCTTACCAGCAGGCCCTGTGCGAATAGGCATTGAAGCGGCTGTGCAGCAAGGCTGGGATCGTTGGTTGACTGGGGAACGTGGAAAGCACGACAAAGCTGCATTTATAGGCATGGAATCATTTGGTGCATCAGCACCCGCAGAAGAACTTTATGAAAAGTTTGGAATCACTGCAGATAACATTGTAGAAAAAACAAAAGGTCTTCTATAATAAAACTATAATTATTGTTACCGCTATCAAGGCATACTGATAGCGGTAACAGATAAGCTGATAGCGGTAACATATTGAAAATATGTAATATAAGATAATTAAAGCTTGTTTTACCTTTTACATTAACAGCATAAACTATTAATGAAATTGTAGGAATTCACTCGCACCACCCGCAGGATTGGCGCTCAGTTATCGGAAACCAAAATGACATTAAAAGTTGCGATTAACGGCATGGGCCGCATTGGACGTTCCACACTAGCAGCGATTATTGAAAGTGGGCGTACCGACATTGAAGTTGTATCAATAAATGCACCAGCACCACTTGAAACACTAGTTCACTTAATGAAATATGATTCAGTCCACGGGCGTTTTCCAGGTGAAATAAAAGTGATAGGTAATAATATTGATGTTGGACATGGGCCAATTGACATGCAAGCAACATATAATCCAGCTGAATTAAATTGGGAAGGAATTGATATTTTATTAGAGTGTACAGGCGCACATAATTCTAAAAAAGAATCAACAATTCACCTTGAGAACGGTGCAAAAAGGGTTTTACTTTCAGCTCCCGGAAAAAATGTAGATAAAACAGTTGTTTACGGCGTAAACCATGAAGAGCTAACAACCGATGATTTAATCGTTTCAAACGCATCATGTACAACAAACTGCTTGGCACCAATAGCCAAGGTTTTAAACGATGCTATTGGGATTCAAAGTGGCATCATGACAACAATCCATTCCTATACTGGCGATCAACCAACGCTAGATAAGAAACATAGCGATTTATACAGATCACGCGCCGCTGCAATGAGTATGATCCCAACATCAACTGGCGCAGCTAAAGCTGTGGGTTTAGTTTTGCCAGAATTAGCAGGTAAATTAGATGGATCAGCCATACGTGTTCCAACGCCAAATGTATCTTGTGTAGATTTTACGTTTCAGGCGGCTCGCGATACAAGTGTTGAAGAAATTAATTTGGCAATAAAAGCAATCGCTGAGACAAATATGAAGGGGGTCTTAGATTACGATCCAGAACCCAAAGTATCCATAGATTTTAATCATGACACTCACTCATCCAATTTTGCCCCAGCTCAAACAAAGGTTATAGCTGGTAAACTCGTTCGTGTGTTAAGTTGGTATGATAATGAGTGGGGATTTTCTTGCCGTATGGCGGATACAGCTGTTGCCATGGGAAAGTTAATCTAAATTATACGTTTAGAATAGATAATATTGCACACATTATTATGTGTGATTTAAGAAATGCATTTAATTATTACGATAATTATATGATAATTCTAAAATAAAAATATTAATAGAAATGGCTAACTAGTCATTTTTTTTGGGAGATGGTAGATGCGATTACGAACCTTAGACGATTTTGACTTAAAAGATAAAAATGTTCTTATCCGAGTGGATATGAACGTTCCTATGCTAAACGGCCAAGTTACAGATTCCACAAGACTTACTCGCGCAGTACCAACTATCTTAGAAGTTTTAGAAAAAGGGGGTAAACCGATTTTATTATCGCACTTTGGACGTCCAACACGTGGATTTGACTTAACAATGTCAACACAGCAAGCCGTAATAGCCCTTTCCAATCGTTTAAAAAAGCGCGTACACTTTGCAACATCTTGTATAGGTGAAACTGCTCAATTGGCAGTAGACACGCTCCCAAAGGGGGATGTTTTATTATTGGAAAACACCCGCTTCCATCAAGGGGAAAAAAAGAATGAGCCAAGATTTGCAGCCGAATTAGCAAAATTAGGTGATATTTTTGTATCAGACACATTCTCAACAGCACACAGAGCCCATGCATCTGTTGAGGGAATTGCTCACTTATTACCCAGCTGTGCCGGCCGTTTAATGGAGGAAGAAATATATAGACTTGAAGCTGTACTAAGTACACCAGAACGACCTGTTTTAGCGGTTGTAGGAGGAGCAAAAGTTTCGTCAAAATTAATGTTATTAGAGCATTTGATAGGACCTATGGATAAAATTGTTATAGGCGGTGGAATGGCAAATACATTTTTAGCGGCCCAAGGACATAACATTGGACAATCTTTATGCGAACACGACATGCAAGATACCGCTCGTTCGATTTTAGAAAACGCAAAAGTAATGAATTGTGAAATTATTTTACCAGTCGATATTGTCGCGGCCAAAGAATTTTCAGCGAACTCAGAACATGAAATCCTACCCGCTAATAAATGTCCTGCTGATGCCATGATTTTAGACGTAGGTCCAAAAACAATTACACTGATAAAAAAGCACTTAGACGAAGCTAAAACAGTAATATGGAATGGACCACTTGGTGCATTTGAGATTCCACCATATAACATAGCTACTAATGAGGCTGCAGCACATGTAGCTTTTTTGACCGAAACTGGAAAAGTATTATCTGTTGCAGGCGGCGGTGACACAGTTGCTGCGCTAAATGGTAGTGGATCAGCCAAAAGATTTACATATATTTCAACTGCAGGTGGTGCATTCCTAGAATGGCTGGAAGGTAAAACCTTACCTGGTGTTGCTGTCCTTATGTCCTAATAACTATAGATTGTGAGTTATAATGCCAAATTATGAACAAATACTTCAAATAAAACAAGGAAAAGGGTTCATTGCAGCTCTTGATCAAAGTGGTGGTTCTACTCCAAAAGCTTTAGGGCTCTATGGCGTAGACGAAAGTTATTATACAAATGAAGATCAGATGTATAACTTAATTCATGCAATGCGAGCACGCATTGCAACTGCTCCTACATTTACTGGTGATAAAGTAATAGGCGCAATATTGTTTGAAATGACAATGAACCGAGAAATAAATGGTATGCCTTCAGCTAAGTACCTCTGGGAAGAGCGAAGGATAGTCCCCTTTTTAAAAATTGACAATGGTTTAGAGCCTGAATTAAACGGCGTTCAAATTATGAAGAAAATTGAAAATTTAGATACAAAATTAGAACATGCCGCTTTATGTGGTATTTTTGGTACTAAAATGCGTTCAGTTATACATCAAGCATCTAAATCAGGAATTAGTAATTTAGTGGCTCAGCAATTTGAAGTTAGCGAACAAATTAATAGCCATGGGTTAATACCAATAATTGAACCTGAAATAATAATTTCAATTTCTGACAAAGTAGCAGCAGAAAACATTTTAAAAAAAGAACTATTAGTTTGTTTAGATGAACTACCTTCAGATCGTCAAATAATACTAAAGCTAACGCTACCAGATATTGCAGGTACCTATTTAAACTTAGTTAATCACCCTCGTGTAATCCGTACTGTTGCACTTTCTGGAGGCTATAATCAGGGCCACGCAAACGAAAAATTGTCCAAGAATGAAGGAATAATTGCAAGTTTCTCACGCGCATTAACTGAAGGATTAAGTATTAAGCATAGTGATGAAGAATTTAATGAAATTATTAAACAATCAATATCATCGATAGCGTATGCTTCAAGTAATTAAATATAAATATAAATATTTATCAAATTACTTTTTAAAGAAATATTTCAATTAGGGATTCACAAAAAGAATCACTTATGCCATAATAAATTTAAGCAGGAAAATATCTGCGCGGAGGAAAATATGGCATACACGCGATCAAAAAAAATTGGGCTAGGCACCGCATTATTTTTTGCGTTGTTTATAGCATTAACTGGGTACTTTGTATTTGCTGCTATTCAGGGTGATTATGGTCACTTACGTCGTATTCAAGTTGAAGCTGAAGAAAAGCGTCTTAAAGAACAATTAAAAATACTCCAGTTTGGGCGTGCACAACTTGAGAATAAAACATATCGATTATCAGATGGTTATCTTGATTTGGACTTACTAGACGAACGTGCTAGAAAAGTTCTTGGGATGGCGCGTGTTGAAGATATTATAATTAGATAATCAATTTTTTATTTGATTTATTATATTTTAAAATAAAAATCATAATAAAATTATATTCGTGCCTTTTCTTTTATTATAGCATATAATGATAGTTCAATATTAAACCTTTTGGGGAACTTCCTATTATGGCTGCATCTAAAAAGAAATCAAAATCGAATATTTCACCTGAAGAGTTACAGAAGTATTATCGCGAAATGCTATTAATTCGCCGTTTTGAAGAAAAAGCTGGGCAATTATATGGCATGGGCCACATAGGAGGCTTTTGCCATTTATATATTGGCCAAGAAGCCGTTGTGGTGGGCCTTGAAGCTGCCGCTAAAGATGGTGACAATAGATTAACATCTTATCGCGACCACGCACACATGTTGGCTTGTGGCCTAGATCCAAAAGGTGTCATGGCAGAATTAACTGGGCGTAAAGATGGGTTATCCAAAGGTAAGGGTGGTTCAATGCATATGTTTAGTAAGGAAAAGCATTTTTATGGTGGTCATGGCATTGTTGCAGCTCAAGTCCCTATTGGTGCCGGCCTAGCTTTAGCCAATCAATATCGTGGTGAAGATTCAGTGACATTCACATATTTCGGTGATGGCGCTGCAAATCAAGGTCAAGTTTACGAAAGCTTTAACATGGCTGCACTTTGGAAATTACCAGTAATTTTTGTTGTTGAAAACAATCGCTATGCAATGGGTACGAGCCTACAACGCGCAGCTTCAACACCAGATTTTTACACCCGAGGGGAAGCTTTTGGCATTACGGGTGCAGTAGTGGATGGAATGAATGTTTTGGCAGTAAAGGCAGCAGGTGAATTAGCAGTAGCGCATTGCCGTGCAGGAAATGGCCCCTATGTTCTAGAAGTAAAAACATATCGTTATCGTGGACATTCCATGTCTGATCCTGCTCGCTACCGTTCAAAAGAAGAGGTTAAACAGGTTAAAGATAACGAAGATCCGATCGATATGATTAAAGAAATGTTAACTCAAGGTGGCCATGCAACATCAGATGAATTGAAAAAAATTGACAAAGAAATCAAAAAGATTGTTCAAGAATCTGCTGACTTTGCAATAGCGAGCCCAGAGCCCGACTTGAGCGAGCTTTATACAGATATTTTGGTTTAAGGAGATAAACCTATGACTATTAAGATCCTTATGCCTGCCCTATCCCCTACTATGGAAGAAGGCACATTAACTAAATGGCTAGTAAAAGAAGGTGATATGGTTGAAAGCGGTGATATTATGGCCGAAATTGAAACCGATAAAGCAACAATGGAATTCGAAGCCGTGGATGAAGGCATAATTAGTAAAATTTTAATTCCAGATGGATCAGAAAATGTAGCGGTTAACACACCCATTGCAATTTTATTAGAAGATGGTGAAAGTTTAACAGAAAGTAATAATAATAAATCTACCGATAAAAATGCTATTAAGCCTCATCCTATAATAAATATAACAACACAAGCTACAGTGAAAGTCACTAGTTTGATTGGGATCGAAAATGTACCTGAAGGTACAACATTTACAGCGACAACAGTCCGAGATGCACTTCGTGATGCAATGGCTGAAGAAATGCGCTCCAATGAAAATGTTTTTTTAATGGGTGAAGAAGTTGCTGAATATGAAGGCGCATACAAGGTTTCTCAAGGCTTATTAGATGAGTTTGGTGCTAAGCGCGTCATTGACACTCCAATCACAGAACATGGTTTTGCAGGTATAGCTGTTGGAGCAGCTTTTGGAGGTTTAAATCCAATCGTAGAATTCATGACGTTTAATTTTGCATTGCAAGCAATGGATCATATTATAAATTCTGCTGCAAAAACTCTATATATGTCTGGGGGTCAGATGGGAGCCCCAATGGTATTTCGTGGGCCAAATGGTGCAGCATCTAGAGTTGGAGCACAGCATTCACATTGCTTTGCTGCATGGTATGCACAAATTCCTGGTTTGAAAGTTGTTATGCCATACTCTGCCGCTGATGCCAAAGGTCTTTTAAAATCAGCCATAAGAGACCCAAATCCTGTTATATTTTTAGAAAATGAAATGCTATATGGCCGGTTATTTGATGTCCCTGATCTTGATGATTTTACCGTGCCAATTGGTAAAGCCAAGATTTGGCGTGAAGGTGATGACGTAACTTTGGTTAGCTTTGGTATAGGAATGCAATACGCATTAGAAGCTGCAGAGCAATTAGCTGAGGAAGGAATTTCAGCAGAAGTTGTGGACCTAAGGTCTTTACGACCTATTGATTATGATACCTTATTAAATTCAGTAAAAAAAACAAACCGTTGCGTAACTATTGAAGAAGGTTTTCCAGTTGGATCTATCGGCAATCACCTGTCAGCAGTAATTATGGAGCATGCATTTGATTATCTAGACGCACCTGTGATTAATTGTACAGGTAAAGATGTGCCAATGCCTTATGCCGCTAATCTTGAAAAATTAGCACTAGTAACTACAAAAGAAGTAATCGATGCTGTAAAGCTCGTAACTTATCGTTAAGGGGTAAACCAATGGCAATTAAAATACTAATGCCCGCACTTTCGCCTACTATGGAAGAAGGTACTTTAACTAAATGGTTAGTAAAAGAAGGTGACACTGTCGAAAGTGGTGATGTCATGGCAGAGATTGAAACTGATAAAGCAACCATGGAATTCGAAGCTGTTGATGAAGGTATTATTGGTAAGATAATTATTCCTGAAGGTACATCAGGAGTAAAAGTAAATGAACCAATAGCAATATTATTTGAAGAAGGCGAAGACGCTTCATTTATTGAAACAATACCATCAGCCAAAAGTATAGAGCCTGCAAAAGAAGAAGTACCAAATGAGGCTGTATTGCATGAAACCAACAAGAAAGACTTAGCATCAGCTCCTAAAAGTGATCGCATTTTTGCAACTCCACTAGCACGCCGCATTGCAGAAAAAAAAGGGTTAGAGTTGAAAAACATAAAAGGCTCTGGACCACATGGTCGTATTGTTAAAGCAGATGTCCAAGCTGAAAAAGTAGTGACATCAGTAGCAGCAATTTCATTACCTATGATAAGCTCAGCAACATCAGATAGCGTAAAATTAATATATCAGGATCGTGAATATTCTGAAATTGCATTAGATGGCATGCGTAAAGTAATAGCCAGTCGCTTAACTGAAGCAAAACAAACCATACCACACTTCTATCTTCGACGTTCAGTACAATTAGATAATTTATTAAAAATTCGCTCTGAAATGAATACAGGTCTAACTAATTCAGGCATAAAAATTTCAGTAAATGACTTTATAGTTAAAGCTAGCGCTCGAGCGTTACAGGATGTTCCAGAAGCTAACGTTGTTTGGGCACAGGATCGTATACTACAACTAAAGGCTTCAGACGTGGCCGTTGCAGTATCTGTAGAGGGCGGACTATTTACACCAGTGATACAAGATAGCGAAAATAAATCATTATCTGCTCTTTCATTAGAAATGAAAGATTTAGCCTCACGTGCCCGAGGCAAAAAGCTTCTCCCACATGAATATCAGGGGGGCAGTTTTGCAATCTCAAATCTTGGAATGATGGGCGTTGAAAACTTTGATGCAGTTATAAACCCACCACATGGTTCAATTTTAGCTGTTGGAGCAGGTATGAAAAAACCAGTTGTAAATGCTGATGGAAACCTTGAAGTAGCTACAGTCATGTCTATGACATTATCCGTTGATCATAGAGCTATAGACGGCGCATTAGGTGCAAAATTTTTAGCCAAAATTGCTGACTACATAGAGAACCCGTTAGCAATGCTTGTATAAAAAAACCTACTACATGTAATCTGTAGTAGGTTTTTTATTAAATTACGGGAACCTAACCATCACCATTACAATCGCCAAAAAACTGATCCATAGTTTGAGATGGCTGATCACATCCAGCTTCACCAATTATAACTCCAGGAACGCCTGCAACCGTTTTATATGCTGGGATTTCTTTTAAAACCACTGAACCTGCTGCAATTTTAGAGCACCGGCCAATTGTAATATTTCCTAGTATTTTTGCCCCAGCTCCAATTAAAACGCCATCTTCAATTGTTGGGTGTCTATCTCCATCTACTTTTCCAGTTCCACCGAGAGTGACGGAGTGCAGCATGGAAACATTATTACCAACACGAGCAGTTTCACCTATTACAATCGAATGAGCATGGTCAATCATAATTCCTGCACCAATTTTTGCACCAGGATGAATATCTACTCCAAATACCTCTGAACAACGCATCTGAAAAAAATATGCCATTTCTTTACGACTATTATTCCATAACCAATTTGAAACTCTATGGGCCTGTAAGGCTTGATAACCTTTGAAAAAAAGCATTGGCTGCAATAGCTGGTGACAAGATGGATCACGATCAAACACTGCAACTATATCTGCACGTGCTGATAAAGTTATATTATCATCAGCGACCATCACCTCATCTATTATCTCTCGTAAAATTTGTGCAGGCATTTCTTCAGAGGATAGTTTTGAAGAAATCCTATAACTTAATGCTTTTCGAAATGATTTATGATGTAATATACTAGAATGAACGAGTCCTCCCATTAAAGGTTCTGTCAAAACCAAATCAGCGGCTTCAGCTTGGAGGCGACCCCAAACTGGGTCCATTTTTTGTATTTTTTCTGGCGCTTTAGACATCTTATATTCTTTCATTTATTTTAACATAATTTTTATATAAATAGTTTGTCAGCTATGTTCTTTCCATAGATTTAGAACTTATTTATTATAAATTGGAAATTATTAAATATTTAATATTAACAAGTATATACTTGCAGGACTAATACTTAAATAATATTAAAAAAATATTAGTTTTTTTATTATGGTGCACATATAATAATTATGTAATTTATAAAAACTAAATGAAAGCTGTATTAATGCAACCTGATACCACTAATTATAAAGGCTTTATAATTCACCTAAAGCGATCACAACAGCGAAAAAATCAGGTTATAGATTTAATTTCTAAAATTCCATTTGATACAGAAATAGTTGACGCAATAGATGGCCATTCACTACCCCAAACTACAATTGATAATTATTACTCTAAAAAAACTTTTTTTAAACCAAAATATCCTTTCACTATGAATATAGGTGAGATTGGATGTTTTTTAAGCCATAGGTCTGTATGGAAAAAAATTGTTGCCCAAAATTTAACTGCTGGAATAATATTTGAAGATGATGTTCAAATCGATCCTAATGTTTTTTCTGATAGTTTAAAATCTTCATTAAAATGGTCTAGTAAATATGGGTACATTCAATTCCAAGTACGTGACATTCCACAAAAATCTAAAATATTGCACTCAGATAATAATGTGAAATTGATACAGCCCTCACCAATATTACTGCGAACTTCAGCACAATTAGTAAGCTATGCAACAGCAGTTACTCTTTTAGAAAATACTAAGAAATTTGATCGACCTATAGATGGCATGTTGCAAATGCACTGGTTTACTGGTGTCAGCCCTGTTTGTATTGTCCCTTCAGGTGTTACAGATCGAACTCATGAAACAGGCGGAAGTACTTTATCTATAAAGAAATCTAATATTATAAGTTTGTATCGTATAATACAGCGCATCATATATAGAATAAAAATTAGAAACTACTCTAAGATAATTAGAGTTAATACCTCTAAGGACCAAATAGATGATTTACACACGAATTAGAGGTGGTTTAGGCAATCAGTTATTTCAATACTGCACTGCAAGAGTAATAGCAGATGAATTAGGTGTGAATCTAGGTCTCGATGTAAGAGAATATGAAAAAACAAGTATTTTTAAATTGGGATTATCTCGTTTCAATCTACGAGCTGAATATAACCCAAAGAAATTGATAAAGCATAAAAAAGATGGTAAAATAGCTTATGCTTTAGATTGTATCTTAGGCAATCACAGGCATGTATACGAAGAGCAACATCTAAAATTTGATAATACTGTGCTATCCAAGCCTGATGGAACATATTTTAAAGGGTATTGGCAATCTGAGGAATATTTTAAATCTAATAGAATTCAAATATTAAATGATCTTGAAATCACAAAGAAACCTAGCGAAAAGAATATATCTACTTTAAATGATATTGAAAATTGTTTAGCGGTATCTCTACATATACGGAGAGGCGATTACATATCCAATAACTCCACACATGGAACATGTGATTTAGCGTATTATGAACGCGCAGTTGGACATCTAGTAAACCGCTTGGGAAAAGATATTGTAATATTTGCATTTTCAGATGATCCAGGTTGGGTTTCTAAAAATTTAAGACTACCGGTAAATATTAGATATATTAAACATAACTCCTCTGATAAAAACTATGAAGATTTGCGGCTTATGTCTCATTGTAAACATAATATTATAGCAAATTCTTCATTTTCATGGTGGGGAGCATGGCTTAATAAAAACCCTAAAAAATTAGTGATAGCACCTGAACGATGGTTTTCGAATGCAAAAGTAACTAATCCTGATATTATCCCAATACAATGGATAAGACTTTGAACTTACTTGTTGATATAAATATAGAAGCCTTCGAATATTACATAAAATGAATTATCTATTTATTCTTGGAGAATGCAATATATGGCAAATATATGGCGAAAATTAAATAATGAAGAAATGATGAGTAATAATGAGTTTAAAACTAAAGTTTTTGGAACATTTAAACCTAATTTCATTCAAAAATTTTTAATTTCTTTTGGACAAAAAACTTTTTTAAAAAGGGGCATATTCAGGGGAACATACACTACTTTTATAATGTTGCTTTCTAAAGGTCCATTAGACATTATTTTTAGAAATTGTGCGTATCGTATTTGGGGAGAACATAATCTTATTGAATACGGATTATTACTGAACCCTAACTATAATAGCTCCGATTTAAATTTTTTAACCGAACAAGCATCCCTTGATGATAATTTTGTTGATATAGGGTCCAATATAGGACTTTATTCACAGCCAATGGCACTTGCAGCGCCAAAAGGAAAAACCATATCTATAGATGCAAATCCATTAATGGCTAGTCGATTAAAATTTAATGCTAATGCATCAAGATTGTCTAACTTAGAAATGGTGTCTTCAGCTGTTAGTGACACTAACGGTGTTGGCTCTTTACTAATTCGTAAGAATGATGTGGCAATTGTTGCCCTTGATGAGAGTGCCGATGAAGGTATACAAATTAGAACTTTAAGTTCAATTTTAGATGAAAAAAAAATTATGACTATTTATGGTCTAAAGATAGATATAGAAGGCCACGAAGACAAAGCTCTTGTTCCGTTTTTAATGAACGCACCAAAGAAACAATTGCCCAAGAGAATAGTTATTGAAAAGATATCTCAAAACGATGATTATCCGGGCTGTAAAGAAGCTTTTGACAAATTGAATTATAAGTTAATTGGGCGAAGCCGAAATAACTCATTTTATAAATTGGTATAATGCGTGACTATTAAAAGCGAAATTCCTGCTGTAGCGGTAGTACCATACGGGAAATGGTCGACACTCAAATTAGCTTCTACATGCTTAGATCAACTTGAATGGCCGATAGGCAGGCCACAAAGATTGATGAAAGGTACAATTAGTGACTTACGTAGTGATGACAACCTTATTACCTTTCCAAGGAAACCAGTGTTTTTTTTGCCACGTTTTGGCGTTAAAGCTAAGATATCAATTATGATTGTAGAGCCACAAGCAGTACATAAAATATATATGAATTTCTCAAAATTTTTAAGTTGGCGGTTTTATAAAGTTTTAACAATTAATGAAGTTTTATTAGAACAAATTAAAAATGGAGAATTCTTTTATTTTGGGTCTACATTTATTAAAAATATTCATAAAAAAAACATTCATAAAAATAAACTGGCATCTATAATTGCTTCTGCGCGACGTAGTTTAGAAGGACATAAGCTAAGACACGAAATAATTGAGCATATTAGAAATACTAATGCTAATATTAATATAATGGGGCGTGGATATAAACCATTTGAACATAAAGAGGATGGCTTGATTGACTACCAATATTCAATAATTATAGAAAATGTACGTGAAAAAGATTACTTTACAGAAAAACTGGTTGACGCATGCTTATGTGAAACAATACCAATTTATTGGGGTGCGCCAAATATAAGTGATTATTTTGATCCCAGAGGTCTGATTATTTGCAATTCTATCGAAGATATAAAAAATGCTTTGAACCAAATGAGCACATCAGATTATAATTCTCGAATAAAGTGGATAAATAAAAATAAAAAATCTGCACTATATCATGCAGATTATATTAAGAGAGCAGCTGAATTAATTCGTGATAGCCTTACTGAAAATAATAATAAATTCAAATAATAGTAAATTCTTAATTTATTTTTTGTCTTGTTCTATTTTACGCCACTTTATTACGTTATTATTATGCTCATTCAATGTCTTTGAAAAAACATGACCACCAGACCCATCTGCAACAAAATAATAAAAATCAGTTGTACTAGGATTAACAGCGGCTTCAATAGCAAGCTTTCCAGGATTACCAATCGCTGATGGAGGCAAACCTTTAAATCTACGTGAATTATATTTAGTATTTTTTATTAAATCAGATTGGCGTATTGAGCGCATGTTTTGAGGGTTACCTTTAGTAAACTCATAAACAATAGTAGAATCCATTCCCAAAGGAATACCTTGGTTTAATCTATTCATTATAACTCCAGAAACAATTTTAAGTTCTTCTTTTTTTGGTGTTTCCTTTTCAATAATCGAAGCAATAATTAATATATCCTTTTTACTATTATAAGGTAAATTTATAGAACGGTTTATCCATGCATTATCTAATATTTCACTCTGTGCATCGATCATTTTTTTCAAAATAACTTTACGTGAATCACCTTTAATATATGCATAAGTATTGGGAGCTAAGCTTCCTTCCATCGGTAAAGTATCCAACGTATCTATTAATTCAGGAATTGCATTTAATCGCTCTACAATTTGATAAGAAGTAAATCCTTCTGGGAATGTTACCTGTTCACTAATAGCGCGGCCAGATGTGATTAGTGCAATTACATCCCGCATAGAGGCTTTACGAGGCACTAAATAATTGCCAAATTTTAATTCATCATCTTGTTCAGCATATCGGGCACCAATCTTAAAAATTGTTGAGTTATATATGATACCTAATTCTTCTAAACTTATAGCAACCGCTTTGAAACGATCACCTTTCTTAACCTCAAAATTAATATCAGAGGTTAGAGGGCCATCTATTTCATATTGTTTTTTTGCCCAATGCACAGCACCTGCAATCACAATGCAAATAATAACTAATAGATTAAAAAAATTAGCTGCAAAATGGCGCGCAAACATTATTTCACTTTACCCATCACAAGTGATGCATTCGTTCCACCAAATCCAAACGAATTAGATAATACTATATTCACTTTGCGTTCTACAGCTTTCAATGGCGCTAGATCTAAAATCGACTTTACAGGGTCATGCAAATTTAATGTAGGTGGCACGATTTGATCACGAATGGCCAATATACTAAAAATAGCTTCTACAGCGCCTGCCGCTCCTAATAAGTGCCCAATAGCAGATTTAGTAGATGACATTGTAGTATTTACTGCTTTGCCGCTCAACAGGCGCTCTACAGCGCCCAATTCAATTGTATCAGCCATAGTAGATGTACCATGCGCATTAATATAATCAATTTCACTTGGCTCTAATCCAGCGCGCTTAATTGCTGCACTCATTGATCTAAACCCACCGTTACCATCAGGAGTTGGTGCAGTTATGTGATGTGCATCACCTGATAGACCATATCCTAAAATTTCAGCATAAATTTTAGCTCCTCGAGCGATTGCGTGTTCGTATTCTTCTAATACCACAACGCCAGCACCCTCTCCCATTACAAAGCCATCACGGTTTTGATCATACGGCCTTGAAGCTTCTTGAGGTTTATCACGGCGCGATGTTGATAAAGCTTTACAAGCGTTAAAGCCAGCTATGCCAATTTCACAGATTGGGTTTTCAGCTCCACCAGCAAGCATTACATCAGCATCGCCAAACTGAATTAATCTTGCAGCATCCCCAATTGCATGTGCTCCCGTAGAACATGCAGTGACAACCGCATGATTAGGGCCTTTAAATCCATGACGAATAGATACCTGGCCAGAAATTAAATTAATTAAACAAGATGGAATGAAAAATGGTGACACTCGGCGTGGCCCACGTTCTTGTAATACTATTGAAGTATCAGCAATCGTTGATAATCCACCAACACCTGAGCCAATCATTACACCAGTTCTATATAAATCTTCTTCATTAGTTGGTGCCCAACCACTATCAGCAACAGCCATATCAGCTGCAGCTATACCATATAATATAAAGTCATCAACTTTACGGCGATCTTTAGGCTCCATCCAATTTGAAGGATTAAATGTGCCATTTGTGCCATCACCAAATGGTATTTCACACGCGTAGTTAGTAGCAAAATTATCAGCATCAAAGCGAGTAATAGTACCTGCTGCATTTTCACCAGCTATTAAGCGGCTCCAGGTTTCTTCCACTCCACTAGCAAGAGGGGAAACCATTCCTAAGCCTGTTACAACTACTCGACGCATCTTTAAGCCCTCTTTAATTGTTCTTTTATAAACTTTTACCTAAAACTCCTAATCATCGCAAGCAAAGCAATCTATTTTTGTACATTAGGCAACAAAAAAACGGCGCATCATTGATACACCGTTTTTGCTTAAATTCTTTTAAAACTTAGGAAGCTTCAGTTATGAATTTTACCGCATCACCAAAAGACTGAATAGTCTCAGCTGCATCGTCAGGAATTTCAATACCAAACTCTTCTTCAAAAGCCATTACTAGCTCAACAGTATCCAAACTATCAGCGCCAAGATCATCAATAAATGATGCGCCTTCAAGTACTTTGTCTTCGTCAACGCTCAAGTGCTCGACAACAATTTTTTTAACGCGATTTGCGATGTCGCTCATGATATATTCCTCTTGATGTGGCACTTTTGCCGTTTAGAAAGTCGCATAATGCGATAAGATTTTTATACTTAATTATGCTATAATCAACATATGATTTTAATAATAGCTGAGCCGCCTAATATCATAGAAAATTAATATGGCAAATGAATTCGGTTAAAAATGTTACCTAGAGTAACTTTTCGCCTATCACATATCAAATAATATTTACTATTTTACCCTAAAATGTTGTTTTACGCCATTCACCATTAGGAATTTCATCAATAGTGAAGTTTCCAACACTGTATCTAATTAAACGTAAAGTTGGAAAACCTATTGCTGCTGTCATACGACGTATTTGTCGATTACGACCCTCAGTAATTGTAATCATCAACCAACTATCTGGAACAGACTTACGAAACCTTACAGGAGGCACACGCTCCCATATTCCTTCTGGAGCATCAATAATTTCCGCCTCAGCGGGGCGAGTAATTCCGTCTTTCAACTGTACACCGCTGCTTAAAAGTTCGGCATCAGCTTTTGTTGGGGTTCCCTCGACTTGAACAACATAAGTCTTCGGCCATTTATGTTTAGGATTTGAAATTTCTTGCTGCAAGACACCGTCATCAGTTAATACTAATAAACCTTCACTATCTTTATCCAAGCGTCCTGCTGCATAGACACCCGTCACATCAATAAATTCAGATAAAGTTTTGCGGTCTGATGCAACGGTACCTTTGTCAGTAAATTGAGACAAAACATTAAAGGGTTTGTTAAATAGTATAACTTTACTCATAATAATAAGCTAAAAATGTTAAAATTTGTCATTAAATCATTGCCATTCCACCATTAACATGGAGGGTTTGACCTGTTATATAACTGGCTTCATTAGATGCCAAAAAAGCCACAGTAGCAGCAATTTCATCTGGATTGCCCATTCGACCCAGAGGAATTGACCCTAACATATTAGCCACTACAGATTCTGGCAACTCAGCTGTCATCGCAGTTTCAATGAAACCTGGTGCAATACAATTAGCCGTTATCCCGCGTGTTGCAATCTCTTGGGCATAAGATTTAGTCATCCCAATCATACCAGCTTTAGAAGCCGCATAATTAACCTGACCAGCGTTTCCCGTCACACCAACAATAGATGCAATATTTATAATTCGGCCAAATCGTTGCTTCATCATTGGGCGCATAACTGATTTCATTAAATGCATGGTTGAAGTTAAATTTACGTCAATTACTTGCTGCCAACTCTCATCAGACATTCTCATAAATAAATTATCTCGAGTAATACCAGCGTTATTAACCAAAACATCAAGGCCACCCATTATATTCAAGGCTTGATTGGCCAAATCCTTTACTGCATTTGTATCACTTAAATTACACGGAGTAACGAAAGCCCTATCACCCAGTTCGGATGCTAATGCGGTTAATGGCTCAACTCGAGTACCAGATAGTGCAACTTTTGCACCTTGCGCATACAACGCACGAGCAATAGATCCACCAATTCCTCCAGAGGCACCAGTTATTAAAGCACACTTGCCATTTAAATCGAACATATAAATACCTTTATTTAAGTTTTAATACCGCAGAAGATACACCCAATGTATCACTTACCGAATGTACATTTAATTCACGATTAATGCGACGCACCATGCCAGACAATGCTTTTCCTGCACCGATTTCATAGAAATCTGTTACTCCTTGTTTGCTCATAAATTCTACGCCCTCACGCCAACGAACAGATCCAGTTACTTGCTGAATTAATAATTCTTTTATAATTGCTCCATCAACTGCCACATCTGCACTTACATTGGCAACTAAAGGTACATTTGGAGATTTGATGTCAACGTTATTCAAAGCTTCTGCCATTGCGTCAGCTGCTGGCTGCATCAAAGAACAATGAAAAGGTGCCGAAACCGGAAGTAATATTGCACGCTTAGCTCCAGCAGTTTTTGCTAATTCAATTGCATGTTCTACCGCAGCCTTGTGACCTGATATAACTACCTGACCAGGGTCATTATCATTTGCTGCCTGGCAAATTTCGCCACCATTAACGGATTTGGCAATCATTGTGACAGTGGAAAAGTCCAAACCAAGTATAGCAGCCATAGCACCAAGACCCACAGGAACTGCTTTCTGCATAGCCCTGCCTCGTATACGCAACAGACGGGCAGTATCAGCAAGGCTAATCGAACCCATAGCACATAATGCAGAATACTCACCTAATGAATGCCCTGCCACAAATGATGCTTGACTTAAATCAATACCCTCAAATTCTAAAGCCCTTAGGGCCGCAATTGATGTTGCCATTAGCGCAGGTTGGGCATTTTCGGTTAACGTTAATGTCTCAACGTCACCATCCCAAATAAGGGAAGATAAATTTTGACCTAAGGCGTCATTAACTTCTTCGAACACATCTCGAGCGACTGAATAGGAATCCACTAAATCCCTACCCATACCAATAATTTGTGCCCCCTGGCCTGGAAATAAAAAAGCATGAGTCATAGTTTTCTCCTAAGTTACCAACTTAATAGTTATTAAATTTGATAGTTTAAACATCAAATTCAAAACTAATGATGCCTTGTGTGCCTGTCTATCTCTATTTAAATCAAATAATGCATTAAATATCTTGATGTAATAACTGTTGCATTTGCCAACATTAACAATATAAGAAAAATACTTCTGCAAATTCTTTCATCGCGGTCGCCTCTCGTATACGGGCGCAGAAGTTTTACTCGTATTTTGAAGCTCGCTTAAATCGAGGTACTGATATGGCGCTCTACGAGCACGTATTTATTTCGCGGCAGGATTTATCCAACGCGCAAGCTGAAGGTCTTATAGAACACTTCAGTGCAGTTCTTTCTGACAATGACGGCAAAGTTATTGATCAGGAATACTGGGGTCTAAAAACAATGGCCTACAAAATAAACAAAAACCGCAAGGGTCATTATGCATTCTTAAAGTCAGATGCACCATCCTCTGCTGTTCAGGAAATGGAACGCTTAATGCGTTTACATGAAGACGTCATGCGAGTTATGACAATCCGAGTAGATGAGCATGAAGAAGGCCCATCTGTAGTTATTCAAGCGAAATCGGCGAAAGAAGAACGTCGTCGCGAACGTGAACGTTAAGCAGAGGACATAAATCATGGCAAACAAACCATTTTTCCGCCGTCGTAAGTCCTGTCCGTTTTCTGGTGAAAATGCACCAAAAATCGACTATAAGGACACTAAATTATTGCAACGCTACGTTTCTGAGCGTGGCAAGATTGTACCATCACGTATTACAGCAGTATCTGCAAAGAAACAACGCGAGCTTGCAAGAGCTATTAAACGCGCACGTTTCTTGGCACTTCTGCCTTATGCAGTGAAGTAAGGGAGACATCATGCACGTTATCCTACTAGAACGCGTAGCTAAGCTAGGCCAAATGGGAGATATAGTTTCTGTAAAACAAGGTTTTGCACGTAACTTTTTATTACCACAAGGCAAAGCATTACGAGCAACAGATGCAAATAAAGCATCCTTTGAGTCGCAAAAAGTAACGCTAGAAGCTAAAAATTTAGAAACAAAATCTGAAGCAGAAGCAGTTTCTAATAAATTAGGCGGTCAACAGTTTACTATAATCCGTTCAGCGTCAGACGCTGGTGCGCTTTATGGCTCAGTAACCAACAGAGATGCTGCTGATGTAGCAACAGCAGAAGGTTTTGAAGTTGATAAGAAACAAGTTATCTTACAGGCACCTATCAAAGAATTAGGCTTACACAAAGTTGGCGTTTCTCTTCATCCAGAAGTGCAGTGTTCGATTGAGTTAAACGTTGCTAGATCTGAAGAAGAAGCAGAACTACAGGCATCGGGTCAATCGATTAAAGACTTGGCAGCAGCAGCTGAAGCTGAAGCCGAATTTGAGATTGCAGAATTATTTGATGATATGGGATCAGCAGCAGCACTCGACGAAGATGGCAATGAGCTAATCAAAAGTGAGCCTAAAGTAGACACTGAAGTTAAATCTGAAGAATAAACTCTAAATACATTAAGTTTAAGGGCTCATGGCAACATGGGCCCTTATTTATTTATAATATTTAATTTTAGCTGAAAGACATAATATGAAAGATTCCACCCCATTGAATGTCTTAGGTGAACCCTTAAGGCCTTGTTCAACGGATCCATTAACAGGGTTTTATCGTGATGGATGCTGTAATACTGGCCCTGAAGACCATGGATGCCATACAGTATGTGTAGTACTTAATGAAACATTTTTAAAATTTTCAAAATCACGTGGTAATGATCTCTCATCTCCACGTCCTGAATTTGGATTCCCAGGGTTAAATCCAGGGGACCGTTGGTGTTTATGCGCTAACCGGTGGCAAGAAGCCCATTCATTCGATGCAGCTCCAAATGTTATTTTAGAGAGTACGCATCAAAAAACATTAGATAATATTCCATTTGCAAACCTTAGCCAAAAGGCCTTTGATGTGAACTAATAATATTAAAATTTGATAGATTTAAAATTGAAAATATTTAATGATACAAACCTTAGTTCTAAAATAATTATAAATTTACACTTAAACATTTAATATATTCATAAAACCGACAATATTAGTCGGAAAAATCTGTGACGGAGCTAAAAAAAATTGTCACGATATGTTAAATAAACAAATATATGCAAGGAGTGTAGCCATGGATTACGCAACAACAAACGATATCCAAGAAATAGTTGAAGCCGACCGCAAAAATGTTTGGCACCACCTATCTCAACATAAACAATTTGAAAGCAAGGTTGATCCACGGATCATAGTCGAAGGCAAAGGCATGCGTGTCTGGGATCAGCATGGAAAAGAACACTTAGATGGTGTTTCAGGTGGTGTATGGACAGTAAATGTAGGTTATGGACGTGTACGTATAGCTGATGCTGTCCGTGACCAGCTTGTGAAAATGAATTACTTTGCAGGTTCTGCTGGATCAATTCCTGGATCAATTTTTTCCGAAATGTTATTGGATAAAATGCCTGGTTTATCACGTGTTTATTACTCGAACTCGGGCTCTGAAGCGAATGAAAAAGTTTATAAAATGGTTCGCCAAATTAGTCATAAACATCACAATGGTAAAAAGTTCAAGATTATTTACCGTGAACGCGATTACCACGGTACAACTATTACAAACCTTGCAGCTGGTGGCCAACAAGAAAGAAATGCTCAATATGGCCCATATACACCTGGATTTGTAGAAATTCCACATTGCTTAGAATATCATAACCAATATGGTGAAGGTGATTATACCAAGCAATCTCTTGACGCAATTGAAGCTGTCATTTTACGTGAAGGGGCCAACACTATCGGCGCCATGGTCCTTGAACCAGTCACCGCAGGTGGGGGTGTTATTACTCCTCCACAAGGCTACTGGGAAGGCATTCAGTCCCTCTGCAAAAAATATGAAATTCTTCTACATATAGATGAAGTCGTTTGTGGACTTGGCCGAACAGGAACATGGTTTGGATACCAACAGTATGGTATTAAACCTGACTTTGTAACAATGGCTAAGGGTGTTGCCTCTGGTTACGCAGCTATTTCCTGCACAGTAACAACAGAAGCAATATTCGATATGTTCAAGGATGCTGATGATCATATGAGCTATTTTAGAGATATATCTACTTTTGGTGGATGCACGGCAGGTCCTGCAGCAGCAATTGAAAATATGAAAATTATTGAAGAAGAAAATCTTTTAGCAAATACGACATCCATGGGTGAATACCTCATGGGTAAATTAGAAGAGCTTAAAGATAAGCATAAATGTGTAGGTCAAGCTCGAGGAAAGGGTTTATTTTGTGGTCTTGAACTTGTTTCAGACCGCATCTCACACGCTCCGGCAGACGAAAAGATGGTTCAAGCAGTAGTCGGTAATTGTATGGCTCAAGGCATAATAATTGGCGCTACAAACCGTTCAATACCAGGTTTCAACAACACGCTTTGCCTTTCACCAGCACTAATATCAACGAAAGACGATTTGGATCAAATTACATCTGCAATGGATAAAGCAATGACTGATGTTTTTGGTTAAAAGTTATATCATAACAATTAATTAGTAATAACTTTATAGTTGAGTACAAAAAGCCCTATATGGGGTTTTTTGTACTTTGAAAAGTAACTATACTGATTACTGAAGGTACTCCATAAAACTATAACTAAGTTTCACAGCATTATAAAGACCAGAAAAACTTTGTTTGGATACCGATCTTATAAATTTGATTAGGTAATCTACTTTAAGACATTTTTATTAAACTTTGCGATGCCTCGTCTGCCCAAATAACGATTAATCGTTACTATGTGTCCGAAAATGTGATCTATAATGAATTATTTTAGGGAGATAAAACCCACAAAAAGACCTAAAACTAAAATACATTATAGGCTTTTATTATAATATTTTGGTTTAAATCGCGTTTTTGCAATTAAAGCACTTAAAAAGTCTTATAAGTCGTTGGTAAGAAACTTAATGCTCTTAACCCTCACGATCCTTAGATATTACCAAGCTTATTTGGGATTAGCGCTGATTGCTATATCAAGTATTATTTTTACCTGTGGCATGTAGTTTTCCCTCTACATTTGCCCCCGAATTAATTTGGATTTGCTCCGCTACAATTTCACCAGATATAAATGCTGTTGAGGCTAAAGTTACATTTATGGCAGCAATAGTACCGTTAAGCCGCCCTTCTATTGTAACCGACCTTGCTCGTACATTACCCTCAACATTTCCAGTGCCCGTTACTATTAAAACATCTACAGTCAAATCGCCTATAATATTGCCTCCAAATTCAACTATTCCATCACTGCGCCAATCACCTTTAATAACGATACCATCGTGCAAGACTGAACGACGCTGTTTAAGCTGGTTTGGGTTAGTATTTTGCGACACTAAGTCGTCACTTGTCGAATTAGAGAACATTTGAGGCACCATATTAAATTAGTCTATTATACAATCATATATAGTTTATTGATAACACAATATTTATCAGTTTGCTAGCATCATACTATACAGACATAAATAGTTTTTCTATACCTTCACAAAAGCTATGATCGTATAAGTAATTGATCTTATTGCAAAGATTTTTTCTGTCATATTAATGAATTAGGATATTCACTAAATACACAATCGGCACACAATAACTCCAAACCAGTATACATTACCCCTGAGGGCAATTATTTAAGCTATATAAATTAACGCTCTTAATACGCGTGGTACCCAAGGCCGGACTTGAACCGGCACTCCGTAAGGAAACGGATTTTGAATCCGTCGCGTCTACCATTCCGCCACTCGGGCATAACACACGTGATTTGACTTAGCCAAAGTCGTGAAGATCGTCAACGACAATCATAAGTGAATTTTACTTATAACACTTTTTAATTTATTTTTATAGTTTTTAGAAAACCTTTTATTTAAAGCATATGGTTATTAAAGGTCTAAATGAGATTTATAGTATAGAAACTCAATAAATAAATAGAAGGTTAAAATTCTTTGGCAGTAAATTTTGATACTTGACCTAGAAACATTTCCCTGCTTTTTAGGTTAAAATTAGGAAAATTTGATGCTCCATAAGTTATATGACTGGACTTTGTCCTTTGCAGATAGTCGTTATTCATTATGGATATTGTGCTTTATTGCTTTTATCGAAAGTTCAGTATTTCCTATTCCTCCACATGTTTTAATGATCCCTATTATTATAGCGGCGCCGAACCGAGCTTTTTTAGTCGCAAGTGTTGTAACAATTGGATCTATTTTAGGTGGAGCATTAGGTTATTATATTGGAGCACAACTTTTTGAAACAATTGGGCAACCTATTTTAGAATTTTATCATAAAACAGATAATTTTCAAACTTTTAAAACCCAATTCAATGCACAGGGGCATTGGGCCGTTTTAGTTTCTGGTCTAACCCCCTTTCCATATAAAGTAATAACAATAACAGCAGGCGTAACTGGGATGTCCTTTGTTGCATTCATGTTTTGGTCACTGGTTGCTCGTGCAACAATATTTTTTGTGATAGCAACATTATTATGGAAATATGGCTTGCCCATTAGAAACTTCATTGAAAAACGCTTAGGGCTAATGTTTATAATATTTTGTGCGATTTTTATAATAGGAATAACATTGGTGAAATTCTTATGAACTCTTTCCGCATCATTGGTATAGTCACTTTGGGATCGATTATTATGTTGGGGGGAGCTTATTTTTTTCAATATGTATTAGGATATGCACCTTGCAAAATGTGCCTTTGGCAAAGATGGCCACATGGGTTTGCAATTTTAATTGGCTTAATAGTTCTTTCTACCAGAAATATTAAAATTTCAATTTTAGGTGCTCTTGGTGCTTTGACTACTTCTATTATTGGCTTTTACCATGCAGGGGTTGAGCAAAAGTGGTGGGAAGGCCCCAAGACATGTACATCAAATTCTATAGAAGGCTTATCAGCAAATGATTTACTAAATCAAATTTTAGCTGCACCTATAGTTCGATGTGATGAAATTGCTTGGGATCTTTTGGGTATATCAATGGCAGGTTGGAACGGAATTATTAGTCTATTTTTAGCTGTTATTTGGATGATTGCGTTTTTGCGCAATTAAATTATTTTATTATTCAACATAAAATTCTTTATCAAAGATATCAACAGTTTGAAAATGATATAATTTTGTTTTTTGAATATAAAATTTTTATTCCTCTAATTCAGCATCCCAATACAAGTAATCAGTCCAACTATCATGTAAATAGTTTGGTGGAAATTTTCGTCCAGAATTCATTAGATGACCAATACTCGGCTGAATAGCTGATCGTCGCAGTTGTAAGCCTGAATCTTTAATTGGGCGGGCAGCTTTGCGCAAGTTACAAGGGCTACAAGCGGCAACAACATTTTGCCATGTTGTTCGCCCACCACGTGATCGTGGTATAATATGATCAAAAGTCATCTCACCATGTGATCCACAGTATTGGCAAGTAAATTCATCGCGTAAAAATAAATTAAATCTAGTGAATGCAGCTGAACTGGCTGGTTTCACATACTTTTTAAGAACAATAACAGAAGGAATTTTGACTTCAATTGATGGAGAATGCACTACATCTTCATATTCAGCAATTATATCAACTCGTTTCAAATATGCGCTCTTTACCGCATCCTGCCAACTCCATAACGACAAAGGAAAATATG
Organism: uncultured Amylibacter sp.; assembly: GCA_905181935.1. Classification (GTDB taxonomy): domain Bacteria; phylum Pseudomonadota; class Alphaproteobacteria; order Rhodobacterales; family Rhodobacteraceae; genus Amylibacter. Next base: position 146,089 of record CAJIZV010000002.1, on the reverse strand, counting down.
ATAACGGCCTATAATCAGCATTTAAGACCAATGCAGGTCTTTGATTTAATTTAGACGGGGATCGAACAAAGTTTTCTAAAAAATCCGTATTCATATCTAATAAAAACCTTTAATTACTTTAATGCTTACAGAGCAAAAAATTCTTTCTATTTTCTTACTATATATACGCATTAAATTCAGGCAACCTCCATATGAAGTGCTAGAAGTACATTTATTCAAAAATAATTGAATATTTTATAAATTGTTTTTGATAAACTTTGCTGCAGCGTTTAATCCATCTTGCGCAATACCATGTGAAGTTCCTTTGGATCTCAAGGTCAGCACTTCGAATCCAGAATTAATTAATGCATCATTAGCTTTTCCCATTTCATCAAATGGGACTACATCGTCTTCATCACCGTGAACCAATAATACAGGCGGACGTTGTAACGTTTCGTTTAATAAACGCTCTGGTTCAATTAACATACCAGACATACCAATAACACCAGCGAGCATTTTGATCCGGCGAGGCGCGATATGAAGGCTCATCATGCAACCCTGCGAGAACCCCATTAAAAATGTTCGCTCAGCTGGAATACCTGTCTCAGTCAAGATTTTATCTAAGAACTTATTAAATATAATAGCTGATTTATCGCGTCCAATTGCCGCCTCTTTTAATGATGAACCATCCATACGTGGGATAGGAAACCATTCATACCCTATTGGGTTTAAAGTACATGAATTTGGTGCATCTGGTGAAATAAATAAAGTATTTGGCAATCCTTGCTTTAAAATATCTGACAATTCTAAAAGGTCTTTCCCGTCTGCACCATAACCATGTAAAAAAACCACTAAACTATCTGGTTTTCCGGAAGTAGCTTGTCTTAAATGATTTGTCAAAGTCATAGAAAAGTTCCTTTAAATACAATAATTATTACTTTAATATGACGATGAAAATCATTCTATGATAATAAAAAAAAATATTAATTTAGAATAGTATTTATAGCTTATAAGGTCTAGCCTTTTAAAATTAGTATTAAAAAACATACATCAATTAAGTTATATATAATATTAATTTAAAACATTAATATTATATCTATTAAAAAATTAATGTCTTTTATTAATATTTATTCCTTACTTTTGAGCCAATCTAGTGCCTCTTTAATATGGGTTGAAATTGTTCCAATAGGTAATTTAGGTCTATTTAGCATAGCAACTGGTAATCCTAACTCTCGAGCAGCAAGTATTTTAGAAAATCCACCCGATCCCCCAGAGTTTTTTACCACTAACCAGTTAATTTTATATTTTTTAAACAAGGCCACCTCTTCTTGTACTGAAAACGGGGGCCGACCAACTAAATAAGATCCACCATCGAATGGGAAATCATTAATGGGTTTATCTATTACACGACACAAAAGTTTACGCCCTGCCATATTAACGTATTGTGATAAAGCTTGTCGCCCCGTTCCTAAAAATACAGTTGAGCCTATTGGTATTAGATTATCTAATCGTTCAATTTCATCTATAAAATACCAATCGTCATTTACTTTAACATCCCACTCTGGACGCTGGAAAATTAAATGGGGAATATCAAATTCATTACACACTTTAGAAGCTGTTGCTCGCATCACAGATGCAAAGGGATGTGTGGCGGAAACTACCCAATCAATATTATTTTCAATAATATATTTCTGAAACCCATCAACCCCACCAAATCCTCCAACACGCGTCTTAATTGCTAATTTTTTAGGATTACGTGTTATACCTGCAATTGATGCAATTGCAGGTATATGGTTTTCGAATAAATACTTGCAAATTTGACGTGCTTCATTAGTTCCAGCTAGAACTAGCCCAGTCATTTAGATCTACCTAAAATGCGCCCAGCGCGGTCAATAACTACAGTATCAACAACAGTTTTAGCACCTTTTAAGCTCTTTATAATATTTAGCCGAGCCTCATATGCAACTCGAACAGCCAGATCATCACCAGCACGTTCTACAGCTTCTAATGCCGTATTAGCGTCACGAATATCTACTCCCGACCAAGCATTAAGTTTTTCAAAATCAACTTGAGATCTAGAAGAATGCAAATCGACTGCTCCTTGTGCAAGCTTAACCATTTTGCCAATTCCTCCTCCAATTGTTATTCGAGGTACTGGGTTTTTAGCAGCATACTTCAATAATCCTCCAGAAAAATCTCCCATATCAAGCATAGCATGATCGGCTAAACCATATAGCTCCTGAACTACTTTTTCAGAAGTTGCACCTGTGCAGCCTGCAACATGAGGAATGTTATTAGCCCTAGCTACATCTACTCCGCGATGGATGGAAGCAATCCAAGCTGCACAACTAAAAGGACGAACTATTCCTGTCGTACCCAAGATAGATAATCCACCAACTATTCCAAGACGCCCGTTCCAAGTATTTAATGTAATTTCTGCGCCATTAGGAATAGAAATAATGATATCTACATTTGGTTTAAAACCATACCTTAATGCCTGATCTTTAACGACATCAGTCATTAATTGTCGCGGTACTGGATTAATTGCAGGCTCACCAACTCCTATGGGCAATCCTGCTTTAGTAACGATTCCAACACCATCTCCTGCTTTAAACACAACTCCATTATTGTTTTTACTTACCCTTACAATAATCAAAGCTCCGTGTGTAACATCTGGGTCATCACCTGCATCCTTGGTAATCCCTACTTCAGCCCAAGTATCTCCCTGATCTATATGCGCTAAAGGGAATGTAGGTGTCTCACCTTTTGGTAAAGTTATAGTTATATCGCGTGCAAAACCATTTCCCCACAGAGCATCTAACGCAGCCTTGGTTGCTGCGGTTGCACAAGCGCCTGTGGTCCAACCTCGGCGTAAATCATGATTTGGTTTTCTACTCATCTAATCTTACTATAGAAAGCTTTTTCCATTAGGCCAACGCCGATATACAACATGACGAAAATCTAGTCTATTACGTCGCGGATCCCCTCGCTATTCTGGCTTATCTGATCCATATTCAACTTATGGTAAATACGAATCTTCTTCCGCCACATGATTGGCCTATCTTGTTGCCCGGTTGGGTATGGTTATGTGGTGCAGGCCCTGGAGATCCAGGGCTGTTAACCCTTCATGCTTTAAATGCCCTTCGACAAGCAGATGTTATTGTATACGACGCTCTTGTCGGGCCTGAAATTTTAGATTGGGCTAATTCAACTGCTGAATTAATTTATGCTGGAAAGCGTGGGGGTAAGCCATCAGCTAAACAACGTGACATTTCCCTTCATCTAGTCGAATTAGCCAAAAAAGGGAAAAAGGTTTTGCGCTTAAAAGGTGGCGATCCATTCGTATTTGGGCGTGGCGGAGAAGAGGCTCAAACATTAGTCCAGCATGGAGTTCCTATTCGCATCATTCCTGGCATATCGGCAGGTATTGGTGGGTTGGCATATGCAGGCATTCCCGTGACGCACCGAGATGTAAATCAGTCAGTAACTTTTGTAACAGGACATGACCAAAGTGGCGAGAGCCCCTCCTCTCTAAATTGGAAAGCTATTTCAGACGGATCACAAGTGTATAGTTATTTATATGGGAATAAAACACGTTGGCCGTATTACAGCTGAACTTCTTAAAGCGGGACGTGCTGCAGATGAACCGGTTGCCGTTGTAACTAGTGCAACAACAGCTAATCAAAAAGTTTTAGAAACCACACTTGGTAAAATTGAAGTTGATCTTAAAGCAGCAGGAATGGCACCTCCAGCAATTATTTGTATTGGCAAATCTGTACTTATGCGACAAGCACTAGATTGGCAAAGTATGGTATTAGGGAATGCCCCTCGCAACACAGATCCACTTGGCAGAGGCCGTCCTGCAGAAGCTTCATGATCGTTCCACGTGGCATAATTTTATCTGCTCCAAGTTCAGCAAGTGGCAAAACTACAATAACATTAGGCCTTCTTCGTGCGTTAAAACATGCAGGCATTCCTGTAAGGTCCGCAAAAAGTGGACCTGATTATATAGATCCCCGTTTTCATGCTGCTGCATCTGGTACTGAGTGTTTCAATTTAGATGCGTGGGCAATGTCACCTGACAGTATTCGTATGCTAGCAAGCGGGGCATTGCCATTAATTATTGAAGGCGCCATGGGGTTGTTTGATGGCGCCCTCCCTGATGGCAAAGGATCGACAGCTGATCTAGCTCGAATTCTTGGTTTACCAATAGTTCTGGTATTGGATGTTGCCTCTCAGGCACAATCAGTAGCTGCTGTTGCCTTAGGATTTAGCCAATTAGCCCCTGACATCAAAATAGCAGGACTTATTTTAAATAAGGTAGCCAGCCAACGACATAATAGAATGATATGCACTGCTCTAAAACCCTTAGGAATTCCAATATTGGGCTCAGTATATCGTCAAACTAACTTGGAAACACCTTCACGGCACCTTGGCCTAGTACAAGCACAAGAACTCGAGCAATTAGAGACTTTTTTAGATACAGCAGCAAATATGTTATCTGAAGCAGTTGACATTAATCAATTACTCTCATTGATGAGTGATATTAATCAACCATCATCAATTCCAAAAATGCTCCCTCCTCCGGCACAGTCAATAGCAATAGCTAAAGATGCTGCATTTTCCTTTTCATATCCACATTTATTAAAAAGATGGCATAATATGGGTGCCGAAATTTCTTTTTTCTCACCACTTGAAAATCAAGCCCCAAAATTAGCTGACTTAATATTCTTACCGGGTGGTTATCCAGAACTTCATGCAGAAAAATTAGCAAACGCAGATATTTTCAAAAAAGCTATGAAATCCGCCCCATCTGTTTATGGTGAATGTGGGGGCTACATGGCTATGGGCGAAGGATTAGTTGATGCTAATGGTTCACGCCATGAAATGCTTGGCTTATTGAGCCTAGAAACAAGCTTTGCTAATCGAAAATTAAACTTGGGATATCGCATGTTAACTCCAAATAGGCTGTGGTCCATCCCATTAACAGGCCATGAGTTTCATTACGCAACTACATTGCGAGCCGATGGAGATCCTTTATTCCAAGCAACTGACGCCGAGGGGTCAAAACTTCCAAATATGGGACTGGTAAAAGGCACATCATCAGGCAGCTTTGCTCATATAATTGATAGGCAGACCAATTGATAGCTGATGATACCCTCACCAAACGCAATTTAACTATTATGATTGCTGCCCAAGCTGTTTTGGGAGCACAAATGCCAATGCTATTTATAGTTGCGGGGTTAGCTGGTCAGTCGTTTTCTACAAACATATGTTGGGCTACATTACCAATATCTTTAATCGTCTTTGGCTCTATGACAACAGCCCCTTGGCTATCTAGCCTTATGCAGAATTATGGTCGAAGACTTGGATTTATAATTGGGACTTTAGGTGGTGCTGTTGGAGGTTTGCTTGGAGCATATGCTTTGTTTATTAGCTCTTTTCCACTTTTTCTCTTAGCGTCATACTTTACTGGTATTTATATGTCAGCACAGGCATTCTTACGTTTTGCTGCTATTGATACGGCCTCCGAGGAATTTCGTCCCAAAGCTATATCCTATCTAATGGCTGCAGGCCTCATCCCAGCAATAGTTGGCCCCCAATTAGTAAAACTTACATCTGATGCTTATGTTGTCCCATTTATGGGGGTGTATTTATCTGTGGTTGCCATAAATCTTATAGGATCATTGTTATTTTTATTTTTGAAGATCCCTTTAACCGAAAAGTTATCTGAAACCAATCATTTAGGGCGTTCAAGGCTAAAACTCTTACAATCACCCAAAATATTAGTATCAATAATATGCGCCATGGTATCTTACGCGTTAATGAACCTTGTTATGACATCAACTCCACTTGCTGTAGTTGGATGTGGATACAGTCAATCAAATGCAGCCGATATAGTTATGATGCATGTTCTTGGCATGTTTATTCCAAGTTTTTTTACTGGCCATCTTATTGCTCGATATGGAGCTCCTAGGATTGTATCAATAGGGCTTATAATACTAGGAGGTGCAGGCATTTCAAATATTGCAGGCGTCGAACTAGTAAACTTCTACATTGGATTAATACTTTTAGGCATTGGCTGGAACTTTGGTTTTATTGGAGCAACAACTATGTTGGCACTAGCTCATGAACCTAACGAGCGTGGTTCTGTTCAAGGTATGAATGATTTTTTTGTATTTGGCTTTGTTACCATAGCATCGCTCGCATCAGGCAGTTTGATGAATTGCTCTGGAGGCACTTCACTCGAAGGCTGGACTTCAGTTAACATAGCAATGCTGCCATTTTTAATTTTAGCAGGTGGATCATTGGTATGGATCTCAAAACAAAAAAATATTTGATGTTAATATATTAAATTAATCATTAAAAAATCAAAATGTTTTGCTGAAAGTTTTAGCCAAGAGTAAGATTTTTTTATAAAATTCTGTTGAACTACTTATGCCATTTGCAACTTGCATAGGTTCTTTAGCCACCAACTTCAAAGTTTTCTTAGCCAACCATGCTGTCCGAAGCGCATATATTCCAGAACTATCTGAAAATGAAACATTATTCATTCTAATAAGCGAACTATTAGCTAACGCAGAAATAGCTTCTGCACGACCATCAATTAATGGATATCGTTGCATACTTTCCAAAGTTGGAATTGCAACAAATAAACGAGCTATTCCGTCTCCAAACCCATACTCTTTAGCATTTTTAATATCGGATATTGGCATTCCAATTGACAAACAGGCTAGTGCAATCAAATTGCCTGAAGTGGACATAATATAATCTTCAAAGGCAAACGCATGTGCATGGGGTTCTTTATAAATATCCCATCGCCTTGCTTTAATTAAGTTATCAAATAAATCACGGGGTAAGTCTTGGGTACATATTAGTTCAGCTAAAGGCGTTACGACTTGGTGCCGCCGTATTGTTTTACCTTCATAAATTTCTTCGATAGAATCTAACCACCATTGTAATCGCATTTCTGAAATAATCGGCTCTTGTGTCACCCAAGGTGCGCGGACTACTTCCAAATTAAATGCATAAATAATAAATAATGCCCCCCGCTTTGTCACAGGTGCACTCATAATTGCTAGAAAACGATCTGGATCACCACGCCTTACTAAATCTGCACAGTTTGCAATATCTTCATTAAATTCCATTACTCAGGTTTCATTCCATCACGAATTAATTTCCAATTGATAGCATCAAGTAAAGCTTCAAAGCTTGCATCAACGATATTGGCAGAAACTCCAACCGTAGACCATCGTCGTCCTTGTCCATCTTGACTATCAATTATAACGCGCGTTACAGCATCAGTACCACTCCCAGTGATCCGGACTTTATAGTCTACTAAGTGCATATCATCGATACATGCTTGGTATGGGCCTAAATCTTTAGCTAAAGCTCGCGTTAAGGCATTTACAGGCCCTTGATCACCACATTCAGGATCCATACTTTCAGATACAGATAAAACCTTATGTTTACCAATTTTAGCAACTACCACAGCTTCAGATAAAGAAACCATTTTACCATATTTATTTTTGCGGCGTTCAACTGTTACACGATAGCGTTTTATTTCAAAAAATATAGGTAATTGACCCAAAATATTACGCGCAATCAATTCAAATGATGCCTGGGCGCTATCGTAAGCATACCCACGGTCTTCACGTTCTTTTATAGTATTTAAAATTTCATTTAGACGTCCATCACCTTTGTCTATGGTAAGCCCCGCATCCATCAAACGTTTTCGTAAATTTGATTGTCCTGCTTGATTAGACATTGGAATAATCCGCTCATTACCTACAACGGAGGGATCTATATGCTCATACGTTAACGGATCTTTCAAAATGGCAGATGCGTGCAGACCGGCCTTATGTGCAAACGCTGATGCTCCTACATAAGCCGCCCATTTATCCGATACTCTATTTAAGACATCATCTAGCATGCGTGAAAGGCTTGTCAGGCCAGCTAATTTATTAACATGGACACCAGTCACATAAAGGCTCGCATAGGGTTCCTTAAGTAATAACGTTGGAAGTAGTGTGACTAAATTAGCATTCCCACAGCGTTCACCTAAACCATTTAAAGTACCTTGAATTTGTCGTGCACCCGCATCTACAGCTGCAAGCGAGTTAGCAACTGCATGCTCAGTATCATTATGTGTATGAATACCAATATGATCTCCTGGGACGCCATAATTAATAATTGCTGTTGTGGCCAATTGGATTTGTGCCGGCAAAGCACCTCCATTGGTATCACATAAAACAACCCAACGAGCACCTGCATCGTATGCAGCTTTTGCTGTAGCCAATGCATACTGGGGGTTTTCTCGAAAGCCATCGAAAAAATGTTCACAATCGAACAAAGCTTCACGACCCTGAGCTACGATATGCTTAATACTTTCTGAAATATTATTTAAATTTTCCTCAAGAGTAATTCCTAGAGCCTTGATAACGTGAAAATCATGCGTTTTTCCAACCAAACACACTCCTGGCGTATTAGCATTTAAAACTGCGGCCAAGACATCATCGTTTTCAGCTGAGCGACCAGCACGCTTGGTCATACCAAACGCTGTGAAAGTTGCCTTAAGTTTTGGAGCACTATTAAAAAAATCACTATCAGTAGGGTTTGCACCAGGCCATCCACCTTCTACATAATCAATACCCAATTCATCTAGAGCCTTTGAAATGCTGATTTTGTCTTCAACAGTAAAGTTTACACCTTGGGTTTGTTGCCCATCGCGTAAAGTTGTATCGTATAAATATATTTTTTCAAGGCTCATAACAAACCCTCCAACAAAGAGCTGTTAAATTTTGGCCCAGCGATTAAGGTAATATCTTTTTTACTCATTTGCACATCAAGTCCCGCAGAAACAAAGGTGCGTTTCAAGTAATCAACTTTTGAAAAATCATTATTTTTCATTGCCTTGTCTCTCTCAGTTGATATCATTTCCTCTAAAGCCGATAAGTCAAAGTCAATTACCTTTACCCAATTACCCATGTCATCTCCAAGAAGTCCTAGGAGTGCCGCAGAAGATTTAAGCAGGGCTGCATCGCCACGTTTTGCCAGATTATGTAATGCTGTAATGGCGCCAGCCGTATTTAGATCATCCTCTAAAGCATTAATAATTGTAGGCGAAACACTATTAGATGAGATCACATCATCAGTTATCATTCGCCATTTACGTAATATTGTAGCAGCTTCTTCTGCTTTTTTGTTAGTCCAATCCATAGGCTTAGAATAATGTGTGCTAAGATAAACAAATCGTATCACTTCCCCCGAATAACCTTGATCTAGGAGCTCCCTTACCGAAAAAAAATTTCCTAAAGATTTAGACATTTTTTTACCTTCTACCTGTAACATCTCATTATGCATCCAGACATTAGCAAAAGTATCATCTCCACAACATGCGCAACTTTGCGCTATTTCATTCTCATGATGTGGGAATTGTAAATCAATTCCACCACCATGAATATCAAATTTATCGCCAAACAGCGCCCTCGACATTGCCGAACATTCTATGTGCCAACCAGGTCGGCCATACCCCCAAGGGCTATCCCAACCGGGTTGTTGATCGTTAGATGGCTTCCATAACACAAAATCCATTGGGTTCTGTTTATAAGGCGCTATTTCCACACGTGCACCAGCTATCATATCATCCACAGATCTTCCTGAGAATGCTCCATAAGCATCGTATGAGTGAACATCAAACAACGCATGGCCCTGAACGGCATATGCATGCCCCTTTTCAATCAACTCTTCTATCATAGTTATCATTTCAGCTATGTATTCAGTAGCGCGAGGAGCAAAATCTGGCTCTAAGGCTCCCAATTCATTCATATCTTCCAAATACCAACCAATAGTTTCATTGGTAATGTCACGAATAGATCGACCTGTTTCAACAGACTTGGTATTAATTTTATCATCAACATCTGTAAAGTTTCGGGCATAACTTACGTGCTCTACCCCATAAGCATGTTGCAAAACGCGATATAGCGTATCAAATACGACTACAGGACGCGCGTTTCCAATATGTGCGCGATCATAAACTGTAGGGCCACAAACATACATGCGCACATTTTTAGGATCGATAGGCGTGAAAACTTCTTTTGTGCGGTTTTTCACATTATATAATTTTATCGTCATAGTAACCTCACCATTTCAACACAGAACTAACACTTTGATTTACTAATGAAAATAAAAAATAGATGGCGTTGTATATAAACAGGCAATAATATAACAAATTATATGCTAAAATCTCTAAAATTGACGATTTTATCTTAAAAGTAGTTAAAAATAACAAATATAAAAAATCAATTATGAAGAATCTATTGATTAGCCATACAGCATCACAACCGCCATATTCAGTGAAAGTAAAACATTATTTGCAGCTTATTTACAAAAAACCTATTATTATTAACATTAATTGTTTAGCACAACCATTTGAATTAAAATAATTTAATTTTATATGATATAACTAATTTTAAGTTTATTGATACTGCGTTACTTAAGCTTTAATTAGGTTATTAGAAACAAACATCAGGCAATGTAATGCTATCAGTTAAAAATCTTTTTATTACTTTATTTTTAATTTTAGGCACAAATGCTTTCGCAAAAACCTTTCCTATTCCAATAACACCATACATTAGTGATTACGCAAATTTATTAGATCCAGAAACTGAAGCCCGCATAACAGAAAAATTAGTGAAGTTGCGTCAAACACTGGATCTAGAAATGACAGTCGTGACGATAGAAACCCGTTTTGATTATGGACAGTTTAATTCTATAGAAGAATTCACAGGTGGCCTATTTAATAAATGGAAGATTGGAGTTTCTGCCCGAAATGATGGGGTACTAATTTTAATATCACACTTTGACGGTGAAATGCGCATTGAAGTTGGTTCAAGTTATGGTGCTATTTACGATAAACGAATGGGTTTGGTTATTCAAAACCACTTTATACCATATTTCAAAGGCAATCAGCTCTCTAAAGGTATCGAGGCAGGCGTGTATGAAACTATTAATCGATTACAGCCTACCTATGACATCACAGATCCAAAAACATTAGAAACTACATCTTTAGTAACTGCAATAAAACGTACAACATTTTGGCGCACTATAGAGGATAAATATATGCTATTTGTTTTTTTAGGTATAATTACTTTTTTATCCTTTGAAACCCGAATGAGAGACATTTTAGTTGGTTTACGCCGCTGCCCAAACTGTAATCGCCGTCAATTACATCGTAAACGCACAATCAAAAAGAGTCGCACTGGTAAAGAGAGAGGTAAAGAGCTCATAGAAGCACATTGCTCTAGCTGCAATTATAATTCTATGGAACATCGCTCAATACCTTCGGTGAGCTAGCCTACTAATCGCATTTAGCTGATGATTCATATCATACATAAAATTGATAATCATATAAAAAAATTCTTTACAGAATCTAAAATCTAACTCAATATATAATTATGATTGATTTAGATTGGATGACCTGCTTGATCTTACGCACCATTGGTGCGTCTCGCGGGCTTGCAGCAAGAGGATCACCTTTTTTCCGTTGAAACCAAATGTTTTAATTTTCAAAAGGAATTCAATATGTCAAATGTTACACGCCGTTCTGGCGGTCGCACAGCCAGACAAGCCTTAAGATCATCAAAATTATCTGATGAAATTAGGCCAATTAGGCCTGGAATGGAAGGTGGCACTTACAAACCATTATCAGATTCAGATGTTATACGCATTCATCATACAGCATTAGATGCACTCGAGCAGATTGGGTTAGCAGATGCGCCACCTAGTGGTGTGGAAATTTTAACAAAAGCAGGTGCTATTTTAGGTGATGATGGCAGAATACGCTTTCCTCGCGCATTGGTTGAAGACATGCTTGCAAAAGCTGCTAAATCTATAACTCTACATTCTAGAGATGGAAAAAATGATTTAGATATTGGTGGAAATCGCGTTCATTATGGAACTGCTGGAGCCGCAGTTAATTTAGTCGATGTTGATGGAAATAATTACCGTGAATGTGTACTTCAAGATCTTCATGATGCAGCTAAGATTACTCAACAACTTGATAATATTCATTTTTTTCAAAGACCCATGGTCTGCCGTGATATTCCTAATAACTTTGAAATGGATATGAATACAATCTATGGTGCAACTTCAGGTACAACAAAACATATAGGTAGTAGCTTTACGGAACCATCTTTTATACCAGGCCTGTTTGAACTTATTTATGACATAGCGGGCGGGGAAGCTGCATTTAGGGATCGTCCCTTTATTTCTAATTCAAATTGTTTCGTAGTTCCACCAATGAAATTTGCAACTGAAGCTTGTGAAGTAATGGAAGCATGTATTCGTGGTGGAATGCCTGTACTTTTACTTTCCGCTGGTATGGCAGGTGCAACAGCACCCTCCACTATTGCAGGAGCTATAGCACAAGCAGTTGCAGAGTGTTTAGCGGGAATAGTCTACGTAAATGCCATGGTTCCTGGCCATCCAGCTATATTTGGCACTTGGCCCTTTGGTTTGGACTTAAGAACTGGGTCAATGAGTGTTGGGTCTGGTGAACAGGCTCTTTTGACTGCTGGATGTTCACAAATGCATAAATTTTATGGGATACCAGGAGGAGCGGCAGCAGGAGCTTCAGATTCAAAGATGCCAGACATGCAAGCGGGTTGGGAGCAGATGTGTTCAAGTGTAATGGCAGGCCTATCAGGACTTAATATGGTTTATGAAGCTGCGGGGATGCATGCATCTCTATTAGGGTTTTGTCATGAATCTTTAATTCTTGGGGACGATTTAATTGGTCAATCTATGCGCTGCGTGCGTGGAATTGAAGTTAATGACGAAACATTAGCATTAGATCAAATTGCTGATGTTTGCTTAAATGGTCCAGGGCATTATTTAGGTACTGACCAAACATTGGGCCGAATGCAATCAGATCACGTCTATCCACGCCTTGGAGATCGAACCAGTCCAAAAGAATGGGTAGAAAACAGCAAACCAAACTTGATACAAAAAGCTACCAAAATCAAAGAAGATATTCTTTCAAAGCCATCTGAAGTAGCCTTTGACTCAATCTTAGACAAAACCTTGAGGGAAAAGTATAATATCTACTTAAGCATGAGTTGAAAAAAAGCTTCTATCAGATAAAAAGTATTTCTGTAGCATTTACATCAATATCGCTCTTATGAATTGGACATCCAGCTTTTGTAGTTGGATGTATAATGAAAACTGTTACTTCATAAAATAGTATTTAGTAAAAACTTCATAATTTGCTTTAACCTATGACACCTAAGCCATTCAAACCATCCACCACAAACTGAACAGACAGAGCCGCTAATAACATTCCCATTAAGCGTGTAATTACATTAATACCGGTTTTGCCTAATAAGCGCTCAAACGTGCCACCTAACATAAAGAATATAAAAGTTAAGCCAACGACACTTATCATAGCTGCCATAAGAACCAATGTAGAAGTAAAGCCCGCAACCGCATCACCCGCAAGAAGGATCATAGTAGCCATCGATCCCGGCCCCGCAATTAGTGGTGTTGCCAGAGGGAAAACAGATGGATCATCATGCATCTCTGTTTCAGATTGCTCTTCACGACGCTGACTACGCTTATTAAATAACATTTCGACGGCTGTTAAAAATAGTAATAATCCACCTGAAATTCTAAATGCAGGCATTCCAATTCCAATAAAGCTTAGTAATTTTTCACCAAAAGCTCCAAATAGCAACAAAATACCAACAGCTACCATACAAGATCGGACTGCAATTTTAGTACGGTTTTGACTATTATCTTGTGTCAAAGAGACAAACATTGGCATTAATCCAACCGGGTCAATTACCAAGAATAGAGTTATAAAAGCTGTGACATATAATTCAAACATAGTAAAATCCAAAAATATGAAAAAAATTAAGGTACCAACGGTATCTCGTTTCTTAAAATGAAACACAAGAACAAAGGTTTTATTCCTAGTATGCGTTTAACCCTATACATTCCCATCAATACCCCCTATGGCGCCCTCAAAGGCGTTGTGATGCAGTTTTTGGGTTATTGCATTCTTGCCTATTGGCGGCATTTGGGGTTCGCCAAGCATGAATGATAACCTGCTGCGTTCTTCCCACTGGTATTTGCCATGGAGCCCAGCCCTGATAAGAAATTAAAATTGTGATAAAAACACTTGCTGATGCCTTGGCAAAACAAGGCTATGAAACACTAACGCCCGTACAAGAGGAAGTAAATAAACCAGAACTTGAAGCTTCTGACTTATTGGTCTCAGCTCAAACAGGTTCAGGTAAAACCGTTGGTTTTGGCTTAGCCATTGCGCCGACCATATTAAATGATACGGGAAAATTTGATCGTCCGGGTGCTCCATTAGCACTTGTTATTGCTCCTACTCGCGAATTGGCCATGCAAGTTAAGCGTGAATTAACCTGGCTCTATGCAATAGCCGGTGCAACTATGGCCTCATGCGTAGGTGGCATGGATATGCGAGATGAGCGCCGTTCATTAGATCGTGGTTCCCACATTGTTGTTGCAACACCAGGCCGATTACGAGATCATATTCAACGTGGATCAATAGACTTATCTCAAGTTAAAGCAGTAATTTTAGATGAAGCTGATGAAATGCTAGATTTAGGCTTTCGTGAAGACTTAGAATTCATTTTATCTCAAGCTCCAGAAACACGTCGAACTTTAATGTTTTCTGCAACGGTACCTCGATCAATTGCTAATTTAGCAAAAAGTTACCAAAAAGATGCCATCCGTATTACTACAGTTTCAGAATCTACACAGCATGCTGACATTAGCTATATTGCTATGAATGTATCTCCACGTGATGGTGAGAATGCAATCATCAATGCACTTCGATACTATGAAGCTCCTAATGCTCTCGTATTTTGCAATACTCGTGCCATGGTTAACCGCTTAACTGCACGTTTATCAAACCGTGGGTTTTCTGTCGTAGCCCTCTCTGGCGAATTATCGCAATCTGAGCGCACACATGCATTACAAGCAATGCGTGATGGTAGAGCACGAGTATGTGTTGCCACCGATGTTGCTGCTCGAGGCATTGATTTGCCAAATCTTGATTTAGTAGTTCATGCTGAACTACCACAAAACCATGAGACCATGTTGCACCGATCAGGTCGTACAGGCCGCGCAGGCCGCCAAGGTGTTTCAGCAATGATAGTTCCGAGCCGCTTCCGTAAAAAAGCAGAGCGATTATTGCAAATGGGCAAAGTAACAGCAACATGGCAAGATGCTCCTTCTGCACAACAGATAATCGAAAAAGACCAGGAACGCTTACTCTCAGACAGCACTTGGGCAACTTTACCTTCACCTGCTGAACGTGGAAGTATTGATAAACTAATGGAAACCTTTAATGCTGAACAATTAGCAACTGCTTTTTTTCGTGTATACGTCGAAAATCAATCAGCCCCTGAAGAGTTAGCGCCCTCAGGTGCACAAGGCGCACCAAAGCCACGTGGTGAATTTGGACCAACAGTTTGGTTTTCCATAAGTGGTGGTCGTGAAGCAGATGCAAATCCACGCCGCATGTTGCCAATGGTCTGTAAAGCGGGCAACCTTTCTCGAGATGATATTGGTGCAATCCGTATCCAAGACACTGAAACCTTTGTTGAAATTCTAAAGTCCAGTGTTGATGGTTTTCTAAAAGCTATTGGATCAAACAAAGAGATAGAGCCGGGTGCTTGGCTTAAGCAATTGAACAAGGCCCCAAACATCAAAGCATCTCCTCGTGAAAAATTTGATCGTTCAGATAAAAGCGGGACACCTTTTAAATCAAAGAAAAAATGGGATAGCGACACAAGTAGAAATGATCGTGACCCATGGGACGATGAACCACGTAAGCGCCGCTCAGAACCAAATCCAAATAAAAATCCCGAAACGCGACCTGAAGGTGGTGTTGTAGCACTACAAGCTAGAGATAAAAAAGCTGCCAAGCCCATTGATCGTAACAAAGGCAAACCAACATGGTCAAAAGATGGTGGGAAACAATCTAAACTAAAAAGTCGTGCACGACCTAATCCAAAAGATGACAAACCCCGATCAGAGAAACCTAGTAACGAGCGATCAAAATTGGAAAAACCTAAGTCTGATCGTCCAAAGTCTGATAAAACAAAAGCAGCCAGGGGTAAAAATGCTGTTCTTAAACGTAGAAAAAAATAACTAAACCGCCCGTAATCAAATGCGGGCGACTTAGTAATGTCTTAATAAATATAATATTGTAAATATAAGCATTAATTTTATGACTTATGTTTACATTATTTATAGCAAGGCCAAGTATCAGAAACCCGGTAACCTTCTGGCCAAGGATCGCTTGGATCAAGCATATGTTGATGAGTTCCAGTTATCCACCCTCTGCCACTGATTTGAGGTCTAATGGCTGGAATGTGTCCTACTTGTGTCGTTCCAATAATTTTACCATAAAATTCTGAGCCAATGATAGAAACACCCGTTAACTGTTCCCCATTCCTCATCTCTCCGCGAGCATGAAGTAAAGCCATTCGCGCTGAAACTGCTGTGCCCGTTGGGGAGCGATCAAGCTTACCTGGTTTAATAGCTACTACGGACTTTGCGCGAAGCCCTAACTCATCTTTATTCAGCTCACCTGCAAATAGGCAAAATGAATGATGATGCCAATCTGGTTGAAGAGGATGTTTGAAATCTAGTTGTTCATTTGCTGCGTTAGTAATTTTTACACCAAGTTCTGCTAAATCCCTTGCTTCATCTGGAACAAGAGACATTCCTAATAAAATTGGGTCAACCACGACAAAACTGTCACCCCCAAAAGCTGTATCTACAATAAGAGTACCAAAGCCATCAACTTCTATGGATGCATCTAATAGTCCAGCAAAAGATGAAAGGTTTTCAATTTCAATACGTTGTGCTTTGCCATCTGAACAGTGAGCCCGTACATTGATAAGACCTCCAGGAGCTTCTAATACCATTTCGGTAATTGGCTCGTGCATTGGAATAATTCCAGTATCAAGTAAGACTGTAGATACACAAATTGAATTGGAACCAGACATTGGTGGAGTATCCTCTGGCTCCATTATAATAAATGCGGCGTCAGCCTTTGGATTTTTAGGGGGAACCAGTAGATTAACATGTCTAAATACACCACCTCGCGGCTCATTTAAAATAAAATTTCGCAAATTATTATCTTCAGAAATCCACTTTCGCTGTTCCCAAATAGTGCTTCCTGGAGGTGGAGTTACCCCTCCAATAATAACGTCACCTACTTCACCTTCTGCATGGCATGAAACAACATGTATAACTTTTGAAGTACGCATTTATAAAACTCACTGATAATTGAATTGTTATTAATTAATATTTTAAGGTTTAGACAATTTAAAAGCATTAAATAATAAATGCTTCTATTTTAAAAGATTATTACACATAATTTTAAAAATTATTTATGTTGCTACGCAATTACAAAGGCTCAATTCTTTAATTACCTTTAATATATTATGATTTTATTTAACCTTGACTGCATTGAGTACAAACGTCACATTTTTTAAAATGATAGAGTGGAAGCAAAAATGGCAACAATTCATATAGGATATGATGATACTATAAATTTATTATCATGGCAGAAAGCTGTTGATGCATTACGTGAAGGGCATTTTTTTCCAAAGGCAGAAATTGCAGATATTTTTTTAGGACCTAAAACAGCTATACTTTTAAACAGAGCAGCATACATCGAAGGATTAGGTTACGGCGTTAAGGCAGTCACAGTAATAGCAGATAATCCCAAGAGAGGTTTACCAACTGTCCAAGGAGCTATGATGGTTTATGAACCCAAAAGTGGGGAATTAAAGGCAATTATAGACAGCCGTTTGATAACAGAAGTCAAAACGGCAAGTGACTCAATCTTGGGTGCACAATTGTTGGCACGTCCTAAAAGTAAACGATTGCTAATCTTAGGTGCAGGAACAGTTGCAGAAAGCCTTGTACGTGCTTACTCATCAACCTTTCCAGAAATAGAGCAAATAGCAATTTGGGCACGAAGACCTGAGCAAGCGAAAAGTTTAGTTGATAAAATTGGCCACACTCAATTCGAATTAATTACAGCAAATGACTTAGAAATATTTGCTTCAAAAGCAGATATAATAAGCACGGCAACAATGGCGCATGAACCTATTTTGATGGGTGACTGGGTAAGCCCTGGTACACACATAGATCTAATTGGCGCATTCACAGCTGACATGCGAGAAGTGGATGACGATCTTATTACTTCAGGAACAATTTACGTCGACAGTCGGGATACGACTATAAATCATATAGGTGAATTAATGATCCCTATTGCAGCCGGTGTTATTGATGAAAAAGATATAAAAGGTGATTTTTACGATTTAATCAGTTTAGGGCAAACTGCAAGAGGCTCAGAGAGTGAAATTACTATATTTAAAAACGGTGGTGGCGCTCATCTTGATTTGATGATTGCGAATTATTTAATTCAATTAATCGAATAACTCCCTAAAATATTAAGCCTTATGTAATGACAAGGATCAACTTTTAAGTACTGATTGGTGGACCTCAATTATGTTGCCCTCTGGATCATGAAAAAATACTTGATGCCACTCTTCAGCAAATGCAGTTCCATAGTCAGAATAAAGTATATCATGTTTTTCTAATATTAATTTAAAAGCTTCAATATCATCAGTTTTAAACGCAATATGGCCTCTTTCAACAGGATTAATGACCTCACCATGTTTAAATCCTACTGCTAAATTACGCTCAGCAAGGTGCATCTGCATCTGGCCATCAGTGGCAAATTTAATTTTTCCACTATAACCACTATTTTTTGTTTCATTAGGCCTTGGAAACATCTCAGCTGGCATATCATTTAAACCTAAAATATTAGTATAAAAAGTATGGAGGCGATCGACATTTTCAGACACAAAATTAATATGATGAAATTCAAGTTTCATATTTTCTTATCCTTATCTTAAAAACTATTCCTATAATATTCTACTCGATAGCGATTGTGAGAGCGAGTACTGAATACATAATTTTACCATCTAAATTATACAGTATTTTTTCATAAAATAATTAAAGTTTATACGTAAAGCAAATTATAGCCTTGGAAATTTTGATATGGTAATTAATAACAATATATTATTGATGGTTTAGAATATGATGATGGTTTAAGAATAGACAGCTATTATTTTTCAAATAATAAAGTTATAAAACACTTAATAAATTAAAGTAATCAGTGAATTATTCTTATCTTTAAGAATATATTTCACATTATATTATGAGGATTTTATGGAAATATACACATTAAAATTTTTACATTTTTTAGCAATTTTTATTGCAGGCGGTGTTGGAGTTGGTGGAGCAGTCATTCAATCAGTTCATGCAAAAGCTAAGCAAGCTCCGTCGCCACTTGTTGGCCGGTCAATGCAAATACTTGGGTTTCTAGGACTTGGATCTCTCGTCGTATTATGGCTTAGCGGATTAAGGCTAGTTGGCGTAATTTATCCTGGCGCAGATCTAGGAACAGCTTTTATTATTAAACTAACTGGCGCATCCGCATTATTAATTCTATCAATATTAGCCAACTTACATATTTATAAATCCTCAAAAAACAAAACCCCACCAAATGCAAATTTTATGAAACCAATAACATCACTTTCGCGAGTTGCTCTTGTTTTTGTGCTGGCTGGAGCTGTAGTAACCTTCAATAATTAAAGTTATTATTAAAAAAATAGATAAATATATTTATATTTAACATTATAAAAATTTGAGTTTTATTATGAGTATTTTATTATTCTGAATATTAGTATTGCTATAAAATAATATCTGACAAAGCTTTTGGGTGATTTGTTAAAAGTTCATAACCATCTTCAGTGATTATAACACTGTCACCCACTTGAGCTCTAAATGTCTCAGTTGAAACTGAGCCATCAATTGCTAACACCATTCCAGGTTGAATAATTGTTTTATCGCCAGTAACTAATTGTGGTGACTCCAAGAAACTAAAACCGGTAGCCCGGCCACAGCGAAATGGATACTCATATCCAGCTCCCTGAATTACTTCAGCATACTCAGCATGAATGCTTTCAGCAGTTACACCTGGCTTTAGAGCATCTAATGCTGCCTTTTGACTGGCAACAGCAACTTCATATACGGCTTCTTGCGATTTATCTCCAATATTTTTAATCCAAAAGGTTCTGTCAAAACCTAATTTAAATCGGTGAAAGTTTGTCATTCCACAGAAACATAAAAATACTGGCTCTCCGTTACGCATAATTCTGGTAGATGCGCGATGGTGTGTCTTAATGATAGCTTCTCCCGAAGCCATTATTTGTAAAAAATGAGTATTTGGAGACATATCCTTATCATTATAATGTGATTTTAAAAGCTCTGCAGCTTTACGAGTACCAGCTTGGGAAGTTGCAATCGCAACCTCAAACTCTGGAACATTATCAGCAATATTAGCCCTACCCGCTTCCATCATTGCATTTGCAACCTGCCCAGCATGACGCGCCATTTGTAATTCTTGAGAAGATTTAATCATCCGCATTTCGGTAAGAATTGGCGTTATGTTTTTTATATTATCTTGTTTAATATGGTTATTTAGATAATTCCTTACTACGAAGGGGATATGATTAACTTCAATTCCAACTTGATACTTTTGGCTTAATGATCGAGGAAGCTCTTGGCGCCATTCTTGGCCCATTCCATCATTCCATTCAAAGATTTGATCAACATCAGCATTCGCTAATGCAGAGTTCAAATCAATAGATGGCGTTATAAGAAATGTCTCTGCATCTTTGGGTACAACTAAAATGGTAGGACGACCAAATTCCATATGCAAATAGTCATAATACCCAGTTAAATAATATACATTATCTTCATCTGTAATAAGGGCCACATTAATATTAGCTTTAATCAATTCACTGCGAAATTCTTGCATGCGACTTTTAAACATAAGAATTCTCTCTAACTTTTATATTCTGGCAAACGATCTCGTACTAATGTGGACCATAGGGATACACCTATTGGCAATAAGTCATCATTAAAATCATAATTTGCAGAATGAAGCGGCTGACTATTGGCTCCAGTTTCCCCATTACCTAAAAGGAAAAAACAGCCTGGAATAACATTACTAAAATGTGCAAAATCCTCTGAAAAGCTCATAGGTTCTCTATCTGGAATAACATTTACACCAAGTTTTTCAGAGCACCGTATTACAGCCTCTGTTGGCGTTTTAGCATTTATAGTTTCAGAAAATTCAGTGTTAAATGTAAATTTTATTTTTACACCATGAGCACTACCAATACCTTTAGAAATTTGTCGCATAAAAACTTTAATAAGTGCCCTATCTTCATATGAGCGTGTTCGAACATCACCCTTCAGTATTGCGTGCCCTGATAAAACATTACGTTGCCCATCACTAACAAATTCAGTAACCGAAACAACACAACCATTGCCTGGTAACAATTTGCGAGAAACTATGGTTTGCAAGGCCTGAATAATTTCAGCTCCAATGATAATAGCATCTTTGCCTAAATACGGCATAGATGAATGTCCACTTTTACCAATAATTTCAATTTCAAATAGGCTTTCACTTGAGCAAATAAGTCCAACACGTGTTGATACTTGTCCCAGTGGTGCACCTGGTAAATTATGAATTCCATAAATTTCTTCAACAGGAAACTTATCAAATATCCCCTCTTCCAACATCGCCTGAGCACCAAGTCCATGTTCTTCGTTTGGTTGAAAAATAAATATTACTGTTCCATCAAATCCTGGATCTTCTGCAAGTTTTTGCGCAGCACCCAAAAGCATAGTTATATGACCATCATGTCCACATGCGTGCATAACTCCATCAGATTGTGAAACATAATTATGAGTACTTAATTCTGCAATTGGCAAAGCATCCATATCAGCGCGCAAACCAATAGCACGATTGCTTTTACCTACTTTAAGAACGCCTATAACTCCTATTCCTTCATGAACCTCAAGGCCAAGTTTTCGTAGGAATTTAGCAACCCTAATCTTTGTTAAGTCTTCCTTAAATCCTAATTCAGGGAATTTGTGAAATTCTTGCCTAAGAAGGCACAGATTTTGGATATCAAGTGGCATAATATTCCCCGTAAGATATGCAGCAGTATGACTTATCACTAGCATACACACTAATGTAAATATTTATTTAATTAACTATGCTTATCCTAACACAAAAAAATAAAATAAAAATATTTAGTCAAAAAATCTCAGTCAAATGACAATATTTTAATAAGTACTAATTAGTCTTAGGTACATAATTCACCAGCAGACATGCCAGCGATTTTACCAAAAACCGCTCCGGATGTTAACCCTGATCCACCAGGATAACCCGCTAGAAAAACACCGCCAACAATTTCACCACATGCAAAAAGCCCATCAATAGGTTGATCATTTTCTAATAAAACCTTGCCTTTTGATGAAACTTTCAATCCACCATACGAAAATGTAATTCCACCAGTTACTGGATAAGCACGAAACGGAGGTGTATCTAACTTTTGTGCCCAGTTTGATTTAGGTAATGATAAACCAATTGTAGCCTTACCGTCTTTGATAGTTGGATCGAAGGCAGTATTATCATCCACAGCCAAATTATATTCAGTTATCGTGTTCATTGTAGCTTCTTGGTCTAAACTATCACATTGAAAAACTAATTCTTCCAAACTGTTAGCTTGTTTAAAGCTTGCATCAAAAAAACGATATTCTTGATATAATAAACTTTCAGTTTTTGCGTCAAAAAATTGCCAAGCAAGTTGTTTGGGTTGTTCTAAAACAGCTTTTCCAAATTGAGCATATGTATAATTCCGGAAATCCATTCCTTCATCAACAAACCGTTCACCATCTCCATTGACCATAATACCTAAGAAATAACTAATTTTTCGATAATTTTTACGTTCTCCATGCGGAATTTTAAGATTTCCATAATTTTTCATGTAGAGGTCCATTGGAGTTGCATGGCAACTATCAAATCTTCCATATTTTTTAGCACCTAAAGCCCAAGCTGCTTGCAATCCGTCACCAGTATTATGGGGAGTACCCCGCACTTTTGCATTTTTCCATTCTGGGCCCAGTAATTCAACGCGCATCTCTTCATTAGATTCGAACCCACCACATGCAAGAATCGTAGCACCGGCATAAATAGTAGAACCGTCATCACATTTGACACCAACAACACGTGTTCCATCATGAATTAATTCAGACATTCCAGTATTATACCAGATTTCACCACCAAGTTTTTTAAATGCAGCCAATTCCATATCAAAGAGACCAACACCTTCATTCTCAGCAGCTAATGTGAGTCCACCCCAAAAAATTATTTTGCCATCTTTTTCAAAACTTTGTCGCGAAAAAATAGGATCATATTTGATGCCATGCTCTGCAAGCCAAGTCATAGTTTCATAACTTTTAGAAACTAAAATTTCTTGTTCTGGTGTCAAAGGCTTACCGTCGTTAAATCCTAAAAGATCTGTCTTAAATTTTTCGCTAGTATAACTACCAAAGTCAGAAATTGCTACGCGAGGGTCATCAGGGTTTGCAACCAGAGGAAGTAAGTCATTACTACTATTATAAGCAAATCGCATGGCACCTGCGGTATACTTTGTATTACCTCCAGCCAAATCTTTACTAGCTTTTTCAATTATCCAAACTTTTGCACCTTTTTCACTCGCTGCAATTCCAGCACTCATAGCTGCATTTCCGGACCCTATTATAATAACGTCACAATCATTATCCATTTTGACACCTTGTTATATTGTATCCACGCGTATACAATTATTTTAAACAAATACAAGAGACTTTCTAAATGAATGCAGCAACAGGCCAAACAGCTTATCAAGCTATTTATGATGAAATTTCTTCAGGTAAGCTAATACCTGGTGATCGCCTAAGAGAAACAGAATTAGCTTCTCGTATTGGCCTAAGTAGAACACCAATAAGAGAAGCTATCAAACGATTAGAAACTGAAGGTGTTGTGACACACAAACCTCAAGTGGGCGCAGTTATAAAAACACTTAGCCAGCAAGAGATTGTTGAACTCTATGAAATGCGTATTATGCTAGAGACTTCAGCATCTTCAATGGCAGCAAAGCATGCATCAGAAGCTGAAACACGTACGCTCATGACACTTAATACAAAAATGTTAGAAGCAAGGTTAGATTCTTACAAAGTTGCAGAATTAAACCGTCAATTCCATATTTGTATCGTAAATGCAGCGCGAAACAGGTATCTGGCCAATAGTTATAAAAATTTATCTACCATTTTAGTAATACTTGGGCATACGACCCTAACTACACCAGAACGAGTAAAGTCAGTATTCATTCAACATCAAGCTATTATAGATGCTTTATCAAAAGGGGATGACCAAGAAGCAAGTGGAGCCATGACAATACATATGGAAACATCCCTGGACTACCGTTTACTTGGCTTAAACTAATGCTACTTAATCAAGTCAAAACCCACATAATAGCACTTGTTGGAGTTGGCGTATCTTTACTTTTAAACATACCACTTCCATGGCTTTTTGGACCATTATTTGCATGTCTTTTTGTTGCTCTACTGGGCATGAAATTATCGGCAATTAAACCAATAAATGATGCAATGCGTACAATTTTAGGTGTTGCGGTAGGAGCAACAATTACTGTGGCCTTTTTAAATAATTTATCAGACCTCTGGGCTACAATGTTATTAATTCCCATCATGGTTTTTATAATTGGGCTAATTGGTATCCCATATTTTCAAAAACTATGGGGTTACGACTGGGCAACAAGTTACTATTCAGCAATGCCAGGTGGACTTCAAGATATGCTTGTATTTGGAGAAGAGGCCGGCGGCAATGTACGTACAATGTCATTAATACATGCCACACGAGTACTTGTGATAGTCATAGCTCTACCAGTTCTACTTAAACTCTATTGGAATGCAGATCTGAATAACCCTCCAGGAATATTAGTAAATAATTTGCCAATTTCAGAAATATTTATAATGATACTTTGCGGCCTTCTAGGATGGCAAATTGCAAAATATTTTGGCATGGTAGGCGCTTCAATTTTGGGGCCCTTAATTTTAGCCGCTATAGCAAGTCTTCTAGGAGTTTTAAATCACCGCCCACCTGCAGAGGCAATATGGATGGCACAATTCTTTATTGGAATAACTATTGGAGTAAAATACACTGGTATTACATCAGCCGAAATACGTCGAGACGTAACTGCAGGTCTTGGTTTCTGTGTAATTTTAGTCGTATTAACCATTGTATTTGTAGGATTTATTCAATTTCTTGATCTCGCTGACCCACGTGAAGCGATCCTAGCTCTAGCTCCAGGGGGTCAAGCAGAACTAGTAGTTCTTACACTTATTGTGGGTGCTGATATGACATTTGTAGTTGCACATCATATTTTTCGTATTTTTATAGTAATTCTTGGTGCACCGTTATTTGCCCGATTATTCAACCAACCAAAATAGCATTAATCACATTAATTGGTTTACCCTCTTTGAATTTAATAACTTGCTCAAAAATATCTGAAAACTGCAATTCAAACTCATCTTCTGTAACAAACCCAATATGGGGTGTACAAATAATATTTGGATGGTTTACTAATTCATTTTTATTATCAGTTATTGGCTCTTGGTCAAAAACATCTATTGCAGCATGACCTGGTCGCCCATTATTTAAAGCATTCAATAATGCCCCAGGTACAATTAATTTGGCTCTAGACGTATTAACAAACAGTGCATCTTTACCCATCAATCTGAAATCAATATCTTGAATTATTTCATGCGTATTTTGCTTTAATCTAACATGAATAGAAATCACATCGGCTTCAGAAAAAAAAGTTTCCCGACTTGCACTTATTATATGTCCATCCAACTCTGCTCGTTTACGGCCTTCATCTGACGCCCACCAAATAACATTCATTCCAAACGCTTTAGCATAGTTATTTACAGCCTTAGATATTCGACCATACCCATAAAGACCAAGCGTGCGCCCATGGAGTGTCTTACCAACACCCATTTGCCAATTTCCTGATTGCAAACTTTGCATTTGTTGAGGTATTTGCCGCATAGAAGCTAATATAAGCCCCCAAGTATGTTCTGCTGCAGCAAAAGATGGCGTTCCAGCATGCATGCTGGAACAAAGTAAAACATTGTTTCTAGAACAAGCTTCAACATCAATATGAGGATATACACTTCGCTGTGATATCAATTTCAAATTTGGCAATTGATCAAGAAGCTCTGCGGTAATAGACGTACGTTCCCGAAATAAAACTAACGCATCAAATTCTTTCAAACGATCGGAAAGAATTGCAGTATCTTGTACATGGTCAGTAAAAACGGTTACATCAATTTCATGCAGCTTTTTATAACAAGGCAATCCACGTAAATTATCAAACCAATCGTCTAAAATAGCAAGTTTCAAAATCCACCCACGCAGTCTTTTTGCAGCAATATCAGAGATCGAAATCTGCATATTTTAATTTCTAGAACCGTAAATATTCTAAAAATATCACAATCAAATGAAAAATGTGAATGTTTAAAATACATTAAGCCATGTCCAATACAAATATTAGTAAATATCATATGAAAATCCGTTCAAAGCATGTTTTAAAATATATAATATTTCTAGGGTTAAAAAATCAAACAGCCCAGATATCTTTGGGAATAAAAACTGTTCCTTGAGCTAACTTACGACATGTCCTAACTATGCCAGCTGACTTATGGGAGAAAACCTCATTATTCAAATCATAATCAACAACGACCTCCATTTGACCCATTGGATGTTCCAAAACAACTGCGGTTGGGCAGGTTTTGGGCGCAGGAAGTAACTCGTGAGCAATAGTCCCTGGTGTAAGTGCACAAGAAGCCAAACATTGGCTACCTGTAACAGCCATGGTTGGGTGAGTTGTCCAGGGCATAAAATATCGAGCCGCAATAGTTCCACCCTGTGAAGCCTTTGCTAATAAACCAAATTTTGGAGTTACTGATTTAGAACAATCCCCCATTCCCATTAAAGCACCAGCTTTAATTCGAATTGCTTCCATTTTCTTAAAAAAATCACGATTTAAATCTAATTCTTTAGAACTTTCGTTACCATTTAAACCAAAATCTGATGCCCTAGCAATCACCATCGGCATTGCCACATCCATACAAGTTACATTAATTCCATTAATCTCATCTGTTAGTTTCCCTGTAGGCAAAAATAAACCTGTGGATGATCCAGCGACTTCCATAAAATTAAGCTCGACTCTTGCTGCCATTCCCGGAACGCCATCAATTTCCGTATATCCACTATAAGTAATTTCACTATTAGGAGTAGAGACTTTGGCAACAATTTTAGCACCAGTATTAACAGCACGTATTTTAATTTCAGTTTCACCCTCACTTATTGGATGCAATCCCATTTCAAGGGATGCCGCGCCCACAGCAGATAAAATATTTCCACAAGTTGGTTTGAAATCAACAATGCCATCTTCAACACTGACCTGTGCAAAAAAATAATCAATATCTGCCCAATTATCATCAGATGTTGATAACATTGCAACTTTAGTTGTTACAGCATTCCCCCCACCGATTCCATCAATATTCAAAGGATGACCAGAGCCAATGACAGCAACTAATACTTTTTCAAGCGTTTCTAAATCTTGAGGTAAGTCAGCACGATTAAAATATGGGCCACGAGATGTACCTCCCCGCATAAACAAATATTGAATTCCAACTTGAGTCATTAGATTAACTTTCATGAAAAAGGCCACGGCAAATATTTGAAATAAAACTGCAAAAGACCAGGTGGAAAATCGCGCCCTAAGGTCCAAGCCATAAACATCATAAAACTGATACCAGCTGAAGCATAAAGTACTGCATGCACCCAATTAAGGTTTGCTCTTATTCGCAAAAAACTTATTAAAAAAATACCAAGAGCAAGTATGAATCCTATGATTGATGTTAAGACTAATAAAAAAGCGAACCATCCCAATGTTGGCCAAAGAGCATAAGCTGCATTTCCATCATCACCATTAGTTTCACGATCGGCAAATAATGTATGCGCTTCTGAGGTAATCATCATTTGAATAAGTAATACTAAAGCACCGAAAAATGATATACTGGCTACAAATACTGGGAATACTCTATCTGTTTTAGCATAGTCAGGAATTGTTGCAGTATTAATAAGTGCATAAAAAATAAATCCTGTCAAAATTAGTAAAAAAACCAAAGGAGCACGCTTACTTCCAGATCCAACATCACCTTCAGCCAATATATTTTTTGCTTGACGTAGCCCAAAAACAATAGAGAAAACCGTAATAATAATTAGAATTATTACAATTGGTGATGCTAAGTATTCCATGCCTATATCCCAACCTTGCCTAAACCTTATACCGGCAATTTGGCTAGCATTATTTGAATAGTTTTCGACTGGGTTAGACAAAACAAATCCAATTAAAAACGCTGGTCGCGACCAATCAAATCGTCGCATCATAATTCCTAGAAACCCAATAGAAAAAAGTGCAACAAGGTCCATTAAATTTTGGCCAGACTGAAACGCTGCGAACGAAATAATCATAAATATAAATGGGGCAAGTAATGCAAATCTAATATTTGTTAATTTTGCTATTGTACTGGCCATAGCTATACAGAAAATTGTGCCAACAACATTAGCAAGAGCTAAAAGCCAAACAATTGAATAGGTAAAATCTAAATTATTTTCTAATAAAGAAGGACCAACATCAATCCCATTTCCAAGCAATGCCAATGCACCTATGAAAACTGCCATAGAACCTGAACCAGGGATACCAAATAATAATGTGGGAACTAACCCTCCACCTTCTTTTGCATTATTTGAACTTTCAGGGCCTATAACTCCTCGAATTTCGCCTTTACCAAACTGGGATTTATCCCTTGTTGTCTGAACAGCATGTCCATACGCAATCCAATCAACAACAGATCCCCCCAAACCAGGAATTATACCAACAATAACACCTATAAGTGAGCATCTTACAGACAGCCATCTGTTCAACCACCAGTCTTTAAGGCCATCAATCCAACCACCACCCAAACTTTGTTTTTCAGAAATTGCTTTATCATGGCGTAGCAGTGCAATAATTTCAGGAATAGCAAAGATACCTAGTCCTACAATTACTAATTTTAAGCCATCAGTTAAATAGATAAAGTCATAACTAGACATCCGCAGTTCCCCGTTGAAGGGTCCTTCACCAATTGTCCCAACCAACATACCAATTCCAGCCGCGACGATTCCTTTAATTGCAATTCGTCCAGCTAAGATACCTACCATAGAAAGACCAAATACTGACACCATCAGTAATTCAGGCGATTTAAATAACAACACAACAGGACGTGCAACAAGAATGAAAATTGTTAAGAATGCAGCACCTATTAGCCCACCAAACAATGAGGATGCAAAAGCTGCTGATAAAGCGCGCGCAGCCTTACCCTGCTTAGCCATAGGGAAACCATCAAGTACAGTTGCTTGGGAAGCTGAAGATCCTGGAATTCCCATAAGAACTGAAGCAAACGTATCAGAAGTTGGCACTACTGCTACCATACCAATCATTAGAGCTAGACCCAACATAGGATCCATTCCAAACATGAAGGGTAGTAACAGAGATAATCCAGCAATTCCACCAAGGCCTGGGAAAACGCCTATACAAAGCCCCATCATTACACCCATAACTAAGTAACCTAAAACAGCCGGTTGTAAAATTAATGCCCAAGCTTGAGTAAGAGCAGGTAAAGCTTCAAGAAAAATATCCACACAAGTTGCCTTTCATCCACTTATAAAAATGCCCCAGAAATGCAACTGGGGCATTCAAAAAATAGATTTTACTTCTTCAAATCAACACCAAAATCTGCTTTCAACCAATCAATAACGTATAATTTAGCACTAGCGGAAACCGTTGTTGCATTACCTAATGCTGTTTTAGCATCAACACCTATATACATTGGGTATTTGCCTAAACGCTTAGCAGAAAGAGTTTCGAAATCTGATCGAGCTTTAATTTTGGCAAACGCATTAATAAATGTATCAATTACGTCTTGTGGTGTACCAGCTGGTAAAAATGCCAACTTTTGTGATGGAAATCCTGCAACAAAAAATGCTTTCCATGCATCCCATGCTTCGCCAGAAGTTTCACAACCATCAGTAGCATCACAAACTTCTTTAAATGTAGGCATATCTGGAAATGTTGGGTCACGTACAATATTACCAGTCGAGTCTATTGAACCCCAAGTCATCATAGGCACAGCTTTACCCGCGGCAACAAGTTCCGCAGACCCTTTTAAATATCCCGAAGACGTTTGGTAATCTATTGTTGCTTCACCACTCTCGAACATTTTTCGACCATCACCACGTCCTTTAATACCTAAAACATGTTCAACATTCATCCCAAGCATTTCCCAAGCCAATGCGGGAACTAAATCCAACCGCGTCGCGCCTTGATTCCCATAAATAAAGGTGATGTCTTTTAAATTATTTGCAGTACCATCAAATTTAGCACCAGCCTCAGGATTTAAATAAGCAACACCACCAGTACCAGTTGCCATTACTGGATTCCAGTCTTTGTATTCATAACGCACACGAGGATCACCTAACAGATATGGAAACTGCGTTGATCCAGAAGAACCAAACATTACTGTTCCATCACCAGCAGGTTGTTCTTGAAACCAGTTAGCACCTTTAGTCGAACCTGCACCTGGCATAAACTTAACAACAACAGTTGGATTACCTGGCAAAGCTTCAGATAAAAGTGGCGCAAAAAAATTAGCCCACTTTGCAGAACCACCAGTTTCAGAAAATGGAATTGTCCATTCAATCGTTTTACCAGCCATATTTACATCAGCTGAAGCAGGTAATGCAATTGCAGCACTTGCAGTAATAGCCATTGCAAAATGGCGTGTTAATTTATTAAATATCATTTATTTTCCTCCCAAAAAGCCTTAACTACTAAGGCCAAAACTATCAAAGCAACAATTCGCCTCTTGATTTTATAATTATTACTGATCAACCTTGCACCAAGCTTTCAGAAGAGACAAATATGCGGATTGTTGTAATAGAAGATAATAAAACACTTGCCAACGGGCTCGCACACCAATTCCGTGATCAGGGGCATGCTGTCGATGTTTTAAATGATGGTGAATTGGGTTCTATTTTTTTGAAACAGGAAAAAGCTGATATAGTAGTTTTAGACATTAACTTACCAAGTCGTAGCGGAATAGATATACTTAAAGAAATGCGAAAAAATGGTGATCAAACGCCAGTGATATTATTGACAGCAAGAGGTGATACTAAAGATCGCGTAAGAGGCCTTGATGCAGGCGCAGATGATTATCTTATAAAACCTTTCGAAATAGATGAATTAGATGCCCGAATTCGTGCATTAATTCGCCGCAGACCCCGGAGCGCAGGTAATTTTGAAAAAATTGGTAAATTAACTTTTGACCAAAAAGGTCGAAGACTTCTTATAAATAATACTGATCTAAATTTACCACGACGTGAATTGGCAACTTTTGAATGTTTAATAGATCGACCAGATCAGATTGTACCAAAATCTGATCTTGCGAACCATCTCTATGGCGTAGGAGCCGACATTGAAGAAAAGGTTGTGGAGGTTTATATTTCCAGATTGAGAAAACGATTATCACCATATGGAATTGAAATAAAAGTAGCTCGTGGGTTAGGCTATTTGATGAGCTTTAAAAAATGAAGTTTATGGAAAAATCCTTAAAATTACGACTTTTAATATTAATATTATTACCATTAATTATAGTATCATCACTAGCAATGCTTTGGCGCATTGATGATGCAAAAAAAACAGCAGAAGAAATCTTTGATCGCAATCTAATGATGTTAGCTTTCGCAATTTCGCGCGATGTAACGTTATCCGAAGGCGACAGCTTATCAGAGACTACTCTAGGGTTATTCCAGCAAGCAAGTGGTGGGAATGTATTTTACCATATATATGGTCCCGACGGTAGTTTCATAACTGGATATTCATCTCCTCCAGTTCAAAAGAAAAAAACAGCGTTGAGTTTAAATAAACCCAAATTATTTAACGCTAGCCATTTAGGAATAGCTGTTAGGGTAGTTCAATTAGCAGAAAATACAAATGTGGATGGCATTTTTGGAACCGCCGTAGTGACGGCCTGGCAAACCTTGGAACTTCGCAAACAGTTTGCCCTAAATCTTGCCCTTAGAACAGGCATACTTACTGCATTTCTTATTTTTTTAGTGGCCGCATTAGTTTTAATTGGAATTAAATTAAGCCTTAAGCCATTGGCAGATTTAGAGGACGCCATAAAAAAACGTTCAGCTGATGATCTTAGCCCCATCATTAGACATGTCCCCAAAGAAACTCAAGGCATCGTTTCACGATTAAATGATTTATTTCGTGAATTAATTAATGCCCAAACCGCTAGAGATCGTTTCATTTCAAACGCAGCACACCAATTGAGAAATCCAATTTCCGGCATTCATACTATGGCTCAAGCTACAGCAAATGCTCGAACTCTTACTGAAGCAAAATCAAGAGCGTCAGAATTGCTTATAGAAACTCGTCTAGCAGCACGCATTACAGAACAATTATTATCTTTAGAACGGTTAGATGGACGCGCTTCTAAATTAGAAAAATTAGATCTAAACAATTTAGTTCGAAGAATTGGAACACGTTATGCTACTAAAATATTAAATAAAGAAATAACATTTTCAATTGATGTGCCCAGTTTTCAAACAGTTATTCATGGCGATGAATTTTTATTAACTGAAGCCATACAAAATTTAATAGATAATGCGGTATCACATGGCGGTGGCGCACAGACATTCATAGAGGTAAAAATAGCTAGTAACGAAAAAAATATTTATTTATCTGTAGAAAATGACGGATTACCCATACCAAATAATCTTAAAAATAAAATATTTGAACGGTTTACTCAAGGTCCATCTAGTGAAGGTTCAGGATTAGGTTTAACAATTGTTCATGAAATAATAAAAATACACCAGGCAAAAGTGTTAATTAAAGTGTCACCAATTACAATTGTTGGAATGATTTTTTCTAAAAAGAATATTTAGAAAAATATGAAATTATCACACAAATTTATGAAAAATAGTAAATATAAAGAAATAATTAACATACAGAGGTCAGCATTTCTTGAAGGTATATATGCAAAATAGTTTAAAAAAAATTTGTAAAAACGGCACTTTACGTGTTGCCTATAATATTGGGAATCAAGCTTTAATACAATCAGTGGACAATAGTTACCTCGGCGTCAGCCCTGCCCTCGCACAACGACTAGCAAATGAAATTGATGCTCAAATAATACCAATTATTTATGAGAGCGCAGGAAACGTTCTTTCCGATACAGTTTCAAATGCGTGGGATGTTGGATTTTTAGCTATTAATAAACCACGCGCTGAAAAAGTTACGTTTACTAACCCTTATTCAACAATTGATATTACCTATGCAGTTCATGCCAATTCAAGTTTATATCATACTAAAGATATAGACCGAAAGGGTATAAATATTGTGACTTCATCAGGATCAGCATATGAAATATATCTAAACAAAACACTTAAAAATGCCAAATTAAAATATTCAGGTACACCATTCGAAAGTTTTTTTGAATTCCAAGTAGGATCTTACGATGCTGTAGTAGGAGTACGCGCCTCGCTTGAACAGTATTTTAATGAAAATAAAAACATAAGAATTTTACATGGGACCCTGACTTCTGTCAAACAGGCGATGGTTCTTCCAATACATAATAATCCTAGAATAGCTGCATTAAATATTTTTCTAGATAATGCCGTAGCTGATGGATTTTTCAATCCATATACTAATATTTAAAGATTAGTCATAAAACTTATGCTAACCATGCTAATGAAAAAAGTGACAGTACAGATGTCCAAATAATAACCAAAGCAATTTTGTCCGTCTTTACGTTGTGCAACATAGCAAGAGCAAAAGCCATTGCACCTGCTGGTCCAGCGGCGTTCAGAACACTTAAATCGTTCCAAATATCTGGGCGAGTTCCAATTTTTAGAAATGACCAAACTACCAGTGGAAGAAGCAGCAATTTTATCAACACTATAATTGTAATCGACTTTGACGGTATCAAAGAATGAAATGATAAAACCACGCCAAGGGCTAAGAGCGTTAAAGGCGCAGCTGCTGCTCCTGAAAACTTCATGGCAAGACGCAATGGTTCAGGAGTTGTAAAACCTATTATATTAGCCACAGCACCCAAAACTATAGCAATTAAAACCGGGTTTTTAAGAAGTCTAAACAATATGGGTTTTAATTTTGAGTTTTTATTGTTCAGAAAATCAGTTGAAATAATGAAAAAAGCAAACATAATTGATGCATCCCAAATCACAAGTGCGGTGATTGGATAGTTCATATCAGCACCATAAATTAAAGAAGAAATAGGCCAAATATATAGCAAGCCATTTACAAAAATAGTGCACATTGCAAGTAGCCATGATTCAACTAGTTCAAGCTTTAGTAATGAAATGCATATAAAAAACGTGATTAAAAATACAATTACCTGGCTTAATCCATAAATTGCTACTGCATCAAAATGAAATGAACTTAAATCAGCACTACTTATTAAAGGAAAGATAAGTACTGGCTGTAATATCAAAAAAGCAATTCTATTTAACGTAGTCGCTTCAGTACGGGAGATTAAACTAATTCGGCCACAAATGAAACCAAGCGCAAGTATAGAAAACACCGGTAAAATATTATTCGTTAACACGTGAAGCATGATTTTTCCTAGCAGTTCGTCATTTAATTTGTATTTAATTCTCAAATATACAATTCTAATAAATGGTCTAAAGCACTACAGGAAGCCAAAGGCAAATAAATACTTTTTAATGTCAAAATTTGATTTAAAAATTTATATTTAATGGTTTATTGGATATTTAAATTAACTAGACATATTCATATTTTATTATGTATGCTTTAAAAAATTAAAAAATTACTTTATAACTTAGAAAAGAGATATAAAATGAAAAGTCCACTTTTATTGAAGCGGCGAAGTTTTATTGCTGGTTCATCTGCATTAATATCAGCGACGACTGCACAAGCAGCGGCTCCGTTTCTAGGATCATCAATAAGTAAATTTCGGCGATTTACGTTAGGTGATTTTGAAGTAACCACAATTCTTTCTGGCACTAGAACTATTAATAATAATCCACAGGAAATTTTTGGATTAAATGTATCAAAAGAAAATTTTTCTGCAGTTTCTTTAGCTAATAACATTCCAGATGATAAATTCCAAATGTTTTACACCCCAACAGTTATAAACACAGGTGATGAACTAATCTTATTTGATACAGGTCAAAACCCAGAAGGGACAACTTTAGCCTTAAATGCAGCTGGCTATAAAACTGAGCAAATAGATAAAGTAGTCTTAACCCATTTTCACAGCGACCATATTGGTGGTTTATATACTTCAACAGGCAGAACATTTAAAAATGCTTCGTATTACTGTGGCAGTTTGGAGCTGGAAGAGTGGGATTTTTCGGGTGATGAAAACTTTGAAGCAAAAATCCGTCCCTTGGAAGATGAATTAAATATGATTGATAGTGGTGATGATATCGTATCAGGAATCACTGCAATGGCTGCACATGGGCATACGCCCGGCCACTTAGCATTTATGATTGAAAGTAATGGCAAACAATTAATGCTAGGAGGGGATTTTGCTAATCACTATGTTTGGTCGCTTGCTTACCCTGATTGGGAGCTACGTTTTGATCGTGACCGTGAAATGGCAGCTAAAACACGCCGTAAGTTATTAGGGATGCTTGCTGTAGAAAGAATTCCTTTTGTGGGTTATCATATGCCTTGGCCTGGCCTAGGCTATGTCGACACTCACAAGGATGGATACCATTACGTTCCAGCCAGCTATCAAATGATGTTATAATATTGACTTATTAAAATAAATTTAATTATTTAATAAATACAAAAAAATTATTAAACGTAAATATTTTATAAAATTAGTGAGAAAGTAATTACATAAGTACTGCAACATACAAGCTACCATCATAAACTTATATATGATATTTTCGACAGCAAATGTCGTAATTACATTAGAATTCCCATGCACCATATTGTTCAATATATTAAGTGTCACTGAATAGGGGATAGTTTATGTCAGTTCCATTCACAGAATTCTTACATTCAGCTAATACTGAAAACATTCCCGACGAAATATTAGATATGGCCAGAAAATGGTTGCTTGACCTCCTTGGCGTCGCTGCTGCTGGAACTGAAACTAATATGTCACGAATTATGCGTAATTATGCATTCGAACATTTTGCTCCTGGTAAACATAAAGTTCATATGCTTTTTGATAACCGTTTAGTTAGTCCAGCAGGTGCCGCACTAGCAGGAGGCACTACAATAGATGCATTAGACGGGCACGATGGTCACAAATTAACCAAAGGCCATGTAGGATGTGGCGTATTACCAGCACTTTTTGCATTCACCGAGGCTGAAAGATTAACTGATGATAGCTCGTTTCTTGCTTCCTTAGTAGTAGGATATGAAATTGGTACACGTGCAGGTATTGCATTACACCGTACGTCTGCGGACTATCACACTTCAGGGGCTTGGATATCTATCGCAACAGCAGCCCTTGGTGCGCGCATTATGAAGTTAAGTTCAAATAAAACACGTGAAGCTATTGGCATAGCAGAATATCATGGGCCACGCAGTCAAATGATGCGCGTAATTGATTATCCTACTATGGTTAAAGATGGTTCTGGCTGGGGTGCAATGTCAGGAGTTTCCGCTGCATACTTGGCTGCTGATGGGTTTACTGGCGCACCAGCAGTTACTGTTGAAGCTGATGATGTCACAGACCTCTGGAATGACTTAGGCCACACTTGGCGAATAAGTGAACAATATTTTAAACATTTCCCTATCTGCCGATGGGCACAACCACCTGTACAGGCAGTTTTGGACCTAAGACAAAAGTATAGCCTAGTATCTGAAGATATAGAGAAAATCGAGATATCTACTTTTCATCAATCTAAACGTTTAGCTGTTCGTTCACCAAAAACTACTGAACAGGCTCAATACTCTACCGCTTACCCAACAGCCGTTGCCATGGTTCGTGGAAAGGTTTCACCGGAAGATGTTATGGAAAAAAGTTTTGCCGATCCTGAGGTTATGCGCCTTACTGCAAATATGAGTATAGTTGAAAATGAAGAGTATAATGCTGCCTTTCCTGCTCACAGAATATCGAATGTCACGTTAATTTTAAAAAATGGCAAGAAATTAGTATCTGGGGATACTGAAGCAAAAGGAGATCCTGAGGTGCCCGCTACTTTAGAAGAATTAAACTCAAAGTTTTATGAATATACTAATCAAAAATTAGGCATTGTTAGAATTAACACGCTTAAAAATGAAATTAAAAAATTAGGAAATGGTGAAGGATTAAGTATGTTATTTAAGTTGGTTTTTCAGCCCACTAAAAACCTCATTACGAAATAATTAAAAATCTGAAAATTATATTTTAATAGAATGTATTTTTTTCGATTAAAATATTATAAAATAAATATTTTTCGATTGGCATTACCGTTCAACCCTATCATATAGAGCTATGTTTTTAAGATACCTAAAATCAGTTTTTCATCATGCTAGGTACTTTCCTCTATGGTCAGCACTGACTGTCTTTAGATGGCGAGCATTTGATTTACGGTCCCGAGCATTGGGAACAACTTTTGGAATAGTTATACGCTGGTTTCCACTAGCAAGACGGCGATTTTTACGTGAAGCAAAACGCATTTTCCCAGACATGAATCGTTATGAACGTATAATTCTTGGCCAAAATATGGGCCGAAATATGGGCCGAACACTTTTTGAAATTTATCATCAGGCAGAGTTTCAAACTTTCCACCAAAAGTTTAAGATCTCTGGCCCAGGCCTTGCTGCAATCAAGGAGGCCAATAGCGCCGGAAAAGGTGCAATTATTGTTTCTGGCCACTTTGGGCAGTGGGAGTCAATACGCGCTGTACTTAAAATGCATGGTTTAGAAAGTGGCGCAGTATATAAGCCTCACAAAAATAGACATTATGAACGACGAATGCGTGCTGGAATTGAAGAAGGTGGAAATCCAATACTTGCAACAGGTCACGTGGGAACCAGAGCACTTGTCCGTCACTTGAGAGATGGTGGTATAATATCTATTTTATTAGATGAAAAATTTGCAGAAGGCGTGCGAATTCCATTTCTTGGTATAGATGCTCTAACCTCCCTATCAGCTGCACAACTTGCACTAAAATATGACCTTCCTATGATACCTGCCTATGGTACTCGCGCTGATGATAAAAACGAATTTCATGTAGAATTTGAATCACCGATTCCTCATACAGATAGCATTACAATGACACGTATTTTTAATGACAGTCTTTCAAAAAAAATTATGTCCAAACCGGAGCAATGGTATTGGATGTTAAAACGTTGGGATGGTGCTTAAATATTTTGGTGATTAAACTGATAAAATTTAACTTTAAATTGATAATCAGAAACGATAACTTTAGGGCATATTTATAATGAAATTTAAGCCAAAATTTTTATTAATCAGAGCAGTTCCCTCGCTTTTTTGGAGCTCCCCAAAAGCACTCACAATAACGCCACCTTTTGTATCAATATTATTTCTTATAATAGGCCTTACACTTTTTGGATTAGGGGAAGCTTTACTTATAGCTGCTGGTGTTGGAGTTAGCCCTTGGACAGTATTTGCTCAAGGCATTACGCACATTACTGGCTGGAGTATTGGTTTTGCTACATTTTTCATTAGCTTTGTAGTTTTATTTTGCTGGATACCACTCAAACAAATACCAGGCATTGGGACTATTTTAAATGCAGTCGTTATAGCTTTGGTACTTGAATTCTTACTACCATTTTTACCAATTTTTGATAATTATATATTAAAAATTGGCCAAGCAGTAGTTGGCGTCTTAGTCACTGGATTTGGTGGAGGATTATATTTAATTGCAAATTTAGGCCCTGGACCAAGAGATGGCCTAATGACAGGCCTGCAAAGAGTGACAGACTTACCCATTGCTTGGGTAAGAAGTGGTCTTGAATTCATAGTTATAGCTGCCGGGTGGACTTTAGGCGGCACTGTTGGAATTGGAACTGTAATATTTGCCTTAGGAATTGGCCCATCTGTTGCAGCAAGTATGTATGGTCTAAAAAGTATTTTCAACAGATAGGTCTAACAATAAAATTGTTAGTTAACACGTAAGCAAATCATCTATATCTATTTTTTAGCTACAAGACCTGCAGTAAGCGGAATAAAAACAACAATTAGAGCTAACAACCAAAATGCTACAGACAAACTCAATATATCAGCAGTAAAGCCCATCATAGCAGGCCCAATCAATACCCCAGCATAACCAGTCGTAGTAACAGATGCTATAGCAAGACTTGCTGGCATTACTGTTTGTCTGCCAGCTGCACTAAAAAATATAGGCACTAAATTTGCAGACCCCAAACCAATTAATATAAAACCAATTAGTGCTAATGATGGAAAAGTTGAAACTAAAATAACTAAAATGCCCAAAATTGTTATTATACCACCAGAAATAAGAACCCAGAACTCACCAAAAATACCAACGATGCGATCACCGGTTAGACGCGCAATAACCATTGCTGCTGAAAAAAGAATATACCCAATGCCTGCACTTTGCGGTCCCGCAAGCTGGCGATCAATAACCAATAAAGCCCCCCAATCGAGAACGGCACCTTCTACCAAGAAGCTAATTGCTGCCAACAATGCTAGCAAAAGAACGATACCCCGTGGAAATACAAAAGGTGTCTCTACTGAGGTACTAACATTAAGGAGTCGGCTAGCAGCAAATATCATCGCTAACAGCGCTACAGTAGCCCCTACAAATGGAGCAATAGCAATTGAGACGCCCACAAATAAAAGTAAGGTCATTAAGCCAGCACCAATTAATCCACCAATACTAAATTGAGCGTGAAAATTTGACATCAGTGAGCGCTTTTCCAGAGTTTCCACCTCAACACCATGAATATTCATTGCTACATCAATGGTACCTAAAGAGGCGCCAAAAATAAAAAGTGAAAATCCAAGTATCACAGATGATTCAGCAATCGTTAAAACAGGTAGAAAAACTATGAGTCCAAACCCACCCAACAATACCATAGACTTAGAGCCTTGTTTTGCTGCTAAGAAACCAGTAATGGGCATCGCAATAATAGAACCGAGTCCAAAATATAGTAAAAGAAGGCCAAATTGCTTTTCATCAGCTCCAACATTTTCTTTGATAAATGGGAAAAGTGGGGCACAACATGCCATACAAAATCCAGCAACAAAAAAAGAAAGCCTAGTTGCAAGTCTAGCTTGGGATGTTATTAGGTATTTAGACATTAAATATCCTAGCTTTAGAATTTATAGTTCAGACTGAGACAGCTTTAAGAATGGTAGTTCTTAAGTAAATTAAATATCCTAAACCTCCAAATATCTAAGTAAAAACACTATAAGTTGATATTAAACATCAATTAAACACTAAGAGCTGCATGTACAGCTTTTTTCCATACCAAATATTTTGATTGGCGTTGATCTTCACTCATATTTGGGGTGAATTGAATTTCTTGAGACCACTGGGCAGCAAATTCTTCTTGGTCTGGATATACTCCTTTATGCATTCCAGCAAGCCAAGCGACGCCTAATGCAGTAGTTTCCAACATAGCTGGGCGGTCTACTGGCGCTCCAATAATATCTGATAAAAACTGCATAGCCCAATCACTAGATGACATTCCACCGTCAACACGTAAGATTGATTCCATACCAATTACCTCCCAGTCTGCAGACATCGCTTCCAACAAATCACGGGTCTGATAGCCGACACTTTCAAGAGAAGCCTTGGCCATTTCTGGAACCCCGGATCCACGGGTTAATCCAAATATGGCTCCTCGACATTTAGCATTCCAGTAAGGGGCACCTAAGCCTACAAAGGCAGGGACAATGATAACATTCTGATGTGGATCTGCCTTCTGTGCTAAAGATTGAGTCTGTGCTGCCTCATCAATAATTTTTAGACTGTCGCGTAACCATTGAACAACAGCACCCGCGACAAAGATTGACCCCTCAAGGGCATAGGTTGGCTTTCCATTTAACTGATAAGCAATTGTGGTAAGTAATCTATTTTGAGACACAACTGGCGTTTCACCTGTATTTAACAAAGCAAAACAACCAGTACCATAAGTTGATTTCATCATACCAGGTTGAAAACAAGCTTGACCTATCGTAGCTGCTTGCTGATCACCCGCAACTCCACAAATGGGAATGGAGGCATTAAATAAATCAGCAGAGGTCTCTCCAAAATCATCAGCGCAATCCTTGACCTGAGGCAACATCTGCATTGGTATGTCAAGTAAATCACAGATTGTTTTGCTCCACCGCCCTTTTCGTATATCATATAACATTGTTCTAGCAGCATTTGTAGCATCGGTTGCATGAACTACTCCACCTGTTAACTTCCAAATCAAAAAGCTATCTACAGTACCAAATAATAAATCACCTTTTAGAGCTCTGTCACGCGCGCCTTTAATATTATCTAATATCCACTTAAGTTTTGTACTTGAAAAATAAGGATCAATTAAAAGACCTGTACGTTCAGTAATCATTACCTCATGACCCTTATCACGCAAAACTTCACACAGATCCGAAGTTCTCCGATCTTGCCAAACAATTGCATTGTAAATTGGCTTTCCCGTTATTTTATCCCATACAATTA
Source organism: uncultured Amylibacter sp. (assembly GCA_905181935.1). Lineage (GTDB taxonomy): Bacteria > Pseudomonadota > Alphaproteobacteria > Rhodobacterales > Rhodobacteraceae > Amylibacter. Next base: position 104,301 of record CAJIZV010000002.1, on the reverse strand, counting down.
CAGTCTCACGCTGATTAGTAATTCCAATAGCAGTAATTTCTGAAGATTTAATACCTGCACTTTTTATAGCACTACCACACGTTTCTAATGTAGTTGACCAGAGGTCTTGAGGATCATGTTCAACCCAGCCAGATTTAGGGAAATATTGTTTAAATTCTATTTGCTTAGTACCAACTGGGATCATTTTTTCATCAAACAAAATAGCTCTGGTTGATGTTGTACCTTGGTCGATTGCAAGAATATAAGTCATATATAGCCTTAATGCTTTGGGTCCAAAAAGTAATAATAAAAAAGTATAACCAATTAAAAAATAATAAAAAATAATAAAAAATATTTACAGAAAGTAACTTGTAAGCTACAATTATCAACTCAAAAGAATATTTATTTTAAATATGCAATATAAAAAATCTATTATTCCAAAAGAGATCTATGAAATGCAACTATTAGATATTCTCCATCCATTTATTTAGAGTACTTATTTCAATAGATGTTAATCGTAAGCCTAATTTTGAACGACGCCAAATAATATCATCAGCACTACGCGCATATTCTTTTTGAATTAACCAATTAACTTCACGTTCAGTTAAGCTTGCGCCAAAATATATACCAAGATCATTTTGGGTCATTGCATTTCCTAAAACATCAAATGCTTCGAGACCATAAGCTTTAACCAATCTCGATGCCCAGAAAGTATCTAAAAATGAATATGTTTCCTTTAACTCTTTAATTAATACCAGTACACCGTCTACAGGAAAAGCTCCTCCTGGTAACGGAACTCCAGCAGTCCAAGGCTTATCGTCAATCGGCAAAAAGTTTTCGAGTTTTTTCAAAGCACTTTCTGCCAATTTGCGATATGTAGTTATTTTACCACCAAATACGTTTAAGATTGGTGCTCCCACTGTTTCATCTACTTTTAAAACATAATCACGGGTAGCTGCCGTTGCAGACATTGCACGATCATCATACAAAGGGCGCACCCCAGAATAAGTATGAATGATATCATCGACAGTAACTGTTTTCTCTAAATATTTGGATACAAATTTGACTAAATATTCTTGTTCTTCTTGAGTACAAATTGGTTTTTCAAATACATCCGAATGCTCAACATCTGTTGTTCCTATTAATGTAAAATCTGTCTCATAAGGAATTGTAAAAATAATTCGTCCATCCTCTCCTTGAAAAAAATAACATTTATCATGTTCATATAATTTCTTCGTTATAATATGACTTCCACGCACAAGCCGAACGCCTTCTGTAGTATTTATACGTAGTGTATTACATATAATGTCTCCCACCCAAGGTCCGCCAGCATTCACAATTATTTTCGCTCGTACAATACGCTTTGCTCCACCACCTTCTGGTTCTAAAGTAATCTGCCAAACATTATCAACCTGTTCTGCGGCAGTAACTTTTGTTCTAACATTGATTTTTGCACCGCGCATTTCTGCATCACGAGCATTCAAAATAACTAACCGGCTATCTTCAATCCAGCAATCTGAATATTCGTAAGCTTTTAAAAAGCGTTTATGTAATGGTTTGCCTTCGGGTGAACCAGATAAATTCAATGAGCTCGTACCTTTTAGGATTTCTCTTCCACCCAAATTATCATACAAAAATAGACCGAACCTAATGAGCCAAGCTGGGCGACGCCCCTTCATCCAAGGCATTAAGATATTTAATAATCTAGATGTTGGTGTATCGCCATCAAACCGCATGTCTTTATGATACGGTAGTACAAATCTCATTGGCCAAGATATATGTGGCATAGCCCTTAAAAGAGTTTCACGTTCAATAAGGGCCTCACGAACAAGGCGAACCTCCCAATACTCAAGATAACGTAAACCCCCATGGAAAAGCTTAGTAGATGCTGATGACGTCGCAGAGGCTAGATCATTCATTTCAGCTAATTCTACAGTTAATCCTCGACCTGCCGCATCCCGGGCAATGCCACATCCATTAATACCACCACCAATGACAAAGATATCAATTATGTCAAGGTTAGCACGTTGTGTCATAAAAATTTATCCTACAAAAATTTACATAAATTATAAAAATATAAAAATATAAAAATATAAAAATATAAAAATATAAATAGCACAAATAGGCTTTTTATCAATAACGAATGTTCGAATTCTTTCGGTTAAAATACATTTTCTTATGGATAAAGTATTTTATAGTTCGCATTAAACTTATTAACCATATCTTTGTACACAATCAGACTTTGAGCTCTTGACGCTGTAGCCAATTGTCTGATTGATTAGAGAAATAAATGTTCAATCTATAAAATTTGCTTACCAGGAGCTGAAAATATGGCCTCAAATTTTAGACATAAAGAGATACTTTCGATTGCTCGTAAAGAAGGTAAAGTAACTGTAGATGGGCTTGCTGAGCTATATAATGTTACAGTTCAAACAATTAGGCGCGATCTCTCAGAATTAGCTGAAATGGGCCGATTAGAGCGCGTTCATGGTGGGGCAGTTATCCCATCTGGTGTTATAAATATTTTATATGAAGAACGCCGCCGGCTAAATAAAAATAGTAAGAAAGCAATAGCTATAAGATGTGCTCAAAAAATACCTAATGGCGCATCAGTTTTTATGAATATTGGAACTACTACCGAGGCAGTTGCAAGGGAGTTATTAGATCACGAAAATCTTCTTATAGTAACAAACAACCTTAATATTGCTAATATTTTGTCAACTAATAAAAGTTGTGAAATCATTTTAGCAGGCGGTGTGCTACGACGGGCCGATGGGGGAATCGTAGGAGGACTAACAGTCGATATGGTAAAACAATTTAAATTTGACTACTCAATATTGGGATGCTCAGCAATCGATGCAGACGGAGATCTTCTTGATTTTGATGGACAGGAAATTATGGTAAGCAGCACTGCAATTCAAAGGTCTCGGCAAGTTATGGTTGTGGCAGATTACCACAAATTTGAGCGCAAAGCGCCATTAACAATTTGCTCTCTTTCCGATGTAAACTTTCTTTTTACAGACGTAAAATTACCCAATGGACTTTTGATTAAGTGTGACACTTGGAAAACTGAGGTCATAAGTTATTAGGAGAAAAATCCAAAAAATCATAATGATTAATTTTGTTTGAATGTAAATTTTGAAACATTGCGATATACATTATCTGCTAACAATATAGCTGAGGGAAATGCATCATGATGTGGGGCATCTGGCCATAACTGTGGTTCAAGAGCCACTCCACTAAAGGGTATATATGATGAGCCAGAATTTCCAATTGGACCATCACTTTTAATTCCTTGACCAGTATATACTTGCAATCCAGGTTCAGTACTAAAAAGATGCATTTCCAACCTTTGGTCTAAGGTTGATAAAATAGCCACTTTCCGCATGTGTTCTCGTTTATTTGATATACAAAAATTATGATCTAGAGGAATGTGTAAGGATAGATTTTTTTTTTGACGAAAATCAAGATTTGTATTAACTACACTTGTGATTTCACCTGTAGGAATAGTGTTTTGATTCACTGGTAAATAGAGGTCGGCAAATACCTGCAATTGATGCCCAGAAATATCAGCTCGTCCTGTAAGATTGAAGTAACTATGATGGCAAAAGCTGCATAACGTGGAAATATCACTTTGAACCACGATGTCTACTTCAAGACTTTGATCCTCCAGCAACTTATAAGTCGTTAAGATATTCATATTACCGGGCAACCCCATATGATTACTCTCTACATTTAATTCAAAAATTACATGATAATTAGAATGTTCGATAACATTCCAATTTAATAAATGAACACCATCAAGGCCACCATGCAAATGATCACCATTTTGGGTGTTACGATCTAATTCTATCAACTTACCTAAAACTACCGCCTGTCCATTTGCCAATCTATTAGCAAATGGACCTATAGTAGCTCCAAAATAATTTACATTTGATAAATACGAATTAGCATCAGGATATCCTAAGACCAGCGAGTGAGAAAATGCTTCCAAACGTAAATCTTGCAAACATGCTCCTAAACTTAACAGCTTAATTGATAAATCTTCACGCTTAAGCTCTATTTGTATTATTTCGGACCCATTATTGGCTATGCCTATGTGTTTCATAACTATTAAAACCTTTTATAAATATCTTTACGTACATCTAAATTTAGAAATTAACATTAGGTGCATAATAGAATAAATAAAACTTCTGATTAATATTTTCAAAGATCAGTGCTTAGTTTATTAATTATTATGTTTCATCGCTCAGGTTATAAAATACTCAGCTTACATTTTCTATAATCAAAATCGTAAAACTGAGTACCCATTCATAAATATTTTGCTTTTTAATACTACAGACTCACTAAAAATATTATTTAATTTTATACAAAAATTATAAATTAGGTATACACACATCAGGCTCAAAATATCCTTTTCTATAAATACAAACTTAAATAGTCATCAAAATTATTTATTTTATTTTAGAATAATAAACACTCATAATTATATGATCTAGTTGTGCCTTGAACTCTTAATTAAACTTGCTTAAATCATATAAAAATAATGGAGAAACTCATGAAAAAATTCACACAATCCTTTGAAGCTGATACAGGTAAAATACTTAATATAGTGATTAATTCTTTGTATTCAGACAGAGATATTTTCTTGAGAGAGCTTTTATCTAATGCATCTGATGCTATTCAAAAACGTCGTTTTCTTGGACAGACAACACCAAACATACTAAATCCAGAAGGTGACCAAATTGAAATTATAGTTAACACTAAAAAGAAAACAATTGAGATTTTTGATACAGGTATCGGCCTTTCTGAAAGTGAACTCTCAGAAACACTAGGTACAATTGCCCAATCAGGTACAGCAAATTTTCTTAAAGAAAGTAATGACGAAGAAAATTTAAAAGATTTAGAGCAAACTTTAATTGGTCAATTTGGTGTTGGATTTTATTCTGCATTTATGGTCGCGAGCCTTGTGGAAGTAACAACGCGTAAGGCAGGATCAAATTTAACAACTATTTGGGAAAGTGATGGCCAAAGTGGATATTCAATATCAAAATCTGAAGTTGAAGCTACAACAGGTACTTCAATTAAGCTTTACCTAAAAAAAGACGCTAAAGAATATAGTGACAGCACAAAAATTAAGGCGCTTATTAAAAAGTACTCTGATCATATTCAGGTTCCTGTTAAAATAAAAGAAACAGGTGGTGAGAGCCAACAGGTCAATACAGCAAAAGCTTTATGGACAAAAGCTCCCCAAGAAATAAGCAAAGAGGAATACAAAGAATTTTACAACTCAAACTTTGGATCATTCGATGACCCTTTTTTAACTTTACATAATAAATCAGAGGGAACACTTGAATTTACAAACCTATTATTCATTCCAACACAAGCACCTTTTGACTTATTTGAGCCAGAAAGAAAAACAAACGTTAATCTATATATAAACCGTGTATTTATTAGTAATGAGCTTCAGGATATTGTTCCTTCCTGGTTGCGTTTTGTAAAAGGTATCCTCGACACATCAAGTTTAGATTTGAACGTAAGCCGCGAAATGGTTCAAAACAATCCAGTTTTAAAAAAGATTTCAAAGGCCCTTACAAAGCGAATTATTTCAGGATTAAAGAAAAAATTAAAAAAAGATGAAGTTTCTTATGATACATTTTGGTCTAATTTTGGAAAAGTTATAAAAGAGGGTCTTTATGAAGATTTTGAGAATCGCGAAAAAATAGCTGAAATTATCAAAGTTCACTCATTTAAAGAGGATAAACTTATAACTTTAAAATCTTATTTAGAGACTTTCGCAAATGGTCAGGAACAAATTTTCTATTTAACAGCTGACACACTTTCTCAAGCAAAAAACAGTCCCCATCTTGAAGGCTTCAAAGCAAAAGGCATTGATGTTTTATTAATGACTGACCCAATTGATGCTTTTTGGATATCACAAATGCGAACTTTCCAAGAAAAAGACTTCGTTTCTATATCAAGAGACAAATATGATATTTCCATAATAGGTGATAATCTTCCAGAGAACAAAGATGACACACTAGAAGATGAAGGGATATATACATCGCTCATTAAAAAATGTTTGGGTGATTTGATAGAGGATGCTAAGCCTTCATCAAGCCTTGTTGACAGTCCTGTTAGATTAATTGCTGGTGAAGGTGGATTAGATTTCAATCTAGAACGAATTCTAAAAGCACAAGGTCAAGAGTTTGAAGGCAGTAAAAAAGTACTTGAAATAAACATAAATCATGAACTTATTAAAAAGTTACCTTCACTTAGTACTAATTTACAAGAATCTACCTGCAGAGTATTATTTGAACAGGCAAGAATTCAAGATGGCGAAATGCCCACAGACACACGCCAGTTTTCTCAAGATATTATCCAATTAGTTCTGAAGCTCTAACTGCAAACAAGGAGCTGAATAATATTCCAGCTCCTTGTTTACTATTATATAAATCAAGTATCGTTTTTAATTTATATTAGAATTTATGAAGCTATTTTCTTGATGTTGGCTGAAAAAAATACACCCATTTAAATCCATCAATAAGCTAGTCTTTTTTGATCTATTTATTACTGTATCTTTTACTCCTGAGAGATGGAATTTAACACCACTCAATTTTAGCTGTTCATTAATAACTTCGAGAGATTTAAATGCGCTCATATCCATTGCATTTACTGATGAACACATCAGAATAACATTTTGCAATCTTGGTTAATTAGTGGCTTTATCATATATATGCTCTTCTAGAGATTGTGCATTTACAAAAGATACACTTTCATCAATGCGAATTGTTAAAGTTCTGGAGTCCACCACGGTAACAGGCAAAAACGGTATTAGTTGAAGCTTTAATGATTTTTTCAAAAATCTTTGATATTTCGATCAGTAATTTGCCTCGGTAAGACAGGTATTTGGTCGGTTTTAATACTTAATTTATTTCCTATTTTTGATATTTCTAAAAATGCTGGTTGGTCTGCTATTTAAAGTTCAGTCTGCGCTAAAATAATTATGCCAACATCCAAGTCCTTTAATTCAATAATATCTTTAATTAAGATCTGTGGCTCAATAAAAATTTGAGTATCAAATTGTACAATTTTCATAATTAATTCTCATTCATAAATGGCTATTTCACTAAAAGTAAATTATATCAAAGCCCATTAATTGGTACCCTGAGAACTGGGTAACCTTCATCATCAGAAGGAATTTCACCTGCACGCATGTTAACTTGAAGTGCAGGAATAATGAGATTAGGAACTTTTAATGTGGCATCCCTTTCAATTCGGAGTTTAATGAATGCATCTTTATTTTGCCCAACCCCTACGTGGATATTATAATTTTTTTCGTCTTTTACAGTTGTTTCCCACTGTATGTCACGACCACCAGGCCCATAGTCATGGCACATGAATAATCTTAATTCCTCAGGCAAACTAAGAACTTTCTGAATTGAATCATACAACTCACCCGCATCACCACCTGGGAAGTCAGCTCTTGCAGAGCCACCATCAGGCATAAACAAAGTGTCACCCACAAATGCTGCATTTCCAATCACGTGAACCATGCAAGCCGGTGTATGGCCGGGAGTTGATATTACAAATGCCTCTAATGTGCCAATTTTATATTGATCTTTATCTTCGAACAAAGCATCAAATTGAGAGCCATCACGTTGAAAATCGGTTCCTTCATTGAATATCTTACCAAAGACATTCTGAACCTCAATAATTCTTGCACTAATCCCAATTTTTCCACCAAGTTTTTCTTGTAAGTAAGGGGCTGCAGAAAGATGATCTGCATGCACATGTGTCTCAATAATCCATTCAAGATTTAGTTTTTTAGAAGTAATATAATTAATGATTAGATCAGCATGTTCGTAGGAAATACGTCCCGCCGCGTAATCAATATCCAATACAGAATCTATCACTGCACAAGCTTTACTCACCAAATCTGAAATCACATAACTTATAGTATTAGTAATTGGATCAAAAAAAGCTTTTATTTCTGGTTTAATTGATAAATCAACATTGTAATTACTCATTCAAGTTTCCTTTATAATAATAGACCAAATTAATTAATTATTTAAATATAGATTTAGCCGCAATCATTCCAATCAACATTGTTGGTACAAAAATAAAAGTTCCACTTGCAGCAAGAGAAAGGGATGTAATTGCTGGGCCTGGACAAAAACCACCTAATCCCCACCCCATGCCAAATATTGCAGCACCTAAAATAAGTTTCATGTCGAAGTCAGTATTTTTAGGTAGGTGAAATTTATCATTGTACATGGGGCTTCCTCGCTTTTTAATTAACCAAAAACTTGGCATAGTTACTGCAATTGCCCCCCCCATTACAAAGGCTAAACTTGGATCCCAATCACCAAACAAGTCAAGAAAATTTTGAACTTTAAGTGGATTAACCATTCCTGACAATTTCAAACCACTACCAAAAAGTAATCCTGCTATTAAAGTAATAATGGTACGCATAACCTATCCTCCAACAACATGGCGAAGAGTAAAGACAGTTAAGAACCCTGTAGACATAAATATAATTGTAGCGACTACAGATCTCCCTGAGGCCCTCGAAACACCACACACGCCATGGCCACTTGTACAGCCGTTGCCCAAAACCGATCCAAAACCCACTAAAAGGCCAGCAAAACCAAGAAGAACAAAATTGTTAGATACAGATTGAACAGGCGCCTGATAAGAAAACGTGAACCACAAGGGTGTAGAAAGCAATAGACCCATAACAAAGGTAAGGCCTTGAGTTGCCCCCATCTTGTCAATTGACGGAGGTAAAAGACGAGAGATTATTCCACTGATACCTGCTATACGACCATGAGCTAACATTAACACAATCGCAGATAAACCTATTAGTGCACCACCAGCTAAAGACGTGAACGGTGTAAACTGAGTTTCCAAATTTAAAATCCCTATAGCATTAACCATTATATATATTAATAATAATGATGTTGTTTGAATATAAAAAATAATTTATATTAAAATTTACTTATATAAGTATTAACTAATATACAAGGGGAATAATTTGTTGGATTTTAGTGAACTAGAACCAAATATTTTGGATGCTGCAAAATTGATGGAAATGTTATCACAACCAGTACGCTTACGCTTAATGTGTATATTGCTTGAAGGGGAGCAAAGCGTTCTTAAACTTGCTTCAAGCACAAATTTATCACAACCAGCAATGTCTCATCATCTTAAAAAATTACGTGATGCAGAATTAGTTAAAACACGCCGCGAAGGTCAAACAATTTATTATTCATTAAAAGGTACAGAGGTTTCACAAGTTTTAGAAGTTCTACATAAACTTTTTTGTTCACAATAAATTGACTACAAAATTAGATTTTTAAATTAAAATGGAACATATAGTTTACTTTTGATTTAAGAATATTTATTCTGGTTTAGTAATTTTTATATGAAACCGTAATATAATTCGACTTGCCATTGTTAAAAAAAAAGAGGTAATACTGTGTAAATAAGTGCAACATATGCCGCTAAAAATAAAGCAACCAAAAGCCAAACGAGCATGCCACCAATAAACTTCAATAAAGCTATTTGAATGAGCAAGAAAATTTTGTGAAAAGTTTATATCGTATTTTTAATATTTTTTTTGTTACTCAACATAATATTATACCTATAATCTTATATAACCTACTTAACCCATAGATTTAATGATATATTGTCCGATAAATTGTAGATTTCTTTATGATTATGGGATAATATCCACAACATAATGAAAAGTTTAGATGAAATAGACCGCAAAATATTACGAGTGCTTCAGCGTGATGCAAGTCTTGGAGTTGATGCACTAGCCGATTTGGTTAACTTATCGAGAAATGCATGCTGGCGGCGAATGAAAAACCTTGAATCTAGTGGGGTTATAGCGCGGCGTGTAGCAATTCTTGACCCGCAGACCGTTGGATTAGGTACTACAGTTTTCGTTATAGTTCGCACAAATCAACATGATGAAAAATGGCTTAAATTATTTGATTCTGCCGTACGTGAATTACCTGAAATTGTTGGTGCTTATAGAATGTCAGGTGATCTTGATTATATACTCCGTGTACGAATTGAAGGTGTAAACGAATACGATGCGTTTTATAAGCGATTAATAAAACGTGTTCCTTTATCATATATTTCCGCAAGCTTCGTAATGGATGAAATAAAAGATACAACAGAACTACCAATTTAATTAATAACGCTCCTTATATAAATAGAATTTAGCCAAAATTTATACTTGGAGCTGAATTTAGGAGCATTTTAGTATAATCTTGCTGAGGCCTAGAAAATAGCCCAGTAGGAGATTGCTCTTCAACCAGCTTACCTTTGTTTAATACTCCAATTTTATTTGCCATAGTTGAAACTACAGCTAAATCGTGAGTTATAAATAAATATGTTAAAGCATATTCTTTTTGAAGCGCTTTAAGAAGGTTTAGGACCTGCGCCTGAACCGATACATCTAAAGCAGACGTAGGCTCGTCACAAACAATTACCTCGGGTTGAGAAGATAAAGCTCTTGCAATAGAAATACGCTGTCGTTGCCCTCCAGAAAACTCATGTGGGTATTTATTGGCATCACTGGAAGCAAGACCAACCTGCTCTAACAGCTCCGAAACACGCATAAATTGAGCTTTAGTACCATCTATTAAGCCAAACGCTTTGATAGGTTCAGCTATAATATCCCCAACTCTCCAGCGTGGATTAAGACTAGCGTATGGAGATTGGAAAACCATTTGAATACGGCGCCTGAGAGCTAATTGTTCATTGCGCGCTAATGCTGGATCATTTAAATTTTTACCGTCCATTATAAGCGTTCCAGCAGAAGGCTTTAATAGTCCAACTGCCATTTTTGCTATTGTTGATTTTCCTGAGCCACTCTCACCAACAAGTGCGTATGTTGTACCTTTTTCAATCGAAAAATTCACATTATCTACTGCAGTTAATATACGTTTAGGCCGCATTGTTAATGCGCGTACAATTAATGGTTCAGATAGATCATAATTACGTGTTAAACCTTTTGCTACAACGAAGCTCATAGTAAAGTTTCCTCTCCATCCAAAAGCCAACAGGCAGCACGATCAGCAATAATAGATGGGCGATCGATACGGCATTTATCTAAAGCAAATTCGCAACGCGGATGAAATGCACAACCATTCGGCATAGCATCAAGCTTTGGCATTGAACCAGAAATTTGATAAAGTGTTTTATCAAACGAACTGGCGTCTATGCGTGGAGTTGAAGCAACAAGCCCTTTAGTATATGGATGTTTTGGGTTAGTTAACACATCTCGTGTTTCACCTATTTCAGCCAGCCTACCTGCATAAAGAACTCCTACCCTATCAGTTGTCTCTGCAATCACACCCATATCATGTGTAACCAAAATTATTGAAGTCCCTCGTTCGCGACAAAGTTGCTTTAACAAATCAAGTATTTGCGCTTGAACAGAAACATCCAAAGCAGTTGTAGGTTCATCAGCAATGATCAATGCTGGTTCTGGTGCCAAAGCCAAGGCAATCACTACCCGCTGACGCATACCACCAGAAAAAGTATGTGGATAAGCATTAATACGTTCTGGATCAATGCCAACTTCTTCTAATCCCTTTCGGGCACGATCAACAGCTTCAGCTTTTGTAATGGGCATGTGCGTTAATATCGTCTCAACTAGTTGATCACCAATCCTACGTAATGGATTAAGACTAACTAGAGGATCTTGAAAAATCATTGAGATTTCGTGACCACGTATAGTTTCTGGAGCTTGATCAATACGTTGGCCTTTATACCAAATCTGACCACTAGATAAGCGCCCAGGTGGATCAATCAGACCTAATACTGCAGCCCCAGTCATAGATTTTCCAGCACCAGACTCACCAACCAAACCTAATATTTCACCTTTTTTTACATTTAAAGATAAATCATCTATGGCCTTTAAAACTCCATGACGAGTTTTAAACGTTACACTAATATTCTTAATTTGAAGTAAATTTTCTGACATTACTTAAGCCTCGGATTCAATGTATCTCGCAACCAATCACCAAGTAGATTCACAGCTAATGCTAAAGCTAACAAGGTCACAGCAGGAAAAAGTAAAATCCACCACTCACCTGAAAATAAATAATCCTGACCAACACGGATCAATGTTCCTAAACTTGGTTCAGTGGGTGGAGCACCAACTCCAAGGAACGATAGTGTTGCCTCAGCGATGATTGCTAATGCAAACGTGATCGTTGCTATTACTAATACAGGCCCCAAAACATTTGGAAGAATATGGCGGATCATAATTTGCCAACGATTTAGACCAATTAATCTGGCAGCAGCTACATATTCTTTTTCTTTTTCAACCATAGTTGAACCACGTACAGTACGTGCAAACGGCACCCATTCAGATAAACCTATTGAAATAATTAATACTGTAATTGCCATTTCGTAGCGCAATTCAGGAGGTAAAAGCCCTCGGGCAATACCAAAAATAAGCATTGCTATCAATATCGATGGAAATGTCATTTGTATATCAGCAAGCCGCATAATTAAATTATCAAGCCAACCTCCAACGTATCCAGCTATAAGACCAAGCATAACGCCCAAAACCATAGCCAAAGTGACTGCCATTAGTCCAACAAAAAGTGATATTCGCAGTCCATAAAGAATAGCAGAAAATAAATCGCGACCTTGATCATCTGTACCTAACAAAAAAATCTCACCAGTAAACATGTTTGCTTCTAAAGGTGGCGTGAAACCATTCATTAATTCTAAGCTGGCTGGATCAAAAGGATTAGTAGGTGCAATAAATTGAGCAAAAACAGCACTCAAAACTAAAATTAAAACGACACAGAATGAGATAAGTGCAACTGGTGCGCGTAAAAAATCATGGAAAAAATCAGAATCTAGAAAACGGTTCATCATATCATCTTTCCCCATTCAATTGACTATCGCGTAATCGTGGATCAATCGCGAGATACAACAGGTCAACCAATAGGTTAATAAATACAAATAACACACCCACTAAAAGTAGATAAGCACTCATTACTGGAATATCTACAAAGTATACTGCATTAATAAAAAGCAATCCTACTCCAGGCCATTGGAAAACAGATTCAGTAATAATTGCAAATGCAACTATTGATCCGAGTTGTAAGCCAGCTATAGTAATGACTGGCACTAGCGTATTTGGAAGAGCATGATTAAAATGCACTTGCTTATTGGATAATCCAAGAGCTTTAGCAAAGCGAACATAGTCCTGGCGCAAAACTTCAAGCATTTCAGAGCGAGTTAATCGCATAATCAATGTAAGTTGATAGAGCCCTAAAGTAATACTCGGTAAAATAAGAGATTTAAGGCCAGATATAGTTAAGAAACCAGTTGTCCACCAACCTAAAGTGACAACTTCACCTCTTCCAAAAGAAGGTAACCATCTTAGTTCAACAGCAAACAACCATATTAGTAAAACACCAATTAGAAATGTCGGTAATGATACCCCAATTAATGAAGTAGAAAGAATTAAATTTGCAATAAAACCGCCACGTTTAATGGCAGTATAAATACCGGTAATTACACCAAAAACCAATGCAAATATTGCAGAGGTCAATGCTAACTCTAAAGTTGCCGGTAATCTACTCGCAATTAGTTCAGCTACTGGTAAAGCACCCCTGTAAGAATTTCCAAAATCAAAGTGAATAGCTCGCCAAACAAAGTTAAAATATTGTTTATATAAAGGATCGTTTAAGCCCAGTGCTTCTTCAAGAGCAGCCCGCTGTAATAGCGTAGCCTCTTGACCCATTAAGTTATCTACCGGGTTACCTACAAAACGAAAAATAAGGAAGGAAATTAGAGCCACAAGGAATAATACTAAAATAGATTGCCCCAATCGTCTCAAAATAATGATTAACATAAGGTCAACTCAGCATATAAGATTTAGGGATAAAATAGCGCAACAAGATTTCTCCATTCAAAGAACACAAAGTGCAGGATCAAAATAATAAAATAAATTTTTATATATAACACTAGCCCATAAGCTTATGGGCTAGTGTTTGTAAACCTTATTTAAAGGTTAGGAATTGAAAGTGCGGCTGGTCTTCAGGCTGCACATCAAAGTTAATATTGCCTTTCATACCCCAATTCAGTACCTGATTGTGAATAGGAAGATACATTTGCGCATCTTGAACAGCTGCCCAAATTTTTGCAATTGTTGCATCACGTACTGCAAGGTTAGTTTCTGCCTCTAAGCTCACTATCATAGCATCTACATCCACATTTGAATATCCTGTTGGATTCCAAGATCCACGTTTGTCAGTTTGTGTATGTACTAAGTAATTGAAAATATAATGTGAATCAAACGTTGGAACACCCCATCCCAACATATAGAAATCAGCGTCTCCACCTTTTGCTATTGGAAAATGTTGTGCTTTTGGCTTTGAGTCAAGAGTTACATTAACACCAATTCGAGCCATCATACCAACTGCAGCCTGACATATTGCTTCATCATTTACATAACGATCATTTGGGCAATTGAGCGTAATATCAAAACCATTTGCAAAACCTGCTTCTGACATCAATGTCTTAGCTGCCTCAACGTTATAATCAGGATACTGATTTAACTCTTCTGTCCAACCATTCACAAACGGAGGCATAATAACTCCAGTTGGATCAGATTGCTCACGCATCACAATCTTTTTGATTGCATCACGGTTAATCGCAATATTCATTGCTTGTCGCACTTTTAAGTTACTTGTAGGTCCTTCAACTGTATCTAATCCAAAGAATACAACACGATTTTGTGCTGCAGTCGCTACTGCCAAACCATCTGTATTTGAAACACGATTAAGATCCTGAACTGGAACATCTTGGATAATGTCCACTTCTCCTGATAAAAGAGCAGCAACACGTGTCGCAGCAGATTGGATCGGTGTGTAGATAATATCAGTTACTTTATTCGGATAAATATCTTTACCCCAATAATTTGGATTTGCAGTAAGAACTGTCCTTTCGTCTACAGAACGACTTACAAGTACAAATGCTCCTGTGCCATTTGTATTCATTGTGGCAAAGTTTGTTTCACCTTTTGCAACATCATGCGGAGTTAAAACATCGTTTGCAGTTGCCCACCCCTTATCCATCATAAACATATTGGTCAGATTATTTACTAACAGAGGATTTGCACCATTGGTCTCTATATCTACAGTAAGAGCATCAACAGCACGAACATCTTTAATAGATGACAACAACTCTTTCATTTCAGAACCATCAGCCATTGCTCGGTTTAATGAAAAAATTACATCTTCTGCGTCAAACGCTGCGCCATCATGAAAGGTTACACCCTCACGAAGTTGTAACCGCCATATATTTGGGTTATCAGCAAGTGCCTTCCAATTTAATGCTAACGATGGGATAATCGAGCCTGACATGTCACGCTGAAGCAGCGTATCGTATATCTGGTGAGCTAAAGCGTGCGTTGCACCCTCATTTTGAGCGTGTGGATCCATTGTGATTGAATCTCCGGCACGAGCCCATCGGACTGTTTCAGCTGAAACAGTAACCGTTGAAGCAGCTATTACAGCTGCAGTCAAAAGTAATTTATGAAACATAATATAGTCTCCTTTTAATATATTGAAAATATCTAACAAAAATCATACTGACGAATTAATACATATAAATCAAACAAATAAAATATCTTATATTAATAAATAAAACATAAATATTTTTGTTTAAATTAAAATTATTAACTTAAATATTAATCACCATCAGCTACACCCTTCCTACGCATTTGAGCACGCCTTGATCTAAGGCTAGGTAAAAGAATTAATAGCATTGCTATTGCTAATAATATCATTGTCATTGGACGTTGGCCGACAAATGCAATGCCATCATATAACTGCATTGATCTTGCAAAGTTATCTTCAAGCATTCCACCTAAAATAAATCCAATAAGTAATGGCGCTAATGGATAGTCTGCAAATCTAAGTGCTGTAGCACAAACTCCAAATCCAACTAATAATAATAATTCAGTTGCGTTGTTTTGACCAATATATGCACCCATCAAAGTAAAAAATAGAATATACGGTATCAGGTAATTCCGAGGAACTGCTAAAATTTTGGCAATATATGGAATTAAAGGCAAATTCAGAACTAGCAAAACAAAGTTGCCAATATACATAGAAATAATCACAGCCCAAAATATCTGTGGCTCGTCGATCATCAATCTTGGCCCTGGAGTGACATTTAACGCAATTAGAGCTCCTAACAAAATTGCAGTAGTACCAGATCCTGGGATACCAAGGGTAAGAAGAGGAACAAAAGAACCTGTACAAGCTGCATTATTTGCCGTTTCAGGTGCAGCCAAACCTTTTATAGAACCTTTGCCAAATTGGTCCTGTTCATCTTTTGTGGCTATATTCCGCTCAACTGCATACCCAAGAAAACTAGCGATTGTCGCACCTGCCCCCGGCAAAACTCCAATAAAAAAACCTTGAATAGACTGTCGAGCAATTACAGGCGCAATCGATTTTGCTTCTTCTCGAGTTATACGTAAATTTTTAATTTCTTCAGCTTTCCTTGATCCAGGTTTAGGAGGGTTAAGCACTAGAAATAATGCTTCCGGTAAAGCGAACATTGCCATAGCAAGAGTTACAAAACTTAGCCCTGATTGAAGGTCCATTACCCCCATAGTAAATCTGGGAAGGCTAAACATTGTTCCTTCACCAACGGTTCCTAACATTAATCCAAGAACTGTCATTAATAATGCCTTTGCAATTTGTCCAGTTCCAGCAAAGGCTGCTATAGCTGAAAGCCCAACAACCATTAAGGCAAAATATTCAGCCGAGTGAAATAGTAAGGCAACTGATGAAAGCGCTGGTGCAAAAATCATAAGCAATACAGCTCCAATAGTTCCTCCACAAAAGCTAGCGATAGCTGCAATTGTTAAAGCTTTGCCAGCTTTGCCTTGTTTTGCCATTGGATAACCATCAAAACTTGTAGCCACTGTCCCAGCAACTCCTGGAGCATTCAATAAAATTGATGATGTAGAGCCACCAAAAATTGCACCATAATATACACCTGCCAAAAGAATAATTGCTGCTGCAGGATCACCTATTGAAATAGCAACTGGAATCATGATTGCAATAATCGACATTGGCCCAAGGCCTGGCAGCATACCAATAAAAGTACCAATCAGACAGCCACCAATGACCATTAATAACATCTGAATAGAAAATGCTGTTTCAAGGCCAAGAAGAATTCCCTCTAACATATCAACCCCCTAACCAACCTGGAAACGGGCGCATATATATTCCAAGGACTTCTTGAACTAGATACCAAACAAATAATGTTGCTATAAGCGCAATTGGAACTACAAAATACCATTTGCGTTCACCCAAAATTATACTGCCAAAAATAAGAAATGTACTAGTAGAAAATATAAACCCCACTGGCCGTAAACACATTGCATATACTACCATCAAACAAAGCAATAATATTGCTTGACCAAGCTTATATTCATGAAGGCGGCGATAATCGATGTCAGATACTTTTTGTTCACCTTTTTCAACAGCAAGTAGAATAATTAGAGAAGTGATAATCCCTAACACAGATAAAATTTTTGGAAATGTACTGGGCCAAATTGGGTTACGCTTCATAAACGGCGCAAGACCTACATCCATAGTGAACCAAGCCGCATAGCCATAGATCAGACAAAAACCAAGCAAAATCAAAGCGATCCAACGATCCAGTGCCATACACAAATCTCCAAATGTTAAAATGTTGGCAAAGCAGTTACCCACTTTGCCAATAATTGTATTATAAGAAACCTAATTTCTTCATTAAATCGCCGATAACTTGTTCCTGGGCTTCAAGAAACACTTTAAAGTCATCACCTGAATTATGGATATTAACCCAACCGTTACGCGCCCGAACTGCTTCCCATTCTGGTGTTGCATACATTTTTTCAATTGCATCTTGATACATAGCAGTTTTTTCTGCAGGTAAGCCTGGTGCGCCAAAGAAACCACGCCAATTTACGAAAGATGTATTAATGCCTTGCTCTTTCATAGTCATTGCATTGGGTGCTGCACTTACACGCTCATCAGAAGTTACACCAATAATTTTCACTTCACCGGCATTAGCCAGATCTACTGCTTCTGAAAATCCAGTTGAAAGTGCTGCAATTTCACCTGACAATAGGGCTGCCATTGCTTTGCCACCAGCGTCATATGGAATATATTTAACTCCAAGAGCATCTTTTCCTGCAGCCTCCATCACCATAGCAGCAACAAGATGATCCATACCACCAGGCACAGAGCCACCACCAATAGCAGTTGCAGATGCATCAGCTTCATATGCAGCAATCAAATCAGACATTGAATTAATTGGACTATTTTTACTAACTACCATTGCAGCATAATCGCCAATTGTACCAGAAACTAACGTTAGATCACGGAAGTTATGTGGGAATACACCCGTCAATGATCGTATAACGATAGGCGTTGAATTTACCATTAAAGTACCATGGTTACTATCAGCGTTTTCAATCAAGAAACCAATAGCTTTACCACCACCACCACCTGACATATTCTCATATGATGCGGAACCTACAAGGCCAGCAGTAGTTAAGGCTTCGCCAGTACCACGTGCAGTTCCATCCCAACCACCACCAGCACCGCCGGGGATTAAGAAGTGAATACTATCTAAAACTTTATGACCGTCTGCTAATACAGGTGCGCCAAGGCTTAGTGCGGCAATTGTACCTACTACAAGGGCGCGTCGGCCCAAATTAAATGTCATGATGATTTCCTCCCATTTGACAAATGGCCACAAAACGGGCCAACTTAAACAACAAAGCATTTTAACCTGTCACTAACCTGTCACATCCCAAACTGTCTGTTAAAAATATGAAATACCTATTGGTTGAAGACAATCACGAGCTCGCAAATGCAATTTGTTCTCGCATAAAGTTTGACGGACATGTCATTGATCATGCTGATAAATTAGAAGATGCTATTGCCTACTCTAATACTGGAGAGTACGATTTAATTTTCCTTGATATAATGTTGCCTGATGGAGATGGGCGTAGCTTTCTTAAACACCATAGAGATCAAAAAAAAGATACACCTATCATTGTCCTAACTGCACGGTCACAGGTCTCAGACAGAATCAGTCTCTTGGATTTAGGTGCAGATGATTATGTTACAAAACCATTTGATCATGCTGAACTACAGGCAAGATGCAGAGCAGTCCTGCGCAGAAAAGCTGGTACAGCACAAACTATTTTACAATTTGGTGATGTTGCCTTTAATCCGCTTGCTGGACAACTTTCTATCAGAGATAAAATGGTTAACCTCCGAAATAGAGAGCTCCGGCTGTTTGAACTATTATTAAATGCCCGCGGCCAAATTTTTTCTAAACAAAAACTGATTGATAGACTTTTTTCTTTGGATGAAGATGTCTCAGAAAATGCAATTGAGGTTTATGTAGGCAGACTGAGAAAACATCTTGAGGATACATCCTTAAAGATAAGTACGCATAGAAGCCTTGGGTACAGGCTTGATGATGACTAATACTGTTCGTATATCTGGATCATTAAGAAATCGCTTGATGATTACATTAATAAGTGGATCAGCAATTCTTGGCATAATTTTGTTTTTTATCGTGCGTGGATATGCAACCCAAATAGCTCAAGATGGCCAAGATAATATACTTAAAGCCTCTCTCTCATCCATACTAGATGCAGCCACAATTCAAGACGGTTTGGTTGAGGTAGACTTTCCATACGCATCCTTATCAATGTTAGATACAGACTTAGATGATCGTGTTTTTTACGCAATATACCAAGACGGCATTCTCCTATCAGGTTATAAAGGTTTACCAGCTCCATCTTCATTAACAGGAGAAACTCGCACTTTTCAAACGATTAAATATAAAGGTACTTTTGCAAGAGTTGCTAACGCAAATCGCATTTTAGTTGGTGAGCGCGGACGTATTGAAATTTCTGTATCAGTCGCCCAAACGCAAGATGATTTATCACGCACATTAAATAGTATTTCAAAAAATGTAGCTGTTTTTGGTGCTGGTTTTTTTATACTTGTTGCTGCGTTGTCTTACTTGGCTACATCAACAACAATAAATCCATTGATGCGACTAGCAGCATCAATAAAAAAACGTGGCCCCAAGGATTTAAGTCCATTTGAAAAAGAGATCCCTTCCGAAATGGTCCCCTTAGTTTCCTCATTAAACAGACTTATGGGCAGGTTAGATCTATCACTAAAGCAATCAGAAGATTTCATTGCAGAGGCAGCACACAGAGTGAGAACTCCACTTGCAACTGTACGTTCTTATGCAGATGCAACATTACAACGCGTTAGTAAAAGTGAGAATAGAGAAGCATTACGATCAATGGTACGCGCAATTGACGAGGCATCACGTGCAGCAAGTCAACTTTTAGATCATGCAATGATAACTTTTCGCACTGATCATTTGCAAAAAGAATATATTGATTTAATAGATTTAGTTCAGGATTTAGCTCTTCGGTTGTCACCAATTGCAGAAATGAAGGATGTTAAAATATTAGTTAATCACAAAAATCCTGTAGAAATTCATGGTGATTTTATTCTAATACAAAATGCAATTCGAAATTTGATTGATAACGCCCTCAAATATTCGCCAAATGAGGCAATTATCAAAATATCAGTTGGATCAGAACCAACGCCTTATTTAAAAATTCATGATGAAGGGCCAGGCTTTCCACCCGATGACATCCAAAACCTTACCTTACGATTTACAAGAGGTAAAAATGCAAATGGAATAATTGGATCAGGGCTTGGTCTTACAATAGCAAAAGACGTTGCAAACGCACATAATGGCAGACTTGAAATTTTTAATCATAAGAAAGGTGGAGCATGCGCTATATTATCGTTTTAGTTTTGATATTCATTACTTACTCGTTAAATGCAGAAGAATGGGAAGATCAGAGAATTTTTTCTAGTGGCTCGACAAACCAAACTTTACGCATTCTATCAAGTACTGACACATCGTTTTTTGAGCCTATTTTAAAAAGTTATCTTGTAGATAATCCAGCTACAAAAATTGAATATTTAGTCACTGGAACAGCCTCACTTGATAAAATTTTTCGTAATACACCAGAGAAATATGATCTTGTAATTTCAAGTGCAATGGATCTGCAACTCAAATTAGTAAATGATGGCTTTGCTATTAAGATACAAGATTCTAATCACCCAAGCTGGGCAAAATGGAGAAAGAGCTTATTTGCATTCACTATTGAACCAGCAGCAATTGTAATAAACAAAAGAGCCTTCGCTAATCAGAAAATACCTCAATCACGACAGGACTTAATAAAAGCATTGCGATCTCGTTCTAAATTTTTCCAAAATAGGCTTGGTACATATGATGTAAGAAAATCTGGTCTTGGATATCTTTTTGCAACTCAAGATGCCCGCACATCCGAAACTTACTGGAGGCTCATGGAGGTAATGGGTGGATTAGGTACACAGCTATACTGCTGCTCAGGCGACATGATAGATGATCTAATTAGTGGAAAAATTGCAGTAGCCTACAATGTTCTTAGTAGCTATGCAGGCGCTCGCAAAAAAGTCTCTGATGAAATTGAAATAATTCTTCCTGCAGATTTTCCAACTACCATGATGCGTACTGCTATGGTATCAAAATTAGCGCCAAATGTTGAAAATGCAAAAAATTTCATGTTACATCTATTGAAAACACAACTAAAACCAGCCGATAAAAATAATTATACACTGCCTCCTTTACTGTTAAAGCCAGGACAACAAACAATTATACTTGAACCTGCCTTGATGACATATCTGGATAAATTAAAACGGCAAACATTTATTAAGGAGTGGGAACGCGCAATTATCCAATAAAGAATTACAGGTAAATTATTTATATTAATAGTTATATACTAAAACCAATTATTGAATACTTTTAATTGAAGGATAGGCTGCTTTATACTTTATGTGAGCCTCACAAAAAACCGATTGCATAGAAGTATCTGGATCAATCGTTTCACGAATAATTGGTGGAATAATAATCTTCTCAAGTGGTTTGTCCACTGAGGCCGCCATGCCAAGCCTAGCAGCACCAAGTGCTGCTCCAAACTCGCCACCTTCTGGCAGGTTAAGCGGAACTTCAAGAATAGTTGCTAAGAGCCGCATCCAATAGATTGAAGCTGTCCCACCGCCAATTGCAGTTAACTGGTCCATCTTGGCATTGGTAGCAGATAAAGCATCAAAACAGTCTTTTAAGCCAAATGCCACACCCTCAAGCACCCCACGTGTTAAATCATCAACCGACGTATTTGCAGATATACCAGTTATACTTCCTTGTATTTCAGCATCATTATGGGGCGTTCTTTCTCCAGAAAGATAAGGTAAAAACCTCACATTTCCAGGCCTAAGAAGTTTATCACCAATAGAAGAAGTTAATTCAGAAGGGCTTTTAAGTGTAATGCCCGCTAACCAATTAAGGCTATCCGTTGCTGAAAGCATAACACCCATTTGGTACCAACGTCCTGGAACAGCGTGACAAAATGTATGGACGGCAGTTTCAGGTGCTGGTTCATATCCATCTCTCGACGAGAGAATAACACCAGATGTACCAATCGATACAAAGCCCTGACCCTCCCCTAATGCGCCTATGCCACAAGCGGCCGCAGCGTTGTCACCTGCCCCACCTGCAACAGTAATTTTTCCTGAAAGCCCCCATTTCGACTTAATTTCTAATCGCAGTTCGCCCGCAGCTTCAGAACCCTCAACTAGTCTGGGCATCTGATCACGCCTCATATTACTTACATCCAAAAGGTAATCTGACCAATTACGTTTACCAACATCTAACCAAGATGTTCCTGCACTATCTGACATGTCAGCAACATAATCCCCAGTCAGATAAAAGTTCATATAAGCAGCAGGTAGCAAAACTTTAGCAATCTTATTAAATATTTCAGGTTCATTTTTACGAACCCATTCTAATTTTGGCGCTGTAAATCCCGGGAAAACAATATTGCCAGATAGAGAACGCACTTGGTCAGTAGCATCCAAGCGTTTTGCTTCGGCCTGAGAGCGAATGTCATTCCAAAGAATACAAGGTCTTAAAACTGAACCAGAAGAATCTAATAGAGTTGCACCATGCATATGGCCTGCAACTCCTATTCCTTTAAGGTTATTAAATTCATAGTAGGTGTTTTTAAGTTCACTGATCACACTTTCAAATGCAGTAATCCAATCTGCTGGATCTTGCTCAGACCATCCCAAATTTGGATGTGAAACATTATAATGGCGCTCACTGGAACCAATGGGTATGCCCTCAGCACTAACTAAAAGTGCACGCAAACCAGATGTTCCAAGATCAATACCCAAAAATGACATTTAATCTCCTTTCAATTTTTTTAATTGGTAATTCTAAAACTTTTTGAAGAATTAAATATCAAATTTATACGTATTATTTTAGATTTAAAGATTTTTGAACTGTATCATTCCATCCAAGATAAAAGTCACCTTTATCAGATATTATTGGGCGAACCATGGCTTTAGGCTGAGCAGCTATCTGGGCATCTGCTTCAGAGTTTTTGAGCCAAACGTTTAGGCTACGATAATCATTAGATTTTCGGTCTACAAGTCGATCCCCAAATTCTGCAATAAGTTCAGCTAATTCAATTTCACTCAATGGTTCTGATCTTATATCGCGAAAGCTGACCTTTCTGCCATCTGCTTGCAAAGTTTTTAAAGCCCTCTGGCAAACTGCACATGTGTTTAATCCATAGATTACCATTTTATAATTTCCTTTTATGATTATTATATGACGCTAAAGCAATGGAATATTTGCCGTAAATTTAGGTATGGAGTACCCTTTCTGCACTGCTGGCCGCTTAGCAATGAGTAGGTACCATTTTAAGACATTTGGATAATCTTTTAAATTAATCTCTTGCCACTCAAATCGTGAAGCCCAAGGCCAACAAGCCATATCTGCAATTGAATACATTCCCCGATTATCACCTGCTATATAATCACGTTTCTCTAGATGTGTATTTAATACGCCGTAAAGTCGATGTGCTTCTTTTGTAAACCGATTTTCGCCATACTCGGATTTACCTTTGTTATATTTAACAAAGTGATGAACTTGCCCCAACATTGGTCCAAATCCGCCCATTTGCCACATTAGCCATTCAACCATGCGCCAGTATTCTGCTCCCTCGCACTGAAAACGTTTATATTTGTTAGCAAGGTATAACATAATTGCTCCAGATTCCATTATATGTATTCCACTATCTTGGTCTACAATTGCTGGTATGCGGTTGTTTGGAGATATTTTTATAAATGCAGGATCAAATTGTTCATCTTTAGATATATCAATTGCGTAAGAAGTGTAAGGTACTCCTAACTCTTCAAGTAATATTGATATTTTACGACCATTAGGAGTAGTCCATGTATATAAATCGATCATTCTGAATCCTAACTCGTACTAGACTAAACTAGCCACCATAACTTCTAATAATACAAAATATTAAACTTAATTATTTACTACTCAAAAACTATCAATTATTTGAGCAATAAATTTAGTAAAAGTCTCACTTCAATTGGTAATCAAACAGATATCATTTAATAGTTTTAATTAAAATATTTATTTCATTTAACATATGGAGAAATAGCAAAGCCGTTCTTTTTCCAACCGACAATTCCTTCATCAAGGTGTGTAACATTTGTAAAGCCAGCTTGATTAATAAGAGCATTTCCCAACATGTTTGTACGGCTTCCAGTACGGCAATAAAGTAAAACTGGAGTATCTCTATCATTAAACAGCGGCATAAACTTGGCTTGAAAGTCTTTGTGAAGTTGACCTTTTTTTGTAAATGCTGAAATAGTAACAGCACCTTTAATAATACCAGTTTCTATCCATTCTTCATTACGACGAATATCTATAATTATTGCACCATTTTTTTGAGCGTTTAAAAACTGTTTTGGTGTTGCATTTTTAAGCTTAGGAGGCCAGCTAACTGATAGCAATTCTACATCAAAAATAAGTGTAGCATTGGGTGGAATAATATCTCCAGCTCCTAACACCCCATACCCAAACTCTGGTGGAATAGTAAGTTGGCGGATTTCACCTATATTCATACCATCAACACCTAAATCCCAACCTTTAATCACTTCGCCCTGACCCAAAGTGAATACGAATGGCTGATCTCGCTCTACAGAACTATCAAATACTGTTCCATCAGATAATTTCCCTGTGTAATGAACTGAAACACGCATTCCAGACTTAGCAACCTCACCGTTACCTTGAATTATAGTTTCAACAAGAAACTCTTTCGCATTTGCAGTATTATTAATAATATTAAGTAGTCCAAAAAAAATGGTTGATATAATCAAAGCTTTTTTTAAGTTATATAAATTTAGCATTAAAATAATCCCATTATAAAAGTTTATTGGATTTATTATTATATCCTAGAATAAAAATTAGCCTATCATAGAATAAAGGTCGTTAATGAGAAAATGATCTCGAAAAATCATGAAATAATAAGTTTAGACAATAATTTAGTTAAACGGAAAGTAGGTTACCCTACTTTCCGTAATTTTTTTAGTTTAATGCAACATCTGTAATTTCAGACGTCCAAGCACCTTCTGGAGCTTTGGTAATTACTGGATCAGAACCACCATTCAGTAAAGATTGAACAGTCCGTTCATAGTCACTAGCATCTAACGCACCATTTGATCCTGCAGTTAGCTTTGCTATTTCTGACATCATACGACGTTGATGCTTCTCAGTTTGTGCACCAGAGGCATCGTTATCCAAAACTATATCTGCTGCTTCATTTACATTACCTTCAGCATATTTCCAGCCCTTCATAGACGCACGTACAAAACGAACCATTTTTTCTTTAAACGCATCGTCCTTTAAATTTTCTCCCAGTACGTACATTCCATCTTCTAAGGTAGATACACCTTCGTCTTCATATTTGAAAACAATCAAGTCATCTTCTGTTAAGCCAGCATCAATTACCTGCCAATATTCATTATAAGACATTGTTGAAACACAGGCTGCTTGACCTTGTAAAATCGGATCAACGTTAAAGCCTTGCTTTAGAACAGTTACTCCGCCTGCTGATCCATCAGTTTTCAAACCTAATTTACTCATCCAACTAAGAAATGGATATTCATTACCATAAAACCAAACACCTAATGTTTTATCTGCAAAATCAGCAGGTGATGAGATTCCCGCATCTTTTCGGCAAGTTAGCATCATACCAGATGA
Organism: uncultured Amylibacter sp.; assembly: GCA_905181935.1. Taxonomy (GTDB): domain Bacteria; phylum Pseudomonadota; class Alphaproteobacteria; order Rhodobacterales; family Rhodobacteraceae; genus Amylibacter. The sequence continues at coordinate 78,048 of CAJIZV010000002.1, read as the reverse complement.
CTTAAAGGGTTGAGCAATATTTACTAAATCAAGACCTTTTTCCCGCGATGCTAATGCAGATGGCAGCCAATCTAGAACTACATCAGCACCACCACCAGCAATAACTTGTGCGGGAGCAATATCTGGACCACCTGGTTTGATAGTTACATTTAATCCTTCTTCTTTATAGAATCCTTTATCTAATGCTACATAGTAACCAGCAAATTGTGCTTGTGTTACCCACTTAAGTTGAAGCGTTACATCATCATCTGCACATGCAATTGACGCACTTAATATTAATGCACCTGCTAGCGCACCTTTAATCATATTCTTCATAGTATATCTCCTTGTTATTATTACTTTAACTCCTTTGTGATGGATGCCAGAAGGTTATACCCTTCTCGATTAGGGCCATCATCCCATAAAATGTCGACCCTGCAAGGGCCGCCACAGTTATTTCCGCCCAAACCATATCAAGCGACAAACGCCCAACTTCAGTCGAAATACGAAATCCCATCCCTCGTGTTGGCGATCCAAAAAATTCAGAAACAATCGCACCAATTAGGGCCAACGTTGTACAAATTTTTAATCCATTAAAAATGAATGGCATTGCAGCAGGTAAGCTAAGTTTGAAAAGACTTTGCCAATAGCTGGCACCGTAGGTTTGCATAAGATCGTTTTGAATAGTGTCTTTAGCACTAAGGCCAGCAACAGTATTTATTAGCATAGGAAAAAACACCATTACCACTACAACTGCAGACTTTGAATGCCAATCAAAACCAAACCACATAACCAAAATAGGTGCCATACCAATGATAGGTAAAGCTGCCACAAAATTACCAACAGGCAAAAGACCACGTTTTAAGAAACTTGATTTATCGACAGCAATCGCGGTTAAAAATGCTGCCGAACAGCCGATTACATATCCAGATAACGCACCCTTTACAAAGGTTTGAACAAAATCGACCCATAGGATTGGAATACTTGTTGAAAAACGTATAGCAATTGCTGATGGAGTAGGAAGCAAAATTGGGCTAATATTTAAACCTCTAACAAACCCTTCCCAAAGCACTAATAGTGAGATGCCAAATAAAGCAGGGACTATTAAATTTATTATACGGTTACGCCCAGCATTAGCCAGGCGGACATTTAAAATCCACATAGTAATCCAGAAAAACAAGGCAAACACTATCCAAGTCATAATTGAATTCCCATCCTACGTAATGTGTACTTTTCAATAGTACCTATAATTGCCACTAAACTGGCTGCAAGAATTGCTGCACAAATTAAAGCACTCCATATCTGGATAGTTTGACCATAGTAGCTGCCCGCTAACAACCGCGCACCCAATCCAGCAACAGCACCAGTTGGCAGTTCACCAACAATTGCACCAACCAATGATGCCGCAATGCCTATTTTAAGTGAAGCAAACAAATAAGGCATGGAACTGGGCAGTCGTAACTTCCAAAATGATGAGTTTTTAGAAGCACTCCATGTACGCATTTGATCTATTTGCATTTGATCTGGCGAACGCAAGCCTTTGACCATACCAACCACTACAGGAAAAAACGATAAATACATTGATATGATAGCTTTTGGTAACAACCCTGAAATGCCTACTGCGTTAAGGACCACTATTATCATAGGTGCAACAGCAAGAATTGGAATAGTTTGGCTCGTAATTACCCACGGCATCACAGACATATCCATCGCGCGACTATAGACAATACCAATTGCTAATAAAATACCGAAGGTCGTTCCAAAAGCAAAACCAAGCAACGTGGCGGAAAGTGTAATCCAACCATGCCAGATTAGCGATCGTTTTGAAGTTACCTTTTTTAATACCGTTGTTTTATAAATTTCTTTAATAACTTGATGGGGCGCAGGCAACAAAGGTTTATCTTGGATCATAGTATCTGATACCATCTGTGAAAATGAGATTGTAGTGTCCGCTCGTTTAGCTTTGTCATAGGCCCATGCTGAATTAAGCCAAACTGTAGCTACATACCAAATTGCAATTATTACTAAGAGAACTGTCACAACTGGTCCCACTTTATGCCAGAAAAAACGAAGTTTATTCATCAGCATGACCTGTACGCAACCCATCACGAACTTCGGCAGCAATATCTAAAAATTCTTGGCTTTCACGGATATCTAAGGATCGGTCACGCGGCAAAGTACTTTCAATTATATTCGCTATTCGACCTGGACGGGGGGACATAACTACAATCTTAGTTGATAAAAATACTGCTTCAGGGATTGAATGTGTTACGAACCCAATTGTTTTCTGGGTACGGGCCCAAAGTTTTAACAATTGTTCATTTAAATGATCACGAACAATTTCATCTAAGGCACCAAATGGTTCGTCCATTAATAAAATATCAGCATCAAATGCAAGTGCACGAGCGATACTAGCACGCTGTTGCATTCCTCCAGATAACTGCCAAGGAAATTTCTTATCAAATCCAGACAGTTCTACGAGTTCCAAAACATGAGCGACACGTTCTTCTCGTTGTTCTTTACTATAACCCATAATTTCAAGTGGTAACTTGATATTACCACCAATTGTGCGCCACGGATATAGACCAGCCGCTTGAAAAACATAACCATAAGCACGCTGCATACGTGCCTCTGATGCGCTCATTCCATTAACTTGAATCGTTCCATTAGTGGGTGTCTCTAATTCAGCGATAACACGTAAAAACGTTGTTTTTCCACAACCAGATGGACCAATAAATGATACAAATTCTCCTTTTTTAATATCAAGATTAATATCTTGAAGCGCGTGCACAGGTCCATCATTTGTTTGATATGTTAGCGAAAGCTTATTCGCCGAAATAACAGGATTATTCATTTAGATACCTGCCGGAATATTCAATGGATCACGAATAATTTGTCGCGGAGAATTTAAAGATTTCCATTTACTCAACGCTATTTGAGCTGATTGAAATGCAGGTCTAGGTATGAATCTGCCACGCCCAGGTTGCGGTTGACTATTTTGCCCCCACGCCCAAATAACATCGCCCCTGCTCAGGGTAAAACGTGATTGTGCTTTAACTTCAAAACCCTCAAAAACATTGTAATCAAGAACTGAATGGTGATTGCTTGGACTAATCGTTTTTGTGATTTTAGGATCCCAGACAACAATATCTGCATCAGCTCCTTCCACAATAGCACCTTTTTTAGGATAAATATTAAGAATTTTAGCAATATTAGTCGAAGTAGCTGCAACAAACTCTTCAGGTGTTAAGCGACCAGTTTCAACACCTTCTGTCCATAACACAGCAAGCCTCTCCTCTAAGCCATTTGATCCATTAGGAATAATTCTAAAATCATCTCGCCCAGCGCGTTTTTGTTCTGTATTGAATGCAGCGTGGTCAGTAGCAACAACTTGCAAAGAACCTGATTGCAAACCAGCCCATAAACTATTCTGGTGGCTTTTTGATCTAAATGGCGGACTCATAACACGTCTCGCAGCATGGTCCCAATCTTTATTGAAATATTCAGATTCATCCAACGTCAGAAACTGAATTAATGGTTCACCATAAACCCGCATTCCTTTTTGGCGCGCTCGCCTAATTGCTTCGTGCGATTGTTCACACGAGACATGAACAATATATAAAGGCACACCTGCTGTATCCGCAATCGTTATAGCACGGTTAGCTGCTTCGCCTTCCAATTCTGGCGGCCGGGAATAAGCATGACCTTCAGGCCCAGTGATGCCTTGGTCAAAATACTTTTGTTGAAGTTCGGCTACCAAATCGCCATTTTCTGCATGGACCATTGGTAAGGCACCCAGTTCACCACATCGTTTAAAACTTGCAAACATCTCGTCATCTTCAATCATTAATGCACCTTTATAGGCCATAAAATGTTTGAAGCTGTTTACGCCCATATCTACTGCGTCTTTCATTTCATTGAAGACGTTTTCATTCCAACCAGTAATGGCCATATGATAGCCTATATCAGAACAAATTTGGGGCGCAGATTTTCGATGCCATTCATTTATAGCATTTTTGATACTACCATCAGCTCCAGGTAAACAGAAATCAACAACCATTGTTGTACCGCCACAGGCTGCAGCCCATGTACCGGATTCAAAAGTTTCTGCAGCTGTAGTACCCATGAAAGGCATTTCTAAATGTGTATGCGGATCAATACCTCCAGGAATAACATACGCACCTTCGGCATCTATATATTCGTCTCCTATAAGGTTTTGACCAATTTGCTTAATTACCTCACCTTCGATTAGTACATCAGCTTTATAACTACGATCTGCGGTACATACAGTGCCACCCTTAATCACTTTGGTCATTATGTCGTTTCCCCTCGAACATACAAAATTTATTTATTTGTATTAAATTATGTTATAATCTCCGCAGTTTCAATAACTGCTTGCATCAATACATCTGCTCCAGCTGTGGCCCATTCTTTTGAAATTTCTTCTGCTTCATTATGACTAAGTCCACCTACACAAGGACACATAACCATCGCTGTTGGAGCCACACCATTAATCCAACATGCATCATGACCTGCGCCTGATATAATATTCATATGACTGTAACCTAATCGTTCAGCTGCGTTTCGAACGGCAGTTACACATTTTTCATCAAATGTAACAGGATCAAACCCACCAGTTTTTTCGAATGATACCGTTAACCCCATATCATTACATATTTGCTTAGCGCCCTCCTCCAAACGTTGCTCCATATCGTTAATAACAGTTAACTCAGGAGAGCGAAGATCTACAGTAAAGACAACTTTTCCTGGAATAACGTTTCTCGAATTAGGGTAGACATCAATATGGCCTGCTGCGCCAACAGCATATGGCGCATGAGATAAAGCTATTTCATCTACTAATTCCAATACCCGAGCCATAGCTAGTCCAGCGTTTTTACGCATGGGCATTGGCGTAGAGCCTGTGTGGCTATCTTTACCTACAATAGTAATTTCGGTCCAAGACAACCCTTGACCATGAGTCACAACGCCTATTTCTTTACTTTCAGCTTCAAGAATTGGCCCTTGTTCAATATGCAATTCAAAAAATGCATGCATTTTACGCATTCCTACTTCTTCTTCACCACGCCAACCTATGCGACTCAGCTCATCACCAAATTTTTTGCCATCGGAATCTTCACGTTCATAAGCCCAATCTTGAGTATGAACCCCTCCAAAAACTCCTGAAGCAAGCATCGGAGGTGCAAAGCGCGTCCCCTCCTCGTTAGTCCAATTTGTAACAACAATAGCATGCTTTGTTTTGATATTTAAATCATTCAAAGTTCGTAATATTTCCAAACCACCTAATACACCTAAAATTCCATCATATTTACCACCAGTTGGTTGCGTATCTAAATGTGACCCAACATATACTGGCAAAGCATCAGGATCAGTACCACCCCACGTAGCAAACATATTTCCCATTTGATCAAGTCCCATAGAACATCCAGCTATTTCACACCATTTTTGGAATAAAGTGCGGCCTTCACTATCTTCATCTGTAAGCGTTTGGCGATTGTTTCCACCTGCAATACCAGGGCCTATTTTGGCCATTTCCATAAGACTATCCCAAAGTCTGTCACCATTAATACGTAAATTTGAATTTAATTTAGACATCTTACCTCCCCCTTGGAGTGTTCTTGACTGATATTTTTTTGACTGTATGGTCAACTATTGTACATATCTGACCATACGGTCAAGTTTTTTTTGGGGAAGAAAAATAATAATGGTAAGCAATACGGTTTCATTTCACAAATTCGCAAAACGATCTCAAAATCAAAAAATTATTTTGGCTGCTGCTGAAAAAGTGTTTGCCGAAGCTGGCTATGCAGGCGCAACCACACAGCTAATTGCAGATGTAGCAAATTTACCAAAAGCAAACATACATTATTACTTTAAAACTAAAGAGGATCTTTATCGTCAAGTAGTTTATAATATTTTTGACATATGGATGGAAGCTGCCTCTGCTTTTGATACAGAACTTGGTCCACGCGAAGCACTAAGTCGATACATTGATAAAAAAATGGACCTAGCGCGCACTCATCCATATGGCTCAAAAGTGTGGGCAACTGAAATTATTCACGGTGCGCCGATAATACAAGATTATCTAGAAGGGCAATTACTTGAATGGTCACAAGATCGCAGCAAACACATTCAAAGATGGATTGAAAACGGTGAAATGGATTCAATAGATCCTGCTCATTTGTTATATATGATTTGGTCAACCACACAGCACTATGCAGATTTTGGCCATCAGATTGAAACTTTAAATGCAGGTAAGCCATATAGTGATGCACAGTGGCAGATTGCTAAATTATCGGTTAAAACAATTATATTAAAAGGAATTGGCCTTACTCCAAGTTAAACTAAAGCTAGGTAAAATATTAAATGGCTAGATCACAAACTACAAAAAAACTAACGCGGATACAGCGTCAAAGAACAGATATAATTTTAGAAGCTGCATTGGATGTATTTTCAGACTTTGGCTTTCGTGGGTCTACTATTGATATGATAGCCAAGCGAGCAAAACTATCTAAACCAAATATTTTATATTACTTTGACAACAAAGAAGCCATTCACGTTACAGTTCTCGCAAAACTGTTAGAAACTTGGTTAGCTCCTCTGCATGCTATCAACGAAGACAATGATCCTATAGACGAAATTTGTAAATATATTGAGCAAAAACTTAACATGGCTCGTGATTTTCCACGTGAAAGCAAACTTTTTGCTAATGAAATTCTGCAGGGTGCTCCACATGTATTGCCTGAATTACAAGGCGCACTAAAAGACTTGGTGGCTCAAAAAGTAAAGATTATAGAAGCATGGTCGAAAGATGGAAAAATTGCACAAGTTGATCCACACCATTTATTCTTTTCAATTTGGGCAACTACACAACATTACGCGGACTTCGACATTCAAGTTCGGTCTGTATTAGATGATAATACTAAAGATCCCTTTGACACAGCAGGCCCTTTTTTAAAGACAATGTTCAGCACAATGTTAACTCCTTGAAACTTTATCTTTAGTTTGCCCCTTAAGAAGAATAACTAAAGCGACAATTGTAAAAAAAATACCTGCAAAGTCTGAAGATGAAGGTCCTTCTATTCCTAGTAATAGATGCCAAACGATTACCCAGCTCGGCGTTAAGTATGTATGAGCCATTACTTTTACAGATGGCAGTCTAAGCGCAGCATATTGGATTAGTAAAAATGTGGCTGCACTTGCAAAAATTGCCAAATATAAAATAATAAATACATCAAGAGTTCTAATGACTGCAAAGTTAGTATTAATTATTTCATTAAATGCAAAAGGTAGCGAAATAAGTAATGCCCCTATAGTTATTGCAAATGTAAAAATAATAGGTGGTTCATCATTATTAAATTTCCGAACCAGTGGCACATATAGAGCGTAAAATGACATCCCAACAAAGAAAAGTATTTCGCCTCGGCCAACTTGAAATTCTAAAAACCGACTTAAATCTCCTTTAAATATAACCCAAAGCGCACCTATAGATCCAATAAATAAAGCAATTAAAATTCTTAAAGTAATTTTCTGTCGTAAAATTAGATAACCAAATAAACCACTAATAAATGGTGCCATGGTAAACTCTACAGACAAAGATATAGCCGATGCCGTTTTCAAAGCTTCAAACATCAAAACAAAATATAAGACCAAGCAAGAGCCTAAAATAATATATCGTAATGGTGTTTTAAAAGACAATCTACTTAAAGGTTGAGTTACTATAATTACTCCACCTAGAATAAGAGCAGTAATTGCAAACCTAATTACAGTTACAACGATGGGCGATAAGCTGTTTATAATTAAACTGCCTAGTGCAAATGATCCGGCAATAAGTGCTGAAAAGCACAACATAGCAAGATGACCCTTAAGCTCTTGGGTCATCTAAAAATTTTATTCTGCAGCAAAAACACTTGGATTATTAGGATGTGTTGTCCAATCTCCATGTTCTTTTTCCACAACTTTATTCGTACGAGCGTCAATCATGCCTGGCTTTTGTTGAACCATAGTAATGCAATTTTCTACAGGACAGACCTCTACACATAAATTACATGCAACACATTCTGAATCGATAACACTAAATTCACGATCCTTAGTCATCGCGATAGCTTGATGAGAGGTATCTTCACATGCCGCATAACAGCGCCCACAATTGATGCAATCATCTTGGTTGATATATGCTTTGGATACATAGTTTAGGTTCAAGTATTGCCAATCAGTCACATTTGGAACTGCTCTTCCAACAAAATCATCAATTGATGTATGTCCCTTTTCATCCATCCATTGAGATAAACCACTGATCATTTCTTCAACAATTTTAAAACCATAGGTCATTGCGGCAGTACAAACCTGTACATTTCCACATCCCAAAACCATATATTCAGCTGCATCACGCCAATTGGTGATGCCCCCAATCCCTGAAATTGGCAGACCAGAAGTCTCTGGATCACGGGCAATTTCTGCAACCATGTTCATTGCGATTGGTTTAACTGCAGGACCACAATATCCCCCATGGGTTCCTTTACCATCAATTGTTGGATTTGGTGCCATAACATCCAGATCAACTGAAATAATTGAATTTATCGTATTAATTAATGAAACAGCATCCGCACCACCCGCTTGCGCAGCAGCAGCAGGCTGACGAACATCTGTAATATTAGGCGTCAATTTTACTATAACTGGCTTTGAGTAATATTGTTTGCACCAACGTGTAACCATTTCTATATATTCAGGGACCTGACCAACAGCAGCACCCATGCCCCGCTCAGCCATACCATGTGGACAACCAAAGTTTAATTCAATTCCATCTGCGCCCGTATCTTCAACAAGAGGCAAAATAGCCTTCCATGCCTCTTCCTCACAAGGTACCATAAGAGAAACAATAATTGCTCTATCAGGGTAATCTATTTTGACACGTTTAATTTCATCAAGATTTTTATATAAATCACGATCTGTAATAAGTTCAATGTTGTTTAAACCTAAAACGCGACGATCAGCACCATGCACAACTCCATAGCGGGGGCCATTAACGTTAACGACAGGTGGACCTTCTGACCCAAGGGTTTTCCAAACAACACCACCCCATCCAGCTTCAAATGCACGCCGAACATTATATTCTTTATCCGTTGGTGGTGCTGACGCCAACCAGAACGGATTGGGTGATTTTATGCCAACAAAATTACTTGTAAGATCTGCCATAGTATTAACCTTTTTTCCTATTCTAGCTCAAAAGCATTGTGTTAATGTTAATTGCTGCATCGCGACCTTCAGCTACGGCAGTAACGGTGAGATCATCACCTCCCGTAGCACAATCACCACCAGCCCAAACGTTTGGTACACTTGTACGCCCATTTTCATCAATTTGAATTTTTCCACCTGATAAAACTAACGTTTCAGATGCACCATTTAAATTTTGTCCAATAGCCTTAAATACTTGATCAGCATTTATATTAAACTTTTCACCAGTTTGTTCTAATTTGCCACTTATTGTTTCCGTATATCCAAACTCAACATCTAGGCCAGAGCCGTTTGCCAATACTTTTAGTGGTTGTGCGTTATAAATTATACGAACACCTTTGGATGTTGCCAGTTCTTGCTCATAAACTGACGCACTCATATTTTCTTTTCCACGGCGATAAACTAAAGATACATTCTGCGCGCCCAAAAGTTTAGACTGTACCGCAGCATCAACAGCAGTCATCCCACCCCCGATAACTACAATATTACGTCCCACTTGAACTTCAGATAAATCTTCTGTTTGGCGTAGATCTGATATAAAGGTGACCGCATCCTCTACGTTGTCCATATTTTCACCTTCACAACCTAGTGCATTAACACCAGATAAGCCCATGCCAATGAAGACCGCATCGTAATCAGACTGTACTTGGCTTAGACTAATATTCTCTCCTATTGCCATACCATACTCAACTTTAATACCACCAATAGATAGAAGCCAATCAAGTTCTTTTTGAGCAAAATCATTTATTGACTTATAAGTAGCAATTCCAAATTCATTTAAACCACCACCTTTTGTGCGTGCTTCAAAAATTGTCACGTCATGGCCATAAGTCGCCAGCTTGTGTGCACAAGCCAATCCAGCTGGGCCGGAGCCTATTACAGCTATTTTTTTATCTGTATTATCAGCACGTACAAATGGATGAATATTTTGTGACATTAGTCGGTCTGTTGCGAACCTTTGTAACCGACCAATTTCGACAGGTTTACCTTCAGAAACCTCACGAACGCAAACTTCTTCACATAATGTTTCTGTTGGGCAAACACGCGCGCACATACCACCTAAAATATTTTGAGAAAAAATAGTCTTCGCTGAAGCTTCAGCCGTTCCTGTCGATATTTGGCGAATAAATAATGGTATATCAATGGATGTAGGGCATGCAGTCATACAAGGCGCATCATGACAAAAATAACAACGATCTGAAGCAACTAATGCTTCATGCTTTGAAAACGGTGCATGTAGATCATCAAAATTTTCCACTAATGCGTCACTTTTAAGACGTCCAGAAACGATACCTGCCGTTGACGTTGAATGATTCATTTTTGTCCCCCAAAATTATCACAACTAATGAAAGCATACATATATTTAAAAATTTATCAAATGGTAAATTTTATTAAATTAAAATTATTTTTAAATCCAATCCAAAAATCCCTTTTAATAATAGCATTAAAAAAAATTATAAAGTTACAGTAAATTTAGCACCACCTAAATAAGATGTTTCAATATCAATCGTACCCCCATGAGCTTCAGCAATCTCACGGCACATAAACAGACCCAGACCTGAGCTATTTTTAACTACAGTACGACCAATACGCGATGAGAAAAATCTATCAAAAATAAGATCTCTCATTTCAGCTTTTACCCCAGGCCCACTATCTTCAACAACTAATATCACAGGCCTGCCCCATCTCTTCCGTAGAGACACACGTATTGAACCTACAGGCTTAGTAAAACTAATTGCGTTTTCGATAAGATTAATTAAAATTTGAGCTATTCTATCTGGCAATCCATTAAAATAAATATTTTTTTGTAAATCTACCTCCAAGGTAATCTGCGATTTTCGCAATTCATCAATATAATGATTAGTAATATCATCGATTACATTACTTATATTAAATTTCTCTCGTTTTTTTGCTACAATTTCATGATCAACTATTGCTGCTTCCGAAATGTCAGATACAAGCTTATTCATTCTAATTGCTTGATTTTTAATTTTTAAAAGTGCTGTTGTTTTCTGATCACCTTCAGCTTCTAAGTTATTTTCAACATGAGCTATTATAGAAGCTATAGGATTCTTTAACTCATGTGAGACGTCTGCTGCGAATTGTTCTTTATCTTGGAAAAGTCTTGTAATTTGTCCTGTTAATTCCACAAGATTATTATGTAAAAACCCAATTTCATCTTTTCGAGATGCAAACTTTGAAACAGACAAATTAGCCATTTGTTCTGCCAAATCATCTGGTGTTAATTTTTGATTTAAACGTTTTGATAGTCTTCTAAGTGGGAATGCTATGGAAAATGCAAGTATAATCCCTAACACTAAAGTAATTATACTTATACCAATCAAAAACTGAACTCTGAGCGCATTCCTACTAAAATATGCATCTCTTAAGTCATAATCCTCCCAAACTTCAACAAGTGCTACAGTTTTACGGTTAATCTTAATTGGAGCTAATACTCTAATATCATATGTATTTTTTCCAGTTTTAATTACATGATATTGTGGATTAAATTTTGACCTTTTGACAACTATTGGATCTGTTAATACCTGCGCATCAGTTAGAATTCTATAATAAGAAAACAATGTACCAATAATATCCCAAGCGTACCAATTCGTTTTCTTACCCTGATCTCCAATAGCATCTAATGGTGAAACTGATATGGGCGATCTAAGAATAGGACGTGTCCCATTATAATAAACATAGCCATCCCCGAGTTTTGTCTGCCCTTCGAAGCGGTAAACCTTGACTTTATGAATCGGTAAAAGTTGAGCATCATTAAATGTGTCAAACATTGATAACATTATTTGAAAGTCATCTATCTCATTATTTTTAAATAATGGTTTTGCAATTTTACCCATGAAGGATGCCAAAGATTCCATCCTTTTTTTTGTATTTGAAATATCGTTTTTAACAAAGTCATCTGAGCTAAAAAAGAAAAGCCACAGGGCTATGAGAAACATTAACAAAAGGCCAAATATTTTTGTTAATATACTATGCAATAGTTTAGGCCTTTAGTTTATAGCCCAAACCATGGACGGTCAAAATAATATTACACAACTTATCAATATTTTCAAATTTTCGACGTATATTTCGAATGTGACTATCAATTGTTCTATCACTTACATAAATATTATCTTGGTAAGCTGCATCCATAAGTTGCTCACGTTTTTTAACAGCACCTGGTCTTTGGGCTAAGCTAATTAAAAGCATACATTCAGTAACAGTAAGATTAACAATTTCATTGTTCCAAGTTACAAGATGGCGGTCTATGTCAATCGAGAGTTCATTAAACACTATAGGTTTGTGAATAGCTATCATTTCTGGAGTATGGCGCTTTAAAACTGATTTAATTCTAAATAGTAGCAAATGCTTACTAAATGGTTTTGTAACAAAATCATCTGCACCTAAAGTAAATCCAATAATTTGATCTTGCTCATCTGACTTTGACGAAAGAAAAATAACAGGAAGGTTTTGATGAATATTACGTGCTTGGGTGAGCAATTCATATCCATTCATTTCAGGCATTTTAATATCAAAAACCGCAATATCAACATTTTTTTTACTTATAAAATCGAGTGCTGTTTTAGGATTAGAAAATGCTGAAACGCGATAGCCCTCACCAGAAAGCATTTCCTCAAGTGGATCCAGTATTTCTTTTTCATCATCAACAATTATAATATGTGTCATTAAAAATATCCCTTAAGACTAGCCTTCACATATAACTTTTAGTGGAACAAGGATATTTGAAGAGCCTGCACAAAATATTCACATATATTCATATCGTTTGCAAATTTCCCTAGTTATTACTGCATCTTCATCAATTATTAATACAAAACAGGTTAGAAGTACCTGAAGAGCGCCCCCTCGTGGCTCCCCTAACAGTGTTACCTCCTGGCACTGTTAGGGTCACATAAAAGGATAAACAAATGACTGGAATAAATTATCTTATACCAATTGCGATTTACACTATTATTTTTATATTATCAGTATTTCTAATCAAATGAACACTTTCATAAAAAAACTAATAGTATGTTCATTTTTGAAATACCAAAATTTTTTAAAGATTAATTTTAACGACAGTGGTTACTGGCCTTGGGGAAATAGCTTTATAATTATTACTCTAAAACAAAGAAAACCACTTAATCAGCCTATTAAAAAACATACTGTAAATATAAAAAAGAAAACTCTCTTATTTAATAAGATTTACGATAATGCAATTTGATGGGACAACTTTTTATAATCGTTGTAATAGGTGTTCTTTGGGCTTCTATTTTAGCTGCTTTTATTTTTGAAATCATAATACCTAGTAGATCAGAACAGCTAACACATAAACAAAGCCAATTGATAAAAGAAAATTCTCCAGAAATATAATTATTTATATGCTATTGTTCTCAAAGATCACATTAGAAAACATATTATGACATTAGAACAAGTAGCTACTTTTATCGGTTGGATGCTTTTAATAAACATCCTACTTCTAATTGTTGGTTTCCTAAAGATTACAATATTCAAAAAAGCTATAAAAAAAGTTTTGGATAATTTAATGGGTAATTACTCCAATAAGTTTTATGCAGAAATACCTAAAGCATTGATTTATTATGAAATATTAATTGTTATATTTAATCTAGTGCCATATCTAGCTTTGCAAATAATGATATCTTGCTACTAGAATAATATCTTGCCACTAAAATAGCTCATAATTTTTTGTTAATTTATATAAAAATCATAATATTTTTTAATATTCAGGGCAATTAGTATTATTAATTTATTGACAACAACCAAAAGTTAAATTTACAAAATAAAATTTTTATAATTCCATTTTATATAAGAAATATAACCAGTATTATATAAGTAATAATTGACATAAGCCGTATAATCGCATCTTTTAACCTTTTAGGGAGAAAATAAATGAAACGTCGTAATTTTTTAACAGGTGCAGCAATTGCTGGTGCCAGTACATCTTTGGCAGCTCCATCTGTAGCACAAAGTAAAATTGAAATGGCTATTGTTGCCACATGGCCCCGAGACTTTCCAGGATTGGGCCTACCAGCTCAGCGTTTAGCTGCGCGTATTCAAGAGCTAACAGAAGGTGAAATTCAAGTAACTTATTTTGCTGCTGGTGAAAAAGTTGGTGCATTTGATTCTTTTGATGAAGTTGCTTCTGGCAATTCTCAAGCGTACATAGGAGCTGATTACTATTGGAAAGGTAAACACCCAGGCTGGGCACCGTTTACAGCTATTCCATTTGGCTTAACAGCTGGTGAAATGGACGCATGGACAAAATATGCTGGCGGTCAAGAACTTTGGGATGAGTTAGCTGGCAGCTTTGGCTTGAAAAACTTTGCCATGGGTAATACCGGCGTCCAAATGGGTGGCTGGTTTAATAAAGAGATTAACTCAGCAGAAGACCTACAAGGTTTGAAAATGCGGATCCCAGGTTTGGGTGGTGACGTCTTAGCTAAATTGGGTGGCTCACCAATCTCAGTACCTGGAGGCCAAATCTATGAAAATCTTGTTTCTGGCGCAATTGATGCTACAGAGTGGGTTGGACCATACAATGACTACTTTATGAAATTTTATGAAGCAGCAAAATACTACTATTATCCTGGCATGCATGAACCTGGCTCACAGTTAGCGTTAGGCATGAATGCATCTTGGTGGAGCAGCCTGTCTTCTACGCATCAAGCAATAATTGAGGCAGCATGCAACGAAGAAAATGCTCGTACACTAGCAGAAACAAATGCTAACAATGGTGAGTTTTTAAACAAATTGGTCAATGACCATGGCGTTCAGTTACGTGAGTTCAATGATGATATCTATGACAGCTTCGGAGAAGCTGCAGCAGAAGTCATCGAAGAAGCCCGTGACCATTCAGAATTGTCTGCACGTATTTATGATAGCACTTTAAAAGCGCGTGAAGAAATTGGAGCATGGACTGCATTATCTGATACAGCTTACGTAAACAAACGTAACAACGTATTGAACCGTTAATTTAGGTTATATTATTGGCTAAGGCAGAAGACTGCCTTAGCCTATTTTTATGTCAAAGGAATAACAATGGCTTCGACAACAGTCCAAAGTGAAAATGGTTTGTTTTCAAATCCGTTGTTCATAAGATCACTTGGTTGGTCAAACTTATGGGTTATGTTCGCATATCTATTTAATAATTTTGCTACCTTTTGGGGAGGCTTGCCAGGAGCATCTCTTCAAAATGGCTTCATTGGTGTGCTGCAAATTATGTTATACCCAGCAGCAGTCTTTTTTGCAGTTATACTTACATTTAAAAGCCCTGAAATAACATTACGTCAAGACAGCAATCGTATTTCCAATATGAACGCATTCGTAATACGTGCAGCTTTTTGGATAGTTGTATTATTAGGCTGTGTTGACAGTATTATTGCCTTTCTTCGAGTAGAAGATATGTTGAATGGTATTATAGGTGAAACCATGGGTAAAAACCTTGGAAGGTCACAGTTTCGTGGACCATATGTACACTTTCCATTAATGATAATTGGAGTTTTATTAGCAACCAGAACAAAAACCCTAGGTTTTCATTGGTTAGCACTACTTATTCTTGTTGGCGAATTGTTAATCGTAATCTTTCGCTTTATTTTTTCTTATGAACAAGCATTCATGTCTGACCTCGTTCGCTTCTGGTATGGAGCACTATTTTTATTTGCTTCTGCCCATACTTTATTAGAAGAAGGCCATGTCCGAGTTGATATCGTCTATGCAGGTCTTAAAGAAAAATCTAAAGGGCGGGTTAATGCAATTGGAACTATTTCTTTAGGAATAACGTTATGCTGGATGATTATTTTAACTGGAATGGCACAGAAGACATCCATCATTAATAGTCCAATCTTAAACTTTGAAACTACACAATCAGGATTTGGTTTATATTTAAAATATATGATGGCAGGCTTTTTGGGTATCTTTGCGGTATCAATGATGATTCAATTTGTAAGCTACCTTATGGCTGCTGTGGCGGATTACCGTGGCGAAGGTGGTAAGTACGTACCGACTGGCTCAGGAGCTCATTAATGGAACTATTTTTTCTCTTTCTCCTTATTGTTTTAATGGCTACTGCACTAGGCTTTGGATATCCCGTTGCATTTGCTTTGCCAGGTGCATCAATTATTACCTTAGTTTTAGCTGGTGTTACAGGATATTTATTAACTGGTGACCAAGGTGCTTTCTTTAGTCAGGGAACCGCATGGACGTGGTTAAGTTCTGGAAATGCTAACCTACGTGGAACCTATTGGGAACCAGAACGAGATACGTTAATTGCAATTCCATTGTTTATTTTTATGGGTATTATGTTGCAACGTTCAAAAATTGCAGAAGATTTATTATTAACAATGGCCAACCTATTTGGACCTGTGCGAGGTGGATTAGGCATTTCTGTTGTATTCGTTGGTGCCTTGTTAGCAGCTACAACGGGCATCGTGGGAGCAACAGTTGTGGCAATGGGATTAATTTCTCTGCCAGCGATGTTACGCAATAACTATTCACAATCTTTAGCAACTGGGACAATTGCTGCATCAGGAACGCTTGGGCAAATAATACCTCCATCTATTGTTCTGATTATTTTAGCAGACCAGTTAGCCTCTGCTGCTGACCAAGGCTCTAGCATTCGCAAAGCTTTGCATAAACAAACTACTGGCGAAATTTCAATGCCATCTGCATTCGATGTCACATCAACATCAGCAGGTGAGATGTTTCTTGGAGCTTTTATTCCTGGAATAGTTTTAGTTGGCTTATATATGTTGTACATTCTGGTTTTTGCCTTTTTAAAACCTTCTGCCGCACCAGCGGTTCCATACACAGGTAAATACAATCGTGCATTTGCTAGAAAAGTATTTTTATCACTTGTTCCACCACTTTTATTGATATTTCTTGTACTGGGTTCAATTATGTCAGGTATTGCTACTGTAAATCAAGCAGGGGCAATTGGTGCAGCTGGAGCTTTAGTTATGTCAGGCTATCGATTAACTGAAGGACAAAAAAATAGCTATTACCCTGCAATTTTGGCATTGGTTAGTCTATTTGCCATTGGCTTTATTTTAGCAAACTTTGATACAAATATCAAAGGAATGGATACTGCTCGTGACCAACTAGGTGTCACCTTAGCTGTAATTTCTACGATTGGTTTAGTTATAAGTTTAATTTGGAGTGGTTATCGCGCATTCAAAATTGAAAACACATTAAATGGTGTGATGATGGAAACTGCGAAAACAACCTCTTTGGTGTTTATCATCCTCTTAGGAGCCGCAATCTTAACAGCTGCGTTTAGAGCCTTTGGCGGCGAACACTTAGTCAAAGAATTTTTAGACGGTTTAGCGGGCGGATTTTGGTCAAAATTCATTATTGTCATGGCGGTAATTTTTGTTCTAGGATTTTTCTTGGACTTTATTGAAATTGCGGTTGTTGTTGTACCAATTGTTGCACCCATCTTGTTAGCTG
The DNA here is from genome assembly GCA_905181935.1 of uncultured Amylibacter sp. Taxonomy (GTDB): domain Bacteria; phylum Pseudomonadota; class Alphaproteobacteria; order Rhodobacterales; family Rhodobacteraceae; genus Amylibacter. The sequence goes on along the minus strand of CAJIZV010000002.1, from coordinate 60,354 downwards.
ATCCAGGTGCAAACGTTACCGCAGTTTGGTTAGGTGTGATGATAGGCTTAAATATTCAAACTTCTTTTCTAACACCACCATTTGGCTTTGCACTATTCTATTTACGAGGCATCGCTCCCGCAGCAGTTAAAACAATAAACATGTATAAAGGGGTTATTCCATTTATTGGTTTGCAAATATTTGCAATGGTAATTGTGGCAACCTCACCAAGTTTAGTTAATTACCTACCTAATCGTGTAGCTTTGCTATCAGAAAACTCACCACCCCCACGTAATCCACAACTTGCTTATTGTGTTGATCAGTATGTTTCAAATGAGATTAAAATTAGCGGTGATATTATTGTCTCTGGCGTAGAAGCAGCTCGTTCAATTGACTTATCAATACTTCCCAATAAAATTGCTAAAAATACAGCGAAAAGCTTTGATAAAGTAAGCATGGCTATAGAACAATTGCGTAATGCTGAAATTATAAGCGTAAAACTAGAAGAAGCATCTGAATTATTTCGTCCTATTCATAAATCAGTCCGCTCAATTGAGCGAAATATTCGCCGCCATGACGCTGAGATCAAAAATTTAAATGCAGATATCAAAGACCTGGAAGAAGGCTTGTCTCCAAGTTACTATAAAGAAAAAATTACTGAATTAGAAAAAGAAAAAAAGTTATTAATAAAATCCATTCCCTTAGAGTGGCCTGATAAACTTGCTAATTTTCGCGCCCTTCAGGCAACAGAAAAGTCAGCTTATCAACAGTATACAAAGTATGCACAATCGGCATATCAGCCAATTGCAGAGATTAATCTTATTTTAGAAGCAACTACCGATTTTAATATGCTACGAGATGATTTAATGTCTAGCAAAGCTGAGGTGACAAATAATGAACCTGCAGACATGGTAGATCCTTTAAATGAACTTGGAAAACGCTTTAGTAAAGTCGCAGGGGCGAATGATATTAAATCAGCAATCTCCAAAGCACGCCGTGCTCTTAAATCACGAACACCAAATAAAGAAAAAGCTCAAAAAGAATTAGATAAAGCAATTTCAGCCTATCAAAAACAAGAAGAATGGCGAACAAGAGGGGAAACTTATATATTACCAAAGTTATCAAAGTATGAGAGCACTATGCGAAAAACTATTGGAATACGTGATCAAGCAAAGCTAACTAAAAAACAGGCATTATTTGTAGCTAAATGCCAATCTGGATACCGGGATGTATCTTTAAACTTTTAATAAAAGATAATGTAAAAAATAGTTAATAAGACTAATGGGTTTTATTTAATATTAAAAACATAATTTGGTATAGTGTCTGTATGCCAAATATTTTCTATTAAATTTTTCGTAAAGGCAAAGTAGTTTTTCAGTTAAAACAGACCACAGTAAAAAATATGAAATTTCTCAAATGTACGGTTTGCTATTTCGCAAAGCCTCCTTTGTTGTTATGCAACTTTTGAAACGTATTTGTTAAACTCTTTCAAAAGCCTAAAAAATTTTCAATATATAAAGGCATAATGTGACACCACTTATACTCACCTCGCTATCTGATCTCCATAATCTATCAGTGGACACTATTATAGATGTGAGAACTCCTGCAGAGTATGCAGAGGACCATATACCTGATGCTGTAAATTTACCCGTACTTAGCAATGATCAACGAAAAGAAGTTGGTACTATATATAAACAAGTTAATCCATTTAATGCACGCAAAATTGGTGGAGCATTAGTAGCTAATAACACAGCCACTCATCTTCAGGGCCCTCTTGCTGAAAAGGGTGGTGGGTGGCAGCCACTGATCTATTGCTGGCGTGGCGGCCAGCGTTCTGGTGCATTCGCTACAATACTCGATCAAGTTGGCTGGCGAGTACACCTGCTTACAGGTGGTTACCAAAGCTATAGGCGAGAAATAGTAAAAACACTTTACGAAACACCACTAGCACACAAATTAATTTTAATCGGTGGTGGAACAGGAACCGCAAAAACCGCACTACTGCATCAACTTTCGGCAAAAGGTGCTCAAATCCTTGATATTGAAGGATTAGCCGCCCACCGAGGCTCTCTGTTTGGAAAGATTGATAAGCCTCAACCCTCGCAAAAAATGTTTGAAACTAACCTCGCTGCAAAATTAGCTACGCTTGACCCTAATATAACTACTTTTGTTGAAGCCGAGAGTAGTAAGGTTGGGGAACGTTCAATTCCACCATCACTGTGGGCTCTTATGGCCAATGCCTCACGGATACAGATTAACGCACCAATTGAAGCGCGCAGCAACTTTCTATGCAGAGCATACGAAGATATTACTCATGATAAAGAGGAATTAAAAAAGCTCATAGATAAACTTCGTCCCTATCATGCAGCTGAACAAATAGATCAATGGCATGCACAAGCAAAAATAAATGATTGGCAAACACTGGCAACAGGCCTTATCTCATTCCACTATGATCCACGATATGCTAAATCTGCTAATACAAAAGATGACGCGGTTCACTATGTCGAACTATCAAATCTTAAAGACAGCACACTAGCCAATACAGCTGAAGCATTGCACGCAAAGTTTAGCTAAGACGTGTCTGCCCAGTGCCTCTTGTCAACTTACCAATAATATAACCAGAACACCCTTTTACAGCTAACGCTTCGATTATGGCTTCACTTTGTCCTTCAGGTACCGCGGCCAGCAATCCACCTGCAGTTTGCGGATCATGAAGTAATGCATCTTCGATACCTTTTACTGGCGCATCTGCACGGTTAGCAGGCATTAATGTTGATGATACACCTGCATCAGATAAAGCCCGTGCACCACTGAAAGTAGGAATGGAGTCTTTCCAAAGCTCCGCGTCCAAGCCAGACGCAATGCAAATTTCTTGTACATGTCCCGCCAGTCCAAATCCGGTCACATCAGTCATCGCATGAGCAGTTTTTGTCAAAACTATTGCTTCGCGATTCTGAATTTGCCCCATAATTGCAAGAGCAGCAGCAACATCGCAACCTTTAGCTTGGCCCAGCATATCTGCTGCTAAAATAACACCTGATCCAATAGGACGGGTCAGAATTAACAAGTCACCAGCTTTTGCACCTGCAACAGTTAAAGGCATGGATTGCTTAGTTCCAGTCACAGTAAAACCAATTGTTAACTCAGCACCCATAGTTGTATGGCCACCCACAAGTTGTGCACCAGATGCGGTTAAAACCTCAGTTGCAACCTGCGTAATTTCTAATATCGTTCGTGCCTGTAACTTTTCAGACATTTGAGGAACAATAATTGACGCTAACCCTACTTGGGGTTGTGCGCCCATAGCCCAAATATCCCCTAAAGAATGCACAACAGCTATTCGAGTCATAAGCCCTGGGTCATGGATCAAACTACGTAAATGATCAGTACTAATAACCTGAAATCCACCACCAGAATGGCGCAGCACTGCCGCGTCATCACCTATACCTGTCACAACATTATCACTCGAATTCTTAACACTCTTTAAAGCACCTGATAAAACACCTCGGCCAACCTTTGATCCACACCCTCCACATAGTGGGTTAGCTTCCAACATCTCTGCAACTCCAATAGCAATTTCACCTGATATTTTAGGCGATAGCATTTTTGGCAAATCAACTAATCGATTCATAAATCTACGATCAATATGGTTCTTCCAACGCCACATAAACGATCCCGTTAAGGTAAGCCCAAATTTCTCAGCTACAGCTGATTTATCCCCTAATGAAATAAGCTTTAGAAAATTCTTTTGTGGGCGCCATTTTTTACGTATTCCACCATTCAGCGCAGCGCGTATATTGCGATGCAATATTGGTGCTGCTCGCACGGCGAACACACCAGCTTTTGGAAGCATAACATTCACCATTACGGCGCAATCGCCAACAGCAAAAAGTGTATTATCACCAATCACACCTAGATCAGAATTTATCTTAATAAATCCATTTTGCTGTGGCAAATTAGTTTGAGAAATCCACTTATGTGCTTTACCGCCCGCAGCTCCAACACAAAACGAAGCAGCAATTGGATCTTGCCCATCTAATAGCACCTGATCAACACAAACCTTTAAAACCCTAGTATTAGTTTTTATCACTACTCCAAGAGCATCCATGGCCATTAGCATCTTTTGACGAACTTTGCCCCCAACACCAGAAATCTGCAACCCAACTTCAATAACAGTAACCTGTGGAGAGACACCAACTGCATGAAGAGCAAAAGCCATAGCCATAGCCAATTCACAACCAGCAATACCACCACCGATGACAGCGACATTGGGAGTAACTTTCCCTTGTTTTACATTCTCAACGAAATTATTCCATTGCTTTGCATATATACCTAAGGGTTTAGCACCAGTTCCATATTCATCAAAACCCGGTAAATCTATTTTTGCAGTAATACCTACATCAAAAGATGCAACATCATAAGAAACTGGATTTCGTTCGGCTAACATCACTTTATTTTGTAATTGATCAACATTTATTACTTTATCTAAAATCAAACGCGCACCTGCATGACGGCACAACTTCACCAAATCAATTTCTAGATCACTGCTGGCATAATGCCCGGCCACAAAACCAGGTAACATTCCTGTATAAGGCGCTGTCGGTCCAGGGTTGATCACTGTCAATCTCGCACCAGGCAAAGGATTCATTCCCCATGCTTTAAGTACTAAAGCATGGGCATGGCCACCACCAACCAAAACTAAATCACGCGTATAGGGCACAGTTTTCAGCACAGGGTTTTTCTTCTTTTTGTTATTAACACCGAGATTTTTAGAGCAGAGCATTAATGTTCTACCATTTAAAGCTTCTATAACAGCCCGACTAAAGAAAAGACTAGATATAATATCAAAATGAAAATTTACAGATATAAACTTATGAAAAATTCACATTTTTCATATAAAATTATAACTATTTTTTTTATAAGTTATATATTTTCAATTAAAGTATAGATGTACTTTGACCATCAGATTACTTTAGTGGCAATATTATGTTTTTAAGCTTAAACCTAAAGCTTGAATAACACTATAATATTACTCACAATAATTTTTAGAAAACATTATGAAATATTTGACTATTATAATAATTATTTTTTTTACAATGGCAGTCTACGTACGCTTTGCGCAGGTTTATCCACTTCTTAATATCCCAGATTCTAATTCTAGCAAGCTATCAAACAAAGGATTTGTATTTACAAAAAGCTATACCGGAAGCACAGATGAATTTTATAAAAAAATAACAAAAATAGCATTATCAACACCACGTACTTTGTTACTTTCTAGTGAACCATTACAATTCGTAACCCGTTCAAAGTTTTTAGGATTTCCCGATATCACTACTATAGACATGCAGGATAAAACTTTAATTATTTATGCAACCTCAGTATTTGGTAGGTTTGATTTTGGCGTTAATCGTGATCGAGTCTTAACATGGATAAGCTTAATAAAAAGTTCTCTGCCTATAGATGCCAACCTTGATTAATATTGAGATAAATTAAACAAAGCCTAATGGAGGACATAAGCTATATAAAATATGATTATTTCGATAACATATAACTAAATAAATACATTCAAATTTTATCAATTCACTTTTTTATAATTTTAAATACTACCTATTGATTATGTTCTACTTTTTTCAAATTCAGACCAAGCAGCTTCAAATGCATCAAAATTAAAATTGGGTTGGCGTGCCGGCTCCAATATAAGCTGTTCAGTCAATAATAACTGGTTGATAGCAGACTCTAAAGTATCAATCACATCCTCAGGAATAATGACAGCTCCATGTCGATCAGCATGAATAAGATCACCTTCAAACACCATAATTCCATAAATTTCAACAGGCGTGCCAATCTCTTTTACATGGACAAAGCCATGACTTGGGCCTATTGATCCTGCAATTACGGGAAAACCTTCAGGGTTATCACCAAGATCACGCATAACACCGTTAGTTAAAGTACCAGAGAGACCAAATCCTTTATGAACAGTTGTGTTAATCTCACCCCAAAATGCACCAATACAATCAGGAAAATCTAAATCTTCCACGACAGCAACAGATGGGTTTGTCGCATCAGCCATATATTTATAATAGGCCATCCTACGTTTTTTAATAACCTCAGATGTTTCAGTTGGCGGATTAATTGCAGCAATTTTAGCTGTTCGGGCATATCCTACAATTGCAGGTTCATGAGGTGCGCTACAATGCATTGTACCTCTTGTAAAAGCATCAAACCCACGTTTACCTTGAGCAACTTCTATGGCGTTACATACTGTAGGAGTATCCACTGATTGTAATATTTTTAGTAAGGAAGGTTTCATTTTCATTACTTCTCCACCATCGCGGCCCCAGCAGAAAGACTCGCTAGCTTTGCATATGCAATCTCAGGATCTACAGCTCCAAACCCCGCAAAAGTGCCAAAGCCACAATCAGATCCAGCAATAACACGTTCTAAACCCACGATGTTAGTAAATCGCTCAATACGTTGTGCAACTAATTCAGGATGCTCAATAAAGTTTGTTGTTGTATCAACAACACCTGGCACCAGTATTTTATTATCAGGAATTTCAGATTTACGATCTCGAAAAACTGTCCATTCATGAGCATGACGAGGATTTGATGTTTCAAATAACAAATATTGTGCTTTTGCAGACATTAGTGTTGAAAAAACTGTATCCATTGGGATATCACAGCAATGTGGACCCTCATAATTGCCCCAACAAATATGAATTCTTACTTTATCTTCAGGTACATTTTGTAATGCATAATTTAGCGCTTCAACATGAGAGGCCGCAACTTTAATAAACTCTTTATCAGTTAAATCATTAAAAAGCATATGGCGAGATAGTGCCAAGTCAGGGCAATCTAATTGCAAGTCAAGCCCAGAAGCAACAATGGTCTCATATTCTTCACGCATAGCATCGGCTAATGCTGCCAAATATTCTTCACGTGTTTTATAAAAATTATTTTGTAAAAATAGTGAAATAACGCCTGGGGATGCAGCATTCATAAAACCACGTGTTTTACCATGATTTGCCATTGCAGATTTTAAATTATGAATATCTTTCTGAAGCTCACCCTGACCTTTAGACTTTACTTCGCTCGTACACATAGGGCGAGCATATTGTGGAGTACCACCATCATCAGCTAGGCGTTCTAAGAAAGTTGGGAACATTTTAAGATCTGCAGGAGCATTACGTGGGCTGTCACCCGAAAATCCAGTGTAGCGATCTTTTACATAAGTCGCATAAGAAATTTTTGATGTTTCACCATCACTTACTATATCAATTCCAGCTTTCGCTTGTTTACCAACAGTTTCATCAACAGCCGCAGTCATAGAAGCATCAAATGCTAATACATCAAATAAAGTTTCATTTTCGCGGGCAAATATAAAATCCACAACCTTTTGTGTTCGTGGGAGACTGCCAACATGGGAAGTAAGAATTTTATTCATAAGTATTTCTTTCATTTAAAGTTAAGAGCCTACCCAAGTTGAACCTGCAGGATCATCGTTTGAAACCACTCTATATAGACTGACTTCACCAGCCATAGAGGGCTCAAGTGTGTGTGTAAAACCTATAGGTAATAAACAAGTATCGCCTGGATTTAAAACAACACTCCCACCATCCCACTTCAGCGACCAATGGCCCCGCATAGGCATTAGTACAACAGAATGATCAAATGTAAGTGCTTCACCACTTAGTGATCCTCGTGTTATAAAATCAATATCAAAACCCGGCTTGTCAGGTAAAACTGCACTTTCACCGATAACTTTAATTGGTAATTTTCCAGCTAGCCCCATTAGGTCAAGATATCTTGCCACATGACGCGGGATAACATTGATTGCCAGAGGTTCTGGAATTTTATTTAATACTTCATCTGTAAGAACAGGCATTGCGGCAACACCATTAGGAAGAGATTGGCCCTTTTTACTATCGTAGAGTTTACCATTATCACCCAAGATTAATCCATGTTTTGCTGCATCTTCGATTACTTGCGGTGCCCATGTTACACCGCCTCCTGCATCATCCCCACCAAGAACTGCCATTATCATTCCATAGTCAGTACCAATATTTTCAAACCCCCGGAATATACCTGTTGGAATATTGATAATATCACCTTCTTCTAAAATGACCTCACCAGCATCACCCCAACGCCCCCAAAAGAAACGCCATCGGCCTTTAAGGACGAAAAAGACTTCTGCTGTGGTGTGACTGTGTAATGAGTTTCGGCATTTTGGCGGTTGGCCTGCTGCGCCAATATTAAACCCAGGGGTATCGTTGATATGAACATGTTGATCAGGACTTTCAGAAACCCCACCACCAATAATCGTAAAGTTTTCTTTTTGATCACTACCAGGGGTATGAGCATCAATAAACGCTGTCTTACATGGTATTAGATTACCATATCGTACAATTCGCATTTCCATTTCTGTTGGTGTCATCTGTTTATCCTGTCTTCATCATGATCTGTTTCCAAATCGAAGTTTCATCATATAGTGTATATTCACGTCGGATGCCCCACGGTCCAAATTCAACATGGCTGGCCCCCATAACATGGACCTCTGCACCTGATGGTTTTCCAAAAGCACCCCAACCATCATGTTTCCCAGTTAAACTCCAACGTATTGCAGCACGTGGTGACATCATTGGGTCTTCTCTCCCAATTTGATGATCAATTGAGAAAATTGCAGATGGAAATGCAGCACGTAACTTAGCCCAAAAGCCATCAACACCATCTGTCGAATATAATTCCATTCCCCCCGGATAAAATCCTGTTACTGCTCGATCATATTCTTTGGGAATAACACTTAAATCAGCACTCATAATTTTATTTAAAATATCTGCATATTTTGAGCCCCATTCGTTATCATTTCCACGACCAGTATATGGACCAACTTTATCAATTGATGGGTGAAAAGGCTTTATACAATTATCTCGCCCACCCTCACGCTCAATAAGATCAATTGCATATTTTTGTGGATCCCAACCCAATTGACGTACAACAGCCCCTTGATCACGGATAAGCCATTCATCATTAATTTGATTATTGATTGCATGACAATCAGCTATAACCCGATATCGTAATTTTGTTCCTGTTGCTTTTCCATACACCCCGTCACCCAAATGAGTTGCTGTTGTCAAAATTCGATGAGAAGATAACATACCATTTTCTGGTGAACCTGACCAAATTACATCTTCACCCAAAAGCCTACGGTCCGGAAATTCTGCAAGAGTAGACATAGTTGCAGCAATTACTCCATCATTCCCAAATACTATAGAGCCAGGGGATCTTACTGGAATATCTTTAGAGTAATAATGATTAAGGGTGGCCAAGCCTCGGTTTTCCCAAATTTCTTTGGTGATGCCTAAAATATAATCTGGGAAATCGCTAAAGCGATTTGAGAAACCTTTCATGAGGTCCATCCTTTCGGTATTTTTGCAGAACTACGAATAATTAAAGGACTTTTGATCTTTATATGTTTTGGAAATAATGATGGGTTATCAATTTTATCTAGCAAAAGAGAAACAGTTTCATCAACCATCATATTGGCACGTTGGCGCATAGTCGTCAGATCATATGCAGCCAATGAAGCAGGTGGTACATCATCATAACCAACAATACTAACTTCATCAGGAATTTTAATTCCAAGTTCATAGCGTAGTACATCCATAACAGCAAATGCCATAGAATCCTGTACAACAAAAACAGCATCAGGATAGTTTGGCTTGTCAAACATTTCACGTGCAGCCTCTTTTGCACGCTCAACGGAAAAATCACCTAATGCATGAGCTGATAGCCGTTTATTTCCTTCTTTAAGACCTTCACAAAATCCTGCTTCACGATCACGATGGGTAGATGCACCCTCCCAGCCACCAATATAGGCAATTCGTTCATGACCCGCAGCTAAAAAGAACCTTGATACGGTTTTTCCACCTTCAAAGTTATCTGAAGTTACAGCAGAATGATCATTAAATTCTTGTGCACGATTAAATAGGACAACTGGGACACCGGCTAATTCACATCTTGCAGTAAGATCACTTGATATACTGACACTAGCGGCAATAATCCCATCAACTTGATAATCTAAGAGTCCATCAATTACATGATCCGTTGACTCGCTGTCATTAGATGCCATGAAAACTAATACGTGATAGCCAACAGTTTGCAATGCATTAGAAAGTTTTTCTAGGGCAATTGGATAAAAATAATTATCTAAATAGGCCACGACAAGCCCAATAATGCGGCTTTTCCCAGTAATTAGAGAACGAGCCAAAATATTTGGTCTATAGCCTAATTCAACAGCAGCTGAGCGAACCTTCTGCATAGTTTTAGGACTAGCTGATGCCCCAGGCGTAAATACCCTACTAACAGCAGATTGGCTTACCCCAGCTAATTTAGCTACTTGAAATGAAGTGACCTTTTCAACCATTACTCAGCTGTCCAACCCCCGTCCACAATCAGATGTGTTCCAGTAACCAAAGATGACGCCTCAGAGGCTAAATAAACTGCAGCACCCATGATGTCATGAACCTCACCAATACGGCCAAGTTTGATCTTTTCCAAAATAAACGCAGCGCGCTCTGGATTATCAAACGTAGATTGTGTCAATGGTGTTCGAATAAATGTTGGACAAATCGTGTTAATACGAATATTTAATTTACCCCATTCAATAGCCATGCTTTTTACCATACCTTCAAGTGCATGTTTGGAAGCAGAATAAACAGTACGATCAATACCACCAACATGACCCATTTGCGATGAAATATGAATTATTGATCCACTAATATTAGCCTCATTCATAGCCTTTGCTGCATAAGAAGATAAAAAATAAGCTGACCGCAAGTTTAAATTCATTACGGCGTCAAAGTCTTCAGGCAGTGTATCAAGTGCTGGATTATGACGAGCCATTCCTGCAGAATTTATTACAATATCATATGGATTATTCAACGCAGATTTGAGTGCGTTTAAATCTGTCTGGTCCAATACTAAAGCTTCTACATTAAAGCCTTTATTTACCATTGCAGAAACTGTTTCATTCAAACGATCAGAACCACGTGAAGCGCAAACAACCATCGCACCCGCTTCGGCCATAGCTACAGCACAAGCTTGGCCAATACCAGATGATGCACCAGTGACCAAAGCCCGCTTACCGTCTAGTGAAAATGATGGCGTCGAAGGCAAGATCATTCATCTTCTCCTAGCGTAAGACTTAAATTATTTATATTATGTGCTTTATTAAATTCTCGCAAACGAGCGAGCACATCAACACCTAGCTGTTTGTATATATCTAATAAATCTAACAGCACCCAATTTTCACGAATTTTGTTACTTTCTAGACGCCAAAAATCTAAAGAACGAATAGATATTTTTTTTCCATTTGGAACAATACCCATCCATCCAGATCCAGTCACAGTTTGAACCATATCGGGCCATCCAGTGACTGCAACATAGTCACCTTCTGCGAAAAAGTGAGGTGTTATTTCATCAGGAAACTGACCGCGGTCAGGCATAGCATTAAGAAAAGGAATTTGGTGCCAATGTCTAAATCCAGATATTCCACGTGCTGTGCCTATACCTGAGGGCCCATACCATGTCATTTTAGGATGCCAGAAATGTTCAAGCTCCATAGCTTCAACTGGCTCAACTGGATGCCGGGACAATGCAGTAAGCATATCCAAAACATGTGTTTGGCTTTGCAAACTTCTTTCCACCTGATCGGTACAATCACTCATACCATCTTGAGTAATTGGCCCTGGAATATGCCATTCGCGGCCCAAACTAGGTGCCATTGGCCAAGCGTTGGCTTGCATCATCAATTCTGGAATATCCCAAATAGCTTGAACTTCAACTACTTTACTTTCAGAAAAACGATAAAATTCATGAAAGCGCATATGAGCCAAATGACCTGTTGGCGGTATATCTAAAAAAGGCACCACAAATGTACCTATATATGAACCACAGCATCCGACCCAATAGTCTCCTTCAGGTGTTTGACCACTAATAAAAATTGTATCACGACGTTCAACATCAGGCATTGCAACGATCAGAAGTGCAAAACATTTATCATAAAATGTTTCTGGCGAAAGATCACCAAACGGATGACACATATGAATTATTGCATCACGAGACATCAAAGATTTCAATGCTGAACGCACTTCAAACTCCTCAAAATCGCGCAAACTCGCCAATAATGGCTGCATCATTTTATAATTTTGCCGTGCAATATTCATTTACTCTTCTGGCTCTCGATAAACCGCACCAGTCCCATAAGGTACATTAATTCCTCCATAGCGTCGCACACGGATATTACATTGCTCTGCGTGCCCTACAAATCCTTCAAGCATGCATAAGCGGCTACCGTATTCGCCCACTAACGTTGCTGCCTCATCTGTTGTTATCTTCTGATATGAATGGGTTTTAAGGAATTTGCCAACCCACAATCCACCAGTATATCGTCCAGCTTTTTTTGTTGGAAGTGTATGGTTCGTTCCAATTACTTTGTCACCATTGGCAACATTTGTACGCGCTCCAAGAAACAGTGCCCCATAACACGTCATCTTATCCAGAAACCAGTCATCACGATCCGTCATGACTTGAACATGTTCAGACGCAATGTCATCAGCTACTGCTAACATCTCATCGTATGTGTCACACAAAATAACCTCACCATAATCCGCCCAACTTACTGAAGCGGTATCAGCAGTCGGCAAAATCATAAGTATACGATCAATCTCACGAAGAGTATCTTCAGCCAATTTTCGCGAATTAGTGAGTAAAACTGCAGGACTATTGTACCCATGTTCCGCCTGCCCCAACAAATCAGTAGCACAAAGTTCACCGTCTACTGTATCGTCGGCAATGACCATCGTCTCAGTTGGACCTGCAAACAAATCAATTCCCACACGACCAAATAACTGACGTTTAGCCTCAGCAACATATGCGTTTCCAGGGCCAACCAACATATGTACTGGATCAATTGTTTCAGTACCAATTGCCATTGCACCAACAGCTTGAATACCACCCATAACATAAATTTCATGGGCGCCACCTAGATGCATAGCAGCGATCACTGCTGCATTTGGCTTACCTTTAAATGGTGGAGTGCAAGCAACTATGCGCGGCACCCCTGCAACAGTTGCAGTAGCCACAGACATATGAGCAGATGCAACCATTGGAAACTTACCACCAGGCACATAACAACCAACAGATTGAACAGGAATATTCTTGTGCCCTAATATCACACCAGGCATAGTTTCAATTTCGATATCCAACATACTATCACGTTGCGCTTGTGCAAAATTACGTACTTGAGTTTGGGCAAATTTGATATCCGCAAACTCACGGTAAGAAAGTGATGCAATTAAGTTAGCAATTTCTTGCTCGGATAGTTTAAAAGAAGATGGCGCATAATTATCAAATTTCGCAGAAAAATCCCTTACTGCGGCATCACCACGAATTTCGATATCGTTCAGTGTCGCTTCAACAACAGCTTTTGTCTTAGCATCATCTTCTGCACGCTCTGCATCAGGCTTGCCACGTTTAAGATATTCTATAGTCATTCTTTATTCCCTGGTTCAGGCGGATTTTTTTCACCGCGATCAAAGGCTTCCCAGCCATGTCCATTAAAAACATCTATGCCCAATTGTGAGAGCACATGAGGAAAATCAACCATGACCCAGTTGTCAGTAATCTTACCACCTTCAACTTTCCAAAAATCCATATAACGAATTTTTATTTTTTTACCGGTAGGTTCTACACCCATAAACACACCGGAATGAACAGCCTCTTGCTTCCCAAAGGCCGCAGCCCATTCACCCATGTAAAGACGAGCTTCATCAATACAAACTTTATTAGAAAATGCAGCTTGAAAAGGCTTTTGCCAATTATCTTGAAACTCTTTCAGTCCCTCTTTAGTGCCACAGCCAGTGTTGCCCATCCAACTAAAGCCTTGACTAAAAAAATCTCCAATATCCGCAATGCGGTGATCATTTAATCCATCAACCATACCTTCAATCACTGCGCGAGTTTCATTTGTTTTGGACATATCTGTATTACAACTAAGATATGCCTGTTCTGGTCGTGCTCCACTCATCCCTTGACGGCTCCCGCTGTTAGGCCACTTACAATTTGGCGTTGAAAGAAAAGAATTAATATAAACAGTGGTGCTGTGGCTGAAACAACAGCAGCAACAGCAAACATAACATTACCTTCAGTTTGAGTTGTCCCAAGAAAACTGGCAATTTTTGGTACCATAGTTTGATTAGCTTGGCTCAACAAAGTAGCCGTAACTGAGAAGTCATTATAAGCTAAAAGAAAAGAAAAGAGACCAGTTGTAACTACCCCAGGCCACATCACTGGAACTATAACATGGCGGAAGGCTTGAAACCGAGTGCAACCATCGACCATTGCACTTTCATCTAAATCCTTTGGAATGTTTAGAAAAAAACTATGTAGCATCCATAATGTAAAAGGTTGATTAATTGCTACCATAACAATTATTGCAGTAGGAATATGACCCCAAAGATTCCACTCAAAAAATGGAAGCAAATATCCTGAAACCAAAGTTATATGAGGCATTGCTCTAAAAACTAATGCTAGCATCAATAGATAAAATGCATATCTTTTTCCTGATCTTGCTAATGCATATCCACCTAGAGTTCCAAGCGTAAGAGAAATAATAACTACAGAAAATACAATAATTCCTGTGTTAATTGCTGCTATCCAAAAACTTTTTGTAACCCACGCACCAAAATAGCCATTTCCAGTAAAAGCACCACCAGTTTCAACTTGTGTTCTCACTCCAGTAATAGCGTTTGTCCAATCCGCTTTTGAGAAAAAATCACCCTGCACTTTAAATGAACCCCAAAGTGTCCAAAGAAAGGGAAAACTCGCTGCAACCACCCAAACCATAACAAGGCTCCAAATGATCATATTTAAAGCGGGAGGGCGGCGGTAAACTATATCTGACATTAAATTACCTTCCGGTTAAAGTCATGCCATGTACGGATCAGCACTGGAATTAACAAAATACTTACACCAATTATTGTCAGTACAGACGTCGCACCTGCAGACCCAAAAAACTGATCCTCGTTGTTAGAAATATCATTATAAATAATCCATGAAAGTGAAGTTGCATTTGCTTGAGCAGAAAAGCCTACTATTGGCTCAAATACTCGAAAATTATCCATTAACTGGATTAATAAAATAAACATAGTCAGTGGCATTAAGTGAGGAAGAACAACATATTTAGTGCGTTCCCAGCGTGATGCACCATCTATCATTGCAGCTTCAATAGTATCGCTAGGGACAGTTTGTAGTCCTGCATAAAATACAATAAAGGCAAAAGGAGATGAGTGCCATACACCATAGACCATAAGCATTATCCAAGTAAGCAGCGGTGATGCTTTTAAAGAAAGATTTGGATCATCAAAAATTTTCTGTAGAATTGAACCGACAATACCTTGTGCATCAATCATCCAAAAAAGAATTAAGGATCCTATGAGTGGTGTAACTATCATAGGTAACAGCGAAACAAATATTGTAGGCCCCTTAATATATTTTGGAAGACTATTTACACCAAGCGCAATTAAAAATCCAAACATTAATACTAAAGGAGTGACTATAAATGTATAAGTAAGGGTAAAGGCAAGCGCACGATAAAATGGTAAATTTAAGGATTTAGAAACAAAATCAGCTACCCCATTACTTAATTTCCAAGCATGTCTAATTTCAGTGAAAGCCAAATGATTTCGGTTGGTATATGTCCCCAAACCGTTGAATCTCCCTAGTGGGCGTTCATCTTTAAGCTTTGCAGTTTCTTTAACATCTATAACCAATTCTTTCTTACACCCAAAAGGGCCACAATTTTCAACTTCATTCAAAATTGCTTCATGCTCTATATGAAGTGACTGCACAACTACTGAAACAATAGGCAATGCAATAAATAATAACATTGTTATTAAAGAGGGTAATATAAACCAAAAAAAAGTACGGTTTTTCATCTCGAGCGCCAAAAATAGTTTAAAATAGGAGGAAGCATTACACTTCCTCCTTTGAGTTTTACTTTAAGAAACCTTTTTCTTTAGCTGCTGTAGTATAAGCAGCTTCAACATCTGCTAAAGCTTGCTCTGCACTCTCAGTACCTTGTAAGAAATCAGAAATTTCTCCACCAAGCGCACCGTGTAAAGTTCCCATAAATGGCAACATTGGATACGGCGCAGCACCATTAGCAGCAGTACCAGCAACACCAGCAGAAGCCGCACTTGCTTCGTAGCCTTCAATGAGCCAAACGGCAGCATCGTTATTGGCTTTAACCATGTCAGATGAAATACCTTTCATCATAGCAATAAATGTTGCTTCTGCGTCTGCATCAGACACATTAGTCGAAATACCAATACCATCCCACCAAAGTGTGGATGCTGGTCGTGTATCATTGCCCCAAGTTGGTGCTGCAGTTAAAACTGTGTTAGATGAAACTCCATCTGCTGAGCCTTCACCATCAAGAACCGCACCACCGCGCGAGCCCCACATTGTAGCTAGTGCTAAATTACCAGCTTCCCATTCTGCTTGTGTCGCATTTGAGTCATAAGTAAGAAAGTCAGGATTTGAATAGGCAACAAGTGATTTGAGCATATTCAAAGTAGCAATACCATGATCATTGTTTATAGCAACTTCAGCTGTACCAGATGTGAACAATTCAGCACCAGTACCCATGTACATATTTACAAATTCTTCACCCAAGTTCCAGCCTGCCTTAGTATTTAATGCGACTGGGTATTCCATTAATCCAGCTGATCTAATAGTTTCAGCTGCAGCAATTACGCCTTCGTATGTGCCTGGAATTTCTTTAATACCTGCTTTTTCAAGAATGTCAGTACGAGTAAACAAGTGCTGTGCATTTGCCATGAAGGCAACCGCCATTATTTTACCATCAACTGTAATAAGCTGACTTTTATTCAAACCAGCTCCATGCTTAGCTACTAGATCATCTAATGATTGAACCAATCCATCATTCATTAGCGTTACTAATGTAGAGTTGGACACAATAACCGAAGAATACTGAGACGGGTTAGCTGTAAGTGCAGCAACCATGATGTCTTTGTGATCTTTAGTTAGATTGCTTTCTACTGTTACGCCATTTCCAGCGCATTTTGCTGCTTCAGCTGTAACAGCTTGGATCGCAGGAAAATCATTTGAAAGAATGCTGACATTGCCACTGGAAATTCCACAATTAGCAATAGCCGTGCTTCCCAAAAGCGCGAACGCCCCTGCGAATGTAATTGTCTTTAGAAACATAAGTTACTCCCTATTTTGTTGCAGGTATTATTTTGAAAATATACCTTTATGTAGCCCCCTTTTTGGGGATTATTGTTGGGGCTTAACCCCCAATTCGCGCACCAGTTTGACTATCAAACAAATGGCAAATTTCTTTAGGCACAGAAATACGAACCATATCGCCAATCTCTACCCGGTAATCTTTTGCTGCTTTTACTGAAACCAACTCACCATTCACACGAACAGTAATCATTGTAGCATCTCCAAGTAACTCCATAGTGTATACAGCAGCATGAATTTCACCATCCACCTCAACAATAGATGCATCTTCTGCACGAAATCCTACTTGAATAAAACCGTCGTCCATATCTAGGCCAACTAATTTAATAAGGTCTCCAGCAAACACACCACCCTTAATTTCACCAGTAATCAAATTCATAGCAGGAGAGCCAATAAAACTTGCTACAAATGCATTAGCTGGTCGATCATAAATATCTGTAGGACTACCAACCTGTTGAACGATTCCACCCTTCATAACAACAACGCGATCAGCTAAAGTCATAGCTTCAATCTGATCATGTGTGACGTAAATAGTTGTAACCTTTAGTTCATGGCTTAAATTTTTTATTTGTGCACGAGTTGAAACACGTAATTTAGCATCTAAGTTAGAAAGCGGCTCATCCATCAAAAACACATTTGGCTCACGTACAATAGCACGAGCAAGCGCAACACGTTGGCGTTGTCCCCCTGATAGTTCAGCAGGCTTACGATGAAGGAAGTCATCAAGTTCAACCATTGCTGACGCACGCATAACACGTTCGTTATGTTCTACTTCTGGTATTTTGCGAACTTTTAAAGGAAATCTAATATTTTCATAAACGTTCATGTTTGGATAAAGCGCGTAAGATTGAAATACCATGGCGACATCACGATCTTTAGGTTCGAGGTCATTAACACGTTTACCATCAATTAGAATATCACCAGCAGTGGCATCCTCTAAACCTGCAATCATACGCATAGTTGTTGTTTTACCACAGCCAGACGGGCCAAGTAAAACAAGAAATTCTTGATCTCTAATGGTGAGGTTAAAATCTTCCACACCAACAAATGTGCCCCAACGTTTTGATAGATTACGCAATTCTATTTCAGCCATGCAGTCCTCCAAATGATCTCTGATCACCCTTTGCATACGTTTGCAAAAAAAGATAGACTTCCATAACTGTTTCTGCAAGAATAATTTTGAATAATTCAAATATATATTATATTTTATAGCTAACATGCTATTTATAAAACAAAAAGAGATATTATATGGTGGGCTTCCAGGATGAAAAACGTATAGTTTTAGACTACTATAAAGAACTAGATACAGCCCCAGTATCGAGAATCACTCAAGTCCTACAAAACCACACAACACCTGAATATACTTGGCGTGGATTTCATCCCTTTCACCTTCAAACAGATGTAAATGAAGTATCCCAGTTATTCTGGACACCTTTTAGAAATTCAATAACACACATGCAAAGGCGAATGGATGTTTTTTTTGCTGGAAAAAACTTTATTGACGACAGAAATTCTGTTTGGGTCTGCTCAATGGGTCACTTAATGGGATTGTTTGATGCCCCGTGGCTAGGCATTCAGCCAACAAAAAAAATGATAATGTTACGCTACGCAGAGTTTCACAAAATTGAAAATGGCAAAATTGCTGAAACAGCATTTTACTTTGATATCCCTCATTTAATGATGCAAGCGGGTTACGCACCATTCCCTGAACAAAAAGCAACACATATGGTACAACCAGGCCCTGCCCCACATGATGCATTACTATTTAAAGATGCAAAACCTAACCAAGCTCAAAGCACCATGGACGCAATGAACTTTATGATTAATGACCTTGGACAGTGGAAAAGTGGATTACCACTGGTAGATGAGTTAGCCCGCAGCTGGCACGATGATATGATATGGTGGGGGCCCGCTGGTATTGGCGCTACATACACCATAGCACGATATGCAGAACAACATTCTGGACCTTTCCGCGCAGCATTTAGTGATAGATCAGGAACAGGCCACATAGCACGCATCGCGGAAGGCCATTATGGTGGTTTCTTTGGATGGCCAAACTTTAGTGCAAAACCTACAGGTGGATATTTGGGATTACCACCAAGCGATGTTTCTAGCGAGTTTCGTGTCATCGATATATATCGACGTGAAGACAATAAATTAAAAGAAAACTGGATATTTATAGACTTACTCCATTTCTTTAACCAGCAAGGCGTTGATTTACTTGGTGAAATACAAAAAGGCACCAAATGAATACTTTTTCTAGACTCAAACTAATTACAATTATTAATAGATACATTGCCCCCTCTCAAATAGAACAAAGGCGTGTAAATAGTGTAAAAAACTTTGAGAAAATAATCCAGACACCAAGAAAGATAGTTAAATTATTTAAATGTGTTGAGCATGGATATTCTTAGCTTACAAACATCTCGCTGGATACTGTTGCCTGGAACTCTTTGTACCAGTGCAGTATTTGATAGTTTTCTGGATACCTTAAATGTTCCTACAAATCTGCGGCATGCAAAAGAGCTAAGCGCCCCAAAAGTTGAAGACTATCAATCTTTTTTTAAAGATGATGTTAGTGAGGGCGATATTATCTGTGGCTTTTCACTTGGAGCAATTGTTGCAGCACACCATGCTAATGTGGTTCCCAGCACAACAAAAATGGTTTTGTTTGGAATTAACCCACTACCAGATGACAAAACTAAAGCTTCAGCACGTTATGAATTGCAAACAGATGTTAACAATCTGGGTGGGCGACTGGCTATGAAAAATCGTTTGCCAAATCTATGTGGATTAAATCCAAAAAAAGTTCGCACCAGAATATTGAATATGGCGGAAAAAAGTTCTTTAAATATTACAGCACAAACTAGCCTTGCAATATCAAGACCTGGCGCAGAGACTGCACTTCGCTCATCGCATATTCCAATACT
Organism: uncultured Amylibacter sp.; assembly: GCA_905181935.1. Taxonomy (GTDB): domain Bacteria; phylum Pseudomonadota; class Alphaproteobacteria; order Rhodobacterales; family Rhodobacteraceae; genus Amylibacter. The sequence goes on along the minus strand of CAJIZV010000002.1, from coordinate 40,118 downwards.
TGCACTTTGCGGGACAAATGATGATCAAGTAGCCCCTCAGTTAAATGCAATTGTAGCAAAAATGGCAGCAAAAGGGCAATCTAGCCTTCTGCCTAGCTTAGGCCATTATGCCTTACTTGAGGATCCCGAGGCTTGTGCTAATGCCGTAAAAAATATGATGCAAAAAATTAAATTTCTATAAATCCAGTTTTAACCAAAATTAACAACACAGATATTTAATGCTAGATAAATTACAAAGATAAACAGCCTCAAAACTAAATATATGTATTAATTTTAGTAGTTTTTGAAATAATCAGAAGATAAGTATTCTGTGATGGTTGTGGCACCAGAAAAATCACTTTTTAGCGAAAACGCCCCCGGAAATGCGACGCATTGGAGATCAGCGGCCAATGCAGCCTTCATACTAATACCCGTATCCTCTATTGCAATACAGTCTTGAGCATTTAATTGTAGACAGGACAAAGCTTTTTTATAGATATCTGGACTAGGCTTGGGGTTGGACACCATTGTATCGTTACCAACAAAATCAAAGTCAGAGTATTTCAATTGATTACTAACAGCAGAAAATACAGTATTAATGTTTGATTCAGATGTTGAAGTTGCAAAACCTAGCTTTATATCAGAACTTAAAGCGTAATTAATGACATTAAAAACACCAGGCCGAAGAAGCATTCTTTTTTTATTCATTAAAGCATCAAAAATTTCTGTCTTTCGTAAATGTAATTTTGTTGCATCTATTTTAACACCTAATTTAGTTGCATAATTTTCAATTCTTTGACGCCCACCTGAATTCTTTAAAAAGCTCTTATAGGTATTTGCGCTCCAATTCCAGTCAAGGCCAGCTTCAATAAATGTGTCGTTAAACGCCTGCCGTTGAAACTCAGATGTTTCAACTAGAGTACCAATAGATCCAAAGATAATTGCTTTGACAGTCATAATTAATACCTTTTTTAATATAATAGCTAAGAAATAAGACATTAGAATTATTGTATTATTTTATAGGTGTATGTAGATTTTCAGATTTTTTATTACGCATACTTAAATACATAAAGTAATTTTTTGAGGGAAGTATTTGATAAGAATGAATTAAGTAACTCTATTTTTTAAAAAATCAATTACTCATAACAAAAAAAATATAAGTAATTCTATATTAATAATTAGAATTAAGGCTTTCATAAACGATGGCGTTTCCATAGACGGCATTGCCTCAACATAGTTGCATTTGTTATTAATACTGTTAGTTCTGCCCAAATTATTAATGGAATAATTGCAGGTTTAAACTAATAAAACTATCCAAATTAATTAGAATTACAGGAATTATCTTATGACAACTATAGAGGCCATAATACTTTTTGTATCTGCATTTTTTGCAGGTATTGCAAACTCGATCGCAGGCGGCGGTAGCTTCTTAACATTTCCAGCATTAGTCTTTGCTGGAGTGCCTATAATTGCAGCTAACGCAACCAGTGCAGTAGCTGTTTTTCCTGGATATCTAAGTGGCGCACTAGGCTTTATGAAAGAGCTGAAAACATACCCAAAAGGCCAATTTTCTTTATTAATTTTCATATCAGCATTAGGCGGTGTTTTGGGATCATTACTGCTATTAAAAACACCAACAACTTTATTTTCTTTTGTAATACCATGGTTGCTTGGATTTGCGACAGTCATGTTTGCCTTTGGGAATTTAATATCAAAATGGGCAAAAAATACTGCTGAAAAAACTAGCATTAAAGGGAATTTAGCAACATTATTTGTTTGTATTTATGGTGGATATTTTAATGGTGGATTAGGAATAGTTCTTTTAGCTTTATTTTCAACTCTAGGAATGCGTGATATTAATCTAATGAACGGTTTGAAGAATGGAATGTCTTTTGCATTATCTTTCGCTTCAGTAATAACATTTGGATTGGCTGGTATAATATACTGGCCTCAGGCAATTCTTATGATGGTAGGAGCAACAATAGGTGGATATTGTGGTGCAATCGTAGCGCGTAAACTATCTGCAAAAGTTACAAAATCTATTATTGTAACAATAGGAAGCATAATGACTTTTATATTTTTATTTAATGAATAATTGATAATTGATAATAATTTTATAGAATTAATTTTAACTCTAAGTAAAATTTTAAGATAATAAATACAATTAGTTTGTCTGTATTATAAACATTGAAGTAAGACGTAATCGACCCCAAACCTTTAAGTTTATTATTGATATTAGTTATGTCAGGTTACCTTAATTAATTCAGCTTTAGTCCCCTAATACCAACCTGTCTCTTAATGTAGCTTTATATCCTTCAACAGTGGCAATGAGCCTGATCTCAAACAATAATTCCTCTAACTTTTCTCCAGTACGTTTTGTACAATCAGTTTTAGAAGCAACCTTATTAAAAAAGGCTTCATCAGTATTTATCTTTGGAATAATCAATGCTTTTCTTTTTGTTTCAGTTGCAAAATCACGCATTAACTCAACAAATGTGTCCATCTTATCTTTCCATGCTTTATAACTTGATCCTTCACAAAAGACCCCCATAGCCATCTCTAGTCTAATGTTTTTAATAAGCTTATCGCTTATTACTTTTTCTTGTGGAGGGCGTAGTTCATTTAGGTAATTAAGCTCTGTTATCAATTCTAAGTTACTTTTCTTTCTCAGCTCATCAAAATTACCAGCACTTATTGGTCCGCCAATACTGACACAGGTTATTCCTATTAGGGTTTTAATAAGTATGTATTTAAAGCTCATGCCCTCTAAACAAAATTGTATCATATTACGCATTTTTTAACCCTTTTTATTAATAAATCTTATTAAACTCTTTTATCTAACCATAAACATAAAAATGGCGACTTTTGTAAAAAAAATTTAAATCATAACTAACCTTTTCAGCGTTTTATGAAGTTATTAAAAGTTTGGTTAATTTTAAAGTAGATATTTGAGTCATTTACATATTCAGCTACGTGGAATGTTTTGGACTACGCCCAACTGTAAGAGTTTTAGCTAGAGTAATAAACACACCGAAAATCTTACAATACTTTATTGTCAGCTATTAAGTATATTTAAAAACCTGTTATATATTAAAACTACGTTACATTTAATCGCCCAACTCCAGCACTGCGTGTAATCAAACGAACAATTACACTAATTACAATAATAAGAAGAACTAGCATTAAGGTCACAGCACTTGAATGCTGCGACATATCCATTTCCTGGTAACTAAATATTAAGCCAGTTAAAACCATGTTGCCAGGTGAAATAAGTAAAATAATTAGAGATAATTCTCGCATTGCAGTAATAAACGTTAACAACATTCCTGCAACTAGCCCGCTCATAGACAAAGGAATGATAATACGAAACATGCGCCTAAACCAGCCGATACCCTGTACACGAGCAGCTTCCTCTAGCGATTGGTGTATTTGCAGAATTGCAGCAATTCCAGTACGTGAAGTGAAGGGCAAGTTTTTGATCACCGTGATTAATACAAGAATAGTAAATGTGCCATAAAGTGCAGGAACAGGCCCAATATTGGTTGAGAACATGCCAATATAAATTGCTCCTAATGCAATTGACGGGAATATGTATGGCGCAAAAGCAATAGCTTCCAACCATTTGGACAAACGTGCACCGCGCCCACGAACAACGGCATACCCTACCAAAAGGCCAAGTACTCCATTAAATAAGGCAGCAGCAAAGCCAAGTTTTATTGAATTAAATAATGCTTCAAGAATTCCCTTATTATGAATTATGCCAGGTTCCCCATAAGCCAAATTAATATTACCTTTCCCGTTCCAGAAATAAGTTGTTAAATTTGAGATACTATAATTTCCAGGAATAAGAGTTAAAGATTCCCACAGGAGCAAGATTAGTGGTAATGCTACCGTCATACATAAAAATAAAATAACTAAAATTGTTATAGGCCAGCGCATTTTTCCAAGATCACTTTCACTTTTTCGAAAGCCTTTTCCTGTCATAGTTACATAGCTCTTGCGGACACCAATGATGCGACTATTAATCCAAATAAAAGAAATTGCCAACACGATCAAGACTAAAGCCAGAACGAATGCATCACCTTGGTTACGCGCGTTTATTGAGGCATAAATTTGTGTAGAAAAAGTAAAAAACCGTACTGGTAATCCTAACAATGCAGGTGTACCAAATGTTCCCAAAATACGAATAAATGTTAGCACAATAGCTGAACCTATTGCTGGCATCAGCAAAGGCATGGTGATAACGCGAATTCTCTTCCACTTACCCATTCCACTGGTGGCTCCAGCCTCCTCAAGCTCACTATCAACTGTCGCCAAAGCACCTGATATCAGTAAATATGCATAAGCATAATAATGTAACGCAAGAGTAATAACGATTGGAAAAATTCCGTATGCAACCCAATCTGGAGCTTGGATACCAGTCAAATAAGTAAGTAACCCTTCTGATCCACCGATGCGGTCATTTTTGAACAAACTAAGCCAGGCGATAGCCATTACCCATGAAGGCATCATATATGGAAACACTAACATTGCACCAAAAACGCCTTTAAAATGTACATTTGTTCTAACCATTAACCACGCAAGGCTAAAACCAACGACCAATGCAATAGCTGTAACCGCAAACCCCATCTTAAGACTGTTAAGCAATGGTTTATAGAATAGTGCTGTTGAAATAGGTTGATTAAACACTCGATCTATATGGAATAATGTAAAACTACCCACGACACCGTCAGGTTCATAGGAAAGATCATAGCTTTGGAACGTAAATGCATCTTGAATAATTTGCAATAATGGTACCAGCACCACAAAACTTAGAAAACAAAGCGCCAAAACACCAATAATCAGTTCAGGTCGAGTTTTCAACCTATAGGCCTGATAAGAAATATTTTGCACAGACCAAAATGCTGGCTTCCCAATACCTATAGGTGCTTTTATCATTATGTTAACTAACCTCATTTCGCAAATTTTCTTGCGTTTCTGTATCAAAAAAGCTTAGCGCATCAGTCTCAAAATCAATCCAAAGTGGAGTATCTTCTGATAATGTGATAAAACCAGTTTGTAATAAAGTTATAGGAATATCTTCCGCTTTAACCTCAAGTATTGTATTAGCACCAGTAGGTTGTAATATACCGGTTGTAACTTCTTGCCAGCCATTTTTGGCAGTTTCAGATACCTTTATTTTTTCTGGTCTTATTCCTGCGATTAAATTACCACCCCTATTTGCTATAGTAGTAGGTAAAGAAATTGAAATAGCACCACAGTCAAGCATACCGTTGGAAATAGTACCTTTAAATAAATTGATGCCAGGATCACCAATAAACTCAGCTACAAAAATATTTGCTGGATGATGATAAATATCATATGGGGATCCTTCTTGCATTATTTGCCCCTCATTCATGATTATAATACGGTCAGAAAGTGTTAAGGCTTCTATTTGATCGTGAGTAACATAAACAGTTGTGGCCCCAAGATCACGGTGCAAACGCTTTAAACTAGCACGCATCTCTGTGCGTAATTTAGCATCAAGATTAGATAATGGTTCATCCATAAGCAAGATGGATGGCCTCAAAGCAATTAATCGAGCTACCGCAACCCTTTGTTGCTGCCCACCTGATAACTCAGATGGATATCGTTCAGCATAACCTGTGAGCTGTACCATATCCAATGCGTTTTCTAATCGCTGGGCAATTTCACTTTTAGATATTTTTTGCTCTTTTAAAGCCAGAGTAATATTTTTTGCAACTGTCATGTGCGGCCACAAAGCATAACTCTGAAATATCAGCCCAAGATGACGAGCCTCTGGTGGAACAACTACACCATCATTTCGCGAAAAAACCACCTTATCATCTAACTTTATCATCCCTTGATCTGGCTCTTCTAAACCAGCTATCATTCTAAGTGTCGTAGTTTTACCACAACCTGATGGTCCAAGAATTGTTAAAAATTCTCCAGTTTCAACTGTGAGGTCGAGGTTTTTAACCACGACCTCTTTTCCATAGGACTTTACGATCCCATTGAGAAGTATCTGTCCCATTTTAAGCGCCCTTTATTGGCTTGCGTGTATATTCCAAAAATCACGCAGTTTAGGCCCTTGCTCCCACATAAATTTAGCAGAAACATTCCAACCCTTCATTTCATCCCAGATTTCTCCACCTTGAGGCAATGGAACATCATTACGAGGACTTACTGAGCCTGCATCGTGATATGGTGCCAATCCCTGAAGTAAATCAAAGCTTGCTCCCTCGATGTATGGTTTCTCAAGTTTGGTATCTAGATTTATGTCTGTACTTCCTAATAGATATGCAATCAGAACCTTTGCTGCGTTCGGATTTGGGGCATGTGCACCAATTGACATAAAGGTAGGAAAAACTAAACGTGAGACAGGATCTAAGTCTGACAAGATTGCATTCACATTACCTTTAGATTCATTACGAGAAATGTATGTCATACTTCCCATAACAATTAGCGCATCATCTTGGCCAGCTTTGCCAGAAGCATCTACTAATTTTGATCCTGACTTATAAATTACTATATCATTAGCTAACATTCTGCGTACAAACTCATAACCAGCATCAGGCACGCCATCACCAAGAATAATATCTTCTCCAGTTAAACGTTTATATGCTGCAGCCATTTCTTCAGGATTTTGAACTAACGTTGCTAGCCCCATAAGTGAAGATCCTGATGACATTGGGTTTTTTATTCCTACACGACCACGATATTTTTCTTGTGTTAATTCCCAAACATTGCTTATTGGCGCACCATCTGGATGTACTTCCGTATTATAGAAAAAAACCATGGCTTCATTTACGCGAACAAGTAATGGATCGCGATTTTCCGAAGGAATTCGGTCTACATAATGCGAAGGCACATAATTAAAAATACGATTTTTTCCTAAAAGCTCATATATCACCTGTCCTGAATTACCTGTTGTAATAACATCAGTTGTAAAAATACCTGCATCTTGTTCACGTACCGTTTTTTCAATCGTCTTAACTGAGCCTAAATCATAAACGGTAAGTTTAATTCCAGGGTAAAGAGCTTCAAAATGGTCAACTAATTTTGCAATTCTACCAGAAGCTGTGTAAACAGATACCTCACCTTCTTCTTTGGCTGCAGCAACAATTTCATCCCAGTTTTCTTGGCCAGTTGCGTGCGATCCTAGTGAATTCTCCATCAACCATGCATCAAGCTTTGCTGATATTCCATCAGCTACAGAAAATGTTGCCGTTGTTGAAAACAACGCAATTGCAGCAGCTTTTGAAAGTGTTTTTAAAAGATATCGTTTTGTTAACTTCATAATTTAACTCTCCCTAGATTAAATAAATTTGATGTGAGGATATGGAACACTAAAAAATATCAAATATCAACAACGAATATTCGTTTTGTTTCGATCCAGTGCTAATTCTAAGTTTATCTAGTGACAGATAAATGATTTTATAATAAGATTATTAAAATAATGGATTAACTATGTCATAGAGGTTGCCGAATAATTTAGTATTTATTTTCACTCAGTGTCATTTTGCAAATCACCACAATCAAAAATTTTAAATATCAGACAAATGAAGGAACAATGTGCATAATTATAATAAATTATGGCTATCAGTAAGCTAAGATGGCACAAATAATAGATAATATATCAACGATAGCTTCCAACTATGATGTTATAGTTTTAGATCAATACGGAGTGCTGCATGATGGTAAAGATCCATATGCTAATGCTATAGAATGTTTGAATAATCTTACAAAAAATGGCACACGCTTAGCTGTGTTATCAAATTCAGGAAAACGAAGTGACACAAATACTGCGCGCATAGTAAGCATGGGTTTTGCACCATCTTTGTTCGAGTTTGTGATGACCAGTGGGGAAGCAATGTGGCAAGATATTCTAAACGGTACAATTGTTGAGCAACATTTTTTTTCAATAGAAAGTAATTCTGGCGATGCTATTAATTGGGCTAAAGGTCTTAATATAAAGTTTGAAAATTCGGTAAAAACTGCTCAAGCAATTTTACTAATGGGTATACCTGATGACCATAGCACCCTGCAGTTACAGGATATCTTAGATCAAGCATTTACTAAAAATTTGCCAATATATTGTTCAAATCCTGACCTATTTAGTCCGCGCGCAGGAGGCCAGATAGTAGTTTCACCAGGAACTTTGGCGCACTCATATCGCAAGCGTGGTGGCAAAGTAATATTTTATGGTAAGCCACATAAACCTATTTTTGATGGTTTAAAAAAAGAGCTTAATGCAAATCGACTTCTGATGGTTGGAGATAGTTTAGATCATGACATAGTTGGAGGACACACTGCCGGTTGGGATACGTTACTAATACAAAGTGGAATATATGCGTCTGATTTTATAAATAACAATCATGACGCAGTACTTAATAGATTAATTGCTAATAATGGCTGCAAGTCACCTAAATATTTAATAGAGAGCCTAAAATGAGCAATATACTTAACTTTAGGGCTATCAAAATAATTTGATTATAATAAAAAGGAGACCCAAAAAATGAATGAATCGATCTTGTTTGTTACTGGTATATCAGGTGCAGGAAGAGCAGAGGTTATGAAAGTTTTGGAGGATCTTGATTTTTTTTGCATAGACAATATGCCATTAGTATTTCTACAAAATTTGACACAACTTACTTCCCTATCAACTAAATACAAACAACGCCTTGCAATAGCTGTAGACGTACGGGGGCATGACTTTTTTTCAAATTTTTTAATAACCATTGATAACTTGCAAAATGAAGGTGCATCACACAACATCCTATTTCTTGACTGTGATGATGACGTTTTGGTTCGCCGCTATTCTGAAACCCGCCGACGACATCCCATACAAAAAAGCGATAGTATATATGAATGCATAGCTGCCGAACGTATTCTTTTAGCAGAGATTAGGGCTCGAGCTAGTTTCATATTAGACACTTCATTAATGAAAACACATGAGCTAAGAAAACGTATAGGGAAAATGGTTTTACATCGTGATGTTAGCCTTGATATTATTGTGAACATTATGAGCTTTGGATTCAAAAATGGAGTTCCTTTGGATGCCGATTTTATGTTCGACGTTCGTTTTCTAGATAACCCTTATTATGAAACAGATCTACGCTCCAAAACTGGATTAGATTTGGCTGTCTCTGAATATGTCTTCTCCCAACCTAAAGCACATGAGGCAGTAGAAAATATCTTAAACTTAATGACAAACTGGATCCCCTTGCATGCGGCAGCTGGAAAGACCTACTTAACTTTGGCCATAGGGTGTACTGGAGGGCAACATAGATCTGTTGCCATCACTCAGGCTTTAGAAACCAGTTTGGGCAAACTTTTTAACTCAGTTACCACAGTCCATCGAGATATATAATTACTATAAAAATATTTTTGAAATTGGCTCAATAAGACTTAACATACTTATAAAAAATTAATATTTTTAATACAAACAAGATATTTATTTTATTCAGCAATATCTTCTGCCCAAAGCTCTGGCTTTTCATCAATAAACTTAGACATTAATGCAATACATTCAGGATCATTTACTATAATAACCTCAACGCCTTTTGAACGTAGAAATTCTTCATTACCACCAAAGTTTTTATTTTCACCAATAACTACTCTTGGAATACCAAACTGAATAATAGTTCCACTACACATCATACAAGGGCTCAAAGATGTATAAAGTGTTGTATCACTATAAGTCTTTTGACGGCCAGCTTTGCGCAATGCATCCATTTCGCCATGTGCAATAGGGTCACCTTTTTGTACGCGTTGATTTCGGCCCTGAGACACAACCTCTGACCCTCGAGCCAAAACAGACCCAATAGGACAACCTCCCTCATCAAACCCTGATTTAGCCTCATCATAAGCAATACGAAGCAAACGCTTGTCATCATTATTCATCGATAATTATCCTTTTTTTAAAGTATAGTACCTGAGTAATAAGGTAATTTTTCAACGCTAGGTTGCCAGATATTTTTTTTAATCAATTCATCCATATGATCAGCTATTTCGTCTAAAGTAGCAAACCATACATTTCGTTCCGTCATAGTTTTATCTATCCAAGCTTCAACTTGTTTCCAGCGGGCTAGCCTCCCTGTTAAAAAAGGATGCAAAATCATCATAAAAAACCCACCTGCTTCATATTGAGCTTCAAACTCCTCCCAAAAGCCAGATAATCCTTCACTAGGTGATTTAACTGGCATCATATATCCAATTTCGTCATAGTGAGCAAAGGGTGGCCAGTCATCCGTCCCCCAATGTACGGGCATTTCAAAAAGCGACCCTCGTGATGTTTCCAAAGAGTAAGGAATATCATCAGCCATCATAGAACTATCATATCGCATACCATGCTCAATCATCAAATCAACTACTTCAGTAGTTATGTTATAGACAGGTGCGCGATACCCGCGCGGAAGCACACCACAAATGCGCATATGAGAATCTAAGGTACGTTCGAACCATTCTCGTTGGTGCCCACGCGTTTTTATTGGATCTTCATGTATGTATCCGTGATGTCCAATCTCATGACCATCTTGAAGAATTAATTCTATAACATCAGGATAAGTTTCTAAACACCAACCAGGTACAAAAAATGACTGCTTTAATCCCAAACGTTTATACGTGTCAAGAATACGTGGAATAGCAACTTGTGGCCCGTATCGCCCCATAGAAATCGGATATAGCCTGTCAAAGCTATCACTTGGTTTAGCAATATGAATAAGACTATCTGCATCCATATCAAACGTTATTGCTACTGCACATTTTGCTCCATTAGGCCACGGGATTGGGTTTCTTATCATAAAACTAATTCACATTTAAAAGATGGGCACTTTGTGCGCTCCAACTTAACCAAATGTCACTACCAGGTTTCAAATCAAATTTGGACAATTCACGCTCTTGCATCTGGACTTTAAATTCCTGATCACTTTTATCTTCAAGGAAAAGTGTCACCATAGAACCAACAAATTCTTCTGATATTAATTTACAATGAACACTATTTTCGGCTTCAGGATTAGAACCTGATAAGTGTACAAGATCCGCTGAAATAACAAAACTTGCTTCTTGTCCTTTAAGTAATTTGTCTGTTTTCAAACTTACAGAAAACGTTCCTGAAACTGTTTTTATATGAGCCCCAAAGTTTGTTAAGTCAAAAACAGTTCCTGATAAAATATTATTTCTTCCAACAAATTCAGCTACAAATTTATTTTGTGGTGAACGATAAATATCTTTAGGGGTTCCCACTTGAGAAATTTCACCATTACCCATGATCACAACTCTATCAGCCATCGCAAATGCCTCAGATTGCGAATGAGTGACATAAACAAAGGTAATTCCAAGTTCACGCTGCAATTGCACTAATACAGCCTGCATTCGGATTACTAGATGAGCATCAAGAGCTGATAAAGGCTCATCTAATAATAGAATTTTAGGCTCTAAAACTAACGACCTTGCGAGGGCAACACGTTGTTTTTGACCACCTGATAAAGTGGAAATATCACGATCAGCAAACTCTATTATATCTAATTTTTCCAACCATTCCAATGCTCTTCGTTTGCGTTCTGATTTATTTATTCCACGCATTTTTAAACCAAACTCTACGTTTTCAATAACTGTTAAAAACGGGAATAATGCTAAAGATTGCCACACTAATGGAGTGTCACGTTCATGGGGCTTGACCTTATTCATAACCTGATCATTCATATAAATTTCACCAGTTGAAGGCTCTTCTAATCCCGCAAGCATTCGTAATGTTGTGGTTTTACCACATCCAGATGGCCCCATTATGGCTAGAAACTCACCTTCATGTATCTCAAGATTCAGTGCTTTAACTGCAACAAAGTCGCCAAAAAGCTTTTGTACGTTTTTAAGAACAACGAGAGGTTTTGTCATGTGTTAGTACTTTTCATTTGGCGATAAACAAAGAATATCTGAGCTAGAATTACAAGAGACATAGAAATCAAAAATACGAAGGTACCAATAGCGTTAACTTGTGGATCGATATTACCTTGTACTATTTCGAGAATAACAACAGGTAAAGTTTTATTAAGGCCAGAGACAAACCATGATACGGCAAATTCATCAAATGAAACCGCCGCAGCCAAACACAGGCCCGAAATAATTGCAGGTTTACAAAATGGGATTATTACATAACGCATAGTAGCCCACTCTGACCCTCCTAAATTCCATGATGCTGATTCCAAATCAGGATCCATTTGGTTCAATCGCAAGCGAATAATAGCCATAGCAAAAGGTGCAGTTAGAACACTGTGTGCCAATACAATCGACCAAAGTTGTCCTGACATCCCTAACTTTGAAAGCCAGGCCAACATGGCAAGTGCCATTATAATCAAAGGAATAGTAGGTGGAAGTAAAATGAGCGCAAGATATGGACCTTTGAAACGAAAGTTATAGCGAAAATCAGAATAAGCAGTACAAAAACCAAGTATCGTTGCAATAACAGCCGTCGAAGATGAAACAATTAAACTGTTCAATGCAGCCTGCCAAATATCAGGATCATTAAGGATTTTTACGTACCATTCAGTAGAAAAGCTACCAAGTGGGATTGTTGGAAAACGTTGAGAATTGAATGAAAAAATTACACTAAATAAAATTGGTGCAAAAACAAATGTAAAAATCGCACCAACATAAGCCGCTAATACTATATTTAAAATACGGTTTGAATTCATTTGCTTGCTTTCTTCCGATATGCCAGTGCAATACCAATAAAAGCTACCGTAAATAATGTAATCATCATCACAATTGCAACAACAGCAGCGCGCGGCCATTGCTGTCCAGATTTCGTAGTATCCAAAATAAGAATTGGCAAAGTAGGTTCTTGTGACCCCCCGAGATAAAAAGGCGCAACAAAATCACCAAAAGATAATATAAAACAAAAGATTGCAGCAACAATAAGTCCTGTTTTTGACAGCGGGATAATTACCCTCCATATAGTTGAAAGAGGTTTACAACCTAAGTTTCTTGCGGCTTCAATCAACGTTTTATCTATATTGGCCATAGTTATTGTTTGCAAAATAACTACTAATGGTAAAGTCAGTGTCATATATCCTACAAGAGTGCCAAAGTTAGTATTTAACATTGTAAAAGGACCAAGGCCGATATAGCCAAGCAATGCATTAACCACTCCTTTTTCAGACAAAATAACAAACCATGAAAATGTTCTTACGAGGTAACTAGTAAAGAATGGAATAATTAGAAGAAATATAGCCCACCTACGTATTTTTTCACTAGCCTTAAAAGCAAGCGCAAACGAAGCAGGAAAGGCAAGCAACATAGCAAGAATAGTGGATATACTAGCAATAGTTACAGTATAAAAATAGCTATCCCAAAAATAGTTTTTAGAAAACATTTTTGACCAATTTATAAATTCAAAGGCCTCCGTCATACGGTAATTTTTTACAAGAAAAAATGACATTGCAATCATAAAAATAACAGGGCCAACAAAAAATAATAACTGCCAAATAATAATTGGCAATCGCCACGTCATTGCATAAATATCAATTTTTTGAGATTTTTTAGTGGGCATTCAGCAATCTACTCCAATTGAGTGGGCGAAAATAAAATCGCCCACTCAATTCATATAATCTAATTAAGAATTTTTGTATTCAGACCAAAAATCGTTCCAATCCTCTAAAGATTGTTGTTTTGGAATATCGCGATAATGAATACGCCCCTCATTAATTAAAGCAATAGGCTCATTAGACATTCCATCCATTTGGTGAGATCGTTTAGCCTCAGCTGGGTCTGCCTCAATCAATGCTGCACGACCGCCTTTGGTAACACAGAAACCCGGATAAGCTGCCATCTGTGCAGATTTAACCTGTCCCACTGGAGAAAGCATATATTGGATAAATTTAGTTACCATTCCAGCTTTATCACTCCCCTTACCTATACAATAGCTTTCAGTAAATTGAATTCCACCTTCTTTAGGAATAACCGAACCAACAGGTGCACCATCTTTTTCCAAGACACCCGTTATCCAATCACCAATGCCACACATTGCCAACATTTCTCCATTTTTTAGACCATTAAATGTGCCCCCATAGTCAAAAAAACCACCCACTTGAGGGCGTAAACTAAGCGTTGTTTCTTGAACATCATTCCATTCAGCATCACTTAAGTCCCATAGATTTGAACCATTACCATTGTAAAGACTAATCATACCTAGACTTGGGAGGTGCCAATCAAAGTGACCCACTTTACCTTTTACTTCTGGTTTCCAAAAGCAAGAATAGCTTTCAGCTTCTTTTGCTGAAATTGCATTTTTATTATAAGACACACCTAAATGACCACCCCGCAACATCATAGAGTATAGCTTTCCATCTGCCCAATGACCTGGGAATTTAGTAAAGTCTTCATGCAACATATCATCAAATGGATAATCTGCAGCGTTTAATTCTTCAATATAGCCTGCAGCGTTAAGCTGTTGTACAAACTCACCATCAGATAAAATAATATCGTATGTCCCAGGAGGTGATTGGGCAATCAATGCCATCATGTTGTCACCACCAGCATAGTATTTTGATACGAATTTCACATTGTTTGCGGCTTCAAATTCAGCCACCATATCTGGTTCACCATGACCGTACCATGCTAGCATATTAATCTCAGTTGTAGCAGCCCAAGCACGACTGACAAATGGTGTTGTTAAGACAGCGGCTCCACTTATTTTCAGTAGATTTCGCCTATTGGGCATTCTAAACATTTTATTATTTGTATTTTTTACCATTTTTATCTCCTTGTTGCAGCTCAGCCTTTTATTTGAAAATTATTGTCATGCACACTAAGGACGGTGGCCAAACGACCTTTATTAAAAATAATACTATTGAAAGGAAATTATAAATGGAAATTTATGGTTTATATAGTTCCATTAATTTTATTAATACATAATGATTAAGAATTAATCATTATGACTAATTTTTACACGCTAGTGATATCAACATCCGGCTCTTTATTCGCAAAAATACCTTTAATTTGGTCTATGATTATGTACCCAGCTGTTCCTAACTGTGCTTGACGAGCAAACAAACCAATATGCAATGGTTCAAGACTTGGCAAACCATCTACTACAGACAGGCTAGCCATACCCTTTCGAAGTGTAGGTTCAGTTAAGCATGAAAAACCCAATCCATCACAAACAGCTCTTTGTAATGCACCTATGCCCGGGCTGGAAAAAGCAATTCGCCACCTTAACCCTGCAAGTTTCAAAGCTGTAGTCATCCGGTCTCTATAAACGCAGCCATGTGGGTGAACAACCAAAGGAATTTCTAAATTAAGGGGTGGTGTAAAATTCTTTGCCCCTACCCATGTAGGTTTTTCTGTCCAGTTTTGAAACAAAAATTGTTGATCATTTCCTTCAAACAAAGCGACAGCAATATCAATTTCATTTTTTCGTAAAAGCTCAATCAAATTCCTGGAAAGATCACACCGTATTTCGATTCTAAAATCAGGATTATTTTTTATAAGTTCTGTTAATTTCGCTTGCAGTAAATTGACAGCATAATCTAACGGTAATCCTACACGTAAAGTTTCTCCCTTATTACGCGGTTCAAAATGAGCAATTGCGATATCATTCAATTGTAAAATTTGCCTAGCATATACCGCTAAAGATTCTCCTTGCTCAGTAAGTGAAACGTCTTTTCCAACCCGCAAAATTAACTTATGTCCTACAAGCTGTTCTAACCTTTGGACCTGAAGACTTATAGCAGGCTGTGTACGTCCCAAAATATTTGCAGCTTTTGTAAAGCCTTCAACTTCAACAACAGTGACAAACGTTCGCAACAAATTAGTCGGAAGATTAATAATTTTCATATTATTACTATAAATAAAATAAATATAAATAATAGTTTGGTTTAGAATTATTATGAGTTTTATTATTTACAATAATTTATATAAAAATTACGTCTATTACAAAAGCTATATCCATTATAGATAACCTCTAATAATTTCAGTTTTTTTAGATGCCTAAAATTTACATTTCATTTTGGAAATGCTGCTTCAGGGTTATATGTTTTAAAACTTTCTAGATACTGAGCGTTTGCTTGTTCTTGCCACTTTGTATTGGGTTGAATTGCAGTAATACATTTATATTTTTTACGGTATTTAGCTGTGTTTTCATTATCCTCCATAACAACGGCTACCATACCAGCTACAATTCCCTTTTGTTGCTCTATTAATTGCACTGCACCTTGCATTGTTCCACCAGTCTCCACCCATTGGTCAACTAGCAGCACTCGAGTGCCAGGGGCATAAGCAGGAAATCTCATTTCCATTGATTGAGTTTGCCCAGAATAGTTAGTCATTGCGGCGCTGTCTGTATCAACACATAACTTTCCAGCTTTGCGAATAGGTAAAAACCCACAACCGATACGAGTAGCAATACCAGCAGCTAAAACAAATCCCATCGCATCTAATCCAGCCACAACATCAACATCCTTTGGATCAATATCTTCACAAAGATCATCAAGTAAATCATGATAGGCGCGAGCATTGATATAGATTGATGTCGGATCAAGCCACGCAAATTTCTCACCTTTTGTATTAGGTGCCATTATTGAAAAATACCACCGATCATCTCTAGGGCCTTTGTTTATAGTCATAATTCTATCCTTTACTTTCAATAGCATTTATTAGGTTTTTTAATTTATTGGGGTCTATATTATAAAAGTCACAATCAAAATTTATTCCAGTTGCGACCATAAATAGGTCTACATCATGAACATATTTTCCCACATTGTCTGGCGTAATTCCAGATGCAACTGCGAGAACTGTTTCTCCACAACTTTTTCGAAAAGTTTTAATTTTGTCGACATCTGCAGCATGGCCTGTAGCAATCCCAGATGTTACAATGATATCCATATGTTTAGAGGCAAGGTATCCACTATAAGCATACCCTACTGGGTCGACTTTACGTTGTTTTTTAAAAGCAGTACCCCCAATATACAAACCTTTCCAGCCACTATTTTTACGCACTTCATTAATTCTTATTGCATCTACTTGGTCATTCTCTGCGCGCCGTTCGTCAATACACGCATCATCAGCCCAGTATCCATCAACTTGAATGCCTTCAGCCTCTAGCTTACCTAAAATTGGGAAGGCAAATTCACCAGTTATTGCAAGAAAATTAACTCCAATCCAATAATTAGAAAATTTAGCCCGTATGCTTTTAATAATAGGTAAGAGTTTTTCTTTTTCAAAATCATGATTAATAAGAAATACACCAGGACAACCACATTTAATTGCAATGCCAATATTCCTATAAGTTTGCTCATGGTCTAAAACATGAATAACGGGAAGAACAATTGTTTTTTTACTACCAAACTTCAAATGAAATTCATTTCGATTCATTATTAATCTCTATTAAATTAATTTCTATTAGAAAATACTTACATCTAACTTAATTGTATGCTTTGGATAAGAAAAATTTATTATGGTAATAGATATATTAAGAATTCAAATAGTATGAAATTTTATTTACTCTCTAAAACTAAATTGTGCTCATACATTAAATATCGAGCCTTCCTGTAATCATACGCGCAGTGAAACTAATTATAATGGTGAAAAAAACTAACACAAATGGTAGCACATTAGAATACTGAACCATATCCATTTTCTAGAAGCTAGATAATTAGCATATAAGAGCAGTATTAATAAAACAAAATACCTATCTCCCTTTTATCCAATCCCATAACCCAAACCAAGCAATTACAAACGGTAAAAACCAAGGCCAACCATAATACATGGGTATGGCTTTGGGAGGTTGGCGCAAAAATACTGTATATTTTTTTTTATTTTCCATAATCATATGTGCAGCCTTTCTCCCAAGCCAAGGAGCCCAAATAGTACCAGAACCACAATATCCACAAACATAAATTATACCATTTTTTTCAAATAAACTTGGCATTTCATCACGGGTGAAAGCTACCTGTCCTGACCAATGATATTGCACACCAATTTCTCGCAATTCAGGGAAAATAGTTATTAGGTTATCTGTTAACTTTTTAACTGCTCCATTTGGATTGTTACCTGCCAATACATCGCGCCCACCTAACAAAATTCGTGTACCATCAGGACTAGGGCGATAGTAACGCGCCAAATATCTTGCCTCACCAAATGTCCCCATCTTTGGCATTAACTTGGATATTATATCTGGTGAAATTATATTTGTGGCAATCATCCTACTCGTTATAGGTACAACTCGCCTGCGCAACCAACCGTTACTATTATCACCATATCCATTGGTAGCAACAATTACATTTTTGCACTTAATTTTACCAATAGATCTATTATGTAAAATTTGAATCAAAAACTGCCCAGAAATATCAGTTACAGAAGTATTTTCATGAATGATTACACCAGCATCAATTGCAACTCTCAATAAACCTTGGAAGAACTTAGCCGGGTGAATACTTCCAATATCATCACGCAAAATTCCACCATGGTATATATTAGATCCTATAATTTCATTTTGATTAATACGTTCTAATATTCTTATATTAGTCCCTAATGCGTCATTTTCAAATGTAGCTGCCCGCTTCATTGCCTCAAAGTCTTTAGCCGTCATAGCGCCAGTAAAACGACCGTTATACTTAAGATCACAATCAATAGCCTCCAACTTTGCAAATTCTCGAAACGCCTCACGTGCAACAATCCCTTCATTATAAAATGCTAAGCCCACTTCTTCACCGTATGCATCCATTGATGCCTTTAAACCCAATCGTAAATTACCACTTAAAATTCCGCCATTCATGCTGGATGCCCCGGCTCCTGCAATTCCACGGTCAAATACTTGCACAGACTTTCCTGATCGCGCCAATTCAATAGCTGCACTTAGTCCTGTATAACCCGCCCCAATGATCACAACATCGCAGTTAGACTCAACAGCCTTTCTAGCACCTAGCGTGGGTAAAGCATCATGCCACCAGTAAGGGATTTCTTGCAACATATTTTACCTTTCTTAAGCGTAAAGCACAGAATGTAATAATAATTTTACATTTTACAGATTAGATGATCATTTTAATTAAACTTCAACACCAATATTAAACTATTTAATATTGAGCCAACCGGAGCAATACTTGAAAAATTTGATCCCTATCACAAGTTAAAGTTAACCCAGGACACTTGCAAGTTCTTGAACTCATTGATGGACCTCTATCAGCAAATGGCAACGCTCAAAATGGTATCTACTTGTTATATCATCCATCTAAATTCCACCTACAAATAATCAAAGTCACCAACGCATTTTTAGTTGCTAAACTGAAACAAAATAAAAAAAATATTTAAAATGTATATACGTTGAAGTGTCGTTATACTTTTTTGTTTGCTTTAGGCGTTCCATCATCACCTATATTCAAAAAATAATAGCTTCGTCCTTTGTAATTTTTTCTTCTGTATGTTTATTTTTAACATCACACCTAATAGTCATACTGGTAGTTTCCATTTTCACAGTTTCCATACCAATTTCGATAATGTCACCTCTGATAGCACATGAGGTAAATTCAACGCCAATCATGCTTCGCGTAATAATTCTATCATTATTTTATTGGCAGTAGCAGTTAGCATATACCTTTTCATCCATCCAATCTAAAGCCCTCCCACCAAAGGAGTGGGCCATTACTATTTAAATTTTTGAGAAATCATTTTTGAGTAAAATATTTCATCTAAGAACTCTACAATCTTTGTAGCTTTCATCTCTTTAAATAGATGAAATAGGCCAACAAACTACCTGAGATAACTTTATCCGCATCAGGAGGATACCTTAGAGCAAACTGGAGCTTGTTGGCCGCACGTTTGGAAGAAGGCATAACCAAACAAGTTTGAAAAAGTACATTAAGGGACTTACTGTCAATATTTTGAGGCATATAATTATGTGAATGAAATAGAACTGTTTAAAATAAATGCAAAAATTAAAGCTACGAATAGTATGGGTGCACAATTAGAATAAAAATTTGCAACTTCCTGGCAGATCAAGCACCAGCAAACTTCCAAAGTATTCAATTCCCTTTGGAATGTATTTATTCATCTAAAGCTAAAAAAGTTTTATGTACCCATTTGAGATTCAGGAAACACTAAGACTTTCCTGTAAATATGCCACGTCGCATGACCAAAAACTGGCAGTATCAAAATTAATCCGACTAAAACAAAAATTGAACCCAAAAATAAGCCAGAACAAATAATCCCTCCCCATAAGATCAAGGGAACAGGATTGACTTTGACCGCTTGCATAGACGCTTTGATGCCAGAAAATGCGCTCACTTCATGTTCGAGCATTAGAGGAAAAGCTACAACAGTTGTACAAAGTGCAAACAATGCAAAGCAAAAACCTAACCCATTTCCTACTGTAATAAGAATCCAGCCCCGTCGTGTTGATATAACGTCCATAAAAAAATAATAAATAGAGACTGGATATTCATTTCCATATAAAAAAGTATATAAAGTACTAGCGGTGACCATCCAGGCACAGAAAAGGCCTGCAAGCATTACACCAAGGATTAAAATTTCTAAAATAGCAGACGATTTTATAGAATAAAACCCTTCTGCCCATGAGGGTTCAAGGCCTTTTTCCAATCTTCGACTTACTTCATAAAGAAATAGTGCAACAAAAGGACCCAACAAAGCAAAGCCAGTCAACATTGGAAATAATAACTGTATCCAATTTTCACCAGCCATAAAAAAATATAAAACCATGCCCATAAAGGGATAGAGTGTAATAGCAAAAAAATAATGAGATGGTTTTTGCAAGAAATCTTTCCAGCCAAGATGCAGCGAACCCCAAATATCTTTAGTTGATATTTTATTGACACCGATTTCTATTTTATTTGTATACTCGGTCGTAATCAAAGAGTATTGAGACATTACCAAACCTCCAATTTTAATGAGCCAAAAGATACAAGTCTCTTGGTTTTGGAATTGTTTTCCCCAATATTTTTTATTCTACTTCCTTCACCCGGGTGGGGTTAAACGAGCGACAAAATTATAGTATCTATTAATATTGCACCAAAAATCCAAAAAAGATACTTTATAGAATACACAAAGAGCTTTTTCTCATTCCCAAAAGAAGGGTCTTTTGGATTGATAAATAAAACTTTCCAAGCATTCCAGATAAATATTGAACCAATTGATGCTGCAAAAATTCCATAAAAAAAACTTGCAGAACCTATCATCCAAGGCATCATCGCAACAGGCCCCAACGCTAACGAGTAAACAAAAATTTGCCACTGTGTTGACCGCCGTCCAGCAACAATAGGCATCATTGGAATGTTGGCATTTTCATAGTCACGAAATTTGTACAGAGCCAAGGCCCAAAAATGTGGTGGTGTCCAAAGAAATATAATCATAAACAATATGCATCCCTCAATTGTAACGGAGCCCGTTACCGCTGCACATCCAATTAGAGGCGGAAGTGCGCCAGCAGCGCCGCCAATCACAATGTTATGAGGCGTTAGGAATTTAAGCCACATAGTATAAATTACCGAATAAAATAAAATTGTGATCGCCAGCAGAAGTGCTGCAAATAAATTTGTTGTGATTGCAAGCATCACGATAGACAAGATAGCACTTATCAATCCAAATAAAAGTGCTTCTCGTGATGATAGGCGACCAGACGGTATTGGTCTGTTTGCAGTGCGTGACATCATTGCGTCAATGTCTGCGTCATACCACATATTTAATGCGCCAGCTGCACCTGCACCAACGGCGATCGCAATAATGGCAAATATAGCCATAGTAATATTGATGCTTCCAGGCGCAGTCATCATTCCAACAACTGCCGTAAAAATGGCTAACGACATAACACGGGGCTTTGCTAAAGCCAAAAAATCTGGAATTCTACTAAAATAATTACTTCTAATATAGTCCATTAAGCCTCCTCTTAGCATTATCATTTTAAATAATTACTTGACCTCATATAAATCCATTGCGAGGTTCTTTTTACATTTTCAACAAGGCTGAAACGACGAATTGATAACTAGAATAAAAACGCTAATGTATTTCAATTAACCGACCATACTGAACTACAATTTATCAAACAGTCCCTTAAATCTGTCTTTTGCCTTACCTCGATGTTTGACTTTAGAAGCTTTTTTTACGACACTCTTTGAGACTTCACCAACTTGAATCAAGGCGATCATTCCCATTTGATAATGAGGCTTGCATTTAATTCCATATAACCCCTCGATATCTAATTTAACCGTCAACTCTTTGTTAATTTTACTTTTGAACTTTTCAGCATCTTTGGGGATCATGCCTTTAATAATTTCAGCGTTGTGTCCTTTTGAAGTCGGAATAAATTTTATGCAGTCCCCCGAAACTGCCAAAACAAACGATGGTTCAAAAACCATCTTCATCTTAGGGTCTATTTTACTCTTATTTAGCATTCTAATTTCGTGAATTTTGCCATCTTGACAATCAGCAGCATGCGCTACCGAATATGTGTTACAGTATATTGTTACTAATACTATGACCAAGAACCTTGAAAACATTACTTCACCTCACTTTTTACCTGATCCGGTTCCATTCTCCAAAACTACTGAATATTTGTATTAGCTCAGGTTTAAGTGGGGGCCGAAATTGGATTATCTAATATTATCCCCCACCAAAAAAATTAAACCGTGTAAAAACGGTATAGTTGGCTTCGATGGCCATAATCGCCACAAAAACCAAAACTGCTATTGGCGGCAGGAGTACGGCATAACTTAAGGAAAGCCTTTCCCATTTTATATGCATAAAAAATGCTATGATAAGGCCTGCTTTTACGATCATAAAGAAGAGGATCAAAGTCCAGCGCAAGTAGCCCTGAAATGACATAAAATCAACCATATATGAACAGGCGCTTAGGACAAACAACCAACCCCAAACAACAAAATAAACTTTTAAAGGATGCGCTTGATGACCATCAGCAGGCAATTCTGTAAAGCTATCTTTATCCTTATGACTGCTATTAGATACTATCATATTTAATCCTCACCAAAGATAGAAAAATGCGAAAATGAAAACCCATACCAAATCTACAAAATGCCAATACAATCCCATAATTTCCACACATTCATAATCGCCTTTGCGACTAGTGAAAAAACCTGGACGCTGCGTGTCATAATCACCACGCCAAACTTTCTGCGCCATAACAAGAAGGAAAATCACTCCAATGGAAACATGGGTTCCATGAAACCCCGTTATCATGAAAAATATTCCGCCAAACTGCGGTGCACCCATTGGATTACTCCAAGGACGTACTCCCTCAGATATTAACTTAGACCATTCAAAAACTTGCATACCAACAAATGTTGCTCCCAAAAGCGCTGTCACCAGTAACATTATAGCAGTAAGTTTTCGATCTTTTCTGTAGCCATAGTTCACGGCCAATACCATTGTGCCACTACTTGTTATCAAAACAAATGTCATAATTGCGATGAGTAGGAGCGGGAAATTTGTGTGGCCTATATGTAGCGAAAAAACTTCACTGGCATTTGGCCAACCTACTTTTGTAGACATCCTAGAAGTCATGTAAGATAATAGAAAGATACCAAAAATAAATGTATCACTAAGAAGAAATATCCACATCATGGCTTTGCGCCAGCTTACATTTTTAAATGCACGCTGATCTGATGACCAGTCCTCGACAAGACCGGATAACCCCGTGGTTCTATCCACTGAAGCAGTTACTTGTACTTGTGAAGTATCTGTCATGAAATTACCCTTTTGCAAAGTTCAATCAATGGATCGTAGGTCCAGCCCAGCATTACAAAAATCATTGCGCACCAAATGAAAAATAGAAAATGCCAATAGAGAGCACATAGATCTATTTTATTCACTATTTTATGTAATTGTGTGTCACTCCCAGCGAGAGCCGTTGTATGAAAAAGAGCAACCAGACCGCCAATAATATGCAAACCATGTAGGCCAGTAAGCACATAAAAAAAACTACTGGAAGGGTTACCTGAAAGAAAAATTCCGTTTCCATTTAATTCATACCATGTGATAGATTGACCTATAAGAAAAGCAACAGTTAGAATACAGGCATTTATCAGCATAGACTTTACAGAATTACCGTGTTTTCCGTTGTTTTCAATACTGACTGGCATAGATGTCCCTCTCCCCAAGATTTTTAATCGTGTGGCTTGTCGACGAGCAACAACTAGAGCAGATTGAAGATAAAGGCTTGCTGCCAATAAAAGAATGCCGTTGACCCAAAGCATATTTGGTAGAGGCATTGAGCGCCAATCTTCGATCTCTTGGCGCATAAAGTGGCTACTAAATAACAATGTGAACAGCATTCCAACTACTGCCAGAACGACCAAGAGACCAATCTTGGCCTTTGGCAAAGAGACTTTATGAGAACCATGGTCTAAATTTTTCAATCCACTTTCAAGCCAAGGTTTTGCACCCAGTCTTTGATGTGACAACCACCAAATAGAGGTCGAAAGAACTACTGCCAGAAATATTAAAACAACAGTCATTATGTCGAACTTCCACTATCTAGGGAACCAGGATCATTTTGAGCCAAGAAATCTTCTGCAGCACCAGGAACACTATAATCATAGGGCCATCGGTAAACGAGTGGTAGTTCTGGGCCAAAATTACCATGGGCCGGAGGGGTATGAGGCGTTTGCCATTCAAGTGTAGTTGCTCGCCATGGATTTGATCCAGAGGGGCGACCCTTTCGAAGACTCCAAAAGACATTATATAAGAACAAAATTTGGGCGACACCAACTGTAAAAGCTGCCAAGCTGATGAAAGAGTTTAAGGTGGCAACGGAATCAGGAATAAAAGCTGCGTCTCCCAATTCGGGGTAACGCCTTGGCACCCCAACCAAGCCTATATAGTGCATGGGAAAAAATATTAAATATGACCCCACAAAAGTAACCCAAAAATGAATTTTTCCTAGGCCTTCATGCAACATACGCCCTGAAATTTTGGGAAACCAATGATAGATAGCACCAAAGACAACGAGAATGGGGGCTACTCCCATAACCATATGAAAATGTGCCACAACAAACATTGTATCTGACAGTGGAATATCTACTATTACGTTACCAAGAAACAACCCCGTAAGGCCACCGTTTAGAAAAGTGACAATAAACCCTAGCGAAAATAGCATGGGAGTATTTAGGTGAATATTTCCATTCCAGAGCGTCAGTATCCAATTATAGACTTTTAGTGCTGTCGGGACAGCAATTATTAACGTCGTTGTAGCAAAGAAAAATCCAAAGTACGGGTGCATCCCACTGACGTACATATGGTGCGCCCAAACGATGAAGCTAAGTGCTCCAATACCAACGATTGCCCATACCATCATGCGATACCCAAAGATATTTTTCCGAGCATGAGTCGAAATTAGATCAGACACAATTCCAAACGCAGGCAGTGCTACGATATAAACCTCTGGGTGACCGAAAAACCAGAAAAGGTGTTGAAAAAGAATAGGGCTCCCGCCACCGTAGCTAAGCTGGTCACCGAACTCGACCAAAGACGGCATGAAAAAACTGGTTTCTAACAAACGGTCAAACAACATCATAACAGTTGCTACTAACAGCGCTGGAAACGCAAGAAGCGCTAATACTGTCGCAGTAAATATTCCCCATACTGTTAGTGGAAGCCGCATCATTGTCATCCCCCGAGTTCGTCCCTGCAACACTGTGACCACATAATTTAGTCCACCCATTGTAAAACCGACGATAAAAAGGGCCAACGATACAAGCATAAGGATTATCCCAAGCCCCTTACCCCCCGGGGTTCCAGAAAGGATCGCTTGAGGGGGGTAGAGTGTCCACCCCGCTCCAGTGGGTCCACCAGGAACAAAGAAACTTCCAACAAGGACCAACACCGCCAAAAAATAAATCCAGAAACTAAGCATATTTACATAGGGAAACGACATATCACGAGCACCGATCATAAGTGGGATCAGATAGTTACCAAACCCTCCAAGGAACAAGGCTGTAAGTAAATAAACCACCATGATCATTCCGTGCATGGTAACAAATTGATAATAGGTTTCAGGTGTAATGAAGTCGAACATTTCTGGAAAGCCAAGTTGCAATCGTATAAGCGAAGACAACACAAGAGCCACGAAACCAATTGCAATGGCTACCCCAGAATATTGGATAGCTATTATCTTTGCATCCTGAGAAAAAACATATTTAGTCCAGAAACTTGTTGCATGATAAAGTTCCACTTCCTCCACTTCAGCAGGAGGAACACTAGGGGGTGATGTGTTTTCAGTCTCAACCATAATTAGGGATCCTCTACCAAGTTAGTAAATTCTATTCCTGTATTTGTAGTCATCTCAGCAAACGTCGTCTGCTCACTGATCCACAGATCATAATCCTCAACTGTATCGATTAAGACGGTCCCACCCATATATCCATGGCCGACGCCACAAAGCTCCGCGCACAACACATCATAAGTTCCAACACGAGTAGGTTCCATCCAGAAGTAGGTGATCATTCCTGGAACCATATCCATTTTGGCACGAAATTCTGGTACATAAAAATTATGTAATACATCCACCGACCTCAGAAGCATCTTTACTGGCTGCCCAGCGGCTAAGTGCAAGTCATTGCCATCAATTATAATATCATCCTGACCATATGGATCATTAGGGTTAATTCCCAATATGTTGTCTTCACTGATCAGCCTATTGTCAGCAGTACCCAACTTTCCATCAGCACCAGGCAACCGAAAACTCCAAAACCATTGTTGCCCCACAACCTCAACTTCTGTAGCTTCCTCTGGGACATTTACAAACTGAAACCACACGAAAAGCCCAGGGGCTAGCAAAGCTACAACACCCACGCTTGTTAATACAGTAAGCCAAATTTCAAGTTTAGTATTTTCAGGTTCGTAGGCTGCCACCCTACCCTCACGGTACTGAAATTTATATACGCAATATGCGACAAATAGCAAAATCACTACATAAACAATCCCAGTAATCCAGAAGGTTAATGATATCATGTCATCCATAAACCCCCAGTTTGTCGCGATGGGAGTCCACCACCAAGGACTGAACAAGTGAAATAACACTGATCCAATGACTATAATAACGATTGCAAGAGCCACGCCCATACTTATTCCCTTTTGCCTAGCCATAATTGGCTGCCGGTGAAAACTGGAGTCTGTACTTGGTCTTAATTTAGTTTTAATTTAGCTTTAATTATCAATTAATATTTAATTATTAACTACTGTTTTAATATTACTTTAAACATTTATTTTCGCTTGATCAATTGTCTTCATAATAATCAACTTATGTCCATAGGGCGTTTTGTCACACCCATATGCTAATCTACTTTCATCTAACACTGCAAAGTTATCACTCAAAAAGAAGCTAACTTTGACAAATAAAAACTATAAATGTATCTTTAAAATATGTTTTATTAACTAAAAATTTAATTTATTTTTATTTAATTATTAGTATTAGTTTGCACCATCAACACCCCAAGGGATACTCAGTGCTTAAACCAATTTTAAAATATGCTACGCCTACTTTAATAATTGCTGGTCTTTGGCTTATTAGCTTTGAATTTTGGCCTGAAAACGTAGATAAATTTTCAAAATGTCGAAGCAGCCCTTTTAACGGAGTTGCAGAACCCATTGGAGGTCCGTTCACACTTATTAAC
This sequence comes from uncultured Amylibacter sp., assembly GCA_905181935.1. Taxonomy (GTDB): domain Bacteria; phylum Pseudomonadota; class Alphaproteobacteria; order Rhodobacterales; family Rhodobacteraceae; genus Amylibacter. The sequence continues at coordinate 12,507 of CAJIZV010000002.1, read as the reverse complement.
CAGAAAGGTATAATGGTAACTGATGCAGACGTCATAACAGAACCATCCCTAATATATTTTGGCTATACGTTTTGTCCAGATGTTTGCCCTTTAGACGCAGTGCGCAATACTGAGGTTGTTAATATTCTTGCCCAAACTGGAAAGTCACTGACACCTATTTTTATCTCAATAGACCCACAAAGAGATACGCCTGAGGTCATGTCTGAATATTCCAAATGGCTTCATCCTAAAATGATAGCTCTAACCGGATCACAAGAGCAGGTGAAGGCAGCCAGCAAAGCCTATGGAACCTACTACAAATTACACTCAGATGAAGACAAAGAGTTTTATCTTATTGATCATTCAACTATGAGCTACCTCGTCTTTCCAGAGCATGGGTTTGTAGAATTTTTTAGGCGGGACCAGAGTGCTAAAAAAGTTGCTGAAAAAGCAGCTTGCTTCATAAAAAATTCTTAATAAAATTTATTATCACAAACCTTAATTCAAATATAACAACCTGAAGTTAGCGATATATTATAAAGTGCATAACATTACTTTGATGTTTAAAATTTAATAGCCCATCTGCTTAATTAAAGATAATAAACGAGTCAGAAATTCAATTTGAAAATATATTAAGATCAAAGGATTAATAATAATGTCACAACAGACTTACGATCCATTACAGCCCGATGGTTACAATGATACAATAAAGAAACCAATATCTGAAGATGGTATCGCAGTAGTAGGAATACGCTATATAATTCCGGCTAGGCAAGGGCGAGCTGTTCGCTTAAAACAAGGGCAAATTATTGCTATACATAACCCAAAGGGCAACCAAGTTTGTGATTTTTTTGCCATTATTAATGGTTCAGAATCTGAATTTCTTTCTATGGAACATAGTCGCACTGCCTTGGGGCGCATCTATGTGAAAGAAGGAGATATATTGGTAACCAATCTCCGTCGCCCCTTAATCGAAATAATTGAAGATAGGTCCCCAGGTGTACATGATATATTAATGGCTTGCTGCGACCACGCCCGATATCAGCAACTTGGAGCAACTGAATATCATGACAATTGCGCTGATAATTTACGAATGAGCCTAATGGCCATCAATTCACAAGTTAAACACATACCAAGCCCGTTCAATATTTGGATGAATATTCCAGTTACTAAAGAAAGTGGTGAAATTAGCTGGGATCCTCCAGTTTCAAGTGCCGGTGATTACATTAGATTAAAAGTATACGAAGATTGCATAGTTATAATGACCGCCTGCCCACAAGATATGACCTCTGTAAATGGTGTTGGCGTACAGCCATGCGAACTAGAATTTGAATTGGAAGCTTTGTGAATATTCTTGATAATACTACAGATATAATAGTTATAGCCCACTAGATTTTTGAAGTTTTGCAAAATTCTGCGAAGGCACATTTTTCCATGTTCAAGCAGAGGCAGAAAGTGGAATGATCCATGTCAATTGTGGAAGTTTTCCTGAGGATCATGTCCCATTCGTGGGTATAAAAAATTCATCATTGGGTGTTGGTGGCTCTAATGGAACCTCAACAATCCAATTCTACACATCAGAACATACGGTATATAGAAAAGGACAAGTCTAAGTATTTGGTGTTATTATAAATGAAAAACCTTATCAGTTTATTAATCTCTAAATATTATGTTAACATTAACTTCTTTGCTTCCTCTGAGTAGCCCATTCTGTACAGTTCTGCTGCTGTGCGTGCTTTACTCAATGAAACAAAAAATGAGTTAATGCCATTAAAGACACCTGATAAAGGTATTAAAGTGTAATTCATAATTGCTGTTGTCATCATTGTGATCCTTTTTTTTAATTTTTGAGTATGATTTTATTTTGATCAAAACAATAAACATATTTGCAATCCCGCTATGCATAATCTGCAAGCAAAATTCACACGTTTTTCTTTCATAATTGAGTTATCTAATCAAGAACTACCAGTTATTTTGAGGTCTACTAGCTCTGCTATTTTCCGATAGTTTTGTCTGACAGAATAAACTATAAAATATTCTATACGTATCTCAAGACTACTCTAAATGATGGGTATAATTATATTGCTATAATTGTGTCCATAGGTCCGAGAGGTCTTGTGTTTATTTGTAGGTATTTTTATTTAGAACCAATTCCATGGATCAACCACTAATACAGGCAATCCAATCATAAAAAATACGATTATAAATATGCTTAATGCAAATCCCTCAAAGTTCTTTTCAGTTTTATTACTCATGATATTTCCAAATTTTTAAAATAAATTAAAAATAGTAATATCCCATAGAATTATCATGTCATTGTGACACTACAGCACACGTGGATATAAAATATTAAAAATGTTGGATTTAAATAAATTGATAATCAACTAATTAAATATTATAAATTAATTATATTTATATAATAGATAGAAAGCGATTATTAAGAAATAATTATAAATTAATAATTTAGCTGAATTAACAATATCACGTGATGTTGATTTATTAGTAATAATGGCTCGTACAATGAAATAGACCTTGAAAACATACATGAAGCTATTGAAGATACTACTTGAAGGCCAGTACTCTAAAGCACATTAATTTATGTTGGAGATAGTATCGTGCCAAACTAACATTAAACATAATTTATAGTAGATTTAAGCCCACTATTAGATCATGATTGCGCATGGCTGCGCAGACGCCAAACACGCGGAATTAGCAGCGCAATTAACACACCACTAATAAGGAACGGTGCACCGGGAAGATAAATACCATCTTCATCCACGAAAGCCTCAAACACGCCAGTCATTATCAGCGGGGCTAGGAAAGCGGCGATGGAGGCAAGTGAAGCGATTACGCCCTGTACGAGGCCCTGTTTGTCTTCATCCACTTTGTTGGCTGCCATGGCAGTTATCATTGGTGGCGACAGATCAGACAAGGCGGCGAAGATCAACACAAGGATCAAGCCTGTGACAGTTGAAATTAAACCAAAGCCAATGAACCCAATTAGAGCGGATAAAATACCAATTTGTAATGTGCGAAATTCTCCCACACGATTGATGAAAACAGGCATAAGCCCGGCTTGGACACCAGCCAAAAGGATGCCGTAACCTGCCAATGAAATACCAATTGTGAAGGACGACCAATCAAACAACTCACGCGTGAAAAAAGCCCACAGGACGGGGTATACCATGTTGGCAAATTCGAACACAAATAAACAGATCAATGGGATAGCGAGGCCAGGTGTTTTGAAGGCTCCAATAATTGCAGTGAACGGATTAATGTCGCGAAACCAAAAGGGGCGGCGTTTTTTAGGCTCGAGGCTTTCGGGTAAAACAAACAATCCAAATAATACATTAGCCGCCGACAAGACAGCAGCAATCCAAAAGGGAGCCGTGATGTGCAATTCAGCAGCGATGCCCCCAATGGCTGGGCCAAGTACAAAGCCAATACCAAAGGCTGCACCGACCATTCCAAATCGCGCCGCGCGCTTTTCCGGGCTGGAAATATCAGCAATATACGCGGTTGCCGTGGTGTATGTTGCGCCTGCAATTCCCGCAAGGATGCGTCCAATCAACAAAACCCAAAATTCACTTGCCAACGCCATAAAAACGTAATCAACAGCAAGAATAAACAGCGCCATGAGCAACACAGGTTTGCGCCCATAAGCATCTGATAAACTTCCAACAATCGGTGCAAAAATAAATAGAGCACCTGCGTAGGACGCCATTAGAACGCCGCCCCAAAGCGCGCCTTCCCCAGTACTATTAGCGCCTACGCGATCCATCAAGTCTGGCATAATAGGAAATACCAGACCAATGCCGATGGCATCAATCATAAGGGTTATGAGGATAAAAGCATAGGCGCGATTTTGCATTCCGTTATATGGCGCACTCATTGAGCTTCTTGCAAGTACGAAAAAAAATGAGACGTATCCATGACTTTCATACTATCTCTGTAAGATTAAACCTTTTTGAAAAAACAAATAGCAGCATCAAAAGTTGTCAAAAATCCAGCTATCGGCAAGATCATAACAGCGTATTTTTTTGGCATATAATTTTCTTTGAACTCAATGCCCTGTGCTGTAAATTCAAAATGCCACATTTCCCAATATTTACCTCGCATACCTTCAACCAATTCAAATCCATAAATGATCAGAACCAGTCCAATAAGTATAATCATAAGTTTCCAAAATTGACGTATATAAATTGCCAGCCAACTAGGTAACTTTTCATAGATTAAATTCAAAGCAATATGTTCATTATCTCTAGCTGTTAACGAAAGTGCTATAAACATTAACCAAATATTGCTCAATACAGTCAACAAATCCCCCCAAACCGGTGGGTTTGCAAATACATATCTCATCACTACATTGTAGATTGTGAACCCAACCATCATAGCCAGAAACAGTGAACACATTGCTTCCAAAACACGATGAATAAACCGATCAAAATTATTTAATATTTTCAACATAGCGTTCAATCAACTCATTATTTGTGGAAGAAACATTGTCAATTCTGGGATGACAATGATGAAAAATAGAAGCAGAAACAGCCCAATAAGATATGGAATTAGCGCAACAGCAACCTCTTCTAACCGCACCTTCGCAATGGTTGCAGAAGTAAAAAAGGCGACGCCAACTGGTGGTGTTACCGAACCTATCAAGAAACCAACAATGACTACGACTGCTGCCTGGATTTCAGGAAATCCTGCCTTGGCCATAACATCAACTAAAACAGGGCCAACAATTATAATGTTTACGGCAGAATCCATAACTGTTCCAAGAAGAAAAATGAAAAGAATAAGTGCAAATATGAAAATAATAGGGGAGCCCGTGAGGCTCAGTAACCAATTTTCAAGATCGCTTATTGCACCTAATGAGGTAAGTAGCCAACTAAATGGCCCCGATGCAGCTATTATAATGAAAACCATTGCCGAATTACGAAATGCCCTTCGGAAAGCGCCTGAGCATTCTTTCCATTTAATAGTCTTATAAACAAACACACCAGTAAATAGTGCAACCATTGCTGTGATTGCACCAGCCTCAACAACTGATGCAATACCACCCATAACGGAACCAACTAAAACCACTGGTATAAGCAAAGCAAATGAAGATCGGTATAATTCTTTCCCTGCTCTTCGTACTGAAAAACGCTCATCGCTCCTTTCAAAATTGTACTTTACTGCAAAGAAATGGTTGATAAGCATTATTACAACGCCAATTAGTAAACCGGGTATAATACCAGCAGCGAATAATGATGCGATTGAAATCTCAGTAGCATTAGCAAGAACAATCATCATTATACTAGGTGGAATAATACCGCCAATGGTGGAACTAACGCCTGTAACAGCAGCAGAAAAAGCAGGAGGATATCCAGCTTTTTTCATAGCAGGCAATACTAATGCGCCCAACTGTAGCTGTATCCGCTACAACTGAGCCATTCATCCCTGCAAAAAACATACTTACAAGTACATTAACTTGGGCCAATCCGCCTCGCATTCGGCCAATCAATGCTCTACTTAATGCAACGAGCCTATCGGTAATCGTAGCACTTGTCATTAATTCACCCGTCAACATAAAAAAAGCAATTGCTGTCAATGGAACAGAGTCAATTGCGTTAAACATTTGGCTGGGGATCAGGACGAGAGGTACTGCGTCAGTTATCAAAATATAAAAGAAAGGTATTAAAATTAAAGTAAATCCAATGGGAGCGCCACATAGGATTAGAACCAACAATAATATAAGTAAAAATATACTTACCATAATAACTCACTTATATGAAAATTTAGATTAAAGAAAAGATCATCTAGAGCTGAACAAAGCCTAAATGATCTAATCATAGTATTATAGATGCCTAGTTAAAGTGCACCAGCTTTTTCTAACTGAGCTACAAAACCATCCATTCCTTGCTCTAAAAGCACTCTTCTTGCAACGTCAGGCTCAAAGGAACCTTTTGCATCTAACCAAGCACCAATCGCTCCAGCTCTCCATTGAGATAACTCATCTTCAGTAGGTAGCATACCATTCTTTAGCAGATGCTTTAATAATATCTTCTCCATTCTTAATCCAAGCATTATCTAACTCGTTAACTTTTTCTCCATAAGAATCAGCGGCTTCATGTAGCCATTTCCGTTCTTGATCGGACAGAGCGTTATACTGCTTTGCATCCATTGCAAGAATATTTCCAGACCACATTCCACCAATCTCAGTGAAATATTTTGCAACTTCATGCAGCTTAGCAACTTCCTGCCATGGACTAGCAACATACTGACCCTCAACTACACCCGACTGAAGACCTGTGATATAATTGACTCCAATCATACGGTGTCGGAACCGCACCCCAATTTTTAACAAGCATGAACTCAACAGGACTCTTGGTAGTACGCCACTTCAGTCCTTTCATATCGTCAGGAACGTCGGATCTGGTTTGGTTGCATTTCCAAGCTGCCTAAATCCACCACTCGAGTATACAGAAAGGCAAATGTGGCCAGCATTCTCAAGCGCCAGTTTACACTGCCTTTCTGCCAGCCACTCATTCGATATTCTTTTCGCATCTTCGAGTGATTTGAAAATAAAAGGCAAATCGAAAATTGCTAACTCTGATCCAAAATTACCATAGTTTGCTGTAGAACTAGTCCACAGAGCTATGAGACCTTGATTAGCCTGTTCACCGCATTTCTGTTCTGCGCACAAGGTTTTTTGATAGTACGGCTCTATTGTAACCTTTCCACCAGACGCTTTTTCCATGGCTGGTATTAACGCCTGATCTATGGCGTCACCAATTGGCATACCCAGCCTTCCAGTAGTCCCAAGCTTAAGTGTTATGTCTGCTGCAGCTGTCTGCGCAGAAAAAGTAGTTACAGACGCTATAGCAAGCGCCTTAAAGATCTGTTTCATACTCATGCAATTCGATCCCTCATCAATTAAATTTCATTGGATCATCATTCATCGCAACCCTTGCCAAAGAAAGAGACAGATGCTTAGAATGAAAAGGACAGATGGTTTTGCTAAAGACATGAGGTTTTGCAGTCGATTAGACGTTAGGTAGGAAAATTTACGTACTCGGTTGAAACCGCATATTTTTATAATAGATGAGGAAGGTCCAGTTGAGTTCAACAACGCCACGTTTTTTGAAACTTCCTGAGGCTTCAAACCTCAGCTTGAGGGATCAAATTTGTGAAGTAATTAGCTCAGCTATAATCTCCAATTCTTTAGCTCATGATCGCCCACTGCCATCATGCCGTGATTTAGCCGATCAGTTTGAAGTATCAAGAAATACAGTATTTGCTGCATATAGTAAATTAATTGACCTCGATTTCCTTGTTTCCCGAGAGAGGTCAGGCTATTTCATAAACCCTCAAATGACTAACCTAACAAACTACAAAATGAGCGCAGTCCCGTAGCTCAAGATGAGATACCCTGCATAGTAAGTTTTCCACCAAATGAACTCAGTCCTGTGGTCAATCCACTGGATTGGAATTCTTATCCTTATCCTTTTATCTATAACCAGATCGATCCAGATCTTTTTCCAGTGTGCAGCTGGCGTGAATGTACCAGGCAGGCTTTGGGCAGGAAAAAAACTCCAATCTGGGCAAGTGACTCTGTTGAAAGTGATAGCCGCCAACTGATACAACAACTTACGACAACGTCTGCTGAATACGCGAAGTATATACGCAGAAGAAGATGAAATCCTAATTACTCTAGGATCACAGAATGCACTTTATATCCTTGGTACTATTTTTTCAAAATTTGGTAAATCCATAGCCCTTGAAGACCCTGGATTCTTTGGTGCCCGTAACGCTTTTCGCATGTCTGGAAATGAACTTATCGGTGTGCCAATAGATGGTGATGGTATTATCCCATCTAAAATTCCAAAAGATTGCCAATTAGTTTTCACTACACCAAGCCATCAGTTTCCAACAATGGTAACTATGGGCCAAACGCGCCGAAAAGAATTATTAAAAGCTGCAGTTGAGAAAGATTTTCTTATAATTGAGGACGATTATGAAGCTGAGATGAATTATTTTGCAGAATCTTCCCAGTCAATGATGTCAATGGATACAACTGGACGGGTTATTTACGTTGGTAGCTTGTCAAAAACGCTCTCACCGGGCATTCGCTTAGGTTTTATTGTGGCACATCAGAGATATCATCCGCGAAGCGCGAATTGCGCGCGGTGTTATGATGCGCCACCCCCCCACTATCGTTCAGGAGATTGTCGCACTATTTTTTCAGCTTGGTCACTACGATGCTCATTTACACAATATTGAGAGGCGCTATAAAAAGCGCTGGCAAGCAATGGACATTGCTCTAGGACAAGCACCTGAATATGCTAAAACGTACTAAATCAAAAGGTGGCACTTCATTTTGGCTAACTGGTCCAGAGGGTTTTGATGCATCGAGCCTAGCCGTACGTTTGAGGGCTAAAGGTGTCTTGATCGATCGTGGTCAGGACTACTACTTGGATTATAGTGAAAAGCGAAACTTTCGGCTTGGATTTGCCTATGTTCCTGTTTCCAAGCTGGAAGATGGCGTTAAAATAATCGCAGAAGAAGTTCGGTCAATGTTATGAGTCCGCAAAATAACTTTAATTGCATCTGTCCCTTCGAAATGCACTACCTGTCTCTATCCAAACTCCCAAAGTCTCAGCTATTTTGGTTCACATTAAATATGCAAGTCAGCCCTGCACTATGCACGCTGGATCAAACTAAGGAAATTGGCCACTTGACAGACCGCATAGTGAAGCCAATACAAAAATAATCACCGTTCCAGTATCACGTCCCGGAAGCACGATTTGGACGACTATTCCGCACTCGTGTAGCACACTTACCCATGGCACGAAATGCCCGACGACGGTGGATGGGACTATGGCACGAATATGGAATACCTTAAAAGAGCTCTGCGCATATTGGGTAGATGAGTTCGACTGGCGTGCACAAGAGGCCCGTATCAATCAGTTTTTCTCATTTTAAAGCCCCTGTTGATGGAATTGATATGCACTTTATCCGAGAGGAAGGTAGTGGAGCAAATCCGACTGCCATTGGTGATCAGTCATGGCTGGCCCGGCTCTGTATGCCGAATTTTATGATCTTAATCGAGCCACTTAGCACATCCTGAAAAGTTCGGTGGCAATGTTGAAGACGCATTCACGGTTATTGCGCCTTCCTTACCAGGTTTTGGATTTTCTGGCCGCCCTCCGCGTCCGTATGGGCCGCGTAAAATGGCAGGAGTATTTAATTCTCTAATGACTAATACTTTGGGCTACGGAGCTATCTTGCTCAGGGTGGAGATTGGGGTGGGGCAATTTGTTCTTGGCTTGGTTATGATCATGCACCAGCTTGTTCTGCGATCCACATCAACGTCCTGACGATGCGTCATCCAGATGGCCCACAGACACCAGAAGAAGAAAGCTTGGTCTGAACAGTTTGATCGTGATCAAATAATGCAAAACGGGTACCGCACACAGCAAGCGACACGCCCACAAACGCTTAGCTATGCGATGATGGACAGTCCTGTTGGCATAGCCGCATGGTTGGTAGAAAAATTCAATTCTTGGTCAGATGTTGAAAACAACGGACATTGAAAGTGTATATTCAAAAGACGAGTTGCTGACCAACATAATGATCTACATCACCACGCGGACGTTTAACTCTGCTTCATGGATATATTACGGTCGGCGAGAAGAAGGCGGGCGCATATTGTCACCCGAAGGCCATCGCGTTGAAGTGCCAACAGGATGTGCCATTTTTCCTGCTGAAATGCTCAACTGGCCACCACGTTCTTATGCAGAGCGCATTTACAACATCCAACATTGGACAGAAATGCCTCGTGGCGGCCATTTTGCAGCAATGGAAGAACCAGAAATGCTCCTAAACGACATACGTAAATTCGCACGCACACTGCGCAGTTGAATCCCATCTAATCAAAGAGTACAAAAGCAAATTTCTTTTTACATATAACGGAGAAACCCCATGACACTTTCACATGCCGAGTATCAGGCCATAGCAAACCAGTTGCCCCAAACGGTCAGGCTTTCATTGATGGAAAGTTCTGTGACGCGCTGGATGGCGAAAAATTTGAAACAACCAATCCAGCCACAGGGCAAGTTTTGGCCAGTGTTGCTCATTGTAAAGCGGCAGATGTAGATCGCGCAGTCATTGCTGCACGACGCGTTTTCAATGCAGGGACATGGTCACGTGCAGAGCCCGAAGAGCGCAAGGAAGTCCTATTAAAAGTTGCGGAACTTGTGCGCAAACACACCCACGAATTAGCAGTACTTGAAAGCATGGATACAGGCAAAACCATCAACGATTGCATGGACGAAATTGGCGGCGAAGTTCCAAACTTTTTCCAGTGGTATGCAGAACTCGCGGATAAAACGTTCGGGAAGATTGCCCCCACAGGTCCAGGTGCATTAGCGTTAATTACCAAAGAACCTGCTGGAATTGCAGGGGCAGTTTTACCTTGGAACTTTCCATTAGTTATGGCTGCATGGAAAATTGCACCTGCACTTGCTGTGGGGTGTTCGGCAGTACTTAAACCTGCCGAACAGACATCGCTTTCAGCGATCCGTTTGGCGGAGTTAAGAGAAGCTGGTGTGCCAGATGGTGTTATCAACATCGTTCCTGGTTTTGGTGAAACTGCCGGTAAGGCCATTGGATTACACAATGACATTGATACTGTTTCCTTTACGGGTTCGACGGAAGTAGGCCGAATGTTTATGCGTTATTCTGGTGACAGCAATCTTAAGGGCGTCGGTTTAGAGATGGGCGGCAAAAGCCCATTCATTGTTCTAGATGATGCCTTGATAAACGACGATCTTATCGAACATGCTGCGATGTCTGCATTTTGGAACGGCGGGCAAAACTGTACTGCTAACATGCGACAACTGATTGCAGCACCATTGGTAGAAGAATTCACCGGACGCATCTTGGAGCGAGTAAAAGCATTTAAATTAGGCGATCCATTGGACCCAGCCACCGATATTGGCTCGATGATTACTAAAGACCACAAAGCTATGGTAATGAATTACATCCAAAGCGGTGTGGATGAAGGCGCTAATATGCTAGTGGGCGGTGCAAGTGATTTACCAGGGTACTTCATTGAACCCACAGTCTTTCAAAATGTCACACCAGAAATGAAAATAGCACGTGAGGAAATTTTTGGCCCTGTTTTGGGGATAATGCCGATCAAGACTGCTGAAGAAGCTTTGGCCGTGGCCAGCGATACTGAATATGGCCTACATGCCACGGTATTTACCCAAGATATCGATCCCGCCATTCATATGGCCCGCTCACTTCCATGTGGAACAGTATCAGTAAATGGGTTCTCTGAAGGTGACATCAAAACACCCTTTGGCGGCTACAAACAATCAGGTTCGCTTGCACGGGATAATGGCACAGAAGCGTTGGGCCAGTATCTGCAAACAAAGACAATTTGGATTCAAACAAAAGCTGTCCTGTAGAAAGGTTCTAACCAAACAGTATAAAAGAGTTTTATAAAATTAGTGGCCAAAATTTAAGGGTAAAGGACAAAATCAGATAGATTTCAGTTGTCCGCAGGGCCTTTTATTTCTATTAAATTGCCCCAAGGGTCGTTAAAATATAAAACCAAGCAATGTGGTCTAAAAATGAGCTGCCCAAAGTTGGATACGACTAGGCACTTGTATCAGGAAGTGCAGTTAATTTTCTCATACCATTACTTGGGAAAATAGCACCTTGTCTATACCTTCCTAAAAGTCGCGACGATTCCTAGATCGTTACAATGCTCTCCTTTTGAATTCTCACCATATATCTCAACATCGTGTAGTAAAAGCATTTTCAATAACACCCTTGAGAGATTCAAATTTCTTAGCAAACCCTCTCTCAAACCAATGGTTTTTATTTATTGAAAGAGCAAAAAAAGCTCCCCCTCTAGCCACAGATAGTAAGTTATCGATAGCACTTGGTCCAACATGGCCATGCGTAAAAGTTCCCGAAGAAATAACCCCTTGATAAGAATAGTTGCTCGTTGCTATCGGTTGGGTAATATCAGACGTAAAGAGATTGCGGTAAATTTTTTTCTTCGAAGCTACATCCAGCATAGCATCTGACAGATCTATCGCATCAATTGGATGTATGCCTAGTCTTGCAAGGGCCTGACCTGCTAAGCCCGTGCCTGCTCCCACGTCGAGAACTGGTCCTGTGCCACCCATGTCTAGAAATATTTGAGCTACTCGATTAGGTAGAATATAGTCCATTTCAGATGCGAAATCGTTCTCGTAGGTTTTGGCCCAAGCTGCATAAAGTTCGCGGTTATCTTGTACTGTTAAAAGAGCATAGGCTAATTCAAGGTTGGGTCTTTTATCGCTCATAGATTAATTTGAACAGTTCTTTTACCAAAGTGCAAGGGTGGTGTTATAATGTATTTTTTCTGTGATGCTCCACATCTAAGCGCAATATCAGCTATTTAACGTTTTATATGGTGTCGTCAGACAAACGAGATAAGGTACAGGTCTACTTACACTGTGCGAGTAATAAAATTAGGTGCAGTTA
>CAJIZV010000001.1 GCA_905181935.1 uncultured Amylibacter sp. | reverse complement strand
CACATAAGGTATTGTTAAACAAACTTAACGTCCCATTAGCGCTCCTAATTTTATTGCTAGCCCATTTGCATAACCTGATGCTTGATCTACTTAGTCAGTCGACACCTTCCATTCACTTTGGACAGACTGCTTAAGGTAATCGGTGGCGCGCATATTAATACTTTCTATTTGAAGGAATTACCTTGGGCATAACGGGTCAGTTGCGCCGCCAGCACCCCAACCGCGATATGCAGGACAACAGTCAGACAGGCAAGGACGATCAGGCTTGCGAACATCAGGTCAATTTTCGCACGCCCGTTGGCAAGCAACATCAGATACCCAAGACCTTTAGATGCTCCAACCCATTCGCCAATGACGGCCCCAATTGGGGCATAGACCGCGGCAAGCCGTAGACCTGTGCCGAGGCTGGGCAATGCATTGGGGATCTGAATGTGGCGCATGAAGTTCAGTTTTCCAGCACCCATCGAAAGTGAGAGATCCCGATAACCACGATCAATTTGGGTCAACCCGTCATGGAATGCAGACGTCACCGGAAAGTAAATGATCAAAACCGTCATCACGATTTTTGAGCCCATGCCATACCCGAACCAAAGGGTCAGCAATGGGGCAAGTGCAAAAACTGGCACTGCTTGGGTGAAGACCAGAATTGGTAGCATCAGCCGTTCGGCAGTCTTAGAAAGCGCAAGCTGGATTGCCGTCGCCACCCCCAGAAGCGTTCCGATGGCAAGGCCAAGTACGACCTCTACTGCAGTCACCCATGCATTTTCTGCGATAATTACACGGCTTTCATAGGCTGCCTGTGCCACCCGCCAAGGTGAGGGTAGGATATAATGAGGGGCCTCAGTGAGGACCACAATCGATTGCCACAATCCAAGTCCAACCAGAAAGGCCAAAAAAATGTCCCAAAATCTCATGCTGCAATACCCCGCAAATAATCGAGAAGTTTGGCCTGACACACAAGCGTTTGTGGATCATTGATTTCACGCAGAACTGGTGTTGGGGGAACAGGCCAGTTATGGGTTTCTTGGGCTGACATGACGATGATCTGATGTCCAATCCGTGCAGCTTCAGCTGGATCATGGGTTACTAGCAAAACGGTGCGATCTTTCAAAACCCTAGTGGCCAATTCCTGCATATCTGCGCGAGTACCTGCATCCAATGACGAGAAAGGTTCATCCAAAAACACAATAGGTCGATCTTCAAATAACGTACGTGCCAGTGCTGCCCGTTGACGCATACCACCCGAAAGCGTGTTTGGTTTTTGATCAATATGCTCGAACAGTCCTACACGACCAATGAGGTCATTGGCAAAACCTATATCTGGTTTTTCGCCACGCAAATGTGCACCAATACAAACATTGTCAAGAACGGACAACCATGGAAGAAGTAAATCAGATTGAGCCATATAACTAATGCGACCTGCCAACGGCATGTCATCCGACGCCGTAAAGCTGCCGGTGAAGTGCCCACCTGTTTCAAGCCCAAGGATCAACCGAAGGATCGTAGATTTCCCCACACCGGAGCGGCCCAATAAACAGGTCCATTGTTCACTGGAAATATGCAGGTTTGCATCAAACAAAGCTATGCCGTCGATGCAATGTCTACCTTTTAACAAAATTCCTGGTGATTTGGTCATAGGCCTTTCAAACCCATTTTCCAAAACCCAACCTCAAGCTGTGTTGCCATGCTAAAGCGATTTTGCAAAACCGAAGTACGTGGTGAGGTGGATAAATCACCAATCCTTTGGGTGACGGCATTGTCGATCATTGCCCCAATGTTGGTACAAACAGCCTGATACTCCGGGTCCGCATATGTGGCAATCCATTCCGCGTAGGGCGTGTTGTCAACTTTGTCGGCTGCCAGCCGTAAACCAATTTCACCATACCCCATGACACAGGGAGCTAATGCTGCCATCATGTCCAAAAAATCGCCCTGCATTCCCGCGTCCATCACATATCGCGTATAGGCGAGGTTTTCGACAGATTCAGATGCATTAAACAATGTTACCTCATCAATACCTTCTGCTGCACAGGTTTTGACATGTAACGACATCTCTTGATTAACGAGGGCATCGACGGTACCCGCGCAGACCTTCATTTCTTCTAGCGTTTCGGATTTGACCACAGCCAAAGACCAAGCCCGCGAAAAGTGAACCAGAAACACATAGTCTTGGATTAGATAATGCAAGAACTCCGCGCGCGGTAATGTACCATCCCGCAACCCTTCGACAAAGGCATGATGGGTATAATCGCGCCACAGCCCCGCTGCCCCTTCGCGCCATAGCGCGAAGGTTTTGCCATAATCAGGGCCCATCAGTTCGCCGTCACATCGATAGCGATTTTGGACACTGGGTTCTGGCTGGGGATCAGACCGGCCTCATACAAGAACGCCTCGAATGCAGCATAACGACCTTGATCCATGGCCGTCGGGCGCAATGCAAAGCGCGGCACTGTATCGACCCAAGCCTTGGCATTCAGCTCGTCCTGCAACTCAGCAGAGGTACCCGAGAAAATCTCCCAGCTGTCTTGAGGGTGATTCACGATGTATTGCGTCGCTTTCTCGGTCGCGGCCAAGAAACGGGCGATCATGTCCTTGTCCATCGTCACAGGGTTGGCGACATAAATCAGCTCGTCATAAGATGGCAGGCCTTCTTCCTCAACAAAAAAGCATTTACCTTCAACACCTTCTATTTCCATCTGATTCAGCTCAAAATTTCGGTACGCGCCGATGACTGCATCCACCTGACCCGACATCAACGAGGGGGACAGCGACCAGTTCACATTGATCAGCTCAATATCATCCAGTGACAATCCGTGATGACGCAGGATTGAACCTAAAACTGCTTCTTCTACGCCGCCGACCGAAAAGCCTACTTTTTTACCTGCCAGATCAGCCGGTGTTTTGATTGGACCATCAGCTAAGGCCAAAAGGCAATTCAGCGGCGTCGCAACCAAAGTGCCCACCCGTTTCAGCGGAAGACCTTCGTGGATTTGCAGATGCAGTTGTGGTTGATACGAGATCGCAAGATCTGCATGTCCCGCTGCCACCAGTTTAGGTGGATCAGACGGGTCTGCGGGTGCGATGATCTCGACCTCTAGATCCTGCTCAGAAAAGTAGCCTTTTTCTTGGGCGACAATGATTGGGCCATGGTCAGGGTTGATGAACCAATCCAACAGCACGGTCATTTTGTCATCAGCCATAAGCGGCGAAGCGGCAAGGGATAAAACTGCCGTTAGTGTGGTGATTTTCATGATGTTTGTCTTTCATTAGGGGGTGTATCACCCATTGCAAGTAAAGTAATTTCTCCATCCCAGTAGGACCTGAGATGTGTCGCTGCCTGCCATGCGCGCAACCCTGATCTACAGGCAAATACGGCGCGTTGAGCCGTAGCTGGAGCAGGGTGTTGATTTGTAAATTCTACGACGCTTAATCGGTGGGCCGACGCGGTAATCGGAGTCAAGATTTCATCTGCGTCACGCAGTTCCACGACAAAATCAGACGTTGTAATCTGTGTGGCAGCAATGAAAGTCAGGTCTGGCGTCGGGTCCGGTGCTGCGTCGAACCGAAAGCCCGCTGTGCGAAATGTCTGCATATCAAAGCTGATCAACTGGCCTAGTGGTGAGGGGCTTTGTCTGGTCAAACACCCTAATGCCATCTGCGCCTGCGCTGCCCCAATCATGCCGACAACAGGGCCCATGACCCCCGCTGTCGCACATGAGGCTGCGCGATCTGGCAGGTCAGGAAACACTGCACGCAGCGACGGTGCCGTACCACAAAAACCGCCAACATAGCCTGAAAACCCCAAGACTGATGCGCTTATCAATGGTACTTGAAGCACACGGCACGTATCGGACAGCGTATAACTTGTGGCAAAACTGTCGGCACAATCCAGCACAAGGGTGCTTTGGCCGACCAACGCGTGCACATTTTCTGGGTCAAGCCGGGCATCATAAATGTCGATCACGCAATCATTGTTCAATGTTCGAAGTGTGAGAGCCGCAACCTGGGCTTTGGATGTGCCTACATCTGTTTCACGAAACAAGGTTTGTCGGTGCAAGTTTGACAACGTCACACGATCACCATCCACCAGCGTCAACCGACCAACACCAGCCCCGACCAGGTACTGCAACACCGGCGCGCCAAGCCCGCCAACCCCAACAACCAACACATGTGCAGCACGGATGGCTGCTTGGCCAGTTTCCCCAATTTCAGACATGCATATTTGGCGTGCGTACCTATTCATCGGGTTGCGGCCAACCATGCGTGAACACGGCGCTCTGGGTTTTCATTTAACGTGATGTCTGTGACTGCCGCCACCACATCGGCACCCGCCTGGAGTGCACCCACTGCGCGATCAATCGACATGCCACCAATTGCGATCAGGGGTATATCACCAATCAAACCACGCCATGTTGTCAGCTTAGAAACACCTTGTTCATGCCATTTCATTTTCTTCAAAATTGTTGGATAGATCGGTCCTAGCGCGACGTAGTTAGGGTGCAACGCAATTGCACGGGTCAGCTCTGTTTTGTCGTGGGTACTGATCCCAAACTGTAATCCTGCCGCGCGAATGGCTTTGATGTCAGCATCATCAAGATCTTCTTGTCCGAGGTGAATGTAATCGCACCCCTCATCAATCGCGGCCAACCAGTAATCGTTGATAATCAACGTGCAATTATATGTGTCACAAACCGATTTTGCACGTCGTATATGATCGCGAACGACGGCCAAGGGGGCGTCTTTGATTCGCAACTGCACCAGCTTAATCCCAAGCGGGACGAGCCGTTCAATCCAATCTGCACTGTCGAAAATTGGGTAAAATCGATCTAATGTCATGTCAAAAATGCCTTTCCGATTACAGGTGTTGAGGGAACCGCCATGTCGCGTGGCTCCATTGGATCAGCTGCGTTGGCCAATTGACCTGCTTTAACTGCTGAGGCGAACGCCTCGGCCATAGCGGCCGGATCACCTGCCTTGGCCACAGCGGTGTTTAACAAAACCGCATCAAAGCCCATTTCTATTGCCGCCGCCGCTTGTGATGGCAAGCCAAGGCCCGCATCAATCACCAAAGGCACATCAGGAAAGTGGGCGCGCATGGCCCGCAATCCAAATATGTTGTTCAACCCAAGACCTGACCCAATGGGCGCGCCCCAGGGCATCAAGACCTCGCATCCAGCATGCAATAATTTGTCAGCTACAACCAAATCTTCGGTCGTGTATGGGAACACCTGAAACCCTTCTTCGGTCAGAATACGAGCGGCGTCGACCAACCCAAAGATATCAGGTTGCAGCGTGTCTTCTTCACCAATGACTTCAAGTTTTATCCACATGGTATCGAAAACCTCGCGTGCCATATGCGCCGTCGTTACGGCTTCTTTGACGCTGTGACATCCTGCGGTATTCGGTAGAATATGCACGCCGAGATCACGAATTAGTTGCCAGAAATCCTGCCCTGCAAGATCTTGCCCGCTTTCGCGGCGCAAAGACACCGTTGCAACGCTAGCGCCACTGCGTTTGAATGCGTCCGCCAGAATCGCAGGCGACGGATATTGTGCCGTCCCCAGCATCAAACCGTTAGACAATGCCGTGCCGTAAAAATCGCGCATGCCCTATCCTCCCTGCATCGGGGCAAGGACTTCGACGGCGTCACCGGCCCTGAGAATGTGATCAACACGCGCGAGGGCAGGGACAAACGTGCCATTTACTGCAGTTGCGATTTTCGCACCACCAAAGCCTTCGATCACAATTAGGTCGGCCAGTGTAGTGACCTGCGCATCGATTGATGCACCATTAAGCAGCAGTTTCATCCATCACCTCGGGATTTTTGTTATCAAAGATTAAATCAGCCACCATTCGTGCGAGGGCCGGAGCCAAAAGGAACCCGTGCCGGAACAGGCCATTGGCACTGATCAAGTTTCCATCGCGTCTGATACGTGGCAAGTTGTCGGGAAAGGCAGGACGGCTGTCGACGCCGGTCTCAATCACCTCGGCCTCTCCAAACGCCGGGTTCAAGGCATAAGCAGCACTCAATAATTCCAGCAACGCACGTGCAGTGACGTGCTTGCCTGCGTGGCCTTCAACCATTGTCGCCCCGAGCATAAAGATACCTTCCCCTCGTGGTACAATGTACAGTGGTATACGCGGGTGAAGCATTCTGATCGGTCGTGTTAAGGCGACATCTGGACAAGATAAAATCAACATTTCACCTTTGACGCCGCGCAAATCTTTGTGTCTATCTTTGGCCTGGTAGCCCCTGCAATCGATGGTCAAACCACGCTGTGCATATTTGGCAGGATCCGCATCGTCTTGTGCAAACTGGCCCCCATCAGCCACAAGGCTGTCCCGTAGTTGGTCGAGGGCTGTGCGTGGCGCAAGATGGGCTTCGCTCTCAAAAAACAGTCCTTTCGAGAAACGGTTCCCTAGATCAGGTTCAAGATTTGAAATCTCAGATCCCGTAACTTCGCGGAAACCGGTTGTTCGGCGAGCGAACTGCACGAGATCAGACTTGTCGTGGGCGGGGGATACAACAAGCGATCCGCATCGGTGGACAGCTTCGGTTTTAGCCTCCCACCAATCGGCTGCTTCGCGTCCCAGACGGACAACTGGTTCTTCGGCGCTTTCGCCTTCACAAAGCGGGGCAAGCATGCCGCCCGCCCACCATGAACATGCATGTGCGCCAGATTTCGTATGCCTATCGACGAGCATGACGTCAGCGCCACGATCCAATAGTTCGCGAGCGATGCATAATCCCGCCACACCGGCACCGATGATAGTAGCCTCTACCATCACCATTGACCGTGGAAATGATGAACAGGGCCGTGGCCTTTGCCGATGTGTAAATTGTCCGCAGCTTTGATCGCTGCTTGGAGATATCCGTGCGCCACTGTAACGGCATTCTTTAGATCAAGCCCATTTGCAAGTTGCGCGGCAATGGCAGAGGAATAGGTGCATCCAGTGCCATGGGTGTTGCGGGTGTGGATCCGCGGTGCGGCGTATGTGGCAATGACGCCGTTTGCATTCACCAGCACGTCGGTGCAGATACCGCCAACTGCATGACCACCCTTCATCAAAACCGCCTTTGGCCCCAGCTCGATCAACTGTCGCCCCTGTGCTACCATCTCTTCTGGGGTTGTCGCCTCAGAGCTGTTCAATAACCTCGCGGCTTCGGGTAAATTCGGTGTGAGAAGGTTCGCGTGCGGTAGGATGTGCCTGATAAGCGCGTCTACTGCGACGTCTTGCAAAAGTGCGTCACCCGATTTTGCGATCATCACTGGGTCGACAACAACAGGGCCATCAAACGTGATCAGACGTTTGGAAGTCGCCTTAATGATTGATACAGAGAAAAGCATCCCCAGTTTGATCACATCAACATCGAGGTCCGATAAGACTGCATCGATTTGCGCGGCAACGACGTCGGCTGGAACCTCGTGCACCGCAATCACAGCAGTGGTGTTTTGGGCAGTCACAGCGGTGATGACACTTGCCCCATACACACTGTTTGCGGAAATAGCTTTAAGATCGGCTTGTATGCCGGCACCGCCGGCACTATCGGATCCAGCAATGGTCAGGACAATTGGGGTCTTTTTCCTCACAGGCACGTCTCCAAAGTGTGGGTATACCAACGTGAGAATGAGCCATGCGCGATCAGTGTCGCAGATTTTACCCGTTCCCTACGCCGGTATGACCCGGATCAGGTTCGACGGGTCGGTGCATGCACCTCTCAGCCCAAATGGGCTCCCCGACGGATTATGTTGTGACTGGCGCGCTATTTTTTGTGGGCGAACCAATTTAATTCTGGATTCTCATAGGATAAGATCGGCGCGAATGCAATACTCAATGTGACAACTAAGAAGAGCAAACGTAATTCTGAGCACCTTAAGGCCTCTATAGGGCATTGTCAGACAAACTTGACGTCCCATTGGTTGGTCCCTAACTTTTATGAATGACATCAAAAAACCCATTTAAGTACTTCAAAACGTCTCCCAAAATTATCCGCTTAGCGGTTATGTATTACGTGCGTTACCCGCTGAGTTTTCGCCAAGTTGAACATATCTTGCATGAGCGCGGCACTTTGAGACGTGTTTGGCTTTGTCTGACAACACCGCCACTTACTTTAAACATATATAAAACAATAAGTTATGCCCTTAATTGGGTTAATATTTACACTACGTTTTACACTAAAATCAATCATCTATTTGAAGAATCAGCCAATGGGTCCCATGGTCGACAAATGAGACCCCCCGTACCCTTGGTAATCAATGGACTTCAAAAAGAGGGCTAAAGGGGCTTTTGTGGTTGTTGTTGTTATCGTTGGGGCTTTTAGTTGGCTTTAGACCTTAGCGGCCTAAGTATAAAGATGCCCAGAGAATAACCACTACCTCGTTGTCACTACTTCACACCGAAGCTGAAATGCGGATTAATAAGTTGGACCAAATGTCTCAGGAGTTGTACCAACAGACCACATGCTGACACTACGCAACACTTGGTTTGAGAATGGGCATAAGTTTGTCCGTTGGTCGCCTGATACATCTGGGCTGCTGAAACACGTGAAGACTGTCCTTTATGATCAGCTAAAGCCCCACCTGAGCCGTAGGTGTTCTCATATCAAAGGTCATGGCGGGGTTAAGCTATCAGTCCGCTACAGTCAGAGGCTGTGTAACCACTTCGGCTATGTGGCTAGGTTTGATGTCAGGTCATACTACAGCAGTATGGATCATCAGATCATCCTAGACCTCCTGAGACAGTATCAGGTGACACCAGCAGTCATCAGCATTGTGTCTGAGTATTTGTCGCTTCCAAATCATAACAAGAGTGGCAAAGGCATGGTTGCTGGTGGAGCCATATCACCTTTAATTGGTGCGCTGTACCTAACACCGCTCGACAAGCTGATGGAAGACTTACAGGCCACGACAGGCATACGCTATCAGAGGTACATGGATGACTATGTGATCTTCGCTCCAACACGACACAAGCTGCGTAAGGCTATCAAGCTGATGTATGCTGTGCTGGATGATCTCAAGGTAGAGGTGCATCCAAAGAAACGCTTCATAGGAACAACAAGAAGGGGGTTTGATTTTCTGGGATACTGGTTAGAGCCACATAGACCGCTTACGCCCTCACAGGTTAGCCTAACCCGCCTAATAGACCGTTCTCGCCAGCTTCTTGAGCGCACAGCCAGTATCACACGGCTGCGGCAGTATGTTCGTAGGTGGCTACAATGGCATCACAGTGGGCTGAGAGGGTTGACGGATAAGCGTAGAGGCTTTGAGTGGTACTGGAGGTACGTGCTGGATAACTATGTAGTAAGTTAATTGGTCTAGACACTGGGGGGTCAATAGAGTTTATAAGGGTTAAGTAGAGTCTTATACACTCATAATGATATTTAATGAAAGATCTTCCCATATTAATAAACACTATTTACTCGCCCTGTTGGCCTCGCTGCTTGCCTCGCCGCCCGCGCCCACCACCGCCAACCAGCAGATCATTTCTGAGACCCGTCGTACCTGTCGACCACAACGCCCTACAACAAAAACGCGACAAAGAGTTGATATAAAAGATTTAAAATTGATGCATATCTAAAACGAGAAGCGATAAAACAAGAGATGGCTCAAAAGGCGGTCCGAGTTGCAAGGGCTGCAGCGTACACAAAAAAGAAAACAAAAAATAAAAATAAATTAAAAAACGAAACAAAGCAAGAATATCCTACAATCGTGCAACATTCAATAAATACATATGCCAACATGCCCCCAAACACGGCCATGCCTTTACCCCAAATCAAAAAGCAACCTCATCCCGCAAATCATATGAAAGTGACGCAGATGTTAATCACTGCGCAAAACTACAAGAGACTAAAAGAGCTGATGAACAGCCCATCCGCCGCTGTAGGGAAAAAAATAGATCAGATGACGCAAAAAAGCATAAAGTATATCGACCCAAATGGAAATGTGAACACACTTTATTGTCGTGGCACATGCACAATGTGATCCTTGAAATTGCACACTGCCGTAAGAGGGGCGCCTACGGGCCTGCCGATTAGTAGCGTACTTAATAACATAATAAAGATAAATGAAATGAAAAAGCAAAAAACAATCAAACCAAATAAAAAAAACTCCTTCAAACAAATTGATGCGAAAATAATGAGCAAAAAAGACGTCAATAAAGAAATCTCGCTGGACACCCTGTTTGAACAACCCGAAGCTGACTTAGATAAAACAAATGATACAAGCTTTGCCCGTGCACAAAGCATACCCCTCGGACAGAGAATTAGAAACAGGGAAGCACATACAGAATATGTTAGGAGCCAGTCTGAGAATGAAGCGTATTGCCTTTATGAAGGGTGCTAATGAAGTAATCCAAGTTAGGTCTTTAAATATACGGTATTATTCTTAAAAAATGTTTGGGCCATAAAGTATCCACTTCATACTTTCGTATGTGTCTCCAATTCTACATTGGTAGCACTTGAGGATCGCCCGTTCACCTCCACTGGCTAGAAGTTATATTTAGTCTTTTAGGGGGGGGGCGGCTTGTAAGTGGACAAAAGCGTAGGGTTGTGAGGTCGTGTATTAATCGCATAAAGTAAGCGGGACAATCGGTGTGTGTACAGAACTCTAAATGATTTAATTATTATGAATCCATTGATCTAATATTTCCCTCATTCTCCCCGAAGGCATGTAGACATCAACAGGTTCCCCATTTCGTATTCTAGTACGCCAGATCCATTGGATCATTTCTGTGAGGGCAAAGTCAGCCTTAAATTGATCATTATTAGCATTTAGCCAGTTTAAAAGAATAGGGTTAACATTCTGCTCATAGAGGTAAATTGCATGTGAACAGTGTGAGTAATTGTTGGTACCTCTAGTAGTATTTGGGATCCAGTTTGCACCTTTGAACATTCTGCTGTCAGTCGAGAATATACCTGGCTTAGTCAGATCATACCAACCTTTTGTCTTTTTATACCAGTTCTTTTTTGCACAAGTGATTATAACCTTTTCAATTGCCACATTTTTCAGAGTTCTTTGTTTAAGATTTTTAAGAGCAGTAAAGGCATCTTTAAAACAGACAGAGTTATAAGCAAAAACGCACAACTGCTCTCACGGAGTGGTTCTAAATCTGCGCTTCATAGGTTTGTATGATCGTCGCATTTTGAAACGTGTTGGACTTTGTTTGACAACACCCATTTGTCTAACATGGAACCCACCCTTTTATATGAAATACGGTGTTCAAATTGGATATTTTCTCTTATAAATTCACATATTTGAATTTATTATTCCATTTTTGTACATTTGTGTTATAATCATAATATAATCTACTTAGGAAAAGGAATATATTTGTACTGCAAATTGGTATTAGTATTAGCGGTAATGCTCTCTCACGGGAGTGTTTGGGCTGAAAGTATTGGTGTAAGCTCTAAAGGTGCTGATATATTTAAAAAATGCCAAGCTTGTCATCAAGTTGGTGAAGGCGCAAAAAATCGTGTGGGTCCTCAACTTAACAATATTTTTGGACGAACCGCGGGTGGATTGCCTGGAGCGAAATATTCTAAAAGTATGATTCAAGCTGGTGAAGCGGGATTGGTTTGGAATAATGAAACTTTAAATTCATTTATTGAAAACCCAAAAAGATTAATTGCAAAAACCCGAATGAGTTTCCGTGGATTGAGAAAAGAGAATGATAGGGAAAATCTATTATTGTATTTATCTGAATTTTCCAAAGATGATACAAAAATTAAAGTATTAAAAAAGTTTACAAAAAATAATGATCATAGTGTCGACCCATCAATCTTATCAATTGTAGGTGACTCAGAGTATGGTGAATACCTAGCTAGCGAATGTAAGGCTTGCCACCAGAATAGTGGTGCAAATGTTGGTATTCCTGGAATTAATGCATGGCCAACAAAAGATTTTGTTATTGTGATGCATGCTTATAAACAAAAACAAAAACCACATCCTGTTATGCAAATGATGGCAGGACGATTATCTAATGAAGAGATCGCAGCGCTTGCTGTGTATTTTAAGGACCTCGAATAAGAGGCTAAACTTTGGGAGGAAAAAATATGAAACTAAATAGACGAATTTTTATGGGTAATGGTGTCATAGCTGCTACCACTTTGGCTACACCAACAGTATTTGCCAATGGTCATGGTAAGCCTAGAGTTGTCGTGGTCGGTGGTGGTGCTGGTGGTGCCACAGCTGCACGTTACATAGCTAAGGATAGTAAGGGCAAAATTAATGTTACGCTGATTGAGCCATCTCGCATGTATTACACATGCTTTTTTTCTAATCTTTACTTGGGTGGCGTCAAGGCTATCGATGATCTTGGACACTCTTATGGTAAAATGGCTGCTGGAGGTGTAAATGTTGTTCATGATTGGGCTGTTGGAGTGGATCGTGACACGAAAACTGTTGCGCTAGCCAGTGGTGACACAGTGCCATATGATAAACTAATCTTATCACCTGGCATTGATTTTATTAAGGATGCAGTTGATGGTTGGAATTTGTCATCTCAAAACGCGATGCCTCATGCCTATAAAGGTGGTTCTCAAACTGAGTTACTCAAAGCGCAAATAGCATCAATGCCACAGGGTGGAACCTATGCAATGGTTGCACCGCCTAACCCATACCGTTGCCCTCCCGGGCCTTACGAGCGGGTTTCGATGGTTGCACACTATCTAAAATCCAATAATCCCACAGCTAAGATTATTGTTGCGGACCCCAAACCAAAATTTTCCAAACAGGGTTTATTCCAAGAAGGTTGGGCAAAACATTATGATGGTATGATCGAATGGATTAGTAGTGATTTTGGTGGTGGAAACGTATCTGTTGATCCAGATGCAATGACAGTTACCATTGACGGTGCAATGGTTAAAGTTGATGTTTGTAATGTTATCCCAGCGATGAAAGCTGGACGTATTGCAGAATTAGCTGGGGTTACTGAGGGAAACTTTGCGCCAGTTAATGCTTCGGATATGTCTTCTAAAGCAAATGCTGATATCTATGTATTGGGAGATGCATCACATCAGGGTGATATGCCTAAATCTGGTTTCTCAGCTAATAGCCAGGCAAAAGTTTGCGCAAATGCAGTCCGAGGTTCATTGACGGGTTCTAAAGTGTTTCCTGCAAAGTTCTCAAATACATGCTGGTCGTTGATACATAAAAATGATGGTATAAAAGTTGGGGCAACATACAAAGCAACAGATGAAAAGATTGCTAAGGTTGATGGATTTATTTCAGCAACTAATGAAAGTGCTGACTTGCGAAAAGCTACTTATGAAGAGTCTGAAGGTTGGTATGCAGGTATAACTGCAGACATGTTTGGTTAATAAACTTGGGGGTTTTGATTGGCTTCAAAATTCCCAACTTATGTCAAGTGTTTGAAATAGTGCTGATACCATACTGGCTCAGATCATGTCCTCATAAGAGATATTTATTAAAGAGGAAATGATAGCTTTGCATGGACTAATGAATGCTGAATTCAATTCAGCGCTGTTCTTTATGTCTGTAAAACTTGAAGAGGTTGAGCGAAGCGAACTCTTAAAAGGTAGAGGTGAAGGTAATCGTTTGCAATATTAAGATAAATGTATAGCCGAACGTATAATGCTGCACTTTGCAGAAATGAATGTTCCAGAGTTACCTGTACATGATAGCTTTATTCTCCATGTTGGTTATTCTGTTTGTCCACTGTGCTGTATCACAGCTATCTGTAGTCACTATACGTAATGACAATGTAGGTATAGTCGTTACGTGTGCCTGACATAATTCCTTATTGTTACTAATATAGGGGATGTGATGGGTGTTGGATGATAGCCATACACTAAATCATTATTTACCCGGCTAGTATTCGTACATGTGGTCTTCATCGCTAGGCTTGATGGGGCGTCTGTCTATACATTCAGAAAAACGTAGCATGTATCCATCTGGATCGAGAATCGCAAATTCTTTGTGCTTTGCCATTCCGTCAGGACGCCAATACCAGACGGTGAACAAATCAACGAAGGGTTTTATATTTTTTAAGATATGCATGTTATAAACGCTTTGTACATCATCAACAAAGAAGCTAAAATTTATTCCTCTGCCCAAAGGATTTTCAAACGGACCAGTCTCCCAAGTTCCGCGGTGGTCATAGTTGCTAATCATTATCTGAGAGGAACCCATCATAAGATAGGCATGTGTACTGCCTTCCTTGTGTTGGCCGATAGAAAAGCCAAGTATCTCAGTGTAAAAAGTGAGACTTTTGTGAAAATCTTGGCACCAAAGTTCAGCTACAACCGTACCTGGTTGTTGAAACTTCATGTCATAAACCTACTCATCACCATTTTTAGAAGTAAATGTCCTGTCGCCATGATACCGCCTTTTTTTATTTACCTGTGCATTTTCCACCAATTTCTAAATTAACGTGCCGCCCTCGTAATACTTAGATTTTTTATTGTAAGGAGTTCCTATTAATATTGAAACAATTATAAATTAAAAATATCTACTAACTATTATACTCCTTACTTTCGGATCAGAATTTATAATGCTAAAATTGTTCTAAGAACAATTAATTGACCTTCGTTATATATTTTAGATGCTATTAGATGCCCATTTCCCACATCGCATAGCGTTATTTTTAACTTCGTAATTGCATTTTTTAAAATGCAAGCACCATGAATAATATCTGTTACATTTTAGTCTATAAAATCATGCCATGCTTCAACAGTTGATGAAGTTGGGAGATCTCAAATAAAGGTTTTTGTGCCCTCCAATTTATCAGCTGACAAGGAGATCACTTGGTAACAATTCTTTTGGCATATTTTGAAAACAAACAGGGCGTAAGAAACGGCGGATGGCCATCGTTCCCACCGATGTGGCCCCAAAGTTCGTGGACGCAGGATAGGGACCGCTATGTACCATGCTGTCACACACCTCCACGCCGGTAGGAAAGCCATTGGCGAGCAGACGTCCAGCCTTGCGTTCAAGAACTGGCATAAGAGTTTGTGCGTCCTTTAAATCGCCTGATTCTAAGTGCAGAGTACAGGTTAATTGACCTTCCAAGCTGTGTGCAAGATCACGCATTTCGTTCATATCTTTCGCCACAATGAGGATGGCCATTGGTCCGAACACCTCTTTTTGCAAGGTATCTTGTGCCAGCCAGTTTGCAGCTGTGGTGGAGAATAATTGCGGAACCGCTGTGCGTTTCCCGTTTTCAGATGCTACAACTGCTGTGACGCCTGCTTTGCTAGCTACATGATCGCATCCCCATTGAAAGGCATCGGCAATGCCGTGCGTCAACATGGTTTGAGGTGCTGTGTCGTTTAATATAGTTGCAGTGTTCTGCGCAAATTGGACTGCTAGCGGGCCATCTAAAATAATGGCAACACCAGGATTTGTACAGAACTGCCCAGCCCCCATAGTTATTGATCCGGCCCACCCTGTAGCGATTTCATCACCACGCGCAGCTATTGCTTTAGGTAGGATAAACATAGGGTTGGTCGATCCCAGCTCTCCAAAAAATGGAATAGGCACAGGGCGGGCAGCAGCAATATCAAACAGTGCACGACCCGCCTGCAACGAACCGGTGAAGCCTACAGCTCGAATCAATGGATGCTGCACAAGAGTTTCACCAACGATATGGCCACCGTCGTTGACTTGACTGAATACGCCAGGATGCACGCCTGTTGCTTTTATAGCTGCATTAAAGGCTTGTGCGATTAAATCAGCGATACCAGGATGTGCTGGGTGCGCTTTTACAACAACAGGACAGCCCGCCGCGAGGGCCGCTGCAGTGTCACCACCAGCCGATGAAAAAGCCAGTGGGAAATTTGATGCTCCAAATATCGCAACAGGACCGATTGGGCGTTGTATTAGGTGCAAATCTGGACGCGGAATCGGGGCGCGCTCGGGCAGCGCTTTATCATTGAGGTAATCTAGATGTTTTCCGGTCTTGATGTGTTGAGCAAACATCCTCAGCTGCGCAATGGTGCGGCCGCGCTCGCCCTCAAGACGTGCTTGTGGCAAGCCAGTTTCTTTCATGCCAGTTTTGGTGATCTCAGTGCCACGTGCGTCGATCTGGTTGGCTACCTCTTCTAGGAATCTAGCGCGTTCATCTGCAGTGCTGTACCCATAAGACCAGAAGGCTTCTTCTGCAGCTTCACAAGCTAGATTTACCATTTCGACAGTTCCGATTGCAAAGCTGTCTGCTAGACCACTCACGGGTTCGTTTTGAAATTTTTGATCTGAGCCAAGCCATTTGCCAGCAACTAGAGAGACATTTTTGAACATATTAACTTCCTTTTGGATATTCTGTGAAAATGAGGCCAGCCTCAAGCAACATGCGATGAGACACTTGGAAACTATAATCCAACGCACCGTCAGATTCGGGAATTGGAGGGGCCACAATATGGCTGATGCCTGACTGGATTAATGCACGTCCGCAATCGGCACAGGGAAAGCGATTTACGTAAGCTGTGCAATCCTGGAGAGACACGCCCATACGGGCTGCATTGTAAATGGCATTGCGTTCGGCATGTTCAAACCAGAAAAATTTCTCACCACTGGCACGATCAAAACGAGATTGGTCGTGGGTTGCAACTCCGCGGGGCAAGCCATTGTATCCTGTGGTGCGAATCTCTTGGCCGTTAGGGCCCACGATGACGCAGCCTACATGAAAATTGCGATCTTCTGACCAGCTTGCGATGTGATCGCACAGGGACATGAACCGAGTAACCCAGATGTCGGAGTTTGCCATTGCGTTACCCCTCAAGTGCTATTTTTAGGGCCTGTGCGTCCACATCAGGTAGCGCCAGAAAGGGCGGTAGAATTGTACGCCAACGTGCATCTTGAGTGCGCTCGGCAATCAAGGACTTGACGTTTGCAATTAGGGCTGGCCCCGCAATGACTTCACGTTGGCGGGCAATTTCAATACAGGTATCAGTGGGTGGCGCTTTGCGCTGCGCCCAGACTTGTTCACACAAGGGGGCTGTCACATTGACCGTCGCAGAAATGCAACCGGCAAACCTGTCAGTATAGGCATTTTTGAGTGCAGTTTCAGAACTTGGGAAAACGCGAAGCGCTGAATTAGCTATTACAATACTTCGGCAAAAATCTAGATCGCCCGATGAATCTTTGATGCCTGTGAACCGTAAAGGTGCTTGGTTTGCCAGGTTTTCAATCACTTTGACGGGGATACTAATCCCCGTCATTTGGGGGAAGTTGTAGAAATATATTTCAATTTTGCGCTCACCCAAAGCCTCGTGCAGCGCCATATACCAGCGGGTCAATCCTGCATCGGAGACGGGTGTATAATAATAAGGCGGCAGGATTAGTGCGACGCCATAGCCCAGATCATCCGCATGTTTGGTAAGTGCAATTGTGTCGTACAATGAGGGTGTACCTGTGCCAACCATCAGCTGGTTGGTTGGGCAAGCTGCAGCTGTCCATTCCATCATCATGCGCCGTGCAGCAATATCAAGCGAATTTGCCTCACCAGTAGAGCCAAGAATATTGAGCCCGTCGCAGCCGTTCGCAAGCGCCCACTGGCAGTGCTTGAGAAACAAATCTTTGATTGGCTCACCCGCCTCGTTTATCGGGGTCGGAACCGCCGCTATAACACCTCGCATTATATCACCTCGTTTTTCTGTTGGTAAAGCTCAGTAATTTGCGGTGGATCAATGACAGGGGCATTGCCCTTTTTCCACCCACCTGGTTCAATCAAACTGCCGTCTGCTGCGCGAAACGCTGCATCATTTAGCAAGATAAATGGCACTTCCTCGTCTTCCACCTCATCTGCATAGCGGATGGCATCGACAGGGCAGATACTTTCGCACATTCCGCATTCTATGCATTCTGTCGGATGGATGTAATACATCCGCTCACCTTCATAGATGCAATCAACAGGGCATGACGTGGTGCAAATACCGTCCTTTATGTCGATACAAGCACTTGTGATGACCAACGTCATATCTTAGTTTCCAGTCCAAATTGGGGCACGCTTTTCAAGAAAAGCTGACACGCCTTCATTGGCATCCTCAGAGTTTAGAGCAGCAATAAGTTCGGGTGTTTCACGGGTGAATGCTTCGTGTACTGTCATTTCTGGCGTTTCGCGCGCTAGTGTTTTGATTGCGCGAACTGACAGTGGCGCAGAAGCTAGAATATCGGCAACCCACTCGTCCACTTCAGCATCCAGATCAGCCATTGGAACTACCGCATTGAGTAAACCGTAACGTGCCATTTCATGCGCAAAAACCTTACGGCCCGTCATCATCATACCCACTGCAATGTTACGTGGGATCAGTCGTTGCAACATCACCATGCCACCATCAAGTGGAACACGACCTACCTTAGCCTCGGGTAATGCGAAGCGCGCCGTGTCTGCTGCGATGACGATGTCGCACCCCATCACCATTTCCAGGCCACCACCAAGCGCTAAGCCATTCACACGTGCAATAACAGGGGTTTTCAACGTACGACGTAGGGCAATCCCTGAAAAATCAGCGCTAATGTGTTTCCAATAGTCTACACCACTTTTGCCAGTGTTATCTTTCAAATCGGCCCCGGCACAAAATGCTTTTTCGCCTATGCCAGTCAATACGACACAGCGAATATCTGTGTTTGCCTCGACCTCGTCCCAGATTTTGGCCAGTTGGCGGGCCGTTGCCATATCAATGGCGTTCATCCGTTCTGGCCGGTCAATTGTAACACGTGCCACGTGGCCTTGGATGTCAAAGATGATGCTCATTCAGCGGCCTCATTGCTCAGCCATATGGCCAATTCCTGCAATACTTCGGTAGTGTGTTCGCCAAGCTTTGGGGGCAAATGGCGTATTTGCATTGGAGCCTTGCTGAGATGAACAGGTGATCCAATGACGGTAATATCACCTAGCAAGGGGTGTTTGATTGGGCAGAGCATACCATTAATTTCGGTTTGTGGATCATCAAGCGCTTCACTAAGAGATCTGACAGGCGCACAGAGTAAATCTTGCGCCTCAAGCCGGTCCAGCCAATACGTCGAAATATTGGTCACAATCTGGTCTTGGAACGTCTTTTGCAGCAGTGGTTTATTCGCCCGCTGTATATCCAAAGTAGGATAATCTAGTGACATATCAGGAAGCTTTAGTGCGGTGCAGATATCTTGCAATGGGTTAGTTTTAAAAGCGCCTACCATCACAATAGCTCCATCTGCTGTGTCGAATACACCGGTCAGAGGCATTGCGGCCCAGTTCAGCACTTCACGGTGTTTGGACCATTGTGCAGCCTCCTGCATTTGTATTGCGATCATACTGTCATAAAGTGATACGCCAACCTTTTGCCCAGAGCCTGTTTTTTCCCGCATCAACAGAGCGGCCAGAATGCCCTGCACTAGATGCATTCCGGCGGAATAATCACACAGTGTTGTGGGGTAAATAGACTTAGGAATTGACGGATCTTGCGTTTTTTCCATGACACCGGACATTGCTTGCGCCAGCACATCTTGTCCACCTTTGAGTGCATAGGGGCCAACAGGGCCATAACCCGTCCCTGAAGCGCATATAATGCGTGGATTTATCGAACTAAGCGCTTCATAATCAAAGCCCAAACGTTCCATCACACCTGCACGAAAATTATCAACGACAACATCTGCAGTACGCACTAGATCTAAGATCTGTTGACGCCCTTCATCGGACTTGGTGTTAATCTCAACGGATCGCTTGTTGCGGTTAAGGGATGCAAAGACAGCATTGTTCATAGCTATTTCGTCACTTTCACCAAAAAAATTCCGGCTGAGATCCCCCGTTTTTGGGCGTTCAATTTTAATTACATCAGCACCGAAATCGCCCAACATCTGGGTAGCACAGGGGCCAAGCATAACTTGGGTAAAATCGATCACCCTAATACCATCAAGGGGTAAGATATCTTGTGACATTTTTAGTCCTTCCTATTCTGCAGCAACGGTGTCTTGGATTAGCGCATTCGCTGAAGGCACATCACCAGGGTCTGCCCCCTGGGCACGCATCTGTTTTTGGATAGCTTTATAGTCGACATCCCGAAGGGCAAGATCGCCGTTCAATGCCAATGCCACTGCTATTCCAGCGGCCTCTCCCTGTGCCTGACAGGGTGGGATTTCGCGGCTCATTTTCTGAGCGTCGCTTTCCACGGAATAGTGGCGTCCAGCAACAATCAGATTGTCTATGTCTTTGGGTAAAAGTGCGCGGTAGGGTGTGTAATAATCGCGGCCACGACATACGGTATCGTCAAAATAGCGGCGCGATTTTACGTCATTTTTAGTGACCACATATTCGCCTTCAAGCATCCGCGTCTGGCGCACGCCCATCTGCTCTGCTGCTCCTAACATTACGGCGTTTTCAAAGCCAGGGATGTTTTCCTTGGCAAATGACAGCAGGGCCATCATCCGGTCACGGCCTTCACATTCTGCCTTTACCATGTCTTCGACAGACATCCCGTCATAGCCCGGCATGTGTGGGCAATTGCACCAGACTACACCTGGCAGTGGCGTTTTTAGCCACCACATGCCCCAGGCACCACCGATCACGCGGCGTGCCTCTCGGTCAAGTTTTTTGTAAAGTTCTGGGTCTGCAAATTCGAATGCGACGGCTTTGTCCGTATCAACATTGGCAATGCGAAACACTGTAGTCACAATGAACTGTCCTGTTGAATAATTAGCACCCGCGGCGACGCCTACATCCAGATCACCAGTGGCATCAACCACATATTTGGCACGGATGGCTTGGCGGCCAAGTTTGGTTTGTGCAATTACGCCAGTGATCTTACCACCTTCGCACAGCACATCAGAAAACCAACTGTGAGTGCGCAGATTTACGTTGGATTCACGTACCATATCAAGGCTGACGCGCTTCCATGCATCAGGGTCGAATGCTACGGCATGAATAATTGGTTGGGGCATCATTGCTTTGTGAAAATCTATGCAACCCCAACGAGACCATTTCTGCCACATCTCCCAATTTGTTTGACAGTCTTCGTTTGGTGGATAGATTGCGCCATCCTGCTTTTCCATACGGTCAATAAATTCGCTAACAACACCAGTTGTAACAACTTCATTTCCTTCGTTCACCATGTCGTCCAGCACTAAAACCATGCCTCCTGATGCCATGCCGCCCAGGTGATGGTAACGTTCCAGTAGTGTAACTGAGGCCCCGTTGCGCGCTGCTGAAATAGCTGCTGCGTGGCCTGCAGGGCCGGCCCCGACGACAACGACATCGCAATCTGAAACGACTGGAATTTGTTCGCGCTCTGTCTGGACAAATGTTGTATGGCGATCTGACATATTATATCCTTTATTTTGAATCCGCGCTTACCAGCGGATAATTAGTTTTTCGGCTATCGTAACGCTGACAAAAAGCAAGACTGATAGGCCTGATGAAATAAAGACGGTTGCGTAAAGAAGCGGCGCGCGAAAATTGAACGTACTTTCAATAATTAATGCGCCAAGACCGACATTTGCGCCGATCCATTCGCCGACAATGGCTCCAATCACGCAAGTTGTTGAGGCAATTTTAAGGGCGGAAAACATGAATGGCAGAGAGGATGGTAGGCGGATCTTCCAGAAGACTTCTGATTTTGAGGCTGATAAAATACGGGCTAGTTCAAGTGCTTGTGGCGATACTGATTGTAGACCTCGCACCATGTTTACCAGTGTGGGGAAAAAACAGATCAACGCGGCAATCACGACTTTGGCTGTCATACCTGGTCCAAAGATCAGCACCAGAATTGGGGCAATTGCGAGGATTGGGATAGTATTGATGAACACTGCAATAGGAAAGAACGCTCGCTCCACCAGACGACTATGTACGAAGGCAATGGCGATCAGGACCGCGGTAAGATTGCCGATGAAAAACCCGGCCACACTTTCCATGAACGTCGGCCAGAAGTTACGCATTAAAAGTGGAAATTCGCGGTAAAATATATCTGCCACATCGGAGGGTGCAGGTGCGATATAAATAGGCACATTGAAAATCCTTACGCCAAGTTGCCAAATCAGCAGCAGTGCAATAGCTGTGCCCAGTGGGATAGAAAAATTATACAATCGCTTTACTGTATGGCCTGAAAGGCGATAGCTGGATTTGGCAATGGTGGTTTCTGACGTAGACATTAGCAATCCTCCAGAAGTTTTCGCAGTTGACTACAATAATTGTTAAAAGATGGATCTTCGCGCAGCGCTATTTTGCGAGGCATTGGCAAATCAATATTAATAACATCCTTTACCCTGCCAGGGTTGGCTTTGAGCATTAGCACCTTCTGTCCAAGGAAAATTGCTTCAGGAATGGAGTGAGTGACAAACAGGATTGTGGTTCCAGTCTCTTTCCAAATATCTAATAATTGGAGGTTTAAATGATCGCGCGTCATTTCATCAAGCGCGCCAAACGGTTCATCCATCAAAAGCAATTTAGGTTGGCAAACGAGAGCGCGAGCTATCGCTACGCGCTGGCGCATTCCACCTGATAATTCATGGGGCAAAGCATCTTCACGTCCCTTAAGTCCAACCAGCTCTAATAGCTCGTGTGGTGTGCGATCCCCTGTTGGCAGTTTTATGTTACGCTTGCGTCCAATCTCTAGTGGTAGTTCGACATTCTTAAGTGCGTTGCGCCAAGGCAACAGAGTGGAGTCCTGAAACACAAAGGCAAATTCGCGAGCCAATCGAGCAGCCTCAGTGGATTTACCAAAGATTTTGACAGAACCACTTGCGGGTGGCACTAGATCGGAAACTAGGCGTAGCAAAGTCGACTTGCCACATCCTGACGGCCCCAAAATAGTATAAAAA
This sequence comes from uncultured Amylibacter sp., assembly GCA_905181935.1. Taxonomy (GTDB): domain Bacteria; phylum Pseudomonadota; class Alphaproteobacteria; order Rhodobacterales; family Rhodobacteraceae; genus Amylibacter. The sequence continues at coordinate 586,811 of CAJIZV010000001.1, read as the reverse complement.
TCTCCTGAATCGATCTCGAGAGAAATATCTCGGAGTGCCGTAAGTGTTCCAAATTTCACCGAGGCCTCAGAGATGGAGGCCGCAATGATGCGGCTCTCCTGTTCTTGTGTAAGACTTTTGTCTACTGCGTTCATCCGATCGTTGGGCGAACAGTTGCTGTAGCGTTCAAAACGTCCAAAGTCATAACGTCCTCAACCGCAGGTGCACCATTAGCAAATTGGCCTAGTTTTTCATAAATATCTATCTGTTTCTGCCAGTTTTCAATGGTCATCTGACCCCACCCATTTGCGCCAGTTTTTTCGTTAAAACTAAAACCGAGTACAAGATCGACGGCTTTCATTTCGGAGTCTCGATCAAGGTTTGGATAGCGTTCGACCAATGCATTGACAGCTGCCTCGGGGTTAGCATGTGCCGCGCCCCAGCCACGTGCAATGGCACTGATCGCCGCGGTGATCTTGTCGCCATCTTTTTCAAGAACGCTGTCAGTTGTATAATACGGGTTGGCATACAGCTGAATGCCAGCGTCCCAAAGCATCAAATCGACACGCTCATCGCCAAGCACCGACAGCGCCCCAACGTTGGTTTTCCAACCGGAAACTGCATCAACTTGACCAGTCATTAACGCACTCATATCGCCACCCATTACGACGATTTCGACATCATCCTCGGAAATGCCGTTTTGGGCCAGCATCGCGCGCATAAGAATTTGTGCAGTGCCCTGTGTTCCGATCCTTTTGCCAATTAGATCGCTGGGTTTACGGATTGGATTTCCAGTTAACGAGAAATACGTGAATGGGTGTTGTTGATACCCTGCGGCAACACATTTGATAGGCAATCCAGCTGAACGTGCCAGCATTAAGGATGGTGAGGAGGAGATTGACGCAAAGTTGTTTGCGCCTGAGGCAACAGACGACACACCATCAATGTTTGGACCACCGGGTATAATTTCTAGTTCAAGACCTTCCTCAGCAAAATAACCAAGTTTGTCGGCCATTACTTCGCCTAAAATGCCATTTGAGGCTAGCCAGCCAAGTTGCATCTGGATTTTGTATTTGCCAGCTGCTTGAGCGGGTCTGACAGATAGCAATGATCCGGTAGTTGCCAGTCCGGCCACTGTACTTATTCCTGCAAGAACGCCTCGGCGGTTCAGATCGTGATTTTTCATTTGATTAAACTCCCCATTATATGTTGTTTCTTTTAGTAACACTTAAATACTAGACAGAACGGGCACGATGCGCATAGGATAAATTCTGCTTAATAGCGCTGCGTTTTAAGCATCGACCCTGAAGAAGGAAAATAAATGTGCACAATAAGTTCTTAATTTATTTAGATGAAGTTGCTCGTCAAGGATCAATCCGAAAAGCTGCTGCGGTCCTAAATGTTGCATCGTCCTCAGTGAACCGTAAAATCATTAGCATCGAAGAAAGTTTAGGCGTGCGCCTTTTTGATCGTCACGCAGATGGTGTCGAGTTGACAGGCGCTGGGGTGGTCTTGCTAGAACACTGTCGAAAAACGATCTATGATTATCAAAAAATTCTGGTACAAATCGAGGACATTAGTGAACTGCGGTCTGGCCATATTCACATTGCAACACTAGATTCTGTTGCTCACAATTTGCTACCAACTGTGCTCGAAAAGTTCTCCCAAGATCACCCAAATATCACATACACTATCCAGACTGCACAGCCGGAACAAGTAATGTTAAGCGTTGCTGATGGAGATGTGAACATTGGCATTTCTTTTTGCAACGATTTGTTGCCAGGCGTACGTATCCATTCTGAAAAGGCCACACCAATTGGAGCTATTTTGCGTCCCGATCATCCGCTTGCAGAACGTGATGTATTAAACATCGAAGACCTTGTTCCATTTCAGGTCTTGCGCTCATATGATGGACAGGGGGCTCATTCATTGTTGAACGACGAAATGTCGGATATACAAGCTGAATTGCCCCTACAACTGGTTACAAATTCGCTTCCACTGGCACGCTCGTTAATATTAAAAAATCGTGGTATTGGTATCTACTCAAAACTTGGATTTCTGGATGAAATCGAACAAGGAAAATTACGCTACATCACAATTCTGTCGCCAGTGCTGAAAAGCCTGAAAATGGGTTTGTTAACTTCTTCGCGTAGCCACCCATCTCCAGCCACCCATTTGATGTGCCGTTCGCTTTCAAAGGCCCTAAAAGCGTTAAAATTAGATTCTTGATTTTGTATAAAAAAATTTCACAAAGCGTGGGCTCTAAAATCGAGCCTGAAGGCTCTTTTGGGGGGTGCTTTCAGACGAATTAGAACTCGCATCGAATAGCTGAATTTGCTATTTTATCCATTATGTTACTAGTCTCATTACGATCTTTATTAGTCAAAATAAAATAAAATTATTTCATTATTATTTTTGTTACTTGTATAGTCGTAAATACTAATCAGTTTTTACGATTAAATATTCCGATTAAATCTGGGATGATTGCTAAAGTTTAATTTCTCGGGGAAGTTTGAAATGTTTAAGGATTTTGTGAACGAACGTATCGAAGGAGACGGCGCGACTTTATTTGTCCGCCGTGCTGGACCTGAAGGTGCGCCACCTATTGTACTTCTTCACGGTTATCCGCAGACATCTGCAATGTGGCACCGTGTTGCGCCAATTCTGGCACATTCATATCAGGTTATCTGCCCAGATTTGCGCGGTTATGGTGAGTCTGAAAAACCACCTTCCGACGCGTCGCATTTTCCCTACTCTAAGCGTGCCATGGCACAAGATATAGTCAACATGATGCGTCGTCTGGGTCATGATAGATTCTTAGTTGGTGCCCATGATCGGGGCGCCCGAGTGGCACATCGGCTGGGCTTAGACCATCCCGATAGCGTCGAAGCCATGGTCCTGCTCGATATAGCTCCGACCCGAGAGATGTATGCTGGCACTAGCGCCGATTTTGCGCAAATATATTGGCATTGGTTTTTTCTTACTCAACCACACCCGCTGCCCGAACAAATGATTATGGCAGATCCTGAAGCGTTCTGGAAATTGAAGTGTTTAAATCAAGCGCATGGTCGAAACCCGTTTTCTCCCGCGGCGTTAGCGGAGTATCTTGCTGCTTTTAAGAGGCCAGATACAATTCACTCAAGCTGCGAAGATTACCGCGCAGCAGCGAGCATTGACATAAAACATGACGATGCTGATGAGGGGAAAAAACTTGCAATGCCCGTCCTGGCCCTATGGGCAAAATTTGGTGTTATTGAGACTTGTTTTAATGCACTTGAGCTATGGCGTCAGCGTGCACATCGGGTCGAAGGTGAAGCACTCGAGGCAACGCATTACATGGCTGAAGAAATTCCTCAAGAAGTTGCAATGCGCATATTAGACTTTTTTTCTCGCAATCCAATCCTTAAGAAGGAAACTACTCAATGACCAAAACCCTCTATGACAAACTAGTGGATGCGCATAAGGTCTGTGATCTACCGGATGGCGATATGCTAATCTATGTCGATTTCCACATAATGAACGAATATACCAGCCCTCAAGCGTTTTCCGGTATGGAAAGCAAAGGGTTAAAGGTCTGGCGGCCCGAGGCACATCTTTCTGTTGTCGACCATGTTAATGCCACTCGTAGCGTCGAAGCGCCGGATGCACAATCCAAATTGCTAATAGATAATTTGGAGAAGAATTGCATCACACACGAGATTGCATTCTACGGGCTTGGTGATCTTCGTCAAGGAATCGAACACGTTATTGTTCCTGAACAAGGGTTGGTTGTTCCGGGCATGTTGATTGCTTGCGGAGACAGTCATACAACCACTTATGGGGCCTTTGGCGCATTGGGCTTTGGTATAGGCACATCGGAAGTGGAGCATGTATTGGCAACCCAGACGCTGCGTTATAAACGGATGAAAACCATGCGCGTCACTATCGAGGGAGAGACTACACTCGGTGTGACAGCAAAAGACATTATCATGAAGGTTGTGCAAGTGGTTGGAGCAGGTGGAGCCAATGGATTTGCTGTGGAGTTTGCTGGCTCTGCCATTCGGGCTCTGGGTATGGCTGGGCGTATGACCGTTTGCAATATGGCGGTTGAGCTAGGCGCTCGTGCGGCTTTGATTGCAGCGGATGAAATCACCGAAGCGGCACTGAAGGATCACCCTCATAGCGGTCAATTCGTTTTTAAAGGTGAAAGCTGGGCCAGTGACCCTGAATCCGTATTTGATGAAGAATTTACCATTTCAGGAACCAATATCGAACCTTTGATCACTTGGGGTACCAGCCCAGATCAGTCAATATCAATCACAGCGAATGTGCCATCTGCGCTGGACTATGTTTCTCCCAAAGCCAAAATGGCATTGGAGCGATCATTGCAGTACATGGGATTAACCGAAGGGCAATCAGCCCAGTCGATAAAAATCGACACGGCATTTATTGGCTCTTGTACAAATAGTCGTATCGAGGATCTTCGAGAGGCAGCCAAAATACTGGAAGGCCGGCAAGTGGCTAAAGGAGTTGAAGCAATCGTTGTACCAGGTTCTGCCATGACGCGTATGAAGGCAGAAGCAGAAGGCCTTCGTGGAATTTTTGAGGCCGCCGGATTCGAATGGCGACCTGAGGCAGGCTGTTCTATGTGTTTGGCCATGAACGACGACATTGCAATGGATGGTGAGCGTGTCGCCTCATCAACTAATCGAAATTTTGAAGGGCGTCAGGGCCGCGGCGCACGCACGCACTTGATGTCACCAGCAATGGTTGCTGCTGCTGCTGTGACTGGGCATTTGGTTGACGTACGTAATTTTAGATGAAAGAAAAGCATATGAATAAAACTATCAAAGGGATCGCTGCCCCATTGTCGCTGGCCAATATCGATACTGATGTGATCATGCCCAAGCGGTTTCTGATCACGATCACCCGAGAAGGTTTGGCCGATGGCACTTTTGCCGACTTACGCTTTGACAGCACTGGGGAAAAACGCCCAGAATTCATTTTGAACAAAGCCCCTTGGGCGCAGGCCACGATTTTAGTCGTTGGCGACAATTTTGGGTGTGGCTCAAGCAGAGAACATGCCGTCTGGGGTATGCGTCAGCTTGGGATTAATGCCTGCATTGGGACAAGTTTTGCAGGAATATTTTACGACAATGCACGCAAAAACGGGCTTGCACTGCCAATTGTTTCACACGAAATACGAGACACACTCTTACAATTCGCCAGAAATGCGAGCAGTGCAGAGATATCAATCGAACTTGATAGCCAAACAATAACAGCAGGTGAGATTTCGGCGTCTTTCAAAATGGACGACGCCACACGAACGTCACTGATCGAGGGCCGCGATGACACATTAGATACGCTAAAATATGCAGGTGCGATCTACGATTTTGAAACCAGATTGGGCAACAAAATGCGGATAAGCGTCATCAAATGAACTTACAAAGGATATCTGATTGGACATTAGACAACTAGAATGCTTCGTCGCAGTCGCTGAAGAACTTCACTTCAGAAGAGCTGGCGAACGCTTGGGACTGAGCCAACCCGCTCTCTCTGAACGTGTATCTGCATTGGAACACGAACTTGGCGCTAGGCTACTTTTTAGAACAACTCGACAAGTCAGCCTTACCCAAGCCGGGTCAGAGTTTTTACAAGATGCCAAAAGAATTCTTACTGATATTGAAAGATCAGTCTCCAATGTTGTCCATACCGCCGAGTCCGATCTACACCACGTCCGTGTGAGTGGCGTTGACGAGGCAATGTCGATCTTGTTACCCAAAGCTCTGCTTGCATTTCGCCAAACTGACCCCGCTGCACATGTGCAGATACTGGAAACCTCTTCCTCAGGACAGCATTCCAAGGAGTTAATTGCTCATCGGACAGATGTGGCCTTCGTGCGGACAGCTCAGGAAGATGAATTTATTACTAGTGAACTTCTGCATCGTCAGCCTATCGTAGTGGTTCTTGCCAGTACTAATCCGCTTTCAAGCTCTGCATCCCTTTCTGCATCTGATATCGCCAATCAACCGATTATCGGATATCCCAAACATGCTCGACCAATCCTGCACGAAGCATTATGGAGTGCTTTTCGGAAAATTGATGCCCAACCAAACATTGTTTGTGAGGTCATTGACAAGTCCACTTTGCTACAGTTTGTGGCCCACGGCATCGGGATAGCGATAGCACCAGAATGGGTTAAAAATATAGCTCCACCTGGCGTTTCCTTAGTTCCGTTTGAACCATGCGAAAACCTAATCGACCTGTACGTAGCATATCGAAAATTAGGAAATTCTGAGACTGTAAAAAGATTTATCGACACTGTAAGAACAACCACTATCTAGCAGTCGTACCTTACAATACAATACAATAAGCATTATCATCAGCCCTCTGATAAATATTTATTGATCTTTTGCTACCTTCAGAAGGGTGTTGTCAGACTAATTATAAATCATCTCGAAATAGTATTTTCAGGCAAACTTTATGGTGTTGCGGGTAGCTTTTAATTTCGGTTAATGACAAAAATTCCCCACTTCAAGTACTTCGAAACACGTCTCAAAAGACCACGATCATACAAATCTAGGAAGCACAGATTGAGTGATTCCAAATTAGCGCTGCCTAGATTTGTGTGATCATGTTTTTTTAAAGTGAGTCAGAATTTGTCTGACAGCACCTGCATCCTGATAGTTCTCACACACTAAAATAAGATGTTGACGTTTAGTTTGGAATAATATTATATATGTGATGTTATAACATAACACATATAATATTATTTAAGTATAGGCGAATTGAAAATGCTTAATATCCAACCAATTTTATTTATCTGCATGAGATGCCGTGATGGTCGTGAAAGCAATTATAATAATGTTCGAAGAGGCGAGCGTCTGGCGCAAGCGGTTTTGTTTCGAATGAAGAGTACTCATGAGCTGTCATTTGCCCTTTGGGGGATAACTTGCATTAACTCAATTTGTTCAGATGGGAGATTTTCATGTGTTTGATGATATGAGCTCCGAGAAACTGACTTATGCCAACTTTTTTGGAATTTCCATCCCTGTATGCTGCCTCCCCAGAAGATTTTCTAGATAGCAAAGAGCGCTTACAGCCTATGCAAAATGGTACTATCGAAAGGGTTCATTCTAATAAGAATTTTCATCAATTATTAATTCGTTAAATTTAAAAATTAGAATGTGATTATTTAATATGAAAACAAAAGACACTAAGAAAGTAATATAATTTAATGAATAAATTAGCACAAAAATTTACTCCTGATATTGGACATAAAGATGCATCTTTTTTATACCATAACAACACAACCAAAGCATCTATTTCGATAAAGAATGTAAGTTGGTCATTGCCAAGAAATGGACAGCCGATACTCCACAAGATGAGCTTTGACCTCTTGCCTGGTAAAGTTCTTGGCGTTGTGGGGCCAAATGGTGCTGGAAAGTCAACACTTCTAAGGCTCCTATATAGGTATCATGCGCCTACCAGCGGAACAATTGAGATTGATGGTATTAATATTTGGAAAATGACAGCCCGTGCTACAGCTTGTAAAATTGCTGCTGTTTTGCAGGAGCAACCCACTGATTTTGCCTTAACCGTCCGCGAAATAGTTGCACTGGGGCGAACTCCATACCGTATTGGATTTGGTGGGAGCTGTGGTGAATATGATATGTTCATTGTTGAAGCCGCACTCCGCCGCTTAGATTTGAACCACTTTTCTGAGCGATCCCTTGGTACTTTGTCTGGAGGAGAGCGGCAGCGCGTTATGGTTGCACGAGCACTTGCTCAAGAGCCCTCGATTCTGGTCTTAGACGAGCCAACAAACCATCTTGATATCCGTCATCAATTGGAGATCCTTGAAATGATCCGTGATCTCCCATTAACAATCATTACCTCTCTGCATGACATTAATATGGCAGCGGATGTCTGTGACGAGGTGGCAATGCTTAAAGAAGGCCATCTTTTGGGCTTTGGAATGCCTGACACTGTGTTTTCAGCAGAAGCGATCTCGGGCACGTTTCAAGTGGATGCAAGCTACGAGAGACTCTCGTCTAGTGATAAAAGTCTATTAATTTTTAATCTTCAAACTTAAGAAAGTTTCCTATGAAAAATATTCTACTCAGTTCAGTATCTATAATTTTTAGCGCCGGTATAGCACTAGCTGACACAACTGTTCAGAGCTGCAATCGTACTGTGACCTTTGAAAGTCCCCCAGCGCGCGCAATCTCTAATGATGTTAATCTTACTGAAATGATGCTTGTTCTCGGCCTTGCTGACAGAATGGTAGGGTACACTGGTATATCTGGCTGGAAGACCTTGGATGCAAAAATGCGCTCAGGTGTTAAAGAACTGCCAGAATTATCAGTTAAATACCCCTCCAAAGAAGTTCTTGTTGGTGCTGACGCTGATTTCTTTTTTGCAGGCTGGAATTATGGTATGAAAGTTGGTGGTGAAGTTACGCCACAAACGCTTGAGCCATTTGGTATCAAAGTATACGAACTAACAGAGTCTTGCTCTCATATAATGGAAAAGGGTAAGGCCAGCATAGCTGATATGTATACTGATATCTTGAATCTAGGTACTATTTTTGGTGTTAACGATAGGGCCCAAGTACTCGTAAAGAGCTATAGGGAAGACTTGGAAAGTTTTAAAGCAGGCCTTGAAACTAGTGAAGAAAATCTTCGCGTTTTTATTTATGATAGCGGAGAAGACGCTCCCTTCACAGCTGGACGCTATGCCATGCCAACGGCGCTCATTGAAGCGGCCGGTGGTCACAATATTATGGACGATTTTGAGAAAAGTTGGGGCACAGTTACATGGGAAGAAGTTGTTGAGCGCGATCCGCAAGTAATAGTAATAATCAATTATGGTGATGTTACTGCCGAGCAGAAACGTGACTATATGATGGCTAACCCAGCTTTTGCAAACCTTTCAGCAGTCAAGAACGATCGTTTTGTAACGCTCGAGTATGTAGAAGCCACACCTGGACCTCGAAACATTCAAGCAGTTAAGAATTTGGCAGATGCATTTTGGGGCAATTAACTCCAACATGTAAATAGTTTGGCTTATCTATGATTAGGGCTGATATTTTGAAAACTCGATCATTTTTAATCATCATTGGATTGTTGATACTTTTGGTGTCACTTTCTGTTGCTGTATCTGTAGGAACAGTACCTGTATCCACCGGCACTGTTTGGGCAATTCTTTCAAATAAAGTTTGGCCAGGGCTAATTGAGCAGACATGGACGCAAGGTCGAGAAGCCATTGTTTGGGAGATCCGTCTTCCTCGCGCTCTATTGGCAATGATGGTGGGTGCTGGATTGGCTATCGTAGGTGCAAGCTTGCAGGCAGTGACGCGTAACATGTTGGCTGATCCACATCTTCTCGGGATATCTTCAGGGGGGGCATTTGGAGCAGTTTTAGCGCTTTTACATACGGGCATGTTTCTGGGAACTCTTACTGTGCCAATTTTAGCCTTTGTTGGCGCTCTGTTTGCCACAATGATTGTGCTTGGTGTTTCGCATTTTGCTGATGCTACTAGTGCAGATCGTCTTGTGTTGACTGGTGTGGCGGTCTCTTTTATCGTAATGGCGGGTGCCAATATACTGATTTTTATGGGAGACCCTCGCGCTTCTCATACAGTTGTTTTCTGGATGCTAGGCGGACTTGGTCTGGCACAGTGGAGCCAGCTTGTGTATCCGTTAACAATTCTTTTAGTGTGCGGTGCTTGGCTAATAACTCGCGCATCACTTTTAAACGCCATGACAGTAGGAGACGAGACAGCTGCTACCTTAGGAATATCTGTAGCAAAATTTCGCCTTGCAGTTTTTGTAAACGGGGCATTGATTACTGGTGTTATGGTCGCATTTTCAGGAGTAATTGGTTTTGTTGGACTTATGATACCACATATTGCTCGTATGGTGGTTGGTGGCGACTATAATCGCGTTCTTTTAGCATCAGGTGTTTTAGGTGCGGTCTTTCTCCTTTGGGCAGACATCTTTGCAAGGACCTTGATGGCACCTGAGGATATACCAATCGGTATCGTGACTGGACTTATTGGTGGTATATTTTTTATATGGCTTCTAGGCCGTAAGAAACACTAAATTATACTCGCGGGAGTAGTGTTGCTATCGGCAAGTTATTTGCGGCAAGCTGCAATAGGGTATAGTCAAACAAACTTGATGGTGTTGCATTTAGCTGCAATTGCTCATTCGATTGGTGTTGATCCAGTGCATTTTGCAGTAATATTTTTGTTTGGTGGATCTATTGGGTTTATTAGGCCACCTTATGGCTTGGACCTAAGTGTAGCTAGCGGTGTGATTGAAGCGCCATACTTTAAATTACTAAGATATACAGTACCTTATTTGATAGCACTTTAATCAGTATGGATGTTGATTGCAGTTATACCTGCAATATCGACAATACTTTTACCAAATAGATAATTTACCGTTGGGTACTCTAGCGGTTTTGTCTGAGATATTGAGAGTATTATTCTTTGGAAAACTTATAATCTGATGATTATAAACCGAGGTAATCTTATTTTTAATTTTTCCCCAATATAATCTGGCCAATAAATTAAAACAGTAAGCACTCAACAAAAGTCATTACTTGCAACACTACAAAAAAGGAGCATAGTTAAAATATCAGATTAAATACAAAGATTATTAATAATTTACTTTATTTGGCTACGAGTAAGATATGAAAAATGAAAAAAATTCCACTTGATGCCACTGATATTCGGATTCTTTGTGCAGTACAGCGCTATGGAAATATTAGTAAATCAAAGTTAGCTGAGATGGTAAATCTTTAAGTAACACCTAGCTGGATAAGACTTAATAGGCTTAAAAAAGCAGGAATAATCCGTAATTACTTCGCAAATATTGCTTATGGTAATATCGTTGATACAATAAATGTAGTTGTAACATTATCTCTATCTAAACAACGAAAGAAAACCTTATGAAGTTGTAATAAAAGAGGCTTCTATTCAAAAAATGGGTTTATATACGCCGACTGTAAGGGTGTCCTTAAAGATAATGTTACATCTCATGTGTGGTATAACATTGCTTCGGCTAATAGGAGTTAAGTGGCTGGTGAGTGGAGAGACAAACATGCAAAGCAAATGACGTTTGCCGCTATTGAAAAAACTACAGCTATGGCTAGAAAGCGCATAAACACCAATTATAAAAAGTGTGGTTATTAGCAATGTTAGACGATGAGATTTTAATGCTCTTAGAGCACATAGGTATTAATAATGTTCTATGATATTATAATTGGTATAGCTATTATTGGTGCCCATTTTAGGGTCCTAATGGTTTTGGGATCGCATGCTCTTGTGTACCTTGTCCAAGGTGATTGGCGACGTAAGAAGCCTAGATAGCAAATATTTTTACGCTGTGTCAAAGTGCATTTTTTTGAGGCTAACGACCAGATTTAGTCTATGATCTTCTCACCATAAACACACTGAACGCTTGGGCGCAGCATAACCGCATCCGCAATCCGCTGTACGTTTGGAAATTCATGAATTGCGGGTTGGCCACGTGATGGTTCAAGCCAAGTTGTAAGCATAAATAGGTAGATATCTGCAGCGCTAAATTGATCCCCCAGTATCCACTTATTATCGCCAATTTGGTCATCAATAATTTGCCATGTTTCACGCAGTCTTCGATGCCCGCGTCGCTGGGCACTAGGCTCATCGGTGGGCGTATCGGCAAACCTATGAGCATGATAATCTAGCTGGAAAGCAGTCTGAACAGAGCTTGAGAAGTAAACCAGTGTTTGAAGAAATCGGCTGCGCCCTGGCGCATCTATCGCGGGTGCTAGATTTTTTTCAGGATGTCGATCGCAAAGGAATATGGTCATAGCGGCGCATTCATACATCGCAGTATCGTCCCAAAGAAGAACCGGCACCCAGCCGTTGGGGTTTATCTTCAATTGTTCAGCTGGACGAGGTTTTTGTCTATCTGTTGTTGTTTGGACTAGCTCGTATGGCGCACCAATTTCCTCAAGCAATACCCTGACCCCCATCGATGCAGTTCCGTCTGCATAGTACAATTTATAAGTCATGGATGTCTCCAGTATAGTGTAAAAATTCTTATATTTTTCTAAAAAATTAGTAACGGATTGTTATTGGTCAATTGGTCTTGTCAGAAGAAAATTGAATTTATTTTTTTATATATATAGCCCATTAGATTAAAAATAATGAACGAAGTTGTAGCGACGCAAACTATAGTAGGCCCAGCAGGTGTATCAAAAATATATGCTGCTTCAAGACCACCAAACGCAGACAAACTTCCTATAACTGCTGCAATTATTGCCATTGCCTCTGGCGTGCGTGCAAAAATTCTTGCAGTTGCTGCTGGTATAATCAACATTGCAATTATTAATAAAACACCCACAACTTTTATAGCAACTGCAACTGTTATGGCTAATGAAAGTGTTAAAATAATTTTATCGCGTTTTGGGTTTAAGCCAGAAGCGTATGCCATTTCTTCATTTAATGTGCTTATTAAAAGGGCAGACCATCTCCAATACATCAGTAAAATAACTAGAATTACGCCAAGCCATATTATAGCAAGATCGTATTGTGATACTGCTAGTATATCACCAAACAAATAGGCCATCAGATCAATTCTAATTCCTGAAAGAAAGGAAACAAACACGAGCCCAAATGCCAGTGATGAGTGGGCTAAAACGCCAAGAAGTGTATCCATGGCGTAATTTTTGCCAGAAAGAAGTGTCACGATCCAAGCCATAAGGAGTGCAATCATTAATGCACCAGTAAAAACTGAAATTTGCAACGTTAATGATATGGCAACTCCTAAAATTGCCGCATGGGCAATGGCTTCACCAAAATATGCCATTCTTCTCCAAACAACAAAACAACCAAGTGGTGCTGCGGCTAATGCTACGCCGATGCCAGCCAACACTGCTCTTGTCATGAAATCATCAAGCATTATGCTCTAACTCTTTATCTCTGTGGTCATGGCCATGTTGGTGTTGGTATAGTGCTAATGTCCCTTCTGTTCCTGCTCCAAACATTGCCTTATATTCTGGATCAGAGGCAACATTAGCGGGAGTGCCAGAGCAGCAAACATGTCCGTTTAGGCAAATTACTCGATCTGAAGTGCTCATTACTACATGAAGATCGTGACTGATCATTAATACAGCGCAGTTTGTTTCTCGTCTGACTTCTTCTATTTGTTTATAAAATAATGCAGAGCCTGGTTGATCAAGCCCTTGTGTAGCCTCATCTAATAATAATATGTCTGGTTTATCTATTATTGCGCGCGCCAATAGAACACGTTGAAATTGACCGCCTGAGAGTTGTGATATTTGGCTTTTGAAGATATTTGGGGCACCGGCTTTTTCTAAAGCATTAAAGCATTCTTTTTTATTAATATTGTTAGAAAGATGCATAAATCGTTCGACAGTCATTGGTAGACTTGAGTCAAAATTTAATCTTTGGGGTACATATCCCATTTTAAGATTATCTTTTAATGTTATCTTTCCTTTTTGCAGGGATGTTGCGCCAATAATTGCACGAAGGAGACTTGTTTTCCCTGAGCCATTGGGACCTACAATGGTAACAATTTCTCCTTCGTCTATACTGAGGTCTACGCCATGCAATACAGTTTTTGCGCCATAATTTACATAAATATTTTCAATTGAAATTAGGTTCATATTTGATCTGTTTCTATGCATGACTTGCAGATACCCTGGGCTTCTATAATTGTTTGTTCAATCTGAAAACCAGTGGAGTTAGCTGTCTCATTAAATGAAATATTATGCGGGGAGGATTGTGTCTCTGCGACCGTGTTACATTTTTTGCATATCAAAAATGCTGGCGAGTGATTTGCACCTGGAAGTGAACAAGCAACAAATGCATTCAATTTTTCTATCTTATGGGCAAAGCCATGTTCTATGAGGAAATCTAATGCGCGATATGCCAGAGGCGGTTGATTGCTAAACCCTTGTTCACGCAGCATTGCAAGTATGGCATAAGCTCCAAGTGCTTTATGCTCCTGCAGTAACAATTCTAAAACTTTTTTGCGTATTGGCGTCAAATTTAGATTATTTTTGCTACAATACTCTTCGGCTGTATTAATTGCATTTTCTAAGCAAGCGCCATGATTATGCTGTTTAAATCCAACCAAAGCTGAAGTTTTTTTGTTCATTGGGGAATCTCCTATTGCAATGTTATAACATATTATATTAAAAACACTCGATGTAATAATATAACATGGAGAAAGTAATGTCCAGAAAGCTTATAACAATATCTACAATTATGACCCTAATGAGTACGAGTGTCATGGCTGATGTGCCGAATGTGGCTGCAGATATTGCGCCAGTTCATTCCCTCGTTTCTAGGGTAATGGATGGTGTTGGTGCGCCAAAATTAGTCGTACAATCAGGTGCGTCACCTCATGGTTATAGACTTCGGCCATCTGAGGCTAAGGCTCTACAAGACGCTGACTTAGTTTTTTGGATGGGTGAAGAATTGACACCATGGTTGGATGGCGCACTTGAAACGCTAGCTTCCAAAGCATCTATAACGACGCTATTGGATCAAGAGGGTGTTATCTTACATGACTTCCGTGAAAGTGTTCTTTTTGAAGCTCATGATCATTCTGACCATGATGACGACAAAGATCATGACGACCACGATGACCATGATGATGAAAAAGATCATGACGACCACGATGACCATGATGATGAAAAAGATCATGACGACCACGATGACCATGATGATGAAAAAGATCATGACGACCACGATGACCATGATGATGAAAAAGATCATGACGACCACGATGACCATGATGATGAAAAAGATCATGACGACCACGATGACCATGATGATGAAAAAGGCCATGACGACCACGATGATCATGGTGGCCACGATCCCCACGCATGGTTATCACCAGAAAATGCTAAATTATGGTTAAATATTATTGCATCTAAATTATCTGTTGCTGATCCTCAAAATGCTGCAATTTATTTCATGAATGCGGCTGCAGGGCAGGCAGAAATCGAAGAAATGATTGCGGAAGTTAATGCGACTTTGAAGCCTGTTCAAGGTGGTAAATTTGTTGTCTTCCATGACGCATATCAATATTTTGAAAATGATTTTGATTTTTATGCATCAGGAGCAATTTCTTTGGGTGATGCATCAGATCCAAGTCCTGCTCGAATCGAAAAAATTCAAAAGAGAATACGTGACGAGGGTATCCAATGTGTATTGGCTGAACCACAATATAAAAAGGGTTTAGTGTCGACAGTCATGGAGGGAAGTGAAGCAATTGCAAGTGTAATAGACCCGCTTGGTGCTGATTTAAAAACTGGGCCAAAACTATACACTCAACTCATAAAAAACATGGCTAAAACATTAAGAGATTGTCTCTAAAATTTTACCAAATTATAAATAATAACTCCAACAAGCAATTGATCAATTTTTTTAATCAACTGTTTGTTGGAGAAAATTGCAAATAGAAAGAGTAATTGTTTAAAGGTAGCAAACTGAAAAGGTTTTTTAGGTAAGTCAGAATTGCTCTTACAGTATCGTTAAAGCAGCATATGGCATTGTGAATTTTTTGGCTCAAAATACTAGCTAACGCAATGTTTATCAATTTTGGTATTGAAAATTAAACTCCAGACAGGCACAAAACTTAATATGCTAGTTTTATAATATTTATCCCACAATAAAAATTATCTTTAACATAAAAGCTATTTTGCTTTAGGGTGATCTTTCCCCCAGATTATGGCTGCGTCCTTTGAAACGAGTTGGTGTTGTATGCGGCTTAGTTCGTTTAGTGCTTTTTCACAATTACCTGTCTTTAAGAATGCACGTTCGTAGGCTTTTAGAACTGATTTAGGCCGCCATGGTAATTCAGCATTAGCAATCCATGCTCGAAGCTCTCTTGGTAGTCGGTCGTAATCTAATATAGGGTTTTCATTACGCCGTTTACGTTTAAGGCTTGTGTTGCCTCGATTACTATACATTTTTACGAGCTCGCAACATATCAAGACTGCTTTGAATTTCAGGTCGAGATAGGTCACGTGCGATGACTACAATGCGCGAGCGTTGATCTTTTTTATTCCAATCTTTCAATTGTACTGGTGGATTAAAAATGTGCTGAACTCCATGTATTACAAAAGGTGCTTCTATACCTTCAATAAATATTATTCCTTTAATACGCAGTATGTCAGGCCCTCGAATGGCGATTAATGTATCAAGCCAAACATCAAAGATGGCATCTGGTATAGGCTCTTCCAGAATAATAGAAGCAGACCCAATCCGAAGATCATGCGTTGGTGTTGGTAAAGATATTTTTTTGGCTGGGGCAAATCCAGATAGGTTGGTCAGAGGTTCAAATTTTGGATCTTTTCCAATTGTCCAATTTAATGCTTCCTGCTTTGTTGCATCTTCGTGCAATGCAGTTAACCCCCATAGTTGATCGCCTAAGCCCATTCCAAGTATGGAATGTATTATTCGAGCTCCTGAGTTAAGATCATTTATCCGATTTTCTAAATTACTTACTTCAAATTGACTAACAAGATCAGTTTTACTTAGGATAATTAGATCAGCTATTGCGGTTTGAGAAACTGCTTCAAATTGTGCATCAAACGTTGCAGCGCCATTAACTGCATCTACAACTGTTACAATGCCATCCACTTTTGTATTGTTAGCAAGAAAAAGATCCAGAAGAAGTGTTTGTATTATTGGGCCAGGGTCGGCCAAGCCAGTTGTTTCAATAACGATGCGTTCAAAAGAAATGTCACCGACACTCTTGCGTTTAAAAAGGTCAGAGATTGTATTTGATAAATCTCCACGAACGGAGCAACATAGACAGCCAGATTGCATTAATATAATTTCTTCACTACTCTCGGCAATAAGATCATGATCAAGGCCAGCTTCGCCAAACTCATTTACAATAACTGCCACGCGACCAGCTGAATTATTAGTAAGAACAGAATTTAATAAAGTTGTTTTTCCTGCCCCAAGAAACCCTGTTAATAAAGTGATTGGAGTGCGTATGTCTTTCATAGGCTAGATAACCATTCTAAAGTAATTTTAGTGGGTAAATCTTTCTTAATAAATGTATGGTTTGGTGAAAAAGAAAGTGAAATATATTTATTGTTACTCATGAATTCAAACATCCACATGCTCCTGAAACTTATTTTGGTATTTTAGAATTAATATAGAATGATATGATATATCATAACAGTGTATAAAGATAAATAGTGGCTGAGGAAATTATTAAGACTTTTGTTTAACAGCGGTTCGGGACATGCGTAACACGCGAAGAGCTTGAGCGAAGCAAACCCCTAAATGGGCTTGACCTCAAAATTGTGTGGGGCACCATATTTAATTAAAAAAGCTCACTGGCAAAATATATACTCTGCAACTTCATTGAGTGGCTTACCTATTTTCCCGTTTAATTCTCTGAAATACTCATACCCTGATGATTATAAATCCTGACAATCTTATTTTTAATTTTTCACGATAAACTCTGAACAGTACATTAAAACAGTAAACACTTAATGAAAGTCACTACTTGCAACACTGCAAAAAAGGAGCATAGTTAAAATATCAAATTTAATTTAAAATTATAAATAATTTATTTTATTTGGCTACGAGTAAGACATAAAAAATGAAAAAAATTCCACTTGATGCCACTGATATTCGGATTCTTTGTGCAGTACAGCGCTATGGAAATCTTAGTAAATCAAAGTTAGCTGAGATGGTAAATCTTTCAGCAACACCAAGCTGGATAAGACTTAATAGGCTTAAAAAAGCAGGAATAATCCGTAATTACTACGCAAATATTGCTTACGATGATGTTGTTGATACAACTAAGGTAATTGTAACCCTATCTCTTTCAAATCACCGAAAATCAAATTTTGAGAAATTTGAGACACATATAGCCAACATAGATGAAATTATCGAATGCATGGCAACCGGTGGTGGTACCGATTACGTTATGAAAGTAATAACACCTAGTCTTACAAACTTTCAGGAAATAATGGATCAACTACTTTCTGCAGAGTTAGGGATAGATCGTTATATGACTTACATCGTAACTAGAGAAATCAAATCATCTCAACCAAACCTTACGAAATTAATACCTACAAAATAAATGTAAACTTTTAACATATCACGCCCTTATAAGACCAAATGTACGCATTCTCCCAAATAAAAAACCCTTTAAGTCTTTTTTCTTTGGAAAATTAGGACACTTTTTAGAGCTAAATCTTGCTAATAATCAAATCTAAATATCATTATACTTAAAAGGTAAAGCTATGGAAAAAAAAGACGATTTTGGTTTTGGAACCCAAATTAGAAAATCTCCTTACTTTGACGCCACAGTGAGATGGGGCGCAAAAGAGTTTTCAGTTTATAATCATATGTACATTCCACGCGATTTTGGAAATCCAGAAGAAAATTTTTGGAATCTAGTTAATGATGCAATACTTTGCGATGTTTCAGTGGAGCGCCAGGTAGAAATTAGTGGTCCAGATGCTGCAAAATTTGTTCAAATATTAACACCGCGTGATTTGTCTAAATTAGCAATAGGGCAATGCAAGTACATCATAATTACAAATGATGAGGGTGGAATACTTAATGACCCAGTTTTATTACGCTTAGAAGAAAACCGCTTTTGGATTTCATTAGCTGATAGCGATATATTATTATGGGCACAGGGCCTTGCGGTTAACTCTGGCTTAAATATAAAAATTCATGAACCAGATGTTTCTCCACTTCAGTTACAAGGTCCAAAATCTGGTGAAATCATGAAAAAGCTATTTGGCAACAGCATAATAGATTTACGCTATTATTGGCTTCTCAATTTGAAATTGGATGGAATCCAATTAATTGTTTCACGGACAGGTTGGTCAAGTGAATTAGGGTATGAAATTTATTTACAGGATGAATCACGTGGAGATGAGCTATGGGAAAAAATTATGATTGCGGGTCAAGAATATAATCTCAAAGCTGGGCACACTTCATCTATCAGACGAATTGAAGGTGGAATGTTATCATATCATGCGGATATGGATATTAATACTAATCCATTTGAAGTTGGGATGGGGCGTTTTGTTGATTTGAATATGGATATAGAGTTCATAGGTAAGGCTGCACTGCAGAAAATTTATGCAAGTGGTATTAAGCGTAAACAAGTGGGATTGGTTATTGATGGTCCACCACTCACTGGACCAAACACAACATTTTGGAAAATTTCAAAAAATGGCAAAGCTATCGGGAAGGTTACATCCGCCATATACTCGCCACGTTTAAAAAAAAATATTGCTTTGGCGATGGTCACAATTGATAATTCAGAAAATGATACTGAACTAATGATACAAATAAATACTAATTTTGTTAAAGCAACAGTTGTTGATAAACCATTTTACGATCCAAAGAAAAAAATAGTAGCAAACTAATAAAGCATAAGGGCCTAAAACATGTCTGAACTATCAATAAAATTAAACTGGCGGCGCTCTGAACCAGTATTGGTTCCTACAAAATATACGAACGCCCATAGCATAATTTATAACGAAAAATACAAAGTTGTTGTAGATGCAGCTCCTGATTGGGGGGGGGATGCAAATAACACGAACCCAGAACAAGCTCTCGCGGCGGCTCTTTCAAGTTGCCACATGATGACATTTCTAGCACTTTCAGCAAAAGTTAACTGGCCAGTTTTAAGCTTTCAGGATTATGCAGTGGCTTATTTGGGGGAAAACTCTAAAGGTCAAATGTCAGTAACTCAAATAGATCTTAATCCAACTGTTAGTTTTGATATTGGATTTACGATAGTGGCAGACGAATTAAGAAAAATGCACCAACGCGCTCACCGCTATTGTTTTATTGCCAATACATTAGCTGATAGTGTTAAAATTAATATTATTAGTTAATTTTTGATAAGGGAAATAATCTGATGTCCAGCGCAACAAGCAATATAGAAATAATATTAAGTGAACTGGACGAAGATGGGATTCTCCGACTTACTTTAAATGATCCAAGCCGGCACAACGCTTTATCGGAAGCAATGCTTGAAAAGTTAAAAATTACCTTGGATATCGCGTCTAGAAACGCTTCTGTTCGCGTAATTGTTCTAGCCGCAAACGGGCCTACTTATTGTGCAGGGCATGATTTAAAAGAAATAACTGCAGGGCGCACAGCCCCTGACATGGGCCATGAGTACTTTTCATATATTATGAATATGTGTTCGAATGCCATGCAGGCTATTGTTACTTGTAAAAAACCAGTTATTGCAGAAATTACAGGAATTGCCACTGCAGCTGGATGCCAATTGGTTGCAAGCTGCGATTTGGCTATAGCAGATAGCAGTGCTAAATTTAGTACACCTGGAGTTAACATTGGCTTATTTTGCTCAACGCCAATGGTAGCATTATCTAGAAATGTTTCAAATAAACATGCATTAGAGATGTTACTCACTGGTGAAATGATTTCAGCAAGGCGAGCAATGGATTTTGGGCTCATTAATAGTGCTGTTGAGACAGAAGCACTTCGAGACAACGTAATGAATTTAGCACGCAAAATTGCATCAAAATCTAGTGCAACAGTAGCAATAGGCAAAGCAGCCTTTTATACTCAACGAGAAATGAATTTATCTGATGCTTATAAATATGCTTCAGAAGTTATGATACAAAATTTGCTGACATCTGATGCTAGTGAGGGGATTAGTGCTTTTATAGAAAAGCGTAAACCTCAGTGGAAAGACAAATAGATCATCATGGCCAGCCCTTACAATACAAACCTTGATCGCAACCCAGCTAACTTTCAGCCCTTGTCTCCTCTGACATTTTTAGAGCGCGCGGCAACAGTTTTTCCTGATCACACAGCAATTATTCATGGAGGTTTACGGCGCAACTATGCTGATTTCTACGTGCGGGCGAAACAACTAGGTTCAGCCCTTATGAACTCTGGCATTAAGCGCAGTGATACAGTTTCTGTTTTGCTTCCCAATACACCAGCTATGCTCGAATGCCATTATGGTGTACCAATGTGTGGAGCTGTACTACATTCAATAAATACCAGATTAGATCCTGCTATTATATCATTTCAACTTGATCATGCAGATAGTAAAGTTGTCATTGTTGACAGTGAGTACATGCCTTTAATTCAAGAATCTCTTAAATTAACAAAAGTTAAACCATTGTTAATTCAATACGATGATGAAGAATACTTAGGACCACGTCTAAAGTCAAAAGCAATCGATTTTGAAGTATTTCTAGAACAAGGACATTCATCATTTGAATGGCTCATGCCAGAAGATGAATGGGATGCAATTTCTATTAATTATACTTCAGGAACCACAGGTGACCCAAAAGGTGTTGTTACCCATCATCGTGGTGCGTATTTGCTGTCGCAAGGCAATGCATTAACGATTTCAATGCCAAAACATGCAGTCTATCTTTGGACATTACCAATGTTTCATTGCAACGGATGGTGTTTCCCGTGGACTATGTCCGTGATCATAGGCACACATGTTTGTCTCCGCCAAGTTAAAGCTGATAAAATTTGGAATGCTCTATGGGACAACAAAGTAACTCATCTTTGTGGTGCACCGATAGTAATGTCTATAATCATAAATGCAAAAATATCTATTAAACGTAAAATTGATCATAGAATCCAATTCTTAACTGCAGCTGCTCCACCTCCTGAAAAAATGTTAACAGAAATGAGGCAGGCAGGCTTTAATGTCACTCACCTTTATGGGTTAACCGAAACATATGGTCCCGCCGTGGTGAATGATTGGCACGAGAGTTGGTCAGAACTTCCATTAGATGAGCAAGCTACCTTAAAAGCGCGCCAAGGCGTTCGATATCTACCATTAGAGGGGTTAGATGTTTTAAATCCAAAAACTATGACACCAGTACACCGAGATGGGAAAACCTTAGGAGAAGTAATGTTCCGTGGAAATGTTGTAATGAAAGGGTATTTTCGCAATGCTAAGGCAACTAAAGATGCTTTTGAAGGTGGCTGGTTTCACTCTGGAGATCTTGGGGTTATGCATTCTGATGGATATTTGCAGCTAAAAGACAGATCAAAAGATATAATTATATCTGGTGGTGAAAATATTTCTTCAATTGAAATTGAGGAAGTACTATATCGACATCCAGCAGTCGAGATTGCTGCTGTAGTTGCAATTCCAGATGAAAAATGGGGAGAAACCCCATGTGCTTTTATTCAGGCACTCCAAGGAAATAAAATATCAGCTGATGAATTACGTGTTTGGTGTAATAAGTTTTTGGCTTCATATAAAACGCCAAGAAAATTTATTTTCACAACTATTACCCGCACATCCACAGGAAAAATTCAAAAATTTAAATTGAGAGAGCAAGCCAAAAATTATTTGAAAGATAAAAAAACTTAGTTTAAAATAAAAAAATGTTGAAAGGTATAAAAGTAGTCAAAATCATTTAGTTTGTAGATAATTTTGCATTATGCTGCTGAGCATAAATATCTTCAAATATATCTGTCCTACTGTGATTGGAGCCGATAACATCTTGGTGGATTCCATAAGGCAGATATTGGATCAGTCTACCCCATGGATGTGTTGCAGTAGATCCTAGTATCGGGGCAAGCGCCGTGGACTAGAAAAGGCATTGCCAGCGATAGCCGCCAAAAGTAATATACCCCCGATTAGCGTGCGAATAGAGGCGTCTTCGCCCAAAAATAACCAGACCCAGAACGGACCAAGTAGTACCTCTGCGAGAGATAGTAAAGTTAGTTCAGCCGCTGGCAGCTTACGCGATCCAAGTGTGTATAAAACAAGCCCTGCACCAACCTGAAAGATCCCCATGGCCATGGAAATGCTACCGTCTCTTGAGGATAAAATGAGGGGAAGCCCTAAGGCCAAGCAGATGGTTAATGTGATGATGATTGCAAATAAGCCTGAAAGAAACACAGCAGGCAGCATTTCGTCAGATTTCCCCCACCTAAGTGCAATTGTGAAAATAGAAAATCCAAATGCAGATCCAAGTGCGGCTAGAGATCCCCCCACAGCGCCGTATGATGTTTGTCCTGAAACCATAATTGCGATGGCAGTGACAGCCACAATAATTGCAATCCATGTGGCTGACCTAACTTGTTCATGTAAGAAGATTTTTCCCAGAACTGCCGTAATGAATGGAGCGGCCGCAAAGAGTAACAGCGCATTGGCGACAGGAATTACTTGGATTGAATAGATTCCCCCCGAATATGCAGCGACCAATGCCAATCCAGCGACGATGGCTGGACTGCCAGAACGGCGCAGTTGACTAAACGGGGTTTCACTGCTTCTCAGGTTAATTACAGCATAAAGAAATACACTTAGCGCTATTGATCGATAAAGTAGGATTTGCCAGACGCTTGCATCTTCGATGAGCCTAATTCCTAGGCCAACTGTTGACCAGAGTGCACCTGCAGCAAGAACAAAAGCCACGCCTTGACGATGGCTGACTTCTTGGCTGGAGCCAGAGGATAGATAGGACATGAACTTAGCCTTGATAGATGCATTCTTTGGATGATTATCAATAAGATGGCGTGTTTTACCCGTTGTTTGCGACCTATAAATGTCGGAGTAGTTGGGCTGGGACTTGTCAAATTAAACTAGTTTGAAGCGTATAGGGCGATTTTGTAATTTTTCGGATAGCACTTTTAGATAAAACTGACAGCTATCGTCAACTTGACGGGCTGTTTGTTTGATCGCACGAAACCATATGACCAAAGTGAAACAATCTGATGCCTTTAATGACAATGGCTTTCCATCTCATCCAATAGATCAGATTAGGAAAACTTGATTATTTTGTCATCTTTGTAGAGGCGCCGCCTAATGTTGCTTTTTACCAATGTCATTCGTGGCCATTGTGAAAGGAACTCTCGTAAGTGAAAACTAGTTTAAGTGTTCTAGCCAGGCGTACATCTTAAACTACATTAGTCAGATCAGCACCCTTCAAATCAGTATCAATCAAATCCTACTTCATACATTTATCTGTTTCATTTAGTTTCTTCAAATCATCAAGATAAAAGCAAATACACTACTGGAAAATATATTTTCCGCTATGGACAGGACTGTGAGTATTAATTTTATTTAGAATAGTGTCACTTATTTTTATGCGCCATGTTTCTTGTAGAAATAGTTGCACCCTATTCATAATTGCGGATTGGTATTGTTGACATATTTAAACCGCCTCTTCAAAATAAAGTGAAATGTTGAAGATGATTTGTGGCTAAATTAGATTTATACGACAGGACATTACTATGAGGTTTATGAGTTTCATATTTATTATACTTTTATTGGGCTTTGCAGTTATTGCACATGCTAACAGTGGCGGCCTAAACAAACAGGGTTGTCATGCAGGCTCTCAACCATATCACTGCCACAAAGCACAAATAGCAGCTCCTAAAAATATAAGAACACTTATAGGTAAAGTAACTCATGTGCGTGATGGTGACACCATTGAAGTTAATGGAATAGCAGTCCGCCTATCAGCATTAGACTGCCCCGAGATTGGCACTAATAATGGTGACTATGCAACAAAGATAGCTAAACAGTTTACTGGTTCTCAGGCTATGTGTGAGCTTACTGGAGCAAAGACATATGATAGACTTGTTGGATACTGCAGCATCAATGGTACTGACTTTGGCAAATACATGATGGAAAATTCTTCATGTAAAGTTTGGGCAAGGTATGACGTTTGGGATCGGTATTAAAATAGGTTTACCATTCTGGCCACCATTAGTGTGGTAGCTTTTGATTGTTAGTTCGTTCAACAATCATTGTAGATCACTGAACCATCTGGCATAGTCGTATTGCAGAAAATAGCACCCTTCATTTTGGCAGTCTCCAGATTAGTATCACGCAGACTAGCATCAGTCAGATTAGCACCACTTAGATTAGTCATAAACAGATCAGCACCCCTCAGATTAGCATCATTCAGATAAGTACCATTCAGATAAGCATGACTCAGATTAGCATCAGTTAGATTAGTTGCACTCAGGTTAGAGCCATACAGTCTGGCACTCCTCAGATCAGCACTAATCAGAATAGCACCAATCAGATAAGCATCACCAAGTTTAGCATTTCTCAGATTAGCGTCCTTCAGATTAGCACCATTCAGATTAGCAATAACCAAATTAGCACCCTCCAAATTAGCACCCTCAAGATTAATATCTTCTAGATTAGCACCGATCAGATCACATTTCACACATTCATTTGTTTCCTTCAGCTTTTTTAAATCATCAGGATCAACAGCAGATGCGCTACTAGCAAACATATTTGCTACAATGGTCAGGGCTGTCAGTGTTAGTTTCATTTAGAATAGTTCCCCTTATTTGTACAATCCACACCTCTTGCAAGAATAGTTGCAAACTATTTATATTTCCCGATTAGTATTGTTGACATAGTTAAACCTCCTCTTCAAAATAAAACAAGAAGCTAATGACAATTTTTTAGCCAATTTAGATTGAGTCGATAGGACACTGCTATGAACCGAATGAAAGACTTCATATTAAACAGCTGGAATGTAGTAATGGATGACACACGCAATCCATTGAGGAACATACCCAACACAGCAACACGACATATGATCATGCAAATACTCGCATGGATGTGGTGTATTGTATTTGGTATAGTAGTTGGGAGTTGGTATATAGGCTTGATAAGTCTCATCGGTCACTTTTTATTGTTAGCAGCCATAGCTATAACAGTAGCTACATTTGAGACAGCAAAACGTAAACCACAAGTGTTTACGGGAGGTCTTCGTGGTAAGGGTGGGGAACACGAGTAAATTAGCATGGAAATGTATATGCTATTGCTGATTATTTGAGAGACAATCGTGGAGGTCTAATAAAACCTTCTGACATCTCAAAAGATAAAGGAGGGGGCTAATCTACGTGAAAGGTAAGGTATGAAAACAATTCATAGGTTTCCAAAAATAATATCAGTGTTGTTGATTTTTAGTATTTTCTCTAGCGCGTCTGCTGAAGGCTTATCTATAGATCCAATAAAACTAATAAATAAAATATCTAATCGATTATTTGAGATTGGTATTTCTACAGCCAGGTCATTTGCTGAAATCAGTTATGAAGATGTTAGGTATGATCCAAATTTAGAAACATTTTTTATATCTGGGCTAAAGATTATACCTTTTTCACTTGAGGTATTAGACGGGTGCGAAATTGACGTGGGAGCATTAAATGTATCAGGTACCCGTAATGAAAATTTGTCTTCTGAACAATTTTCAATTGGAGTTTCTGATCTTAAAATAAATCAATTTTGTTTTCCACTTGAAACACGAGCAATGCTTTCTTTATCAGGAATTTCAAACATAAATATTCCATTTTTAAAAATTGATGTTGGGCATGAATATAAATCAGCGGCCACTACATTTGCTTTATATGGTGAGTTGCAAGATTCAGTAAGTTTCACAATGGGTGCTAATTTAAGCTATTTTTCTGTTGCAAACAATTCAGATCTTACATTCGTCGCTAAATTGCAGGCCTTGCATGTAAGATTTGAGAACAATGGTCTTTGGGAAAATATATCTAAACAATTACCCAAGCAATTTGTTCAAAGTGGGATTGCTGGAACCAGTGTATCTTTATTTCTTGTCCAAGAATTAAAAAATATTTTGACTCCAGATTTGTTAAACACAATATCTGAGCAAGTAGCTCAGGCTGTTGATGATTTTATAGAGGAGCCTAAGTCTATAACAATTTCTACTCAAATTACATCTGCAGATGGAATACATCTGGACTATGAAATTTTCCAGAACCCAATCTCAACATATATAAAGTTGAATCCTGTTATCTCTGTAAATAAAGTCAAACAATTAAAACAAGTTTCTAAATCTGATTTAGCTGAAATATTAAATGGTAATTTTTCTAGATTTGAAACAAAAAAATTATTTGAATTGGGAATTTCTTTTAATAGTGGAATTGGCGTAATTAAAAACTCAAACTTATCAAGGAAAATATTTGAGTATTTAGCTTCAGATGGTCACGAAAAGGCCAATGAAAAATTGATTGAATTATATTTATCTGAAGACCGTTTCAGTGATGCGTATGTAGTAGCTCAAAAAATGGGATCACAAGGAAATAAAAGTGCTCCAACTTATTTGAATGCTATAGAAAAGCAACTTAGTCTTTCAGAAATAATTCAGCTACAACAAAAAACAATTAATTTTGAAGAGACAAAAAATAAGGCCAAACCACAATTCTATTTATTAGCTCGAGGTTACTTAACAGGTAACAGTAGTACCAAATCATACGAGAGTGCGTATTTCTGGGCACTTATTGCTCAATCTAATGGTGATGTCAGAGCTAATTATGTAATTGAAAAAGTAGAGGCACTCAAAAATAAATTACCAGAAATTGAAGCGAGTATGTGGTCTAACCGTTTAAAGGAAGTTCAAGATGAAGCGAGTGACTATTGGATGAAGAGAATTAATTAATAATGAGGTTATGCTTGGTGCGTTTGTCCTAATCACTACCCATAACCATAAGCTCCACAATTTATTACTTTGACTTAGGCCTTCACGAAGACGCAAACCGACTGGACAGCATTGTTGCCAAAGCCGGAGAAGTCCCAAGGTGGGCTGATTGGCTGAACTGCACCTGTTTCGTCTGTTGCCCGGCACTGCAAAACGTGTTTGCCAGGTTCTGCACTCCAAGTATGCTCCCATCCAGTCCAGGCAAATTTGCCTCTGCGCTCTTTCAGTTTAGCCTCTTGCCAGGCTCCATTTGCGGCAAATTCTACTTTGGTAATTGTACGGCCCAATCCAGACCACGCCCGTCCCTGAATGTGTACGTCTCCAGCTTTTACACAGCGCTCTCGGCTGAGCCAATCGGGTACACCAGGCGGCACCATTAATGACTTCACTCTTATATGGGTGACAGGAAGACCTTCGTCTTCAGCGCTCTTCTTGAAGAGATACGTGTGGATCTGTTGATAACCATCATAAGGTTGGGTCAGTGCGACAATTTTATCTAACCATTTGACTGATGCCATCCCATACCATCCTGGCACTATAATCCGAAGTGGGGCACCATGTTGGGGTAAGAGTGGCTGGCCGTTCATTCCGTGTACTAAAAGAACATCAAGCGCGCTAAGTTGATCAAGAGTTAAACTACGTCCAAAGTAATGTCCGACTCCATTGTCATATCCGTAATCAGCCCCAGTAAAAGCGATATCAACAACATCAGCTTTCGGGCTTGCCTGAGCAATCAGTGGGGCAAGTGGTGTTCCAATCCATTCTGATGTACCCACTGCTTCAACCCCCCAAGGCATTGAATATTTGCGTGGAGAAAGGCCCGCACGCCCGTTGCCTGCGCATTCAAGCGTCACAGGCATCATGATCTGGGGTAAACTACGAATTTGATTCATATCCATTTCAAACGGGTTGGCAAAAGCACCTTCGAACCGCAATCGATGACTTTCTGTATTCAAGATCGGAGTGTCAAAATGGGTCAGCAGATAATGCGCCCCAGAAGGTGTAATATCTAGTGCTAGGGTTTCCAATAATGTGCCTGAGTTGCGATTGGCCAACCCACGTTCGGCGTCGTCATAACGACCATCCTGGGTATCGGGTTTCGTTGGCGAGTTTGTAAAAGGATTGTTCATGTTTCGATTCACCGTTTCAACTATAAAATTTAAAACTTCATACATTAAAGTTTTTTGACCTGCACTTACTAAAATATTATCCAAATAGGCTTACATTTAAGGATCAGTAAAATTATTTTTATTTACTTCTATCATAAAACCTTCAGGTATTTTTTCAATTTGGTTCATTATCAAAATTTTTTCAAAGTTACATTTTTTGATAATATAATTTTATAAACTGTTAAAGCTGTCTAATATTATAAATAGCATACCGTTTATTTTTATTTGGTTAATGCAAAGGTTCTTTTGAAGACCATTGATTGCCAAAATTATTAAAATAAGTAGATATTATAATTTCAATGTTGCCGGATACTTTACGGTTAAACGGAATAGTTTGTTAAAAGTGTTAAAGTTATGAAAATAATGCGCGCGATAAAGTTAATCATTTTTTTATAGTTATATCTCTTGTTTTGACAGTGTTTCTTCCGCCAGTTGCTTTTTTATAGTATCCAAGTATCTCTTCATTCATCATTTTTTAAAATAAGAGCACTAGGCTATAAGTTTACTTTTTAATCTGCTTATATATTAAGCGCATGGGCTGAATATTGTGCATATATACTTAAACCTCTTTGGTAGATTAATGTAATTAATACATGTCTTGATGATAACTGGTCCTCTGCTTAAGTTTTA
Source organism: uncultured Amylibacter sp. (assembly GCA_905181935.1). GTDB lineage: Bacteria > Pseudomonadota > Alphaproteobacteria > Rhodobacterales > Rhodobacteraceae > Amylibacter. The sequence goes on along the minus strand of CAJIZV010000001.1, from coordinate 557,550 downwards.
TTGGGGGAAATAAATAACTGTGCCTTTTGAAAATTTATTATCTACACCTGTAAAACTTCAACGTGCTTATGGAGACATTTCTGTTTGTGTTGCGTCTAATGAACTGGGTGTGACAACTCTCAAAGATCTTCGGCAGGAAGGATCTATGAGAGTTGTTTTTCCCAAATCATTAAATAATAATTTTGAAGCTGTAATTGTAAATACTGCTGGTGGTATAACTAGTGGTGATAAGTTTTCTATTTTTGCTGAAGTAGGAGAGGGAGCAAAGCTGTCTCTCACTACCCAAGCTGCTGAGAGAGTATACTGTGCGTCTAATAGTGATTTTGGTCTTGTGCAAAACAAATTAATTATTGCAGAAAATGCTCAATTATATTGGCTACCTCAAGAAACTATACTGTTTAATGGTAGTAGAATGCAAAGGCAGTTAAATGTTGAGATTGCTACTACAGCTAAATTTCTTTTTCTTGAACCTTTAGTCTTTGGTCGGGAGGCGTCAGGTGAAGAGCTGAGGTGTTGTTTTTTTAAAGACAGAGTTCAGATTTTTTGTAATAATAGCCCTATTTATATTGATGGCATCAAAATGAATGGCGATGTTGCAGATGTTTTAAGAAAAACCTGCGTTGGTAATGAAAATCGTGCGCTGGCAAATATTGTTCTTTTTGATAAAGATTCAACTAACCTCATAGATAAAATTAGAGAACTTCTGCCTCAGAATGCAGGAGCAAGTCTTATTTCTGAAAATTTATTAGGAATCCGAATTCTTGCAGCAAGTAGTTTCGAATTGCGAAAAATTCTTCTTCCAATTTTAACTCTTTTAACAAACGATACTTTACCTAAAAACTGGAAGCTTTAACAAAATGAAACTTACACCACGTGAAAAAGATAAATTATTGATAGCAATGGCTGCGGAAGTTGCTCGAAAGCGTCTCGCTCGGGGAATTAAACTTAATTATCCAGAAGCGATAGCACTTATATCAGATGCTGTTGTGGAAGGTGCCCGTGATGGGCGATCTGTGGCGGATATGATGCAGGCTGGGGGGCATGTAATTTCACGCGATCAATGTATGATTGGCGTGCCTGAAATGATTCCTGATGTTCAGGTTGAAGCTACTTTTCCAGATGGCACAAAGCTTGTCACTGTTCACAATCCAATTCGCTGATGGAGATTTAAGATGATACCAGGAGAATTATTTCCGGCTGAAGGCACACTAATACTTAATGAAGGCTTGCAATCACAAATCTTGATGGTTGCAAATAGGGGTGATCGGCCTGTGCAAGTTGGTAGCCATTATCATTTTGGAGAAGCAAATTCGGCACTTGATTTTGACCGTAATAAAGCGAGAGGCATGCGCTTGGATATTGCGGCTGGAACTGCAGTGCGTTTTGAACCTGGGCAACGCCGTGAGGTGCAGCTGGTTCCAATTTTAGGCGATCGCCGTATTTTTGGATTTAATCAACATATTATGGGAGATCTATAGATGCCTGTAGAAATTAAGCGTTCCGAATATGCATCAATGTTTGGCCCAACTGTTGGTGACAAGTTACGCCTGGCTGATACGGATCTTATTATTGAGGTTGAAAAAGATTTAACAATTTATGGTGAGGAAGTGAAGTTTGGTGGTGGTAAAGTCATTCGTGATGGTATGGGGCAATCTCAAGCTACTCGAGCTGAAGGTGCTGTGGATACTGTAATAACTAATGCGCTCATTATAGACCACAGTGGCATTTATAAAGCTGATGTTGGCTTAAGAGGTGGACGGATTTTTAAAATAGGTAAGGCAGGAAATCCAGATACTCAACCTGGCGTTGACATTATAGTAGGCCCCGGCACTGAAGCAATTGCTGGAGAAGGGCGCATACTAACTGCAGGTGGATTTGATAGCCATATTCACTTTATTTGCCCGCAACAGATTGAAGATGCCCTGCACTCTGGTTTAACAACAATGCTTGGTGGGGGGACTGGTCCTGCTCATGGTACGCTTGCAACAACTTGTACGCCTGGACCTTGGCACTTAGCGCGAATGTTACAAGCCGCAGATGCGTTTCCAATGAACCTTGCTTTTGCTGGTAAGGGAAATGCAAGTAAGCCTGCTGCATTAATCGAAATGGTTAATGCAGGGGCATGTGCATTGAAGTTACACGAGGATTGGGGGACTACTCCAGCTGCGATTGATTGCTGTCTTTCTGTGGCGGATGATATGGATGTTCAGGTGATGATACATACCGATACACTCAATGAATCTGGGTTTGTTGAAAATACTGTAAAGGCTATGAAAGGGCGGACTATACATGCGTTCCATACTGAAGGTGCAGGCGGTGGCCATGCGCCAGATATCATAAAAATTTGTGGAGAAGAGCATGTATTGCCATCGTCAACAAATCCGACCAGACCATATACAGTAAACACTTTGGAAGAACATCTGGACATGCTCATGGTATGTCATCATTTAGATAAATCAATTCCTGAAGATGTAGCTTTCGCAGAAAGTAGAATAAGGCGAGAAACAATTGCCGCTGAAGATATTCTTCATGACATGGGCGCATTCTCAATTATAGCGTCAGATAGTCAGGCTATGGGGCGTGTTGGTGAGGTGTTAATACGCACTTGGCAAACCGCTGATAAAATGAAGAAGCAGCGTGGTCGCTTATCAGAAGAAACTGGTGAAAACGATAATTTTCGTGTGCGCCGTTATATTTCAAAATATACAATAAATCCTGCAATTGCTCATGGTATTAGTCATGAAATTGGTAGTGTTTCTGAAGGTAAGAGAGCTGATCTTGTAATGTGGGACCCAGCATTTTTTGGGGTTAAACCAGAGATGATTTTGTTATCTGGCACAATTGTTTCGGCGCAGATGGGTGACCCAAATGCTTCAATTCCAACACCACAGCCTGTATATTCAAGGCATATGTTTGGTGCCTTTGGTCGATCCGTTGAACGTTCAGCAGTAACCTTTGTATCTGAAGCTGCACAGGCAGACAGCATAGGTAAAAAGCTTGGTTTAGCCAAAGACACTGTTGCAGTTCAAAATACCCGAAATATAGGTAAATCAGATCTAATTTTAAATAATGCAATGCCTTATATAGAAGTAAATCCAGAGACCTATGAAGTTCGAGCAGATGGTGAATTACTTACTTGTGAGCCAGCGACTGAATTGCCAATGGCTCAAAGATATTTTCTATTCTGATGGTCGATTATAAATCTTTTGAAATTTGTCGCTCAGGTGAATGGTCCAATAGCTTTGAGGTGTGTATTCTTACATATGATGAAAGGTTTTTACGCCGTAAAGTTCTGAAAACCTTTAGGAGTAAAAAGGTTCTTATAGATCTCTCGCAAACCACTTCTCTTGATCATGGGGATGCTTTAGTCATTGAGGATGGCCGCTTTATAGAGGTTGTAGCAGCAAAGGAGCCATTATTGAAAGTTACTGGTAAAGATTTGGTTAAATTAGCATGGCATATAGGTAATAGGCATACACCATGTCAAATTGAAGCAAAGAGGTTGTTGATCCAAGAGGATCCTGTAATCGGCCATATGCTTGAACATTTAGGAGCTACAGTTACTAGTCTATTAGAACCATTTGATCCTGAAAAAGGCGCCTATGGTTATGGGCGAACACATAGTCATGAACATGGCAACACATCGCATGACTAGTCGTAACGAAATCCTTACGTTAGTTCAATTACTTTCACCATCTTTTCCAGTAGGGTCCTTTGCATATTCACATGGTTTAGAGAACGCCATTCATGAAGAATTAATTTATAGTGCAGATGATTTACAAGATTGGCTAAACTATTTATTAACTCAAGGTGGAGGCTGCGCAGATGCCACACTTCTTAATGTTTCATTTTATGCAGAAGAACATGATGTGCAATATATTGATGCAAGCTCTCGAGCATTTGCATCATCAAAAGAGCGGCTTCAAGAAACCGACCTCCAAGGAGTTGCTTTTTGCGATGCTGTAAATGCAGTTTGGGGTCTAAATCTTACAAAACTTACCTACCCGGTAGCTGTTGGTAGAACAGCGCGTGCATTAGGGCTTTGTGTGGAACTTACAACTGCAATGTTCTTGCATGCTTTTATTGGAAATATGTGTAACGTCGCTATGCGCCTTGTCCCACTTGGACAAACGGATGGGCAACGGGTTCAAGCGTTGCTTAAGCCAGTAATCATATCAGTTGCTTCAAATATGAAGGACATAACTCTTGATGATCTTCACAGTAATACTTTTATGTCAGATATCATAGCGATGCGGCATGAAACTCAATATTCACGTATTTTTCGAACTTGAAGGAGGCTTAAATTGTCAAATCATGGTCCATTAAGAATAGGAATAGGTGGTCCTGTTGGTGCAGGAAAAACAACCTTAACTGCAGCACTCATTCGTATTTTACATCCTCAAACTTCTGTTGGGGTTATTACTAACGATATTTATACTCAAGAGGATGCTGAGGCATTAATGCGGTTACAAATCTTGCCAAAAGACCGTGTTATAGGTGTTGAGACAGGGGGTTGCCCACATACTGCCATTCGTGAAGATGCCTCCATTAATCTTGCTGCAATTGCTCAAATGCGCGAACGATACGAAGATGTTGAAATAATTTTTATTGAAAGTGGTGGAGACAACCTCTCAGCTACGTTTAGTCCGGAACTTGCAGACTTAACCGTCTATGTAATCGATGTAGCTGCAGGTGAAGAAATACCACGAAAAGGTGGTCCTGCTATCACTAAGTCAGATGTTTTAGTTATTAACAAAACAGATTTAGCGCCTTACGTAGGCGCATCCCTGACTGTAATGGAGCGTGATGCAAAAAGAATGCGCTCTGGGAAACCTTTTGTTTTTGCAAGTTTGAGGAATGGTGAGGGAGCTTATCAAATATTAAAGCTTTTGTCTGAACTTGGAAATTTTGATATTTTGGGATTCCAAACAAAAAAATCGTAAAGGTGTTTATCATTTGGCAGTGGTATTATTTTTAATAAATTAAACATTTAATAAAGCGTTAATGTGAATGGTTTTAGTGACATATTGATTAATTATTATACTGATAAAGTACTTAAAAGTTGTATCTTTTTTAAATTTGGTTTTGAACCTTCTAAAATAATATTACCTCGGCGCATTGCATAAAAATAATCAGCTAAATTATATGCAAACTCAAAGTACTGCTCAACCAGAAGTATTGCCATGTCACCCTGATCCTTCAAAAATGAAATGACATTTCCAATTTGTTGAATAATGTTTGGTTGGATACCTTCAGTGGGTTCATCTAGAAGTAATAGTTTTGGTTTTGTAATTAGTGTGCGAGCAATTGCTAATTGTTGTTGCTGTCCTCCAGATAGGTCACCACCTCTGCGATTTTTCATTTCTTTAAGAACTGGGAACAATTCAAAAATCTGATCTGGAACCATGAATTGTGCTTTGTCTAAACATGCAAATCCAGTTTCCATATTTTCACGAACAGTCATAAGTGGAAATATGTCACGACCCTGTGGTACATACCCAACACCACGTCTAGCTAGCATATGCGCAGTTGTCATACCTTGTTCTTGTCCATTCAATTTATAACTGCCACCAGAATGATTGTGGGTCCCAGAAACTACCTTAAGTAAACTAGTTTTTCCAACCCCATTGGTGCCCATCAAACAAGTAATTTTACCTTTTTCAGCAATTAAATCTACACCGTTTAATATTTGGCTTTGACCATAATGCAGTGTAATGTTGTTAAGTTCCAGCATTTTTAACGCCCCAAATATACATCAATAACAGTTTGATTTTTAATTACATGGTCTAGAGTTCCTTCTGCTAAAACAGAACCTTCATGTAAAACTGTTACCTTACAGTTCAAACTACGGATAAATTCCATATCGTGCTCCACAACAATAACTGCACGTGATTTAGCCAATTTTTTTAATAGAAAAGCAGTATGCTTTCGCTCTTCAAAAGTCATGCCTGCGGCTGGTTCATCAACTAATAATAACTGTGGTTCTTGTGCTAAGAGCATACCAATTTCTAGCCATTGTTTTTGTCCGTGACTCAATTCACCTGCAAGTTTATCTAAATAATCAAATAGTCCTATACCTGAAGCAACACTAATAACTTTATTATTATCTGAAGCGTTTGGCTTATAAAAAAGAACTGACCACGGGCTGCGTTTATTTTTTAATGCCATGATTAAGTTTTCCATAACTGATTGATGCTCAAACACAGTTGGTTTTTGGAATTTTCGCCCAATGCCTAGATTAGCTATTTCACTTTCTGATTTTTGGATCAAACTAATGTTCTTGTTCCCCCATATAACATCACCACTATCAGGACGTGTTTTGCCAGTAATTATATCCATAAATGTTGTTTTTCCTGCTCCATTAGGCCCAATAATAGCGCGAAGCTCACCACAATTTATATTGAAGGACAGATTATTAATTGCCTTAAAGCCATCAAATGAGACGGAAATTGCATTAACTTCTAAGAGTGCCCCACTCATTTTCGAGCTCCTTTGGTTAATTTATCAAATAATCCACCTATACCTTTAGGGGCGTATAATGTGACAAGTACAAAGGATATACCTAGTAGTACTAACCACCAATCCACCCACTTTAGTTCTATGAACCCTAATGAAATATTAGGTGCCTGACCTCCTGTGAGCCAGCTTGATAATAAAGAAACAACTCCAGCGCCTATGACTGCACCATAAATGCGCCCACGTCCTCCTATAGCTACCCATACGGCTAAATATATTGATGCAATAGGTGCTAATTCTGCTGGATTTATAATACCTGCCTGTGGGTAGTATAATGCACCTGCGATAGCAGCTATAATGGCTGTAAATGTAAAGATGAATAACTTGTATATTTCCACATTATAACCCAAGAATCGCATTCTTTGTTCATTATCCCTAATACCGCGAATAACATTACCAAGTTTGCTTTCAACAATTAATTTTACAAATAAATAACCAAGGCCTAGTGCTAAAGCTGATCCCCAAAAAAACCACATGGAAATTACTGATTGCGATATATCCTCTAATCCTGGCAAATTTTGCAATCCAGAAAGACCATTATTTCCGCGTAGGCCACTATCATTTTGGAATAGATAAAGAGCGAGTGCCAAAGTCATTGCTTGGGTCAGGATCGATAGGTATACTCCCGTTACGCGTGAGCGAAATGCTAGCCATCCAAAAATTAGCGCTAATAAGCCAGGAATAAAGACTATTAATAAGAGCTGAACCCAAAGAAAGTTTGAAAAAGTCCAAATTATTGGAAACTCTGACCCTCCCACTACTCCAAATATTTGAGACCCTATAGAATTTTGAATTTCCTGAACTGTCATAGGAAGTTCAGCATTTTTTCCCGCTTCAAGTACAATCAATCTTGTTCGTTCATACATTAGCCACATGCCAATCATGTAGCCACCTAAACCAAAAAATGCGAAGTGGCCTAAACTTAATATTCCACAATAGCCCCAAACAAGATCCATTGATATTGCAACCAAGCAAAAACATAATGTTTTACCAAGTATTTTAACTAGAGAAGTAGAAATAAATCCAAAGCCAAATGCTTCACTGCCTATAGTAATTAGTATTGTAAATACTGAGAGGATTAATAAGAAAATTAAAACACTTGGATTTCTGTTTAAGAATTTCATAAGAGGACTTTTCATCATTTAATCTCCTGCAGCCCGACCGCGAAGTGCAATAATGCCTCTGGGTCTGAATTGAATAAATACAATGATGAAAATAATCATAAATGTTTGTGCTGCTAAGGTGTTGGATGGGTTAAACCATTCAATACTTTTTTGTAAGAATCCAATCATGGCAGCACCTGCTAAAGTACCCCATATATTGCCAACCCCCCCCACAACTACAGTCATGAAGGATTGAACTATATAGTCTGAACCAAGTTCTGAGGTGACCTTTGCAAATAGACCTATGGCAATACCTGCAATGCCTGCGATGCCAGACCCAAGCCCAAATGTTAACATATTTATTTTATCTGGGTTAATACCCATTGATGCGGCCATACGGGGGTTCTGAGTGACTGCTCTGGTTTCTAGCCCCAAGCGTGTTTTATTCAAAGTAAACCAAAGCATTACAAAAAATAAAATTGATAAACCAAAGATGGCAACTCGTATCCAGCTAATGGAAATAACGTCATTAATGGCCCATGCTCCTCCTAACCAATCTGGAGAGGTTAATGGTCGTGCTTGTGTTCCAAAAATATTTTTGGCTAATTGCTGCAGGGCAATAGAGACGCCAAATGTTGCAAGCAAAGTTTCTAACGGTCTATGGTATAGATGGCGAATAATAAGGCGCTCCATTAATACGCCAGCGGTAAAGGTAACAGCAAAAGCGATGGGTATCGCTATGATAATCGATAATGTATAATTAGTAATATACTGTTGTATTAAATACCCAGTATAAGCTCCCATCATTATAAATTCACCATGAGCCATGTTTATAACTCCCATCACACCGAATGTAATAGCTAGTCCAATTGCAGCTAAAAAGAATATAGATGCTAATGAGAGGCCATCCAAAAAGAGATCAATGCCCTGTGATATTGAAACTTTTGTTTTAATACTTGCTAATGAGTTTTTTGCTGTAATAACAACTTGTGTGGATGGTTCTATATACTGTTCATAAAAAAATGTTTTATTTAAGGCCAATTGTATTTGAGTATCGTTTACATCTTTTGAAACCAACCCAGAATCTGTTAATCTAGAATAGGCTAAGTTACGATTAGTTTCTAAATTTAAGTCTTTTATATCAAAGCCCGCAACACGGCCATTTTTTATGTGCTTGATGATTGCTGTGCGTTTCATTTTAGGTGATATATTTGCAGTAGCCCAACCCTGCTTTACTATCATATCGTATGCTTCAGTGCGTGTTAATCTATCGGTTTTATTTATATCTAAAATGCGAGCATAACTCCCTGCTTTAGGTGGTGTCTGGGAAAGGTGTAATGTGGTCTCTAAAATTGGATTTAATCTAGCCCTAACATCTAGGCCAAGGTCATTCGAAAAGCTTTTGATTGCAGCAATTCGTTTAACTGTGTCTGTATCATATTGCATCGTTAATAGGCGTTCAAGCCGTTCCATCTTAGATCGTACTTTTGGATCACTTTCTTTTAATATAGCTTTACGTAATGGTTCCAAATGGGTGCGTTTTGGGTTACGAGTTAGACTTTCTAAACTAGCAATTCGGTTTGCAAGAATATTACTTGTAAGTTGAGATGAAACTAAAGCCGTCCCAATTAGCCCTCGGACACCAGAGTTTGGTTTTATTTGTTTAATCTCATTCTTTTTAACTATTCCCACAATATCATAAGTTTCTAAATCAAATAAAGTATATTTTTTTTTGTCATTACTTTTAACGAGAAAAATTAATCCATCAGATCGGCGAGACCAAAGGTTCTTAGATTGCCATTCTAACAAAAATTTATTGGTAGGCTTGCCACCAAACCTCTGAATGGATTCAATCACTTTTGGGGCAGTTTTTACTGATCCTTTAATAATGTTTAAGGCATGCGATTGTACTAAATCCTGAAAAATAGGCTGGGCTTTCGCAGTAGTAGTAAATAAAATAATAATAACGAAAAGTCGCAGTACTCGATGCATAATCTTAATGTCCATTAAAGAATGGGGGGAGCGCATTTTGCTCCCCCCAACCGTGCCTGTTAGGCGCGGCGTTTCATTTAGTAATTTGATTTTAACTGCACACAGCTTTTAGTTTCTGTGTTGTACATTCCACAGCCTAAGTCTTTCCAATCAGATTTAAGAATTGCTGACGAGGCCAAGAAATCTGTCCAAGCATCTCCAGCTACTTCTGATGTTTGGCTGATAATATCAAATTGACCATTATCTTGGATTTCACCAATTAAAACTGGTTTAGTAAGGTGATGGTTTGGTAGCATTTCAGCTATACCACCAGTAAGGTTTGGAAATTTTTGTCCGTACATTTCTGCACGAACTGCATCTACATCAGTAGTGCCTGCATCTTTAACAGCATTTACCCACATATTGAAACCTATGTAATGGGCTTCCATTGGATCGTTGGTTACACGGTCCTTACCCATAGTCGTCTTCCAGGTTTCAATAAAGTTTGCATTGATAGCACCTTCAGCAGATTGAAAATAATTCCAGGCAGCTAAGTGACCTACAAGATTTGTTGTATCTAGACCTGCCAGTTCTTCTTCGCCAACAGAAAATGCAACAACTGGGATATCATCAGCTGAAATTCCAGCAGCGGCAAGTTCTTTGTAAAAACCGATATTTGCATCACCATTAATAGTTGAAATCACACCAACTTTCTTCCCATCAGCACCTAGGGCAACAACATCTGAAACAATTTTTGACCAATCTGAATGACCAAAAGGTGTGTAGTTTACAAAAATATCATCCTTAGAGATGCCCTTATCCTTTAAGTATTGCTCTAATATTTTATTTGTTGTCCGGGGGTACACATAGTCCGTACCTAAAAGCGCAAATTTTTCAACTCCAAGTTCTTCTAAATAGTAATCAGTTGCAGGGATAGCTTGCTGGTTTGGTGCTGCACCTGTGTAAAATACATTTTTTGAACTCTCCTCACCTTCATATTGCACTGGATAAAATAGAAGACCATTAAGTTCTTCTATTACAGGTAGAACTGATTTGCGAGATACTGAAGTCCAGTTTCCAAAAATCACATCAACATCTTCAACACTCAATAATTCACGTGCTTTTTCTGCAAACAGTGGCCAGTCAGAAGCTGGGTCAACTACTACAGGTACTAGTTTTTCGCCATTAATACCCCCTTTAGCGTTTTGCTGTTCAATTAGCATTAGCATTGTGTCTTTTAGGGTAGTTTCTGAAATTGCCATTGTTCCGGAAAGTGAGTGTAATATGCCAACTTTAATGTCCGCAATAGCACTTGTTGTTGCTACTATACTTAATGCTGATGCAAGAAGAATTTTTTTCATGTCTGTTCCTTTTAAAGTGCGCGGGAGGAATGCGCTGTGTTTTTGATAATCAAAATAATTAATTTCTAATGATTCCATACATTCTAAAACTTATACATGGTGCGGTCTGCGTCAAAAGATGTATATTAGTGTTGCATTTTTTGCACCATTATATTATTTTGTATAAAAAGTAATGACATGCGACATTTGCAATCCTTTAAATATGTGAAATTAATTTCTGAGTCAGGTTCTATTCGTAGTGCAGCAGAAAGTTGCGCTATTTCACCATCAGCATTAAATCGACATATTCAAAGTTTAGAACTTGATATTGGGTTTCGGATTTTTGATCGATTAAGTGTTGGTGTTAGATTGTCGATAGAGGGAGAGATATTCTATCAATTTGCATTGTCACAATTAAGAAGCTTTGAACGTCTGCAATCCCAGATAAATGATATAAAAGGCATGCGAACTGGAGTGGTAAGATTGGGTGTTAGTGCAGATTTGAATGTTAATTTTGTTAATGCTCAAATAGCGAAGTACCAAAATGAATACCCATACATATCTTTTGAACTTAAGGTTATCGATCAAAATAATATGGAAGATTATTTAACTTCGAACCGCCTTGATATTGCATTGTTTTACCAGCCGATAATTAGCCGAAATTTAAATATTCTTCATGCATTTGAAGTAAAAGTTCATGCTGCTTTGCCACTTGCTGTAAAAACTGAAAGCTTAGCCAAGATAAAATTTTATGAGCTTATTGATCATCAAATTTTGTTACCTTCAAAAAATACACAGTTACGAAATAAAATTGATAGTGCGTGTTCAAAGCTTGGGATAACTTTAAGAACACAAATAGAATGTGATGATCCATTTCCTCATTTAACATCATCTAATAATGCGCGAGTGGCATTCTGCCTGCCACTACTTGATGAATTTGATCAATATAACGCCAAAGGCTATAAACTTGTTCCGCTTGCATCAAAGGAATTAGGTGTTGGTTATGTTAATTTGGTATCTCCATCTCAAGGAATAATGGCAATTGCACCTCAGAAATTTGTAGAAAGCTTGATTAAAGAAATAGAGAGACTTTAGTGGTTCGCCATCTTCATATACTATAACTCCAGATGTAGCGAGGTTCCCTGTTTATAAGCGGGGTCTTTATGAAGATGTGCCTACCTATACAAACTAACTTATCAATGGGTACTCTAGTAGCTTTGTCTAAGTGATTGACAGTGTTATTTATAACTTGTTTGTGTGCCAATTTGGTGGTCAACCTTATCCAACTGTCTTTGTTTTTCATTATCGCTCAGAAACGACCCTGCAAACGAGTTTTTTACCAATTGTATTATTTCTTTTTCGGATAACCCTAGATGCTTGTGAATTGCTCGATAGTTATCATTTAAATATCCGCCAAAATATGAGGGATCATCTGAATTTACTGTCACTAACAAGCCCGCATCAAGGGCTTTCTTTACGGGGCTTGCTGATAGTGATGGGATGCCTTTTAGCCGCCAATTCGAAATTGGACACATAGTAAGGGGCGTTTGTTGTTTGGCTAGGCGTTGCGTCAGGGCAGGGTCATCTAATGCATGATTTCCGTGATCCACGCGCTCAATTTTCAGAATATCTAATGCTTCCCTTACATTTTCTGCTGTCCCCTCTTCACCGACGTGAGCAACAGGTACAAATCCTTCCTTTCGAGCGGCTTCAAATACTCGAGCAAAGGCACCAGGTGGATTTCCTTTTTCAGCACTGTCCAACCCAACCCCAAAAATATACTCTTTGTGTTTACAGGCACATTCAAGCGCCTCAAAAGCCTGCTCTTCGGGGAGATGCCGCAGGAAGCACATAATTAATTTTGATGTTATGCCAAATTCTGTGCGCGCTTTTTCTAGAGCAATTGTGATACCTCCTAATACTGTCTCAAATGCGACGCCTCGATCTGTGTGTGCTTGAGCGTCAAAAAACATTTCCACATGTGTTAACCGATCGGCATGAACTCGTTCCAAATAAGCCCATGTTAAATCATAAAAATCTTTCTCTGTCAGGAGTACGGACATACCTAAGTAATAAAGGTCAAGAAAATCTTGAAGGCAATCAAACTGATATGCACTCCGAACATCTTCTACAGTCACATAAGGCAGTTTAATCCCATTTCGCTTTGCTAAAATTAGCATCATCTCAGGCTCTAGTGTTCCTTCAATGTGGAGGTGGAGTTCTGCCTTTGGAAGATTGTTGATAAGGCTCTGAGCAAGATTTTTCACGTTGGATTATTTTCCATCACCACAATTGTTGATAATTCATAGTAATAAAAGATTGCTAATTAAACAAATTAAATTACTCTCAACAATAATGTTCAATGTTTAAACATAAGTTAAGTGGATAAAAGAAATGTACGAAAACAAAAATAATTGGGCAAGAAAAGTTGGTTTTGGATTTAGGCCAGACGACGAAGTTCCCTCAAATATTGATGTTTGGAATAGTAATCAGCTAGATGGCAAGTTTCAATTATTTGGCCTCAATAAAGTGGGATTATGGCCTGAAGAGCATAATTTCTCAATCGAACAAAGGCTTAATAGACTTCATAAGCATCATAGATATATTGAAAAAACTAACAAAGAAAAAATTAGCCTAAAAGAAAAAAAACTTCTAAACCAGGTTTCAAAGAGAGAAAGCGATGTACATCTTTATGACGTACAAAAGCTTTGGAATTCTGCAATATATGGGAATGATACATTCAAGCAAAGATTACTTCATTTCTGGGCAAATCATTTCACGGTTGGTGGAAACGTTAACTTTAGGAACTATGTGATTGGAGATCTAATTCATAATGTAATTTATGAAAACTTGGATGGACCTTTCGATGATTTATTGTATCTGGCGACAACTCATCCAGGTATGTTGGATTACCTTGATAACACGGCTAACTCTGGTGAAAATTCGAAAGAAGCAATAAACTTTAGAAAAATTGGGAGAACCGCTGGTTTAAATGATAACCTAGCTCGAGAGTTAATGGAGCTACATACAGTTTCACCAGCAAAAAATTATACCGAAACTGATATAAGAAATGCTGCTAAAGTATTAGCGGGCTGGGGGCAAAGCCTTACTGATTTTGTGCAGCGCTACAATGAACTTAAAATACAAAAAGGAAATCCAATTGGAAACATGTCATTAAAGGAATTTACTTTATCACCTTATATTAAGAATAAAGCAGAACCTGGTAAAAAAGTTATAATGGGAAAGCCGTTTCCTGCTGGACCTAAAGCGCTCCGTAAATTAACAGACATGTTGGCTCAGGATGATTTTACAGCTCAAAATCTCTCAAAAAAATTAGCGATCCATTTCATTGGTGAAAACGCGAATAAAAGTGAAATTAAAATCATTTATGATGCTTGGAAAGCTTCAAAAGGTGACTTGGTTAAGGTTCATGAGGCAACGTTGAAAGTTACACGAGCAACAAGGGTTAAAAAATTCCTTTGGCCATCAACGTGGATGTTGCAGGGTATTCGGGTTTCGGGGGCTAATTTTATGAAAGAAAACAAATCAGCTGGAGGCTTTGGCGGTATTAGAGATGATGGTACACCGAATTATGAACCATTAGGTATTCTTGAAGAAATTGGCCATAGTTTTTGGGCCTCTAGACAACCCGATGGCTACTCAGAAAAAAAACTAGACTGGGTATCCACAGAACATTTAGATCGTAGAGTTAGAATAGCATCAAGAATTTTTAATGCAGGGCCATCTAGGTCAGGTGAGGAAATAGCTAATCTTTTAGATTTTTCCGATAGAACAAAAGTAGCTATCTCAAAAGGTAGAAACTCTGAAGAAAAGTTTATTATTGCATTATGTAGCTCAGATTTTATGGAGATTTAGATGATAAATCGTAGACATTTTTTATCAGCGGCTGCCCCAGCTTTAGCTTTGTCGGGCTATCCAGTGCATGGCTTCACAAAAGAGCCAGTAAAAGGCCGAATTGTAGTTATTATGTTGCAAGGGGGAATGGATGGCCTCCTAGCAGTTCCACCTATTGGTGATGACGATCTTTTTAAACAAAGGAAAGCGCTAGTAGCATCAAATCCACTAAAGCTTAACCCACTTTTTGGAATACACCCTAATTTCAAAAACTTTTCAAAAATGCTGAAAAGTAATGAAGCGTCAATAGTTCATGCAACTTCTTTTCCATATACTGCACGATCGCATTTTGAAGGGCAAAACGTCTCTCAGACTGGATCTAAAATACCATTTTCTACAGATACAGGCTGGTTAGGACGCGCGATGGATGTCGCAAAAATAACTGGTAAAGCATTATCTCTTGATGCTCCATTATTAATTAGGGGTGCGCCAGCATTCGATAATTTTTACCCTGCAAATATTGGAAAAACTCAGGCCCCACAAAGTGAACTTTTAAATCTTATAAAAAATACTCACGATGGAGAGGTTATGGTAGCAATCGATAAATTAAGCCAAGTCTCAATGAATAGTCCTAGTAGGCTTAGAGCTAGAGATTCATTAAGTTTAGCAACTAAGGCAGGAGAGTCTATGAGGGAAATAAATGGTCCTCGTGTTGCGGTTCTCACGATACCAGAATTTGATGATCATTCCAGTATTGGCTCCACAACAGGACATCACCCTAAATTATTTACTTTATTAGATAATGTATTTTATCAATTAAGGAGTGCATTAAAAGAACAGTGGGATAATACAATAGTACTCACAACAACTGAATTTGGCCGAACGGTTCAGGAAAATGGGTCTGCTGGAACAGATCATGGTTTTGGGTCAGTTGGCTTATTAGCTGGTGGCTTAATTAATAAATCAAGTGTGGTTTCAAATTGGCCAGGACTGTCATCCAAAGATCTTTATGAAAAAAGAGATCTGTTTGCGACTATTGATTATCGCTCAGTTTGTGCGGCATGTATTGAGGCTGCCTTCAAACTTGATCATGACTTAATTGTAGATAAAGTTTTTAAAGATAAAAAAATAACACGTATTTATGAACATATATTCAGATGATTGAAATTAAATTAAGAATTGCATTATTTTTGATGCTGATGGTATTTAGCACCCAAATTCAAGCTGAAGAAAATATTCTGTGCCTTCAAAAATTCTTAGCTAAAACTGTGTTTAATCCTGGCCCGTCAGATGGTGTTTGGGGGAAGAAAACAGAAACTGCTATTAATCAATTGATAAGCCAAGCAAACAATTTTGAATCCCCATACGTTAAAAAAAGTGATGCGAAAAACGTATGCAAAATGCTTCAAGGCAATCAGGCATTAAAGCTACTTGAAATAGGTCAATTCAAGCGATTTCCTATAGAAATATTGGCTGATATTGGGGAGATTAAATCTGTAACAGATTTTGATTTTTCTAAAATTACAATAAGTAACGATATCAATTATAATTGTAAGTTCGTTATATTGCACAGTAAGGGTTTTAAGCGAGCATCTGGTAAAGTTAATATTGATAATGGTAAATTAGTTTTTAAAAACCATATATGGCAAGTTGGACTTGCATCAGAAGGAAGCCAACGATTTTTGACTGAAGAGGCTAATTTAAGGGTGACCCAAAATGGTTTGCGTGGGATAATGCCTCATCTATCTTATGTAGATGAGGGTGAGGTAGCAAAACCAATACAATACATAACTTTGGGTAAAAATTATATAAAGGTGGCAAAATCCTCTACTTTTGAAGCAGGAATTTTAGGGTCTAATAACTATATAGATAGTTTTGGGAATACTTATACTTTTAAAATATTAGATTGTTCTGAAAAATTTAATCGTACAAAAAAATCTATGGATAAGAAATTATTATGTTTGCAAAATAGCTTCACTGATAAGGGTATGGGTGAAGTATTATCTATTCTAGGCTTAGAGCTTTTGAGTAAAGCTTTTATAAAAGATCACAAAAATCTTAAAGATAAATCGGATTTAATAAAAATTGGACTTAATCCTAACGCTGTAAATAAAAATGAAAAGCATTTGTTAAAACTTGTAAACCACGAAGGCAGTAATTTTTTATTTTGTCGGAAATTAAAGGGATGAATTAATTATTAATTGTGCATGACGCTACTATTTTTGGATAATTTAAATGATCCATTGCACAAGGAAATATTGCGGCCTTTAGGCGTTGCAGACTAATACAAGTAATAAATTAGGGCATAGAATTTGGATGCAGCTACAATATAATTTTTAAACATTTGTAATTTAAGAAAGTAAATTAATGAATTCATAGTGCGTTACACTAGGCAGCAAAAATGGATGATGTAGACTATATTTCATAAAATTATATTTTGACTAGTAACTTTAATAAATTATGCTGATGTAAAAAGGATGTCAGTGACATGATGAATTTAGGAAAGTTTTATATCAATGGTGAATGGGTCACACCCATTTCAAGTAATTCGATGCGGATTATTAATCCTGCCGACGAAAGTGAGATAGGAACAATAATTCTTGCCAATAAAGCTGATGTTGATTTGGCTGTTATGGCCGCAAATACTGCGTTCCTAAGTTATTCTAGAACCTCTAAACAAGAGCGGCTGGGAATGCTTGAGGCATTACTAGCTCTTTCTAAGAAAAAATTACCAGATTTAGCCAAAGTAATTTCTATAGAAATGGGTGCGCCAATGACAATGTCACTAGAGCTGCAAGCAGATGCTGCAATTGGTCATTTAGAAGGCTATATTTATGCATTAAAAAACCAAACAGAAAGTGAAAAACTTTCAAATGGTGATAAACAACTACGCGAACCTGTTGGTGTTTGCGGGCTAATCACTCCGTGGAACTGGCCAATAAATCAAATTACATTAAAGGTGCTTCCTGCTTTAGCGGCTGGTTGTACATGTGTCCTGAAACCATCTGAATTTACTCCTTTGTCATCCGTAATGTATTCTGAAATGATTCATGAGGCAGGGTTTCCAGCTGGCGTTTATAACATGATTCAAGGAGATGGACCGTTGGCTGGCGCCACACTTTCAAAGCACCCTGACATTGCGATGATGTCCTTCACTGGATCAACACGAGCAGGTTCTGCTGTATCAAAAGATTCTGCAGATACTATCAAGCGTGTAGCACTAGAACTTGGTGGAAAATCACCGAATATAGTTTTTGCAGATTGTAATCTTGAAGAACGAATAGCTGGTTCAATCGAAGAATGTTTTATTAATACAGGACAGTCTTGTGATGCTCCAACTCGGCTTGTGGTAGAGCGTAGCTGCTATGACGAAGTTCTGGAAATAGCCAAGCGCATTGGTGAAAGTATTAAAGTTGGTGATCCTGCGTTGGAAGGAACTCACTTGGGTCCTCTGGTTAGTGACATTCAGTATGAACGTGTGCAGGCTATGATAAAAAAAGGAATTTCTGAAGGTGCAAGATTGTTAGTTGGTGGGTTGGGTAAACCAGATGGTTTTGATAAAGGTTTTTGGGTTCGACCTACGATTTTTGCAGATGCACACAATAAAATGACAATTGCCCAACAGGAAATCTTTGGTCCAGTTTTGACAATTATACCTTTTGATAATGAAGAGGAGGCAATTGAAATTGCCAATGATACTCCATACGGATTAGCAGCATATGTACAGTCCGGTGACTTAGATCGGGCAGACCGTGTCGCCAGTAGACTCCGTGCTGGCATGGTGCATATTAATGGTGGAGAATTTAATTATGGTTCACCTTTTGGCGGATATAAACAATCTGGTAATGGCCGTGAAGGTGGTGTAATCGGTATCGAAGATTTTCAAGAAATTAAAACGGTACATTATCCAGAATAATGTTCCGTGTATTTTTCTTTGCCATTATTATATTTTAATCTATGAGATCAAGACTGGGCTGATGTTTTGGGTTATGCAATCGAAAACTAAAAGTGAGAGTAACTTGACAGAGCAAACTATAAATCAAAAAATGATTACTGGAAAAATAAGCCAAGAGTTTGTTCGATTTGCAGTTCCTTCTGTTTTTGGCATGCTGGCAATTTCGTCAGCAATAGTTGTTGATGGAATTTTTATTGGGAACTTTGTTGGTGCAATACCTTTGGCATCAGTAAATATTGTTATGCCATTTATAACCATTGTATGGGGCATCATTTTAATGTTTTCAAGTGGGTCTGCTGTAATAGCTGGTAAGTATTTAGGTGAAAATAAACCAAATAAAGCTTGCGACATATTTTCTAAAACAGCAGTCATTGTATTTTTGGCAATGGTTTTATTAACTATAATATCATTCTGTTTTACAGAACAGATAGCTGTGATGCTTGGTGCAAAAGGTGAAACTGTAGCATTAAGTACGGACTATTTACGTGTACTTGCTTGGTTTTATTTGGGGTTTGGATTTGCGGTCTTAATGAACTTTTTCTTACGCATTGATGGAAGGCCAAGTTATGCATTTTTTGGTCTGCTAAGCACAACGATTGTTAATATATTTCTTGATTATATTTTTGTTGCACGTTTTGATTGGGGGCTAAAAGGTGCTGCACTTGCGACTGGTTTGGCCTTTTTGGTGGGTATGTTAATAGTTTTACCTCATTTTATTGGGCATTATGGGAGTATTAAATTTGTACGTCCAAAGGGTACTTGGGCAGAAATCCCCCTTGCTGCATTTAATGGGTTTTCCGAGTTCTTGACTGAAACTTCAGCAGGATTAATTGTGCTGATGTTCAATTGGATACTTATAACTCATATTGGATCAATGGGTGTCGCTGCGTTCACTGTTGTTGACTATCTAATGTATTTTTCTTTATTAGTTTTTTATGGTGTAGGAGAGGGAATTTCACCTTTGATTAGTGTGAATTTTGGTGCGCGAAAACCATCACGCATTTCTACATTCTTCAAAATCGGACTTATCATAAATTTGGTAATTGCGTCTTTGGCAACAATAGCACTCTTATATTGGACTGAAGATATGGTAAATATTTTCTTGAACGAAGAAGACGCTGAAATAATAAATCTTGCCACTAAAATTGTAGAAATTATTTGGCCAATGCTAATTTTTGCAGCTGTCAATATAACTTTGACAGGATATTTAACTGGCATGCAATGCGCAAAACAATCCGCATTAATTGCTTTGGCCCGTTCACTTGTTTTGCCAGTATTATTAGTTTTTCTATTTTGGAAATTTTTTGGCTTTATGTATGCTTTTTATGCATTACCAATTTCTGAAGTATGTGTATTTATTTTTGCCCTTTTTCTCCTTAAGGGACGGTTGCCACAAGAATTAATCAAAAATTAATTTTTGGTAAATCTTATATGTATTTAATTATTGATTGCAGTAATTTCTTCTGCTGCTCTTATCCCGCTTAAGTATGCACCATGAACTGTTGCTTGAGCATTAAGCATGGTGGCTTCGCCAGCAAAAAATAATCGATTACCCAATGTTGCAGACAATTTTAATCTTGCGTCTTTTGCACCCGGAAGGGCGTAACTGTAAGAGCCAAGCGTGTGCAAGTTTCCTTTCCATGCAGTTTCAGTTGTCTTTTGAATATACTTTGTGACGTTGTTGCCAAAAACTGCCTTCACACCTTCTATGCAAAAATTTGTAGCCGCCCCAACGCCCTCTTTTTCAAGCTGTTCGGCAAAGCGCCCTGCAACAAACCCAACAGCTAAGTTAGTATCGTAAAAGCCAAAATTTATTGTGCAAAAGTCGCTTTCACCAACTAAATAATTGACACTTTCTCCTTGATGGGCCTCTTGCCAGCCTGGATCAAATTCTAACCCTATTTTATTTAAGACTCCTGTTGGGAGAAGATTGATTGCCTCTAATTTCCATTTTGGTAATTGGGGAGTAAATTTAATATGTTCTGCGGCTAAAACGCTGGTTGAAACAGTGAGAATTACATATTTAGCGTTAATTGATCCTATTGGGGTCTCGATTTTCACACCTTTTCCAGAATAATTAACTTTTGATACTGGGCAGTTAACTACTACGTTTACATCTGAATGTAGGTTCCTAATAAATGTTCCCAAGCCACCATCGAGCAACCAATCGCCTTCGGCATCTGCATATTGATATACATCTGCTGACGATGTGACATCTGGATCAGCACTTAACATTGGGGCTATTAGATTTTTAACTAATTTTTTCCATGGAGATTGTGGTAAAGTCTTTTCAACTGATTGGTCTAGAGTTTCAGCACCAGCCTGGTTTGCTGCCAGCCACATTGATGTATGGTATTTACCATATTCCTTAACTTGTTGCGGAGTAAGCAAGGTTCCATTTGAATATACCCAAGTCCAATCCCAGCTCTTTTTGTGTAAAGATATTCCATTTTCTTCTGCTAAACGTGCTAAAGGATTGATCACAGCAGAATGTAGCCATGATCCACCTATGTCAAAAGGGGTTCTAAATGTAGATTTATCTGTAATGCAACGACCGCCAACAAATGCTTTTGCTTCTAATACAACGACTGAAAAGCCATTTTTTTTTAACTTTTTTGCCGCAGAAAGCCCTGAGGTTCCTGCGCCTACAATAACGACATCTGGATTTGCGGATGGTAATTTCACAAAATTATTCCCTCATAATCCTTGGCTCAGATTTGGGATGATTTTAATACCTTCAAATTGAGCAACATGTATGGGATCCTCTTTATCGAACTTGCAACATCTACGATAAATTTCCAACATTTCTGCTGATATTTTACCATGCTTGTAAAAATACATTGCTGCTGCATAACGTTCGAACCCTGACCCAGAAATACCAATTTCGGAAAATAGAAATGTTTTTTGTTCTTTATTTTTAATAGATATGGGGTCGATTTGAAAGCTCATGCACTTTTAGTTTCAAGGGAGGCATTTAAGTGTTTTATCTCGGATTCTTTTGGTGCTTTCTTTATATTATAAACAGGAAGAAGTGCGCGTAAATGATTATGATATGTACGTACTCCAAATTCCAGATCAGATAAATAAAATCCATCAAATGAGTCAGAAACCATAGATTCATTTGACCAAATAGTTAGTTGTTTATCTTCAACTACTGTTTCACGATCAATTCGGCTTGCCAGATACCTAGCTACTTTTTGTTGCCTGTCTTCATTTGGATAGCGATATGTGGCACTTCGAATTATAGTTTTATCGACGGATACAGGAAATTCTTGATAAAACAATGAAGTTTCTGGTGTCATTGCTATAACTGAATTTGGGAAAATCCCATAGTAGATCCATGTTTTTGCTAAGCTTTCTGGAAGTGAAGCTTGCTGTTTGGAAAATTTCTTATAATTGCGAACACCCCAATGTCGGCCCTTCGACATAGTGAATTGACCTTCAGAGCGTGATACACCATCTTCGTAGGGTTCGTCTTGGTAATTAGATCCATATAAATCTTGTAAACCTGGATGAGCCATTGCAACGTGATAACCTTCATTGTCAACGTCACGAATTGATTTCCAGTTTACTGGAGACTGTTCAGTCCAAAAACCATCAGTTGGAATTTGATCAGTGATATTGTAGCGCGTGGCTTCTTCCTTGTGACGGCTCAATAATTCTTTAACCGATGGTTGTGGGCCCTCCTTAAATCGCACAAAAATAAAACCATTCCAAACTTCATGTTCCACAGTTTTTAACGCAAACTCATCTTTATCCAAATCTGGGAAAGTATCAGGCCGTGCCGCCCCTCTTAAGGTGCCATCTAAATTATATACCCATCCATGAAATGGACAAATTAATGCATTTTTACACGTGCCTTGGTCTTTTGCGACGAGACGGGAACCACGATGGCGACATATATTGTGAAAGGCTCTAATCTTTAAGCTTGAATCACGAATGATGATTGCGCGCTCGCCACATAGATCAAATGTTTTAAAATCTCCAGTATTGGGAACATCAGATATATGGCATGCAATTTGCCAATGGGTTTTAAAAATTTCTATTTCTAGCTCTAAAAGCGCAGGACTATGGTAGCTCCATCCTGGCAGTCCGCTTCTATCCCAGTTTTTGGGAGGATTATTGTTCTTTACAGCTTTAGTCATTATAAAGTCTTTCATCTTAACAGATCACGTTAATTGCCCTAAGCGTATCTTCAAGGCCGTGCAGTATCCATCATTCTTTTCCAGCTTAGTGCAACTGCAACGCCAATGCCACGAAAGCGATTAAATGGAATTTTTGGCATTGACGTCAAAGGAAGAAAGTTATTGTTATCTTTATTGAGGATACAGTGATTGGCTAAAATTTCCCCCATCATTGTAGCCATTGCCACGCCGCGTCCGTTGAAACCGAGCCCGCTGTACAAACCATCAGCTAATTTATGAACATGTGGTACGTGATCAAGTGTTAAAGCTACCCGGCCAGTCCACATGTGGCTAAGGTTTGTGTTATCAACCTTTGGAAAAATCTCTTTCATTCTTCGAAGGCCAAACGTAAAATTCTTTTTATCTATTAATTCTTTTTGTGAATTGACGCGGCTCCCAAATAGAAGTCGATTTTCACAATCAAAACCAAACCACGACAACAAACGCCTTGTGTCTGCTACACCTTGACGGCCTGGAAGAATTTTATCTTTTAATGAACCAGTTAAGGGTGTCGTTGCAATCACACCTGTTAATACTGGAATAATAGATTGAGATAATCCTGGTAGCATACTACCTGTATATCCATTTGTGCATATTATTACTGTTTCTGATTTTATTGTGCCATTTAATGTTTTTATTACCCAACGGTTGCCAATGCGTTTAACCGAAGTAGCTGGCGTATCGCAAAAGATTGACACGCCTAAAGAAATACATGCCTTTGCAAGGCCCCGAGCATATTTGAGTGGATGTAGGTTGCCACCGCGCTCATCAATTAATCCGCCAGTATAAGCTGATGTGCCCACTTTTTTTTGAATGTCATCAAAAGACAAAGCTTTGACAGAAATATTTCGATTTCCCCACTGTTGGACATGGGCATCTGTTGTTTTCATACCCACTGGCCCTTTTGCTAATTGTATCCATCCAGTTCTACGTAGATCACAATCAATTTTGTATTTCTGAATTAGATCATAGACCATTTTTGGTGCAGCGCTAACCGTATTAACAATTCTTTCACCTCGTTCAGATCCAAAGCGAGAGACTATTTCGTCAGGAAATATTTTTAACCCTGGTATAATTTGGCCGCCGTTACGCCCAGAGGCACCCCAGCCGGGTTCATGTGCTTCAACCACTCCGACCTCAACACCTTTTTCAGCCAAGTGTAAGGCTGCTGAAAGGCCACAAAATCCAGCACCAATGACTAAAACATCAACATTTATATCATCTTTGAGCGCTGTCATTACAGGAAGGCTGTTGGCAGTCTTACCCCACAATGACGTTTTAATATGACACGATGATTGATACCAAGCTGTCATGTTTTAAAAGCCGGCCAGGATCGATTCAATTCAAAATCGTTTTCACGCCTGAATGGAGTATCTAGATCAATAGGCATATCTAAATTTCGAGCAAATTCGTGGCCAGCGTAAACTGCCATTGCAATGGTACCGGGTGCGTAACAATCTCCAATCCTAGTGACCGTTTTAATTCCATTGTCCTGCCATTCTTGTTTGCGCGATAGAATTTTATAGTACAAATCATCCTGACTAATTCGTGAAGTTACAGGTACAACAGTGTTAACTTCCACCCGTTGTTTTGTACCGACAAATACACAAGAAATGTCAACATAACCCTTGCCTATCTCGCTAATTCCATGGCTGCAAATTATAGTAACACCCAATTCTCGAAGCTTAATTTGTATATGCTCATACTCGAGTGAAAAATGCGTCCATCCGGATACTTCAGATGCAGGGGTCACCAAGGTGACTTTGGTTCCAGCCTCAGCTAGTTGCTCGGCCAGAGCACTTCCTAAATAATAATGGTCGTCGTCAAAAATTAATGCATGACCAGTTGGAATATAACCCAACATAATTTGTTCTGGAGAAATCATCATGGGTGAGTGAATCTTAATATTTTTAAACCTGTGGTGAATGCCAAGCAAATCTAATCGCCATTTAGAGCCTGTTGCTATTGCAACATGCTCTGCACCTAATTCAAAAATACCATCTACATCCATTTTACTTTGGGTAAACAAATTCACATTGCTCCGAGTGGATAACATCGAAGTGCGATAATCAGCGACCCTTTTCCATTGGCGCAGAGGACCTAATTTAGTTTCACTTAATACTCTACCACCCATCTCATTATTAGCTTCAGCTAAGGTTGTATCATATGATCTATTTGAAAGAGCTAGTGTTGCTTCAAGACCAGTAGGGCCACCGCCAACTATCAAAATAGTATCTTTAGATTTGGCCAGTGGGATTTTTTCTGGATGCCATCCTTTACGCCACTCTTCGCCCATGGTTGGGTTTTGAGTGCAGCGCATGGGGTATGCTATATGATCGCCTGTTGTGCACATATTGCAACCGATACATTCACGTATTTCGTTAGAACGCCCCTCTTGAATTTTTTTTGGAAGAAATGGATCTGCAATTGAAGGTCTGGCTGCCCCAATCAAATCTAATACGCCACGATTTATTTGAGAAGCCATAGTGTCAGGAGATGTAAATCTGCCAACGCCAACTACAGGTTTAGTGGTTACGCCCTTTACAAATTTAATATATTTTTCTTGCGCGCCTTCGACCCCAAACCTTGATGGTAGAGAGTCGTTGCCCCAATCCGCAACGTTGACATCCCAAAGATCAGGTACTTCAGCTAATGCCGCAACTATATCTTCTGCCTCAGCTGGGTGCATACCATCTTCACCTAAGAGTTCATCAACAGCAAATCTAAACGCAATTGCACAGTCTTGGCCCACAGCGTCTTTCGTATCTTCTAAGATTTCACGTACAAGGCGAACCCGATTCTCAAGGCAGCCTCCATATTCATCAGTTCGCTGATTGTAGCGTTTTAAAATAAACTGGTAGAGTAAGGTCATGATCCCATGAGCAGCGTAAACATAGATTATGTCATAACCTGCACGTTGAGATCTGATGGCTGCTTCGCGAAACCAGCGTCTTAAGGCTTGGATATCTTCTTTATCCATTCCCCTTGCTTGAGTGGAGTTGGCTGTTTCAGTTGGACAAGGAGAGGGCGCAAGTGCTGGCGTACGCGAAAGGTAATTACTAACTGATTGGCCGTTGTGTACTAATTGAATTCCAGCAAGCGCCCCGTGTTCGTGAACTTTTTCTATCATTAATTTATGAACTGGTAAATCGCTGTCGTCCCAAAGGCGCATAAGTGTTGCCGGCGTTAGGTCGCTTGTTGGATGAATCGAGCATTCTTCAGTGCAAACAACACCCCAACCACCCTCTGCTTTGACACCTCGCATTTCCGCCATTGTACGTGGCCAGCGATGGCCCATTCCATTACAATGGGGAACCTGATAAAATCTGTTTTTTGTTATTTTAGGGCCTATTTTCAATGGCTCAAATAATATGCGATGATTTTTTTCCATAGCCATTTTTTTTGCTAAGCCTTTCTTTTTTTGCCAATCAGATTTCGCTCAAGTATTTTTAAATAAAGTCGCCACACGATTAATCTATAAAATTTAGATTACATATTTGTATTCTATTTTACTTCTCAGTCAACTTGACTTTGTTAGTTTGAACGGAATAGCATGTTTATAAAATAAATAGTCAGCTGCGATAATGGGGGTGCAATGGCTAGTAGGCATACTTATATTTTGATAAAATATTAGCCTAAATTTATAATTTTTATGAGAATGCAAAAAAAATTTAATCTAGGGAGAGGAAACCGACCATGAAATTAATAAATAAATTTATAGGCCTGACCTATACTTTAGCAATCAGCTCATTGCTTGTTAGCTCAGCTCATGCAGAAGAGCGAGTTCTCAAAATCACTAATTGGGGTGAGTACATAGCTGAAGATACTATTGAAAATTTTGAAAATGAGTATGGAATAAAGGTCATATACGACGAGTATGATTCTGCTGAATCAATTGATGCCAAATTGCTTGCGGGTAGCAGTGGATATGATGTTGTTAGCCACTCTGGAAGCGATACAGCACGTTTGATTCAAGCAGGAATTATTGCGCCACTTGATAAATCAAAGCTTGATCAAATTGCAAATATGGATCCAGCTCTTATGGCTCAATTAGCAAATGATTGGGATCCTGATAACGCTCATGTTATACCTTATATGTGGGGTTCGCATGGGGTTACATATAATAAAGAACTAATTTTGGAGACATATGCAGATGCTCCTATCGGTTCAATGGACATGATTTTCAACCCAATGCATCTTAAAGAATTATCTAAATGTGGTGTGTCATTATTAGATTCGCCTGGTGATATTATCCCAATGGCACTTGCCCACATGGGTCTTGATCCTAATTCAACTAATTCAGATGACTATAAAAAAGTTGGTGTAATGTTAGCTAAGATTCGTCCATATGTTAAAACTTTTGATAACTATGCTTACCAGCGCATGCCTCAAAAAGAATTCTGCGTATCGGTAACTTGGGGTCCAGATGGATTGCTTGCAATGTCAGGAGCGGCTGAAGCTAATACAGGCGTTATCCTTGATTTTTTCCTACCAGAAGGACAAGGGAAAGCACAGCTGTGGATCGATGGTTGGCTTATTCCAGCTGATGCTAGTAACAAGGATGACGCTCATCTTTTCTTGAACTATATGATGCGTCCAGAAGTTGGTGCCGCCGATAGTAATTATACTTGGTACGCAACTGCAAACTTAGCAGGAAAGGATTTAGTTGACGAAGAAGTTACATCTAGCCCTGCAGCTTTTCCAACGTCTGATCAAGTTGATCAAATGTACACAACTGCAGTTTTACCGCCAAAAGTTAAGCGGCTTCAAACAAGAACGTGGACTAATTTTAAAGCGGGTAATTAAACTCATAGAAATTTGACGGCGGTAACTTTATATCGCCGTCTTACTTTTGTCAGTAGATATAAATAGTGAGATTTGATTTGATAGAAAAATCGAACGTAAATGATACAACTTGGCACACTGACGATAAAACTAAACCACTTGTACAGATTAAGGGTTTAACAAAAAAGTTTGGCGATGTTATTGCAGTTGATAATATTGATTTAGATATATACCAAGGTGAACTATTTTGCCTCCTTGGTGGTTCTGGTTGTGGTAAATCAACGCTTTTAAGGATGCTTGCTGGATTTGAGTATCCTGAAGCTGGGACGATTAAAATAGATGGCATGGATATGTCTAATGTTCCTGCTTACGAACGTCCAACCAATATGATGTTTCAAAACTATGCCCTTTTCCCACATATGACTGTTGAACAAAATATTGCATTTGGGCTTCAACAGGATGTTATGCCTAAGGATGAAATTGCTGATCGTGTTCATGGTATTCTCAAATTGGTTGAGCTTGAAGACTACAAAAAACGCAGACCACAACAGCTGTCTGGAGGGCAACGTCAAAGGGTAGCATTGGCAAGGTCATTAGTTAAAGAACCAAAATTATTGTTGCTGGATGAACCTCTGGCCGCGCTTGATAAAAAGTTACGCAAACAAACTCAATTTGAACTTGCTAACATCCAAGAACAAGTAGGTGTCACCTTTGTTGTTGTTACGCATGATCAAGAAGAAGCCATGACCTTGTCTTCGAGAATGGCGGTTATGGACGCTGGTAAATTTAAACAAATTGGGACCCCAACAGAAATTTATGAGTTCCCTGAAACTAGATTTGTTGCTGACTTCATAGGTTCGGCTAATATCTTTGAAGGCCGTGTAAGTGAAGATGGTGCAGATCACGTCATTGTTTCTACTAATGTTGGAGAGGTGTATGTAAATCATGGCCAATCAATTGCGAAAAATAAAAAACTTTGGGTTGGACTGCGGCCTGAGAAAATT
This sequence comes from uncultured Amylibacter sp., assembly GCA_905181935.1. Lineage (GTDB taxonomy): Bacteria > Pseudomonadota > Alphaproteobacteria > Rhodobacterales > Rhodobacteraceae > Amylibacter. Next base: position 528,837 of record CAJIZV010000001.1, on the reverse strand, counting down.
CATCTCAGTATAACACCCCCCCCCCAAATAGGACCTAATCAAATTATGGGGCAGGTTGAAGATATTGGTTATCTTGGCGAAACTTCTATTTATAAGGTCCGTCTTAAAAATGGGCAAATTGTTGATGTAACAGCACCTAACCAAAGGCGACCAATGAGCCGGACCCATAGCATTACTTGGGAAGATGCAGTTTATTTGAGTTGGGAACCTGAGAGCGCAATGTTGCTAATTTCATGAGTAATCAAATCAAAAAAGTTATTAGCATGAACGTTAAAACTTTAACCTTATTGCCTGGATATTTGGGTCGTAAAATTCAGAAAAATTGGCGAGTTATTATAATAACTATTCCTTTTGTTTGGCTTTTATTATTTTTTCTATTTCCATTCTTTATTGTTGCAAAAATTAGTGTTGCAGAACTAAAGATAGCGAGTCCACCCTTTTCAAAAATGTTTGAGTGGACAGGCAATGGTATCTTGTCAGTAAGAATTGTTTTTGACAATTTCATTTACATTATAACTGACGATCTTTACTTCAATACTTATATAAACTCAGTAAAAATTGCTGCAATTTCAACATTTTTTTGCCTCTTATTTGGTTACCCTATTGCGTATGGAATTGTTCGATCTGGCCCATTAGCAAAGCCAATTTTTCTTTTCTTGATTATCTTGCCGTTTTGGACATCTTTTTTGTTACGTGTTTATGCATGGATGGGACTACTTTCTGATCAAGGTACTATTAATAATATTCTAATAGCACTTGGAATTATTGAAGAACCTATTCAAATGCTGTACACTGAGTTTGCTGTCTATATCGGGATAATTTATACATATATGCCATTCATGATATTGCCGCTTTATGCAAATATGGAAAAACTTGATGGCAGTTTAAATGAGGCTGCAGCTGACTTGGGCTCGAGACCGATTAACACTTTTTTCAAAGTCACTCTGCCGCTAACTATGCCTGGTGTAATTGCGGGCTCATTGCTTGTATTTATTCCTGCAACAGGTGAATATGTTATTCCTGATTTATTGGGAGGTGGTAATGTTCAAATGATTGGTCGTGTTTTATATAATGAGTTTTCGCGAAACACTGATTGGCCTGTGGCGTCAGCGGTTGCACTTGCCATGCTATTTTTACTTGTATTACCGATTATAGTATTTCAGTATTATCAGGGCAAATCGGTAGAGGAAAAATAGAATATGCATGGTCAGCGCTCTCGTTTTCTTACAGTCATGATTACAGTTGGATTAGCATTTTTTTATATTCCAATGATCCTTTTAGTTGTTTATTCGTTTAATTATTCCAAATTAGTTCCAGTTTGGGGTGGTTGGTCAACCAGATGGTATAAAGTTCTTTTCCAATCTGAAGAAGTATGGAGCGCAGTCAGTTTAAGCCTTAAGATTGCAATTGTGAATGCAACCTTTGCAACATTCCTTGGTATGTTAGCAGCTTTATCTATGGTTCGTTTTGGTCAATTTAGGGGCCGTACTTTGTTTGGTGGAATGCTGATGGCTCCGCTGGTTATGCCTGAAGTTATAACAGGTCTATCTTTGCTAGTTTTGTTCATCACGCTAAAGCAAGTTTTTGGTTGGCCTGAAAATCGTGGATTTGCTACTATTACGATTGCTCATATTACATTTTCAATGGCTTATGTGGCAGTTACGATTCAGGCTCGGTTAACAGGTATGGGGCAATCGTTGGAAGAAGCTGCATCTGATTTAGGCGCTAAACCCTTTAAAGTTTTGACTGCGATTACAATTCCGCGCCTAATGCCAGCTTTAGTTTCAGGTTGGCTGTTGGCGTTCACTCTTTCTCTTGATGATTTAGTGATTGCTAGCTTCGTAACTGGGCCAGGAGCTAGTACATTACCTATATTGATTTTTTCTCGAATTCGACTTGGGTTACGTCCTGACATAAATGCACTAGCAACAATTATCATATTGGTTGTTGCTGTTTGCATAGCAATTGCCGCGCTTATACTGTTTCGACAACAGCAGCGTGACCTTCTAGATCAGCAACTTGCTAAACGTGAAGAATGACGTTTTAAATTAATCAAACTAAATTCATTAGGAAACAGAAATGACCATTGCAAAACTATCTGGAAATGAACCAAATCTTGATACGCTTAAGGAGTGGGACCGTAAGCATCAGATTCACCCTTGGGCGGCTATCGATAGTTGGAGAGGCTATGATAATATGTTTGTCGATTCCGCTGATGGAATTTACATGTGGGATGGCACTGGGAAACGTTACATTGATGGGCCAGGGGGAATGTGGTGTAGCCAAATTGGGTATGGTAGAAAAGATATGGCTGAAGCAATTTCTGCACAAGTCGAAAAATTATCTTACACCTCCCCATTTACAAATTCGTCGGAACCCTCTGCAATCTTAGCAAAAAAAATTGCTGATTTAGCACCTGGTGATTTGAATAATGTATTCTTTACAACAGGTGGATCAACGGCGGTAGATACTGCATTGCGTACAATGCAATATTTAAATAATCGCCGTGGCCTCCCCAAAAAGAAGATGATAATTGCGCGAGAAAAAGGATATCATGGATCTACTTATTTATCACATTCTGTTTCAGGCAAAGACAGGGATAAATCTCATTTTGATTTTGATACGCAGCTTGTTCACTTTTTGCCAGATGTAAACCCATATTGCAGACCTGATGGCATGAGCACGCAAGAGTGGTGTGATGCCAAGATAATGGATTTGCAGGCTGCTATTTCTAAGTTAGGTGCTGATAAAATCGGTGCATTCATTGCGGAACCTATTCTGAGCTCGGGTGGAGTAATTGTACCGGCCCCTGGATATCAAAAAAGGACTTGGGAAATTTGTCGTGAAAATGATATTCTTTATATATCGGACGAAGTTGTAACAGGTTTTGGCCGATTGGGTCATTGGTTTGCATCAGAAGCGGTATTTGATTTTATTCCCGACATAATCACTTGCGCAAAAGGTCTAACATCAGGTTATTTACCCTTGGGTGCTTGTATTATTTCAGATCGTGTGATGGAGATTTTAAGCCAAGGGGAAGAACCATCTGCCTTTACAAATGGGTATACCTATTCGGGCCATCCAGTGTCTTGTGTTGCTGCATTGAAAAATATTGAGATCATTGAGAATGAAAAAATCTTAGAAAATGTTCGTAATGTTACACCTCACTTTCAAAATCGCCTTAAAAAACTTATGAAATATGACATTGTTGGCGACGCGCGCGGTATGGGTCTGCTTGGTTGTATCGAATGCAAAGCTGATAATCTTGAAGCAGAACGGTCTCTTGGATCAAAAATTGATGAAGCTTGTGAAGAGCGGGGCTTAATAGTACGCCCGCTTATCAACATGGCTGTTTTCTCACCTCCACTTATTATTACATTGGATCAAATTAATGAAATGTTTGATATTCTTGAATCTGCTCTAGTTAAAGTTCAAGATGAATTAAAATTAAATTAACCTAATTTTAAATTACCTATAAATAGCCTGTGATTATATTCTACTATTTGGCTTTTGTATTATTACTGGTAATAACTTTATCGAATACCTGATATTAAATTTTATTAGTAAAGTTTAGAAAAAGAACGAGGTTTTGGATGGGTAATTATACATTACAGTCGTGGTGTGGCGATAACTACTTTTAATTACCACCACATATATAACCCAGCTTGAAAAATTAACGTGCAACAGGGTTCTTGCTAGTTCGCTTAGCATAAACATTAGTATTGGCTATCCTATATAATTCGCCCTGCTGCGCTTGTTCTAATGTTTGATCCTTATAACCAGTTTTATAATATGGCATTTTCTTTATTACATGAACCTTACTTACTTTTGGTTTAGGACTATTTTCAAGCATTACTCCAGCAGATGCTGATATTGCTAATAGGCTCAATGCCCCTGCTGTTATTAAAAGTTTCATTTTATTCTCCATATTGGTCATTCATAAAAGCCCTCTAACGATATGCGACCATCTATTATCGCTAGAGGGAAGTTTGGATGCTAGTTAAAGTAACTAACTTCTGCTTAACGGCTCTTTCCTGCCGTCTGGGGCAGTGATGGTTTATACAAATGCAACCATGATGAAATTAATTTGAAGATTAAATGAAAGAATGTGCAAAATTTATGATCATGTAAGATAATTCAAATCATGTAAGCAAAAAATTAAATATATTGACACAAAGTCATTTAGCTAGATAATCAATAAAATGGCACAATGATACTAACTTACTTAACAAGGAAAACTTTTATGCAACTAAATTTTGTAAAAAAAATAGCCCTGACTGCTGCACTAGCCTTATCAACGGCTACAGCTGTTTATGCTGATGTAATTGATGATATTAAAGAGCGTGGAACTATAAGAGTTGGCGTTAAAGCAGACTATAAGCCGTACGGCTTTCGCGATACAGATGGGAGTATTGTCGGAATTGAGCCAGAACTCGCAAAAGATGTTGCTGATATGCTAGGTGTAGATATTGAATATGTTCCAGTTGTAAGTTCTAATAGAATGCAATTTCTGGAGCAAGGTAAAGTAGATTTAATGATTGCGACGATGACTGACAAGCCTGACCGACGCAAAGTAGTTTCAATTGTTGATCCAAACTATTACTCATCAGGCACTAATATTCTAGCTTTAAAATCATTAGGCTTAAAGGAATGGACTGATCTTAAAGGTAAGCCAGTTTGTGGTATTCAGGGTGCATTCTACAATAAGGCAACATCACAGAATTATGGTGCCAAAATTGTTGCATTTAAAGGAACAGCAGAAGCATACGCTGCTTTAAAAGCGGGCAACTGCGCAGCATTTGTCTATGATGATTCTGCAATTGTTGCTAAAACTAAGGACCCAGAGTGGGCAGGGTATGAAATGCCTTTAGCAACAATTGATGATGCACCTTGGGGACTAGCTGTACAGTTGGGTGAAGATAAATTCCATGCAATGATGAGTGGAATAATCATAGCTTGGCATAAGTCAGGACGTATTCTTGATTTAGAAACTAAATGGGGTGTTACAAACACACCATTTGCTAAAACTATGAACGAAAATTAAAAATATTTTTGGACAAGACATTAAGCGTCTTGTCCATACTCTTTCCATGGAGGTATAATGGAAACTTTCTATGAATGGTTCCTTGTTCTCTATGAAGATACTGGAATTAATTTACCTTTCATGTATGATGACTATGATCGTGGACGTATTTTAAACGGATTATGGGCCACCATAAAGCTGTCTGCTATTTGTGTTCTATTTTCAGTAATAATTGGTATGGTGGGAGCCTGGTTGCAGGGGTCACCTTGGAAAGTAACACGTCGTGTAGTAAACGTTTATATTCAATTATTTCGAAACACACCACCTTTAGTACAATTATACTTTTTTTATTTTGCCGTTGGTATTTTGATACCTCGTGTTGAGAATGATTGGGGTGGGACATCCCCCTTAATAGATAGCTTTGGCTGGGCTGTGATATCACTTTCTTTTTTTGCAGGAGCCTTCAACGTAGAAATCTTTCGATCAGGAATAGAGGCAGTACCTAAATCAACAATTGAAGCGGCTAAAGCGTCTAGGGTTTTCGCGGTTACAGATTTATAAAGATATTACATTACCATTGGCACTACGTGTAGTTATTCCATCATTAAATAATAATTTAGTTAATCTGGTTAAGACTACAACTCTTGCATATGCTATCGCAGTCCCTGAGCTTTTATATGAATCTAATCAAATTTGGTCAGATAACGTTAATGTAACTGAAATGATGCTATTTCTATTAGTTGCATACTTTGTTCTGGTTGGAATTTTAGTTTGGGCAATGAACAGTTGGGATAGGTCACTGAAAATTCCGGGGTTTGGACAATGAAGTGTCATCCATATAAAACTGATCTGCCGGTCATGTTGCCTTATAAGCCTATAGAGACTGAGAATTTTGGATCTACTATAAAACTATGGTATGCAGTACCAATAGTAGCGTTAATTTTAGGAACATCTGCTATTGCCCAATCCGGATCAGATATACGACTTGGTGCAGTGCAAACATTGATGCGCTGGATGCCACTATTGTTACAAGGTTTTATTTTTAATGTTTTAATATCTGTTATGGCTATGGCTATAGGAACTGGATTAGGAGCAGCTTTAGGAATTGGGCAGTTATCTTTAAATCGCCTTGTGCGTTCTAGTTCATGGCTTTTAACTCAATTTTTTCGTAATGCTCCTTGGCTAGTATTGCTTTTCTTTGCAATGTTCCTTTTGCCTTTTGAAGTTAACATTTTTGGGATTATAGTCCCATTGCCTGATTGGGTTAAGGCCACGATAGGATTGGCGTTGCCAGTTATGGCTAATGTATCTGAAATTATTAGGGGTGCAGTTCTTTCGCTGCCAAGTGGGCAATGGGAAGCGGCTGAAAGTCTCGCTTACAGCCGCCGTCAAACTTTATGGCTAATTATTTTACCCCAGTGTTTGAAACGCATGTTGCCACCGTGGATGAATCTTTACGCTATTCTTACAATGGCAACTGTATTAGCTTCCATTGTTGGAGTATCAGAAGTAATGACACTTACAGGTGAAGCTTTAGCTGCTGAGGGTGGACGGCCTGATCTACTTGCTCCCTTTTATGCATTCGTATTGCTAATATTTTTTGTTTATTGTTATCCAATTGCACGATTAACTGTGCGATTGGAACGCAAATTTTCTGTTATTAATTAAGGTAAATATAATATGAGCTGGAATGATACTGAACCAATGGTCTCCATTAGAGACGTCTATAAATCTTTTGGAACTCTTGAAGTTTTAAAGGGTGTTTCCCTAGACGTAATGAAAGGTGAAGTCATTTGTATTATTGGGCCATCTGGATCGGGAAAATCTACATTAATTCGTTGTATCAATGGCCTGAATGATATTCAGGCTGGCTCAATATTAGTAGAAGGCCAAGAAGTAAATGATCCTGAATTAGATAAACTGGAATTACGTAAAAAAGTTGGTATGGTATTCCAGCAATACAACCTATTTCCCCATAAAACTGCTCTTGAAAATGTTATGATGGCGCCAATTAGAGTGTTAAAACATGATAAAGAAATAGCAAAAAAAGCAGCAATTGAATTGCTTCGCAAGGTAGGCTTGGAAGATAAAGAAAAAGCGTATCCAGGTGAAATGTCAGGGGGGCAACAACAACGCGTCGCAATTGCGCGTTCTTTGGCAATGAACCCAGATGTGATTTTGTTTGATGAAGTTACTGCCGCACTAGATCCTGAAACAGTGAATGAAGTACTGTTAACCATAAAGAGGTTAGCAGAAGATGGTATGACCTGTATATTAGTAACCCATGAAATGGGATTTGCTCGTGAGGTAGCAGATCATATATATTTTACTGATGGTGGCCTTATTGTTGAACATGGAAATCCAAAAAAATTCTTTGAAAATGCAAAAGACCCTCGTACTAAAGAATTTTTGAGTCAAATACTCTAAAATTTTGAGCTTAATCTCTTTATATATATTTAAATATTATATCTAAGGTTATCAGCAATCGTTAAGTGTCAACAATAGTTACTTATTATTTTCCAATTTTTAACACTAAAAATATGATATCATAAGTCATTGGCTAGGAAGCTGTACACTTTGCACTTGCCAGTTAAAGTGTCCTAGGGAATAGCTATAAAAAATACTTATTCAATCAGTAATCTTGTTATGTTTGCTAAAACTTCTGTTCTGGTATCATCGCTATCTGATGAAACTGCCAAGCCAACTAGGCTTTGTGCATTTTCACTAAATGCACGCTTATGATCTTGTCTCAAATTTACACGCTCTAACCAAGTGCCCGTGCCTGAAAGCTGTTTGATGATGCTCTGCCCTCGTGAGCCTAGGTGCGGGCTAGAGACTATCTGTTGGAGCTTATGGGCTCCTCCCCACACGTACATCAATATACGTACATCTGGATTTTTTAATAGGGCTCTTACGTTATTTTCCTGAACTACTTTTGCTAATTTTTTTGGTAAAAATATAAAATATAATGCTAAATTTCGATCATCACCACCCTTTTGTGTAAGATCTGTGGCGGGCACTGATTTTTCCACAGTCCATTCCCAAGAAGCATATTTTTTGCCCCACATTTCCTGAGGCAAAAAGCTCCATAAAAGAGATACTGTTCCTTTGGACTTTATGCCAAGAGTATCGCCATTTAACGTATAATCGTTACTATTAAATATTGAGAAACGTTGCTCTTTCCAAGCTTTACCAAAGTCAATTTGTTGACCGTTAACCAAACCAGGTGTAAATGCTAAAATGTAAATAATGGCTGCTGCTATTTTTTTCATAAGACCTCTGGTGTTAGCTGTAGTGGAGTGCATGATATTGTAGTTTTTTGATCTAGACTAAGGGAAATAGTAATAACTGGTCAAAGCTAATTCATATGGTTCAATCGGTTTTAGATTTTTAGTATAGTTAATTAAGCATTTGCTGCTCTGTCATATTAATAAAATTTATAGTTTATATCTCAAAAATTTCACCAGTTACTGGTATTATATGATGGTCAGCATCACTGAATTCAGGCAACGATGATAGTACTGTATCCAACCAATTAACACCCTTAACTATATTTTCTTGAATTGTGGTTTCATCTCTGGCCACCTCTGCAACGACTTTTTCTCTTTTGGTCATTAAGTAATGGTCTTCGACTGAGAAGGATGACTTGTGGTAGAGTGTTATTTTTCAATAAATTCTTGATAGTGCTCAGGTTTCGATTTGAAGCGTACTATTAATAGTTTTCGTATAATCTTCTTCGTACGCCTTTAAAATTTGACATTTAAATTTATTTTTAAATATTATTTATTAATATGAGCTAGGGCTACGTCACCTTCTTGCATATCGACGTTTGCAATCATCTCTTGATTCCCAGCCATACGTTTTTTTCTCTCGTCTGCTGATCTATCATATGCTGCTTTGTCTGGATAAATTGAGGTTAAAGATGCTGTTAGTGGACCAGTCCTTACAAATGTTAATATTTCAGCTTCAGGGAATCCTGAAGGTGCAGTTGCACAATAATTAGCTTGTATTTTATCGCCAAATTCTTCTGATATAAATGTTATATTATTTATGCGTGCATAACTCATATTGATATTCTCCAGATTTAAAAATAATCTTTTAAAGACTACCTTCAACATTTTTTAATGCAAGTATTAACTATAAAAATAGCTATCAATTTTTAGTAAGTATCAAAATATAAGTCGATTTTATTAAACTACATTTAAGATTTTTAGAGTGTTCTTAGATTTATTTAGCTGATGTCTTCTTGTGCATACAAATATTGGAATCCATTTTAAATTAAAGATAAATTTAAGTAAACTTGTCAAAAGTGTAGGTGCGATATACATCAAACGATGTAAGGAGTTTATTATGGTTCTCAGATTAGAAGGGGTTAAAAAATCTTTTCGTAATAGCGAAGAGCTCGTGCCTGTTTTACAAGGGGTCAGTTTTGATCTTGAGGCTGGTCATACTTTGGCATTGCGTGGAGAATCTGGTAGTGGGAAAAGTACGTTACTCCATATAGCAGGCGCTTTAGAAGCTGCAGATGCAGGTCGAGTTTGGGTGTCTGGAAAGGAGCTATCGCAGCTCAACGATGGTGCGCGTGCTCAATTGCGTAGAGCAGACATTGCTTTGATTTTCCAACAGTTCAACCTAATTCCTTCCTTGACTGTGGCTGCTAATATTGCATTTCAATCTGCGCTATCAGGAACGCTAGACTCGGCTCATATAAAACATATTGTGTCAGCTTTAGGCTTACAAGAACAAATGCAAAAATATCCAGAGGATTTATCTGGTGGGCAACAACAGCGCGTTGCCATCGCACGTGCAATTGCAGCAAAGCCAAAGCTGTTGCTTGCAGACGAGCCTACTGGTAATCTTGATGAGGTAACTGCCGAAAATGTGTTAGATCAAATGCTGAAATTAGTTGCACAAACAGGTACTGCATTGATGATTGTAACTCATTCCACAAACATAGCTGACCGCATGAATCGTCAGTTGCACCTTTGTAATGGTTTTTTGGTATGATGGCCTGGTGTCTGAGGGCACTTTTATCTCATTGGTGGCGTAATCCGGTTCAATTATTTGCATATTTAGCAGGCCTTGCTTTAGCCACCGCACTTTGGTCTGGAGTACAGGCTATTAACTCTGAAGCCCGAGCAAGCTACGATGCGGCGGCCAAAACATTAGGTGAGGGCCAGTATGATCTATTGATCCCAAAGCAGGGTAACCGCATTCCACAAGATGTTTATGTTTTGCTTAGAAAATCAGGTTGGCTGGTCTCGCCTGTAATTGACGCGCGCATCAACGATGTGCGCCTCTTAGGCATTGATCTTGTGACTTCTGCTACAGGATTACCTAATTTAGCTAAAGGGCCATCAGCGATTACGTACGATACCTTACTTGCAAATGAAGAAACTGCGCTTAAAATTTCTATGTTGGCTAATGTTACAGTGGATACAAGTATTGCACCGGGCATAGCCATAGGTGACATTGGCCTTGTTCAAAGGATGCTAAAGCGGGATGATTTGACCCGCCTCATTTTATTACCAAATCAACCTATTACACAGCCAAGCCTAGGTATGGTAGCTCCCAACTTACGGGTTCAATCTGCACATGCGGTAACAAATGTTACGGAACTTACGGGTAGCTTTCATTTGAACTTGACTGCCTTTGGCCTGTTAAGCTTTGTTGTTGGTTTGTTTATCGTAAACAGCACTATTGGTTTAGCATTTGAACAAAGGCGGGGCATGATTCGTACTATTCGCTCACTTGGCGTGCCAATGCGAACTCTTATTACGCTAATTACTGTTGAGATGATGACTTTAGCTGTGATTGGGGCGGGGTTTGGTATTATTTTGGGTTATTTTATTGCAGCTTTTTTGCTACCAGATGTCGCGGCTACATTGAGAGGCCTTTATGGTGCGCAAATCTCAGGTACACTTGAATTGCGTGCTTCTTGGTGGGTATCAGGCATGGTGCTTGCATTAATTGGGACAGCAGTAGCACTTTCATCACGGATTTGGCAGATTGTGCAAATGCCACTTTTAGCAAGTGCCAAGCCTCGCGCATGGGTTGTTGCAACCGGATCACGGTTTCGATTGCAATTAATTATAGCCATTACATTGTTATTTTCCACAGTGCCATTAGCCATGACCTTGGAGGGGTTGCTGGCAGGATTTATTTTACTGGGGTGTTTGCTGATTGGTGCAGCATTGGCTTTACCCCCCTTACTGGGGGGCCTTCTAACTTTGGTTCAAAAGTATACTGTTGCGCCAGTTTGGGAATGGTTCTGGGCTGATACTAGACAGCAACTGCCAGGGCTTAGCCTTGCGCTTATAGCTCTTTTATTAGCAGTCTCAGCCAATATTGGTGTCTCAACTATGGTGTCAAGCTTTCGACAAACCTTTATAGCGTTTCTTGATCAAAGGCTAGCACCAGAACTCTTCGTGGAGGTAGAAACAGCTAACCAAAGTGCTGCATTGGAAATGTTTTTAATGAACCGCCAGATTGAGGTTTTGCCCTTACTTACAACACAAGTCGTAATAGCCGATTTACCTGTAGATCTATATGGCATCCGTGTCGGCCAAACTTATCGAAATAATTGGATTTTTTTAGATAATACTCTCAATGCATGGGATGCCATTGAGAGAGGCAAGGCAGTTGTTGTTAATGAACAATTTGCACGACGTGCGGACTTATGGGTTGGAAGTTTAGTACAAGTAAGCCGTGATTTAATGCTACCTATTGCGGGAGTAGTTGGTGATTATGGCAATCCGCAAGGGCAGGTTATTATAACTGAACGAATATTTAAAGATTTATATCCAAATCTCTACGCATCAAACTTTGGGGTGCGCACTAAAGATGCATCTCAATTACGTAGCCAAATTGTGAATACGCTTGGCATCAAAAATAATGCAATTATTAACCAGGTGGGGATAAAGGCACTATCACTTGAGGTGTTTGAGAGAACGTTTGTAGTCACATCAGCTTTAAATGTTTTAACACTAGGCGTTGCTAGTTTTGCTATTCTGATGAGCCTTCTGACATTGGCTGATTTGCGTGTACCACAGCTTGCACCTGTCTGGGCATTAGGGCTCACACGTCGCCGTTTGGCGTGGTTAGAGCTATTGCGTGCTGTCTTGCTTGCTGGAATAGTCTTTGTTTGTGCTATTCCTATGGGCCTTGCACTTGCATGGATATTACTGACGATTATCAATGTTGAGGCATTTGGGTGGCAATTACCCATGTATCTGTTTCCACTTTAAATATTTAGAATTAGGAGGTTACGCTTTAATTGCTGCGTTTTTAGCTGCCATGTGGCCTGCTGTTCGCCTCATGCGCACGCCGCCATCAACTTTATTAAGGGTCTTTGCTAGTGAACGTTAAAATATTATTTTTTATAATTATTTGGCCTTTTAGTGTTGTGGCACAAGGGTTTTCTGACCTTGGCTCTAGGGCTGATGGATTTGCAAATCCAGAGTTAAATCCAACTTTTAACTTTCCTACTGATCATGGAGCACACCCAGAATATAGGATCGAGTGGTGGTACTTAACTGCGAACTTAAATGGTTCAGATGGTACATCGTATGGTTTGCAATGGACCCTCTTTAGAACTGGGCTGAGGCCAGGAGAGGGCCCAGGCTGGCAATCGCCACAAGTATGGTTTGCGCATGCTGCAGTCACCACGCCTGGCCAACACTTTGCCACTGAACGTTTCGCCCGTGGTGGGATTGGGCAGGCGGGTGTGGAGGCAACTCCGTTTCGTGCTTGGATCGATGAATGGGTGTTAGAGGGTGAAGACTTCCAAAAGATGACGCTCACTGCAAATGGTCCTAATTTTGGATATGACATGTCGCTTCAAGCAAATGGTCCATTGGTTTTTCATGGAGATAATGGTTATTCGGTTAAATCGGAACAAGGCCAAGCCAGTTATTATTATTCACAGCCATTTTTTAAAATTGATGGAACGCTGAAATTACCTACCGGTAACATTGAAGTGGAAGGGAATGCCTGGCTTGATCACGAATGGTCGTCACAGCCTTTGTCAGATGATCAATCTGGGTTGGGACTGGTTCTCGTTATCGTTTGTGGATGGTGCAAAGTTGATGGGTTTTCAACTACGCCAAAAAGATGGATCACTTTACAGCTCTTCGACTTGGATCTCACCTGATGGTAGCACTTCATCCTATCCAAATGGTGCATTTTCAGCTATTCCACTTAATATAAAATCTATAAAAGATCGTAATTTGCCTATTCAATGGCGTGTAACTTTGCCAGATAAAAACGTTGATGTTGTTGTAACCGCTCAGAACCCTGATGCTTGGATGGAACTTTCAATCCCCTACTGGGAAGGACCAGTTAACGTGTCGGGCAGCCATAAAGGACAAGGATATTTAGAAATGACTGGTTATGAATAATGCAAACGATCTAAATGCTTTTCTAGATGAGGCATGGGTTCACCTTGCCCTAGGTGTTACTGACAGCAGCTCTCCGGCCCGTTATCCTACGTTTGCCACTGTTTCACCAGAAGGAAAGCCAGAAGCCCGCACAGTAGCTTTGCGTGGGGCGTCCCGCTTTGAATCTGTTCTTGAAATACATACTGACATTACAACACTTAAAGTGTTTGCACTTGAACATAATCCATATGCCGCATTTCACATTTGGTTGCCAAAAGCAGACTTGCAAATCAGATTAACAGCTTTTGTTGAAATTTTGACTGGCGCAGATGTTGATCTGCAATGGGCAAAAGTTCCTCCCAGTTCGCGGGTTTCTTATGGCACTGTGCCTCCACCGGGCACAACCATTGAAGAGGCATATGCCTACAAAAAGCCTGCTAAACAAAATCGGTTTGCAGTATTAAAATGCAACTTGAAAGAAATAGATCTTGTGCACCTTGGCGCATGTCACCGCAGAGCATCCTTTGTTTGTCATAATAATTGGTTAGGCACTTGGTTGTCGCCTTAATGAGATTACTAGTAACTTAATTAAACAGGCGTATTAAGCTGGGTAGCTAATTAATTGTTGGATTGGAAAATGATGACTTATTTCTATTGACTGAACCAGTCTGGTTCAGCTCATTTTGATAAGCTAAATATACACAAGTAGAAAGTTTTTAAATTTTTATCAGAAAAATATTTCAGTTTATTGATTTATTGCCCTAATATAAATTATAGATTACAGATTACATATTACATATTATAAATTATAGTTTGAGATAAAATCTAATGAATTATGTTCCAAATCCCAATCGATATGAGAAAATGATCTATCGAAATTGCGGAAAGTCTGGGTTAAAATTACCAGCGATTTCATTAGGATTATGGCATAATTTTGGCTATGATTTTCCACACCAAATAAAGCGAGACATTTGTCAAACAGCATTCGATAACGGTATTACTCATTTCGATTTAGCTAATAATTATGGTCCCCCACCCGGTAGTGCAGAAGAAGCATTTGGAGAGATTTTAAAAACTGATTTCTCAGATCTAAGAGATGAACTAATTATTAGCTCAAAAGCTGGTTATGATATGTGGCCAGGTCCTTATGGTGAATGGGGCAGTCGAAAATATTTAATTGCTTCTTGTGATCAATCTCTTAAGCGGATGGGGTTAGATTATGTCGATATTTTTTATTCTCACCGCTTTGACCCTAACACTCCTCTAGAAGAAACAATGGGTGCGCTAGATCATATAGTAAAGTCAGGAAAAGCTCTTTATGTGGGCATTTCAAGTTACAACAGTAAAAGAACAAAAGAGGCCGTTGAGATTCTTGAGCGATTGGGGACACCGTGCCTTATTCATCAACCTAGCTATAATATGTTTAACCGATGGGTAGAAAAAGATAATCTTTTAAATACGCTTGACGATCTTGGGCTAGGATCAATAGCCTTCACTCCGCTTGCGCAAGGTATGCTTACTAATAAATATTTAAATAAGATTCCAAGTGAAAGTCGTGCAGCTCAAGGCAAAAGTTTAGCCCAAGATAAGATTACTCCACAGCTTATTCAGACACTTAATGATTTAAACCAAATAGCTGCTAATAGAGGCCAATCGTTAGCTCAAATGGCTCTTTCATGGGTGTTAAGAAATGGCAGGGTAACAACTGCTTTAATTGGAGCATCAAAGCCTGAGCAAGTTAGAGACTGTGTTGGAGCTATAGATAATTTAGAATTTAGTAATGAAGAGCTTTTACATATTGATGCTATTACTTCAGATCAAGATATTAATTTGTGGGCTAAATCATCAGAAATAGGCTAATAAATATATGATGGTAAGTTTGTCACCTAATTAATTTTATACATAAACTATTAAATAGAACTGAAGTGTTGAAGAAGTATTGATACTAAAACTTAGATAATTTGAATTTCAGCATCTGACGATTTTTCAAGAACGTAATGTGCGTTTGGTAAGTCGTTACTTAAGGCGCGGAGCTTTGCAGCCTTTGCATTCAACCCATGCTTTAGCCACCTATCTAGTAAGCGTTGTTTAAGCGTGTCTGTGTCAGGGTTTATAAAGATTGTTTGGTCCCAATATTTTTTTAATTCGGCCCATGGGCCTTCCTTAAGGAGTAAGTAATTTCCTTCAACAATCAACACTTTGTCACTTATTGATACGATGCTTGAGCCAGCAATAGATAAATCTTTATTCCTATCAAACATTGGAATGACAACATTGTCTTCTAAGCTGGTCAGTCTTTTAATTAAGTGAATAAAACCTGCAGTATCAAAAGTATTTGGTGCACCTTTGCGATCTATTAGATTGCGTTCAGCCAGGATTGAATTGTCTAAATGAAATCCATCCATAGAAATAATTCGTGCCTGAATAGATTTTTCTGTCAAAACTTCAAGAAGTGCCTCTGCAAGTGTAGACTTTCCCGCTCCCGGTGGACCTGCAATAGCAACGATAAAGCGTTTTCGATCTTCAGCACGTTGAATAATGTTATCGCTGAGAGCCTCTGCATTCATTATGTAACCAGCGCTTCAGGTGGAGGCTCCATTGCGCCTGTCATCATGGCCACGGCATCAGACATCGAAATTATTTTTGGGTCAACAGTGCAAAGACGTCTACCAAGGCGATGAATGTGAATACGATCACAAACCTCAAAAATATGTGGCATATTATGCGAAATTAATACAATGGGTATTCCTTTAGATTTTACATCCTGAATTAAATCTAGAACTCTGCGAGATTCTTTTACGCCTAAAGCTGCAGTAGGCTCATCCATAATAACAACTTTGGAGCCAAAGGCTGCAGCTCGCGCTACTGCAACTCCTTGACGCTGGCCGCCAGATAAAGTTTCTACTGCCTGATTGATATTTTGAATCGTAAGCAGTCCTAACTCTGAAAGCTTATCACGTGCAAATGTTTCCATTTTTTTATGATCTAATTTACGGAAGAGTTTCCCCATGATGCCTTTTTCGCGGATCTCGCGGCCAAGAAACATGTTATCCGCAATTGATAAGGCTGGAGACAAAGCCAAGTTTTGATATACTGTCTCAATTCCTGCATTCCGAGCGTCATCTGGGGTGTTAAAGTTTACAACTTTTCCATCAAGCTCAATAGTCCCATGGTCAGGCGCAGTAGCACCAGAAATAGCACGGATTAGCGTAGTTTTTCCTGCACCATTATCGCCAATAACTCCTAAAACTTCATTTGGATAGAGTTCAAAGTCTGCGCCATTCATCGCTACAACTGTGCCGTATCTTTTCATTAAACCTTTAGCCTGAAGAACGGGTTCGACATTATGATTGATATTATTCATTGTGTGGCCCTCCGTAGCCACTGGTCTAATGCAACAGCAATCAAAACAAGATTACCCACTGCAAACATTTGCCAGTAATCATCTACACCAGCGAGCGACAAACCTGTTGTGAATACTCCTACAATTAAAGCGCCTAGCACAGAGCCTGGAATAGACCCACGCCCTCCAAATAGGGATGTGCCGCCAATTACAACAGCAGTGATGGTGGCCAAATTTATTTCTTCAAATGAGATTGGTGAAATTGAACCAACGCGTCCAATAGCAACCCAAGCTCCAAAGCCACAAATTAGTCCTGCAACAGCATAAACAGAAATAAGTGTGTTGTCGGTTTTGATGCCTGAGAGAGCAGCAGCTTCTGGATCGTCTCCAATAGCGTAAACATGTCGGCCCCAAGCTGTGTGTTGCAAAATATACCAAAAAACTGCAGCTAATAAAATCAATGCAATTCCGCCATATGTAATTGTAGCACCAAAAGGGCGAGCTGCCGCTTCTCCAAACCAAAGTAGTGAAGGTGCATTTGCTTCAATGTCAGAATTCCTGATAGACTCTGATCCAGAGTACCATAATTTTAGTGCTGTAAATACAGAAAGTGTGCCGAGCGTTACGATGAATGGGGGTAGTTTGATTTTAGCAACAAGAAACCCATTGAAAGCACCCATGAGTGTGCCAATAGCCATACCACCAGCAATTGCAATTGGAAGTGGTACGCCAGAAGATACAGCAAGCCTGCCCATCACAAATGTAGAAAGAACCAATATTGCGCCAACTGAGAGGTCTATCCCAGCAGTCAGAATAATCAATGTTTGTGCAATTGCAACAATACCAATAACTGTCACCTGTTGGAGTACTAATGATAAGACTCCTGGACTTAAGAATCTTGGTGCAATGATGCCAAATATTAAAATACTAACAATTAAAACTAATGCAGGAACTAGTGTTGGATAACTCCTTACCGCGTTTCGGACATTCGATAAAAACGTCTGGTCATCCCGCTCAAATACAGCGACTGCGCTATCTGTACTATTTAAGTTCGTTTCAAATTCAGATTGGCTCACAGTATTCAAGCTCCCTAGCATATATTTTATTTATTAATTATAAACATAAAGGGCGACAATTACACCGCCCTTTATGTTTCGCTTAATCATATATTTTTATTGTGAGATTAACCCCAGCAGAGTTCAGTGCCTTTAGTGGAGTCAATTGATGGAACGCCTTCAGCGGGTGAATCTGTCACAAGATTTACACCTGTATTAAAGAATGTTAACCCGTCAGTAGCAGCAGGTTTAGTGCCATTCTTTGCATAAGTCGCAATAGCTTCTATACCCTTAGATGCCATTAGTAGTGGGTATTGCTGAGAAGTTGCACCAATAACACCTGACTTCACACTGGCTATGCCTGGGCAACCACCATCAACAGAAACAATTAAAACATCATTTTCTTTTCCTGCCTTTTTTAGTGCTTGGTATGCACCTTCAGCTGCTGGTTCGTTAATCGTATAAACGACGTTCATACCAGGTTCTTTTGCAAGTAGATTTTCTACAGAAGTAACTCCACCTTCTGGGTTTGCACCTGATGATTCATGACCTATCACGCGTGAATCTGTCTCAGAACCCATTACTTTGAGATTAGGTACTTCGATGCCAAAACCTACAAGGAAGCCAGTATCGCGTGCTACATCAACAGAAATATTGTCTTTGTTAATGTCTAGCATACCAATTTTTGCATTTTTAGCAGCATCACCCATTTTTGCTTTTGCCCACTTGCCTATTAATAGTCCTGCTTCAAAGTTATCAGTTGCAAAAGTCATATCTTGTGCTTCAGGATCTGCTATTGGAGTATCAAGTGCGATAACAAGAATACCGGCTGCACGTGCCTTTTTTAAAGCTGGAATTACAGCGTCGTTTGATGCTGTAATTAAAATACCTTTTGCACCAGCTGCCATACAGTTTTCAATTGCAGTAATCTGTGGTCCAGCATCACCATCTACTTTTCCTGCATATGAACTAAGAGCTATACCAGCTTCTTTAGCCTTTGCTTCTGCACCTTCCTTCATTTTTACAAAAAAGGGGTTTGTATTATTTTTAGTAATTAGACAGGCTGCTGTATCTGCGGCAAAAGCACTTGTAGAAAGTGTTGTTAGAGCAATTGCACCTATTACTGATTTAAGAATAGTGTTTTTCATAAGTCGTTCTCCCAGTTAATTGTTGGCGCATAGCCAGTCAATTAACTGACTTAAACCTATGTGCCGAAACGTGAGCAGAGCCTAAATTTGCTCCCCACCATAAATACAAAATCATAATGAGATACCACCTGTCAATAGATAAATCATTTTGATTTATTAATTAATTTGATGAATCTATATTGATTTATTTACGTATTTGAGTCATCTTAAGAAATCAATAATCTCGGCATATTAAATGTAGGTGGGGTTAATAACTCTAAAAGGTGATCTTCTTTAAATGCCTAATAAACTTCCTGAAAAGATGAATGATCCAAGTGGAGGTGCTAACCAAAGTCGTGTTCGAGACTATAATGAACGACTTGTTTTGTCTCTTGTTCGTCGCCACGGTAGTCTTGCAAAATCTCAAATTGCACGCAGATCGGGCCTTTCTGCACAAACAGTTTCAGTAATTATGCGGTCATTAGAGAGTGATGGACTTTTACTAAGAGGGGAGCCACAACGTGGACAAGTTGGACAACCGTCTATTCCAATGAGCCTAAACCCAAATGGAGTATTTTCGATTGGTTTAAAAATTGGTCGCAGAAGTGCTGATCTTGTTTTAGTAGACTTTCTTGGACAACAATTAGGGTCTATCAGTAAGGTTTTTGCTTATCCAATACCATCAGAAATTATAATTTTTGTAGAAACTGGCATTGCGACTCTTCGTGAAAAGTTATTGCCATATCAACAAAAGCGCATTGCAGGACTTGGTGTATCAATCCCATCCCAGTTATGGAATTGGGCTGAAAAAATTGGAGCGCCTCAAGATGTAATGGAGGTTTGGAAAGATACTGATTTTCAGTCTAAATTAGAAGCTATAAGTAATTTGCCTGTTAATATGCAAAATGATGCTACTGCTGCTTGTGGCGCTGAGCTCGCTTTTGGCCATGGAAAAGAATTAGCTGATTTTGTATACTTTTTTATAGGCACATTTATAGGCGGTGGTATTGTATTAAATCATGGTTTGTATTCTGGGCGGACAGGTAATGCCGGTGCTATTGGGCCAATGCCTGTTATGAATAGTGATGGGAAGGCTACCACACTTATTGACCACGCATCTATCTACACGCTTGAAATGAGTTTCAAAGCAAAAGGTTTCGTCTTATCACATCAGTGGAGTGAGCCTGAAGATTGGCACTCACTTGGGCCACTTCTTGACGAGTGGATTGAAGATACTGCCCGACATCTAGCTTGGGCTATTGTTGCATCTTCTTCAGTTATTGATTTTCAGGCCGCTGTAATTGATGGAGCGTTCCCCAGTAATATTAGGCAAAGAATAGTAGACGCCATTCGTGTCGAGATAGGAGAGTTGGACACGCGTGGGATTAGTGACCTAAGTATTCTTGAGGGTATAGTGGGTCGAGGTGCCCGTGCGCTTGGTGGCGCAAGTTTACCCCTTTTCTCTCTTTACCTTCTTGATCAAAATGTTTTGTTTAAAGGACTATAATTATGCTAAAAGGTATTAACCCAATACTTAGTCCTGACCTCCTCGCAATATTGCGGGCTATGGGCCATGGAGATGAAATTGCTGTTGTTGATGGCAATTATCCTGCATTGGAAAATGCTCGCCGGATTATTCGTCTAGATGGTATGACTGTAGTACCCGTTATTGATGCTATATTAAGTGTTCTGCCTGTTGATGATTTTATTGACCAAGCTTTATTTCGATCAACAGTTGGAGAAAAACAAGATGAATTGCATAACATTCATCAAGAAATGCTCATGACTTGCAATAAATATGCCCCAAACAGGCCTGTTGTGGCATTAGTTGGAAATGATTTTTATGACCGTGTAAAAAAATGTCATGCAGTTGTTTCAACAAGTGAACCTTGTCTTTATGCAAACCTGATTATCCGCAAGGGTGTCATTTATCCAAGTGGAATAAAATAATATGAAACGTTCAATTATCAATAAGATTATTTTAGAAGCTGATGAATTTATTAAGTCCCATGGATTTAGATTGCCACCATTTGCTTATTTTCAACCCAATGAACTTGTCGCCCGAAAGTCTGATTTTCAAGCAATTTTTGATGCACGCTTAGGTTGGGATATAACAGACTACGGTGAAGGTCATTTTGATGAAAAGGGGTTATTTCTATTTACTGTACGAAATGGCTCAATGTCTGACCTAAGAAGTGGTAAAGGGATGTGCTATGCTGAAAAAATAATGATCTCGCGCCAAGATCAGGTATCCCCATCACATCGGCATATTATTAAAACTGAAGATATTATAAATCGAGGTGGTGCAATCCTGGCAATAGAGATGTTTGAAAGTGATCCAAATGGTGAGATTGACCTGAAAGCATCTGTACCAGTATTTTGTGATGGTGTAGCAAAGATATTCAAAGCTGGAGATATTCTCAGGCTTGCACCAGGGGAAAGTGTAACTCTCTCACCAGGTAATTGGCATAAGTTTTGGGGTGAAAATGGGGACGTGCTGATTGGTGAAGTCTCAACGGTAAATGATGATATAACTGATAATGTTTTTGCAGAACCTATTGGTAGATTTGCAGAAATTGAAGAAGATGTAGATGCAATTCATTTGTTGGTATCTGATTATGAAAAATGGGGCTTACTTTAATTTTATATAATCCCTAAATAATTATATAAAGAAAATAGTTGTTAATAGCTTATTTCGCTAAATATGCTTTGATCCAGAAATATATACCCTTCAGCTTTACAGTTATGCTTTTTATTAATTATTTTTTTGAAAATTAATTTTAGATTTTGTGGTTGTCGTTTAAGGATAGAGCAACATTGGGCTTAACTCTATATTAAAATATTAGTTATTTAGGAATTTATGAGCTCGTGAAATACCGACCCACATCATCAATGACGAAAAAGCAAAAAAAGAAGAAATCCAAACGTACTGAACTTCAAGTGAAACGTCAAAGTCTAATAAAATTCCTGTAACTGCTGGACCAATGGCAGATCCAAGAACTATGGCTGCCGTTGCCGCTGCCTTTATTGAACCAAGATGCTTGGTTCCAAAAAATTCAGCCCAAAAAGCATTTGGAAGTGTCGAATTTGCTCCAGACGTAATTCCTAGGAAAACAAAGCCTAAAAGTGCAGTGAATAATGTGTTCCCGAATGCAAATAATAAGAAAGCTATTATCATAGGTAGCTGGAAATAAGGAATTAATCTTACTGTTCCAAGCCGGTCTAATAAAATACCAGACATAACCATCGAACCAATTGCAACCATGGTATAAATTGGAAACATTGCAACTAATTGAATATGCTCCCAACCCTTGATCTCAGCAAAGTGAACCTGAAGAAAAAAGAATACTGTATTAAATGCTGACTGGCCTAAAAGTGCAGGCATCATAAACCAAAATAGGGGATGAGTTAAAGTTTGTTTTCTTGTCCAATGGCGCCCATGCATCCCTTTAGATTGACCTTCTTGGGCCATTGATTGTGGGCTTCGCTCTTGGCGTAATAGCCAAATTAAAGCTGGTATAGAGATTAGAGCAATTAAGGCTGCTATCACCCAAATTCCCTGCCATGCAAAGTAAGCTAATGCTGTAACAAGTAAAAGTGGAAAGGCTGATTCACCTAAAGAGAAACCAAGATTTGCTACTGATAGTGCTTTGCCGCGATTGATGACAAACCATCGTGACATTGCAACATTGGCAATATGTGTCGACATTCCTTGACCTGTTAAGCGCAAGCAGAAAATAACAATTGGCAGCAAAGCTACCCAAGGATTAAAAGCCATAAACAGGCAGGATGCAGCTAATGCAGCAAGTACAATCGGCCCCAATTGCCTTACGCGCATTATGTCTGTAAGCCCGCCCGCCCAAACCATAACAATTGCTGAAGCAAAAGTTCCAAATCCATAGATAGCCCCCCAGTCACCGTGAGAAAGATTAAATGTTGATCTAATTTCGCCTGCAAAAATTGAAATAAAAAATGTTTGCCCAAATCCAGACATAAGCGTGAGTAAAGCTCCAGCTGCTAACCATCGGCTGTTATTGATTAAAAAATTAAACACTAGTAAATTTCCGAACATAAATATTTTTTAATAAAGACCTATTTGATAAATTAGTATTCATTTAGTTATGCTTTCCATATTAACATTTTAATATTTTAATATTTTAATATTTTGATAAGTCTAGGTGATAGCTTCGCCATAAATTTTTATTAACTAAGAGCTAATATGGGGAGAGTTGTTTGATGGCTATTTTATCATCATATAGTGATTCCACCATCGATTTTAATTGCTTGTCCGTTAACAAATGCACCATCCTCTGAAGCTAGAAAGGCACAGAGGCCAGCGATTTCATTAGGTGTCCCGAAGCGGCCAGCAGGCTGTCGGTCAATAAAGAATTTAACTGCCTCGTCTTTGCTTCCCATCTTATCGGCTAGTTCTTCTATTCTTTCGTGCAAACTTGGGCTGTCAACTGTTCCTGGGCAAACTGAATTACACCGAATACCTTCTTTGATATAATCAGCTGCCACAGCTTTGGTCAGGCCAAGGACGCCACCCTTTGTTGCGCCATAAGCCGCACGTTTTGGAAAACCTTTAATTGAGCTTGCAACTGAACCAATTGTAATAATGCTTCCACCATGAGCTTTCATCTTTGGAACAGTAGCACCAAGAACGTAATAAGCGCTATCAAGCGTGATGCTACATGAACGGCGCCAGTCCTCTGGGCTACATTCTTCAATTGTGCCTTGATGCACATAGCCTACAGCGTGCACCAAAATGTCAACTTGATCAAACTGGTCAAAATATGACGTAACCGCAGTGCCATCAGTAGCGTCAAGAATTGCAGTTTTTGCACCTATTAATGTGGATACCAAGTCACCGTTCAAGTCTGATGCATAAACATTTGCACCCTCAGCCATCAATCTTTCAGCAACAGCGCGTCCAATGCCTTGTGCAGCGGCTGTAACAACGGCAGTTTTTCCTGCAAGGCGTTTAGTTAAATCCATTTTCTATACTCCTATAGTGCTATGACAGTCTGAGTTTGCTCACCCAGCCCATCGATTCCTAATTTAATATTATCACCAATATTCAGGTATCTGGGTGGATTCATGCCCGAACCAACTCCTGGAGGCGTGCCAGTACAGATAAGATCACCAGCCTCCAATCGCATAAATTCAGACAGATAACTTACAATGGTTGGGATGTTAAATATCATGGTGTCTGTATTTCCTGTTTGCATGCGCGTTCCATTTACATCAAGCCACATAGACAGAGAGCGCCCATCATTTACTTCGTCACCTGTTACAATCCAAGGTCCAGTTGGGCAAAAGTTTGGAAATCCTTTGCCCTTAGCCCATTGTCCTCCACGCTCCAATTGCCAGGCACGTTCGGACACGTCGTTGACCAAAGTGTAGCCCAAAATATGGTCTAGAGCTTGGGCCTTAGAGATGTTTAGGGCTGGTTTTCCAATCACGATACCGAGTTCAACTTCCCAATCTAATTTAGTCATTTTTGGGGCAAATAAAATTGGATCAAAAGCGGCACAAAAGGTGCCAGAAGATTTGTTGAACAGAATAGGTTCATCAGGAATAGCCATGCCAGCTTCAGCTGCGTGGTCTGAATAGTTTAAGCCAATACAATAAATATTTCGTGGTTGGGCCATTGGTGTTGCTACTCGTACATTATCCATTGGTACAGCGGGTAACCCATCAATAGACACTCCTGATAAAAGCCCTTTAAGATTGGGTATCGTATCAGGAGTAAAATCTGATACGATGCTTGATACATTTCGAGCTATATTATTTTCATCCAAGATACAGGGTATTTCTGACCCTACAGCGCCAAGTCTAAGTAGTTTCATAATCATTCTCCTTAAGGTTTAATATCTATCATGGCCGTGCAAAAAGGATGCAGTATTATAAACCAATTGTCCTACCAATTATTGAACGTGCAAAATATTTATTTCGTTATAATTTTTTAGTACAGAAACCATCCTATTTTTGGTTTATCAGAAAATTATTGTAGTATTTTTTAAATATACTTATTTGGTGTTTCATCCTGAAAACCAATTTTCGCTTTGTCCGCGGATATTAGTTTTAATAGTCAGCATTGCTCCATCGTTATACCCGGGATTTTTTATTCCAAATTTGGCTGAAGTCACAATTAATGTCTTGAGGTCGGTACCGCCAAATGTAGTAGCTGTTGGATTTACAACGGGCAACATAATTTCACGATCGATTTTCCCATTTGGGTCGTAACGAATTACTCGGCTAGCCCCAAATCGTGCAGTCCATAGGAAGCCTTCACTATCTATACATGATCCATCTGGTATGCCTGGTCCGCCTGACACATGGATCTTTCTATTTGTAATTTGACCGGATTCATTATCATAATCCCAGACCCAAATGGTGTTCCTCAGTGAGTCTCCAAGATAAAACTTTTTGCAATCTGGTGACCACGCCATCGTATTTGGAATGCCAAATTCGGCTTCACTGCAGGCTGTAACTGATTTTCCATCAATTCGAAATAACCGCCCACACGCCATATCTTGTGAGCGCGCGATTAATCCATCTGTCATATTATTTTCCATGCTAGTTACCCAAAAGCGGCCACGTGGATCACACTTTCCTTCGTTTAATCGCATAAATAGATCAGTCTCTGGATGGGCAATATTAATTGTGCCTTTTTCATCCCAAAGGGCAACACTTTTTGCAAATGAAACCACTGCACCTCCAGTTGAGCGTCTCGCCAATGCAGTGGGTAGATCATGCGTATCCCAAGTCTTGGTTTTGCCATTAGTCAGCCATCGTTTGCGGATGTGTTTGCCAGTAATATCTACGGACCAAACCGTATCAGTTTGAGCATCCCAAAATGGACTTTCGCCAATTCCATCCCTAGCAGCCCCAAGAATTTCTATAATCATTTTGGGGTCCTCTTGATATATTTTAGACCCTGATCAAAATGTGCTGACATGTGGTATTTAAAGCCAAGTCGGTCCCTGTTTTTCAACATATTCAGGATAAGCAAATGCTGTTCATGCGTTCTTAATTGCCCATCCTCATGCTTGCCTGTTTCCATTAGCCTTAAAATAATGGATTTCATCGTATTATAAACTGCAAGCACTGTATCATTTCCAGCATATGATAGCATCGTAGAATGAAAATTAAAATCAAACTGTGCGGATTCTGAAGGTGATCTAGATAAAAGTATAGCATCGTTTATCTTGTGTAATTTTAGTAGATTAGTATTGGTTAGATTCTCAAAAAGTTGATCAACTAAACCTATTTCAACCAACCTGCGAAACCCTTGTATATCTGTAAATATTTCGTGCGACATTGTGATTTGAAAAGAAAATAAATCTAGTGCTGCATCCATGTGCCTATTAACAATTATGGCACCAACTTTTGGCTTAACATCTATGACCCCATAGGCTTTTAGTATACGAATTGCTTCTCGAACTGTGTTACGTGCACTACCAAACATTTCACCAAGGTCTCGTTCGCTTGGTAGTGTGTCACCGACTTTGAGCTTATATTCAGATATATAAGTTTTAATTTGCTGTACTAAAATATCTACAGAGCTTGAGGTTTTACCTACTTGTGCCAAATCTAATGGTGCTAATTTATTTGACATTTTCAATACCTTGTTGGTCCAGATTAGTATTACTGCGTATAAATTAGAATACAAGATTTTTTAAATTTTAAAATAATAATACATATCAGTAAGTTAACATAATCATAAATTAAAGTTTTATTTAGATAACAGTTAAGTAGTTTTAACTGGTCCAATAAATAAATTGTAAAATCTGAGTTAAAACTGCAGAGTAGACCCTCATAAGCTTTGGAGATGTTTATTATGTATCAATCTTGGAGATGGTACGGACCATCAGATCCCGTTACTTTGGATTATGCTAGGCAATCTGGAGCTACAGATATAGTAACTGCTTTGCATGAATGTTATGACGGCCAGGTCTGGACACTGGAAGATATTTATGCCCGACAAAAAGAAATTCAACAAGCAGGGCTAGTTTGGTCGGTAGTTGAAAGTATTCCTGTTCCGACTGAAATTAAGCTTTTTGGAGCCGGTGCAACTGCACATGTAGCAGCATTTAAAAGCACCATGAAAAACCTTGCAGAGGCAGGCTTAGAAGTAATTTGCTATAACTTTATGCCAGTAGTTGATTGGACCCGAACTGATCTTAGATTTAGTGCTCCCAACGGTGGTCTGGCGCTGCGCTTTGATCCCATTGATTTTGCCACTTATGACATGTTTATTCTTAACCGCCCAAATGCTGATTCATCATATTCAACAGATGTAATATCTCTTGCCGAAGTTCGATTTAAAGAATTAAACGTGCAGGATATTAAAGTCTTAGAACAAAATATAATTGCAGGGCTGCCAGGTTCTGAGGGCAGCCACACACGTGAAGGTATCAGCAAATGTATTGCTAAATTTTATGGATTTTCTAATACTGACCTGAGGCGAAACCTAATATCCTTTTTGGGTGAAATTATTCCTCTGGCCGACGAGTTGGGTCTTAGGATGGGCCTTCATCCAGATGATCCACCGTTTTCTTTATTTGGGTTGCCTAGGGTCTTAAGTACGGCCAAAGATTACAGGACTATTTTCGAAGCGTTCCCGTCTTTGGCAAATGGTATTACCTTTTGCACGGGTTCACTTGGTGCGTCTGAGGATAATGACTTACTAAGCATTATTAAAGAATTCTCGCCTCGCATTCAATTTGCACATTTGCGAAATGTACAACGTGAAAAAGGGGGGGGGTTTTATGAAGCGGATCATCTTGAGGGATCAACAAATATGATTGAAATTGTGAAGCTTCTTATTGAGGAAGAAAGCCGGCGACGTGATGAAGGGCGTATTGATTGGCAGTTTCCGATGCGCCCTGATCACGGGCACCTACTTCTGGATGATATTTTGAAAGAAACTAATGCTGGGTATTCTGCCATTGGGCGCTTAAAGGGTCTAGCAGAATTACGAGGCGTTATTAAAACATTTGAACATGTATTTGAAGCATAGCCATAATAACATCATTAAATATGGAGATATAAATGAAAAAGTTTGCAGGAAAGGTTGCAGTTGTCACGGGATCAAGTGGTATTGGATTGGGCGCAGCACTACATTTTGCACGCGAAGGTGCAAAGGTATTTATTTGTGGAATTGATGAAGATATAAATAAAAAAGCTATAAAGGCTGGGGCAGGTATGAATATAAAAGTTTCTAAAGTTGATGTGTCAGATCCCGCACAAGTAGAAGCTTGGATAGGTAGTATTGCATTAGAGGATACAGGAATAGACATCTTGGTAAATGCAGCGGCTATTCAAACATACGGTGACACTGAAACAACAGATATTAATCATTGGAACCGAGTTATATCAACCAATCTTAACTCCTGCTTTTTGACATCACACTTTGCCTACCCATTAATGAAAGCGAGAGGTGGTGGGTCAATTGTGCACGTATCGTCTGTTCAAGGTCATTCTAATCAGCATAATGTGCTCGCCTATGCTACCAGCAAAGGTGCTATTCATGCGCTGGTTCGAGCACAAGCCGTAGATGCGGCCAAAGACAATATCCGTGTAAATTCAATAAGCCCCGGTTCAATTCGCACACCACTTTTGGAGTATGCCGCGCAAGTTGTTGTAGGGGAAGGAAATCCAATTGAAGATACTATTGCTGAGTTTGGCAAATGCCATCCCATTGGCCGTGTCGGTACAATAGAGGAAACTAGCGCGCTAATTGATTTTTTGTGTAGTGAAACATCTGGTTTTTGCAGTGGTAGCGATTTTAAAATCGATGGGGCATTATTGGCATATATTGGAGTATGAACTATTTCTATCTTGCCAGTTTAGGACTACTTTATAAATCCGAAGCAGACATCTTAATTAAACGTGTAAATATTATAAGGAATATCAAATGAATCTTTCTGAGAAAAAAGCCATAGTGTTCGGTGGTACTTCAGGCATTGGGCTTGCAACTGTTAAAATGTTAGCAAAAGCTGGAGCTTCTGTTGTTGCTGTAAGTAGAGATCCTTCTAAAATAGATCAATTACCTAAAGGTGTGACACTCGAAAGTTGTGATGTTCGTGATGTTAACGCTGTTGAGACGCTTTTAAGCAAACTTGCACCTTTTGATGTTTTGGTTAGCGCGGCAACAGGGGGCAGTCGTGCAATTGGGCCATTTCTTGATATGGATATGGATGGTTTTAAAGGATCTTTTGATAAACTATGGGGTTATGCGAATGTTATTCGCTATGGTGCGAAACATTTGACTGATGGCGGATCTATAACCCTTGTTTCAGGATCGCCAGCGAGAAACCCTAGGCCTGGGCAAATAGCGCTTTCCTCAGTTGGTGGTGCAATAGAAGCTATGGCACGCGCTGTTGCTCGGGAGGTATCTCCGCGCATACGTGTGAATGTTGTTTCACCTGGAGTAATAGATACACCAATGGTTTTGTTAGAGGGCACTGAGCGAGAGGTTCTTTATGAAAAAATGACGCAGAAAAATTTAATTCCACGTGTTGGAATTTCTGATGAAGTAGCTGAAGGTATTATGTTCGTAATACAAAATGAATTTGTAACTGGTACCACAGTGGATGTTGATGGCGGGGCGCTGTTAAGTTGATTTCATAAACAATATTGCCTCTGTGCGTTTTACGCAAAAATAACATTAAGTAGTTTTTGATATTTACTGATGGTCGAGCAGATATAGGGCTTTTGTAAGTGACGTAAACTTTTTCATTTTTATACAGTGCAGTATCGCATTAATATAAAACATGGTTTTATGAAGTTGTATTTTTTTCATAAAATCATTATTTAAGATATACAGAGTTAATTATACTTTAAATGTAGATTAACTTGTTACTCTTTTAAGCTATTTGATTTTTTTAAGAGAACAGAAAACCAAAAAAGGAAAAAAAATGATTAAACTAATTAAAACAGCTGCCTTAAGTGCGGTGTTGGCACTTGGCCTTGTTGGAAACGCTTCGGCACAAGAGCTAAATTTCTTCACAATCGGTACAGGCGGAACAGCTTATACTTATTACCCAGTTGGTGGTGTAATTGCTAATGCAATTTCTAAACCTCCTGGGTCACGTGAATGTGGTAAAGGTGGATCTTGTGGTGTAGATGGCTTAATTGCATCTGCTGTGTCGTCACGTGGTTCTGTAGACAATGTTAACGCAATTATTTCTGGTTTGCGTAGTTCTGGTTTCGCACAATCTGATGTTGCTTATTGGGCTTACACTGGTACGGGAACAATGGAAGGTAGTAAGCCTGCCACAGACCTTCGTACAATAGCAGCATTATTTGAAGAGCATATTCATCTCGTAGCTTTGGCTGACAGTGGTATAAATTCAGTTGCTGATTTGGCTGGCAAACGCGTTTCTTTGGATGAACCTGGGTCCGGCACTTATGTTGATGCTAACCTAATTTTAGAATCTAATGGTTTGTCTTCTGATGATGTTACTGCAGAAGCCCTAAAGGGTGGTGCAGCTGCTGAAGCATTGCGAAATGGTAAGATCGATGCGTTTTTTGTTGTTGCTGGTTACCCGACTGGATCTTTAGTTGAATTGGCATCTGCTGCTGATATCAAACTAGTTCCAATCGATGGAGCAGGCGCAAATGCTTTAACTGAAAAATACGGTTTCTTTGCATCTTCTGATATTCCAGAAGGTACCTATGAAGGTGTTGCATCTACAACAACAGTATCTGTTGGCGCACAGTGGTTCACTTCTGCAAGTCAAGATGATGAGTTAATTTACAACATCACAAAAGCATTGTGGAATAAAGAGTCTCGCAAGCTACTTGATGTTGGCCATGCCAAAGGTAAAACTATTACTCCAGACACTGCTTTAGCTGGTGTAGGTGTGCCATTGCACGCTGGTGCTGAGCGTTTCTACCGTGAAGTTGGTTTGATTAAATAAATCATTCAAACAATTATATAAGCCTCAGGCGTTTTTACGCCTGAGGCTGTTTTTATTCATTCTGATATGGAACCCATTATGCCGGCAGACAATACACCTGAACTTACACCTGAACAGCTAGCTGAAATTGAGCGAAAATTTGATCCTGAAACAGCATTTCGCCAAACCGGTAAATTATTTGGATATTTGATTGGTGCTATTTTGGTATCCATGTCTGTCTATCACTTTTATGCTTCTGGTTTTGGCCTTGTACGAGAACTAGTACACCGTGGTATTCACTTATCATTTGTTCTTGGGTTAGTATTTTTACTATTTAGTGCACGAAAGACAAGTGATACCCTACTTCCTAAAGCCTGGTATCGATTTGATGGTATACCTTTAATTGATATAATTTTTGCAATTTTGGCAGTTGGTGCAGCAATGTATTTGCCGCTACTGCCTGCATCAGCCTTGGCACAGCGAGTAGGAAACCCTTCACAATCAGATATTTTCATGGGATCGGCACTACTTTTACTTACACTTGAGGCCGCTAGGCGTAGTGTTGGTCCAACATTGCCCATCATTGGTCTAATTTTTATCGGTTTTGCATATTTCGGACCTTGGATGCCTGGAGCATTAAAGCATGGTGGATCATCATGGCTTGGTATTATTAACCACCTGTATATGACAAACCAAGGCATCTATGGCATCGCGATCGGTGTGATGGCGCAATATGTTTTTCTTTTCATTCTATTTGGTGTGTTGGCTACTCGTATTGGATTGGGGCAACTCTTTATTGATATGGCAATGGTAGTTG
Source organism: uncultured Amylibacter sp. (assembly GCA_905181935.1). Lineage (GTDB taxonomy): Bacteria > Pseudomonadota > Alphaproteobacteria > Rhodobacterales > Rhodobacteraceae > Amylibacter. Next base: position 497,182 of record CAJIZV010000001.1, on the reverse strand, counting down.
CTGGCCGATATTCTGGTGGCCCAGCTAAGGTTGCTATTTTTTCGAGTGCATTTATGGGAACAATTTCGGGTTCGTCCATTGCAAACACCGTGACCACTGGGGCACTTACTATTCCTGCAATGAAACGTGTAGGCTATCCTGCACATTTTGCAGGCGCAGTTGAGGCTACATCTTCAACAGGTGGTCAAATTACCCCACCGATTTTGGGTGCGGCTGCTTTTATAATGGTCGAATACCTAGAAATTCCATTGCGTGATGTGTTGGCTGCAGCACTCTTTCCAGCTTTGCTTCACTATTTTGGTATTTTCATCATGGTACACCTTGAAGCCAAGAAGTTGGGACTTCGTGGTTTACGTTCAGAAGAACTACCTAAACTTGGTGTAGTTTTAAAAGATCATTGGCTTAGCCTCATACCATTGATCATTTTAGTTTATATGATCCTATCTGGTAAAACTCCAGACTATGCGGCAGTTTATGGAATAATTGCCTGTGTTGTTGTTGGGTTCTTAAACCCTACACACCGACTATCTTTTAAAGATTTATGGGATAGCCTGGCAGCTGGTGCAAAAAATACTTTAGCGGTTGGTGCTGCAGCGGCAACAGTAGGAGTGGTCGTAGGTGTTGTCACCCTAACAGGTGTTGGTTTCCGACTAGGATATGTTGTTGTGCAAACAGCAACTGATATTGGAACGTTTCTAAGTTCTCTGCCCTTGCTTGGTTATTTCACAGTAGGACAATGGGCGTTGTTCACATCTCTTATTTTAATAGCAATTTCTTGTATAATTATGGGAGCAGGAATTCCTACAACAGCGACCTATATTATTTTGGTAGCAGTAGCAGCGCCTGCACTCGCGGTATTAAATGTTGAACCAATCGTAGCGCATTTCTTTGTTTTTTATTATGGTGTTTTAGCAGATATTACACCACCAGTAGCTTTAGCAGCGTATGCTGCAGCGGGAATTGCGGGCTCTAATCCGTTCAAGACAGGCAACACTGCATTCCGACTTGGCATCGCTAAAGCGCTAGTTCCTTTTGTATTTGTTTATTCGCCAGCGTTATTGTTGGTCGCAGATGGCTTTACTTGGTGGTTGTTTACAGTGACTTTGGTTGGTGCAATGTTGGGGATAGCATCGCTTGGCGTTGCATTTTCAGGATATTTCAGATCTTCTTTAAAAAAATGGGAACGTTGGTGGGTGGCACTCGTATCATTCTTTTTTATTGCACCAGGATTAATGACAATGGCTATTGGAATTGTGCTAATGCTACCAATTCTATTTTTACAGTTTAAGCAGCCAAAAAAATGAATAAAAAATATCGCTTGAAACTAAAGTTATTAGATACTTTAATATTAATTTTTTTATAATACATTGGAATTAGTGCTACTTGGCTTTAGCCAATTTAGGCGCTTTTGATAGAATTAGGTCTTGATTTTATTCAGGCGATTTAAGACAGCTTGGGCTGCAACCGTACCAAAAGTGTTGTGAGCAGCTTCACCCCAGTGCACGCCATCAATTGGAGAAACCTTTACGTAATCATCAGCATCCATAAACCCAGTTCCTCGCATTAGTGCAACATGCTGCAAATGAGTGGATAAATCTTTTTGAAGGATTTCTGCTCCTGAAAATAGATCAGACATTACGCCACTTGGTGAAACTGACGCTGGAGAAATAATCATTATATCAAGTCCAGGAGCATGCCATTTGGTTTCTTTTATTATTCTATCAACTGATTGAGCAATATCGAAAGATGATGATGAAAATTGAAATTTTAGATCATTTGTTCCCAACATAAGAACTAAGAGATCGATAGGCTCATGGCTGTGTAGAGTTGCTGACAATAGTTTTATGCCTGAACGCATTCCTCCACTAATCGGGTCGTCGTGGACTGTCGTACGTCCTGGCAGACCCTCTGATATGACTAAATACTCTGTACCTAATGCTGAGCCCATTTTATCGGGCCAAGGAACGCCCCTTGTATAGCGAGTTAATGTTTGGTTTGCATTAACAGGCTTAGTTCCGTGAGTGTTGCTATCTCCATAACACAGAATTACATTCATACTAAGGCTCCACAATAAATGTAAATAATACTGCAAACATATTTAAAACATGTCCACAGGTATTTATAAAAGCTAACAAACTGAGTTTCTGGATTCTTAAATTATTGATCTGCTTTAACTTTCTTTGTTTTTGAAAAATACCTATTTCTTACTGAAGAGCTTTGACAGCCTCAGCTGTGTCTAAAACTGATTTCTTAAATGGGATTGGTGTCCAGTTAAAAAGGATACATGTCTCTGAATTATCTGCACTGAGATTTGTCTTTAACAGCCCAAGCATTCCTTTAGCTTCGCGATCGAATATAGCCATTAAGTGAAAGATAAAATTCGGTGCTATTCGTGTACTTGGTCCTTTATAGCCTGCATCTTTGAGAATTTGAGCTGCAGTATCAAATCCGTTTGGTTGGGCTGTAGAGGCTATTATTCTTTTTCCAGTGGCACCAGAGTTTGATAAAGCTTGAACGTGAATATTTGCAACATCTCGGACGTCTACCATTGGAAAGGCTATTTTAGGAACCATTGGTAGTTTACCGCGCAACATTTGGTCAAGGCTCGACATTGATTGCCCGCTAATATTCTTACCAAGTGGTGGACCAAATACTCCTCCTGGATTTATAACAACAAGTTCAATATTATTAGATTTAGCAAAATCCCATGCTGCTTTTTCTGCTAAAGTTTTACTTCTAGCATAAGTATTTATGTTTTTAGCAGATATATCTGTCCAGTTTTCTGGACCAAATGTACCATTTTTCATGCTTCCGATCATTGCCACAATTGAACTAGTAAGAACAACTCGGTTCACACCCATATTCTTTGCCGCTTGAAATACACGCAATGTACCCTCAACTGCTGGTATAATCATTTCGGCTTCATTTTTTGGGTTTGCAAGCTCAAAAGGTGATGCAACATGCATAATATAATCACAATTTTTGGCTGCATTATCCCATCCAATATCTGAAGTTAGATCTAGCTCAATAATAGATAATTTTTTTGTATTAACTGAAGCGGCTTTAAGGGTTTCTAAAACCTCTTTTTCTTTTATTTCACTCCGTACTGAGCCGCGCACAGTATACCCTGCATCAAGAAGTTGTTGTGCACAATGCAACCCAATATAGCCAGAAATTCCAGTTAAAAGTACAGTTTCAGTCATAGCATTCCTATATTTGATATAAGTTTAAGCCCAAATTTCTATTTTTTCTCAAGAAAATAATAAGCATCTAGAATAGTCGAAGTCAGTCCATCAAAGAATCCTGATAGAGTGACATCAATAAGACCAGAGGTAGCGTCATCATCATGGGGGATAATACCTTCGGCTGGCTTTACAACAAAAAGAGAGCTCGGATCATTTAATAATTCCCGATAACTTGCACCTTTCCCATGCTTAAGTACGTTGATGGCTAGATAATATTGGTGAACCCTATTTGCTAAATTTGTTTTCTTGGCTTCAAGCAGTAGCGACTTTAGTTTCCGTGAAAATGGACCTCTCCTAAAATGGTGCTGCATTCGCGCCTCGAAAAGAGAAAAAGTGTTTACAGCATTCAATTCAAGCGCAACGGTTGCTTTGCGAAGTTCTTCAACGTGTGCGTCTGAATTGTCTTGTTCACGCATAAGGTTTAAAATTTCTACAATGCGATTTTCATCTGCTTTTGCACGGCTCTGAGCTACCGTAACTAGTTCAATTAAGCTTTGTGAAGCTTCCATTATTTATTCTCCTTAAGGTATTATTTTATCTAAAGCTATAAGGTTAAGAATGATAGTGGCTGATTGTTTATTCAGTTATTTCTATTTATAAGTTTTCATCAATTTTAACGTTTCCCATTTGCTATTTTCGTAGCGTCAGGGTGTTTTCTTAATGTAAGCATAGCCCAAATACCAAATACAGGTCCTATTGCCAGAATACTAAATGCCCATTGCCAGCCGCCTAGAAATTCTGCAACATGAGGAAGTATCCAAACTGCAACAACTGTAATTGAAAATCCAATACCCATCTGAAAGGTTAAGCTAGAACCAACCAATGTTGGATCAGAAACCTCTGCCACTGTCGCAGAAAACTGAGCACTATCTGCAATTGCTGAAAACCCCCAGATTAATGCTACAATCACAAATAATTCAGTTGGACCATTATAGAAAAATCCAATCATGATTGCGCAAGTCCCGGAAATGCTCATAGCTAAAGCAGTTGTTAAACATCTACCAATACGATCAGCTAATAGTCCTCCAAAAATACATCCTAATGCGCCAATTGCTATAACAGTAAATGTTAAAAAAGATGTGTTTTCAATACTTAAACCTGAAACTTGGGCTGCACTAGAATACGCTAAGAACCAGCCCCAAAGTGCATATATTTCCCACATATGACCAAAGTATCCAAAATTTGCTAGCATTACTGGTCGATTTTTTAGTACACTTGAAAGCTGACCCCATTTGAAACTAGCAGACTTAAATTGATATGGTCCATCCTTAAGGTTTATGAATATAGCTGCGGCTATGAAGCACGCGAGCGAAGTAGTTTTTATAACAGATTTCCAATCTAGCCCTAAATCAAAAGAATTAATGAGGTGTGGAAATGCTGATCCAATTGTTAATGCTCCAACGAGTGTTCCCATAGCCAACCCACGACACTTTATGAACCACGTACTGATATATTTCAACGCAGTTGGATATACGATTGCAAGTGAGGCACCAGTGGCTAATCGTGAAGCAATAACAATAGTAAAATTTGTATCAAACAAGATTAGTAAATTAGCTAATCCTACACAAATAGCACCCAAGGATAAAAGCCACTTTATGGGCCAAATATCGGCCAAAGCAAATAGGCTAGAGACCATTGCCCCTATTACAAAACCTCCCTGGACTGCATTTGTTAGCCAAGCTATTTGTGAGTTGTTAAGTGTTAAAGCAATACCAATTTCAGCGGCTACTGAAGTAGTAGAAAACCATGTGGATAATGTAAGTACAATTCCCAAAGCTGTCATGCTTAACGCAAGAAATTGAGATTCTTGATTTTTCATAATCTTAAATTTCTTATTTTGATAGTCACGTTGTATCCCTTTGTCTGGGGTATGAGGTACAGTTTGAATCTTTATGAATAATGTATAATTTGGAATTATAAAGTTTATTGTATTACACTTGAAGTTGCTGAAAACTTAATTCCCATGGAATAAAAATATAGCATCCATTAAAATGAATTGAAAAAAATGTTAACTTTATTTTACCCATAGAAAATTAAATGAGGTAAAGTATTTACTAAAAGGTTGAGGCCATAAATACAAAACCCTATGCCTACAAAAGCATTTAATGGGCGGTATAAGAATAAATATACTATTGCAGCTTTTTTTGAAGAAAAGAATATAGCAAAGATAGCGTGGCCACAAAATGATGCTAATGCAGAAAGTATTATAAATGCTGAAATATTTATTAAGCTTTCTGTAATTAATGGAAAAAGAGAAATCACAGTAAGCCAAGTTGTTAAAACTTTTGGGTTAGTCATCATAATCAGAAATGCTTGCCAAAAGGCTGACCTAAATGACTGATCTTTGATACTTACTATTTCATGCTTTTTTTCAAAAGATCTTTTAAAATAACGATAAGAAAAATATAAAAGTAAGATGCTACCAATAATTATGAGGCTCTGATTTGCCAGAGGAAACCGTTGAAAGAAGGCTGCAGCACCAAACAACGCAGCGGTTGCCCATAGTAATATTCCTAAGCCACACGCGGATGCACAGGCTAAACTTGTACGGTACCCAGAACCAATAGAAGTAGCTATTGTATTGAGAACGTTTGGCCCAGGGACAAATACATTAAGTAAGAAAAAACCAAGAGCAGGCAATAAAATGAGGAAATCCATAACAGCTATCTATTTCTTTTTTGGGCGAGCGCATGGTATTTCTAACATATCAAAGCCTTCAAAACATATTAGATTCTAAGTGTAACAGAAAATACTTTTCCTCAATAAGCTTTAATTCATCATGCTAACTAATATAATCATAGCTAAGGAATATAACGCTATACCACCACCAATCAAAAATGTGGCCCAGTTTTTACTTACTGTTGCAGTTGCAATCGATTTCATTTGATACATTAAATCTGGCCAAGTGTAGGAAACAAAATCACCTTGCGTAAAGACAGCTTTTATCTCTCCATTTTCATCTACAACAGGCAAGCGTCTAAAGCGTTCGTTAGACATTATTCTGAGCCAGTCGATTAAATCATCAGTTTCACGTGCTAGGCGCGGGTTTGGCGTCATAATGTCTTCTACTAGAGTTTTCTGCGGATCTAGTTCTTTTGCCACCACTTTGTTCATTATATCTCTCTCAGTAGCGACACCTATAACCTTTTGGTCATCATCAACAACAATCACCGCACCATAGCTTTTTGCCGCCATTTTGGTAACAGCATCAAATACACTAATTTTGGGGGAGCAAATTAATGGCTGTTGTTTAAGCTTATACTCAGGTCGATCCATTAAACGGTTGCCTGGTCTTACAGCCTTTTGTGTCATAATCTGTTTCCTTTAGATGTTTATTTATATACTGATTTAGTATTTTATCTTCATATTGCAAAAAGTTGTATTATTTACACGCATTACTTTAACCAATTTATTCACAATAATATAACCATCATTAAATTGCATCCTTTAATTGTGGTTATCATTTAAAAAGATGAATGTAAGGGGCCAACAATAAATAATTGTAAATCTGCCACATTAGTTCCTGTTGCTCCAGTAAGAATCAGATCATCAGATAGCTTCAAGGCATTGTAGCTATCATTATTTTCCAAAAGTTTATTTATATCTCCTCCAGCACAACGAATTTTATCTAGTGTGAAGTGGTCCACTACGCCGCCAGCAGAATTGGTTGGGCCATCTATACCGTCTGTACCACCACTTAAGAAGCACCATGGGCGACAAAACAATCCCTCAGCTTCTATTGCAAAACGGAGTGCAAGCTCTTGATTGCGGCCACCTTTCCCATCACCTTTTATCTTCACGGTTGTTTCGCCACCAAATGCAATTGCAAACGAATCTGTTTTGTTTAGGGACTTCAAAGTGTCTATGATTTGATTAACTGCAGCTTGGACATCGCCCATTAAAGGTTTGGTTATAACAGTTGCGCCTACTGCCTTAGCCATTGCCAATACGCTATTAGAATTACTTGCTATTAGGTGAGCATTAATACTTTCTGTAGGGAGCTTTGGAATAGACGCATTTTCTAGATATAGTCGAATCCTTAATGGTAACTTTGTAAAAAGCCCTTTGTTTATCATTAAACGCCGTGCATCGGCTACTGAACCTAGGGGAGCTATACTTGGACCACTGCCTATCACACTTAAATCGTCACCCAATACATCTGAAAGAATATAGCTATGGACTTGCGCTGGTGCAGCAAACCTAAGAACACCTCCACCCTTCAAGCGTGAAATTGATTGACGGACTAAATTCATTTGATAAATATTTAAACCACTTACTAATAAGATTTTATTTAAATGTATTTTATCATGTAAGCTTATTTCATTAACTGGTGCTGGTAATAATGCGGAGGCGCCACCACTAACAAGCATTATTATAATATCAAATTTTGTAGCTTTTTCTAGGCGGGAAATAACCTCTCGCGCAGCAAAGAGACCCTTTTCACAGGGTACAGGGTGGGATGCACCCATTACTTCGCACCCTTTAACTGGAATTACATTTTCAAAATTTGTGATGGCGATCGCATTAAAATTTGAGCCTTCAGGTAATTTTTTAATAAAATAATTTGCCATTTTACAAGCCGCCTTTCCAACAGACACTATAAAATAGCATCCATTAGATTTAATTTGTGGAATTGGTTTCCTATCTAATGTTCTTTTCAAGGCAACTTCTGGATCAGCAGCTGCAACCCCAACATTAAAGGCTTCCAATGCGCTTTTTCTAAGTGCAGCTGTTGCGTTGACTTTTGCCTTCTCCATTAATTAGTTGCTATCTGGTTTGCCTTTGCAACCAGAACCTCTGCTTGCCTAATGGAAGCATAATCAATTAAACGCCCATCTAATGAAACTGCACCTTTACCCTCTGATGCTGCAACTTTCATGGCTATTAAAATACGATTTGCTTTTTCTACCTCTGCGTTTGAGGGGCTCATTACAGTATTAGCAAGTGCAATTTGACTTGGATGAATAGCCCACTTGCCTTCACATCCAAGAACTGCAGCGCGTTTTGCTGCAGCAATATATCCTTCCGGGTCAGAGAAATCACCAAAGGGCCCATCAACAGGTCTCAGCCCATTGGCGCGTGCAGCAACAACCATTCTTGAAATTGCATAATGCCACATGTCACCCCAATGCACTTCTCGAGAATTATCTTCTTTGGGATCTGTTAAAACAGAATAATCTGGATTTACGCCACCAATATTTGTTGTACGTGCTCGGGTGCTTGCAGCATAATCTGCAACACCAAAATGTAAGCTCTCATTTCGCTTAGATGCGGAGGCAATTTCGTGGACGTTTTGCATACCCAAAGCAGTCTCAATAATATGTTCAAACCCGATACGTTTTTTGTATCCTTTTGCGTCCTCAATTTGTGTCACCATCATGTCAATTGCATAGACGTCTGCGGCGGAACCAACCTTGGGTATCATGATTAAATCTAGTCGCGATCCGGCTTGTTCAACAACATCAACAATATCTCGATACATGTAGTGTGTATCTAATCCGTTGATACGAATAGACATCGTTTTTGATCCCCAATCGAGGCCATTTAAGGATTCGATAATGTTTTTTCGAGCCTGTTCTTTGTCTGCCGGTGCTACCGCATCTTCCATATCTAAAAATATTACATCTGCATCAGATTTTGCAGCTTTTTCAATCATTTGAATGTTACTACCAGGTACCGCAAGTTCACTTCTATTTAGACGTGCTTGGGCCGGTTCTATTGTTTGAAAGCTCATTTATTTTTACCCCTATGAATTATTGTTTCTTATAAGGATATATTTGAAAGCAGGAAAAATAGGTCTATGTCAACATTTTTTTATGTAATTTATGAATTTAGTTTGAACGAAGTTCTGTTCCACCTTCAGGGTCGTGAAGTTCATCTAGCCTCCGTGAGTAGTAAAATGAGATGGCTTGAGAGCGATTTTTTATTCCAAGTTTTTCATAGAGATTTGATAGATGAAACTTTACAGTATTAATTGAAATTAATAGGTTATTTGCGAGTTCTTGATTGGTTGAGCCATCAGCCAAGGATCTTAAGATTACGCGCTCACGTTTTGTAAGCATAAAAAGTGGATCGGCTTGTAACTCGCGAACGTCCATAAATGGAAAAACCATTTTTCCAGCAGCAACTGTTATGGCGGTTTCTAACAACTCGTCGACTGTCTGTTCATCACTGCAGAACCCTGCCGCTCCTGCGGCCAAAGCACGCCGTGAAACATCCCGAGAATGATTTTGTGAGTATATCAAAATTTTGGGAGCTGACGGATTTTCACGTAAAACCTGAATTATTTTTTCACCTCCAAGTTGTGGTAAGCTCCAGCAAACGATGCCTAGGTCAACGGGCACACGAAGCACAGTTGATAAAAAATCTTCTGCGGTAGTCACTGTTGAGATGAGTGAAATACGTGAATCAGAAGAAAACTTTTCTGACATTGCTGATAAAATCATCGGATTCGACTCAGCTAGAACAACTTTAATTGGATCTTTTGAATTATGTGCCAATGAGCTTACTTTCTATAAATAATTAAAAAAACCTACCCGTTTTAAAGGAAATATCAATAAAAATGATAAAAACAATACTAAAGTATAGGTTTATAACTACCTAATTAGCAACCCATTACGGTAAGTTAGAATGTTGTACAGTTTTGCTGAATACGCTCTTTTAGTGTCAGAAAATGATAAAAGGGTTCTTCAATGGGCAATAGTACAATTTTTTCACAACTTGAAATTCCAAATACTTTGGCAGCTGGGCCTGGTCCGGGTAAAACTGATGAACGTGTTTTAGCACGTTTCGCTAATGCTGGGATAGCGGATCACATGCATGGTGCAGTTTTGCGCGGCATGGTGGAGTGTAAATTTATGCTTCGCGACCTATTTGGGACATCTAATACACATACATTTGGTGTGGCGGGTACGGGTTGGAGTGGCTTGGACTGTATGTTCAGTGCAGTCATGCCAGGTGATACTGTTGTTGCATTTTCTAATGGAACTTTTTCTGGAATTGATGCGCTGACTTTGCGAATGAAAGCATCAACACGTGAAGAGTTGGCCTTAAACAGTTTAAATCCAAAGGCTGCAAGCGTAACAGTTATTGAAATTCCTCACGGCCAATCCGTTACAGGCGAAATTGTTGAGATGGCTCTATCTGAACATAAGCCTAAGTGGGCGTTCATGGCGCATTGGGAAACTGGATCTGGCCGTATTAATGACATTAAAGGGTTCTCAGACGCTTGCATAAAATATGATTCAATGGGACTTGTGGACGCTGTGTCTTCACTTGGTGTAGAAGATTTTAGGGTTGATGATTACAAAGGCGTAGTTGGCTGGGCTTCATGTCCACAAAAAGGTGTTTTATGCCTTCCTCTAACATATGCACCTGTAAGCTTTACAGATCAATATATTGAGAACTTAAAGGCAAGCGGTACTTATACTTATTGCCACCACCCAATCATGGAAGCCCGTCACTGGGGTATTGTTGATGGGCAGGATGTTGAAAAGGGCGGGTATCATCGAACTCATTCAGGTTATGCGGTTGCTGCATTTCATGAGGCTTTGCGCATTACTTTGCTTCATGGCTTAACTCAACGTGCAAATGATTACATATTTCATGAACAAGCATTACGTGAAGCTGTCAGTGCTATGGGATGTGAAGTGACATCAAATATGACGAGCCTTATTGTATTAAATTTACCAGAAGCGTTAGCAGGGCGTGAAATGGAATTAGTCCAAGCTTGTCGTACAGAAAATTTTGGTATTTGGCCAACTCTTTCAGAACCAGTCCAAATTCGTATCGGAATTTTAAACCAGCTCTCACAGTCGGCAATCACTGACATCATTAATCGCTTTGTAATTGCTATGAATAAAATGGATGCAGGCGTTGATCCTGTAGAAATCAATATTGGATTGGAAAATTACTACAAACAATCAATTGCAGCAGAATAGGAGGACAAGTTTATGGATATCCACGAATACCAAGCCAAAGAAATATTAAGTGAGTTCGGTGTTAGCATTCCTGAGGGTGGTCTGGCTTATAGCCCTGAACAAGCAGCGTACCGCGCACGTGAAATGGGTGGAGATAAATGGATTGTTAAAGCTCAGGTTCATGCAGGTGGCCGTGGTAAAGCAGGTGGTGTTAAGCTTTGTATGAACGATACTGAAATTATAGAGGCGGCGTCTTCGATGTTGGGCCGAAAGTTAGTAACTCATCAAACAGGGCCAGAAGGTAAAGGGATTTATAGGCTTTATGTAGAGGCGGGCGTCCCAATTGATCGTGAAATTTATTTAGGCTTTGTTTTGGATCGTACAACTCAACGTATTATGATTGTTGCTTCCTCTCAAGGCGGTATGGAAATAGAGGAAATCTCTGCTAATGAACCAGAGTCAATTGTTCGTGCTAGTATTGACCCAGCAGTAGGATTAGTTGAATTTCAAGCACGCGAGATTGCATTTAAGCTAGGAATTGAACCTTCATTAACACAACACATGGTTCGGACATTGATGGGTTGCTTCCATGCGTTTCGTGATTTGGATGCTACAATGGTGGAGATTAATCCACTAGTTGTAACAAAAGATAATCAGATTATGGCATTAGATGCAAAAATGACATTTGACGATAATGCACTATTTCGTCATCCACGTATTTCTGAGCTTCGAGATAAAAGCCAAGAAGACCCACGCGAAAGCAATGCAGCTGACCGTGGACTTAGTTATGTTGGCTTAGATGGTAATATTGGATGTATTGTGAATGGTGCCGGTTTAGCCATGGCGACGATGGATACAATTAAGCTGTCAGGTGGAGAGCCAGCAAATTTCTTGGATATTGGTGGTGGTGCCACACCCGAACGAGTTGGAAAGGCATTTCGGCTTGTGCGTTCTGATCCAAAGGTTGAAGCTATTTTGGTTAATATTTTTGCAGGAATTAATAGATGTGACTGGGTTGCTGAGGGTGTTGTTCAAGCACTTAAGGATGACCCCATTGATATCCCAGTTATAGTTCGACTGTCAGGTACTAATGTCAAAGAAGGACAAAAAATTCTAGCAAAAAGTGGCCTGCCAATTATACGTGCGGCAACACTAAAAGAGGCTGCTGATAGATCAGTATATGCATGGAAATCAGATCAATCTGGGTCAAAAAAATTGAAGGCAATCTCATGAGTATTCTAATTGATGAAAAAACTAAAGTTATAGTTCAAGGTATTACGGGTCGTATGGCTCGATTTCATACTAAAGAAATGATTGAATACGGGACTAATGTTGTTGGTGGAGTTACGCCTGGGAAGTCTGGTGAAATAGTAGAGGGTGTTCCTGTTTTTAATACCGTCAAAGAAGCAGTTGAAGCAACTGGAGCTGAAGCCAGCCTTGTGTTTGTCCCTCCACCATTTGCTGCAGATTCTATCATGGAGGCGGCAGATGCAGGCATTAAGTATTGTGTCAGTATTACTGATGGCATTCCAGCGCAAGATATGATGCGTGTTAAGCGATACATGAAGCGTTACCGAAAAGAAAATCGCATGGTCCTGACTGGGCCAAATTGTGCAGGTACAATCTCACCTGGAAAAAGTTTCTTAGGTATAATGCCACCACACATATACAAGAAAGGCACTGTAGGAATTGTTGGCCGTTCGGGAACTCTTGGATATGAGGCGGCATCACAGCTGGCAACTCTAAATATTGGTATTTCAACATCAGTTGGCATTGGTGGTGACCCTATTAATGGATCATCATTTCGCGACATATTAGAATTATTTGAAAATGATCCTGAAACGGAAGTAATTGCATTAATTGGTGAAATTGGTGGCCCTCAAGAAGCGGAAGCAGCAGAATATATTCGTGATCACATGAGCAAACCTGTTGTTGCATATGTTGCTGGGTTGACTGCACCTAAAGGCAGAACGATGGGGCACGCCGGTGCAATTATTTCTGCTTTTGGCGAAAGCGCCAGTGAAAAAGTAGAAATTCTTTCTGCGGCGGGTGTAACTGTTGCTGAACACCCATCAATTATAGGCGAAACTATCGCTAGTTTAATGAGGGGTTAGATAGATGCCTAAACTCAAAATACTTGTGACTCGTCGATGGCCTGAAGCTGTTGAGGCTGCGTTGCATAAAAAATATGATGTAACTCTAAATACTTCAGACGGGGCTCTTTCACAGGATGATTTTAGGATTGCTTTATCAGCATACGATGCAATTTTGCCAACTGTGACAGACAAAATTGGTAGCAAAGTTTTTGATGTAAAGAAACCTCGCACTAGAATCCTTGGTAACTATGGCGTTGGTTATTCTCATATTGATATGACTTCTGCAAAGGCAGTGGGGATAGTTGTGAGTAATACTCCGGATGTTTTGTCTAATTGTACTGCTGACATTGCAATAACCTTAATGCTTATGACTGCACGCCGTGCTGGTGAAGGTGAACGAGAAGTTAGACGTGGTAATTGGACAGGTTGGCGGCCAACACATTTAGTTGGAACTCAAATGACTGGTAAAACACTGGGTATTATTGGATTTGGACGCATTGGTCGCGAAGTGGCAAAGCGTGCGCATTATGGTTTTAATATGAAAATCGTAGTTCAAAATAGGTCAAAGATTAAAAGTGAGGTTTTGATCAAGACCAATGCACGGCAACTTAATTCGATTAATGATTTATTAGATGTCTCAGATTTTATATCTATTCACTGTCCTGGTGGCGATGAAAACCGCCACCTCTTTAGTTCGAAACAATTTGAAAGGATGAAAAATAGTGCAATTCTAATAAATACAGCTCGCGGTGAAGTTGTGGATGATGATGCCTTAGTTGCTGCATTACACGAAAAAAAAATAAGAGCCGTCGGATTGGATGTTTTTAATGGTGAACCCAATATTCATGCTGGGTTAATGGATTATGAAAATGCAGTTCTGCTCCCACATTTGGGGAGTGCAACACAAGAGACTCGCGAAGCTATGGGTTTCAGAGTATTGGATAATCTTGATGATTTTTTTGGTGGTAAAGAGCCAAGGGACAGAGTCGTTTAATGGGGCCCTCTGCATTTAAAACTCCATTGAAAATGGCTGATACTGCCAACTATGTTGGTAAACCTACTAATTATAGCAGTTGGTTGCGGCATCTCTTGTGGAACCTTCTATGCGAAGTAGCAGAGCATCGTGCTCCTGGAGTTGTCCCAGTTTTAATTGGGAAAGATGAATTAAAAAAACCTAGTTATGAGTTTAAAGAAAATTTCTTGCATGCCACAAATATTTGGTTTCACCTCTTACGCATTGCAGAAGAAAATATTCTTGTACGGGCCCGGCGTACTATAGAAACTGAACAAGGTCATGGGTCTGTCAAAGGAACATTTGCAAGTACTTTTGCGCGACTCAGGGAGCGTAAGATTGATTTAACTAAAATTCCAGCAAGCGTTTATAAGACGCGAATAGCTCCTACAATCACTGCCCACCCAACCGAAGGTAAGCGTGAAACAGTTCTGGATATTCATAGGCGAATTTATAGAGCTATTGTAAATTTAGAGTCAAATCGGTGGACGCCGTTTGAACGAAAAAAGCACCTTGAGCATCTAAAAAATGAAATAGACATGCTGTGGTTAACTGGCGAATTACGCCTGCAACGCCCCACGCCTACTGAAGAAATAAATTGGGCCAATCGCTTTTTTAAAAATGCAATATTTCAAGCTCAAATTGACGTTGATGAAAAATTCAGGCGTGCACTTCTTGAAAATGACCCTGCGAGAGAAAAAGTTTTCCCAACAATTTCATTTCATTCGTGGGTTGGAGGTGACAGAGATGGTCATGCGAAAGTAACTGCTTCCGTTACAGAACAAGCAATCTTGGCTAATCGAAAAGCTGCAATTGATGCAATTAGAGATAAGTTAAGCGTAGCAATTAGATGTATCTCTGTAAGTGCATACTGTCATGATTTTGACCAAAATACATTAGTGTCACTAGCAAGTATTGTAATGAGATCTGGCCGGTTTCGTGATATAACAAAACGAAATCAAGGTGAAGTTTTCCGTAAAGCTCTGGCTGCTATGGACTTGCGACTGGAAGCTATATTAGAAAATAAAAATGGAGCGACTGCCTACGGCTCATGTTTAGAATTTACACAAGATCTAGATCTTGTGGATAATGTTTTATCTAGTGCGGGCAAAGGAATATCTAATCAATATATAAGGCCAATTCAGGCATTAGTTTCTGCATTTGGTTTCAGAACTATGACTTTAGATATCCGCCAAAATAGTGATATTACAACTGCTGTAATTTCTGATATCTGGGCGTATCTAAAGCTACCTAAAATAAAATATGGTAGCGCAGATTGGACAAATCGCATTGATCAAGAGTTGAAGTCAGCAGAAGCGATAAATCCAAGAATTGGGGATCTCACAGAAGTATCATTTGAATTACTTGAATTATTTTCTGTTATTAAAAAAAGTCGTAAAAGTGTTGACCCAAAATGCCTTGGTCCGTTCATATTATCAATGACTCGCTCAACTGATGATTTATTAGGCGTCATGCTTTTGGCCCGTTACGCAGGCCTTGCGACGGGCCCCATTGGTGCAGATGTAGTGGATCTTGAAGTCGTCCCTTTATTTGAAACAATTGATGATTTGCGCGCAGCACCTGAAATTTTAATTAATTATCTTTTTAAGCCTATCATACGCCATTCTATGAAAGAAAAAAATTCAACTCAAGAGGTCATGCTGGGCTATTCAGATTCCAATAAAGATGGTGGATTTATTTGCTCAACTTGGGAGGTTAATAAAGCGCAGAAGAAGATTATGGATGCGATGAATAAAATTGGCACCCAGGTTAATTTTTTCCATGGTAGGGGGGGGTCTGTTAGTCGTGGTGGCGCGCCAACTGGACGCGCTGTTGCAGCACAGCCTGCAGGAAGTATTGGCCAGTGTTTTCGCATAACTGAACAGGGCGAAGTTGTATCTTCTAAATTTGCTAATAAGGGAACTGCCACACACCAACTTGAGTTATTGGCATCGTCAGTCTTGTTTCACCAGATATACTCAAGCAGTGAAAATGAATTGTTAACGACACCAGATTTTGATGAAGCTATGGAAGCTTTATCTGGGGTATCTCAAGCACATTACCGTAACTTGTTAGAAACAAATGGGTTTATAAATTACTTTGAACAGGCAAGTCCAGTTAAGGAGTTGGTAAAATTAAATATAGGATCGCGCCCCCAGGCACGTTTTGGTGCTTCTACATTAGATGACTTGCGCGCAATCCCTTGGGTATTTGCTTGGTCTCAAAATCGACATTTAATTACCGGCTGGTATGGCTTTGGCACAGCAATTAAGTCATTTCGTTCTTACCGAGGGGCCGCTGGCGATAATTTATTACGCTCGATGTGGAAAGATTCTCGTATCTTCAGGTTAATAGCTGATGAAGTTGAAAAGTCGCTTCACCTTACTGACTTAGATATTGCTGAGACTTACGCGAACTTAGTTGAGGATATAAAAATACGAGACCAAATCTTTTGGAAAATAAAAGCTGAATATAAGTGCGCAATTGAAATGGTTCTTTGGCTTAGTGGTGAGGATGAAATGGCTAAACGGTTTCCCATTTTACAAACACAAAGTAAGCGTAAAGATCTGCTGTTAAGACAATCGCATGCACTTCAAGTGTCATTGCTAAAAGAACACCGTAAATCAAATATTACGAAAGAGATCTCACCATGCCTGTTGCAAAGTATGAATTGCATAGCAACAGGACTTGGTTGGACTGGATAATAGGGAAAATATATTTTGACTAATAACATTTTTTTTACACAAGATTTATCTCAAAGCGACCCTGAGTTATTTGAATCAATTGAAAATGAATTGGGCCGCCAGCGGGACGAAATTGAGTTAATTGCATCAGAAAATATTGTGTCGAAAGCAGTTATGCAGGCCCAAGGATCTGTCATGACCAATAAATATGCGGAAGGTTATCCAGGGCGCCGCTATTACGGTGGGTGCCAATATGTGGATATAGCTGAAAATCTTGCAATTGAGCGTGTCAAAAAGCTCTTCAATTGTGAATATGCTAACGTACAGCCCAATTCTGGAAGTCAGGCAAACCAAGGGGTTATGTTGGCGTTATTGCAGCCAGGAGATACAATTCTTGGTATGTCCCTGGATGCGGGGGGGCATTTGACCCATGGCGCTAAGCCTAATCAATCTGGTAAATGGTTTAATGCTGTCCAGTATGGCGTTCGTCGTGATGATAATCTCTTAGATTATGATCAGGTACAGGCCTTGGCTACTGAACATAAACCCAAAATGATAATAGCAGGGGGGTCTGCTATTCCACGCCAAATTGATTTTAAACGCATGCGTGAGATTGCTGACAGTATTGGAGCATATCTTCACGTAGATATGGCGCACTTTGCGGGGTTAGTTGCTGCGGGTGAACACCCAAGCCCTTTTCCATATGCTGATTTTGCAACCACTACGACCCACAAAACCTTACGTGGTCCCCGTGGGGGATTGATTTTGACTAATGACAAAATTTTAGCCAAAAAATTTGATTCTGCTATTTTTCCAGGTTTGCAAGGTGGACCTTTGATGCATGTAATTGCCGCCAAGGCAGTCGCGTTTGGTGAAGCTTTGCGCCCAGAATTTAAACTTTATCAAAAGCAAGTTCGTGCTAATGCCGTTGCTTTAGCTGATGAACTTATAAAAGGTGGATTAGATATTGTATCGGGTGGAACTGATACCCATCTAATGCTCGTAGATCTGAGACCAAAAGGCGTTACGGGTAACGTCGCTGACAAGGCACTTGGGCGGGCAAATATAACCTGCAATAAAAATGGGATCCCATTTGATCCTGAAAAACCAGCTGTGACCTCTGGGCTTCGGTTAGGTACGCCTGCCGGCACAACGCGTGGGTTCTGTGAAGCTGAATTTAGGGAGATTGGGAAAATGATTGTGACTGTGGTTGATGGTTTGGCGACCAATGGTGAAGAGGGTAATTGCGATATCGAAGCTATGGTGAAAGAAAAAGCAAAAGCTATTTGCTCCCGCTTTCCTCTATATTAATTTGAATGTAGGGCTTTGATGTAAATCCAGCTTTAAATTTTTTTTAAATAGAGCCAGCTTCGACCATATAGTTATTTGCCGTGCACATAGATGCATCATCTGAAGCCAAAAATAGTATCATTCGTGCTACATAAATTGGGTCAATAAGGTCTGGCAGGCACTGGCGCTTCCGGTGAGCTTCTAAAGTCTCAGGTGTAGCCCATAAATTTTTCTGCCGTTCTGTCATAATCCATCCAGGGACTACAGTATTTACGCGAATTCTGTGTTCCCCAAGATCGCGCGCCATTGCCCGAGTTAATCCATGAACAGCAGATTTAGCAGTTGCATAAGCGGGTAATCCACCGCCAGCTTCCCACCAAGAATTCGAACCTATATTTATAATAGAACCACCACCAGTTTTAATCATTCCAGGTGCAACATGTTGAATTGCAAAAAACTGGTGGCGAAGATTTGTGGATAATCTCTCGTCCCAGTATTCTGGTGTTACATTCTGCCAGTCGTGGCGATCATCGTTTGCGGCATTATTTACCAAAATATCTGCTGTACCTAATCGCTCAGTTAACTGGTCCATGGCATTTTTTAAAGCAGTAATGTTGCAGAGATCGCAAACTTCAAATTGAACATTTCCTCCTAACGTATCGGAGAGATTTTGACTTGCAGAAGTATCTAAATCCAAAAAACCTACTTTTGCGCCCTGGGCTACAAATGCAGAAACAATTTCAGCTCCAATTCCAGAAGCCCCACCAGTTACAAAAACGGTCTTTTCTTTCAAGCTGGGAAAATTTGCAAATTTCTGGGACATTTTGTTCTCGATTTTTAAAGTAAACTAGATATAAATATAAATGATATTTTTCTGATGCAAAACGATCTTTTGAGCGTTAGTTACATGAATACACAATAGCAGTATATTTATAATTGATTAACAGTTGGCTCAATGTGCTATTTGTAATGCTCACGACGTGAGCCAAAATCCCGAACTCTTTTGCGCCAAGCTTTATAAGAACCAGTTTTTAGATTAGTTCTCATAAGAGTTTTTACATCTTTTTCAGCAAGCCCATATTGGTTCTTAATATCAGAAAATGGAATATGATCTGATAGCGCCATATGAATGACGTCACTGATTTGTGCTTCTGTCAAATCCTGTGACATTAAATTCCTGGTATAAATGGCATATCAAATCCACAAGCTGTTAATGTTAATAATGTGAGTATTGTTATAAAAGTTTTCATGTGATGTCCTAACGATTCTATTATGGTTGTTATCTATTAGATTTTATTTATGTGCTATAATTAGATTATAATACTTTCTAATATTGTTTCAATACGTCACTTTATTATTCGTGTTATGTGA
This sequence comes from uncultured Amylibacter sp., assembly GCA_905181935.1. GTDB lineage: Bacteria > Pseudomonadota > Alphaproteobacteria > Rhodobacterales > Rhodobacteraceae > Amylibacter. Next base: position 477,565 of record CAJIZV010000001.1, on the reverse strand, counting down.
TCTTTCGTGCTCCCAATATTTCTAATAATGCTGCACTTACAATCATTATTGTTCCTAAAGCCTCTCGGATGCCAAAAGGTTCACCAGAAATTATTGCAGCTGTAATTACTCCAACTACTATTTCACTCATTAGTAATACTCCAACACGGCCAGGTGCTAAAAGCGTTGCAGGCCAAATTGTTAAGTAGAACATTGGTATAAGATAAATAGTTAATAATAATGCATAAGGCATTGCATTAAAAACTACCTTGATATCCACTTTTGCAGCAAGTTCGGGGCCACCTACAAGAAGAATAAACCCTGAAACAAAAAGGCTACCAAATAAGAATGCCAGGACTTGTTCAGATGCTGCAATTTTTTCCATCTGATAGAGCTTCATTGAACCATAAGCCCAAAACATTCCAGAGCTGAGGGCCAACCAATCGCCTATATTTTTAGGCCAGGGAAATTTTTGACCAAGGCCTAGGACAACCAATAGTCCACATAAGCCAAGGACTAAAGCTAATACCCTAGTGACTGTTAGACGTTCGCCGAGCACTATAAGGCCAAGCAATGTTCCCCATATTGGGGTAAGATAAAACAGTAAAATGGCTCTGATTACATCAGTCATTGATAGACTTGTTGTGAAAAGGCTAAAGGCAGCTCCTGTTAATAGGCCAACAAATAATAAGGTCTGCCATTTAGATAATAGAGACTCACGATTGGTCCATATGATTGGTAGTAATACAATTAATGCTGCTAAGTAGAGAACTACACCTGCCCAGACTCCAGGTAATCCCATGTCTGCAATTACTCGAACTGGTATCCAATAAACACCCCACATTATACCACCAATTACTAAACCTATACTGGCAGTTAGTTGAATTGAATCTGTGGGAGTATTTTTAGACATTTAATTAATTACTTATAATTCATTTTTTATGATAAGAATAACTAACTCTGAGATTTAAATTTATCAATTAGTTTTATGATAATTTTGAATGTATTTTGTATTGTTAGGATACATATTTAGAGCACATATCATTTTTAATGATTTATGGTTATAATATGAATTTGAACTTAAAATTTTAGAGGCTTTGATTCGGACTTTAAAATATTTATTTAACAAAAATTACTTTCTGAAAGATTTGTGTCTTGATCTTTCAAATAATCGAAATATGTCATTAATTGAACATATATAAATGTTGAAGTGGAAAAAACATGAAATTATTTTTGATAGCAACGTCAGTCTCAATTTTACTTGCCCATAGTGCATTAGCAGGTGACGTAAAAAAAGGCGCAAAAGCATTTAAAAAGTGTGCGGCATGCCACAGTATTGATGCAGGTGGTAAAAATAAAAGTGGACCTAACCTTTACGACATCCTGAACCGTGGAATTGCTGCTAGTGAAGGTTTCAAATACAGTAAAAAATTAGCTACATTTTCAGGTGATAATCCACAGTGGACTACAGAATTAATGGATGTCTGGTTAAAAAATACTCAGAAGCTTGTTAAAGGTTCTAAGATGAGAGTGAAAGTCAAAAAAGTAGCTGACCGTGAAAACTTGATTGCTTATTTACAATCAATGGGTAATTAATTTTCGGCGCCAATCGAATATAACTAATTTTATGAAACTATGTTTCCAATATGTAATATATTGGAAACATTTTTTTATTAGATTTAAAGCCATATTTTTAATTATTATAATGACTTATATTTAAGTTGGTTAAGCAGTTTTAAAAATTTAGATAACCTTAAATACGAGTGAAATTTATTATGCTTAATATTTATTCAGTGCCTGTTGCTGCTTATTGCGCAAAACTTCGTATTGTTATGAGATATAAATCTATTTCTTTTACAGAACAGTCGCCACCAGGTGGGTATGGGTCGGATGAGTATCGCGCAATAGTCCCTTCTGGGAATTTACCTGCCATGGTCCATAATGGTTTTATGCTTTCAGATTCTGAAGCTATTGCTGAATACCTTGATGAAGAGTTCACTGAGACTCCAATGTTGCCTGAAACAGTGCGGCTTCGCGCCAAAGCTCGTGAACTCAGTAGATCGCATGATACCCGCCTTGAACCTGCTGTACGATCTATTTACCCACAAGTTAACTACTCAACCCGAAATATTGATGCCGTAAATGCAGGAGGTATAAGAATTTCGAAACACTTATCTTCACTTGCACTGCTTTTGTCTAAAAATCCATTAGATATTAATAGGTTATGGATTTGCGACTGTGGGTTTGTAGTAACCTTTGCATGGATTAAAGCTTTTGAGCAGGCTTTAGATTTACAAATTGATTGGCCAAAAGTTGTGGAAGATTATAATGAGCGATTGCTTGGGTTTAAAGTAGTGGAAGAAGAGCTCACAGCATATTTACCAGCCATGAACTCTTACCTTGAAAAAGCAAAGCCATAAGACTTGTGTCCTATGCGCTATCATTATTTAACTATAACTTAATATCAAAATGTTTTTGAACAGTTTCTAAAATCTTCCAAGTACCCTTAAAGCCTGGCTCCACAATAAACGCATCACCAGCATTTACTTCTTTTGGCTCTTCTCCATCTGGTGTAATAATAATTTTACCTTTAATCATATGCACAAACTCGTACTCAGCATAAGTAGCATGATATGTTCCCGGTGTTGCTTCCCAATAGCCTGAAATCATACTTTTATCGTTACTTGTATATAGAATCCAAGTTTTCATACTTGGATTGCCTTCAGTAACAATCCAGCCGTCCAAATCTTCAGTTATTGGTTCAATTGTGGAGATGTCCGGGTGCTTGAAAATATGAGTCATAGCAATAAAGTTCCTTTTTTGAGCCTTTTAGGGCATAATTCGTAATTTTTTATATCAATCAAAAATTATTTGAACAGAGGAATCCTTTTGTTTAAATAGTTTTTCAATAAACCTTGTTTAAATGTCATAGGCACGCTTTGGCTATACATCTTTAATATGCTTATATACCGTGGTGCGTGAGACACCTAAACGGCGAGAAACAAGGCTAACATTTCCTCCAGTTTCAAGCCAAGTTTTTTTAATCAATTTACAGCTCTCTTTGCGCACGGAGGATTGTGCGCATGCATCGCATGCAAGAACCTCTGAGCCTGATAATGTTTGGTCTGTTTGAATTGATGCATTCCGAATAATTTGGCCTTCTGTAGTTGCAACAAGCACACGCAGAACTTTCTTAAGTTGACCAATATGTCCTGGCCAATCGCGTGATCTTAGTGCATCCATTGAAGCCTTAGAAAGCTGATGTCTTGGCGAAATTTGCCGTAATAGTTCTATTGCAATTTTATCAAAATCTGTTCTCTGCTTTAAGTCAGGGAGTTGTACCTGAGCCCCAATTAAACTTTCTAAAAAAGCGGCAGACATATTTATATTTGATTGTAAATCGTGAATGGAATACTGACTAGAAAATAAAAAACCACCTATTGATTTGAATTTATCATCAAAACGGTTTTCTTGATGAGCTTCTATTAATTGAATTATTGTATGTTGTATAATTTCCGGCAAAATTTCAATATTACTTATTATTGCTACTCCACCATATGCTTGCCCTAATTTACCTAGTGGGTGACACTGTGTTTCTTGACTAAAATACCCACGCTTTTCTGTTGCACCAAACAATAGTTTTTCATAATTTTCAGTAGTCAATTGAGTGCAATCAATCTCAATATAAGCTTTCTTTTGTAGAAACCGTTTTGCAAGTTCAATAGCAGTTGCATTTTTCCCAGTCCCTCGTTTACCACTTATAAATACAGGAAGCTGATGTTTTAATGCATTTTCTGCAAAAGAAAGGTATCTCTTTAGTATCGGATCTTCTGATATGTACTCAGGAGGAGTAACTTCATGGTGGGCTTCTTTTTTTGCAACTACATTTATAGTACTTTGCTCGTATTGTAGATTTTTATTTAAGCCTGATTTAATGGGTAAGTGAACAATCCGCTTTGCTATATTTTTTTTAATGGACATAAATACTTCTGAACCCATTGCATCTTGAATTCTAATTATCTCATCTGAATTTAAGCGGTTAATTACAGTCGAAAATGGCACTGAAAAAATATCCCCAAAGTGCTGTTTGTTAAATAAATTTAACCCATTAAGCATAATTTTTGCATTGGTGTTTGCACCATCAATAAAGCCATGGTCATCAATTGCTAGTAATGCTGCGCTAGTCGTTGATAAATATTCATGGCGGGCGTGAAATACAAGAATTGAAGAGTCACTAAATTGATCAATAAAAAGTCTATTTTCTACATTTTTACTAGCAAGCTTTACGAGGGCTAATGTGTGTTGCTGGCGTGAAGCGGCGTCTGATGTGGCATCGATTACTCCAACTATTTCATTATTTTGACCATAAATTGGTGCTGCAAAACAAGATAAATTACCTAATTTTTTAAAGAAATGATCTTTGCCAGCGACAATCTGTGGAGCACCACTATGTAAAGCTAGGCCAAGGGCGTTTGTCCCGCGATAATCTTCAGTCCAGATAGAGCCTGGAATTACGGCTCTTCCCGCATCGCTTTTTTTAAAATCTTCATCTAGAAAAGCGTCCAAAACGATACCACTAGTATCCGCGTAAGCTACCATAAAGTTTGTACCAGCAATCTGGTTGTACAGTAATTGCAATTCTGGCAGTACGAATTTTCTTATGCGCTCATTTTTTTGTTGAATACCATATAGCTCAACATTTGAAGTTACTGCATCGACAGGCTTGTCTGCGGGTTTCAATCCATAACTTGAGCATCGAGCCCAACTGCTTGAGATTGAGCTTTCCTGTAACCCTGCTTCCTGAGGAGCAGTGTTTTGGATAAAACCATCTTGATTAAATGCTGTTGCAAACTTGTCCATATTTATTCTGCTCCCTTAAAACAGAATAATAACACTAACTCTCTCATGCAAAGCCGGCAAGTGTTCATAAAGTGAACAGATTTTAGGTGGAAGTGATCAAATCTGAACAGTTATACAGGTTGGTGGTCGAGAAATTTGCCGACTATGATGGCCACAAAGTTTAACAATAGGTGTAGAATGAAAGCTCAAGTACTAAATAAATACGATGATGATCTGAAAGCTTCGTCGTGGGTTGATTTGCAAGATGTACCCGATCCAAAAATTGAAAAATCAAACGATGTGATTGTTCGAATTGGTGGCGCAGGCGTTTGCCGCACCGACTTACACATTATTGAAGGTGTTTGGCGAGTGGCTATGGATCCGACGGGAAATGGTTTGCTGCCAATAATAATGGGCCATGAAAATGCTGGGTGGATCGAAGAAGTGGGACCTGAAGTTGAAGGCCTTAAAAAAGGTGATCCGGTCATTATTCATCCGCACATAACTGGGGGTACTTGTTTAGCGTGTCGCAGAGGGCATGATATGCATGGTGAAAATAGTTCCTTCCCAGGTGTGAATTGTGATGGTGGATATGCTGAAGCTATGAAAACTTCAGTAAGAAATATTGTTAAACTACCACAAGCCTTAATACCAAGAGAAGTAGCCGCTTATTCAGACGCAGGTCTTACTGCGTATAGGGTAGCTAAAAAAGCATCACGCCATTTATTACCAGGTGAGAAGTGCGTAATTATTGGATCTGGTGGTTTAGGCCACATTGCTATTCAAGTTTTGCGAGCTATGTGTGCCGCAGACATTATAGTTGTAGATCCATCTGATCTATCTCTTTCTTTGGCTGAATCATGTGGGGCTGATGAGCTGGTAAAGGCTGATGGAAACGAAGTTGAAAGAGTTCTTGAATTAACAAAAGGACTTGGTGCAGAAGCTGTTTTAGATTTTGTAGCTGAGCATGGCACAACTTCTAAAGGTTTGGCCATGACAAGAAATATGGGAACTTATTATGTAGTTGGCTATGGCGAAGATATTAATGTTAGTGCTTTTGAAATGATCACAACTGAAAAAAATATTGTTGGTAATCTTGTTGGCACTTGGGCTGAACTCACTGAACTAATGGCATTGGCTGATAGGGGGAAAGTTCACCTAACCACTCAAGAATATAGCTTAGCTAATGCTAATCAAGCTCTACAAGATTTAAATAATGGGAAGATTAAGGGACGCGCAGTCCTAATTCCTTAATGAATAGATATTAATAACTTTAATAAATGAATACTAAAATCTGGGAGGAAATAATTATGAATAAAACAATTAGGATCAGCACTATGGTGGTGACAGCAAGTTTACTTGCTGCAACTGCCCAAGCTGATAAGTGGAGCGACCAATTTCCACACATAAAGAATACTGGTGATGTCGCCGGTGAATGTTCGTATGAATCAATGTCTAAAAAAGATTATTCAGGACAAAAACTTACCATAAACACGCATGCTGTTCCCGTAATTGGTGAGCCGACTGCTCTACACGCTCAACAATTTAGCAAATTAACTGGCGCTGAGGTAAATGTAATCCACACACCTGCTGGGGATTTATATTCAAAAGCAATGATCCCGTTTCAAGCGGGTCAAGCTCCCTATGATATCGTATTTGGTTTTTCAAACTTCATACGTGACTGGAAGCAATACCTTCAGCCAGTTCCTGCAAAATATGTAAATATGCCCCAAATGCAAGACGTCACACAAAGTCATATCGATGTGAACTCTTGGAATGGTGAAATGATCCAGTTCCCAATTGATGGCGACCGTCACTACTTGAAGTACAGAAAAGACGTTATTGATAACCCTGAGTATCAGGCAAAATACAAAGCTGAAACTGGTAACGAACTACGGATCCCCCGCACTTGGAAAGAGTATGCCCAAATGGCCACTTTCTTCAATGGTTGGGACTGGGATAATGATGGTGAGCTAGAGTATGGTTCAGCAGAAGTTATGAAAAAAGATGACTTAATGTTTGCAGCATTTTTTAGTCGTTCTGTTGCATATGCTAAAAACCCAAGAGTACCAGGTGGATACTTCTTTGATTTAGAAACTATGGAGCCGTTGATCAATGGCCCAGGTTTTGTTGAAGCCTTAACTGATTGGGTTGAAGCGACGAAGTATGTTCCGCCAGGTGGAATTAACTTTGGCTTAGGTGATGAAATCAATTCTTTTGGTGGCGGACAGACATTGTTTAGCTTCTCATGGGATGATGCCTTTGTTGCGGCAATGCAAGATGACAGCCCGATCAAGAATAAGGTTGGAGTTGCTCCACTGCCAGGATCTGATCGTGTTTGGAACCGTTCAAATAACTCTTGGGATATGGAGTATAACCAAGCGCCATATATTGTTTGGGGTTGGACTGCAGCTGTTGCAAAAGCAAGTAAGAAGCAAGACATGGCATTTGATTACCTATGTTTCTTTGCCAACGATGCAAACCACCAGGCTGACATAGCTATTGGACGATTTGGTGTAAATCCATTCAAGAAATCTGATTTTGATGCAGACATATATGTTGAGCGCCAAGGTTGGGATCCAGTTATTGCAAACCAATATGCTGATACTTTGATGGAAATGGAAGAGGGCAGTACAAATCGTGTATTCCCACTACGTGTACCAGGTGTTTTCCAGTTTAATAGTGCAATTGCCACTGGAACGTCAAAAGCATTGGCGGGACAGTTATCACCACAAGAAGCGCTTAGATGAAGTTGCTGCTGAATGGAAAAAGATTGTAAAGCGTATAGGTGCAGACACAGTAAGAGAAGCTTACTCTGTTGGTGTAGCTTTAGAAGACAATCTTTAATAAACTCACTATATTATAAAAATAAATTTTGAACGCCCCTTTAACTCTGGGGCGTTCTTTTTAAAACTGGAAGAACTATTATGAATTTTAAACACAAATATATGTTTCTACTTCCTGGCCTTCTGGTTTTACTTGGGATTTTAATTTTTCCAATTGGCTTTACAGTCAGATTAAGCCTTTCCAGTTGGGATAGTTTTTTCCCAGGATTAGACTTTATTGGGTTAGAAAATTATGTTCGACTATTTACCGATGACGCTAGATTTTGGGAGTCTTTCCAAAGATTAAGTTTCTTATCTATTACAACGGTATTTTTACAATACATACTCGGGTTTTCATTAGCTTTAATGGTATGGAAAGAAATTGTTTTCCAAAGATTTTTCCGGGTGCTCTTTTTAATTCCAATGATGACAACGCCGGTAATTATGACTGTAATCTGGAAGACAGTCTTTCATGAATCTTTAGGGCCTGTTAATGATTTTTTTAGCCTCTTTGGTATGACGCCCCTTTGGTTAAGTAGTGAGGGCTTGTCTAAAGTAACTGTTATTATTGTTGAAGTATGGCAGTGGACACCATTTATGTTTTTATTACTTTTGGCTGGTTTATTATCACTTCCAAAAGAACCATTTTTAGCAGCATCAATTGATGGAGCTGGGCCTATTCGGAAATTTGTTTATGTAACCTTTCCACTTATGGCACCAATATCGATTGGAGCCATTATTATTAGACTAATAGAGGCGTCAAAAATAATGGATACAGTCTATGTATTAACGTCTGGAGGTCCAGGTACATCTTCAGAGACCTCAAGCTTTTATATATTTATCAAAGGTCTTCGAGAATTCCAATTTGGATACTCTGCGGCACTATCCTTAACTTATCTAATTATTATGATCATTAGCCTGACTGTCATTGCAAAAATGCTAGTCAAACTTATGATAAGGAGTTAATAGAAATGCATACATTTTATGTAACATTAAAATACACAGCTGTTACACTTTGGTCGATGTTTGTTATTGCCCCTTTTTTGTGGGCTTTATCTACTTCCTTTAAGGATTTTAATTCAGTTACGAGTGGGGCAACATATATTCCTTGGGTTGATTTTGAGCCTACTCTGGAAGGTTGGCGTGTTTTATTGCGCTCCCCAGCACAAGGTGGTGTAAACATTGTAGAGCCTTATTTAAACAGTATTTTTGTGACCTGCTTTGCAAGTTTAATTAGTATCGCGTTGGGTACTTTAGCCGCCTATGCACTCTCACGATTTACATTTAAAGCGGGTTTCATTCGAAATGATGACATCACATTCTTTTTCATCTCTCAGAGAATTATGCCACCAGTTGTATTGGCTATCCCATTTTTTATTATGCTTGGAAAATTAGGTTTATTGGATACTTTGTTTGGTTTGGTTATGGTCTACGTTGTATTATTAATGCCTATTGCAGTCTGGATTATGGTTGATTTTTTTAATAAAGTTCCAATAGAAATTGATGAAACAGCACTAATCGATGGATGTAATCCTTACCAAGCTTTTTACAAAGTAGTACTTCCAAACTCCATTCCTGGGATGGTTGTTGCAGGATTGTTCTGTATGATATTTGGTTGGACGGACTTTTTCTTTGCATTTATTTTAACTTTTACAGAAGTACAGCTTTTGCCAGTTGCAATAGTTTCCTTAAATTCATCCATCACGCCTTGGTGGAGCTTGTCAGCAGCTGCCTTGGTCTCTGTCGCCCCATTGATAGTCGTCGCCTTCATTGTTGAGCGATATTTATCAAAAGGTAACCTATCAGGAGCTTTGAAGTAATATGTCATTGAGAGCATCTCACTTAACTTTAAATCGCGAAAATGAGTTTTATCTTAATGACGTTTCCTTTGAGATGTTACCTGGTAAGATTTATACAATTATTGGACGTACTTTATCTGGTAAGACGACTTTACTTAAGACCATTGCTGGTTTGATTACTCAAGACAGTGGAGAATTATTATTTAATGGAAGTAATTTTGATGCTATTCCGGTATGGAAACGCCAAGTTGCCATGGTCTATCAGCAATTTATTAACTACCCACATTTAAATGTATATGAGAATGTTGCATTTCCTTTAAAGCAACGTAAAATTTTAGCTACAGAAATAGATAAACGTGTAAAGCAAGCTCTAGATCAAGTTGGGTTGATAGGATTTGAAAAACGCAAAATCCAAGCTCTTTCTGGTGGTCAACAGCAGCGAGTAGCCTTAGCGCGATCACTTGTTAAAGATGCTAATATCTTATTATTAGACGAGCCTTTAGTAAATTTGGATTATAAGCTACGCGAACAATTACGTGAAGAATTTAAGAAAATCTTTAACTCAAAAGCTTCAGAAAATGCGATTTTGATTTACTCAACAACTGACCCAGTTGAAGCAATGCAGCTTGGTGGTGAGATATTAGTTATGGATGAAGGGCGTATACTTCAGCAAGCAAGTGCTAAAGAAATTTATGAAAATCCAAAAACGACTAAAGTTGCAGAAATTACTAATGACCCAGCAATGAATTTATTTTCTGGTAATATCGTGGGGGGAAAAGTTATATTGAATTCCACAATTCAACTTAACTTACCTGCTCACTTTTTGGAATTACCTAATGGTGCTTATACATTTGGTCTTCGTGCTTCTGGCATCACGTTAGATAAACCTGGCTTTCCTTTTCAGGTAGAGTTAGCAGAAATTAGTGGTTCCGAAACATTTTTACATCTTGGGCAAGAAGAAATTCATGTTGTTGGCTTATTAGATGCCGTAAAAAACTTTGATATTGGTGAAACGGTATCAGCGTGTTTTGATATTGAAAAACTTTATGCATTTGGATCTGACGGTAACCTAATGTCTTCACCTTATGGCGGATTAAATTAATGGCACAGATTAAACTTCAAAATATTGCTCATTCCTATAATGCCAATGCAAAAGATAAAAAATATGCTTTAAAACCTTTTGATATGACTTGGGTAGATGGTGGCCGTTATGCAATTTTAGGTCCATCAGGTTGTGGAAAGTCAACTATGTTAAACATTATGTCTGGAATTGTAACGCCCTCAGAGGGGCACTTACTTTTTGACGGTGTTGATGTGACAGAAAAAACTACGTCGGAACGTAATATTGCGCAAGTTTTCCAGTTTCCTGTTATTTACGGAACAATGACGGTTCATGATAATCTGGCATTTCCATTAGTATGCCGCGGTTATGATAAATCGTTTATTAAAGCTAAAGTAAGCGAAGTTGCTGAGGCATTGAGCTTAGAAAATTTTCTATCTCAATCTGCACGTAAGCTGACAGCTGACCAAAAACAGTTAATATCATTAGGTCGTGGTTTAGTTCGTGATAATGTGGCCGCTGTTTTAATGGATGAACCGCTAACTGTAATAGACCCTGATTTAAAATTTAGGCTTCGCCGAAAGCTTAAAGAGATCAATCAAAAATATAAATCTACATTGATTTATGTTACCCATGATCAGAATGAGGCAATGACTTTTGCTGAAAATATTATTGTAATGGATGATGGTGAAATAGTTCAAATAGGTTCTCCAGCAGAATTATTTGACCGTCCTAAAACTACCTTTGTGGGCTATTTCATAGGCGCACCAGCAATGAACTTTTTTGGTTGCAAGGCGGTTAATTCTAATACAATCAACTTTAATGGTACTGAAATAACTACTACAACAGACTTAAATGGTATCAAAAATAAAGATCTCAAACTTGGCATTCGTTCAGAATATATTCGATTTTCAGATGTGGTAGGCGAAAATACTATTCACGCGTCGATTGAAAGTGTTGATGACTGGGGTAACCACAAATTAGTCACTGCTGATTTTGATGGAAATATTATAAAGATTAAAGTTAAACGTGAAACAGAAGTTCCCACTGATAGAGCTTTTTTAATGTTACCAGCGCATCATTGTTGTGTTTATGATAATGAAATATTGGTATGATAAAGTGTGAGTTAATTGTTAGAAAAGCGTAGAATTCAAATCCAAAATATTTCTAATTTAGTTTTATATTGATATAATTTAGAAATAATTATTGATTTCTTTTATGAATTCATAATCTAAATTTATGAGTAATGGCTGCTAATAAAATACCTACAGAGACGCCTATCGCATCTGCGATAAAATCTTTTATTTCACCAAATCGATTTAAGTATGGCTGAATGATTTCGATTGAGGCCCCAAGGAGTAAACTAAAAATAATTATTTTTAGCCAATAACGTTTACTTGCTGATGCTAGGGGATAAACCAAAGCTGCAAAGGCGACAAAGTGATGCCATTTATCTGTACCTGGTACATCAATTTTTTGGTGTAGGGGCGTTAGCGTTCCAAAGCATATAATTACTACGAAGGTAATTGTAAGTATAATAGCAGTCTTATGGCTAGGGAAAAATAGCGATCTGATTAGCATAAGCATTGTCTTCACCTAATATGGAAATATTGTTTATACTTTTTTTGAGCCTACATTTAGCGGGGCTTCAGTGATATTTGAATTAGCTGTTGCAGTATCTTTAGTTTTAACTTTTTTTGGTTTTTTAATTTCTTTATTACCACGATTATTATTACCTTTTCCCATCATATTTTCCTTTTCTGATATATTAAATTTTACACATTTCTAAACTATCATAATCGAACATTTATATACCAAGTATGGCTTAACAATAGCTTTTTATACATTTTTAGTTTAATTACGTCTAAATCCTTTAATCGATTTGGAGTCTAGAAGGTGATTATGTGATTTGGCACGGGTATTAATAATAGCAGGTTTTTTAAACATAATATTTGCTGCTTTAAAATCATCTCTAGTGTTAATTTCAGTCCAATTCAAACTGCTGATATCAATTGCATGGAATGCAATACCACTGGCTATGAGGTTATCATAAGCAGTTTTATAATTTTCTTGAAAATTTTCTTCTCTAGCCATCATCTTGGTAAGGTTCTCATATAATTTTTCTGCTGCGTCTGCACTGATTTTTTCAATACCAATTGATCTTACTATTTCATTTTCTGACCCACTAGATTTGCCCTCTTGAAGGATACATAAATCTTTATCCATTATCGTTTTGGCTTCTTCGGCGGCCAATTCAAAATTACGGTCGATACAAAATGTATTCTCCGTATTGCTAGATATTAGCTGCTCTAAAATCTGTATATCGAATACTATATCTGCATCGAATTTGATAAAACCTTTACCTTTAGTTGCATTTTTTGTGAGCCATAATGAATATGCAGTGCCTGTTTCTGCATATTTATCATTTACAATAAAAGAAACTTTAAGTGTAGGAAATCGTTTTGCCACAAACGATCTTATTTGCTTTCCTAAGTGTCCAAGCACAATTACGACTTCATTTATTCCACAATTTTGAGCGTTTACAATAATCCGTTCAAGAATTGGTATGCCAACTACCTGCAGTAAGCTTTTAGGGCAATCATTAGATAAGGGGCTAATGCGCGATCCAACACCAGCTGCTAAAATAACCGCTTTTATAGGATGCGACTTTGATGATGTTTGCATGAAGGGCTTTCTATGTGTGCGAGTAATTCAATATTATCGCTAAAATCTCAATTTGATAATTAGCTAGTATCACGTTCATTATTACTTGTACGATATTATATAAAAATAATTTACTGATCATTTGTATGGATAATATGAGAGCTAATGCATTTGTTTAACAATAAAAAACATTTTTTGGAATGTAAGATATAAGTCTTAAAATCTTTTATAGAAATTTTTGGCACTGTGTATTGGAAGTAATTGCTTTAACTGCCACTTAAACTGAGCATTAAGTGGCAGTTAAAAGTATTAGTTATTACGTGTGGGATGAGTAATTTATTTTATGGTCGAATAACAAAATAACCTTCATTATCTAATACCATTAAGCGCCCTACGCCACCTGGCACAACACGCGCATATTCTGAGATGGGGGGTGCTTTACCTTCTTTTCTAGTAATCCCAGCAATTGTATTTCCACAAGCACTAAAGGTTATGTCTGGTATACTTTCAGAAAGGCTTTTAACTCTGTCAATCATAGGTGATTTGTCTGTTCTCAATAAATTTATACCAGCATTAAATGCTACAATTTCAATTTCAAACATTTCACCTTTACTACTCATACCTCTAGCAAAGTTAGCAACAACATTAAGTGCTTTTGTGTAAGTCTTTGGATCACCATCGCTTATTTGTATAGCTAAACGTTTAATTCCATCGTCACTTTGTTCTGCCAATAACTTGGTCGATGCTAATGGTAGCAACAAAGAACCAATTAGTAATGCTCTTCGTTTCATTTTGTATCCTCCAGTTGATATTAAGGAATATCACATTCAATAATCCATATATCAATCTTTATTTCTTTGATAAAATGTCTATACATTGTAATAACGAAAAGATAAAAAACATAAATTTAATTAAAAAATTAGAATTTAATTGGTTCGAGTGCTTTATCGTTGGATGAAAATTCTTATGTTTTTAGGATGATTGATTTGTATTTATGAATTCTTTTGGTCTTTTGAATGATAGCAAACCACCCATTTCTTTTTTAGCAACTTTGTAAGCTATTATTAAAGATAATACCCAGCCTGTTGAAACAGCTGTTGCTATACCTAACCAGACACCTTGAACATCAAAGTCTAATATGCTGATGAAGACCCAAATAAAGAAAGCTACGCCAAATCCTTGTCGGTATATACTAATGTAAAGTGTCCAAATTGCTTTCTTAAATGCTTGTAAGAGAGAGTTAATTGAGAACAGCATCATGTAAATTGGAAACAAAAACGCGTCGACATGCAGATAACTACTGCCAGCACTAATTACATCTGGATCGTTTGTGAAGAGTGACATTGCAAAGTTAGCCCCTAACAATAGAGCTGGGACTGCAAATGCCGCCATTAGGAAGCCCGCGCCCCAGCAATATTTTAAAGCTGAACGAACACGGTCATAGTTTTTGGCACCAAAGTTTTGTCCAGCAATTGGTAATAAGGCCCCTGTCATTCCTAAAACAGGTAGCAATAGAATCTGTTCAATTCTTAATGCAACGCCGTATGCCGCTACTGCATGTCCCCCAAATTCTTTAAGGGCAAATTGAACAACAAAACCAGAGATAAACATGACCATCAACGCTGAACTTGCAGGTAATAGTTGTTTGATGATTTGTTTGAAAATTTCTTCAGTGGGTTTGAATTCTGAAAGCTTTATAGTTTGCATAATATCTAATTGAAATATGCGGTACAATATATAGGTCATAACACCGGTCTGACTTATAATAGTTGCGGCTGCTATGCCATTAAAGCCCATACCTGACCAGATGCCTGGTACGCCAAACATAAAAAGTGGGTTAAGTACTACGTTGGCCACAAATGCTAACATAAGTGCACGTTGCATACTGAGAGTATCGCCATGGGCTTGCAAAATACCATTGCCACCATAAGCTATTAAAAAGCCTGGTAATGCAAAAATTAGCCATTGGAAGTATCCCAGCCCAGCATTGCGATACGCTCCGGGTATGGATACTAATTCAATGAGCTTCGGTCCTAAAAACCAACCAAAAAACATAGATAATAAAGTTAAAATTATTGCAAATGTTAGACCTTGAGCGATGTAACGTTGAACTTGTGAAATATCTCCACTGCCCTTTGCATTACTAACCAGCGCGCTAAGCGCTGAGCTAAGTCCAAAGCCGAGTGCCATCAGAATGAAAAAAGCTTGATACCCGATAGCTAAGCCAGCTTGTGCATCAGTTGATAGGCGACCAGCATAATAAACATCAACTACATTGTAGAGTGTTGCAAAAAGCATTCCCAGAGCTGCTGGTATTGCAAGTCTACGAAAGTGCTGAGACATTGGACCTGTTGTTAAATCATCTTTTTTCATTAGCTGTAATTCTCGGTTAATTTTGTCTCTCTTTAAGACCATCTAATGTAAAGTTACCATCGATAAAACAAGGGAATGTAATTCTCACAACCTATTAATATAAAAATTTTAAAGACCTCTATTCAACGCGGCTTCTACGGCTGTGATGATTTTACTTGAAGTTGGCCTTACGGAAGAGCCCCATGTGCCCAATACTTCGCCATTAGCTCCTATTAGAATTTTATTAAAATTCCAAGAGGGTACAAATCCAGTACTCAATTTGATCGCTGTATAAAACGGATGCGCGTTTGTTCCCCTAACAGATAAAATTATGCTTATAGGCATATCAATACCATAGTTGAGTTCGCAAAACTCTTTAACTTTAAGGTTAGTATCTAATTCTTGTTTAAAGTCATTTGATGGTACTGCAATCATACCAAAACCCTGACTTTGGTAACGATCATATAGTTTTTGGAGTGTAGCATATTGGCGAGTAAAGCCACACCTAGAGGCCGTATTAACTATTAAATATGGTTTCCCTTTCCATTGGCTAGTCTCAATTGTACCTCCATCTATTGAAGGAAAGGATACATATGGAATTTCGGCATATGTTGAATTAGGAAATACACTGACAAAAAGTAAAAGCATTAGGGCTTTCACGAAATTAATTGAGTAATTTTCTATTTGATACTTCATATAAAGTAGTACGTAATAAATCTTAGTATGGATCAAAACTATATTATTTATGTATTGCTGTGTATAATTTGCACTATTCCTAGATTTTTTTGTATAGATGATAATGATAAAAATTAAAAATTTTGGTTTTATAAGCCAATTTGAGAGATAAATTTAAATGTATTTTATAGCAGAGCAAATATATAATTACTTTACGTGCTAAGTGCATAATCCTTAAACAGTTCGGGCTATGGGTGATATTGTAACAAACGTGCCAGCACACAATACTACAATTTTAAATCGTTATTGTAATTAGGTATAATGTACATAATTTTATATTGTGGATGCAAACATTATGAAATACGTGAATACACTTTTGAGCCGATTTTAGAACTAGGTGACTAGAAAATAATTTAGTTAAGTAATATAAAGTTAAATAATATAGAAAGTCATTTAACTAAAATACTAGCACTAATTTAATGATTAAGGGGAAGACTAAAATGCTAAAAGGATACTTGATGGCTAATATTCGAATTACTGATCTTGAAAAATTCCAAAAATTTGCAGGAATGGCTGCTCCTGTAATAAAACAATATGGTGGGAAAGTTCTTGCAAGAGGCTCAAATGCAATTCGTCATGAAGGAAATCTTAGTGGCACGGTCATGATGATAGAGTTTGAAAGTAAAATTGCAGCTGAGTTGTTTTATAACAGTGATGAATACCAAGCAGCAAAGAAAATTCGAGATGCATGTTCTGAAGCTGATTTAATGATTATTGAGGGAGTATAACTTCCAAAATGGACATACTTTTGAATATAAATTTAATTAAATTTACCATTTGATAAAATATTTTAGTTAATCTATTTTATGATATTGCAACTTTGGGGGTACTAATGGCGCATTTAAAATTTAGGACTACGGGTTTGTTGTGATACTTAACTTTGGGTCAATTAACATAGATAATGTTTATCAAGTTCTACGGTTTCCAAATGCTGGAGAAACAATTTCTGCTAAAGGTCTGAAAAAGGTCTTGGGTGGTAAGGGTATTAATCAAACTATAGCAGCTCAGAGGGCTGGGGCTGCTATTTTCCACATTGGGCATGTCGGTGAAGATGAATGGATTTTGGATCAACTGTCCAAAATGGGGGTAGATAAAAAGTTTATCTATTCTGGGGCTGGAGTAACTGGACATGCAATTATTTATGTTAACCTTGAAGGTGAAAATGAAATCGTTCTTCACGCAGGTGCAAATGAAGAGTTTAAACATGAAAAATGTGATGAGATATTAGATGAATTTATCGATGAAAAGCCTTGGGTCATTTTGCAAAATGAGATTAATTTATCTTTAGAAATTGCCATTAAAGCAAAGCAATTGGGTTTTAAGGTTTGTTATAGCGCTGCCCCATTTTCTGCAGAATCTATAAACAAAATTTTACCATATGTTGACCTATTAGCCATGAATGAAACTGAAATGAAGGAATTGCAAAATTCTTCCGACAAAAATGTTGTAGATTTTGGTGTCGCGATGACTTTGGTTACGTTGGGATCTCGAGGAGCAGAATTATATATACATGGTGAGGTGATTAAGCAGTCTAGTTTTGATATTAAACCAGTTGACACAACGGGAGCAGGGGATACATTCTTAGGATCCTTTATCGCACGATATGATTGTGGCGAAAGTGTCAAAAGTGCATTGCAATATGCTTCAGGCGCAGCCGCAATACAGATCACCCGGATGGGTGCAGCGCCTGCAATACCAACCTATAACCAAGTTGAAGAATTTTTGAATGAGAAGGTGCAATGAAAACTGCAAAAATCATAATTGATACTGATCCTGGTATTGACGATGCGATGGCGATTTTTTTTGCAGGGTTATCTGATAAATTAGACTTAATTACTATGACTAGTGTTTTTGGTAATGTTACTGTTGATATAGCTACTCGTAACGCAATGGTTCTGGCTGAAATCCTTAAGCAAGATATTCCCGTCGCAAAGGGACATGGATATCCCTTAGTACAAATTCCAAACCCAGTTTCTGACTATGTACATGGCTCTGAGGGCTTCGGTGATATTTCAGCAAAAGTACCAAATTCAAAAGCTTTGGATATTCCAGCACATGAATACATTTGCCAAATGATTAACGATCATATGGGTGAAATTATTCTTTGCCCAGTAGGTCCACTTACAAATATAGCGTTAGCTTTGCGTTATGACCCAACAATTGTCTCCAAGGTAAAATCAATTGTTATTATGGGTGGTGGTTTGCATTCTGGTGGTAATGTCACTGAATTTGCTGAAGCAAATATTTGGAACGATCCTCACGCTGCTGATGAAGTTTTTGCTGCAGATTGGGAGGTCACAGTAATTGGTCTCGATGTAACACAAAAAGTGGTCTGCCCTCATTCTGACTTTTCTGCGTTAACTTTAGATGCTCCCATAATTGGTAAATTTTTAGAGCAAGCTACTGATTTTTATATAAAATTTTACAAAGAGGCTGCTGGTATTGATGGCTGCCAAATGCACGATCCTATTACAGTTATTGCTACAATACATCCTGATTTGTTCACGTATGAATATCATCCAATTCAGGTTTGTCTTGATACAAATAAAGTAGGTGAAACTCAAATTAGTAATGATGCTGGCCGTCGCGCAGCTAAGATTGCAGTGGATGTAAATGTAGACGCAGTGAAGAAAATATTTTTTAATACGATTAGAACTGGATTTTAGGGAGCTATATCATGGCTGAATTCGAAATATTAGCAATTGGATTAGATGAAGCAGATGCGCCAGCGCGATTTGCTAAATCATTCCGTGAAACAGGATTTGCAATTTTAAAAGATCATAATATCAGTGCTGATGAAATTGATCGAATGTATGGTGTCTGGACTGATTTTTTTGCAAGTGAAGAGGGGCCTAGTTTTGCTGTCCAACCAGGAGAATCTGCTGGTTATTTTGGTTATAAATCTGAAAATGCAAAAGGAAGTGCAAGCAAAGACCTTAAGGAATTTTTTCATGCTTATGAAAATAAAGATTTGCCTAAAGGAACTGAAGCTGAAACACGTGAATTTCAAAGTAAACTTGTAAATTTGGGTGCGACTTTATTAGCTTGGTTAAGTCAAGAAACCCCTAGTAATGTTAAATTTTCAGAACCCTTAGAAAATATGATTGATGGCAGTAATATGAATTTATTGCGTATTATACATTACCCACCTCTACCAGATGATGTTGAACAAGGTGAAGTCCGTGCTGCTGCACACGAAGACATAAACCTTATCACACTTTTGGTTACTGGAACTGAGCCGGGTTTGCAGGCTAAAGATATTAACGGAGGCTGGCATGACGTACCATGCAAGCCTGGTTATATCACTGTGAACTCTGGGGATATGCTTTCCATGGCTAGTAAGGGATATTACCCTTCAACCCCTCACCGAGTAGTTAACCCGCCTAAACAAAAAAACTGCTCACGTTATTCTATGCCGCTTTTTATTCATCCTCGTCCTGATGTTTTTTTGGATGAAATGACTGCGGGTGAATTTTTAGACGAACGTTTAAAAGAAATCGGATTAAAATAAATTAGCAAACGCTGTTGTTTGTTATTATAAAAAGTGCATCTGCACACAACTAGGAGAATATAATGAAAAAGATCTATATAATTGTGATGGCTGCCATCATGAGTTTCATGGGGGCTTTGGCTTTTGCTGAAGACTTTAAGCCAGCTGTGATTTACGACATGGGTGGTAAATTTGATAAATCATTTAATGAAGGTGTTTACACAGGTATCAAACGCTTTACTGCGGAAACTGGCATCGAAGTGATGGAATTTGAAGTCACAAATGAAGCTCAACGCCTGCAAGCAATGGAAAAAATGATACAGCGTGGCGCTACATTGGTGTTGGGCGTAGGCTTTGCTCAAGCAGATGCTATAGATAAAGTTGCAGCGGCTAATCCAGATAAAATGTTTTCGATTATTGATGTCAATTGGTTAGATCGTCCAAATCTGCGCCAATATTCTTTTAAAGAAGAAGAAGGGTCTTACTTAGTTGGTATGGCTGCAGCTATGGCTTCTAAAACTGGAACAGTTGGTTTTGTCGGTGGAATGGATATCCCATTGATTCGAGCATTTCAGTGTGGATATGAGCAAGGTGTTATGGCAGTAAACGCTAACGCGACAGTTTTGAAAAATATGACAGGCACAACTCCATCAGCATGGAATGACCCAGCAAAAGGTTCAGAACTTACTCAAAGTCAAATTGACCGTGGCGCAGATGTTATTTATCAAGCTGCTGGTGGTACAGGTGCGGGTGTTATCTCAGCTGCAGTTGATGCAGGTAAATTAGCAATTGGTGTTGATTCAAATCAAAATCACATCGCACCAGGATCAATCCTAACATCTATGCTAAAACGTGTTGATGTTGCAGCATATAATACAATGAAAGATGGTCTTTCAGGTGATTTTAATGTTGGTGTTCAAACCCTTGGCCTTGCTGAAGATGGTGTTGGATGGTCATTGGATGAGCATAACGCAAGTTTGATTACGGCTGATATGAAGTCTGCACTTGATGAGGCATCAGCAAAAATTATTTCTGGTGAAATTGATGTGCATGATTATCGTTCTGATAATACATGCTCAATGTAAGTTATATTATAAAAAATGTCTAACGTGACACAGAAAACAAGCGGTGGAAGTGCCGCTTGTTACATTCTTGAATTACAAAAAGTATGTAAATCTTTTGGATTGGTTCAAGCCAACAAGAATATAGATTTGCAAATTCAGCCTGGAACAATTCACGGAATTATTGGTGAAAATGGGGCAGGCAAATCAACTTTGATGAATATTTTATATGGTTTGCACCGTGCTGATTCTGGCAGTATGTTTATTGATGGAGCCCCAACTAGAATAAAAAGTAGTGCTGATGCGCTCTCACTAGGAATTGGAATGGTTCATCAGCATTTCATGTTAATTCCACGTTTTACTGTTTTGGAAAATGTGATGCTTGGATCAGAAGGTGGAGCATTACTGAAGTTAGGTCGAGCGTCTACTATCGCTAAATTAAAAGAACTTGGCCAAACATTTGATATGGAAGTTGATCCAGATTTATTAGTTAGTGATTTAAATGTTGGCATGCGCCAAAGGGTTGAAATTTTAAAGGCCCTTAAAGGTGGTGCTAAAATCTTGATATTAGACGAGCCTACCGGGGTCTTGACACCCCAAGAGGCGACTCAACTATTCGATATACTTAATAAATTACGTGTTAATGGAGTAACGATTTTATTAATAACTCATAAGTTGGCAGAGATTATGGCAATTACTGATAATGTTTCGATCATGCGTGGTGGTGAAATGGTAGGGCATCGTAAAACTAGTGAGACTAATCCACAAGAGTTGGCCGAATTGATGGTTGGCCGCAAAGTTTTATTAAATGTAGAAAAACCAGAGGCAATGCCTATGGATGTGGCATTAACAGTAAAAAATTTAGGATGTTTTTCTTCTAGAGGACATAAAGTTTTAGATAATTTGTCTTTTGAGGTACGCGCTGGTGAAATTCTTGGCATAGCTGGTGTATCGGGAAATGGCCAAACACCTTTAATGGAAATTTTGAGTGGTATGCGAAAACCTGATGAAGGTAGCTTTGAAATTTTAGGTAAAAAAATTACACCAGAAAATGAAGTAACACCAAATATTATGCGAGAAAACTTTATTGGGCATATTCCTGAAGATCGGCATAAGCATGGTTTAATTTTGTCGTTTGAAGCCTATGAGAATATGATCTTAGGCTTCCATAATTCAAATTTAACTGGCACAAAAAAAACATTAGATAAAAACTATATGCTTGAACACTGTGACGCGCGGATGGAAGAATATGATATTCGCCCTAGAAATTCAAAACTCTTAGCAAGCAGTTTTTCAGGAGGAAATCAGCAGAAAATTGTAGTTGCACGTGAACTTTATAAAAATCCAAAATTATTAATTGTTGGTGAACCAACTCGTGGTGTGGATGTTGGTGCAATAGAATTTATACATAAACAATTAATTGCATTACGTGATCGTGGCTGTGCAATTATTTTAGTTTCTGTAGAATTGGATGAAATTATGGGGCTGTCTGATAGAATATTGGTTATGAATAAAGGCCAAGAGGTAGCAACAATACGTGGTGAAGACGCTAATGCTCAAAATCTTGGGCTTATGATGGCGGGTATTTCTCAAGGAGCCAAAAATTGAGCGTTAGAAAACCTTTACCACGCTGGGCAGATCTTATTCTTTTACCTTTAATTAATTTATGTGCAGCCTTTTTTGTATGTGGTGTTGTAGTTTGGATTATTGGTGAAAATCCTTGGGTTGCATTGATGGTTATGATCAAGGGTGCATTCGTTTATCCAGGTAGTTTGGGCTATACCTTGTATTATACTACCAATTTTATTTTTACGGGCTTGGCGGTTGCAACAGCCTTCCATGCAAACTTATTTAATATAGGAGGCGAAGGTCAGGCTTATGTAGGTAGTCTAGGGATATTATTAGCTACGGCACTATTCGCGCCCTATTTGCCCAGTATTTTTGTTATCCTACTGTGTATTGTCTGTTCAGCATTAATGGGCGCTGCTTGGGCATTAATTCCAGGATACCTTCAGGCCAAGCGGGGTAGCCATGTTGTAATTACTACTATCATGTTTAATTTTTTAGCATCAGCTTTAATGGTTTGGCTGTTGGCTGGGCCGCTTATTCAAATTGGGCAGCAATCTCCTCAATCTGATCTTATACCTGAGAGTGCACACCTTCCATCGGCGGAAACTTTTTTTGGATGGTTTGGGCTTGATATAGTTTCATCGCCGTTAAACTTATCTTTTATATTGGCTTTAATTGCCTTGTTTGTGTTTTGGATGCTTATTTGGAAAACCCGTTTAGGGTATGAAATTCGTGCTGTTGGTAAAAATCAAGATGCTGCTAATTATGCAGGCATAAACGTTTCTCGAACTATTATTATTACTATGACAATTTCAGGAGCATTTGCGGGCCTTTTAGCAATTAATGAAGTTATGGGCGTTCAACACCGTGCAATTCTTAATTTTACTGCTGGGTATGGCTTTACTGGTATTGCTGTTGCTTTAATGGGTCGCAATCATCCTATAGGAATTTTCTTTGCGAGCTTACTTTTTGGAGCTTTATTCCAGGGTGGTGCAGAATTAGATTTTGAGTTTAAATCTATTACACGTGATATGGTTTTGTTGATTCAAGGCATGATTATTTTATTCTCTGGAGCACTTGCTTATATGTTTAACCCTGCACTTTCTCGGATCCTTACTCGAGTTTGGAAAGGTGGCAAACAAGATGATTGACTTTTTTTTCCAAGTTCTTTGGGCGTTGGATGCTACGCTTCGTGTAGCAACGCCTCTAATGCTTTGTGCAATGGCGGGAATTTTCTCCGAGCGATCTGGTATTGTTGATATATCACTTGAAGGGAAGTTATTATCTGGTGCGTTTGTTGCTGCTGCAATTGCTAGTCTCACTGGTTCAGCTTGGCTTGGCTTAGGTGGTGCTATCTGTGCATCTGTATTGATGTCGTTGTTACATGGCTTTGCTTGCATCACTCATAAGGGTGATCAGGTTGTAAGTGGAGTTGCAATTAACTTTTTGGCATCGGGGCTAACTGTAATCTTAGGTATAGCCATATTTAAAAGGGGTGGTCAAACGCCTACTTTAAGTTCTGATGAGCGGTTTAGGCCAATCGAATTATGGTTCGTTGATATATTAGATAATCTCCCCATACTTGGTTCTGTTTATCGTGAGTTAGTCAGTGGCCATAGTTTACTAGTTTATATTGCCTTAATTTGTGTGCCTGTAGCCTCGTTCATTTTATACCGTACACGGTTTGGACTTCGTTTACGTGCAGTAGGAGAATCTCCAATTGCAGTAGATAGTGCTGGCGTATCTGTCACCTGGCTAAGATACAGAGCACTTATAGTAGGCGGTGTGTTTTGTGGCATCGCGGGTGCTTATTTATCTATTTCACATGGGGCAAACTTTGTTCGTGAAATGTCAGCGGGTAAAGGATACATAGCATTAGCAGCTGTTATTTTTGGCAATTGGCGCCCTATTAGTGCTTTCTGGGCTTGTTTGATGTTTGGATTTTTAGATGCGATTACATCAAGATTACAAGGAGTGGATTTACCAATAATTGGTGAAATACCTTCACAACTAATGGTGGCATTACCTTATATCATGACAATAATTTTATTATCAGGATTTATTGGACGGCCAAGTCCACCTTCAGCAATTGGATTGCCTTACCGGAAATAATGTTAACTATAAAAGATATATAATTTTATGTTGGATAAAAAAATAATAGAAAAACTATTAAATGCCGCAAAATTAGCTATGCCTAATGCTTATGTGCCTTACTCAAATTTTAGGGTTGGTGCTAGTGTGCTGTATGATGATGGTTCAATCGAAACAGGTTGCAACGTTGAAAATGCATCTTTTGGTGCAACGATCTGTGCTGAGCGGACTGCCATAAGTGCTGGTGCTGCAAGAGGTAAAACTTCGATCAAAGCTATATGCGTAACTAACATGACAGATACTATGGTCACACCATGTGGTATCTGTCGCCAAGTAATCTGGGAGTTTGGCCAAGACCTACCTGTAATTTGTTCTAATAAAGATGGGAACTATAAAATTTTAACTATTGCTGAGCTTTTACCTCATGCATTTGATCTAAACTAAAATTAAATACGCTATTGCTTTGGCAAAGTCTCATTTAAAAATAAAAGCCCCAGCTCTTAAGCCGGGGCTGGTTGGTAAGGTTGAGTTATGATTCCTATGCCAACCTAGGACGCTAGCCCTTCTTTGTGATCACTGGGATTAATAGGTCGCCCCAGTTACCATCACCATTATGGTGTCGGCTTGATCTAATCAATTCAACTGTTACACCAGCTTCAACTGCGCGTGCTACTGATTGGTTTAAGCGATGTAGGTCGTTAGCTAACATACGAATAGCTTGATCTGCTTGGTCAATTTTTTCTGAAGTAGTTGGTTCTACGGCCTTGATTTGTGCAGTCATTTTTTCTCTCCTTAGTTGAATTGGTTCATTGTATTGTCTTCACCAGCGGCCTTTAAAGCGGCTTCGCCGGCAAAGTATTCTTTATGATCGTCTCCCATGTCAGATCCTGACATGTTCTGGTGTCTGACACATGCGATGCCTTGGCGAATTTCTTTTCGTTGAACGCCAGCTACGTAACCTAACATACCCTCAGCGCCAAAATAATCTTTAGCTAAGTTATCAGTAGATAATGCTGCTGTATGATAAGTTGGAAGCGTGATGAGGTGATGAAATATACCAGCATCTCGAGCAGCATCAGCTTGGAATGTACGAATTTTATTATCAGCACATTCTGATAATTCTGTATCATCATATTCTACAGACATAAGTTTTGAGCGATCATAAGAGGATGTATCCTTGCCCTCTTCAACCCAAATATCAAAAACTTGTTGCCGAAAATTTAGTGTCCAGTTAAATGAGGGTGAATTGTTATATACTAATTTTGCGTTTGGAACTACTTTTCGAACCCTATTTATCATTTCGCCTATTTGACCTATATGTGGTTTTTCAGTTTCGATCCAGATCATATCAGCTCCATTTTGTAATGATGTGATTGAATCTAAGACACAGCGATCAACGCCGGTACCCTCTTTGAATTGGAATAAATTAGAGAGCAAACGTTTTGGACGCATTAGTTTACCATCTTGCTTGATTACAATGTCGCCGTTGCCCATTGTATCCAATGTAACTTCATCACAATCTAAAAAGCTATTGTACTGATCGCCTAAGTCACCTTGTTCTTTTGTTACTGCTATTTGCTTTGTGAGCCCGGCGCCCAAGCTGTCTGTTCGCGCTACGATTATTCCATTATCAATACCAAGCTCAAGGAATGCGTGTCTACAAGCACGGATTTTTTGTAAAAAATCTTCGTGAGGGACTGTAACTTTACCATCTTGATGGCCGCATTGCTTTTCATCTGAAACTTGATTTTCGATTTGGAGTGCACAAGCACCTGCTTCAATCATTTTTTTAGCTAGCAAATAAGTAGCTTCAGGGTTGCCAAAACCAGCATCGATATCAGCTATAATAGGAACAACATGTGTGTCATAATTATCAATTTTTGACTGTATAATTGATTTAGAAATTGAATCAGATGCATCATCTAACTCTCGAAATAGACCGGCAAGTTCACGTGCATCCGCCTGGCGTAGAAATGTGTACAATTCTTCAATTAATGCCGGAACTGAAGTTTTTTCGTGCATTGATTGATCTGGTAATGGACCAAATTCAGAACGTAATGCTGCAATCATCCATCCTGACAAATACAAATATTTACGCTTTGTAGTGCCAAAATGTTTTTTGATGGCAATCATTTTTTGTTGACCGATAAACCCATGCCAACATCCAAGAGATTGTGTATATTGGGAACTGTCAGCATCGTAGGTGGCCATGTCTTTGCGCATAATGTCAGCAGTATATTGTGCTATCTCAAGCCCAGTTTTAAAACGATTTTGCATTCTCATACGCTGAACATGTTCAGGATTAATAGCATCCCATGACTTACCATTTTCAGCTTTAAGGTTATTTATTGTATCAATTGATGTTCCATCGTATGGCATTATTGTCCCCTTTGTAAAATAATAACAAATATTATAATAAAAAATTAAAAAATATATATTATATAAAGTATATCAGATAATTTTGTGACTTAATTTACTAATAATCTCTATATAAAATTATGTTTTACTTGTAATTATCGAGTAATATTGTAAAAGTTTGTCATAATTAAATTGTAAAAAAGTAAAGTTTGTAAATGAGTGATCAAAAGATTTTTGCAGGCCCTCGAGTAAAAAAAATTCGAAATAGTATTGGTCTAAGCCAAACTGCAATGGCACATGGCTTAAATATTTCGCCGAGTTACCTTAATTTGATTGAGCGCAACCAGCGGCCAATTACAGTACAGTTAATTTTAAAATTCTCTAAAATTTACAATATTTCCCCTGAAGATTTAGAAGGAGATTCTGATGGCATAGTCACTGCACTCAAAGAAGTTTTTTCAGATACATTATTACAAGGTGAATTACCTGGATATGAAGAGCTATTTGAAGTCGCAGATGTTGCTCCAAACGTAGCAAGTGGAATTATGAAGCTTCATGAAGGATATCGCCAGACATTACTTCGATTGTCAGAGTTAAATGTAGAAATGACTAGAGGGCAAGATATTAGCCAAACTGCTTTACCTACTGATTTAGTTCAAAATGCTATGGAATCTCGAGAAAATTATTATGATAAATTAGACCGTGCGGCCGAAATACTGGCCTCAGAATTAGATCTCACACGTGGGTTATTTGCTACACTTCAGGATAGGCTCCTACAAAAACATCGAATAACAGTGCAAACTTTACCAATTAATATTATGCCAGAATGGACGCGCCGATTTGATAAACACTCTATGCGATTATTTATATCAGACCGCCTTAATTCTTATGGGCGTGTTACTGAACTGGCTCGCTATCTGGTACACAAGGAGTTAACTGAAGAAATTGATAACGCAGTTTTACGTTTAAACCTAAAATCACCTGAAGCCGTTAAAGCAGGTATTATTGAGCTCACAAATTATGCTGCTCTTGCTTTATTGCTTCCTTATAAACGATTTTATCAAATATCACAACGAATGAAATATGATGTAGAGGCACTGGCAAAGCGATTTGATGTATCATTTTGGGAGGTAGCGGTACGTATGACGTCATTAGGTAGGTCCCAAATGGAAGGCATTCCATTTTTCCTACAAGAGGTTGACCAAGCAGGAAATATGGTGCGCCGTCTTGGTTCAAAAGGATATCCTAAGGGTAAGTTTGGTGGCCAATGCCCTAAACTATCTATTTTTAAGGCAGTGTCTCTTCCACAGCAGTTACTAACCCAAATTGTTGAAACACCTGATGGGCAGGCTTATTTTACAATTAATAGATCCACAAAGCAAAGCGGTGGGGCTTATGGTGAAAGTATGCGGCAAACTGCCATTATGTTGGCATGTGAAGCAGAATTTATCACCGATATGGTATATGTGCAGGGAGGTGCCGTTGATCGTGCTGATGTTGGCCAAAATTGCCGCTTATGTGAGCGACCGCATTGCGCACAGCGCGCAGAACCTCCTATTGCAAGACCTTTGATGTTTGATGAAACTGAAAGTAGTGTGTCAGCATTTAATTTTAAAGTTTGATTATGGAAAATAAGCACGGCGAATTAAATTTAATCCCATAATGGAAAAGAGGCATAAAAGAGATTTACGAAATATTATTTCTGACATTTTACTTCGAATTTTTTCGCCGACCCAAAAGCCTATAAGTGTTGGAATTAGCAAGTAGGTTGATAGCAATGTTAATTGTGTAGTCATATAACCTTGACGAATATATCCA
Organism: uncultured Amylibacter sp.; assembly: GCA_905181935.1. GTDB lineage: Bacteria > Pseudomonadota > Alphaproteobacteria > Rhodobacterales > Rhodobacteraceae > Amylibacter. The sequence continues at coordinate 448,925 of CAJIZV010000001.1, read as the reverse complement.
ATCACTAGTGGCAAAGTGCCAAGAAAAAATATTAGGCCACTAACACGAATAAACTCTTCTTTTGAAATGCGCCGTGCAGTTAAATACATGGCTAAAGGTGGCGCCCAAACAGATGTTAGTCCACCCATGATACCCGCAAAAAGTCCTGCAATGATTTGTGCTTTTTTATCATAATTTTCTGGAATAAATGGTGCATTTTTTAACATATTTACAGCGACAAATAATAATATAGAAAAACCCATAAATCCTAATAAAGCTTTGTCACTGACTGCATTTGAAAGATTTACTGTAAGCCACACAAACGTAATCAATATTAAGATGAATGGCATATACTGTTTAAATGTCGAACGTATTGCTCCAGATCTATACACTTGCCACGCATTGGAAAGTATCAATGGAAATATTAGCAGCGCAATTGCAGTACGTGGAGCAGTTGTGAAGGTCATGATACCTAGGGCCGCTGTTGGCAATCCTAATCCAGCTACACCCTTAATAGTTCCCGCAACTAAAAATGTAGCTGATAAAAATATTAAAAAGTAAATTTGATCCATGATTTTAAGTTTAATGCAATGTTTTGAAATGGCAATAAATTTGCTATTAATTAATTAGTTTTATCTAAATTTTTTTAATAGTTTTACCTACAATTTTAAATATTTAACTTAGTGTGTATTTATGAACGAGCAATCTGCTTATATTTAGATTTTAAGTTATTGGTATTGTAACCAAAAATTTAGCGCCGTCTTCACTATCTAAGCATGTAAGTGCCCCTCCCAGATTTTTCATAATTTCCTGACTGATTGCAAGGCCAAGCCCAACACCACTAGTACTTGTTGCATTTGAGAGTTTGGTGAATTTTTCAAAGATTATAGGTTGCTCTGACTTTGGTATACCAGGTCCATTATCTTCGAATATAAGATTTAAATTGCCATCTGTCTTCTTGCCACTAATTTGTAATTCTGGCTGCTCTTTATTATTATATTTTACGGCATTGGTTATTAGATTAATAAACACTTGTGAGAGACGATCTACATCAGTGTTAAGAGTATTTTCGACCCAATCTATGTTTACATTAATTTTTGCATTAGCATTTAATACAGCTTGTTGTGTTGACTGAAGTGCGGTCTGCAGAACTGTACTTAAATTTACGTCTGACAGGTTTAGTTTCACTTGACCACTTTCTAAAAAACTCAGATCTAAAATTTCGTCCAGTAATCGAGTTAAACGTTGACTCTCATCGTTGATAATAGTCGAAAAATATTGAAGTTGTTTTTTATCTAATGTTTTGTCTGATTGTAAGATCTCTGAAAAAGATCGAATAGATGTCATTGGTGTACGCAGCTCATGACTTACTTGGCTTAAGAAATCATCTTTTTGAGTGCTTAGTTTAGTTAATTTATTATTTACAATACGGAGTTCGTCTCCAGATTTGGTTAGTTTTTTCGACTGCTCTTCTAGCCGAGTTGAATATTCGATTCCTTGCACTGTCTCATCGGCAACAGCTATTAGATCCTCAACTGTAATAGATTGATTGCCAACCGCTTGAGTTATCATTGAGTGGGCTGTCGCTGCGCCAACTGATCCAGCAAATTTACTTTCTAATGTTTCCATTAGCTCGATGTTAATTTCGGGCAAACCTTGCCTTCCCTGTTTTTTTGAAAACTGTGTAAATAAAAGATTGGCATCATTACGACCAAGAATACGTTGCGCGAGCAAAAACAAATCATCAGGAGTTACGCCGTCACCAACTGATCGAAAGTTAGAGTTTTGACCATAAACATTAATAAACTTTTGAGCCTGTAATCTTTCCAACGGGGAAGGAGTCGTCAGTAAAGAAATAACAACAAAAACTATAGTATTTAAAAAAATTGACCAAAAAACAGCATGTGTCAGTGCATCAATAATCGTTATTCCAAATAAGGCTTGGGGCCGCAAAAAAGAAATATCATATGGTCCATTTTGAAGGATATTTTGATTTAGGATAAAATCACCGCCAAAACTTGGTAAAAAGGACGTATATGCCCATATTAAAAATCCTGTTGAGATTCCCCAAATAGCACCTTTTCGTGTAGCATTTCTCCAAAATAATGCCCCTATCAATGCTGGCAAAACCTGTGACACGCCTAGAAATGCAATTAAACCTATGGAAGCAAGTGCGGAGGTGCCTCCAGTGAGAATGAAGTAAAGATACCCAAATCCAATGATACAAGCAATGCTGATGCGCCGGGAACGAAGTAACACAGTTCTGACATCATCACTTTCAGGATTTCTCTTTTTAACTGCGTAAAGCCATAGGGGTAAAACTATATGATTGGATGCCATTGTCGAGAGAGCTATGGCCGCAACAATCACCATTGAAGTAGCAGATGAGAACCCCCCTAAAAAGGCTAATGCCGCTAAGGTTATACGATTCTCTGCTAGGGGAATTGTTAAAACAAAGAGGTCAGGATTAGCGCCTTCTGGCAAAATATTTAATCCAGTTGCTGCGATTGGCATAACAAATATACACATTAGCAAAAGGTAAAGTGGGAAGGCCCAGCTTGCTGTAGCTAAATGCTTCTCAGCACTATTTTCAACAACAATTACTTGAAACATACGAGGCAAACAAATTATTGCGGTGGCCGATAAAAAAGTTAATGTTACCCAACGCGGTGCAAAAATATCTTCGGCTAATGGCAGGCGTGTTTCCATTAATACTAAAGTATTTGATGGTCCGCCACTAACACCCCAAACAACAAAAATACCAACAGATATTAATGCAATTAATTTAACAATGGCTTCTAATGCAATCGCAGTAACAACCCCATGGTGCCTTTCATTTGCATCTAAATTGCGAGTGCCAAACAGGATAGTGAATAAAGCAAGTCCAGCAGCAATAAATAAAGCAGTAATCGTGGGGCTAGTCTCACTGTTTGAGCCTTCAGTAAAAACTGCAAAGCTTAAGGTTAGAGATTGTAGCTGAAGCGCAATGTAAGGAGTAGATCCAAAAATTGCTAATAAAGTTACTATCACGCCAAGTGTGTTACTTTTACCGTAGCGAGACGATATTAAATCTGCAATTGATGTAATGCGTTGTGTGCGTCCAATACGCACTAATTTTCTTAAAAACCACCACCATCCAACAAAAACGATTGTTGGTCCAAGGTAAATGGTGAGAAATTCAAATCCGTTTAATGCGGCAGAACCAACTGATCCATAAAATGTCCAAGCTGTGCAATATACTGAGATTGATAGTGTATAAATTAAGGGTGATTGTAAAAAACCAATTTTGCCTTGACGTGCACGGCGTTCTGCTAAGCCTGCGACAGCAAAGAGTATACCAACATATATCAAGCATATTGTTGCAATGACATTAGAGCTTAACATTATCTCTTATCCGCGCCACTTGATAATAGGCGAGACATTATAAATGCCATTAATATTAGTGCGCCCCATACACCAAAAATATAGATCATAACAAAAGCAAATTCAGTTTGTCCGTCACTTTTAGTAAAGCTATTTAACAGTGGAGAAACTAACAAACAAATAGCTATAATTGGAATCCCTAAAGATAACTCAGTAATTTTGCGCAGTTTACGTCTATGAATATCACGTTTTTCACCTGTGCCATCATTCATGAGAACAGCATCTCTTTAACATTTTTTATTAGTGCAGCGTTTTCGAATGGTTTAGTCATAAATTGACTTGCACCTGCATCTTCAGCAGCTCGACGGTCTTTTTTCTGGCCCTTTGCTGTTAACATTAAGACTGGTAAAGTAGATATACTTTCTGTGGCGCGTATATCTTCTAAGATTTTCATGCCACCTACATTTGGTAACATGATATCTAATATAACTAAATTTGGTCTAGTTTCTATTATGAAATCTACTGCTAGTGCGCCGTCTGAAACAGATTTTACAAGGTATCCTTCTCTTTGTAAGAGAAAGGTTAAGGCCTCTATGATGAAAGGTTCGTCTTCTATTATGGTTATAGTTTTCTGCACTATACCTCCCCTTGATTGCATTCAGTTAACTTAACCTAAAACAGTTATGGTGCAATTTATTTATTTGTTGCTAAGTAAGTATGCGGCTCTACGAGCTTTGCAAGCTAATCTTGGGCATACTGTGCATTGTAATCCAACGTCTAATTGTGGTGTTTGTCCGTGTGCAACTTTTGGTAACATTGCATAATCTGGAGTGAAAAGCATGATAGCCTCTGTAAGCGCAGGCATTCCAATTTGGGCCACTTCAGTAGGATAAGCAAAGCTGATTGTGTGAAAGCGGTCTCCCATAGGCATATCTAGCATAGCACGGATTGGTTGAAGTGGTTGAGATAGACTGCGATAAACTGGCCATAATGGACAGGCCCCACCGTATCTTGGTAAGCTAAATGAATTTAGTTGTTTGCGATATAAAACTGCTCCAGAAGCATCGCACTGTATTAAGCCAAATTGAGGTATTTCTACTTTAATTGGTAAGTGTGCTAAACGAAAACAAATCGATAATATGTCAGTATTAAAATATTGAGCAAGCGCAATAGCATCAAAATTATGATTTTTAGCAGCTACTAAAAATTGTTGAATTGGCAGGTTTTCAGACATTTCTTTATACGAATTCAGTGATTTCTTTGTTGCCCTGTATTCATCTGCAGATAGTTTTAAAGATACTAAAATTTGGTCTATAGTTACACTGTCACTTTCTAAATCGTTTAAATAATATCTATTTTTTTCTAACAGAGATTCATATGGTGAAATATCTAAAGATGTGACTTGCTGTTCAGAAGTTGGTTCGAAATAATCAAAAATATCCTCAGCAGTTTTAGAAAGCTTTCGTGCTTCTTGTGCAAGGTTATTAATAAAGCGCTGAGCTGTCTTAGCTGGCATTTGTGAGCTGGTTGCCAAAATGTCAGAGGTCGATCGAATTGTAGTAATATTGGAAAGCAATAAATGCATCGCTTCAGCAAAGTAAGGATCATGTTTTAATTGATCTGATAAAATTGTAAATTCTTCGTCGCGTCTATCAATTTGATCACTTTGACGGGCAATTAATCTAGCAAAGCCAGGAAATCGAGCGGCAAATTCTTCTATACGGTCATGTTCTGTTTTGATTTTTGTGTTGCGAACAGCAGCTGTTTTTACACGATCAATCAGTGCTTGGTTCATGCCTTCAGAAAGTTCCGCTGGATCTGCGTTTAATGCCCGAGCGATAGCATTTAAAGTCTTGCCAGCGATTCCTCTGCGGTTGTGTTCGATAAGGTTGAGATAAGAAGCAGATACGCCTGCAATTCGTGCTAAATTTTTTTGACTAATACCGAGAGCTTTTCTGTTTTCGCGTATACGGGTTCCTAAGAGTGCACTTGCCATTTTCCAAGACCTTACTATCAAACGTTTTATTAGTTATAATGTAAATTTATTTACAAATAAAGAAATAAATTATTAAAAAGATTTACAAATTAATTGTTATGAAACAATGAGTTGTTGATTAAGTTACAATTACAGTTAAAATCAAAATGTCTAAATGACACTGGCGCAAGTTGCGAGGAGGCAGCGGGCGTGCAGAACTAGGGAGGAAATCTATGTCTAAGTTTACAAGACGTGGGCTAATTAAAACCGGTGCTACAGTTGGTGCAGGTTTGGCAATGCCTACTTTTATTACAAGTCCTTTGGCTGCGTATACAAATGCACCTACAGGCGGCTCAGTTACTCTGGGCTTTAACGTTCCACAATCTGGTCCATATGCGGATGAGGGTGCGGATGAGTTGCGCGCGTACAAATTAGCTGTTGAGCACCTAAATGGTGGTGGCGATGGTGGCATGATGAATACATTTTCGTCAAAGTCTCTTACAGGGAATGGTATCCTTGGCAAAAAAGTAGAATATGTAACTGGTGACACTCAGACTAAATCTGACGCTGCCCGTGCATCTGCAAAGTCAATGATCGAAAAAGATAACGCAGTGATGATTACTGGTGGTTCGTCTTCTGGTGTTGCTATTGCTGTTCAGGGTCTATGCCAAGAAGCTGGCGTTATATTTATGGCTGGCTTGACGCACTCAAATGACACTACTGGTAAAGACAAAAAAGCAAATGGTTTCCGTCACTTCTTTAACGGTTACATGTCTGCAGCAGCTTTGGCTCCAGTACTTGAAGCGCGTTATGGTAAAGATCGTAATGCATATCACCTAACAGCTGACTATACTTGGGGTTGGACACAGCAGGAATCAATTGCTGCTGCCACTGAAGCCAAAGGCTGGAATACTGTAAATAATGTATTAACTCCATTAGCAACAACAGACTTCTCGTCTTATGTTGCACCAGTATTGAACTCTGGAGCAGATATTTTAGTTCTGAACCATTACGGTGGAAACATGATCAATTCGTTGACATCTGCTGTTCAGTTTGGATTACGTGATAAAATTGTTAATGGTAAAAACTTCGAAATCGTTGTGCCGTTGTATTCACGTTTGATGGCTCGCGGTGCGGGTGAAAACGTTAAGGGTATCTTTGGTTCAACTAATTGGCACTGGTCATTATCAGACGAAGGTTCAAAAGCATTCGTTAAGTCGTTTGGTACTAAATATGGCTTCCCACCATCACAGGCTGCTCATACTACGTATGTTCAGACATTGTTGTATGCTGATGCATGTGAGCGCTCTGGCACTTTTAACCCTTGTGGAGTTTCTGAAGCTCTTGAAGGCTTTAAGTTTGATGGTATGGGTAATGGTCCAACTGAGTACCGTGCAGAAGATCACCAGTGCTTTAAAGATGTGTTAGTTGTGAAGGGTAAAGAAAATCCAACTTCAGAATTTGACGTTCTAGAAGTTGTGGAAATTACTCCGCGTGGACAGGTTGAATATCCTGCTGATCATCCAATGTTTGCAGGTGGTGCTTTAGGTAAATGTAACCCAGGCGCATAAACATAACTTCCCCTTTTGGGATTACAGGCCACAGCGTTATCGCTGTGGCCTATTTTAAAAGTTAGGTTACACTGACTAAGTAAAAAAAGTTTGGGCAAGACATGGATGCAATTCTTCTACAAATATTAAATGGACTTGATAAAGGCAGTGCGTATGCATTAATTGCTTTGGGTCTTACGTTGATTTTCGGCACTTTGGGCGTAGTTAACTTTGCCCACGGTGCATTGTTTATGCTTGGAGCTTTTTGTGCAGTTTCACTTCAGAAATTGATGTCAGTTTCAAAGATCACAATAGATCCATCTCAGTTGGATTTCTTGGGAAAACCTCTTAAAGTGAAAACGCCTTATGTTGTTGAATGGTTTGGTCCTAAGTTTGGTAATGCAATTATTGACTGGAATGTACCTTTAGCAATTATTGTAGCGATTCCAGTAATGTTATTAGTAGGCTATGTTATGGAACGTGGGTTAATAAAGCATTTTTATAAACGCCCACATGCAGATCAAATACTTGTGACATTTGGTTTGGCTATTGTGATTCAAGAATTAGTTAAAGCAAATTTTGGGGCTAACCCTATTCCCACACCAGCACCAGATCAGTTTGTTGGATCGTATAATGTAGGTGCTTTAATTGGACTTGATGCTAGCTACCCTTACTGGCGGTTAATCTACTTCGCATTTTCTGCTACTATAATAAGTTCAGTGTTTGCTTTCTTGCGGTTTACTACATTTGGTATGGTTGTACGTGCAGGTATGGCTGATAGAGAGACAGTTGGACTTTTAGGAATTAATATTGATCGGCGCTTTACCATAATGTTTGGAATTGCTGCTGCAGTTGCTGGTTTAGCTGGTGTAATGTATACGCCAATCAATTCTCCAAATTATCACATGGGAATGGATTTCTTAGTTTTATCATTTGTTGTGGTAGTTGTAGGTGGCATGGGGTCGTTACCTGGGGCTGTCTTAGCTGGCTTTCTCTTAGGTGTACTTGAGAGCTTTGCATCAATGAATGAAGTCAAAGGTTTCTTTGAAATGCTATATTTGCCTTCAATTGACCAAATTATTATTTACCTTGTTGCCATCATCGTATTGCTAACTAGACCTCGCGGTCTAATGGGCAAAGCCGGTGTGATGGAGGAATAAAAAATGAAAACTATTTCAAAAGCAGACATGCGAACACTATTTTTTGTAGCAATAATTGCATTATTTGCTCCATTAATTTTAAACCCGTTTCCTACTGAATCTGGTTGGGCTCAATTTAATGCTGGCTATCCTGATTTGATGCAACGTTTTGCCATTTATGGCATATTAGCAATTGGTTTTAATATTCTGTTTGGTTTGACTGGTTATTTGTCATTTGGGCATGCTGCATTTCTTGGTGTAGGATCTTATTCAGCAGTTTGGATGTTCAAGTTATTATCAATGAATATTATACCTGCATTAATTTTATCAGTTATTGTTGCAGGTTTATTTTCATTATTAATCGGTTTTATATCTTTGCGGCGCTCTGGTATTTACTTCTCAATTTTGACGTTAGCTTTTGCTCAAATGAGCTTTGCATTGGCATACTCTGTTTTGACGCCACTAACTAATGGTGAAACGGGTTTGCAGATTACCTTAAATGACCCTCGTATTTTTGCGGCTGAAAATATTTCTGGAAATTTACCAGTAACATCTTTGTTTGGTATGGAGATGCGCGATACTTGGACAATGCAATTAGGTGCATGGGATTTTCAATTTAACATTGGTTATTATATTTGTGCGATTTTTTTACTGTTAGCGTTTTATATATCTATACGTATTTTTCGATCACCTTTTGGAATGATGTTACGGGCGATAAAAACTAATCAAACTCGTCTCAACTATACTGGAATTAACACTCGCCCCTACACTTTAGCTGCTTTTGTTATTTCTGGAATGTACGCTGGCCTAGCGGGTGGTTTGATGGCATCCATGGACCCATTGGCTGGGGCAGAGCGTATGCAATGGACTGCCTCTGGTGAGATTGTTTTAATGACGATCCTTGGGGGGACAGGAACCCTGCTAGGGCCTGTGATGGGGGCTGGTTTTATAAAGTATTTTGAAAATATTTTCTCAAAAATAAATGATACTGTTTTGCATGGATGGTTTTCCTGGATGCCTGATGGGTTAGAGAATGTAATAGTTTGGATTTTACATTTGTTTACGGGTAAAGGCTGGCACCTTACATTAGGAATTATGTTTATGATGATTGTTATCTTTTTGCCAGGCGGTCTGATGGAAGGTATTTCACGCATTGGTAAATGGTGGAAACGTCGCAATGTTAAAAATGATAATACGTCTCATAACTCATCAACACCTGCACAATAGGAGCAACCAATGGGAATTCTTAAAGTCCAAAATGTTAATAAGAGCTTTGGTGGTCTAAAGGCGTTGCATAATGTGAACTTAGATATTGAAGAAGGTAAAATACACGCAATTATTGGCCCAAATGGTGCTGGAAAATCAACGTTACTTAATTGTTTTGTAGGTAAGCTTACGCCAGATACTGGTACTGTGATGTTTGATGGGCACTCTTTGTTAGGCATTAAGCCTCACCAAATTAACCAACTTGGTGTTAGCCGTGTTTTCCAAACTCCTGAAATTTTTTCTGAGCTTTCTGTATGGGAAAATACACTAATTCCATGCTTTGCTAAACGTGATGGTGCATTTACATTAAATGCATTAAGCCGTGTATCTGATAACAAAGATATGGCTGAAAAAGCAGAGCAGATGTTGATAGACGTAGATCTTATTGACAAAAAAGATATGCTAGCATCCTCAATGTCGCGTGGTGATAAACGCCGTTTGGAGATGGCCATGTGTTTATCTCAAAAACCAAAACTATTATTATTGGATGAGCCAACAGCTGGAATGGCGCGAGCTGACACAGAAAGCACTATCGAGTTACTTAAAAGCATTCAGAAAAAACTGAAAATTACGATGGCTATTATTGAACATGATATGAGTGTAGTATTTTCTTTGGCTCAAAAGATTTCGGTTCTGGCGCAAGGCACTGTAATTGTTGAAGATGTTCCAGAAAAAATTAAAGGCCACCCGAAGGTAAAAGAAGCTTACCTTGGCGAAGCGCAAGTATAAGGCGGAATAAAAAATGACAAATACACCGGATAATATAGAGCCGTCAAAACCTGTATACTTTTCAGCGCACGATATTCACGCTTATTATGGCGAAAGTTATATTGTTCAGGGCATATCTTTAAATGTTCATGAAGGAGAAATTTTAGCACTTTTGGGGCGGAATGGTGCTGGAAAAACGTCTACGCTCCGAGCAATTGCACGCTTAGATGACCCAGCTATTCACAAAGGTGAGGTTTGGTTGGATCACCAACCTTTGCATACAATGAAAGCATGGCAAGCAGCCCAAGCAGGCGTTGCATTAGTGCCTGAAGACCGTCGTATAATCCAAGGTTTAACCGTGGAAGAAAACTTACAATTAGCTCAAATTGAAAAGCCAATAGGTTGGTCTCTTGAGCGAATTTATGAGTTATTTCCGCGTTTGGGTGAACGGCGTAAACAAGAGGGAACAACCCTATCAGGTGGTGAACAACAAATGTTGGCAATAGGCCGGGCATTAGCTCGAGATATAAAACTGTTGCTCCTTGATGAACCCTTTGAAGGCTTAGCACCTGTAATTGTTCAAGAAATTGAAAAAACTTTACGCCTTATCCGTGAGCAAGGTATAACTACTATTATTGTCGAACAAAATGCTGTTGCCGCACTTAAATTAGCAGATCGTGCAGTTATTTTGGATACAGGAGGAGTAGTCTTTTCTGGTACTGCCAAGGATGTTCTTGATAATGAAAAATTACGCCACGAATATTTAGCTATATAACTAATAAATACAAAAAAATAAAAAAATGTTGGGTAGCAATGCTGGCCTTTAGATTTCAAAAGGGAAGAAAATGACTGAAAAAACATTTCCGCCGTCCTCCAAATTTGCAGAAAAAGCACATGCTAATAAAGAAAAATATGACAAAATGTATGCTGCATCAGTTACTGATCCAGACGCTTTCTGGTTAGAGCATGGACAACGTATTGATTGGATTACACCTTTCACTAAAGTAAAAAATACAACATTTGAATACCCTGATATATCTATTAAATGGTATGAAGATGGCGAACTAAATGTATGTGTAAACTGCGTGGACCGTCATCTTGCAAAGCGTGGGAATCAGACGGCAATCATTTGGGAATCTGATGATCCTAATATTGATAAAAATATAACATATAATCAATTACATGATCATGTTTCGCGTCTTGCAAACGTTTATAAGTCGCTTGGTGTAAAAAAAGGTGATCGAGTTGTGCTCTACATGCCAATGATCCCAGAAGCAGCTTATGCCATGCTAGCTTGCGCCCGTATTGGTGCAATTCACTCTATTGTATTTGGGGGCTTTTCTCCAGAAGCTCTAGCGTCTCGTATTTCTGATTGTAAAGCGGTCTTAGTTGTTACTGCAGACGAAGGCCCCCGTGGCGGTAAAAATATACCATTAAAGAAAAATGTAGATGCTGCATTGGATATTTGTGGTGATGTAACAACATTGGTTGTGGCGCGAACTGGCCATGGAACGCCTTATAAAAAGGGCCGTGATCTGGATTATGGCACGTTAGTTTTGGCTGCATCTAATTTTTGCCCACCTGAAAAAATGAACGCTGAAGATCCATTGTTTATTTTGTATACATCGGGTTCAACAGGCAAACCCAAAGGAGTGGTCCATACGTCTGCTGGTTATTTAGTCTATGCTTCAATGACGCACCAATATACTTTTGATTACCAAGAAGGTGATACATACTGGTGTACTGCTGATGTAGGCTGGATTACTGGTCATTCATATATAGTATATGGTCCATTAGCCAATGGTGCTACTACATTAATGTTTGAAGGTACGCCAACATACCCAGATGCATCACGTTTTTGGGCAGTCTGTGAAAAACATAAAGTTAACCAATTTTATACTGCACCAACTGCAATTCGCGCCTTGATGGGTTTGGGTGATGAGTTGGTTGCAAAACATGATTTGTCTGATTTGCGCGTATTGGGTTCAGTTGGTGAACCAATTAACCCTCAGGCATGGAATTGGTATAATGAAGTTGTTGGCAAAGGCACGGTACCAATTGTTGACACATGGTGGCAAACTGAAACAGGCGGGCATATGATGACACCTCTTCCAGGTGCAACAACTACTAAACCAGGATCTGCCACTGTACCATTCTTTGGAGTGCAACCTGTAATTCTTGATCCACAAACTGGAGAAGAAGTTGAAGGTCCTTGTGAAGGTGTTTTGGCAATAAAAGAGAGCTGGCCCTCTCAGATGAGGACAGTTTATGGGGATCACGATCGCTTTGTGAAAACCTATTTTGCTACATACAAAGGTTATTATTTTACTGAAGATGGCTGTAAGCGTGACGAGGATGGTTATTACTGGATCACGGGTCGTGTTGATGATGTCTTGAACGTTTCTGGCCATCGCATGGGAACTGCAGAAATTGAAAGTGCATTAGTTGCCCATAAAAATGTCGCAGAAGCGGCAGTTGTTGGATACCCCCATGAAGTGAAGGGGCAGGGCATTTATTGCTATGTTACTTTGAACGCCGGTATTGATTACTCTGAAGATTTACGTACTGAATTGCGAACTTGGGTTCGCCAACAAATTGGACCAATTGCCAGCCCTGATTTTATTCAATGGGCTCCCGGCTTGCCAAAGACACGTTCAGGCAAAATTATGCGCCGTATTTTGCGTAAAGTTGCTGAAAACGATTACAACGCTTTGGGAGACATCTCAACCTTGGCTGAACCAGAAGTCGTAGAGCAATTAATTGAAAATCGTATGATCCGCTGAAATTTATAAGCTTTAATAATTTAAACCCGTAGTCAGGATCCCTTGAATGCGGGTTTTCTTTTTTCAATGAAGGCAGCCATACCCTCTTTTTGATCATCTGTATCAAACAACGAATAAAATAAATCACGTTCATATACTAACCCTTGTTCTAATGAAAAATTATCACCTTTATGAACAGCATCAACTGCCATACTTAATGCTGGTTTCGAATATTTAGCTATAATAGCGGCTATTTTCATTGCTTCATCAACAAGTTTATCATCTGGAAATATCCTAGTAATCAGACCACTACTTAGTGCTTCAACAGCACCCATCATTCGACCAGTTAGATGCATATCCATTGATTTGGCACGCCCAATAAGTTTAGTCATTCTTTGAGTGCCCCCTATACCAGGAATTACACCTAATTTGATTTCAGGCTGCCCAAACTGAGCGCTCTCACCTGCTATAATAAAATCACACATCATCGCTAATTCACATCCGCCACCGAGTGCGTAGCCATTTACTGCAGCTACTTTAGGTGTCTTCATATTTGCAAATAAATTCCAATCTGCAAAATAAAGTGCCTCACGCATTTCCGCAGCAGTTTTGTCTATCATTTCTTTTATATCTGCTCCTGCTGCAAAAGCTTTATCGTTGCCTGTGATTACAATACATGCAAGTTCAGGATCATTATCTAACGATACTACATGTTTAATAAAGTCATCCATGACTTGAAAATTTAGTGCGTTCATTTGTTTAGGTCTGTTTATTGTAACCTTAAGAACGCGACCTTCTCGGGTTAAGTTTAATGTTTCAATTATCAATTATCTCTTCCCATTTTTTTTAGGTGTGGCAACATAGCAGAAAAATCCTTACCCATACCGTCGGCGGTTTCAACAAACTGTTCATACAATTTGGTTGCCATTTTTCCAAGTGGTGTTGGCGCATTGTTTGCATGTGCTGCTTGCTGTGATAACCGCAAGTCCTTCAACATTAATTCTGCCGAAAAGCCTGGAGTATAATCGTTGTCTGCTGGGCTTTTGGGGCCAATGTTGGGAGCTGGGCAATATGCATTCATTGACCAAGAGTATCCTGATGAGGTGCTGACAACATCAAACATCTTTTGGCGATCTAATCCTAATTTATCAGCTAAAGAAAATGCTTCACAGGTTGCTATCATTGTAACACCAAGTATCATGTTATTACAAATTTTGGCTGCTTGACCGGTACCAGACGCACCACAGTGAACAGCCTTCTGGCCCATTATATCAAATAAGGGTGACGCAAATTTAAATGACTCATCTGATCCACCGACCATAAACGTTAAAGTGCCTGTAGCCGCGCCATTTATACCACCTGAAACAGGTGCATCTACAAACATAATACCAAAATTATTTGCTTGATCTGCTATTTCGCGCGCACTTTCAAAGTCTACCGTTGAACAGTCTATAAATAGAGCACCCCGTTTCATTACAGGAAGTATTTGATCTGCTACTGAGCGTAAAACAGTACCATTTGGTAGCATGGTAATAATTGCATCAGCATTTTGTACAGCCATTGCTGCAGTTTTAACCATAGTAATATTTGGAACCGTATTAAGAGCAACGTCAAAGCCAATTACTTTGTGACCAGCCTTAACTAAATTGGTAGCCATTGGGGCACCCATATTTCCCAGTCCAATAAATCCAATTATCATTTAATTGCTCCTGTTTGCATTTAGAATTAGCTTAACATGCAATTATTCAAGTGAAACTAAATATTACTAAAGGTTCTAATAAAAAATATGAGATACAATTAATTGATACAATTAAATTTTATTTTTATTAAGAAAATAAAAATATTTTTTAATTTAAGAACTTGTGATCTGCATGAAATCAAACAGTTCCTCCCAATGAACCTTCTAGTGTTGCTAATTCCTGACCACCAGCCATTAAATCTTGTAACTCTTCAGGTGTGATCTCGCCTTTCACAGCTGTACCGTAGGTTTTGCCGCGATTTAAAACTGTGAAGCGATCGCCTACAGCCATCGCATGGCGAACGTTGTGGGTTATGAAAACTACTGCTATGCCGTGTTTGCGAACTTTATCCACCGTTGCTAATACGTTTGCTGTTTGGCGTACGCCAAGTGCAGATGTTGGTTCATCTAGAATTAATACCTTTGCTCCAAAATGAACGGCCCGTGCTATCGCAACTGTTTGCCGTTCCCCGCCAGATAATGTTCCTACAGCTTGATCGGGCCCTCGAAGGCTAATACCCATTTTACGCATTTCTGACATTGTAGTTTCATTCGCGTATTCATGATCAAAAAAGGACATACCCATGCGAGTTTTTATTGGCTCGTTGCCCATGAAAAAATTACGACTGACTGACATAAGCGGTATCATCGCTAAATCCTGGTAAACAGTAGCAATGCCTGCTGCTATAGAGTCCCGTGGGTCATCGAAATTCATTGGTTTACCTTCAAACCTAATTTCGCCAGAAGTAGGCTTATGTACACCAGACATGGTTTTGATAAATGTTGATTTACCTGCACCATTATCACCTAATAAGCAATGACATTCACCTGGATAAAAATCAATTGTTACACCTGCTAACGCAATTACAGAACCAAAATGTTTTTCGATTTCTTTCATTTCAATAATGGGTTTCATTAGCGTTCTCCTGTAATCAAGCGGCGAATATATGTATTAAGAATCACTGCTAATAGTAGTATCACTCCTAGAAAAACCCTAAAAAGAGAGCTTTCAACGTTTGCAAAGAAAAGACCTTGCTGAACTACTCCAAATATAAGGGCACCAAGCGCTGCACCGATGACTGACCCATACCCACCTGTTAATAATGCCCCACCAATAACTACCGCAATAATTGCTTCAAATTCTTTAAGCAGTCCACGATCTGCTCCCGCTGATCCAAACTCCATCACCTGACAGACAGCAAAAACGGTTGCGCAAAATGCAGTAAACATAAACATTATTATCTTTACCCGATCTACTGGCACGCCAGCATATCGTGCGGCTTGTGCATCTCCTCCAGCTGCAAAGATCCAGTTGCCAAACCGCGTTCGTGTTAAAACTATATGGCCTACAATTACGAGTAGGAGAGCCCAAACTATCAGCATTGGAATGCCATTTACAATAGGTTGGCCCTTAAGGTTGCCACGAGTAAAAACACCTATAATACCTGCATCTCCAAGCCATTGAAAAGCACCTCCTAAGATTTTTCCACCAAATATTGGGGCAAGCCAATCGCCTTCGGCTGCCTCACGAATACCACCAATAATAGTTTTTCGTTCTAATGTTTGTGGAATGAAAATTGTAAAGCCTCGCAATATGAATAACGTGGCTAAAGTTACAATAAAACTAGGTAGGCCTGTTCTAACAACTATGAAGCCATTCAATGCGCCAAACCCAATGCAAATAACAAAGGTAATCAGAATTGCGATCCACATTGGCCAGCCAAGTGTGATGCTAAATATGGCAATCATCATACCAGCAAATCCAATCATAGACCCTACTGATAAATCAAATTCGCCGGCTATCATCAATAGGCATGCTCCTACAGCAATGATCATGAATTGTGCAGATACTACAGACCAGTTCAATACACCTTGGGCGTTGAACATACCGCTATCAAAAGCAAAAAGTAGGAAGAAGGTGAAAACGGCAACTGTTCCAACTATTCCACCAAGTTCTGGCCGGATAAGCGAACGTCGCAATTGTGACATTTCTTTGATGCGTTCATCGTTTTTGAGTGCGTCTGTCATTGGATCGTGTCTCTTTAAAAGTTATGAAAAGGGCGGCTCGAGTAACGCTCGACCGCCCAATTTTATATTTTATTAACTAAATACGCTAGCTTTTTATCTGTATTCACCAGCAAACTCTTCGACTTTTGCTAGAGCGTCTTTGGTTACGAAGCCAGGACCAGAATTAATATTATTTCCAGGTAATACGCCATAACGATCATAGTTCGCTAACACTACAACAGGTAAATATGCTTGTAGAAATGGCTGTTGGTCGATACCCCAGTTGATAACTCCAGATTTTAAGCCCTTAACAATTTCTGAGCCAAGATCAAATGTCCCAAAATAGATATCACCCGCCATGCCGTTTTCAGCTAATGCAAGCATTGTTGGGTCTGCAGAGGTTGGGCCAAGTGTTAGAATTGCTTCTGTCCCAGCGTTTGCTGAAAGGTATGCAAGAACCCGATTCTTAATTTCAGCAGGGTCTTGACCAGAATCGATCATTTGGTTGCCTAAGTCGATACCCAGGCCATCTGCGAAACCTTGACAGCGTTCCGTTGATGACGGTGAACTAATATAATGGTTTACACATAAAAAGCTGCCAATGCCATCTCGCTTTGCTCGCAGACCAGCGGCATATCCAGCATCATATTCGGGTTGACCAACGTACATTAAGGCACCAACTTCAGCAGCTTGCTCTGGTGTGCCTGAATTCATAATTATCACATCGATACCTTGATCTACGGCTGCTCTGATTGGACCTTTAAGTAGATCATAATCTGATAATGTAGTAATAATTCCATCTGGGTTCGATGCAGCTGCCTGTTCTATAATACGGGCCATATCGGCAAGGTCACCAGTCGGCGGGTTGCGATATTCAACACTTACGCCCATCTGCTCTCCAGCAAGTGCAATACCGTTTTTGATAGTATTCCACCAGCTATCGCTATCAGGTGCGTGGCTTACTAATATATATTTTAGATTATCACCGTGACCATCGGCGGATACCATAAGCGGTGATACAACGATTGCAGCGGTTAGCATTAATTTCTTTAATGTAGACTTCATTTATTTTTTCTCCCTTGGAAAACAGTAATAATTTCTGATCGGCTCAAAACTAATCATAAATATATCAGATCACGGATTCGATCTTTTTGCAACCGGTTGCAAAAAAATAAAATTTTTTGCTGTATCTATATAAAATGCGGTGTATTTAAATATTAAATTAAAAAGTATATGTGAAAAATGGTAGCAACACTTAAAGATGTAGCAAATAAGGCAGGGGTTTCGACTTCGGCTGTATCGCGTGCGTTTACAGATGGTGCATCTGTTTCTAGCAAGATGCGTAAGAAAGTGGAAAAAGCTGCTTTTGAACTGGGTTATAGTCCCAATTTTTTAGCGCGAAGTTTAACAACTCGCCGCACAAAATTGATTGGCCTTGTAAGTAATAATTTTCACAATCCAATTTTTTTAGAAGTTTTTGATCTTTTTACACGGGGCCTACAGGATAGAGGATTGCGCCCATTGTTAGTGAATCTTAGTGATGAAACAAACCCTGAACAATCGCTACAAATGCTTCGCCAATATTCGGTTGATGGTGTTCTTGTGGCCTCTTCAACGCTTCCTCCAGAATTTTCTATGGCATTTAGGAGTAAAGGAATTCCTGTCATAAATACTTTTGGCAGATACTCTAGCAGCCCAGAAGTGCATGTTGTTGGTATTGATAATGTAGAAGCGGGGAGAATGGCTGCACGTGAACTTGCCCAAAGAAACTACAAAGCTGTAGGGTTTCTGGGTGGCCCTGAAATTGCAACATCGACACAAGATCGCTTAAAAGGTTTTCTTGAAGAAATGGCAAAATACCCATTAATTAAGATTAGCCATACTTTTGCTAAAGAATATTCATTTCAAGCAGGGCGAGCAGAAATGTTACGGCTTTCTAAGGGAGATGTTGCAGAGGCTTATTTCTGTGGAGACGATGTTTTATCCATTGGGGTATTAAGCGCTATAAAGGATATTGGGTTAGAGGTTCCCAAGGATATTGGTTTAATTGGATTTAATGATATAAAAATGTCGAGTTGGGAAAGTATCTCACTTACCACTATTCATCAACCAATAAAGCAAATTATTAATTCATCTATAGAGTTGATGGTAGCTATGTTTGATGAGCCTAATCGTTATCCTGAAGCGCGGTTGTTTCCTTGTCAGATTGTTGAGCGGGGTACTTTGCGACCCCGCCCATAATTTACCGAAGCATTGGTGGGCGTGCATCAAGCCATTTTCCATCACTTTTTGCTGATTTTACGGCTGTATGAACTGCTGTCATCGACCTCAACCCGTCAATAGCATTTGGTAGCCCATCTCGAATTTCACCACGAATAGCGTCAGCAAGATCGCAGTAAATATTTGCAACAGCCAAGGGGAAGCCTTCAGGATGGGCAACAGATACACGCGAGAGGCGAGTTGCGTCTTCATGCAAGCCGCTTTCACCTTTTTCAATGATCTGAGTGCGTCCACCAACCGGAGTATAAATTAGTTGGTTTGGTTGTTCAGATGCCCAACGAAGGCCTCCAGTTTCACCAAATACTTGTATATCAAATCCATGCTGACGGCCTATTGCTACCGAAGATGTCCAAAGGCGGCCAACTGTTCCACGTCCCATTCGAAAGTTTACCATTGCATCATCTTCTAATTCGCGACTTGAAATAGTTGAGGCAAAATCTGCTGACAGTCTTTCCACTTCATCATCACAAATAAAGCTGGCCATATGCATAGCATGAATGCCACAATCTGCGAATTGACCAGACACACCAGCCATTTTAGGATCATATCGCCAACGCACACGTGGGTTATCTGCATCTGTTGCATCGCCGTGATGGCCATGGCTAAAATTAGTTACTACTAGGCGGATTTTTCCAATTTCATTTGCTCTAACCATTGCCCGCGCTTGCCGGATCATTGGGTAGGCCGAATAGCAATAATTAACTGCACAGATTTTGCCTGTTGTTTTGACTACACGCACGATTTCTTCACCCTCTTCGATGCTCATCGTCATCGGTTTTTCGCAAAGAACGTTAAAGCCAGCCTCCAAGAAGGCTTTGGTGATCTCAAAGTGGGTTGCGTTAGGCGTTGCAACGGTAACCAAGTCTATTCTGTCGGTTCGATTTTTTTCGCCAGCTAGCATTTCTTGCCAATCACCATATGCACGATCTTTTTGTATACCTAACTGTTGGGCATATTTACGCCCTACATCCGCTCGATGATCTAATGCACCAGCACTTAATTCAAACAAACCATCCGCTTGTGCACCTAATCTGTGAGCGGGCCCTATTTGGCTACCTTCTCCACCACCAATCATACCCCATTTTAACTTCGTCATATTTATTTTCCCTAAAAACCAATTGATTGTAGGTAATGACGGTTTGCCCGTGCATCTTCTAATGGTGTGCCAGGTATTGATGGGTCACAGTCTTGCTCAACAGTACACCAACCCTCAAACCCTGCGTCCAGAAGGCGTTTGCGCACAGCTGGAAAGTCTACGTCGCCCTGTCCAAGATTGCAGAAAATACCTTGCCCACACGCTTTGTAAAAATCAGTTCTGTTTGCAACAACATCTGCTTTTACAGTAGGGTTAATATCTTTGAAGTGCATATAAGAAATACGGTTCATATAACGATCCATAAAGTCTAAGGGATCAAAACCAGCATAAGAATGATGGCCTGTATCAAAGCAAATTTTTAAAATATTTTCATCAACTTCACTTAGTAAGCGTTCTAATTCTGGCTCAAAATCCATGAACCCTGCTGCGTGGGCATGAATTCCAACAGTTAGACCGTATTCTTCAGAACCCATTTTTGCAATTGTTGCAATACGATTGCGAAATGCAACCCATTCTGTTTTATTCAACTGCGTTGCTTCGGCTGCACGTCCTGCAGTTGGTGCTCGGCGCGATGATATACTGTCAATCAGAACTAGATGTTGTGCTCCATGCGCAGTTAATGCCTCACATGTACGGCGACT
The DNA here is from genome assembly GCA_905181935.1 of uncultured Amylibacter sp. Classification (GTDB taxonomy): domain Bacteria; phylum Pseudomonadota; class Alphaproteobacteria; order Rhodobacterales; family Rhodobacteraceae; genus Amylibacter. Next base: position 428,421 of record CAJIZV010000001.1, on the reverse strand, counting down.
TGCATCCATGACATCGTCCCACATATTTGGATCATGGAATGCCCGAAAAACAACACCACCGATAATTTCTAATTTACGATCAGAAAGTGCAGGTGCTAATATATTAGGATCTTCTGGCATAAAACCAATAGGACCAAGTTCAATTCCTTTATAACCTGCGCCGGCACATTGGTCTAAGACAGATTCCCATTTTGGGTAAGAGGGATCACTGGGGAATTCGATGCCCCATGAACAGGGTGCATTTCCTATTTTAATTGTCATTTTGGTACCTTTCAAAAATTATGCGGTTGCAACGTTAATCCATGCTTTTGCAGTGGAGGATGCAAATGCAGCGTTGACAACTTTGTTCACGTCTAATCCATCTTCAAATGTGGGCCAAACAGATTTTTTTGTTTCGATGGCACGCAAGAAATCGCGAGCTTCAATAATAATTTGATCTTGATAACCGGTGCCATGGCCAGGGCCCTGACAAAAAGGTTCGTAATCAGGATGAGCTGGGCCAGTAAGTATCTTGCGAAATCCCCTAGTAGCTTCTGGCTCTTCCATATTGTATAACCAAAGCGCATTCTGGTCTTCTTGATCAAACCGAATTGCACCTTTGCTACCAGTAATCTCATATGCATATCCCATTTTACGGCCATGATTAATTCGGCTAAAATACATCTGTCCCATAGCGCCATTTGAAAAGCGACACATCATTTGCGCATGATCGTCATTGGTGACATCACCGCCAGGGCGGGTTAAATGTACAGTTTCCACTTCGGCAATAAGTGATTTTATTGGACCAATTAACGCTAAAGCTGCATTAATCATGTGAGGGGCTAGATCACCCATTGTTCCATTAGCATTGCCTGAAGTCCGCCAAGTTGCTGGGCTGATTGGATCTGCAAGAAAATCTTCTGTGTGTTCACCGCGAAACCAAGTGATATCGCCAATTATGCCATCAGCTATTAATTTACGTGCAAACTGGCTGGCGGGCGTGCGAATGTAATTGAATCCAGTCATACTTATTTGGCCTTGAGCGGCTTGTGCCATTAGGCGACTCTCATCCAACGAGGCTCCCATAGGCTTTTCACAAAATACTGGTTTATTAAGTGCAAACGCTGCCAATGCAATTTCGCAGTGTGTACTTTGTGGTGAGGCAATTACAATTGCTTCCACTTTAGGATCATTTACTAGCAGTTTCCAATCATCAGTACCGCGTGAGAAGCCAAACGCTTTTCGATAAAGTTCTGTGCTATGGGCTGTGCTTGCGCAAACCATTTCAAGACGAGGGCGCAGTTTTGTATTGAATACGGCCCCAACAGCAGACATGGCAACGGCATGTGCCTTGCCCATATATCCACCACCAATGATGCCAATGCCAATTTCTGTCATCTTGCTGCTCTTTCTGTAATTTAAGGTTTGCAACCGGTTGCAAAATTAGTATCTTTAGTTTCTAAACTGCGCAAGCAAGAATCGCCATTTTGGTTTACTTATGAAAGAAATTTATAATGACTGAAAGTACTCTTAAACTCACAACTGCGCAGGCAATTATAAAATACCTTTCAAATCAATTTATTGAGATTGATGGGAGTGAAATGCGTATTTGCGGTGGTGGATTTGGTATTTTTGGACATGGGAATGTTACTTGTTTAGGTGAGGCTTTGTATGATCATCGCGAAGACTTGCCTCTTTACCGGGGGCAAAATGAACAAGGTATGGGTTTTGCTGCTGCAGGTTATGCAAAGCAATGGTTGCGCCGTCGGTTCATGTTTTGCACCGCTAGTGCAGGTCCCGGCACAACAAATCTATTAACTGCTGCAGCATTGGCACACGCTAACCGTTTGCCAATGTTGATGTTGTGTGGCGATACTTTTATCACTCGCCTTCCGGATCCTGTATTGCAACAGCTAGAACATTTTAACAATCCAACACTTGGTGTTAATGATGCTTTTAAAGCTGTTAGCCGTTTTTGGGATCGGATTACTCATCCTGCTCAGATCCTACAGTCTTTACCAGCGGCACTAGCAACTATGTTAGATCCTGCTGATTGTGGACCTGTATTTATTGGCTTACCTCAAGATGTTCAGGGGTGGCATTATGATTACCCAGAGAGTTTTTTTGAGAGAAAAGTGCATCGAATTCGGCGACAAGGACCTGATCTTGCTGAAGTTATGGATGCTGCAAAATTACTAAAAATGGCAAAGCGCCCAATGATTATTGCTGGTGGTGGCATTCAATACTCTGGTGCTGTTTCTGAACTAACAAAATTTGCAGAAGCGCATGATATTCCTGTTGTTGAAACGATTGCTGGGCGTGCAAACCTTATGCATGATCACAGGCTTAATATTGGCCCTATTGGTGTCACAGGCTCGGATAGTGCAAACGCAATTGCAGAACGTGCAGATGTAATTTTAGCAGTTGGTACACGGTTACAAGATTTCACAACGGGTTCATGGACAGCGTTTGCTAAGGATGCACAAATAATTGGAATAAATGTTGGTAGGCATGATGCAATGAAGCATCTTTCATTGCCAGTGGTAGCTGATGCTAAGTTAAGTATCACTGCCCTTGGTGCTGTAATGAGTGAATACAAAACACCTAGCTCATGGCTTGATTTTGCTTGTGATGAGCGTACTAAATGGGTGGCTTACACTGATAATATTACAGCTGGGGGCAATGGTCCAAATTCATATTGTCAGGTAATTCGTGCTGTAAATGATTTGTGTGACCCTCGTGATCGTTTAGTGGCTGCTGCTGGCGGATTGCCTGCGGAGGTAACTGCCCATTGGCAAACGAAGAGCATTGGGACAGTAGATGTAGAATTTGGCTTTTCATGTATGGGATACGAAATCGCTGGTGGTTGGGGGGCACGTATTGCTCAATTTGAACAAGAGCCAGACCGAGACACAATCATCTTTACTGGTGATGGATCATATATGTTAATGAATTCAGATATTTATTCATCTGTTTTAACTAATAAAAAGTTGATTATTTGTGTCCTTGATAATGGTGGTTTTGCAGTTATTAATAAGTTGCAAAATAACACGGGCAATGAAAGCTTTAATAACTTAATAGTTGACTGCCCAACTGTACCCACACCGTTTTTTGTTGATTTTGAAGCACATTCAAAGTCAATGGGTGCAAACGCTGAAACGGTTTCAAATTTAGTTGAGTTTGGTGATGCATTTAAACGGGCAAAATCTGCTGACAAAACAAGTGTAATAGTTATGAAAGTGGATGCATTTGAGGGTTGGACAACTAAAGGCCATACCTGGTGGGAAGTAGGCACGCCACATATTACAGACAATCCAGTAATTGCAGAAAAGCACCTAGAAATTGAAGCAAGCCGGGCAAAACAAAGAAAAGGTATTTAATGAAAAAATTTATGGTAAAGGCTGGCAATACAGATAAGTGCGTTTGATGAATGTACTGGCAGGCATTTCGCTTAATAATTTTTTAGTAGTTGGTCGAGTAGGGATGGATTTATTTCCAGAACCGGGCATGGCTATAGAAACTGGAGATAACTTCACTGCTGATATGGGCGGTTCGTCAGCAAATATTGCTGCAGGGATTGTTAAGTTGGGTGGTAAAGCAATGCTGGTAACCTCTGTATCTGATGATGCTGTTGGAAGGTTTTGTTTGAATAAATTACGCCACTATGGTGTGGACACATCACATGTAAAAGTTGTTGGTGGCGAGGCGCGCAATTCTTTAGCTTTATACGAAAGTCGTGTTGCGGGTCATCAGTCTGTTATCTATCGTAATGGCGCCGCTGATTTTCGAATGTCTATAAATGATGTAGAGGCAGTTGATTATAGTCAGTTTGGAGCTTTGGTGACTGCTGGAACAGTTTTTGCTGCAGAGCCATCAAGAACAGCATCTTTTCGTGCATTTGAACTTGCACATGAAAAGGGTCTACCAATTATTTTTGATATTGATTATCGCCCCTATAGCTGGCCATCACCAGAAATTGCAGCGGCTGTTTTATCAAAAGCTGGTGCTGTTTCAGATGTAATTGTAGGTAATGATGAAGAATTTGGATTTATGGCAGGTGGTATAGAAAAGGGGCTAGAAAAAGCTCGGGAACTTGCTGCCACTACAGCTAGTATTGTTGTTTATAAAATGGGTGAATTAGGCGCTATAACATTTGCAAATGGTGAAGAATTACACACAGGAATTTATCCAGTGACAGCCCTTAAACCCACCGGTGCTGGTGATAGTTTTATGGCAGGCATGCTTTCTTCACTTGCTGCAGGGATGGATTTAAAAACAGCTATTTTACGTGGATCGGCATGTGCTGCGATTGTTGTAGCAAAGCCTGGTTGCGCACCTGCTATGCCCTATCCAGATGACCTTGAAAAATTTCTCTCCAATCATTCTGATCAAACTTAATCACTCTAAGGAATTCCTATGCATATTGCACCACATGACAATAAGAACAAAGCTATTGTAGATGCGGAGAATTCAACTGTTCCGCTGAATTATTTTAACATCGTAAAATTAAAAGTAGGAGAAGCTTTCGAATATCAGGTTCCAGGTTATGAAACCTGTATTGTTCCTGCTACGGGAACGATTGATGTATTTGTCGAAGGTGTAGAGTTCAAATCTCTAGGTAAGCGCACAATTGATGTTTGGGATGGTGAACCAGAGGGCGTTTATGCGCCTGTTGGGGCAAAGGTAACAATTGTAGCAACCCGCGATACAGAAGCATTTATAGCTGGTGCTAAATACGACAAAGTTTTAGAGCCATTTGATGTTCGAGTGTCTGAGTTAGATAAAGTACAGTATGGATCAGATGACACGAAAACACATCGCAAAATCAAACATATTTTGGGCCAAAAGCACCATGACAAAGTCGGTCGCCTTTTAGTTAGTGAATTGTTTACTGTAGGCCAAGGCGGCTGGTCTGGTTTTCCAGCGCACAAGCATGATACGGATAATTTACCTCATGAAACGCGCCATGATGAGACGTATAACTTCCGATTTAAGCCTAATCATGGCTCCGGTGTGCAAATAGTTCAGCACGAAGAGGGTAAGCCTGGTGACGCGTTCCAGTTGATGGATGGATCTACAATTATGTTGAAAAGTGGGTACCACCCTTGTGCAGTTATGCCTGGATATGAAATGTATTATTTTACAATTTTAGGTGGTTTAAGTCAGCGTAGTTTAATTCAATATTTCCAACCAACACACGCATATCAGGTTGAAACTATTCCTGGAATTAAAGATATGGTGGCAAAATTTAAATGACCTTGGTGACACTGGAGCAGGTTTTACAACCGGCCATGAAAGATAATTACGCTGTTGCTGGTCTTGTTACACTTGGCTGGGAAGATATGAGAGCGTTTGTGACTGCAGCTGACGCTGAAGGTTGCCCCGTTATATTACAAGCGGGGCCTTCCTGCCGTGCCCATACACCTTTACCAGTTCTAGGGAAAATGTTTCAGTACCTTGCCAATAGTGTTTCTGTGCCTGTTGTAGCACATTTAGATCATGGGTACACATTGGATGAATGCCGTGAAGCCATAGATAATGGTTTCACATCTGTAATGTTTGACGGTTCTCGTAATTCATTAGCAAAAAATATTGATGAAACTGCAATGATAGCAGAAATGGCTCATATTGCAGGAGTTTCCTGTGAAGGTGAAATTGGTTTTGTTGGCTATTCGCAAGGTGAAAAATCTGCAGGAACTGACCCACAAGAAGCTGCAAAGTTTGCCTGTGAGACTGGTGTTGACGCAATGGCAATTTCTGTTGGCAACGTGCATCTTCAGCAAGATAAAGAAGGTGGTTTAGATACAGGGCGAATTAAGGAAATTGAGACATTAACAAATGTTCCTCTTGTGATACATGGTGGCTCTGGTGTCCCTGTGACGCAACGCACTCAACTTGCAACACAGTCAAACGTTTGCAAATTTAACATTGGAACAGAACTTCGTATGGCTTTTGGTGAAGCGATGCGAAATGCCGTTAATTGTGATTCATCACGCTTTGATCGTGTTACAATTTTGAAAGAAACACACGAACCAATGGTTATGGCAACAAGACGCGTTTTGAGCGCTTTTGGACATAAAAAAAGAGGATAATATAATGTTACGAATTGGATTATTAGGATGTGGCCGCATTGGGCAAGTTCATGCAAAATCATTGATGCGGCTAGAAACAGCCCAACTTGTTGCCGTTGCTGATGCATTTCCTGAGGCAGCACAGTATGTAGCGGATTCTTGTGGTGCAATAGTTATGAATGTTGATGATATTATATCTAGTGATAAAATAGATGCAGTTATTATTTGTACTCCAACGGATACTCATTTTAACATGATCTGCGATTCTGCTAATGCTGGCAAAGCGATTTTTTGTGAAAAGCCGGTTGATATGTCCTCTGAGCGTATCCGTGATTGTATGGTGGTGGTTCAATCCAATAATGTTGCATTTTTAACAGCGTTTAATCGACGCTTTGATCCTAACTTTGCAAATATCCAATCCCGTATTCAGGCGGGAGAAATTGGGAATGTTGAAATTGTTACTATTCTTTCACGGGATCCAAACCCACCACCCATTAGCTATATCAAAACTTCGGGTGGAATTTTTCGAGATATGATGATCCATGACTTTGATATGGCACGGTTTTTGTTAGGTGAAGAACCTGTTCAGGTTTTTGCTGTTGGTTCAGCTCTTGTTGATCCTGAAATAGGTTTAGCAGGTGACGTGGATACGGCTTGTGTAACTTTAACTACTGCCAGTGGAAAAATTTGTCAGATATCAAACTCTCGTAGAGCTAGTTACGGTTATGATCAGAGGGTTGAGGTTCATGGATCAAAGGGCATGCTGCGTGCAGAAAATATGCTAGAAAATTCAGTAGAAGTAGCAACCGAAATAGGCTTTCAGCGTGCACCTACGCAACATTTCTTTTTGGAGCGCTATGAGGCAGCATATTTAAGTGAAATTACACATTTTGTAGAAGCTGTTAATGCGGAGCGTTCTCCTTCACCATCAATAATAGATGGCTTGAAAGCTCAACTGATAGCTGATGCCGCCGCAAAATCGCTTGCTACAGGCCAGCCTGTGTCTATTTTATAAATTGCAGTAAAAATTAAACAGAAAAATCTAAGCTTTACTGTTCAAGAAACAATGATATTTTCTTACGCTGTCATCGTTTTCGTAATCTAGTTTCCCAATTACACTATTTAATTGTGAGGCTGGAAAATAGTTATTTAAAAGATAATAAATATGTGGCTGGGTCGACAGGACTCGAACCTGTACTCTACGCTACCAAAAAGCGGTGCATTACCATTATGCTACGACCCAACGTTTGTGCTATTTACGACGAGATTGCACATGGTGCAAGTCAAAAAATACGAATTTTCACTTGTTTTATAACCTACATCCGCCTAGGGCAAAACCATGAGAAAATTTGACGTTGTTATTATTGGTGCGGGTGCTGCTGGCATGATGTGTGCTATTCAAGCGGGAGAGCGAGGACGTTCAGTCCTGTTGGTTGACCATGCAAAATCAGCTGGAGACAAAATTCGTATATCTGGTGGTGGCAAGTGTAATTTTACGAACCTAGACGTTACATACCAGAAATTTTTATCAAAAAACCCACGCTTTGCCATGTCTTGTTTGGCACGGTATACTCAATGGGATTTTATTGATTGGGTGACAAACAGTGGTATTGCATATCACGAAAAGACTTTGGGTCAATTGTTTTGTGATGTCTCAGCAAAAGAAATTTTAGACATGTTGCATAAGGCCATGTTTAATGTGGGTGTAACGATAGAATTGAGCACATCAGTTATGTCCGTAGACGAATTAAATGGTTTTGATGTTAAATTAAGTACATCAAACGTTCGCACTGATTCGCTGGTTATTGCAACTGGTGGAAAATCAATTCCAAAGATGGGCGCCACTGGCTTTGGTTATGAGATTGCAAAACAATTTGGTTTATCATTGGTTGAAACGCGACCAGGATTAGTTCCCTTAACCTTTGCCCAACAAGAATTGCCACCCATCAAGGCAATGGCTGGGACATCAGTTCAAGCAAAAGTGAGCTATAATAAAACTAGTTTTAATGAAGGACTATTATTTACCCATCGAGGTTTATCTGGGCCAAGCATTTTGCAAATAAGTAGCTTTTGGAAAGAAGGAAAAGAGATTGCTGTAGATTTGGCTGTTGGTGAAGATATACTAGAGACTCTTAAGTTACAACGTCAGGAAACTGGTAAGCAGGCGATACATAATGCACTGGCTCGATTACTGCCATCAGCCGTTGCACAGTTTGCGACCCAACAGGCTAATGTTACAGGTAATTTAGCAGACCAATCTGATACTGCATTGGAGCGGTTGGCAAATGCAGTGCACAATTGGCGAATTAAACCTGTGGGCTCAGAAGGATACCGTACGGCAGAAGTAACATTAGGTGGCGTGAATACTGATGAATTGGATGCACGCACTATGGAGGTTAAATCTGTAAAAGGATTATACTTTATTGGTGAAGTTGTAGATGTTACTGGTTGGTTGGGTGGATATAACTTTCAATGGGCATGGTCTTCTGGTTGGGCAGCAGGACAATCCGTGTAAATTTTTAGTCAAGCAAGTTCCAAAGAAGTCTAAATCTATAAATTATATACAGCTTCATATTACTTTATATCGTAACTCTGATTCACCTTTGACTGCGGTAAGCAACCACACTTATTAGTACAAGCATTTTTCTGCTAAAATGCAGGAAATTCGATTGTTGTTTTTACTATGGTTTGTTGGAAATAACATAATCCGAAAATGATTATTAATGCTTTATATATAATGTTCAATCTTGATAAACCGAAAATTATGAGGCGGAGGTTCATTTTAGGCGGTCTGTTCTAAATGTTGTGATACGGCATTTATCAAGTTACTTTCAGTCATTTCCATTCCAGAAAACTCGCCATTCAACCGCCCTTCTGACATTGTGAGTATCCTGTGGCTAACGCCAAGCACTTCTGGCATCTCCGAGGAAATTACAATAACAGCTAGCCCTTGTTCAGCAAGACCCGCAATTAGGGCGTGGATAGCAGACTTTGAACCAACATCTATTCCACGTGTAGGTTCATCGAGAATTAATAAGTCTGGTTCGTTACATAACCACTTTGCAAGAACAAATTTTTGCTGATTTCCTCCTGATAATTGAACCACTTCCTGATCTGCTCCAGTAGTCTTGATGTCCAAAACTTCCCTATACTTCTCGAAAGTCGCCAGTTCACGCCTCCAGTCCATAACCGTATAATTAGAATACTTAACAAGATGTGGGAGTGTCACATTATTTTTCCCACTCATATTAAGAACTAAACCTTGTTCTTTCCTACTTTCTGGAGCAAGGCAAAGCCCCATATCAATGGCTTGTCGCGGTGTTGGAAAATTAATTTCCTTTTCCATCCATGCAATTTTTCCAGAGTCAGCTTTTCTAACTCCAAAGATTGTTTCGGCAACTTCTGAACGCCCAGCCCCAATCAGACCATATAACCCAAGTACTTCTCCAGATTTTATAGAAAAACTCACATTTTCGAATTCGCCTTTACGGCAAAGCTTTTCAACTCGTAAAACTTCTGAGCCTATTTCTGAATTGGCCCTCGTGAAAAAGGTGTTCAACTCTCGTCCAATCATCATTTTGGTAATTAAATTTATATTGGTGTCTTTCGTATGTACAGTGCCTTGAACAGTTCCATCCCTCAGCACGGTTATCCTGTCCGCAATTTCAAATATTTCGTCCATTTTATGCGAGATGTAAACAATTCCCACATCGCGGGCTTTAAGCTCGCGGATTGTATTAAAAAGTTGTTCTTTTTCCGTATCCGTCAACGACGCCGTTGGCTCGTCAAATATAACTACATTTGCGTTAAATGCTTGGGCTCGTGCAATCTCGACCATTTGTCTTTTAGCTATTGAGAGTGATCCAACCCGCACTTTTGGTCCAAAGTCACAACCCATTGCAGACAGGGCAATCAATGAATCCTTATTGAGCTTACGTTTCTTAAGCACTCCAAAAAAATTTGTGGGCCAAGCACCAAGATAGATATTTTCAGCGACGGAAAGTTCTGGCGACAGTGATAGTTCCTGATGGATAAGCAATATCCCTCGGGTTCTTGCCTCTAATGGATTACGGATTTTAACATGTTTATCCTGGTGGATTATATTTCCTTGGTCTGGATTATACAGCCCGGCGAGAATCTTCATTAAAGTCGACTTGCCTGCTCCATTTTCGCCCACAAGAGCGTGTACTTCGCCTGGACGAATGTCAAAACTCACATTGTCTAGAGCTTTCACACCTGGAAAAAATTTCGAAATTCCATGAAGAGAAAGGACATTTTTTACCTCGCTCATTTTACACATTCTCCCGTGTTTTAGACGTAAATAAGCGATCTAGTCCGAGCGCAAGAATTAATACTGCGCCCATAACGATTAATTCAACGTAATTTGGAGTATTCATCAATCGCAGTCCGTTTTGTACAACTGCAAGCGTAAGCACCCCTCCCAGTGTTTTTAGCATACTTCCATATCCACCGGTAAGCCGTGTTCCGCCAAGGACAACCGCAATTATAGTCCATAACTCCCAAATGCGTCCAGCCTGCGGTTCAGCAGTACCTAATCGCATAGATAAAAGAATGCCACTTATGGCAGCTAGAAAGCCACAGATTGTAAAGTTAATTACGACATGCCGCTTTACAAGAATACCAGCATCATAGGCGGCTTCTGCATTGTCGCCTATGGCATAAGCTTCTCGACCGTGTTTTGTGCTGGTTAAAAACCACTGAAAAAATGCAATTAAACTCAAAAAAATTATCGCGGTTATTGAAAACGGTCCTAAATAAATCTCAGGGTATTCAGTGTAACTAAAATCTTTAACTATTAATGCATCACCGCCTGTGTAAACAAATACAAGCCCTCGAATACCTATCAAACCGCCCAACGTAATGATGAAAGAATTTATTCCAGATAGTGCAATTAAGCTTCCGTTAAGAAAGCCAAGCATTGCACCAGAAAAAAGAGCAAGCATAACAGATGTCCATATACCTAGCCCACTATTTTGAAGGCCTATAGACAAAGCTACTGATACTGCGAGAATAGCACCAACTGACAAATCAATTTCACCGTTTATCATTACAAGTGTCATTCCGATGGCTAGAATGCCTATAAATGCACTTTGAGTAAGAACATTACTTAAGTTATTTATTGATAAAAAGTATGGTGAAGCGAAGGTGAAAAATATTACAACTAAAAATAAAAATGCCCAGATATGATTTCTCATCAGCCATTCTGTTGTAATTTTGACCAAAGTTTGCTTCATGGTCTTAGTTCTTCCATCATTCGAAATGCTAAAGTACTCATGTCAATATTTTCCCACGTTTGGCAGCAAGATCAATCCAAACTGCTAAAATTATAACAACCCACGTCACAAGCCACTGAATGTAGTAAGGGAAACCCATTAAAAGTAAGGCGTTCTGGATAAAACCAAGCATAGCTACCCCAACGATTGTTCGCCAAATACTTCCAGATCCACCCAAAAGTGATGTGCCGCCCAAAATAATCCCTGCAAGGACGTTCAATTCGTAGCCCTGTCCAATTGTACTTTGTGCGCCCATAACACGGCTGCCCATTATAATTGCTGCACAAGCAGTTGCAAATCCACTGATAATGTAGGCAAAGAGTACTATTTTTGGCGCATTAATGCCTGAAAATTTACTGGTTGTTTCATTACCACCTACTGAAAATACGGATCTTCCAAATCGCGTCTTCATCAGGGCAAAACTTGCAATAGCCCCGCCAACTAGTAAAATCCATACTGGGACGGGCACCCCAAAAAGATCACCTCGACCAAAAAAAGCATACCAAGTCGTTTGCGCATTATGGACATTTACATTTGCCCCACCCGAATACCAGAGCGTTAAACCCTGTAAAAGCGATAACATTGCAAGTGTCACGATTAGCGCATTAAATTTTAGATATCCAATTAGTAGACCGTTCCAAACACCAACCATTAGTCCTCCGAATATTGCCATTATGATTGCACCAAGTGGTCCTACAATATTATTTTGGTCCACTACAATAACCGTTAAAAGTGTGAGGCCAGAGCCAACAGAAAGATCAAATCGTCCAGTGATAACAACAAATGTTACGCCGATCGCGATTGTTCCGACAATTGATACCTGACGGAGAACATCCAAAATATTTCCAACTGTTAGAAATGCGGGTGCGTTCAATGCTGTAACGGCAAGAAAAAAAGCAAATGCTAGTAGAAGCCCGTTGCGTTTAAAAAAACCCTTAAGAGCCTTTTCGCCAATCATGACGTGTTTCCCCCTAAATAACCCTAATCTTCGCAATCGAATTGCATCTGAGATCGATGAAGTCTTACATTAAGTTAACCAAGTGACCCAGTGACAGGCGAAACATATCCATTTTGGTTTTTTACTCAGGACGGTTTTGCGATTTTTTAATTTTACTCCAAATAAGATTTTAAAAATAACTTTAATAAAAAATATGTGGAAAACCATATTGGATATCTGCGTTATTGATACGGCAGCTAATCAAGCAAATGATTATATCTACTCGGTGCCATCAATGGTTGTGCTGAAATTTGGCAAGGTAATGGATCTTCATCGGGATAAAATTAATGGAGGAAAATATGAAATACTTAAACAAAATAGCTAAAATAACAGCTGCTATAACAGTTGCCGCAACTGCGATGGTTGGCGGTGCAATGGCTCAGGATGCACCTGACTGGTTGGGCGGAAAGTTGCAGAAGCCACTTTCTGAAACAAGAATTGGTATTACAGTTCTTTATCCTGGTTCAAATTCCTATCAAGCTATGTACGCTGAAACTGCGGTTAATTATGCAGCTGAAATAGGTCTCAACGCAACAGTAATGGATCCTCAGGGAGACCCTGCAACACAATTCAACCAGCTGCAAGACATGATCTCACAAAACATGGATGCAATTATACTTTGGCCAACGTCACAAAATGCGCTCATACCGGCCGTTCGACAAGCTGACCGTGCTGGCATCCCCGTAATTACTTCAAATTCCCCAATTGGCGAAGCTGGGCGCCGTTATGTTACAGCTCATACTGGCCCAGATGATTGCGCTCTCGCAACACAGGCAGCAGAAATGTTGGCAGATTCATTAAATGGCTCTGGTAATATTGTAATAGTTGAAGGAACTCCTGGATACTCTGTTTCACTTCTTCGTGGAAACTGCTTCCTTGACAAGATTGATGATAGCTATCCGGGCATTAACGTTCTGGATAGTCAACCTGCTGACTGGAATAGAGAAAAAGCTCAAACAATCATGGAGACTTATCTGACACAGTATGGTGACAAGATCGATGGTGTATATGCGTTTGACGACGGTATGGGGCTTGGGATTATCAGTGCACTTCAGGCTGCAGGTAAAAATCCTGGTGACGTAAAGCTTGTGACTTGTAACCAGTTTGGTGAAGGTTGGGATGCAATTAAGTCTGGTTGGCAGACGGGTTCGGGTAAACAGTCCCCAATCGATGACGCAATTCTTGCAATTCAAACTGCAGTAAAAGTGGCAAACGGTATCGAAGTTCCTGCTCTTCAGGAAATTGAAATTGACAAAATCACTGCAGAAAATATCGATACTTTCGATCGACCTACTTGGTAATACTTTTGAAGGTTTAAAAACACTTGGTCCACAACATTGATTGTTGTGGACTTTTTTAGTTATAAGATAAAAAGTTAGAAGAATGAATAAAAATTAAGATATTAAATTCGTTCCACCTAAAGCTGATAATTCATCCAAAAAATGCATTTAAATTACCGACATTAGATTAGAGATTACCTAAACATCCAAAAGATATTTTCAATTTTTTAACAACGGATGAACTGTATCATATTTGTAAGAATTAAAGATGTACCACCAAATGGAAATTAATAGGCGATAGATGCGTGCTCCGGGGCATAACCTATTATATTATATAAAATGAAATTTAGGCTGTAGTACTGCGCATTGGGGTTAAAATACTATTTCAAAGGTAAAATGATGTGAAAGCTTAGCTAATCTAGAATAATAGGTTTCTGAATGTTATACCTTTTGGGCATAATAAATTTATGCCTTTTCCTTTGCTGGATTATGAGATTTATAAATAAATGAATTTACAGTCTGGCTAAATACTACTTATTTTTTTGGTAGAAATTTTAGTAAACTAATATACTTAAATATTTAAAAAGACTAAAAATTCAGGTATTTTAGTTTAAACTTTTTTCTTAATCTGCTCTTTGCAGGATTCGGCAATTCTTGTGACAACCTTCTGAACTTCATAAGCTTCACGAAAATCTGGACCGGTGTTTGCACTACCTGAAATTGCATGTACCAGCTCCGCCACTTCAATAACCTTAAGGTCATTGAAACCAAGGTGGTGCCCAGGTGCCGGACAAAAACTGCCATAGGGAGGATGTGTTGGGCCAGATTCTATTCGGGTAAAACCTGAAGTTGCCCTGCCAGTTGTGCCCTTACAAAAAAGCAATTCATTCATTCGCTCTTGACTAAACGCAATTGCACCGCAGGTACCAGTGATCTCCCAGGATAGATCCATGGTACGACCTACTGCGGCCCAGTTCGCCTCTATCGTACCTAGAACACCATTTTCAAAAGTGACAAGTGCGTGAGTTGCGTCGTCTACCAGTACTGGTGATCGTTCTGTTTTACCTAGCTTAATCGGCCGAGTTTTATGAATGGTTTGACTTTGGCCCAAAACATGAGTGATTGGTCCTAACAAGTAACGCCCCATCGAGATAATATGGCTGCCAATATCAGCCAGCGCGCCACCACCATCTGGATCAGTACGAAATGAATGTGCTACGTTGGGATCAGACATATAACTCTCGGCATGTCGCCCACGAAACGATACAACTTCGCCGATTTCGCCGGATTCAATAATTTTTCGCGCTAACCGGATCATCGGGTTTCGTAAGAAGTTGAATCCGACCATTGTAACTATGCCGGACATTTCAGCGGCTTCGGTCATTCGTAGAGCACTCTCAAGAGTGTTAGACAGTGGTTTTTCGCAATAAACTGGCTTGCCTTCTGCCAGTGCTGCCATGACGATAGGTTCATGCAACGCATTAGGTGTGGTCACGGCCACGACATCAATATCTGGATCAGTGCATAAGGCCTTCCAATCACTGGTTGAGCGTCTAAAACCTAGGGCAACGGCATTCTTTCTTGCAACTTCATCTGATATGTCGGCCAGCATGTCTGTGATAGGCTCGAGTGGCAGGTCAAATAGGCCACTTACTGAGCGAAAGGCGTTGGCATGGCATTTTCCCATGAAGCCAGATCCAACTAAGCCCACGCGTAACTTCGGTTTTTCCCGTATAATCATTTTATATCCAGTTCAGTTTAACTGCTACTCCAGTTTGATGTGATCGGATGCAAGCAAGTGCGATTGCAAGCGCATCCCGCCCGTCCTGCACAGTACAAGAAGGTGTACGCGCTTCAGTAATTGCTTGGTAAAATTCATCCAATTCGTTTGAAAAAGACGCATCGTAGCGTTCTAAGAAAAAATGTTTGAGTGGTGCTTTGGCATCCGTTTTACTCTCATCCCACCGTATTAAGTTTTCGTCACGTTGGTTGGTAGTTTGCAGCATACCTTTTTCACCAAAGGCTTCGATCCTTTGATCGAAACCATAGGAACACTGTCGTGAATTGTTGATATGGACAAGGCAGCCAGATGGCATTTTAAGCGTAGTCATTGCTGTGTCACAATCGCCTAATTTGCCAATTGCCGGATCAGTAAGACAACTACCAGTGGCGAAAACTTCTATTGGGCGTTCTCCTGAAATCCAGCACATCAAATCGATATCGTGAATAGTGGCATCTACAAAATAGCCCCCTGAACTTTGGAGATAGGAAAGAGGGGGCGGGAATGGCTCGCGACTTGTGCTCATCAAGAAGGATAACTGTCCTAGCTCGCCGGATCGAACTGCTTTTTGTAGTGCTATAATGTCTGGATCAAAACGACGATTGAAGCCCAACATGAAAGGTACTGGATATGTTTTTAGCACTTCAATACACTGCTCGGCCCTCTCTAGTGATTGGTCAAGAGGTTTTTCGCAAAATGTAGGTTTACCAGCTTTTGCGCTTGCGAGAACATACTCAAGATGAGTGTTCGCCGGAGTTGCAATCAAAACTGCGTCAACATTGGGATTGGCAAGCGTAGCGTCAAGATCACCCAAAGCTTTGCCACCATATTGGTTCACTATTGCTTGTGCAGATTCCAAATTGGGATTGAACACAACTGCCAGGTTCAAACCGGGATGCGCGTTTATTTTAGGTCCATAGACTTGTGCCATTCGTCCGCTACCAAGCAATGCTATTCCAATTTTTTTCATAAAATTACTCCCTTGTTGGTGCTTTTATTGACCCGCCTTTTTCAAAATGGAATCAACACCTTTTTCACCAATCATAATTGTTGCTGCATTGGTGTTAGCAGTCACAAGTGTTGGCATAATTGAAGCATCGATCACACGAAGCCCAGACAAGCCGTGCACTTTCAGGTCTGAATCTACCACTGCATTTAGCCCATTGCCCATAGCACAAGTTCCTACAGAATGAAGAAGTGACAATCCGTTTGTTCTACAATAAGCAATTATTTCAGCGTCTGAGGTGATGTCTATACCCGGCGAGACTTCTCTAGCTACACAGTCTGACATTGGTTGTGTTTGAGATATTTTTCTGCCAAAACGCAGGCCTGCAATCGCGGCTCGCTGATCTGCTTCGCTTTTAAAAAAATTGAACTGTATTGCAGGATCAGTTGTAATACCTGGACTCTTGAGTTTAACAAATCCACGGCTTTCTGGTCGCATATGCTCAGCCAAAATAGTAAAGCCTGAAAAGGGATGTGGCTTAAGATCTTCAGTGGTACACCATGCCATGAACGTAAGCATCATATCAGGTGTTAGTATGTCGTCTGAACTATGAATAAAGGTGTTGGAATAATTGCCATTATCCGCAAATGGCCCCTTACGGAATAAGAAATAGCGAAGCAGCTGCCAACCACCTCGAAAAGGGTTATTATAAAGATCATTTACAGTAGTTTTAATGGTCGACTCGAATTCTAGACCTATGCCAAAATGGTCACGAAGGTTTTCACCTACACCTGGTAAGTCGTGCGCTACATCAATCCCCATGTCACGCAAATGTGCGCCAGGACCAATCCCTGAATTCAAGAGAAGGTGCGGAGAACTGAAAGTTCCAGCGCAGAGAATTACTTCCCTGCGCGCATATGCAGATTTACGCCCACTGGGCCCCAACCACTGTGCGCCAATGACCTTTTTGCCAACCAATAAAAGACGTTCAACAAATGCGCGTTTTTCGATGCAGATGTTCTTCATTGCAGGACCACGCAAATAGCCTGAAGCCGTGCTCCATCGTCTGCCCTTGCGAGTTGTCGTTTGAACATAACCAGTGCCAAGCTGGTGTGCTCCGTTAAAGTCTTCATTGCGCGGTACGCCAAGGCGTTCCGAAGCAGTGTGGAAAGCCTCACCTAATAGATGTGTGGATGGCAGGTCAGAGACGGAAACTGGCCCTCCAACGCCGTGATATTTACTGGCACCCCGCTCCTGATCTTCACTTTTTTTAAAGTAGGGTAGCACTTCATCCCAACCCCATCCTGAACAACCTGCAGCCTTCCAACCGTCAAAGTCTTCAGGCTGACCACGCATATAAATCATACCATTTATAGCACCGGTACCACCCATCACTTTACCGCGAGGCTGAAACAAGCGGCGATTATTTAGATGTGGTTCTGGCTCACTATTAAAACACCAATTTAATTTGGGATTGTTATAAAGCATCGAATAGCCAAGGGGTACATGAATAAAGGGACTAAGGGCTGCGCCACCGGCTTCTAACAAAAGAACTTTGTGCCCAGCTTCACCTAATCTTCCGGCAACTACACATCCGGCAGAACCTGCGCCAATAACAATATAGTCGAATTCGGCTTTTGCCATTATAGTGTCACCACCTAGGATATTAAAATTTTATTTTTTATTTTTGCACACCCTTGGTATTGGCTAAATCCCAACTAAACCCACTTTGGACATTTTTCCAGTTCGTGATTTTGATACTTTGTGGTATGGATTAGTAAATGTCCAAAACAGATAAAGCATATGACACGGGAAGAAATGTTACGGGTACTGGCGTTTGTTGGATCCCTTCGAAAATTAAGAGATAAGCGCACTGCATTGGGGTCAATCGATGCAAGGTGGAATATTATTTCCTATGCGATGGAGCGCCATTTGGATGGTAAGCTCCTGACTATTACTTCGCTCGCGGATGCTGCAGAAGTCCCATATGGTACGGCAATGCGTCGTATAGGCGAACTGATCGGTGAAGGCCTTTTAATGCGCCGTCCACGATCAAAATCTGGAAAATCTTTTTCACTACATCCAACCCGCGAACTGATAAATCAGTTTCAAGATTATGCAGCAGAATTCAAACGAACTGTTGGCGAGACTTTTGGGTTTTCAAACAGTGAGACTGAAGAAGCTGACGAAAACTTTTACTTTGGTGGCCATTATATGGCTTCTAAAATTTTATCCTATCCTAGTGCTATGAGGATTGGGGTGGGAAAAGACCAACCTATACGCATTCTTGGACCGGTAGACCCAACTTTTATTACACTAAAAAAAATAGCCTCTCAATTAAATGAGCTTTGTGGCGCACAATTTGAATTCACAATACTTCCGCTCGACCAGCTTCATGAAGAAATGCAGGAAAATCAGAGGCGTGTTCGTTCATACTACGATATAGTAGCTGTAGATCTCCCTTGGATTGGGCAACTTGCAGACAGTGGTGCGATCATGCCTATGAATAATTTAATAAAAGAGCACCATTATCGAGGATCAGATTTCCACAACACAATATGGCAGGCAGCGCGTTACCGTGGGCAACAGTTTGGTATTCCAATCCAACCAACAGTGGAGTTGTTATTTTGTCGTAATGATCTTCTAAAAAATGTTGGATTGTCCATACCATCCACAACTGACGAACTTTTGCATGCAGCTCAAACTCTAAATGGATCGCAACGTGGCCTATCTGGTGTTGTGATGAATTTTGGGCGTGGTACGCCAGTAGCTCATACATTCATACAAACTATGGCTGATTTTGGTTCACCTATTATCAACTTAGACCATACGGTAGATGGGTTTGACACTGACAATATTACCAGCACAAATTATCGTCCATTGATTAACACTATAGCTGGGCGTGAAACAGCAGAATTTTTGCGTGAACTTCTCAATTTTTCTCACCCCGAAAGCCTATTGTGTGATTGGGACAGACGGATAGGGATATTTTCACGCGGCCAAGCTGCTATGACTTATGGTTGGTCTATCAGAGCGGCAAAGTTCGAGTTGGACGAAAACGCACTAGCTCATGGTAAAGTTGGTTTTGCACCACATCCGGCCAAGCCAGGGCTCAAGCGCGTATCCCCAGTTGGTGGCTTTGCCCTCACATTGCCGGCCTCTCTGGACGATGAGTCTGCAAAACGGGCCTGGAAGGTGATGGAATACCTAACTAGACCTGAATTGATGAAGTTATATGTACAGAGTGGTAATCTCACGAGTCCGCGCTTTTCTACCAGTGCTGACCCTGAAGTTCAGGCTATTTCTGGCATGTTTCGGGTGATTGATCAGATGGAACAGAAAGGTACACTTAAAGTCTGGCCACGTCCTCCTATTCCAGAGTTCAATGACATAGCATCCATTTTAGGACAAGAAATATATCTTATGTTAAATGATCAAAAAACTATACAAGATACATTAACCTCTGCCCAGAACCAGATTGACAAAGTTTTTCGAAACAACGGGCGTTACTAAATCTAAATCTGAGCATATAGTTAATTACTTACTCAAACTAATTTTGTTAGTTCTTATCTAAATGGCCTCTATTCAGAGATCACATTTCTAGCCTCAACACTGCTAGCCCTTGTTCAGAGAGACCCGCATTAAGGCGTGGCTTACAGATTTTTTAACCAACATCTATTCCACGTGTAGGTTTATTGAGAATGAATAAGTTAGGGTAGTTACATAATCACTTTGGAAGAAATTTGAACTTGAAGAAGAATAAATCTTTATTACAGGCTATTCTTTAAACTTTCTTATTGCTAATGAGAATCATTATCAATAAGAAAGTTATTAGATATGAATAGGAAAAATAATAATGATATCAAAACTATTAAAGATCACCCTTTTTACTCTCATTACAATATCTCCTTCAACAAGTGCTTTCGCAAAGGATCGCATGAAGGTTTTAACAACATTTACGGTACTTGCTGATATGGCAAAGAATGTTGCAGGTGATGCAGCAGATGTCGTTTCTATTACTAAGCCAGGTGCTGAAATTCATGGGTATGAACCAACCCCACAAGATATTGTGCGTGCGTCCGATGCAGATCTGATATTGTGGAATGGAATGAATTTAGAGCTCTGGTTTGAACAGTTTCTTACTAATATGAAGGACGTTCCATCAGTCACTCTAACAGTGGGGATCGACCCCATCTCAATTTCCTCAGGAAGTTATGAGGGTATGCCGAATCCACATGCGTGGATGGGTCTTGATAACGCGATAATCTACATAGACAATATTCTTAAAGCATTTATTATTTACGATCCAGAAAATTCCCAGATCTACAAGGCAAATGCTGAATCTTATAAAGATAAACTTCATGCAACCATCATGCCTCTTCGTGAAGCGATTGCTGAAATTCCTCAAAACCTTAGATGGCTAGTAACCTGTGAGGGAGCGTTTAGTTATCTTGCGCGTGATTTTGGGATGAAAGAATTATATTTATGGCCAATGAATGCGGATCAAGTAGGTACTCCCAAGCAAATACGTAATGTAATCGACGGGGTTCGTGAGAACGGTATTCAGGTAGTATTCTGTGAAAGTACAGTAAATACCGCCCCGGCAAGGCAGGTGGCACGCGAAACTGGTGTTACATATGGTGGCGTCTTGTATGTCGACAGTTTGAGTGAAGCCAATGGAGAGGTTCCAACATACCTTGACCTACTGAATGTAACCTCTCGAAGAGTTGTAGAAGGGCTTACATCTACTATAAAATAAATGATAAAAAATATATAAGCTTACCTGTATCATATGTAATATAGGTAATTTTATTAAGGACACGCCAAAGGAAATATTATGTCTGACAGTAATAAAAAACATAATCGCCAGTATGATAAAGCCAGTATGGGCATTTCAGCACAAGATGTGACAGTAACATACAGGAACGGTCACACTGCCCTATGGAATTCTAGTTTTGAGATTCCGCGGGGTACTATTACAGCACTGGTTGGTGTGAACGGAGCAGGAAAATCAACTCTATTTAAGGCGATTATGGGCTTCGTCCCGGCATCAAAAGGAAGTATCAAAATTCTTGGCCAGGATGTGAGCGCAGCATTGGCTAAAAACCTTATTGCATATGTTCCCCAGTCAGAAGAGGTTGATTGGACTTTTCCTGTTCTCGTTGAAGATGTTGTCATGATGGGTCGCTATGGTCACATGGGTTTTTTGAGACGGCCAAAAAAAGTCGACCATGACGCTGTAAATGAGGCATTATATCGCGTAAATATGCAAGAATTCAGGACTCGCCAAATAGGGGAATTGTCAGGTGGTCAACGCAAACGTGTTTTTCTGGCTCGATCACTTGCGCAAGATGGCCAAGTGATTTTATTAGATGAGCCATTCACGGGAGTTGATGTAAAAACAGAGGAACAGATAATAAGCCTTTTGCGCGAACTACGTGATGAGGGTCGTGTGATGTTAGTTTCTACACACAACCTTGGATCCGTACCCGAATTTTGCGATCGCACAGTATTAGTTAAAGGTACAGTTCTTAGTCATGGTCCAACTGAGACAACCTTTACAAGGGAAAACTTAGAAGAAGCTTTTGGTGGTGTATTGAGGCACTTTACATTGGGTGGCGATAAATTACATGACGATGAGGATGCACGCACGCTTACAATTTTTTCTGATGATGAACGTCCATTCGTACAATACGGTAACAAAACCCAGCGAACAGATCCAAAAAAATGATGGATTATTTTCTAGAACCGTTTTCATACATGTTTATGCTTAACGCCATGTGCGTGTCTGCCCTTGTTGGTGGAGTTTGTGCATTTTTATCCTCCTTTTTGATGTTGAAAGGCTGGTCACTGATCGGCGACGCATTATCACATTCAGTTGTGCCTGGCGTGGCGGGTGCTTATATTCTTGGCTTACCATTTGCTTTGGGTGCATTTATTTCTGGGGGCCTTGCTGCTAGCGCCATGCTCTTCCTTTCCGAGAGGTCAGGATTAAAGATTGATGTTATAATTGGTCTTATCTTCACCTCATTTTTTGGCCTAGGCCTTTTTATTATGTCAATTAACCCGATGTCGGTGTCAATTCAGACTATTACTATGGGAAACATCCTTGCGATCACACCTGAAGATACGATTCAATTAGCTATTATTGGCTTTGTTTCATTAACAATTTTGTTAGCAAAGTGGAAAGATTTAATGATTGTCTTTTTTGATGAAACCCATGCGCTAACTATTGGATTACGTCCCAGATTATTAAAGGCTATATTTTTTATATTATTATCTGCATCTGTGGTTGCCGCAATGCAAACAGTTGGTGCATTTTTAGTAATTGCATTGGTTGTTACCCCCGGTGCAACTGCATATTTACTGTGTGATAGGTTTCCACGGCTAATAATGACGTCTGTGGCTATTGGATCAAGTACTTGCTTTTTTGGTGCTTATATTAGTTATTTTCTTAATGGTGCCACTGGTGGCATCATAGTGTGCTTACAAACTTTAATTTTTCTTTTAGCATTCTTTTTTGCTCCTAAATATGGGCTCGTCGCGGCTAAACGCAAAGCTAAGCATGCCCTAAAACATAAACCTGATGAACTAACAGCTGAGATTAAATAATGAGTTTTGAAACCTTAATGTTACCTTTTCAATTTGCGTTTATGCAAAATGCATTTCTAATTGCACTAATTGTATCTGTGCCAAGTGCTTTATTATCTTGTTTTTTGGTCATGAAAGGCTGGGCGTTAATGGGAGACGCGGTTAGCCATGCCGTTTTACCTGGTATCGTTTTGGCATATATTTTAGGTGCTCCCCTAATCATTGGGGCATTTATTGCTGGTATGACTTGTGCTTTAACTACTGGATATCTGTCGGCTAATTGTCGCGTAAAGCAAGATACCGTAATGGGAGTCGTATTCTCGGGAATGTTTGGTTTAGGAATAGTGCTTTACGTATCTATTGAGACAAATGCGCATCTTGATCACATTCTATTTGGCAACATACTAGGAGTAGAGCCACACGAGCTTTGGACAGCTAGTATTATATCAATTGGCGTCAGTTTAATACTTATACTTAAGTGGAAAGACTGGTTATTGCATAGCTTTGATCCAATACAGGCGCGTACATCAGGACTTAGGATTAATTTTTTGCACTATGGATTATTGGCTGCACTTTCACTCACAATCATTGCCATACTATCCGCTGCAGGCCTTATTTTAGCTATAAGTTTGTTGATTGCGCCCGGTGCTATATCATTCCTGTTAGTTCGAAAGTTTTCAACGATGCTATGGGTATCAGTAATAATATGCAGTTCCTCAATGCTGTTTGGTACCTATATTAGCTTTTTTTTAGATAGTGCTCCTGCGCCAACAATCGTTTTAGTAATGACAATCTTATTTATAACTGCCCTTGCTAAAAAACAAATCAATAGCAGTCGTAGTTCAGTTTAGCTTTTAAATATTGGCTTATTGCTACTTGTTGAGTTGTGTACCAATCACATTGTCTTTCAGGCCACGTTGCTGGTATTTTAAAATTTCAAGCTGAGATTTAGATTAAGATTAAGATTTTTAACAGAATTCTCCAATCAGTAATAGCTCATTTATAAAAGAATTTATTTTATATTTCTTTTGAGCCAGATTCTACAAAATCTTGTTCTATTTTGGGTAATGGCTGTTTATTTATTGCTGCATCAAAAGCTTTGAGGCGCTTGTAGATTGAAATTAATTCAATAATAGTAGTCCATGAAGAGACCAGAAATTGAAATGAAGATGCCACTTGTCCAAAAGCCCGCAAAATTTGATTCATAATACCAAGTGTGATGCGCCCAGAAACAATTGTTGGTATTAAAAATATATAAGCGATTACATTATCTGCTTGAATATACATATATCTAAACAGATTAAAATACGTGTAATGTAAATAAATCCTAAAATAATTACGCCTCACATTAGAGAATAAATCACGCAAAGCAATTGGTTGAGCATTTTCTTGATTGTCTTCGCCTAAGACTAGTTCCTTACGAAAAGCAGCTTCAACGCGTTGGTTTTTAAATTCCAACCCAGGCAAGCGAATGCCTGCAAGCAGTAAGACTAATGTGCCAAAAATTGACCAAGAAATTGATAAAGTGACCAAAGGATACGGGATTGAACCAAGAATTGGTAATGATTCAACATGTATTGAAAGTGCAGCTAGAACTGGGAGGAATGCAATTAATGTCATAATTGAATCTACAAACGCTACACCTAGACCTTCCATTATTGCGGCAAAGCGCATTGTATCCTCTTGTATACGCTGTGATGCCCCTTCAATATGGCGCACTTGTTTCCAGCGAGTTACATAGAAATCATTCATTGCAGTGCGCCAACGAAAGATAAAGTGTGAAGTGAAAAATCTATTCGCGATTATAAAAGCAATATAAGGAAAGGCAATTGTGCAAAAAATTATAAAATGGCCATAAAGTTGAGTTACACTTACGTCACCGTTACCAGCAAGTGCAGTTTGTATGTCATCATAAAATGGCCCATACCAAGCATTAATTATAACAGAAACTTGAACTGAAGCGTAGGATAAGTAAATTAAAAGAGCTGAGCCTAGAATGGACCAGTTTTGCCAAAAATGTGGACTATAAGTACGCCATGCTAGATAAAAGATTAAAACCCCAAAAAGATAAAATACATCAAACCATAAAAATTCTGCAGTAATAAAATGGCCAAGACCTATAACTGGTTTAGCACTACTCAGGTCAAACCCCAATGCACCACCAATAGAAGCACCAAAAGAGTACCAAACTGTAATTAAAAATATAATCCACAATATTAATGAGCTGAAAAAGATATTTGGTTTTGGGAAAAAAGATTTGAACATGTTTTTATAATACACTATTTTGATTGCTGAACATTAGACTTTCGTTAAATTCTTATATTTTTTGACTTTATTTAAATAAATATTGTCGAATTCAGAGGTAAAATCAATGTCAAAATGGTTATTTCAAGTGCGAATAAAGGTATCTAAAAATATATCTGAAGATCTAAGAGGTGCACAGCAACAAGGTCTTTCTATTAGTTTAAAAAAAATAGCGGAAGATAACCAGATGGTACTTGTTTGCACTTATGATGCATTTAGCGCCTACTGTGCGGAAGCAGAAGAAAATGGTATCAATGAATATGAACTATATTATTGGACGAAAGCAACTATTGATAACCCAGAAAAAAAGGCCAAACATATAAAGTCATATGCCTTTTATAATGGCGATGATCAGGTATATGAACAGCATCTTGCTTTATCTTTAGAAGCCTCTTTGCAAAAATTAATAGGTAACAGTCAGTTAGAAGAAATAAAAATTATTGACTCAAACCCAGCAAATAATCCACAACCTCCTTACAGGATAAAGTAAGACTAAAGATATGTGTTACTTAGATTTTCTGATCATATTCACCAAGACTAGGCTCTGTTCTAATGATAGCATCTATGTCAGAAAAGATTGATCACATTTCGTTTTCACTTTCAGAACTTTCGCAAACTACTACTAAATTAGGTGTGTTGCTAGATGCTCGTACTAAGCCCCATGCGCCATTGCTTAGAATTATCCGAGCACCATTCACAGTAATAATATCTGTTATTTCAAGCCCTGCAATTTTGCCCCTTGAATTAAAATGTTGAGTTAATTTTAAAACTAATCGATCCAAAACATCGTATTTTTCTTCATCTGGGCAGTAAGGTGACATTGTTGGCGTTGCCCAAGTCTTTGGCAAATCTTTGTGAAGGTATGCCATTGATTTGTCTGGATTACGATCTAATTATTTACATAATTCAACGGCTACACGCATTCCACAATCGTAACCTCGACCAATAGGTTCGGCTAAAAAATAATGCCCAGATTTTCCGAATCCTGCCAGTGCGCCAAGTTTCTTTACGCGACGCTTCATGTGGCTGTGGCCTGTTTTCCAGTAATCTGTTTTAGCCCCAAGGGCTAAAAGTTCTGGATCAGAACTGAACAACCCTGTTGATTTTACATCAGCAACAAATGTTGAGTTAGGATAAATTTTAGATAAATCGTGTGCCATAATAACGCCTATTTTATCTGCAAAAATTTCTTGTCCCAAATTGTCTACTACACCACAGCGGTCGCCGTCACCGTCAAAACCTAATGCTAAATCAGCTCCACTATTTATAACAGAGTTTGACATATCATGAAGCATTTCCATAGCTTTGGGGTTTGGATTGTAGTGGGGGAAGATGTAATCTAATTTATTATGACTTGGGATCACTTCAACGCCAATTCTTTCTAAAACTTGGGGAGCAAACGCAGAAGCAGTACCATTGCCCGTAGCGCAAACTATGCGTAACTTCCGTGTCATTTTAAAATCTCCAACTAAATCTTGTATGTAAGCCTCTCCCACATTATTTATGCGTTCATATTTACCGCCCTCACGAGGTTTTCCATTACCTGTTAAAACTATATCTCGTAGTCCATTCATTTCATCAGGGCCGTGTGTTAGTGGTCTTTCAAATCCCATTTTAACGCTAGTCCAAACATTTGGATTATGACTAGCAGTTTTCATCGCAACAGCAGGCGCGTCCAAATAAAATTGGCTAAAATAGGCCATTGGCGATACGGCGGCTCCAATATCTTTTACATGTATAGCTGCCTGCATAAGGGCTAACATTAATGCATTTTTAATATCTAAAGAATAAGATCTATAATCATTTCCAACTGCAATTATTGGTTCAATATTGCGTAAGTACATTTGTGTTCCTAAGCCTAAACCCAAAGCAGTTATTCCTTGTAGGTTAATATCATCAGGATATTTCCAGCGGACATCATATTCACGAAAACCTGTTGGAGTGATCATGGGCTCATTCATGAAATCTCAAGTATTTTGTGAGACACTTGTTTGTGGCTTAGTCATAGGGTTTTTTGCTTCAAGATATTAAAGACGAATTGGAGTTTCTTTTGCTAACTTATCAAAAGCCATAAGTGATTTAATAAGTTCCGGCATACGCTCTAATTGAATCATATTTTGTCCATCGCTAGGGGCATTGTCTGGATCTTCGTGGCTTTCTATGAAAACTCCTGCAATTCCTAAGCTTACAGCACATCGTGCCATTACTGGAGCGAATTCACGCTGGCCACCTGACGACCCACCATTCCCCCCTGGTTGCTGTACTGAGTGAGTTGCATCCATTATAACTGGAACCCCGTTGCGTCCCATTTCAGGTAACCCACGCATGTCAGCAACTAGAGTATTATATCCAAAACTTGTCCCACGTTCACATGCCATGATATTTTGATTGCCTGTTGATGAGGCTTTTTCTAAAACTTTATGCATATCCCAAGGCGCTAAAAATTGGCCTTTTTTGATATTTAATATTGCACCTGTATTAGCTGCTGCTAACAATAAATCTGTTTGTCGACACAAAAATGCTGGGATTTGCAAGACATCAACCACTTGTGCAGTAATAGCACATTGTTCTGCTGTATGAATGTCTGTGACTGTTGGACAGCCTAGTTCTGAGTTTATTTCTTGCATGATGCGTAAACCCTCTTGAATACCTAAGCCACGCTTTCCTGACAGAGATGTTCGATTGGCTTTGTCAAATGAGCCTTTAAAAATAAAATTTGCACCAAACTTATCACACGCTTTAGCTAACTTTTCGGCGATTATTAAAGAATGATCAAGGCCTTCTAACTGGCAAGGTCCTGAGATTATGGTTAGTGGTTTATCATTCGAAATCTCAAAATTCTTTAATTTAATAGTATTTTGCATGTTCTTTTTTCACTTTTTTAAAAAATAAATTATTTTAATTAGTTACAAGTTATTTTTATTTTATGAGTTCTTTAATTTTAAGTATCCCAAAAATATTTAATCTTTTACATGGTATTAATTTCAAAATATCTGATAAGGTATTTCATACATCATGTAGATAAGATGTTCCTATCCATTTAACAAGATATACTATTTTATAATATTAAAGAAAAAATTTATTTTAGCCTTAAGAGACTTGCTCCTGCTTTGGAAAACTTTAAATTGAAACCCTAGGAGAGAGATTCCATTGTTACGTTCAATTTTTACCGCTATTTTTTTATTTGCACTTTGGTATTTAATGTCAGGTATAGATAAAACACTGACACTTGTATTGGGCGCTGGATCCTCAGTTTTTGCTGTATGGATCGTTCGGCGTATGGATGACGCCTCTAATTTTAAGCGCTTGTCAGTCCATTTACGCCCAATCGAATTTGTTAAATATATTTTTTGGGTTTTAGCTGAAATTGCCAAATCTAATTGGACTGTAATTAAAATAGTTTTATCTCCCAATATGGATATTAAGCAAAAGATGTATAAAGTACCTTTCTCTCAAAAAAGTGATTTAGGGCAAGCTATATTTGCAAATACAATTACACTCACACCAGGTACAATTACAGTTGAAGTGGAAGGCGATCATTTTTTAGTTCATGGGTTATCTTACAGCTTGGATGATCATGCTGCACTAGCAGACATGGATAGACGAGTTTCGAAAACTGAAGGTATTGTTGACTTATGATAAGTACTGTCCCACATTTTGTTTTTCTGATTGCATTATTGATGTTATTTATTGCAATGATTTTAGTGCTTTTACGCTTATACAAAGGTCCAACTTTGTATGACAGAGTTCTTTCAACAAACTCTTTTGGCACGCAAACTGTTTTGTTTATTGGTGTACTTGGTTTTCTTAGTGGGCGGCCTGATTTCTTGGACATTGCTTTACTTTACGCATTGATCAATTTTGTTAGTACGATCGCAATTTTAAAATTCTTTAGGTATCGTGCAATTGGCGATATTTTGATAAAAAGAGAGGCTAAGAAGTGAGTATCTTTTTAGAGTTTCTTCAAGTAATTGCATGGATCTGCATTCTTTCAGGGGGTATCCTTGTCATCATCGGGGCTTTGGGCTCGTTGAGGTTTCCTGACTTTTGGTCAAGACTTCATGCTGCGTCTGTAACTGATAGTGGTGGTGTAATTTTGTTATTATTAGGCATGGGAATTCATTCAGGCTTTAATTTAATTACATTTAAATTACTTTTAATAGGTGTATTTTTGTTTATTACAGGACCAACTTCATCTCATGCAGTTGCTAATGCTGCATGGGTGTCGGGTATAAAACCTTTACGCAAAAAACATAAGAAATCAGGTATTGATAAATGATTGATACACTTACCAATACTGTCTTATTCGTAATGTTAGTATTAACAGCTTTAGCAATTGTCCGCATGGAGCGACTGTTTGCAGTTGTAATGTTATCAAGTGTTTTCAGTTTACTATCTGCATTACTGTTTGTCACATTAGATGCAGTAGATGTTGCGTTTACTGAGGCTGCAGTTGGGGCTGGAATTTCAACTGTTCTTATGCTGGGTACAATTGCTTTAACCAAGCCTATTGCGAAGCGTTCACGCCATACTGCCTTCGTGCCATTGATAGTAGTCTGTGTAACAGGAGCCGCACTGGTTTATGGTACACTAGATATGCCAGCTTTTGGTGCATATGATGCACCAGCTCAAATGCATGTTGGGCCTGATTATTTGGCTCGAACCCCAGATGATATTGACGTACCAAACGTAGTAACCGCAATCCTGGGGAGCTATCGAGGCTATGATACTCTTGGTGAAACTGCTGTTGTTTTCACGGCGGGTATTGGCGTTTTATTGTTATTGTCTGGCCTACGTCGCCGGCGTGAAGATGAGGATGAAGAAGTATGATTTTTCACCACTTAATTTTGCGTGTTGTAACCAAGCTTTTAGTTGGTACTATTATTTTATTCGCTTTATATGTACAATTTCATGGCGATTTTTCACCAGGTGGTGGTTTTCAAGCGGGTGTTATCATGGCTGTGGCTTTTATCCTTTATGGTATTGTTTTCAGTTTGGAATCTGTGAAGAAAGTTTTTCCAGAATGGCTTGTGCATAAAATTCTAGCGTTAGGCGTTTTGATCTATGCCGGCACT
Source organism: uncultured Amylibacter sp. (assembly GCA_905181935.1). Taxonomy (GTDB): domain Bacteria; phylum Pseudomonadota; class Alphaproteobacteria; order Rhodobacterales; family Rhodobacteraceae; genus Amylibacter. The sequence continues at coordinate 398,104 of CAJIZV010000001.1, read as the reverse complement.
GGTATTGCTACGATGCTTCTTGGATATGATTTTTTAGATTATGACGCATTTGCGCCCCTTCATCCAACACATGGCCAACATTGGGGGCTATTGGCGATAGAGTTTGGTGTCGGAGTTACCGTTACAGGAGTAATGGTTGCAATTTATTATGCATTTGCAGGTAGACCGCCAAGCTTAACAGATGAGGATTGGTAGATGGGTCAACTTTTTAATCTTCAGTTCTTAGCTGGGCATATCCATTATTTGTTATTCATAGTCTTGATGATGACAGGCTTATTTATTGTTGTAGATAAAACCAACTTAGTAAAAAAAATTATTGGTTTAAATATTTTTCAGGTATCTGTTTTTATGTTTTATGTATCGATTGGGAAAGTTACAGGTGGCACTGCTCCAATCTTTCCCATGGATGATAAATATCATGTAGACAAAGAAGCCTTGCAAGGAATTGTATATTCAAACCCACTGCCACATGTTTTAATTCTAACAGCAATTGTTGTTGGTATAGCAACAACTTCATTAGGATTAGCATTGATAATTCGTATTCGCGAAAGTTTCAATACAATCGATGAAGAGGATATTTTGAATATTGAACAAGAGATGACACGCGATGATAATATTAAATATCGCGATGTTGCAGAAGGTTTGATTTAATGGCTAATACTGCTTTAGTTGCAGAGCACACTGCGCGCACTTTGTATGATCATTTACCATTGTTGCAGGTCTTGGTGCCATTTTGTGCTGCACCATTAATTGTTTTACTGGGTTCACGTCGCTTAGCTTGGCCGCTTGCATTTGTCTCGTCAGCTATTGCATTGATTATATCGGTTATGTTGATGATGTCAGTGCGTGAAGGTGGCTATATATCCTATACAATGGGAGGTTGGTCTCCACCTTTGGGGATTGAGTACCGAATTGATGCTACTAATGCATATGTTTTGATGCTGATTAGTGCAATTGGAACAGTAGTTTTGCCGTTTGCATATGTTTCTGTCAAAGATGAAATTCGATCAAAAGATCATAGCTTATTTTATGCTTGTTGGATGCTTTGTTTGACAGGATTGTTGGGTATGGTTGCAACTGGAGATGCTTTTAATGTCTTTGTTTTCTTGGAAATTTCTTCTTTATCGACTTATGTTCTTGTAGCGCAAGGTGCAGCTCGAGATCGCCGTGCTCTAACTGCCGCTTATGATTATCTAATTATGGGCACTATTGGTGCAACGTTTTTTGTTATTGGTTTGGGTATGCTTTATATGGCCACGGGAACTTTGAACATGGCAGATTTGGCAGATCGTATTGCTGATCAAGGAGCAAATCGTACTGTGAGATCTGGATTTGCTTTTATTGTTGTTGGCCTGGGGCTAAAGGTTGCAATGTTTCCTTTACATTTATGGTTGCCAAAGGCGTACACGTTTGCTCCATCTGCAGTCACTGTTTTTTTATCAGCTACCGCTACTAAAGCGGCACTTTACGTGTTGATGCGTTTCATATTTTCGGTTTATCACCCAGATTTTTCTTTTACCACAAATGCTCTTGAAATTATATTTTTACCACTTGCTATTATTGCGATGTTCTCAGCATCTTTCGTCGCTGCATTTCAAATAAATTTTAAAAGGATGTTAGCATATTCATCAATAGCTCAAGTTGGTTATATGTTATTGGGTATAGCTATCCTAACAGAAACAGGCCTGACGGCTGCATTATTGCATATGTTTAATCATGGGTTGGCCAAAGCTTTATTATTTATGGGTGTTGGCGCATTAGTTCTTCGTACTGGAAGTGCATTCTATACTCAAATATCTGGCTTAGGTCGAAAAATGCCTTTGACCTGTGGCGCAATTGTCGTTGGCGGCCTATCTTTGATTGGAGTCCCCGGGACTGCAGGCTTTTTGTCAAAGTGGTTATTAGTTCAAGCGGCTCTTGAACGGGTTGCTGAAAATAGTTCATTTTTATTAGTATCTATTGCAATTGTTTTGTCTTCGCTTTTGGCAGTTGTTTATGTATGGCGCGTATTTGAGGTTTTATACTTACGCGAACCTGATCCAAATAGCACTGCAACAGAAGCACCTTTAATGATGTTAATTCCTATGTGGATACTAGCTGGTTCTTGTTTGTGGTTTGGTCTTTCAACTGACTTTCTTTATGATATCGCCAATCAAGCAGCTCTAGGCCTTTTAGACGGTTCAATGGGCATGTTGGATAGCAATGAAGCGTTAGGGGTGAAGTGATGGAGTTTTACACACTTGATACAATGACTGCACTTTATTGTGCTATGTTACTTCCTTTTTTAGCAATGGCTGGAAATATGGCATTTTCAGGTATGCAGAATGTACGCGATACGTTTACTCTTTTGTGTGCTGTACTAACATTTAGCTGTGTACTGATGATCCTTTCTAATGTTGGAAATGATGTGACTGAACCTGTGAGTTTGTTTAACGTTTTTCCAGGGGTCGACATTGCTTTTAATATTGAGCCGTTGGGGTTGTTGTTTGCTATCATAGCATCAGGATTGTGGATTTTGACTCACATCTACGGTGTTGGCTATATGCGTGGTAATAATGAAAAGCATCATGCACGCTTTTTTGCTTGCTTTTGTATAGCAATCTCATCAGTTATTGGGATTGCTTTTGCCTCTAACATGTTCACATTATTTTTGTTTTATGAGATTTTAACAGTTTCTACTTATCCGTTGGTTGCCCACAAAGGTACCCCAGAGTCAATCCGTGGTGCGCGGACATATTTGGCAATTTTAATTGGAACATCTGTTGCACTACAATTGACAGCTATTATTTGGACATATGTATTAACTGGGACATTAGACTTTACACAAGGCGGAATTCTAGAAGGCAAAGTTGTTGGTTGGATCGTTCCAGTATTATTAGGTTTATACGCTTTTGGAATTGGGAAGGCAGCATTAATGCCATTTCACAAATGGCTGCCTGCGGCGATGGTCGCCCCAACTCCCGTTTCAGCGCTATTGCACGCGGTTGCAGTTGTTAAAGCTGGTGTTTTTACTATGCTCAAGGTTGGCATTTATATTTTTGGCATAGATTTTCTTGCAGATACGGGCGCTTCAGAATGGCTAATGTGGTTGGCTGCTTATTCCATTATAGCCGCTTCTATTATAGCTATGTACCAAGATAATCTTAAAAAGCGGTTGGCATATTCCACAATTTCTCAATTGTCGTACATCACTTTGGGTATGGCTTTGGCAAGTTCGATGGGAGCGTTAGGTGGAGGTATGCATATTGCAATGCATGCAATGGGCAAAATAACATTATTTATGTGTGCTGGGGCTATTTATGTGAAATTTCATAAAACTGAAATTTCTCAAATGACTGGCCTAGGCCGTGCAATGCCTATCACTTTTGCCGCATTTTTTATTGCTTCGCTTTCTATTATAGGCCTGCCACCATTGGGTGGCTCTTGGCCAAAATTTTTACTAATGTTAGGTGCAGTAGATACTGGTCATTATATCATTATTGGTGTGTTGATGTTGTCGTCACTATTAAATGTGGCTTATTTGCTACCCATTGTTGGGCGTGCCTTCTTTTTGCCAATTCCTAATGATATTCCCAGAACGTATAATGAAGCGCCAATCCTCTGCTGGCTACCTCCAGCACTTACTGCTATTGGATGTATTATCTTATTCTTTTACGCGGGTACCTTACAAGATTTTTTAACCCCAATTGTTCAAAAATAGGAGGCTATGTAAATGGCTAAAAAAATTACTGAAACTCCTAAGACTTATCCAATTCTTGGCCGTTGGATGAATTGGGTAGATCGCCCAGGGAATGACCGTAGGATTTTCCACATTCTTATAGTGATTTGTATTGTCTCTTTTTCACTTGAATGGACATATGAAAAGCATGCTTACTTTGATATCGAAAGCTATAAAGGTTTTTATGCATACTATGGCTTTGTAATGTTTGCCGGTCTTATATTCGTAGCAACAATATTACGGAAGCTTATTAAAGTACGTGAAAATTTTTATGGCAAAAAATCTATAGATACTGAAGATTATCCAGAAGATCAAATTCAGAGGATCAATCATGATGCTTGATCTTTTGCACCAGATCCCAACGGCATTTTTGTTTTTTCTTGCTGCAGGTGTAATTTTATTTTTACCACACGGTCTTATGCGTAACACGGTTATGTTAGGCATACCGATTATTGCTGCCTTTCAGGTTTGGACATTGGGTATGGGAGAATTTGTTTTAATCCCATTTTTTGGCTTTGACCTTGAATTTATGCGACTTGATAGACTGTCTAGAATATTCGTTCTTATTTTCTGCCTTGCAGCATTTTTAGGAAACTTGTTTGCTTGGCACTTGCGAGATACCATACAACAAGTAGCCGCTCTAGCTTACGCGGGATCGGCCATTGGTGCTGCTTTATCTGGTGATATGATTTCATTATTTTTCTATTGGGAGGGAACTGCTATTGCCTCTGTTTTTTTGATTTGGGCGCGCGGTACAGAAGGCTCATATTGGACTGGTATGCGCTATTTAATTATACAAATTACCTCAGGTGTGATTTTAATAGCGGGTGTAGCTTTATTTTATGCAGATACAGGTTCTATAGCATTTGAGAAAATGGAATTAGGTTCCCTAGCTACTTGGCTAATCTTTTTATCTTTTGGCATGAAATGTGCTTTTCCATTGTTGCATAATTGGCTTCAAGACAGCTATCCAGCTGCCACCATTACAGGAACAGTTATACTGTCAGCATTTACTACTAAATTGGCTGTATACGCATTAGCTAGGGGTTTTGCTGGAACTGAGATTTTGATTTATATCGGTACTATAATGGCACTGTTTCCTATTTTCTTTGCTGAAATTGAAAATGATTTGCGCCGTGTATTAGCGTATTCATTAAATAACCAACTTGGGTTTATGGTTGTTGGGGTTGGTATAGGTACTGAATTGGCCTTGAATGGCACAGCTAGTCATGCTTTCGCACATATTTTGTATAAAGCATTATTATTTATGTCTGTTGGTGCAGTTATGTATAGAACAGGGACTTCAAAAGCATCTGAATTGGGTGGGTTATATCGAACTATGCCTAAAACTGCGATTTTCTGTCTAGTTGGCGCAGCTTCAATCTCTGCTTTTCCTCTTTTTTCAGGCTTCATCACTAAATCGCTTACGTTGTCAGCAGTAGCGCATGAGCATTATACATATATTTGGCTTGCACTTGTGTTTGCATCCGCAGGTGTTCTGTCACATTCTGGAATTAAGATTCCGTTTTTCACATTTTTTGCACATGACAGTGGCAAACGCCCAGCTGAAGCACCACTGCATATGTTGCTAGCAATGGGAATAACAGCATTCTTGTGTATTTTTATAGGTGTTTTCCCTAATTTTCTTTATTCGATTTTACCATTTGATGTTGATTATGATCCATATACGATGGAACATATAGCTGGCCAATTACAGTTGCTATTCTTTGCCTTACTAGCATTTGCAATTATTTACCGCCGTGGATTGCACCCACCAGAATTACGCGCGGTGAATCTTGATACTGATGTCATATATCGTAAATTTATGCCCTCAGTACTTTCATATATTGCCTTTGTTATTTTTTCTTTGTTTAAAGGTACAAGCTCACTTTTAAAATTCTCTGTAATTAAATTTACTAGTAAATTACATCATAGTCATGGTCCTGATAGTCCTCGTGCTGCAAGCTGGCCAGCTGGTGCTATGGTAATTTCTATTGCTGCTCTGTTGGGACTTGCATTATTTGTAATATTTTTTAGTTGATCTAATTTATCACTTATCATCTACAAAATTAACATAAACTTTATTCAGCTAAACTGGGCTAAATATTTTAACAAAATACTAATAAATTAAATCATGAGTACATTATTTTAAGCTTTATAATTTATATTTATAATTGAGGATACTTTCATGACACCCATTGATACCGCACATGCAGAAATGGAAGCTAATCCTGATAATGATATCGCGCGCATGCGGCTTTATGAACGCCTAATCGATGCAGAACTTTTTATGTTGTTAGAAACGGAATCTGATGGGCGTAATATTAATCCAGATTTATTTCAAGTAGATGACCAAGAAGTTGCATTAGTTTTTGATAGAGAAGAGCGGTTGGCAGATTTTGCTGAAAGGATTGTTCCTTTTGCAGCATTATCTGGCCGTTCAATAGTAGCAATGTTAAATGGAAAAAATATAGGACTGGGTTTAAACTTAACAGTTTCACCGTCATCTATTATATTACCTCCAGACGTCATAACATGGATCTCTGAAACTATTTCAAAAGAGCCAGCACAAGCTGAGGCTAAGCTAAAAGAGATTTTTCCACCAACACTTTTGCCAGAAGGGGTAATTACTGCATTAGATGCTAAACTTGCTACAATGGCAGGGTTTGCAGAAATTGCTTATTTAGTTGAGGTTTCTTATGAAACAAATGTTCGCGCAACAGTTATCATTTTCATAAATGCAAGGCTAGGTGCAGAAGAGGCAATAGCAAATGCAATTTCTGAAACATTAATTTTTTCAGGCACTGAAGCAGGCAGTCTAGATGTAATGTTTCTAGATGCATCAAATGCCGTATGCGCAAAACTTGCTAAATTTGGTTTGCGTTTTGATTTGCCTAAATTGGAAATAAAAAAGCTACCATCGGCACCAGGTATGGATCCTACTAAACCACCATTATTACGTTAATAGCCTACAGATTTATCAACTAAATATAAAAATGGCTCATTGTTTTCACCACGACGAATGTTTTCTGCAATAACATTGCATGCAGTGTTGATACGAGTAGATGATGCAATATGCGGTGTAACTAAAACATTAGAATGTGTCCAATATAAATGATCAGCGGGAAGGGGTTCAGTTTGAAAGACATCGAGAGTAGCACTGGCCACCTTGCCACTATTTAAAGCATTTAAAAGTGCGGTGTCATTAATAAGTGTTCCACGCCCAGGATTTATAATTGCAACACCATCTCGCATTTTTGCAATATTATCAGCGTCAATAATATGATTTGTTTCCGGGGTGTTTGGTAATAGTAGTACTAAAATATCAGATTTTGCTAAAATACTATCTAAGCCTTTAGTCCCATTATAGCATTCTATATTTATATCTTTAGTCTTTTGTGTCCTGCTCCACCCACATGTTTGAAACCCAAAATCTGCTATCTTTTGTGCACAGTAGAGTCCTAATTCACCTAAACCTAAAACTCCAACCATACGGTCTTGTGCCAGAGCGGGAATATTATCCCCTAGCCATTCACCAGGACGCGCGTTGGAAAATTTGTCAGTTCCAAGGTGGTGCCGCAATACATGTCCCATAACGTAATCTGCCATACCTAAAGTTAGCCCTGGTTCGACCATTCGAGCTAAAGGCTGTGTTAATGTTTTATTTGCAGTTGGCACTTCTACGCCTGCCCAGAGATTTTGCACTAACTTTAAGTTTGTGAATGCATTGAAGTCTTGTACCGTCCCATCTGGAGCATATATAATATAGTCGATTTCTTCAGGTGTATTATAAGTTGTACTAATTTGATAATCTAATTCAATTTGATCTAATGCTTTGTGCAAATTTAGTTCATATTCAACCCAATCTACAGGATCTGCACTATAAAGAATTTTTATCATTATCTTGTCCTATGTATATGTGCGCTTTGTACTAATCCAAATGCACCTAAAAGTACTAACATTGCTGAACCGCCATAGCTAACTAATGGCAATGGGACACCTACAATTGGAGCTAAGCCCATAACCATTAACATGTTAACGCAAAAGTAAAAAAAGAATGTTGCGGCTACCCCTAATGTTAGCAATGCTCCAAACCTGTTGTGGTTTTGCATGGCAGTTAAATAACAGCACAATATAATCATAATATATAAAGTTAGTAATGTAATTCCTCCAACAAACCCAAATTCTTCTGCTAAGGTTGTAAAAATAAAATCTGTATGTTTTTCAGGTAAGAAATTTAGCCTGCTTTGCGTTCCTTGCATATAACCACGACCTGAAAACCCACCAGAACCTAAAGCTATTTTTGACTGGGTAATGTGATAACCTGAGCCTAGTGGATCGGAAGAGGGATCAAGAAAAGTTTCAATGCGACGGTATTGATAGTTTTTTAAAATTTGAAAATTAGTACCCTTAGACCAAATAACAAAATAAATTAGCCCAAAAATAGTGCTTACTCCTGCTAAAAAATACCAAAGGCTGACACCAGCCAATAGCATCACAACTGCAGCGCCACTGCCTAATAAAATAGCAGTCCCTAGATCAGGTTGGTTTAAAATTAAAGCCATTGGAAGCGCTGTTAGTAATAACGGTGGGAAAAGCCAAAGAGGTTTTGATATTTTTTCGCTATCTAACCAATCGTAGTATAGGGCAATAACCATAACTAAAGCTATTTTCATCAATTCGCTTGGCTGTAATTTTATAAAGCCAAGATCGATCCAACGCTGGGCGCCTTTTCCAGTTACTCCAAAGTATTCCACATATAAAAGTAGTGCCAAGCTAATTATATATGTAGGTATAGAAATATTGCGCCATATTGAAATTGGTGTGAATCCGATTATAATCATTGCAACAAAACCAATACAAAAACGTATTATTTGTGGCTTGGCCCATTGATCAAAGTTTCCACCAGATACAGAAAAAAGCATTAAAAAACCAATACAACTTACTGCAGTAAGCAATAATGCTAAAGGCCAATGGAAATATAGAACTTTACGAAACCCTGTTGGTACGTTCTGATATGCATTTATAAGGATGCTCATGTTGGCTTCCTTTTTAAGTTATCAAGCTTTGAACGTTTTCGATTGTGTATTGGCCCGTATGAGTTTTGCCCCAACGATAATGCCTTTTGCATAATATCACGCGCAATTGGTGCAGCTTTTCGAGATCCTGCTCCACCATGTTCTACTATAACAGATATAGAATAACGTGGGTTTTTATATGGAGCATAGCCAACAAACAATGCATGATCACGGCGCTTCCATGGAAGATCTTCATTTTTAGTAACGCCATTTTTGCGTTCAGTTTTACTTATAAATCGTACTTGGCTTGTCCCTGTTTTGCCCGCAATCTTTTCGGTACTTTTTAACCTTGAGCTATATGCAGTTCCACGAGGATGGTTTGAAACATCATACATACCTGTTCTAATTATATCTAAATGAGCGGGATCAAAGCTTAATGGACTTATTCCTTTAATTTTGGTTTGTTTATCGTCAAACATATTTATTATGCGGGGTTCAATTTGTGAGCCCGATGCTAAGCGAGCAGTCATAATGGCAAGTTGTAATGGTGAAGCCAATACAAATCCCTGACCTATTCCAGCATTTGCAGTATCGCCAATATACCAATCTTCTTTTTTGTTCCGTTGTTTCCACTTTTTAGTGGGCATCAAGCCCGAGTGGATTGCTGGTAACGGTAAATCATGTTTGATACCTAATCCTAGTGCATTCGCAGTCTCTGTAATCTTTTCAATACCTACCCTTAAGGACATTTCATAAAAATAAACATCACACGAATACCGTAACGCTTTACGTAGATTAACCTTTCCATGACCGCCACGACGCCAACAATGAAATTTCCGACCATTAATATCTTTATGGCCTGGGCAGTTTACTTCTTCTTGTATATTTGTAACGCCAAGCGTAAGCGCAGCAAGTGCTACAACCATCTTAAACGTTGAACCTGGAGGGTAAGCGCCTTGCACTGTTTTGTTTGCTAAAGGGCGATAATCGTTTTCGTTTAATGCTTTCCAATCTGCAACTGAAATTCCATTAATGAATTTATTTGGGTCAAATGTTGGAGCCGAAGCAAGCGCTAAAATATCACCATTATTTACATCCATAACAACTGCTGCAGAACTTTCCCCCTGCATACGTTCTGTTGCGAAGCGCTGTAATTCATGAGCAACAGTCAATTGTAAGTTTGCCCCAGGTGTGCCTGGCTGATCGTCTAGTTCACGCATCACTCGCCCAACGGAATTGACCTCAATCATTTTGGTTCCAGCTTTGCCGCGTAAAGTCTTTTCTGCTTTAGCTTCAACGCCATTTTTTCCTATTTGGAACCTTGGAATTAATAAAAGGGGATCTTTATCATTAACTTGAGCTAGATCATAATCACTTACTGGCCCAACATAACCAATAATATGCGCAAAATCTGGCCCTACAGGATATTGACGATTTAACCCTAACTTTGGGGTTATGCCAGGTAAAGAGGGAGCATTTACTGATACGGCTGCTATATGTTCCCACTCAAGTCCAGTGGCGACAGTCACAGGTATAAATGCTCTGCGACTTAACATTTCTTTTAGAATATCCGTAATTTTTGTGTCAGATAATGGAATTAACTGCGCTAAACGATTTAACACTGCCTGAGGATCATTGGTTTGTTCACGTACCATCTGGATAGTATAGACTTGTCGATTTAGCGCTAGAAGATTACCGCTGCGATCGTATATTAATCCACGTGCTGGCGGCTGAAGGCTAATATTGATACGGTTTTCTTCAGCTAACGTACGAAATTTTTTAGCTTTTTTGACACCTAGCTGATTCATTCGCCAGGCTAATGCACCAATTAAAGTTAGTTGTGCAGTACCCAATAATAGTGCTCGCCTTCTGAAAAGTCGTGGAGTTTTTTCAGTCTTTCTCACGTGTTTGGCCCCAATGAATACGAAGTGTTTTTGTGTGCCTTCCTAACGCGAAAAATGATATTTACTAATCCAACAAGTATTGGATAAATGAAAATTGATAATCCCACTTTCGAAATTATTGTAAGTGTAGGCATGTGTTCTGACAGCGTGGCTATTAATAGTAATTCTCTCATGAAGCCTGCTGTTAGCAAAAGTAAGGCTATATTGAGCCATTCGCTGAAAAATAACATTTCCATAAAATTTAAGCGATTTCGGCGTAAAAATTCAGTTATGAGTAATATAACAAATGTATTTAGCCCTAATGGTTGCGTTAGCAAAATATCACTTAATAAAAATACAATACCTATTAACCAAAAGGGGACATAATCTGGGTTTCTGATGATTAATACTAAGGTCACGACAAAAATAATTTCGGGAGATATTAAATTATTAGGGAATATAGAAATTGGAATGAGTAAAAAGAAAATACCAATTAAGGCTATCATAAAATATAATAACCGATTTAAGGTAATTTTCCATGGAGTTGATTTAGCCATCATTACTAACCTTGGGCAAGATGGGTCCAATTAAGCGGTTGGGTTGTTTGATTGGGGCCGTAGGAGAGTGCCTAATAACGCGTAGGAAACTTAAATTGTATAAATTAGCAGCTAACTGGGTTTGGAATTGATTGCTATTATTTAAGGATACTTGTCCTATTAACAAATCAGACGGGAAAACCCCCCCATCCCCTGAAGTAACAACTCGATCACCTGGTTGGATTTGTTGAGTATTTTCAATAAATAACAAAGCTGGTTGTAAGCTATTATCACCAGATAAAATTGCCCGTTGATTAGATGGTTTAATTAATACTGGAATATTACTAGAAGTATCAGTTAGGAATAAAACACGTGAAGTCTCACTACCAACTCCAGTGATACGCCCAACAAGCCCTAGGCCGTCCATTGTGGCCCAGCCTTCAACTATTCCATCGTTATTTCCCAAATTTATGATTGCAGATTGTCGGAAATTGCTCCCGCTATCTATTAAAACTTTACCTGAAATAAAATTATATTTTGGATTTAACTTGACTTTATTTAAATCTAATAGATGTGCGTTTTCTTGTTCTAATTGTAAAGCTGCTTCACGCCAAGATCGCATACTTTGCAATTCATTTCGAAGCTCTTGATTTTGACTATACAAACGTTCGTAATTTTGGATGTTTTGGAACATTTTTGTTACTTTAGTTACAGGTGCCATTGCCCAATCCATATTTGGGACTATCTGGTCAATAACTTTCATCCGTATGTTTTCAGCCCGTGGATTATCGATACGCCAAAGTAAGAATAAAGAGAATGATATAATTAAAAAGACGAACAAGCCAATGCGAGCAATTGATCTAGTAAAGTTTAATGCTACATCGTCTCGGTTTGACAAGAAATTACTCCTCGAAGCTGATAATTAGGCTTCAAAATCTATAATATGAGATAACTGCTTTTCGTATTCTAGCGATTTACCTGTGCCTAAAGCTACACAATTTAAAGGGTCTTCCGCTATAGAAATTGATAGCCCTGTTTGTTCACGTAAAGCTAGATCAAGATTGCCTAATAGTGCACCCCCACCTGTTAACATTACACCTCTGTCAACGATGTCTGCAGCCAAATCGGGTGGTGTACTTTCTAATGCTGCCATTACTGCTTCAACAATCTGCTGTACTGACTCTGTTAATGCATCAGCTATTTGTCCTTGAGTAATTTCTAACTCTTTGGGGACACCGTTTAAAAGATCACGGCCACGAATTTGCATTGCTTTGCCTTTACCATCTATTGGCATGCGTGCAGTTCCAATTTCTTTTTTAATACGCTCTGCAGTGGCCTCACCGATCAATAGGTTCTGGCTACGTCTCATATATGCAATTATGGCTTCGTCCATACGGTCCCCACCTATGCGAACAGACCGTGCGTAAACAATATCTCCTAGTGATAAAACAGCCACTTCAGTTGTACCGCCTCCAATATCTACAACCATGGAACCGGTTGGATCAGCAATTGGCATGCCGGCACCAATAGCTGCGGCAATAGGCTCTGCAATCAAACCAGCTTTGCGAGCGCCTGCCCGCAAAACGCTTTCACGGATTGCCCGCTTTTCTACAGGTGTTGCTCCGTAGGGCACGCAAACAATTATACGTGGTTTTGAAATTTTTGATCTTGCATTAGCTTTTCGAATAAAATGTTTTATCATTTCTTCTGCAGCGACAAAGTCAGCGATAACGCCGTCACGCATTGGGCGTATTGCTTCTATAGAACCAGGTGTGCGTCCCAACATTAGCTTGGCATCTTCTCCAACCGCTAGAACTTCTTTTTTTCCAGCTTTAATTGTATATGCAACTACTGACGGTTCGTTCAGGATAACTCCTTTACCTTTGACATAAACCAAAGTGTTTGCGGTGCCTAAATCTATTGCCATATCAGCTGTAAAAAAACTCTTTATTGCCCCAAACATTTTTTTTCCTAGATAAAACACTTAAACAGTTTAAAAAATTATAAGTGTTTATTATCAAATGATAAAGTGTAGACTTTATTTTGGGCACTAGGCGGTATAATTTAGGCCATTTAATGCTTAAATTATTAAAAAATTATATAATCAAAGTATTTACAGTATAGCACAATGTTAAGTTATTACTTTGGTGCTGTTTTTTCTCGACGTATCAGTAATTTATTTAGTGCATTAACATAAGCTTTTGCACTCGCTACGACAGTATCAGTATCTGCTGATTGACCAGTAACAATTTTACCATTCTCTTCCATCCTAACTGAAACAGTTGCTTGTGCATCTGTACCTTCTGTCACGGCATGAACTTGGTACAGCTGTAAATGAGCTTGATGTGGAAAAAGTTGTTTTACAGCGTTGAAGACAGCGTCAACCGGACCATCACCTGTGGCCTTAAACTGACTATCCACACCATTAATTGTTAATATCAAATCTGCAGATTGTGATCCTACTGTGCCACATAACACTTGCAAAGATTTAACTTGGATTGTGTCATTAGCTGCATTTGTTCCTTCATCAGTAACCAATGCTAGTAAGTCATCGTCATAAACCTCTTTTTTACGATCAGCCAAAGCCTTAAACCGAACAAAAACGTCTTTTAATTGATTATCACCTAAATCATAACCCAAGTCTTTAAGTTTTGAACGTAATGCTGCACGTCCAGAATGTTTTCCCATTACTAAGTTAGTTTCGGACAGGCCAATATCTTCGGGGCGCATAATTTCAAACGTGTCAGCTGATTTTAACATACCGTCTTGATGAATTCCACTTTCATGAGCAAAAGCATTTTTACCTACAATAGCTTTATTATACTGTACTTGAAAGCCAGATACTGTGGCAACTCGACGACTGATATTCATTAATTTTGTAGCATCAACGCCTGTTTGATAAGGCATAATATCGTTACGCACCCTTAATGCCATTACGACCTCTTCTAACGCAGTATTTCCAGCGCGCTCGCCCAAACCATTAATCGTACATTCGATCTGGCGAGCACCACCTGTAACCGCTGCAAGTGCATTTGCAGTCGCCATGCCTAAATCATTGTGACAATGTGTTGCAAATATAATTTCATCAGCGTTAGGAACTCGCTCCAATAGCATGCGTATGATGTTAGCACTTTCAGAGGGTGCTGTATAACCAACTGTATCTGGAATGTTTATTGTTGTGGCTCCTGCTTTTATTGCTGTTTCAACAGTACGGCATAAATAGTCTTCTTCAGTGCGCGTAGCATCCATGGGTGACCATTGAACATTTGGACATAAATTTCGTGCATGACTTACACTATCATGTATGCGTACAATCATTTCTTCCATTGTTAGATTTGGTATCGCTCGATGTTGAGGGCTGGTACCAATAAACGTATGAATACGTGGATTAACGCCATGCTTGACTGCTTCCCAGCATCGATCAATATCCTTATAAATGGCTCGTGATAGCCCACAAACCTGTGCATTTTTTGTATTAACAGCAATCTCAGATACTGCTTTAAAGTCGCCTTCTGAAGCTATTGGAAAACCGGCTTCAATAATATCGACGCCCATTTCATCCAACATATTAGCAATTTCTAATTTTTCATTATGACTCATAGTTGCACCAGGAGATTGTTCTCCATCACGTAATGTTGTGTCAAAAATTAATACTTGGTCTTGTTTTGTCATTGTATACCTCAAATCTAAGGTTTTAGGATGGCTGCTTTACTAAGTATGCCTTTGGTAAGGTAGCAGATATCATCAATAAAACTTTAGCCTTTATGCTTGGCTATCTTTTAATATTTTTAGGCGCGATGTCCATCCCCTGAGCGCTGCGCCCAAGTAAAGGTACGCTCAGAGGTAGCTAAGAATTAAGAGCGCAGATAACGCCAGCAACGCGTTCAGCGATGGGATCAAATAAATTGGTTTTATTGCGACTGTAAACATAGAATAACTAATACGCAGTTTTCAACGAATGAAAACCCTAAATAAAGAATTTTCATGTATTTATAGATTAGTAACAATTAAATTTTTTGTTAAATGTTTATAAAAGAAGTTTTGTGTATTGATCGACGGTAATATTGCCTTATCTATTAATATATTGAACAAAAGGATTATAAATTGACCATAATCAATAACCAAAGATTTAATGCGAAAAGCCGTGTGCTTATAATCGGTGCATCTGGTGGAATAGGCTCCGCTCTGGCTACAGCTTTGAGTACTACCTATAAAATAAATGATATAGTAACATTTTCCCGTTCCACTGATAATTTAGATATTACAAATGAAAATAGTATTCGCAGTATGACTTCAACGCTTCATGGTGAATTTGATCTTATTTTTATTGCAACAGGAGCTTTAGAAATTGATGGGGTCGGCCCAGAAAAAACTATTCTTTCAATGACGCCAGAAGCCCTTAAGGCACAATTTGAAACAAACACTCTTGGTCCTGCTTTATTAATTAAACATTTACATACTTTATTACCACGTAGCCGGCCTAGTGTATTGGCTGTTTTAACTGCACGAGTTGGTTCAATTAGTGATAATAATTTAGGAGGTTGGATTAGTTACCGAACTGCTAAAGCTGCTTTGCATCAGATTATCCGGACATCAGCATTGGAAATTGCCAATAAGCGTAAGCAATCAATTTGTGTGGCACTGCATCCTGGCACTGTACAAACTGAGTTAACAAAAAAATACGTTGGAACACATCCAAGTGTTAGCCCAGAAGAAGCAGCTCAAAATTTGCTTAATGTTTTGAACAGCCTGTCGTATGAAAATACTGGTCAATTTTTTGATTGGTCTGGGAAGCAAGTAAAGTGGTAATTATATATTTAGAAAGATAAGTATATATTGCAACATTTAAAGCTTTGCAGAAAGTTTATTGTAATTTTGATTTAGTTATCAAAATAGGTTTTTAACACTGATGTTATTTAGCGAACTTTTGTTCCTTTATCCCATATTCCATCAAATACATCACCAGATTTATATGCCATTTTTCCTTGGCCATTGGGCTGTCCCTCTGAAAAATTACCTACATATACGTCACCATTTTCAAAGGTTGCAATGCCGGCGCCAGAAATTCTTCCGTCAGCCCATTCCCCAACGTAGCTAAATCCATTAATTAGTGTTAGTGTTCCAACGCCATGAGGACTGCCAGCTTTAAACATTCCATCATAAGTGGAACCATCGGTTTGAAATTCAATTCCTTTTCCTTGCTTTATACCATCATACCATTCGCCTTCATAAGAAAATCCATCAGGATAAGTTATTTTACCATTTCCATGGTTTTGGGCATTCTTAAAATTACCTACATAAACTGTACCATCTGCAAAGGTTGCTGTGCCCTGACCTTCAATTGAGCCATTAGTCCAATTGCCAGAATAAGCGCCACCATCTGAATAAGTAAGAAATCCTAACCCGTGTTGCTTGCCAGCCAAATATTCTCCAATGTATTTAGAACCATCAACAAAGGTTGTAGTAGCATTTCCTTGGACACTACCATTTACCCATTGGCCATCGATTATGTGTCCTTTTATGCTGGTAAAAATGCCTTTTCCATGGCGCGTATCATCTTCAAAGTTACCGGTATAAATGTCTCCATTTGAATAAATAGCTTTGCCCACACCATAACGTTGTCCATTTTGAAATCTACCTTCATAAATTTCGCCATTACTATTTTTTAAATATCCTATGCCTGAAAATTGGTCGTTAGCCCAACCCCCAGAATAGAATATAGCATCTTCAAATTTGAGTGTGCCTTGGCCATAACGCTTCCCATTTAGCATGCTGCCCTCATATTTACTTCCGTCAGCATAAGTGATTGTGGCTGAACCTATTTGCTGGCCATTCAACCATTCACCTCGGTAAATAAAACCTGATAAGGCAGTTAATTTACCTAGCCCATGATGTTTAGCTTTATTAAAATTACCAACATAAATAGAACCGTTTACATACCTTGCGATACCTTTGCCAAAAATCTCACCATTCAACCAATTGCCATGATAGCTTCCACCGTCAGCAAAAGTTATATTACCCTGCCCGTGAGGTTTTCCGTTTGAAAACTGGCCTTGATAATAAGAGCCATTGGGGTATTTAGCAATTCCTTGGCCACTAATTTGACCATCAATCCATTGCCCTGTGTAAGTAAATCCATTTGGGGTAATGTATTTTGCTGATCCATGACGAATACCGTCTCTAAATGTGCCTTTATAGACGCTGCCATCATCATATTGTTTGATACTAATTTCATCATCAGCCCAAAGTGGGGTGGCTGTGAATGCTAAGGCTTTCAAGGTGACGCAAATTATTAGCGTTTTAATTGTTGGCATTGGGTATTCCTATCTGACCTAGCGACGATTAACCGCCTTTTTGGAACTCTAAAAGTAACTACAGCTAGGGGCAATCATTTTAATTGTTTACTTTTAAACATTGTAAACTCTGTTACATATAAATTTAACACAATACTATCATATCAAAGGGACAACTGATGACCAATCAATTTAAATTAACAATGGCTCAGTTAAACGCAACAGTTGGCGATTTTGAGGGTAATTTAAATAAAGCTCGAGCCGCATATGAACGTGCACATGCAGATGGGGCTGACATGTTGGCATTGCCTGAAATGTTTTTGACGGGTTACCAAGCCCAAGATTTAGTTCAGAAACCAGCATTCGTAGCTGATGCCCAGACTAAGTTAATAGCATTTGCGGCAGAATGTGCTGATGGTCCAACAATTGGAATTGGTGTTCCGTTGCAAGAAGGAGGAAAAACTTACAACGCGTATGCAATATTACAAGATGGAAAAGTATTAACTCAGATTCGTAAACATCATTTGCCCAATTATAAAGTCTTCGATGAAAAGCGTATTTTTAATAATGGAGAAATACATGGGCCCTATGTTGTAAACGGGGTGCGCATTGGTTCTCCTATTTGTGAAGATGCATGGTTTACTGATGTTTGTGAAACTTTAGAAGAAACTGGTGCCGAAATTTTAGTTAGTCCTAATGGGTCACCTTATTACCGTGGTAAGTTTGATAAACGTATATCTCAAATGGTAAGCAGGGTGATTGAGAATAAACTGCCCATGGCTTATTTAAACTTAATAGGTGGTCAGGACGATCAAGTCTTTGATGGCGGTTCTTTTGTTATTAATTCAGGTGGGGCATTAGCTTTGCAAATGCCATTATTCGAAGAATATACTGAGACTGTTATTTTTAATAAAACACAAACTGGGTGGGTCGCTGATGAGGGCAATAAATCAAGTTATCCAGATGATTGGGAGCAAGACTATCACGTGATGGTTTTAGCCTTGCGTGACTATATGGCTAAAACTGGTTTCAAGAAGGCGTTATTAGGAATGTCTGGTGGTATTGACTCAGCTTTAGTAGCAGCTATTGCCTCGGATGCATTAGGTCCTGAAAATGTGCGATTAGTGATGTTGCCATCTGAATACACGAGCCAAAATAGCCTTGATGATGCATCAGAATGTGCAACCTTATTAAATACTAAAATTCAAACCATTCCAATTACAGAGAGTTTTGAAGCAATTACAAGTACACTTTCAACTGTTTTTGATAGCTTAGACGCTGATACAACTGAAGAAAATATTCAATCACGACTACGAGGGTTGTTGCTTATGGCTATGTCAAATAAATTTGGCGAAATGTTACTTACTACTGGTAATAAATCAGAAGTTTCAGTTGGTTATTCTACAATATACGGAGATATGGCAGGTGGATATAACCCAATTAAAGATCTCTATAAAATGAGAGTTTTCGAAACTTGCAGGTGGCGAAATAAAAACCATTTACCTTGGATGTTGGGTTCATCTGGTATGGTCATCCCCATCAATATTATCGAAAAGCCACCAACAGCAGAGTTGCGTAATGATCAAAAAGATTCAGACAGCTTACCTGATTACGCTATCCTTGATGGTATACTAGAAATGCTTATGGATCATGATGCGTCTGTAGCTGATTGCGTTGCTGCAGGATATAATCATGATACTGTCAAGCGTGTGGAGAACTTGTTATATGTTTCTGAGTACAAACGGTTTCAATCTGCGCCTGGGGCACGCCTATCATTACGTGCTTTTTGGCTAGATAGGCGCTATCCAATAGCAAATAAATGGCGTGATAATAAATAAAAGATAAAATTCAACCAGTCATTATACATTACCCTTAGGGGATGAAATCTATACCCCTTGGCGTTCTGAACTAATCAGGTTAATGAGCATTAAATTAATATAAGAGGAACCTATGACCACTACGCGCTTCGCTCCAAGCCCTACAGGATTCATTCACGTTGGAAATTTGCGCACTGCGCTATTCAATTATATGATTGCACGAAAAAATGGTGGTGAATTTATTTTGCGATTGGATGATACAGATTCAAATCGTTCAACTACTGAATATGCTGATGCAATCAAAGAGGACTTAACTTGGCTAGGCTTAGATTGGGATCGAGTTGAAAAACAATCACACCGATTGGAACGCTATAAACAAGCTGCACAGGAACTTCGTGATATAGGCCGCTTCTATGAATGCTTTGAAACACCTGTTGAGCTTGATTTAAAGCGTAAAAAGCAATTAAATATGGGTAAGCCCCCAGTATATGATCGCTCAGCATTAGCACTTACAGATGAGCAAAAGATTAAATTAAAATCAGAACGCGAAAGTCACTGGAGGTTCCAATTAGACCAGGAACGGATCGTATGGGTAGATGGAATTCTTGGTGATCTATCTATTGATGCAGGATCTGTCTCTGATCCTGTTTTAATACGTGGTGATGGACAATTTTTATATACTATGGCATCTGTTTGCGATGACATCGATTTTGGAATAACAAACGTAGTGCGTGGATCTGACCATGTAACAAATACAGCGACACAAATTCAAATAATCGAAGCTATGGGTGCCAGCGTTCCAAACTTTGCGCATCACTCTTTGTTAACTGGCCCACAAGGTGAACCTTTATCAAAACGACTGGGTACATTATCTCTACGTGACCTTCGTGCGAATGGATTGGAGCCAATGGCAATTTTGTCACATATGGCACGGTTGGGCTCATCTGAGCCAATCGAACTATTTAATTCTTTAGATGAGTTGATCGAAAACTTTGATATTACTATATTTGGTGCACAGCCAACAAAATTTGATGTAACTGATTTGTTTCCCCTTACTAAAAAGTATGTTGCTGGCTTGGATTTATCCACAATGTCTGATGCCTTAATTGATTTGGGTATTCCATCTGAAATTGCACCATCATTTTGGGAAATGGCGCGTGAAAATGTTAATACTAGGGCTGATATTGCTCAATGGTGGGAAATTTGCCGTGATGGTGTTACGCCATTAATTGATGTGGAAGATATCGAGTTTATTGAAATTTCTAAAAGTTTATTGCCCTCTCATCCATGGGATGAAACAACTTGGAAAGTTTGGACGGCACTGGTTAAAGATACCACTGGGCGCAAAGGCAAAGGCTTGTTTATGCCACTTCGAAAAGCTTTGACAGCAATGGAACATGGTCCAGATATGGCAAAGCTGTTACCTTTACTCCAAAAAATTAAAATTTAAAAAAGATATTTTATTATAGTTATATTCACAATAATTCAATTCAGTTATTTGATATGGTCAGTATAAAAAACTAACTTATTGTCTGTTTAAATTATAACTTAAGATGTAAATGAAGCTTAAATATTTTATAGAACCTCAAAAAGAATACTACCCTCTCAAAGGAGGGTAGTATATTAATTGTTACCCACGGCCTTTCCAAGGAATAAGGCGGTTCTCTGCTTTTCGCATAAGAACTTCGATAGCAAACCCTATTATACCAATTATAATAATACCAATTATAACAATATCAGTTAATTGAAACTTAGAAGCGGCTATAATCATTTTACCGGCACCCTTTTCTGCTGCAACCAGTTCTGCTGCAACTACTGTCCCCCAACAAACACCCATTGCAACTCGCGCCCCAGTAAATATTTCGGGTAAAGAGTTAGGTAAAATTACTTTCATCAATAATTGTCTTTTGCTAGCACCTAATGAATATGCTGCATGAACTTTGGAAATATTTACACCAGACACACCCGCGCGTGCCGCAATTGTCATTATCCAAAGAGCCGCTAAGAAGAGTAAACTAATTTTACCCTGTTCACCGATACCAAACCAAATGATGATCAAGGGAATTAGGGCTAGTGGTGGCACTGGGCGCATAAATTCAACTATTGGATCGAACCATCCACGAAACCAGTTCGATAGCCCCATTGCAAAGCCTAATGGGATGCCAAATAAACAACCAAGCGTGAAACCCAATACTACGCGTATTAGAGACCAAAATACATTTTCCCAAAGGCCAACGTTTGTGTAGCCTTCTTTGTTTAGCCTCAGAAAACTTTTCCAGACGTCTTCAGGTGCTGGCAAGTACAATGCTTCCATTGTCATGCCGTCATATGGACGTATTTGCATACTACCTTTAGCGGTTAACAAAACCTCACCATTACCAAAGTTTACAATTTGATTAGGCTCAATAGCTATGCCATTTATTTCTATAATTTTGAAGCCATCAGTCTCCTTTGCGCCAATTTTTTTTGCAGATAACAAAGCTGTACGACGTTCACGAACTTTAATGGCACTATCACGAGCAAATCCTGTTGCGATATTGTTAGCTTTTTCTAAAACGGGTTTGTCGTCAAAGGTATGCACCAATAAGTTGACTGTGCCTTTATCAGTTTCACCATAACTATTAATGGCAGTGTATTCGAAACTTGTTTTTCCTAGAAACGGGGCTGGCAATTGTATAGGACCCAAAAGGCTAGAGCCTGTTGCTAGGCCCCAAAAGAAGAAGATCGCAACTACAGAAGCTACTGACGCAAATCTGTTTGCCTCAACTGCACTTTCATCTCCAAAGGTTACGGTCTTAAGGCTTGTATAACCATTAGCTTTGTTTCTTCCATCAATAAATAATTTATGAATTGCCCAGCTGAATGCACTAAATACCATATAGATTGTAAAAATAACAAAAATGCCAAGTACCATCCAAAGTGTAGTGCTTAGTAGACTTGCAACTTCACCACCGTCAGGGGCGTTGAACCAAAAAAATTCACTTAATGAGGCAGGTCTTGGTGTGATTGAAAATATCATTTTAGCTCTCTGCCCGTCCCATAATTTCTTCTTCCATATTCCAAATCATATTAAGAATTTCGTCCCGAGTTGTACCAAATTTCTTGTGGCGCTTAACTTCGCGAAGGTCGGCACCGACACCTAATTCGGCAAACGGTAATTTATATTCTTTATGAATACGACCAGGGCGAGGGGCCATAACAATTAATCGCTCGCCTAATAATAAAGCCTCTTCAACAGAGTGCGTAATCAAGATAATTGTCTTGCCAGTCTTCTTCCAAATGTCCAAAACTAATGATTGCATTTTTTCGCGGGTTAATGCGTCAAGTGCACCTAAGGGTTCGTCCATCAAAATTACGTCGGGATCATTCGCCAGACATCGAGCTAAAGCCACACGTTGTTGCATGCCTCCAGACATCTCATAAATCATTTTATCAGCAAAGTCTTGAAGACCTACAATGTCCAATAGTTCTGCAACTTTTGCATCTATTTCAACTTGAGGCGTACCCTTCATTTTAGGCCCAAAACCAATATTTTTTGAGACATTCATCCACTCAAATAGAGCGCCTTGTTGAAACACCATACCGCGCTCTGAACTTGGTTTTTTTACAATTTCGCCATTTAGTTCAATAATACCATCTGTAGGGGCTAAAAAACCAGCAAGTATATTTAATAAAGTAGTTTTACCACAACCTGAAGGGCCTAGTACAGAAACCAGTTCGCCCTTTTGGACGCTTAGATTGATGTTCTTCAAAGCCTCTACAGAACCACCATTTGGGAGTTCGAAAGTCATTGAAACATCATTTATATTCAAACCTGACATGAATGTGTCCATAAATTTAATTAAACAAAAAGGGGCGTGACAAGCTACTCGTCACGCCCAAACTATTTGTAACTTACTTAGCTGCTGCAGCTAGGTATGATGTGTTAACCAAAGCGTTATAATCGTCTAATGCTTTGATCTTTCCTGCAGCTTCAAGAGCTAATGCTTGGCGCTTAAGATCACCAGCTAACCACTTGCCCATCCACTTATCAGACAACTGTGTTTCTGCAGACATGAAAGCCATAACTGATAAAATAGCTATTGTGCCTTCCATATCCATTCCAGCTTCAATGGAAATTGCTTCATACATTGGCTCTGGGTTCTTTGCATACATATCATTCATGTCTGATGTTACTTTTAAGAATTTAGTAACAACATCAGCATTTGCTTCTGCAAAAGAGCTTGGTGTAGATGTTATGTCATAAATAACACCAGAAACCGCTTCTTTTTCTGGACCAGAAAGTAGTACGTTTCCGTGCTCTTTCATACGACGTAGAGGCCCACCCCATCCACAAACCATGTCGAATTCGCCTGATCCAAATGCAGCAGCTGAATCAACAGGTGACATATCAACAATTTTAAAATCTCCTTCAGTCAAGCCAAAGTGTGCGATTTGAGCTAAGAAATCAGAATGTGCAGCAGTACCAATTGGTAAGGCAACCTGTTTACCCTTTAGTTCTGATGCGTTGTCTGCATCTATTTCTAGTGATGAGCGAACAACACAGTTATTATTGTCTGAATATGTTTCAGCTATATCGATCACTTGCAAATCCTGACCAGCAGCAGTTGCAACTAGGAAAGGTGTCACACCTTGTGAGTAAGAAATGTGAACATCACCGGAAGCCATAGCTGCTGACATTGCTGTACCCGCATCGAAAGAAACCCATTTGACTGGCATGCCTAGTGCTTCATCATATAATTTATTGTGTTGTGCATACTGGTTAGCAGTTGGCCATTCCATAAAGTATCCAACAACTAGTTCGTCCAGTGCCATTGCCGCTGAACCAGTTGTTGCAGTAAGTGCAACAGCCATAGCTGTAAGTGTTTTTGTAATTTTCATCTTGCGATCTCCCTTTAGTTGCAAGTCTATCGCTTGTTGCGACTTTTTAAGCTTCATTATCTTATAACAACGAATCCATAGGTTAGACTGCACCGATAACCCAATAATAGCCAAGTTAAATATTTCTTGGATAATATTGGGCTTGCATGGACGACGAAAACGCCCAGAAAGGCGACAAAAAGAGCACATTGATTAATTTTTTAGCACAAACCAAAGCTAACAATAGCAAAGCTAGGTGTTATGCCCAAAGCATTTCTGGAGAAATGGCGTCTATTGCTTGTCCACCTGCCTGAATTGTTTGAGTATATTGTTGAATTTTTGGCAGAGATTGGGTTGTGTAAACTCTAGCGTAGGCTAACTTTGCATCCAAAAAGCATTGCCCCCAAGTTCCTAGGCCTTTTTGGCCAAGAGCAGCATGTGCAGAGGACAAAGTCATCCAAGCTCCACACAGCGTTCCCAACATCATTAAAAATGGCACAGATATGGCGCCTACTTCACGTGCGGACATTTTTTTATTTAAAATTGCGTCGATAGCGATATCTGCTGAATGTGTAGCTAAAATTAAAGAGCTCGTAATCGAGCTTAATGGATCGCACGAAATATTAATTTTATTTGCTGTATCCCTAATTTCGGCCACCAAACCTTTTACAGCTAAACCTTCATCACGTAATGTTTTCCGATAAATTAAATCATTAGCCTGAATTGCAGTTGTACCCTCATAAATAGGTAAGATGCGTGCATCACGATAATGTTGAGCGGCACCTGTTTCTTCAATAAATCCCATTCCTCCATGAATTTGTATACCGTCAGAAGCAATCTCTACTGATCTTTCTGTCAACCAACCTTTTAGAATTGGAATCATTAATTCAGACCGAGACTTCCAAACTGAAGTGTTATTAGTCTCGTTTTTAGCTAAGTCGGTAGCTGCTGCTGTATAAATCATAATTCCACGCATTGCTTCAATCTCTGCACGCATGGAGGCCAGAAGGCGCATTACATCTGGATGATGATGAATTGTATCACCTAATTTACGATTGATGGGTACTCCTTGAATTCGTTCCGCTGCATATGCCTTTGCTTGATGAAAAGCACGATTGGAAATGGACAAACCTTGAACCCCAACTCCAAAACGAGCATCATTCATCATTGCGAACATGATTGTCAGGCCTTGATTTTTAGCACCAACAAGGTAACCAATAGCTCCATCATTTTCACCAAACTGCAAAACTGCTGTTGGAGATCCATTTATACCTAGTTTATGTTCGATAGATATGCATTTGACATCATTGGGTTTTCCCAAACTTCCATTAGTATTTATCATAATTTTAGGTACAATAAATAAGGAAATACCCTTTATACCTTCAGGTGCGCCATCGACGCGTGCTAAAACCAAATGTATAATATTTTCTGCCATATCGTGCTCACCATAAGTGATGTAAACTTTCTGACCTTTAATGCGATAATGATCACCTTCTGGTGTTGCGGAGGATTTTAATGCGCCAAGATCTGTACCAGCATGGGGTTCAGTTAAATTCATGGTCCCAGTCCATGATCCATCAACCAATTTAGGTAAATAAGTTTGTTTTTGTTCTGAGTTGCCAAACGCTTCTAAGGCATGAATCTGGCCTTGGCTTAGCAAATGACACAATGAAAAAGACATATTTGCAGAATGCCACATTTCTGTCGTGGCTGCAGATATTACTTTAGATAAGTTCTGCCCACCAAAATCCTCTGAAGCCTCGATAGAGCACCAACCTGCTTGACGCATTTCTTTATAGGCTTCTTTAAATCCATGGGGTGTTCGAACTGTGTTGTCAGAATTCCAAGTACAACCCTGCTGGTCTCCCGTTTGATTTAGTGGAGCCAAAACGTCACGAGCAAATTTTGCAGCTTCTGACAAAACTGCATCAACTGTATCATTTGAAATGTCATAAATATTAGCAACAAGCCTGTGCATTTCAGGATTTAATCCGTGTTGAATTGCAAACCTTAGGTCGTTTTCTGATGCGTCAAACATAAATGATTCCTCTTACTTTTATCTTTTAATAGCAACAGAAAATCCTGAACACATTAAAAACGTTGGGTCACTCTGGTTGAATTTCTAAGTGTGCTATGAGTATAA
The DNA here is from genome assembly GCA_905181935.1 of uncultured Amylibacter sp. Lineage (GTDB taxonomy): Bacteria > Pseudomonadota > Alphaproteobacteria > Rhodobacterales > Rhodobacteraceae > Amylibacter. The sequence goes on along the minus strand of CAJIZV010000001.1, from coordinate 371,836 downwards.
ATAGCTGAATAGTCATTCTGAATAACTAAAAACACTATAATTATAATTATATTTATTATTGTGTTTAAAATTTGCTTTGTTATTCAAAAAGATAAAGTTGGACGTCCTTTTGTATTCCGCCATCTGTTGTGATGTTGTAATGTAGTAATATGAGAAATAGAAATCGATTCATTCACCTACGGCTACATTCAGCATATTCGCTTCTTGAAGGTGCTATGCATGTTAAAAAGCTACCCACTGTGGTGTCAAAAGCTGGAATGCCTGCAGTTGCGTTAACAGATACCAATAATATGTTTGGAGCTTTAGAGTTTTCAGAAATTACCTTTAGTGAGGGCGTCCAGCCTATTATTGGCTGTCAGGTAGACTTAGCATATGCAAAGGCTGATAACCCTCGAGATAATAATCCAAAGCCTTTGCCAATAGTTTTGCTTGCACAATCTGAAGCTGGATATTTGAACTTAATGAAGCTCAATTCTTGCCTTTTCTTAGAGTCAGGAGACGAGCCACTGCATGTAACTACTTCTCAATTGCAAAAACATAATAAAGGTTTGATTTGTTTAACTGGAGGTGCACTTGGCCCAATTGGAAAATTGTTACAAGATGGTCACATTGATAAAGCTCAAATATTGATGAAACACGTATCAGAAATATTTAATGATCGAACTTATATAGAACTTCAGCGTCACGGTAGTGATGGAGAAAAATATACAATTGAAGAGGCTAAAACTGAAAAATACTTTGTAGAAATGGCATACACTATGAATTTGCCATTGGTTGCCACAAATGACGTTTTTTTTCCAAAGCGAGAAATGTATGCAGCGCATGATGCATTACTTTGTATTTCCGAAGGAACTTATGTTGACCAGCAAGAGGATCGGCGTCGCTTAACTCCAGAGCATTATTTTAAGTCAACGGCTGAAATGATTGACCTATTTAGTGATCTACCAGAGGCTATCGATAATACAATTGAAATTGCAAAACGCTGTTCTTTTAAAGTTTACAAACGTGAACCAATATTACCAAAGTTTGCAAAAGACGAAGTCCAAGAATTACGCCGCCAAGCAAATGAAGGTTTGCAATTAAGGCTAGCTGTTATTCCGCATGCATCAACTATAGTAAATTACCAAGAGCGATTAGATTTTGAGTTGAAAATTATTGAAGGGATGGGTTTCCCCGGCTATTTTTTAATTGTTGCTGATTTTATACGTTGGTCTAAAGAAAACAATATTCCCGTTGGGCCTGGCCGCGGGTCTGGTGCTGGATCACTTGTAGCTTACGCGTTAACGATTACAGATTTAGATCCACTTCGATATTCCTTATTATTTGAACGGTTCTTAAATCCAGAACGCGTGTCAATGCCTGACTTTGATATCGATTTTTGTATGGATCGACGTGAAGAAGTTATACGTTATGTTCAAGAAAAATATGGCCGAGACCGGGTAGGGCAAATTATTACCTTTGGTGGTTTGTTGTCAAAAGCAGCTATCCGAGATGTAGGACGGGTACTGCAAATGCCTTATGGCCAAGTAGACCGATTGTCTAAATTAATCCCAGTTGAGGGAGTAAAACCTGTAAGCATAGAAAAGGCATTGGCCGAAGAACCTCAATTGCGTGAAATGGCAAAATCTGAAGAAGTCGTAGATCGAATGCTTAAGTATGCTCAGCAAGTTGAAGGACTTTTACGCAATGCATCTACACATGCTGCAGGTGTAGTGATTGCTGATAGATCACTAGACGAACTAGTCCCATTATATCAAGATCCGCGTTCTGATATGCCTGCCACACAGTTCAATATGAAATGGGTTGAGCAGGCAGGCTTAGTTAAGTTCGATTTCTTGGGGCTTAAAACTTTGACTGTTGTCCAGGGCGCAGTAGATTTGATAAAAAAACGTGATATTAATATTGATATTGCAGCAATTGATTTACAAGATCAGAAAACATTTGATTTATATGCTAGTGCTAAAACTGTTGCCGTATTCCAAGTGGAATCTAGTGGAATGATGGATGCGCTTAGGCGAATGAAGCCTAACTGTATAGAAGATATTGTTGCACTTGTTGCATTATATCGCCCCGGTCCAATGGAAAATATTCCGCAATACTGTGACGTAAAAAATGGACGATCTGATCGTGAATTGATGCATCCATCAATTGACCATCTGCTTGAAGAAACTCAGGGTATCATTGTTTATCAAGAGCAAGTCATGCAGATAGCTCAAGAAATGGCAGGTTACTCGCTTGGTGGAGCTGATTTACTACGGCGAGCTATGGGTAAAAAGATTCAGGCTGAAATGGATAAAGAGCGGCCAAAGTTTCTTGATGGTGCATCAAAGAATGGTGTTGATGCTAGAAAAGCAAAAGAGGTTTGGGACTTACTTGATAAATTCGCAAACTATGGTTTCAATAAATCTCATGCTGCAGCATATGCAGTTGTATCTTATCAAACTGCATGGCTTAAAGCTAACTATCCTGTTGAGTTTATGGCGTCAGTTATGAACTGTGATCTACACCTTACAGACAAATTACATGTTTATTTTGATGAAGTTAAACGCTTGGGAATTGAAATTTTTCCGCCTTGTATTAACCGATCTGAAGCAATTTTTAGTGTTGATAATAGTAAAATAGCATATGCGCTGGGTGGATTGAAAAATGTTGGCTCTGAAGCTATGCGCTTAATAACAGATGCTCGAGTAAATGGGGGCCTATTTAAAGATTTAATTGATGTTGCACGCCGTGTTGATTTAAAGCGTGTGGGGAAACGACCCATGGAAATGCTTGTGCGTGCGGGTGCGTTTGATCAACTTGATAATAATCGTAAAAAGGTTTTTGATAGCTTGGATGCATTGGTTGGCTATTCAGCAGCAACACATGAAGAAATGAATTCTAATCAGGGCGGCCTTTTTGGTGATGCTGGAGAGAATTTACCAGCTCCACGTTTGCCAATGCCCAATGATTGGCTTCCAATCGAACGTTTATCAGAAGAGCACAAAGCTATTGGATTTTACCTATCGGGTCATCCATTAGATGATTATATGGGTGCTTTAAAACGTAAGAATGTTTTAACGTTGAAAGAACTTGAACAAAAAGCTCAAGGTGGCAGGGTAGTAGCAAAAATTGCAGGATCTGTTGCTGGAAAGCAGGTGCGTAAATCAGCCCGTGGTAATCGTTTTGCATTTGCTCAATTGACGGATCCTACTGGAGCTTATGAAGTTACAATTTTTTCTGACACCTTAGAAAAATTCGGTACTTATTTAGAAGTCGGGCAAAATGTAGTTTTAACCGTTGAAGCAAATGTAGAGGGTGATCAACTTAAATTATTGGCACGTGGGGTTCAGCCTGCAGATGTATCTGTTCAAGATGCAGCAGCTATGGGGTTAAAGATTTTTATATCAGATGAGAATGCAATTGCATCGATTGCAACGCGTTTAAATGATATTTCATCAGATTCATCTAAGCGTGGAAAGGGACCAGTGCATTTAGTATTATCACATCCTGAATTGCCAGGAGAGGTTGAGATAGCGCTTGAAGGGGAGTATCCATTAAACCCACAAATTAAGGGAGCCATTAAACATATTAGTGGAGTAATGGAAGTTTTAGAATTTTAATTATTAAGTATATTTTATTTATAATAATTATATCAAAAATTTGAAAGTAATAAAGAAACTTAAATCACCAGTGTGGAGGCGGAGCATCATTCATATTTGCTCCAGTCATAGAATTAGCTTCATCTTGTGCAGCGCGTTCCATTAACATTTGTATACGGCGCTCTGCAACTTCGATGCGCCCAGCTTGTTCTGCTACTACGTCTGACAGCTCTTCAGCCAGACGAAGAGCTTCTGTTAATTTTATTTCTAAATCAATAATGTGTTCGTTATTTTCCATATATTTCTGATACGCCTCTGTGACAATGTTGGCAAGGCTCGCTTGCCCCACATTCTTCAATCCGTTATGGGTGTGATAACACAAGGATTGTTGACACATGGCCAAAGATAAAAAGAAAAAACCAATGCGCCCAAAAGCTTTACCGCCTAAAGGGTTTCGAGATTACTTCGGAACGGATGTTGTCGAGAGAAATTCGATGTTATCGCAAATTACAGAAGTTTATCATCGGTATGGTTTTGACCCCCTAGAAAGCCCAGCAGTAGAAACTGTTGAGGCATTAGGAAAGTTTTTACCAGATGTCGATCGACCAAATGCAGGTGTATTTTCTTGGCAAGATGAAGATGATGCGTGGATGGCTTTGCGCTATGATTTAACCGCACCTTTGGCAAGGGTATACTCACAATTTCGAAATGATTTACCAAGTCCTTATCGTCGCTATGCTATGGGGCCAGTATGGCGTAATGAGAAGCCAGGTCCTGGACGTTACCGTCAATTTTATCAATGCGATGCAGATACAGTCGGAGCACCAAGTGTTGCGGCAGATGCTGAAATATGTTCGATGTTATCTGATACACTTGAAGCTGTAGGCATCCCACGAGGGGATTATCTTGTTCGCGTAAATAACCGAAAAGTTTTAAATGGTGTATTAGAAACTATGGGAGTTAAAGACGAGGCGCAGCAGGCAGATGTTTTGCGTACTATTGATAAATTTGACAAAGTTGGAGAAGACGGGGTGCGCCAACTTCTAGGACGGGGCCGATTAGATGCTTCGGGTGCATATATTGATGGCGTAGGTTTAACCGAGATGCAATCCGCGCCAGTCATTGCATTTTTAACATCCAAAGGTTTGGATGCCTCTGCAACTCTTTCAAACCTTTGTGCAGCTGTTGGTGGATCTGATGTTGGATTGCAGGGTATTGCTGAATTGGAAACTATTGGTGAACTTATGGCTGCAAGCGGATATGGTTCTGATCGCGTAGAAATTGATCCATCTATTGTTCGTGGCTTGGGCTATTATACTGGTCCAGTATATGAAGCTGAGCTAACTTTTGAGATATTAGATAACAAAGGGCGTAAGCGCCAATTTGGATCTGTGTCTGGTGGTGGTCGATATGACGATTTAATAAAACGGTTCACTGGCCAAGATGTACCCGCAACCGGTGTTTCCATTGGAGTAGATCGCCTCTTAGCAGCGTTACGAGAGAAAGGCCGCATGACTACTGTTGCCAAAGGGCCAGTTGTTGTAACTGTAATGGATCGTGATCGCCTAGTAGATTATCAACAAATGGTATCTGAATTACGCAATGCGGGTATTCGGGCTGAAATGTATATGGGCAATCCAAAAAACTTTGGTAATCAACTAAAATACGCTGATAAACGTGAGAGCCCTGTTGCTGTGATAGAGGGTGGGGATGAAAAAGCTAATGGCATTGTACAAATTAAAGATTTAGCACTTGGTGCACGTCTCTCTGCAGAAATTGAAACTGATGAGGAATGGAAAGCACAACCTGCACAAATAAAAATAAACCGAGCTGACTTGGTTGATGAGGTTAAGAAAATGATAGCCCGAGCTGAGGATGTAAAATAATGCAAAATGAACGCCGTGCAGCTGTAAGTTCTGAAGCTAAACGTTTGGAGCAGGCTTTTATCGCCTCAGGTGCATTGTTGATTGAAGCAGATAGCCTTCTATCAGCTGAAACCCTATTAGATTTGTACGGAGAAGACATTCGTGCCCGTGCTTATGTCACGCATGATCCAGTAATGGGTGAACGTATGATGCGACCAGATTTTACAGTGCCAATAGTAGAGCGCCACATGTCTGAGGGCGCAGAACCTGCTCGCTATACTTACAATGGGCCTGTATGGCGTATGCAAGATGCTGGTTCAAAACGTGCAACTGAATTTCTTCAAGTAGGGTTTGAAGTTTTTGATCGTTCAAATCCTGCGGATAGTGACGCAGAGGTATTTGCACTTTTTAATGATATTCTTCCAAATACTTTGCAAATAGCAACTGGAGATATAGGCCTTCTACAATCTGCTGTTGCAGGACTTAAAACAAGTGAACGCAGGCGAACTGCATTAATGCGGCATCTTTGGCGACCTGTCCGATTTCAAAGCTTAATGAAAATTTTTTCTGATCCTAAGCAAGGTGCTTCGCGCGCTGACTTTATTGATAAAGCAGTAAAACAAAATATAGATGATATGATTAAAAATTCTGGAAAATTTATTGGTTTGCGTACTGAAGTTGAAATTAACTCTCGAATAGTTGGCTTGATTTCAGATGCAAAGACCTCCCCTATTTCTGCTGAGGAGGCTAGTGTTATTGATGCAATATTAGCCCTAAAAACGACTGCTGCAAAGGCACTAAAAAAACTCAAGGGATTACAAAAAGTTTTACCAAATATGGGGCATGCTGTTTCAGTTTTTGAGCTTCGATTAGAAGCGTTGGTTAAGCGTAATGTTGATGTCGAAAAATTACCTTTTGAGGGTAGCTATGGTTTAACTAGTATGGAATATTATGATGGCTTTGTTTTCAGTTTTTCTAACCATGAAATGGTTGTAGCAAGTGGAGGTCGTTATGATGCATTAACAACAGTTTTGGGCTCGGGACGTGCAATCCCAGCAGTTGGAGGTATCATAAGGCCAGATGCTTTGGTTGATGGAGTAACATGATGTTAAAACTTGGCGTACCTTCCAAAGGCCGATTGCAAAATGATACATTTAAATGGTTCCAGTCTCGTGGTATAACATTAAAGCGGACGGGTTCAGATCGTGAGTACACTGGGAGCATAGACGGTGTCAGGGGTATTGAATTAGTGCTCTTATCAGCGGGTGAAATACCACAAGAGTTGGCTAAGGGTAGAATTCATTTAGGTGTAACAGGTACAGATCTAATTTATGAAAAGTTACTATTACATGAAACCCAAATAATAACTGTAGAAAAAATGGGCTTTGGGTTTGCTGATTTAGTTATTGCCGTACCAAACGTTTGGATTGATGTTAATACTTTACATGATTTGGACGCAGTCGCAGCACAGTTCCGCCAAACACATGGTTTCCGTCTTAGAATAGCGACTAAGTATCATAATTTTGTCCGCAAAGAATTGCGTGAGTATGGTGTGGCAGACTATCAATTAGTTGACAGTCAAGGTGCAACAGAGGGTACCGTTGCTAACCTCACTGCTGAGGCAATTGCAGACATTACATCAAGTGGAGCAACGTTAGATGCAAACCATCTAAAGGTTTTAAGTGATGGAGTACTATTAAGGTCTCAAGCAAGTGTATTTGCTTCAAAAACGGCTAACTGGATAAATTTGGATAATACAATAAGTGAGTTGTGCGCTAAAATGGACTGGAAGGAGTTGGTGCTTTGAATCAGATTATTATCTTTCGGACTATTGCAGATATGCGCAAACAAGTGGGAATATGGAAATCTAAAAATTTAAGTGTTGGATTGGTTCCAACCATGGGTGGATTACATGAGGGTCACATAGCTTTAGTTGAATTTGCTAAAAAAAAATGTGACCGAGTAATTACAACTATATTTGTTAACCCAACCCAGTTCGGAGCTGATGAAGATTTAGCTATTTACCCTCGAAGTGAAGAATCTGATTGCCAAGTAATAGCAGGCGCTGGTGGGGCTGCAGTTTTTATACCAAGTATTCTAGAAATGTACCCTGAGGGATTTTTAACTACAGTTTGTGTTTCAGGATTAACCGATAAGCTTTGTGGTGCGTCTAGACCAGGTCATTTTGACGGGGTAACACAAGTAGTGACCAAGCTTTTAAATCAAGCTAATGCAGATGTTGCATTTTTTGGAGAAAAAGACTGGCAACAACTAACTATCATTCGCCGACTCGCAGTTGACTTGAATATACCTACATCTATTAAAGGTGTTCCAACTGTTCGTGACGTATTTGGCTTAGCGTTATCTTCTCGTAATGGATATTTAGACTTTAAGCAGATTGAAAAAGCGCGCTTGTTAAGCTCTGTGTTAAGTAAAGCCGCTTATGATATTGCATCAGGAAGTGATGCATCTTTTGAATGCGCTAAAGTAGTAAAGACTTTGTTGGGTTACGGTTTTGATCGAATTGATTATATTGAATGCCGTAATGCACATTCCCTAGAACTAATTGAACGAGCTGACATAGCCGAATGTCGAATATTTGCAGCAGTTTATTTAGGAAATATTAGATTAATTGATAATTATTCTATTCTATGAAATTTTTAATATTAAAAATACGCTGTAAAAGATTTAAAATACACCTAGTTTAGCTAAGTATTGTTGCATTTCTTCGGGCATTTCATCGTCAGATTCTCGTTTTTCCGAAAGGTCGGATGGAGTATCTTCTGATTTCAGATAGCGCCATCCTTGAAAAGGTCGGCGGAGAGCTTTTGTTGTATTTACTAACTCTGGGTCAAGTTTAAAACCACAGCGCCGAATACCATCTTGACCAATGATTTCATCGAAACCAATTAATTTTTGGCGTACTTGAACAGCACCCTTTATGACCCAGTAAATTGAACCACCATCTAGCAATTCTGCTTCGCGCTTAGGCCACATTCGGGTTACATGTAGTGAATAGTTTATATTGAGTTGAGCCCGTCTTTCAGACTGCCATTGTGTAAGCATAGAAATATTTTCCGAACCTACGCTTAACTTTATTATGTTTAATTTTTTGCTCATATTATACACTTAGCACCGTAAATTTTTTTGTAAAAGAATTACATTATTTTTATGAATAATATTTTTGTTTTGAATGAATTATATTTATAAAATATAATAAGAAAATCTATATTTTCTATTTTAGAGTGTTAACTCTTCTTGTAAAAATTGGATATAAAATTAACATAGATATATATTATTGAGGTTGAAAATTAGAATGCGCTTAATCGATCTGAATGCTGATTTAGGTGAGGGGTTTGGACCTTGGGCTATGGGTGCTGATACAGAGATGTTAGATGTAGTAAATAGTGCTAATATTGCTTGTGGTGGGCACGCTGGTGATGCTGCTGTAATGTTTGAAGTAATTACTATGGCTAAACAACGTGGTGTGGCTATTGGTGCACATCCAGGATTTGAAGACAAACAAGGTTTTGGTCGCCGTCGCATTCCATTGACTATGCTAGAAGTTGAACAATTAATTGCTTCACAAGTTGGGGCTATCAAAGGAATTGCAGCCTTAGCAAATGCAGAAGTGGCCTATGTAAAGCCACATGGAGCATTAAATAATTGGGCTACAGATAACAAAAATGTAGCTGAAGCTATTGTTCGCTCAATTAAGTGTTCTTCTCCTGAACTTGCTATACTTGCAGTGTCTGGAACCAAATTGGAAACGGCAGCATTAGCTAGTGGGTTGAAAACCTATAGTGAAATTTTTGCAGATCGTGGTTATAATAAAGATGGTACCTTAGTGTCTCGTGGAGAGCAGGGTGCAATGATTACTGACATAGAATATGCTATGTCGCGTTTATTTCACTTCTTCGAAACGGGTGATATGCCTACAGTCTGTGGAGATGTTGTACGTCTTAATGCACAATCTATTTGTATACATGGGGACAGCCCTTACGCGGTAAAAATGGCGGTTCATATTCGAAATAGTTTAAAAGCGAATGGTTTTACGCTAAAGCCGTTTAGTCGAAAATGAAATGAACACATACCCACAAATAAAGCCTATTGCAGATATTGGTTTATTAATTGAATTTGGTCAAACTATTGATGTTTCTATTCATGCCCAAATACTTGCAATGGATCAAGCAATGCAAGATGCTCCTATCCTTGGTGTGATAGAAATGATTCCATCATATGTGTCTCTTTATGTTGGGTATGATCCGTTGATAATTATTTATGAGGATTTAGTGCTTAATTTAAAAACATTAATTTTGGAAACACAAAAAAACCAAATAAAAATTCAGAGAGAAGAAAAACATTGGTGTATACCTGTATGCTATGAAACTAAATTTTCACCAGATTTAGAAGAATTAGCTGATAAATTAGACTTATCAACTGATGCTATAATCACGTCGCATTCTTCTGCTATTTATACAGTTTATATGTACGGTTTTGCGCCAGGTTACGCTTACTTAGGAGGTGTACCATCTAAAATACAAATACCACGTAAATCAATTCCTATAATGGGGGTTAGGCCACAATCTGTGATGATAGCAGCGCAGCAATCACTAATTACTACTGTTACGATGCCATCTGGATGGTGGGTGATTGGGAGATCTGGAATTAACCCATTAAATAAAAGTTTGGAACAGCCATTTATGTTTGGCGTAGGTGATACTATAAAATTTGAACCAATCAAAGAATGTGATTTTGTAAGGTTTGAGCAAGGATGATTGATGGCAAACTTTAAAATAGATCATGCAGGTCCTCTAATTACAATTCAAGATAAAGGTCGCACTGGTTTTATGAGATTTGGTGTAACACCGTCTGGTCCGATGGATCGTGTAGCTTATTTAGCAGCTCATCATATGATGGGTACTGATCTAGGCGCAGCGATTGAGATTTCAATGGGTGGTTTAGCTATCAGCTGCCTAGAAGGTCAAGTTTCTGCTTGTATAACAGGAGGCGATTTCAAGATAACTCTAGATGGAGAAAATTTACCTAGCTGGTCAATTTTTACTTTAAGGCAGGGTTCAAGGCTTCAAGTTCAAGCTGGAAAGTGGGGAAGTTGGTGTTACTTGGTTTTTGCTGGAAAAATGAACGTACCCACTTGGCTTGGTAGTGCGTCCACACATATTGGGTCTGATTTATGTGGAGCGCCGCTGTCTGCAGAAAATAGTATAAGTGTGGAAGATTGCTACCTACCAGACTTGATAACAGGACAGGTTTTCGACCCTAAATTTTTTAAGCCACAATCTGAAATTCGAATTGTTTTGGGACCACAAGATCATTTTTTTACAAGTCAATCTGTTCAAGATTTACAAAATGAAAAATTCACTCTGACTAAAGATTTTAATCGTCAAGGTGTGCGTTTGAATGGCCCAAAACTTAAGATTACTCATGCATTAGATATGCCTTCTGAACCTGTAGGGAGGGGGGCATTACAAGTGCCTGGGCATGGGGATCCAATTTGCCTATTAGCAGATCACCAAACTACAGGTGGTTATCCAAAGATTGCTACAGTCATTTCGGCTGACCAAGATAAGTTATCTCAGATGCGTTCTAGTGATAAAATATTTTTTAAAGTTGTAACTGTAGAAACTGCGATTGAAGCAGCAAAAATTGCACATCAAGCAGAGCAAAGTTTTTATCATATAATTAAAGACAGTCAAAAATCTTTAGAAGAAAAATTGTGGAACAGCAATTTAGTTAGTGGGATTATAAGTGATATTAATTCATAGAATTACGCTTTTATTATGATTAAAAATAAATCACATAATGTTTAATAATAAAGTTAAAAAGCTGCTTTGGTGTTAAGTAATTTTAACCAACCAACCTATCGTCTCTTGACATTTGACCCCATATACAATGTATCAAATGCGAGACATAAATCCTAAAGGGTAACTATAATGCAAGCTTTTCGCACGCACACATGTGCTGACCTTAATGCCTCTCACGTTGGGCAAACTGTTCGTTTATCAGGATGGGTTCACCGTGTGCGTGATCATGGTGGTATATTATTTATCGATTTACGTGACCATTATGGTGTTACCCAAATATTAGCTGATCCAGACAGTCCTGCCTTTGCAGAACTTGAGAAAGTACGTTCTGAATGGTGCATTCGTATTGATGGTGAGGTAAAAGCCCGTGCTCCTGAATTGGTAAATAAAAAACTATCAACAGGTGAAGTTGAGATTTTTATTCGAGATATGGAAGTGCTTGGTGCTTCAGAAGAATTACCATTACAAATCTTTGATGAACCAGATTTTCCTGAGGAAACACGTTTAAAGTATAGATTTTTGGATTTGCGCCGTGAAACTTTACACAATAATATGATCTTAAGATCTAACGTTGTAAAATCTGTTCGTAATCGTATGTATGATCTAGGTTTTAACGAATTTCAAACTCCAATTATTACCGCTTCATCTCCAGAAGGTGCGCGTGACTTTTTAGTACCCTCACGGTTACACCCAGGTAAATTCTACGCGCTTCCCCAGGCTCCTCAACAGTTTAAACAAATGATTATGGTTGCAGGTTTTGATAAATATTTCCAAATAGCTCCGTGCTTCCGAGATGAAGATCCACGTGCAGATCGTTCCCCAACTGATTTTTATCAATTAGATTTAGAAATGTCGTTTGTTGAACAACAAGATATATTTGATACTATTGAACCAGTTTTAAAGGGTGTATTTGAAGAATTTGGAGGCGGTCGCCCAGTATCTAAGGAGTGGCCTCAAATTTCTTATAAGGATTCAGCATTATGGTATGGTACAGATAAGCCAGACTTGCGTAATCCAATTAAAATGCAAGTCGTCTCTGATCATTTTAGAAACTCAGGTTTTGCAATTTTTGCAAAATTATTAGAAAATGATGGTACTGAGGTTAGAGCAATTCCAGCCCCTACCGGAGGGTCACGTAAATTTTGCGATCGTATGAATAAATTTGCGCAACAAGAAGGGCTGCCAGGTATGGGATATATTTTCTGGCGTGACCAAGGTGAGGGAATGGAAGCAGCTGGACCTTTAGCAAAAAATATTGGGCCAGAACGTACTGAAGAAATTCGTAAACAATTAGATTTAAAAGTAGGGGATGCCGCATTTTTCTTAGCTGGAAAGCCACATGCATTTGAGGGTGTAGCGGGGAGAGCTCGCACCGTAATTGGTGAAGAATTAAAAATAACTAATAAAGATGCATTTGAATTTACTTGGATAGTTGATTTCCCAATGTATGAGCGTGATTCTGAAACTGGTAGGGTAGATTTTAGCCATAACCCATTTTCTATGCCTCAGGGTGGTATGAATGCACTAGATGCAGAAGACCCTGAAACAATATTAGGTTATCAATACGATTTGTCATGTAACGGATATGAGTTAATTTCTGGTGCTATTCGAAATCATAAACCTGAAATTATGTATAAAGCTTTTGAAATTGCAGGTTATCCAAATGAAGAGGTTAATAAACGTTTTGGCGGGATGGTTAACGCTTTTACTTATGGAGCTCCGCCACACGGAGGTTGTGCTGCTGGTATTGATCGTATTGTCATGCTTTTAGCTAATGAGGATAATATTCGCCAAGTCATTATGTTCCCAATGAACCAACGTGCTGAAGATTTAATGTTAGGCGGTCCATCCGAGGTATCGAATGAACAGTTGCGTGAATTGAATTTACGAATTTTACCCCAAGAAGATTAATGAATTTGTGAAAGAGGGTTAATTCAAATTAATTTAAATGAAACGGCCCTATTAAAAATAATTTTTAATAGGGCCGTTTTACAAATTCTTTGATTAATAGCTACTATCCTACACTAATTGGTGGAGAAATATATTAAGCTATAATCTTAGTCCTTACGAAAGAAAGGTTTATCTTTTTTATCAAAATCACGTTTTGGAGCACGGTCGTTACCGCCCTTAAATCCGCCACGATCACCACCACGATCTCCACCTTTAAATCCGCCACGATCACCACCACGATCTCCACCTTTAAATCCGCCACGATCGCCACCACGATCTCCACCTTTAAATCCGCCGCGATCGCCTCCACGATCTCCACCACGTGATGGGGCAGTGTCTGATGCTTCCCATTTTCGTAAGATGCTCATGTCAAACGTATCACGATGAACCTGACCTTCGTTACACCACACGCAACTAACTTTTGTGCTTTGGATGCTTTCAACAACAAAACGTGGAGAGCCTGAAACCAAAACTACTATGTCACCTTCAGAAAGAGCGGCCATTTTATATTCCTTTATAAGAGTTGTGGTCGCGATACGCCCCTTTAATATAAAAGAAAAGGGTTACTTTTCAATCAGGTTGTAAAAATCGAACATATCTAGAGTTATTATGCCTGATAGAATGACGTAAACGACCAGAATACACGATGGTATTGAGATTACAGTTGTAACTAGAATACGTTTTTTCATATCGAACTCGTCGGGTGAAGACGCATGTGTACCTTCTACAATCTTACCTGTATCACCTTGGGTTTTGATATTAATTTGCAAACTTAGAAATAAAACTAAGAACCAAATTATGGAAAATAAAACTAAAACAGCGGTTATTGACATAAATATCTCCTTTACCCTTAGATGGCTCAATTAAGCAGTTATGCCAACATTTTTTTTGGTTTATATAAATTTTATTTAACTATATTTTTTTCGATAGCATTTACTTCACAAAATAAGTGTTTAGTTGCTTGAAGCTAGTCAAAATTATGCGATATGTTAAAATAACTAATTTATAGGTCAATTATGTTTAAATCATGGATTATATTCAAAAAATCAGTTGCAGTAGTGTCTGATAATCTAGCTGTGGCATTTCGCATTTCTGGGGCCATATTTGTTGTGGCAGTATTTGCAAGTGCAGCTTTAAATGTATTTTTGACTGGAGATTTGACCGTAGGTCCACCTGAAATAAAAGCTATAAAAAATGGTTCTGGACAAGATCAATTAATGGGATTGAATTTTTCTTCTCAAAAAATCTTAGCTTTAATGGGAGGCAATTTTATCTTTTTCATAGCGATGTCGTGGATCGCAATCGCTTGGCATCGTTTTATTTTACTAGAAGAAACTAGCAATCAACTATTTCCTAATTGGAGTCCTTCACGGATTATTTTGTATTCCATAAAAACCCTTGTGATGGTTTTTACTATCGCTTTTATTATTATAATTCCATTTGCATTAATTATTACTATTTTAACTGGAGTGGGTTTAATTGCAATTTTACCTTTTATTAATATTTTGTTGTTTATTTCTTTTTATTACGTTTTTTTTCGAGCAGGATTGATTTTACCTGCGGTCGCTTTGGATAAAAAAATGTCCATTCGTCAGTCGTTTGAAGCAACAAAATATTTTTCAAATGAAATATGGGGCTTATCTACTATTGTTATAGCTATGGTTCTTTTTATTGGAATAGTTTCTGGTGCGCTAGCTCCCAATAACCTTATAGGCGTTTTAATAATTTCTATATTTCAATGGATAGTAGTTATGGTGTCAGCTAGTTTACTGACGACGCTCTATAGATATGCGATTGAGCGCCGTCCTATAAAATAATTAACAATATTTATTTTTTACTAGCAGGTATTTTTTTTGCTGTTGTTTTCTTTTTAGTAACTATTTTTTTGGTTCCAGCCTTTTTTGGTGAAGCTTTCTTTTTTGCAGCAGGCTTTTTCTTTTGTGCTTTACGTTTTACCGGTGACTTCGCTATTTTTTCGTTAATGAGAATAATGGCATGGTCTAGTGTTAAGTCTTCTGGCTCAATTTCAGAAGAAATAGTTGCATTGATTTTTTCCCATTTTACATACGGGCCATATTTGCCCTTCATAATGTTAACAGGGCCACCCATCTCAGGGTGTTCGCCTAATTCATGAATTGGTTTGGCTGCAATGCCTCGACCACCACGTGTGGCAATTTTTTCAGCTAGTAACTGAACTGCATGGTTCATGCCTACGGTAAACACTTCTTCAATTTCTTGCAGGTTAGCATTAGTTCCACCACGATCTGATGTACTTTCAGCATGTTTAAGATATGGACCATAACGGCCAATGTTAGCCCAAACCATAATTCCATCTTCTGGGTGTGGCCCTATTTGACGAGGAAGTGATAATAAACGTAATGCTTGTTCTAAATCCACTTCAGCTGGTGGCCAGTCTTTAGGAATGGATTGTCGTGGCGGTTTTTTATCATCAACGACTTCTCCTCGCTGAACATAGGGACCAAAGCGACCTTTAAACACAAAAATCTTATCACCTTCATCATCACCCAAGTGTTTACCTTCAGGAGGAATGCCACTTGCATCTTCAGCACCAGGCGGACCGAAAGCACGTGTGTATCGACACTCTGGATAATTTGAACACCCAATAAATGCTCCACCAGATCGAGCTGTTCGCATTGATAGCCTACCGTTACCGCATGCTCCACATACCCGAGGATCAGAACCGTCTTCAGTTGCAGGGAATAAATGTGGTGCTAAAACTTCATTAATTTTTTCTAGAACTTCTGTAATTCTTAAATCTGCAGTTTCTGCAATAGCAGCTGAAAAATCGCGCCAAAAGCGCCCTAGAACTGCTTTGTAATCTTCTGAACCTGCGGAGACATTATCCAATTCTTTTTCAAGTGCAGCAGTATAATTATATCCAACATATTGACGAAAATAGTTTTCTAAAAATGCAATTACCAAACGACCTTTATCTTCAGCGATTAATCGATTGCCTTCTTTTCGCACATATTCACGCGTCTGAATGGTTGTAACTATTGATGCATATGTTGATGGACGGCCGATTCCCAATTCTTCCATTCGCTTAACTAAAGTAGCCTCGGTGTAACGAGGTTTTGGTTGTGTAAAATGTTGGTTTGGAGTGATATTTATTTTATCAGTTTTATCGCCTACTAATAATTGTGGTAATCGTTTATCACTATCATCTACAACTTCATCGTCGCGACCTTCTTCATAAACCTTCAAAAACCCTTCAAATAAAACCACTGTTCCTGTGGATCGTAAGCTTATTTGATTGTCCTCTGATGAAATATCGATAGTGGTACCTTCCATTCTGGCACTAGCCATCTGGCTTGCTAAAGTTCTTTTCCAAATTAGATCATATAGCTTACGTTGATCTGCTTCCAATTTACCTAAAGTATCAGAGGACACTTCCATATTTGTGGGGCGAATACATTCGTGAGCTTCCTGAGCATTAGCAGCTTTATTCTTATAGATACGTGGTTCTGCAGAAACAAAATCTATACCATAACGATCTTTAATTGCATCACGGGCTGCTGTTACAGCTTCTGGCGACATATCTATTCCATCTGTTCGCATATATGTAATGTGACCAGCTTCATACAAGCGTTGTGCGGTGCTCATAGTTTGTCGTGCGCCAAATCCAAATTTACGACTAGCTTCCTGTTGCAAAGTAGACGTCATAAAAGGAGCAGACGGATTACGACTTCTTGGTTTAGCTTCAACACTTGTTACACTTAAGTCTCGTGAGGTAATTGCCTGAACAGCCAATTCGGCGGATGTCTCATTATTAATATCAAATTTTTCGAGCTTTTTGCCTGCTAAAATTCGTAAGGATGCTTCAAAATTTTGGCCACGTGGTGTTTTTAAAATTGTTTTAACTGACCAATACTCGCGAGCTTTATGGGCTTCAATTTCCATTTCTCGTTCCACGATTAGACGTAGAGAAACTGATTGTACGCGCCCTGCAGATTTTGCCCCTGGCAATTTTCGCCACAAAACAGGGGAAAGTTTAAATCCAACTAAATAATCTAATGCGCGTCGCGCTAAGTATGCCTCTACAAGCTCCATATCCACTGCGCGTGGGTTTTTCATAGCTTCAGTCACTGCAGTTTTCGTAATCGCATTAAATACAACACGGCTAACGGGAGTATCCTTTTTAATGATCTTACGTTTTCGTAATGTCTCTTCTAAATGCCATGAAATCGCCTCACCTTCACGGTCAGGGTCAGTTGCGAGTATTAAATTATTATCATCTTTTAATGCATCTGAAATTGCTTTTAGATGTTTTTTAGAATCTGTAGCAACCTCCCATTTCATTTCAAAATCATTGTCGGTATCGACTGATCCATCTTTGGGAGGTAAGTCCCTTACGTGTCCATAGGATGCTAACACAATATAGTTAGACCCTAAATATTTATTAATAGTTTTTGCCTTTGCGGGGCTTTCTACGACGACGACTGGCATGGGATTCCTTTAAGGATAAATAAGCATAGTCTATGGGCGCGGAACATGTGTTGTTCTTTGGGTGAATGTCAACAGTCCCTTTTAAAAGCTCTGAATATTTATTTTATAATTACATAGATTGATATAGAAGTAACAAGTAAGCATTAATTATTTTTGTAAGATTTTTCATTTTTAATCTAGCAATAGCTAAATGTAAGATTTGTATTAGACCTGTGAACCGCCCACGGTCAATCCACCAATCATTAAAGTTGGCTGCCCAACTCCAACAGGTACCCATTGGCCAGCTTTACCACAATTGCCCATTCCAGGATCTAGTGCCATATCATTGCCTATTGCGCGAATCTGTTTCAGTGCTGTTGCCCCATCGCCAATTAGTGTTGCACCCTTAACTGGAGCGCCTATGGAACCGTTTTTAACACGATAAGCCTCGGTACAAGAAAATACAAATTTACCATTAGTTATGTCTACCTGCCCTCCACCAAATCCTACTGCATAAATACCATCTTTAAGATCTGCTAAAATATCGTTAGGATTCGCACTACCTCCCAGCATATAAGTGTTTGTCATCCTAGGCATTGGAGCATGAGCATAACTCTCTCTTCGTCCGTTGCCAGTAGATTGAACTCCCATTAAGCGTGCATTTTGGCGATCTTGCATGTATCCAACTAAAATTCCGTCTTCAATCAGAACATTTTTTCTTGATTGAGTTCCCTCATCATCAAAGCTGATTGATCCTCGACGGTCTGGGATAGTTCCATCATCTAATACTGTAACACCTTTAGCAGCAATTCGTTTGCCTAATAGCCCAGAAAAAACTGATGTTTTCTTTCGGTTAAAGTCACCCTCTAGCCCATGACCGATAGCTTCATGTAATAAAATCCCTGGCCACCCTGGTCCTAAAACAACATCAAATTGGCCTGCTGGAGCTGGCTTAGAATCTAGATTGACCAATGCTACGCGCAAGGCTTCAATAACTTTTGGTTTCCAATTTTTTTCACTAGTTAATTGTAGCAATCCGTGGCGCCCTCCACCTCCTGCACTACCACTTTCTCGACGTCCGTCTTTTTCTACAGTGACTGAAACGTTTAATCTTGCCATTGGCCTTACATCACGAACCAGCGTACCTTCTGGCCTAAGTATTTCGACTTCTTGAAGACTGGCCGCTAAAGATGCGGACACTTGAACAACTCGTTTATCTAATTCGCGAGCATAGGCATCAATTTCTTTTAATGTGTCAAGCTTTACAGAAAATTCAGCATCTGAAATTGGGTCAATATCTGTATATAAGCGTTGATTTGTTGGAGCAGGTGCTTTTGCTAAAACCCCACCACCTGAGCCAACTGCAAGGCGTGCTGTATCTGACGCACGCTCAAGGGCGGATTGTGTCATCTGTGTGGAGTGTGCATATCCTGCAGCTTCACCCTTAACCGCGCGCAATCCAAAACCTTCGGATGCATTGTAACTAGCATTTTTTACTCTGCCATCATCAAATACTAATGCTTCAGATCGGTGACGTTCTAAAAACATTTCCCCATCTTCGGCACCGGCCACAGTATCCTGAAGTGTTTTTAATGCACAATCTTGGTCAAAATTAGTTTCAAAAGGCCGAAAGGGCGTGGACGCATTACTCATCTGGGCTATCCTTTAAGTTCTATAAGACAATTTGGCACAAGCGGCGCAATGCCGCAAATGCAAAGCTTGTTCTTTGTGCCTTATTATGATTTTAGCTAGAGTAAGATACAACCGGAGATTCTGCAATTTGCAATTTTCCAAATAAACAGGGTGAGACGTATGCGAGTAAAAAATCTACTTATATCCACAGCAACTATTCTTATCAGTGCAATAAATACTGGTTCCGCATGGGCGCAAGATAATTTAGGCCCTTTAGAGACAATCGGTAAGCCAATTGATGGGTTAATGGGTTGGCAGCCTCCAGTTACCGAAGTTGCGCGTGATATCCAAAGTTATGATACTTTTTTATTGTGGGTTGTTACGATTATATCGTTATTTGTTACTGCTTTGTTGCTATATTGTGCCTTTAGATTCAGCTCAAAGCGGAATCCAGAACCAGCTACGTTTACTCACCACACTGGCATAGAAGTAGCATGGACCTTAATTCCAGTTGTTATCTTGTTATGTTTAATTCCACCAAGCTTAACTTTGTTGTTCAAGCAAATGGAAATTCCAGAGGCAGATGTAACAATTAAAGCTACTGGAAACCAATGGTATTGGACACATGAATATGTTGATCATGAATTTGGATTTGATAGTTTTATGTTGGATAAAGCAGATCTAGAAGAATATGGATATGCTCCTGACGAATATTTATTGGCAACTGATGCTGCTGTCGTTGTGCCTGTTAACAAAACTGTTGTTGTCCAAGTTACAGGAGCTGATGTTATCCATTCTTGGACGATTCCAGCATTTGGCGTAAAGCAAGATGCTGTTCCGGGACGGTTGGCTGAACTTTGGTTTAAAGCTGAAAAAGAAGGTATTTATTTTGGACAATGTTCAGAACTATGCGGTAAAGATCATTCATACATGCCAATAACAGTTAAAGTTGTTAGCCAAGAAAAATATGATGCTTGGTTGGACGGTGCGATTGAAGAATACGCTGGTATTCCCCGTAAAGTTCAGTTCGCTGATGCCAATATGATTAAAGTGTCAGGCGCAGAATCTTTAGAAAATTAATCTGAGATTGGTGAGACTAATTTTCCGCTAATCTATTTGGAAATAAAATGACAGAAGTAACTTTAGATACGACGTCTGAACAACCAGATTTTGGTAATTATGTTTCCCTTTTGAAACCACGAGTTATGTCGCTGGTAGTATTTACTGCTGCGGTAGGTTTAATAGTTGCACCTGGCTCAATTAATCTTGTTCTAGGTTTCGCTTCCATATTATTTATTGCGTTAGGTGCGGGTGCATCTGGTTCCTTAAATATGTGGTGGGATGCAGATATCGACCGAATTATGAAGCGAACACAAAGTCGTCCTGTACCTTCAGGAAAAGTGACAGCAAACAGTGCAATGCTTGTTGGTTTATGGATGTCTGTTCTGTCTGTTGGAATGTTAGGACTAGCCTCTAACTGGTTTGCGGCTAGTCTGCTAGCTTTTACCATCTTCTTCTATGCTGTAATCTATTCGATGTGGCTAAAGCGTACTACCCCACAAAATATTGTTATTGGTGGCGCTGCTGGTGCGTTTCCTCCTATGGTTGGTTGGGTCGCTGCAACTGGCTCGATATCAATTGAAGCAATTGGTATGTTCATGTTGATTTTCATGTGGACACCACCACATTTTTGGGCGCTAGCACTTTTCATGAATGAAGATTACACTAAGGCGGGTGTTCCAATGTTAACTGTAACTCACGGCAAACGTAGTACGCGTAAACATATACTTATCTATACAATATTTTTGACACCATTTTGCATTGGATTAGCGTTTACATCTATTGGAGGGCCACTATATTTTATATTGTCCATTCTATTATCTATAATGTTTTTAATGGGCGCAATTAAACTGTTTCGCCGAGCTGAATCTGCTGCAGTCGCTGATAAATATTTTGAGGAGCGTAAAGTATTTCGTTTTTCTCTATTTTATCTTTTTCTTTTATTTTCTGCACTATTGATTGAGGCGGGCCTTCGCACGCTCAATTTTAATTTAGCAGCATGGCCACAGGTATTTTAAATGACTGATGAAAAAATCCACTCAATCCGTAAAAAAAATAACTTAATGTTAGGTTTAGTGTTAATAGCTTTTGTTGTTTTAGTTTTTTCAATTACCATTGCTAAATTGATGGGGGGCTCAACTTTAGAGGCGTATGATCACGTCCGGCGCCCTCAGCTAGAAGAAACAAAATGAGTGAAAAATCAAAAAATAGAATAGCTTTCCGTTTACTTTTTTTAGTTGCTTTTATGTTAGCTATGTCCTTTGCCGCGGTTCCTTTTTACGATTGGTTTTGTCGTGTAACTGGGTTTGGTGGAGTGACGCAAAAAGCCGTTGAAGAAAGTGACGTAATCCTCGATCGTGAAATTACAGTGCGCTTTGATGGCTCCTTAGACTCCAATATAGATTGGAAATTTAAGCCAATAGAAAGAACCATGACGCTTCGAATAGGTGAAACTGGTTTGGCTTTTTACGAAGCGCACAACCCAACAGATCGAGTTATAGCTGGTACAGCCAGTTTTAATGTATATCCATATTCTGCTGGGTATTATTTTAATAAAATCCAGTGCTTCTGTTTTGAAATGCAGGTATTACAGCCCGGTGAAACAGTGCAAATGCCTGTAACTTTTTATGTAGATCCAGAAATTGTTAATGACCGGGAAGCAAAGTTCGTAAAAAATATAACGCTGTCATATACTTTCCATGCGACAGATTTACCAAGTGAACAAGCAAGTCTTGCAAGCACAGTGCAAACCAAAGTAAACAAACCTTGAATTTAAGGGACGAGTCGAAAATGGCACATGAAAAAAACCATGATTATCATATTTTAACACCTAGTATTTGGCCAGTATTTGGTGGGCTTTCCGCTTTTACAATGCTTGTTGGAGCTGTTTTTGCAGCACATCACCTAGGCCGCGGCTTAGACCCAATTACATTAGGTGGAATTCCATTGTCTCCATGGCTATTCATAATTGGTTTAATTATGACTTTATATACTATGTTTGCTTGGTGGAGCGAATGTGTTGATGATTCACATGCGGGCGATCATACCCCAGTTGTTGTCATTGGTTTGCGCTATGGCGTTATCATGTTTATTATGTCTGAAGTAATGTTTTTTGTTGCTTGGTTTTGGTCATTTTTTAAAAATGCATTGTATCCTATGGGTCCAATGTCACCGGCAGTTGATGGTATTTGGCCGCCAGCAGGAATTGAAACATTTGACCCGTGGCATCTGCCGTTAATTAATACATTAATTTTGTTGTGTTCAGGATGCTTTGCCACCTGGGCACACCATGCCTTAGCGCATGATAACGATCGGAAAGGTTTAGTGTGGGGATTAGTTGGTTCTATTGTTTTAGGCGCAATCTTTACTGTTTTCCAAGTTTATGAATATGGACATGCTGCATTTAGCTTTCGTGATAATGTGTATGGTGCAAATTTCTTTATGGCTACTGGTTTTCACGGTTTTCATGTAGTTGTAGGCACGATTTTCTTAGCAGTTTGTTTAATACGTACTCTCAAAGGTCACTTTACACAGGAACGTCATGTTGGGTTTGAAGCAGCTGCATGGTATTGGCATTTCGTTGATGTCGTATGGCTATTTTTATTCGCTGCAGTTTATATTTGGGCTGGTTGATCCAGACTGCCATTAATACTAATTTAAAGCGTAGGAAGAGATTCCTGCGCTTTTACTTTTTAATTTGAGGGTTAAGATGACTAAACGTATGGTATTACCATTAATATTTGGACTTACTGGAATTGCAATTTTATTGTGGCTTGGTTGTTGGCAAATGCAACGTTTAGAATGGAAACAAGAAGTAATCTCTAGCATAGAAGAACGCCGTTCTGGAATTCCTGCACCTTTACTTGGTAATTATGAAGCCGCTACATCTGAACTTTATAATTATTTACGTGTTGAATTTGAGGGTGCCATAACAGGCAATGAAGCGCATGTTTATGCTCCTCAAAAAATAGGACTAGGATATCGCATTGTTTCTGAATTTATATGGAATGAAAAATCTTTATTCGTCGACCTTGGCTGGGTTCCTGCTGATAAAAAAAACGAACAGCGTCCCACGGGACCAATGAAGGTAATTGGGTATATTTCCTTCCCGGATGATCATGATGATAGTTTTACACCTAAACCAGACATAAGTAATAATGTCTGGTTTTCACGGTTTGTGCCTCCAATGGCTCAGCATTTTGGTATTAATCCATTTTTAATTGTTGCTGAATCCCTTCAGATTAAAACAAATAATGTATGGATGGACTATACTGCAGTCACACCTTCACCTATTTCCTTGGACATAAAAAATGACCATAAAGAATATGCAATTACATGGTTTTTATTAGCTTTTGTCTGGTTTGGGATGACAATTTATTTGCTTTGGCGTATCAGAGAAAAAACAGTTTAAGGTTAATAAATGAAATATGTTTCCACCAGGGGCGAAGCACCCGAACTTACATTTGAACAAGCAATGCTAACTGGTTTGGCGCGAGATGGTGGTTTATACGTGCCTGAGGTGTTTCCGACTCTCACTCATAAACAAATAGAATCCTTTTCAGCTAAGTCTTACGAAGAGGTTGCCTTTGAAGTTATGAAGCCTTTCATTGGTGATACTTTTTCGGATGAAGAGTTTAAGATAATTATTAAGTCTGCATACGCAGGATTTTCACATTCTGCTAAGTGCCCTGTTGTACAGCTCGCAGAAAACCATTTTTTGTTAGAACTATTTCATGGCCCAACTTTAGCATTTAAAGACGTTGCAATGCAGTTAATTGGGCAAATGTTCCAAGTTTCTCTCAAACGCCGAGGAGAACGCGTAACTATTGTTGGCGCAACTTCAGGTGATACTGGTTCTGCTGCTATGGATGCTTTCAAAGGTTTGGATTCTGTTGATCTCTTTATAATGTATCCACATGGACGTGTATCTGAAGTCCAGCGCCGCCAAATGACAACACCTACAGAAGCTAATGTTCACGCTTTAGCTGTAGATGGAGATTTTGATACATGCCAAGCGCTTTTAAAAGATATGTTCAACGATTTTAATTTTCGTGATGAGGTAAAACTGGCAGGTGTAAACTCAATTAATTGGGCGCGAGTTTTGGCACAGGTTGTATATTACTTTACTTCGGCGGTTTCCATTGGTGCACCAAAACGCAAAGTTTCATTTACCGTACCAACTGGTAACTTCGGAGATATTTTTGCAGGTTATGTTGCGAAAAAGATGGGGCTGCCAATCGACCGTTTGGTAATAGCTACAAACCATAATGATATCCTGCATCGTACACTTGAAACTGGTGAGCATACTAAATCAGGAGTAACACCATCGATTAGTCCGTCTATGGACATTCAAGTTAGTTCAAATTTTGAACGTTTAGTGTTTGATTTATACGATAGACAAGGCTTAATGGTCGCACAATTATTTGATGAATTAAAAAGTGATGGATCATTTAAACTTTCTGAAAATGCTTTAGACCGCCTTGGTAATGAATTTGATAGTGGTCGGTGTTCTGAGGATGAAACATCTTCTGCTATCAAAGCGTATTTAGAAAAAACAGGTGAAGTCTTGTGCCCACATAGTGCAATTGGTGTTAAGGTTGCTGATGAGCACTTGAATAATACTGCGATGATTACCTTAGCAACAGCACATCCGGCTAAATTCCCCGATGCAGTAAAAAAAGCATGTGGGATTCATCCCAGCTTGCCACCTCAAATGGCAGACTTATTTGAACGAGATGAGCGGATGACACGTGTATCATGCGATCTAGCAGCAATTGAAGAAATTATTCGAAAAGGTATTAAATGAGCGACAGTGTACAAATTACAACTCTAGATAACGGGTTTCGTATTGTTAGTGAAAATATGCCTGGCTTAAAGTCAGCATCCCTTGGCGTATGGGTTAGTGCTGGTTGTAGGCATGAACGTATTGATCAAAATGGCATTGCGCATTTTCTTGAACATATGGCTTTTAAAGGTACAAAAAAACGAAATGCTTTAGAAATTGCTGAAGCTATTGAAGATGTTGGTGGATACATCAATGCATATACCAGTCGAGAGATGACAGCATATTATGTACGTGTTTTAGAGGATGATGTGCCTTTAGCATTAGATGTAATTTCTGACATTGTTTTAAATTCTATTTTTGATCCAAAAGAATTAGAAATTGAGCGGGGTGTGATCTTGCAAGAAATAGGTCAATCTTTAGATACACCCGATGATATTATTTTTGATTGGCTTCAGGAAACTGCATACCCTAAGCAATCAATGGGCCGTGCTATTTTAGGTCCTGCAGAGCGTGTACGTTCATTTAGCCGCATGGATTTACAAAGTTTTGTAAGTGAACATTATGGGCCAGAGCAAATGGTTCTTGCAGCCGCTGGTGCCATAGATCATGAAAAATTAGTTCAAGAAGCGGCAGCTGCTTTTGGTAACCTAAAACGAACACCAAAGTTTATAACTGAAACCTCAAAGTTTGTTGGTGGAGAAACTCGTGTTATTAAAGATTTAGAGCAAGCACATTTTGCACTTTCTTTAGAATCTGCGAACTATTTGGATGATGAGATTTATACTGCACAAATTTATTCTACTGCTTTGGGCGGAGGAATGTCTTCTCGGTTATTTCAAGAGGTACGTGAAAAGCGTGGTCTGTGCTACTCTATATATGCTTCTGCAGGTGCATTCGCTGACAGTGGTATGATGACTATTTATTCTGGCACTAGTTCAGAAGATATTTCTGATTTAGCAAATATTACTATTGATGAGCTTAAACGTTCTGCAGATGATATAAGTGAAGAAGAGGTTGCACGTTCCCGCGCTCAAATGAAAGCTGGTATGTTAATGGGATTAGAAGGAGCATCGGCTCGATGTGAGAGACTTGCACGAACTGTGTCGATTTTTAACCGAGTGCCTCACCTTGACGAAGTGATTTCAAAAATTGACTCTGTTGATGCTACTCGCGTAAAGAAATTTGCAGAAAGTTTGTGTATTTCTTCTCCAGCGCTTGCATTGTATGGACCTGTTTCGGATGCCCCTAATGTTGGTCAGTTAGCAAAGCGTTTGGCCGGTTAGATATGTTTTTCAAACGGCAGCCTAGGGTATTATTGGAAACTCCACGCTGTATACTGCAATTGCCTGAACTTCGTGATCATATGCAGTGGGTTAAACAGCGACAAAGTTCCAAACATTTTTTGATGGAGTGGGAGCCAGTTTGGTCACCTGACTATATTTCTAAACGTGCATTCCAAAAGCGAGTTTATTGGGCAAATAAATCTTTTTTGAATCAAAGTAGCCTTCCATTATTTATAATTAGAAAAGAAGACCAACAACTTCTTGGTGCAATTACATTGGATAATATTCGCCGTGGCCCTGCTCAATCTGGGACATTAGGATATTGGATTGGGCATGATTTTGCTCAATTAGGTTATATGTCTGAAGCAATAAAAGCAGTTGTGGCATATTGCTTTTCTAAAATTGATCTTAGTAGAATTGAAGCCTCAACACTTCCTGAGAATATTCCATCCCGTGGATTGTTAGAAAAATCAGGTTTTAAATATGAAGGTGTTGCCCAAAGCTATTTGCAAATTTCAGGCCGTTGGCGTACCCATGTTTTGTATGCAAATTTAAGAAATGACCGGCGTGGTAAAACAGAAGCTGGTATTTAACAAACTTGCACAAAAAATAGATGGAAACAATTAATGGTTCACCTTTTTGATCTTTTTAAATCTAAATTTGGTTCAGATATAACCAGTATTGCTGATAAAAGTTATTTAGAAGAGCCACGTGGAGATTATGTAGCCAACCCAATGCCGCTCCTGCGCCCTAGAACAACGCAACAGGTTTCAGATATAATTTGTTTTTGTAATATTAAGAATGTTGGGGTAGTGCCCTTCGCTGGTGGTACGGGGTTAGTTGGTGGCCAAATAATTAAATCTGATTTGCCAATAATTTTATTATCAGTTGAGCGAATGCAAGCAGTGCGCAATATTTGGCCAGATGAAAATGTAATTACAGTTGAAGCTGGGGCTATTTTAGAAAATGTACAAAAAGCCGCAGATGAAGTAGACCGGTTATTTCCTCTGGCTTTAGCCTCTCAAGGTTCGTGTAGAATTGGTGGAAACCTTGCAACAAATGCTGGTGGCGTACAGGTTTTGCGTTATGGAAATACTCGAGATCTATGTCTTGGGATTGAAGCTGTATTGCCTGATGGTAGTATTTTTAATGGTTTGAAACGCTTGCGCAAAGATAATACAGGTTATGATATTCGACATCTTTTGATTGGATCAGAAGGGACGCTAGGGATTATAACTGCAGCTTGTCTGAAGTTATTTCCTAAGCCTCATCAGACTGTTACTGGACTTCTTACCGTTGCTGACCCTGCTGCTGGTATTAAATTATTATCTAATCTGCAGTCACAATTAGATGGTTCGATTACAGCATTCGAATTGATCCATAAACAATCTTATAATTTTGTGGAAGAAACTTTACCTCATATACGGATTCCATTTCAGGTATTACCAGAGTGGTCAATTCTAATTGAAGTTTCTGGAGGTAAAAACTCTGATTTGGAAAATAGACTAATGGCTGCATTAGAGGCTTCAATGGAAACTGACTTAGTATTGGATGCTTTGATAGCTCAGTCTCAGACGCAAGCTCAAGAATTTTGGCGTTTACGAGAAAATATTCCTGAAGCAAATCGGCTTATAGGATCTATTTCTAGTCACGATATTTCACTTCCAATTTCTTTAATTCCTAAATTTATAGAAGAGATGCCCTTATTATTGGCTGAATTAGGCGATTTACGAATAAATTGTTTTGGCCACCTGGGTGATGGTAATCTACATTATAATGTCTACCCGCCTCAGGGAAAAACACGTGATGATTTTGCGCCAATACGAACTAAAATTAAGCGCGTTATTCATGATAAAACTCATGCTTTTGGTGGGTCTGTTTCTGCAGAGCATGGTATTGGGCGTTTGAAAGTTGATGATCTTGAGAAATATGGGGACCCAACCAAATTAATGGCAATGCGAGCTATAAAATGCGCACTTGATCAAAATGGCATCATGAATCCTGGCGCGGTCTTGAAAAAAACTAGCCATTTGAATAATAACAAAGCTTAAGGAAAAATCTTCTTAAAGTTATGCATTAATTGATATCTAAATTTTTGTATAAGATTGATTGTAATTATAAGCCGTTAAACTCGCACAAGACATGTGTAGGAACTCCTAGAGCTTCAATTTTTTTGCGTCCACCTAACTCTGGTAAGTCAATTATAAACGCTGCCATTGTTACGTGGCCTCCCAGGCGCTCAATCAAATTGATTCCAGCTTCTGCAGTGCCTCCTGTAGCAATTAAATCATCAAATAATAAAATTTTTTGTCCTGCTTGGATCGCATCATCATGAATTTCCAAAGTAGCCTTACCATATTCGAGATCATAGTCTTGAGATATGGTTGCACCAGGTAGTTTTCCAGCCTTACGGATCATTGTGAAGCCTAGTTCTAATTTATAAGCTAATGCTGCACCCATCATAAACCCGCGTGCCTCTAGTCCTGCAACTTGATCAAAGTGATGTTCTGACATTGCTTCTGCCATTTGATCTACTGCTTCTCGTAACCCTTGGGAATTATTGAACAGTGTTGTAATATCTCTAAAAAGAATACCTTCATGTGGGAAATCTGGAATAGTACGAATATATTGTGTAAGATTTTGCTTCATAGATTAATCCTTAGAGTTGGTGTAGCTTACTAACGCAAATTTAATTATATCAAAGGCTCATAATTTTTGATTGTAAAAATTTTAATTTATTTTCTTATTTAAGAACACGACCCGCAACTGCATCTAATTTAGCGATAATTTTAGGATTCCGGGCATTTACTTGAGTTAAAATTGCAAATTCAAGTGCTCTGTCACAACCCTGTGTACAAACTGGGCGATCTTTATTTAGTAATTTAGGCAAGCGCGTTATTAATTCTTTGGCATTATTGGCATTCCCCATTAATGTTTTTATAATGTTAGTCACGTCTACTTCCCCATGATCAGGGTGCCAACTATCATAGTCGGTAATCATTGCAACTGATGCATAACAAATCTCTGCTTCACGCGCTAATTTTGCTTCTGGCATATTAGTCATACCTATAACATCACAGCCCCAAACTTCACGATATAGCTTACTCTCTGCTAAAGTTGAAAATTGTGGCCCTTCCATAGCTAAATAAGTTCCACCCATATGAACATTTACACCTTGTTCTTTTGCAGCATTAAAACAGGCTTGCCCCAAGCGAGTACACGTAGGATGGGCTACAGAAACATGTGCAACACAACCTGGCCCAAAGAATGATTTTTCTCGAGCAAATGTACGATCAATAAATTGATCGATTATCACAAAGTCACCTGGCGCCATCTCTTCTCGAAATGAACCACATGCAGACATCGAAACTATATCAGTTACTCCGGCACGTTTTAAAATATCTATATTAGCTCTATAATTTATTGATGATGGTGATTGGGCGTGTCCCCGTCCGTGACGTGGGAGAAATACCATTTTTATTCCATTTAAATGGCCAATTAGAAGTGAATCAGATGGCGCGCCAAAAGGACTATCAATACTTACCCATTGTGGATTTTCTAATCCTTCAACTTCATAAATACCACTCCCCCCAATAATTCCAATAACCATTTTTAAAATCCTTTTAAATAACTTTAATTAATATTAATGTTGATTTTTTGTATTCAAATTACTTTACTAGCCCAGACCTTTTGGGCTTCAGTCTTTATTGCCAAGGGGTGAAGTTTTGTATCCGCCTGAGCGCCAGACTTAGCTTTTCCCCTTGCTCTACTAGTAAGCGCATTGCCATCATTCCAGAACGAGTTTGTCTAGCTTTGCAATCTATTAAAATACGTTCATTTCGATTTAAGATATTTGATAGGCGTAAAATTATTTCATTAAAACTATTATTTGGGTTATAAAAATTGGTAACTGCAACATGAAGCCAGTGTAAGGAATAGTTTGAAACTTTTATTGCAAAGTCATAAGTTTCAAACTCTTCAGTATTGGTCATAGATACTATGATGTCTGCTTTCCAATTCTTAATTTTTTGGAAATCTGTGTCAGAATAAGGTTGTTTGGAAACTGTAATTTTGCCAGTTAAATATCCATTATATTCAAAAATATTTAATGTTTCATAATTCATTTTGGACGGTCTAATTCATATACTTGGGTAATAGTGGCATAATCCTTGTAGCCTAAACGAGCTATAGGACGGTATTTGGTTATATCTAGTTTGCCATTTACTATAAATTCATCTTTAATATGAACCGCTGTGACTAACCCAATAACCCATTTGCTGGTCCCAGGCAGAGTAATGATATCATGCAATTTGCATTCTAGTGAAACTGGAGCTTCAGTCACAAAAGGCGCAGGCACAGTTGAACCTTTTGTTTGAGTTAAACCTGCGATTTCATATTCATTTTGGTCATGTGGGAAGTGCCCAGATGAAATATTCATTTGATTTTTTAATGCTTCTGAAACAATACTTATACAAAAATAACCAGTTTCTTCAATATTACTTAAGCTATCTTTTGGCTCATCTATTCCCATTTTTGATGGTCCAGAGCCAAAGCCTATAATTGGTGGATCGTCTTGCATGCCATTAAAAAATGAATAAGGTGCTAAATTACTTCGACCTTGTTTATCAATAGTAGATATCCAGGCAATAGGCCGTGGTGCTACAATAGCTTTAAACGGATTATACCGGAGGCCATGGTTATTGCTATCTGTGGTGTAAAACATCGCGTGTACCCTCGTCTTCACATTTGATCAATTCATAACGGCATGCTATCCGCAATACCAGAGTAAGAAGTGCAAAACGAATAGACATGTACGATATACGAAAAGAACAGGCTGAAGACTGGTGGGATGTAGAAAGTTTGCTAGATCTCACGTTTGCGCCAGGAAGAGAGGCGCTCAGCTCTTATCGATTGCGAGACGGAATTGATGCCGTCCCAGAACTGTGTCTTGTTGCACGGGATAGTTACGGAATAATAGGTGGTACTATTAGATTTTGGCCAATTAATATTGGCAACAAGAAATCTAGAGCATTACTTCTAGGCCCAATTGCTGTACACCCAACTCGACAGGCTGAAGGACTAGGTGGACAATTAATGCGTTCTTCGCTTGAATTAGCAAAGCAACAGGGGTGGTTTCGCATTATTTTGGTTGGAGATGAGTCTTATTATGGACGGTTTGGGTTTAAAAACGCTAATTTTTTGAAGTATCCACCGCCAACGAATCCTGACCGTTTGCTATATTTAGCATTAGAAAATAATGCCTTTCAAGACGTAAGTGGTCTTATTTCCCGGGCTGAATAGGATGCTTATTTTAGAATTTCTATCAACTTTTTATGAAAGAATTTAATATTTAGCTTTTATTTTGTAGCCAATCAACTAAATGATCTCGAACAGATTGTGCTCCAGATTTGCGCGCCTCATTTATAATATCACGAGCTTCGTTTAGATTTGTTTTTAATAAGATATTTTTAACAGGACCAATGGATGCGGGACGCATAGATAATTCCCGCAATCCCATTGCTGCAAAACATAATGCTTCTATTGGCTTGCCTGCATCTTCACCACAAAAACTCACAGGAGTTCCTAACTGATCACACCGCTCTGCAATTAATTCTATGAAACTCAGAAAGCTCACATTCAAAGTGTCATAGCGTCGCCGTACTCGTTCATTTTCACGATCAGCGGCATAAAAAAACTGTTTTAAATCATTTCCACCAATAGAAATAAAATCACATTGTTCAAAGAATTGATCTGGAGCAAACGCAAGGCTCGGTGTTTCAAGCATAGCTCCAATTTCAATTTTTTCTGGAATAATATGGCCAATTTTAGTTTCGTTTTCTAAAACTTTGTAGAATAGAGCTCGTGCATCTCTAAATTCATTAAATTGTGCTATAAAGGGAAACATAATGCGCAATGGACGACCTCGTGCGCCACGAATAATTGCTTGTAATTGCATTTTCATGACACCTTGCTTATCTAAGCCTAAGCGAATGGCTCGCCAACCCATAGCAGGGTTTGGCTCATCCATAGGGTTCATGTATGATGCAACTTTATCAGAGCCAATATCTAAAGTGCGAAATGTGACAGGCTTGCCTTTTGCACTATCCATTACATGGCCGTAAGTTTTTGCTAATTCATCTCTTTTTGGCACAGCGTTTCGCATTAAAAACAGTAACTCTGTTCGAAATAATCCAACGCCTTCAGCTCCAGAGTTTTCAAGGCTTGGAAGATCTACTAAAAGCCCAGCATTCATTTGTAATTTTATTTTAGTACCATCTAATGTTTTTGCTGGTAAATCACGAATTTTTGCATACTTTTGTTGTTCTTTAGTTAGCATTGCTAATTTATCTTGGAATGCAATTTTAACGTCATCAGTTGGGCGAAGATGAACAATACCTTGTTCACCATCAACTAATATGGGGTCCCCGTTCAATGCTTCGCGAGTGATATGACTTACGTGTATCAGCATTGGTATTGCCCAAGCACGTGCAATAATTGCAGCATGTGATCCAACAGAACCTTCTTCTAGTACAACGGCTTTTAATTTTTTACCATATTCTAGTAGCTCAGCAGGACCAATATTCCGCGCTATTAAAACAGCATTATCAGGTATTGAATCTGAAGGACTACGGCCCTGACCAGTTAATACCCTTAGCAAACGATTTGATAGGTCATCTAAGTCTTGAAGGCGTTCGCGTAAATATGGGTCGGGTACTCTTGCCATTCGTGCCCGTGTTGAAGATTGTTCTTTTTCCACAGCAAGTTCGGCGGTTAATCCGCTATTAATACTTATTTCAAGCCGCGTCATCCAGCCTTTTGAATTAGCAAGCATTTGGTAAGCTTTAAGAATATCTGTCTGTTCTTTACCTCCACCGATTCGATTTGTATTCAATAAATCATCTACACTAAGCCTTAGTTGTTCCATGGCGTCACTTAGGCGTATTAGCTCTTCCTCAGGATCATCTGCTACTAAATTTGAAACAACAATTTTCGGATCGTGAAGTAATACTGCGCCTTGGGCAGAGCCTTCTTGTGCAATACCTCCATTCAGCATGTGAGCGCGTTTGTGTGGCGCTGACATTGCTTCTCCATCGCCAGTAAAAGCACCAAGCTCTTTCATTTCCGCGATTACCATAGCAACTACTTCTAATGCGTAAATATCGTCGTCAGTGTATTTACGAGCTTCTTGGCTTTGCACTACCAATACGCCTAAAACTTCACCCATGCGTTGAATTGGAACACCAGCAAAAGAATTAAAAAACTCCTCACCAGTTTCGGGCATATAGCGAAAACCTTTAGTTTGGGTTGCGTTTTCGGCATTCACGGCTTCAGCCATTTTAGCAACTTTGCCCACTAATCCTTCGCCAACGCGCATTCGGGTTTGATGCACTGCCTCTTTTTTTAACCCTTGTGTGGCACACAACTCTAAAGTTAGCCGGTCACGACGTAAATAAATTGAACAAACTTCGCTCTTCATAGAACTAGAGACAAGTTCCACGATGTGGTCCAAGCGAGCTTGACCGCCAGCGTCGTCTGCCATGGTTTCACGGAGTCTTTTTAATAGGTTGCGAGAGTCATTCCCTGCGGGTTTTATCATATTCCCCTGCTTTAAGCGTTTTCAAGTTCAAATGCATCATGCAACGCTCGGACGGCTAATTCCATATATTTTCTATCAACTAAGACAGAAACTTTGATTTCTGATGTAGTTATGACGCGAATATTAACACCTTCATCGGCTAAAACTTTAAACATTTGTGCAGCTACACCTGCGTGGCTTCGCATTCCATTGCCTACGATAGAAATTTTTGCAACTAATGTATCTGCTATAAGCTCTTTATAATTTATTAAATCTGCTGACATTGCTTCAGTGAGTGCTTTTTTTGCTCGATTTACTTGATCAACGGGGCATGAAAATGTCATATCTGTACGCCCATCTTCAGAAATGTTTTGTACAATCATATCCACGTTTACACCAGCATCAGCCAACGGGACAAAAATAGCAGCTGCAACACCAGGTCGATCAGCAACTGATACTAGTGTCAGTTTTGCTTCATCTCGTGAATAAGCTACGCCTTTAACGGCTTTTATATTTTCCATAATGTCTTTCTCCTGACAGACCATAGTACCTATTTTTTCAGATATGTCATCTTCAAAACTTGATAAAACACGTAATGGAATTTTATAGCTTCGTGCCAATTCAACAGAACGTGTTTGTAAAACCTTAGCACCTAATGATGCTAGTTCTAACATTTCTTCATAAGAAATATTATCTAACTTACGTGCTCCGGAAACAATGCGTGGATCAGTAGTGTAAATGCCATCAACATCCGTATAAATATCACACCGAACAGCATTAACTGCAGCTGCAAATGCGACTGCCGTTGTATCAGAACCGCCCCGGCCCAAAGTGGCAATCCTACCATCTGGCATAACGCCTTGAAAGCCAGCGATTACTGCAACTTTATGGCCGCTAGCAAAGGATTTCTCAAGATTTTCAGTTGGAATAGCATCTATCCGTGCACTTTCGTGGTGCCCTGTAGCTTGCACTGGAACTTGCCAACCTTGCCATGATCGTGCTGAAATATCCATTTGTTGCAGTCTTAATGCCATTAATCCACTGGTAATGTTTTCACCCGACGAAACTACTGCATCATACTCTGCTTGATTGTAATCTTCCTTAGTATCTTTAACCCAACCAACCAATTCATTAGTTTTACCTGACATTGCAGAGACAATTACAATCACATTGTGACCATTTGAAACTTCTTGAGCAACTTTTGAAGCAGCATTCGAGATCTTATCCAGATCTGCAACAGAAGTGCCCCCAAATTTCATAACTAAGCGTGACATATAAACTGTCCAACCTCTTATAGTTTTCGAGCATCAAATACCTAAATGTATGTCGGAGAGCAAGGTAATACGAGTTAAAATAATGTTTTGAGGTAAGTCATGTTTTTAACATTTGCGTAAGTTTTGATAATTCAATATAAATAATTACTACTTTAAACGATAATTTTAAGATTATAGTATGTATATGTTTATAAAGCAGATAAAAATTAATATTAGATTAATTAGTGCGCCGTTTTTTCCAAGGCATAGGAATTACTGGAATGCCATCTTCAATCAAAGCTTGAGCGTCTTTAATTTTTGCTTCCCCGTAAATTGAACGCATTGGGGAATCTCCGTCATGCATTGCACGTGCTTCATTAGCAAAATTTTCACCAACATTTTCTACTTCTGCTTCTAATTTACTTCTAATTTTTGACATTTTTTGTTCCGCAGAAGACACTTCTCCAATCAACGGAGAGCTTTCTTTAGTGTTAGACCGACTGACTTGTGGCGCCATTATAGCGCGATGAACATTTGATGATCCGCACACAGCACAAGATAAAAGATTAGACTTCTCTAGTTTGTCATAGGCATCTACACAGTTAAACCAACTATTAAAAATATGATTTTTCTCACATTTAAGGTCGTAGCATATCATCTTTTACGTAATTTTGAAATATTTCTAATTTTAACTATGATATTTCTCAAAATTAACGACGCCGATCCCGGCGCGCAGACATCGGTTGGAATGCAACAGCATTGTGTGCTTCACAATATGGCTTTCCTGTCTCGACACCTAAACCGCAAAACCAAAAATCCTCAGTTGCAGGATCTCCAACGGGCCACTTGCATGTTTTTTCTGTTAATTCCATCAATGTCAGCTTTCTTGCTTTTTTCTCAATCTTCGCAACCTTTTCTAAAGCTTCAGCGGATATTTCGTTTGCTGAAGGTTGAGGTGGCAGAGGCTGGCCGGCCTTAATAATAGGCTTTCGCGGAGGAATGTTAGTGGCCAAAGGTGTGCTAATTTTGCTTTCAGTGGTAGATATGACTGGCACATGGGTTGGAGTTGTCTTTATTTTATTGGGCTCTTTTTTTGTTGTGGCCTTAGAGGTGGTAGTGCGATTGGAAAGACCTAATCGGTGGACTTTCCCAATGACTGCATTTCTTGTTACGCCACCTAGTTCTTTTGCAATTTGGCTTGCGGATTTACCCTCGCCCCACATCTTTGTAAGGACCTCTACGCGATCATCTGTCCAAGCCATATAAATTCTCCAAAACCTGTCTGATTGTGGCAAACTGGATGTTTACCTAACAATCGAGGAATATCAATCGAAACAACATACAAGCTAGGAATAATAAGGACAATCCCTAGCTAACATTTTATAATAAATTTAAATTCTAGTTTGCTTATTAATTTTTTCACGCCGAACTAATAAAAAAGCGCCACTTAATATGACGAGTGAACCTATTATACTAAATTGATCAGGGATCTGTGAGAAAATCGCAAAATCATATAAAGTTACAAATACCAGTGTCATATATGAAAACGGGGCAATATAGCTCGCGTCGGCGATCGCCAGAGCGTTTAGGTAACAAACTTGTGCACAAAGCATTAGAAAACCTAGTAAAGCTAATGCTAACCATTGAGCTAAAGCTGGTACCTGCCACACAAAGCTAGCTGCGCAAATAGCAATTATAAACCCAATTGTATTGTTTACAAATAAAATTTGAAATGGTTTTTCGTGGCGTGTTATTAATTTCATAAAAATTAATTCTGCACCCATTAGTCCGGCAGCTATAAGTGCAATTAACCCTGCTACTTGAAACGAATTAGGTGACGGTCGTAATAAAATAAAGGCTCCTATTAAAAAAAGTAAAGCTGCTAACCAACGATATTTTCCAATATTTTCCTTAAGAAAAGGAATTGCTAAAAGCATTGCAAAAACTGGATTTAGAAAACTTATAGCAGTGGCGTCGGTCAAGGGTATTAATGCTGCGGCTGCGAACATAAGTGTAACGCCACTCCAGCCTAAGGCTGAGCGGAAAAAATGTAATTTTAGGTTCACGCTTGAAATATTAGGTTTTTTTATAATGAATATAATTAGTAAATATACCCAAGCAAAAGAAAAGCGTCCTGCACTGATCTGTAAGGGGTGTAAGCCTTGGCCTAACCAGTTTTGACCTAAGCTTTTAGCTAAAATTATTGTACCTGCTATAAACGAAGCAGCCAAAATTATTAATAATGCAGCTTTGGTATTTAAAGCTAGCAAGTTAAATGATTTTTTCATCTTTGTCTTTCGGAAGAATCTTATTAAAAATGTCGCTTAATGATGCCAAGAATTGACTTAAATCAATGAATAGCGCAAACAGATTTTTAGCTTTAATAATTTTAGCTTTAATAAAAGGAAGTCTAATTGTGACACCTACCGTAATGCCGACTTATGCAAGAGCTCCTATTTCCTTTACTAAAGGAAAAGGAAGTTGGCTGATTGATGATCAGGGGCAGCATTATTTAGATATGGGTGCTGGTATTGCTGTAAATATTTTGGGGCATGCTCATCCTAGTTTAGTGACAGTTCTAAATGATCAAGCGGAAAAATTATGGCATACGTCTAACTTATATAATGTCCCTAACCAGAAAAAGTTAGCTGATAAACTTGTGGATGCAACTTTTGCTGATACAGTATTTTTTACTAACTCTGGTACTGAAAGTATGGAATGTGCCATTAAAATGGCGCGTAAATACCATTATGAAAATGGAATGCCTGAACGAATAAAGATTATTGCATTTGAAGGCTCTTTCCATGGGCGATCGCTTGGAATGATATCTGCTGCAGGCTCTGAAAAGCTTACTAAAGGATTTGGGCCACTGGTTCCTGGGTTTGTGCAGCTGCCATTTGGAAACCACGAGGCCTTAATCTCTGAAATTGATGCATCAACTGCAGCAATTTTGATTGAACCTATTCAGGGTGAGGGGGGAATTCTACCTGTTCCAAGTCACTGCTTAAAAGGCTTGCGCGATCTTTGTGATGAACACGGTATCCTATTAATCTTCGATGAAATTCAGTGTGGCGTTGGCCGTACGGGTAAACTCTTTGCTCATGAATGGGCTGGAATTGAGCCTGATATAATGGCAATTGCTAAAGGTATAGGGGGTGGATTTCCTTTAGGAGCTTGTTTGGCTACTGAAAAAGCAGCTACTGGAATGACAGCAGGTTCGCATGGTTCAACTTATGGTGGAAACCCCTTGGCTTCAGCTGTAGGTATTGCAGTCATGGACTTGGTAAACACACCTGATTTTTTAGATAATATAAACACCCAAGCTAGTTTATTCAGGCAAAGCCTTGAAAGTTTAGTTATTACTCATCCTAAAATTTTTAAGTCAGTTAGGGGCTCTGGCTTAATGATAGGAGTTGAATGTATAGTTCCAAATATAGATGTTGTTAATGCCGGTTACGATCATCAAATATTAACTGTTCCAGGAGGGGCGAATGTGATCCGTTTGTTACCTGCATTGAATGTTACTGCTAGTGAGTTACAAGAGGCAATAAAACGTTTAAGTGCTGCTGCTGCAAAAATAGAGACATTGTTATGAGACACTTTTTAGATATTAATAAAACTGACATAACTGAACTAAATAAAA
The DNA here is from genome assembly GCA_905181935.1 of uncultured Amylibacter sp. Classification (GTDB taxonomy): domain Bacteria; phylum Pseudomonadota; class Alphaproteobacteria; order Rhodobacterales; family Rhodobacteraceae; genus Amylibacter. Next base: position 332,937 of record CAJIZV010000001.1, on the reverse strand, counting down.
TATTAGATCAGGCTAATAATACAAAATCAACACGAGCTGATTTACCAAAGGGCACTCCAGATCAAGAGAAGCCTTTGGCAGGTAAAATGGTCGCTTTGATTTTTGAAAAACCATCTACTCGAACTCGAGTTTCTTTTGATATGGGTGTGCGTCAAATGGGTGGACAGACGATGGTTCTTTCTGGTGCTGAAATGCAAATTGGCCACGGTGAGAGCATTGCAGATACTGCACGTGTTTTATCTAGATATGTAGACATGATTATGATCCGAACATTTGCTGAAGCAACATTGTTGGAACTAGCTGAATATTCAGATGTGCCAGTAATAAACGGGCTGACTGACAGATCGCATCCATGCCAAATTATGGCAGATATTATGACTTACCAGGAGAAATGTGGTTCAATTTTAGGTAAAAAAGTAGTTTGGCTTGGGGATGGTAACAACGTATGTTCATCATTATTACATGCAGCAGGCCAATTTGGGTTTAATCTAACTTTTTCAGGACCCCAAAGCTTAGAACCAGAAGTAAAGTCTATTGCTTATGCTCGCTCTAAAGGGAGCAAAGTTGAAATTGAATGTGATGCAAGCAAGGCTGTTGAAGGGGCTGATTTAATTCTAACGGATACATGGCTGTCTATGCATGATGATCAAGCAGCGCGAGCCCGCCGCCATAATTTACTACGCCCTTATCAAGTTAATACAGAGTTAATGAAGTTAGCGAATGTGGATGCTATATTTATGCATTGTTTACCTGCACATAGGGAAGAAGAGGTGACTTCTGAAGTATTAGATGGCCCAAACTCTGTTGTTTTTGATGAGGCTGAAAATAGATTGCATATTCAGAAATCAATTATGAGTTGGTGTTTCGAAAAATAATTAGATTAAAGCCCTAATTGATCTTTGATAGTTTTTTCTTTGATTTCTTCAACGTCACCTGGATTTAAATCATCCAATTTAAATGGGCCGTAAGAGGTGCGAATTAGTCTATTTACTCTTAGACCCACATATTCCATTGCTCGACGAATCTCACGATTTTTGCCTTCCCTAATCCCAATGGTTAGCCAAGCATTGGATCCTTGTTGGCGATCAAGGCGTACTTCCATACCTTTAAATCGCTCACGATCAATTACAATACCTTGGCGTAATGGAGCGACCATTTCTTCGGTAGGGTTTCCATTTACTCGAACACGATAACGGCGCAACCAACCTGTTGCAGGTAATTCTAACTTACGCTTTAATCCACCATCATTTGTTAATAGTAATAATCCTTCAGAATTGATGTCCAGACGTCCAACAGTCATGACACGGGGCATATTTTCAGGGAAGTGATCATAAATTGTATCACGCCCTTTTTCATCACGATCTGTTGTGACTAAGCCAATAGGTTTATAATACCGCCAGAAGCGTACTTTTTCAGCTTCACCAATTTGCTTACCATTTACTTCGATCACATCAGCAGTAGTCACTTTGATTGCTGGAGTGTCTAAGATTTTACCATTTAAACTGATTTGACCAATGGCAATCATACGTTCGATTTCACGACGTGATGCAACACCTGCACGGGCTAGGTATTTCGCAATTCTTTGAGGTTCATCTGACATAACTGTCCTATGGAGCAATGAAACACTGCTTGCAAGGCCTGCCTTTTTTGCGCATTCAGAATTATGACTAATTTTACAACATTTATGCCATTAGCTCTTGAACAAGCAAAAAAGGCTGCGACGAGGGGAGAAGTCCCAGTTGGTGCAGTTATTGTGCTTAATGGTGTGTTATTAGCATCCGCTGGCAATCGAACGCGTGAATTAAATGATCCAACGGCGCATGCTGAAATTCTAGCCATTCGTGATGCATGTTCAAAGCTAGGTGTTGATCGTCTAATAGGTGCAAGTATTTATGTTACCCTCGAACCTTGCCCTATGTGTGCGGCAGCAATATCAAATGCACGAATTGCAAAGTTATTTTACGGCGCAAATGACAAAAAGTCAGGTGGAGTTTGTCAGGGTCCACGTATATTCTCTCATTCTCAGTGTCACCATAAGCCAGATATCTATGACGGTATTTCTGAAGCTGAATGTGCTGCATTATTTCATGAGTTTTTTAAAGACAAAAGGCGGTAGTTCGGGTGGCTGGGTAAAAATTATTTTTTGATCAGTATAAACCAAAACTATAATTAAATTATTAAATCTTATAATATAAGTTTATACGTAATTACTTTCTCATAATAAAATTATCTAGACTCTAATTTTTATGTCAATTTAAAAATGATCCATTAAATTGATGGTAAATTTTGATTAATAAAGTCATAAATATTTAAAGATAAAAACAATTAAGTAAGATCCCTTTCCTAAGCTTGCGCATACTGGCAGGGCTTGGTAAATGGAAATTAATTAATAAATCGGGGATTTCATCATGTCGATTGACAAGGAAACTGCACGTCGCGCAGCGCATTTAGCGCGTATAGCCGTGCCAGAAGAAGAACTAGAGAATTTAGCGCAAGAACTATCAGGTATTTTAGGATTTATGGAGCAACTACTTGAGGTAGACGTAGAGGGTGTTGAGCCGCTTACCTCCGTGTCTCCAATGTCACTGCCGCGACGAGCTGATGTAGTTTCTGATGGTGACCAAATTGAAAAAATTCTAAAGAATGCGCCAGATTCCCGCGAGGGTTTTTTTGCCGTTCCAAAAGTGATGGAATAAGTAATGATTGATTTATTTAAACTTACAATAGCTGCAGCACGCGATAAACTACGTAATAAAGAAATTACAGCGGCTGAACTAACAGAGTCATGCATTGGTGCAGTTAAAGCATCAGATGCCTTAAATGCCTACTGTGTAAAAACTCCTGAACTTGCGCGAGAGCAAGCAAATAAGGCTGACTCAATGCTAGCAAAAGGAAACTCCCCTGACATGTGTGGAATTCCTTTAGGCATAAAGGATTTATTCTGTACGAAAAATGTAAATTCTCAAGCTGCCTCAAAGATACTGACTGATTTTAAACCTGAATATGAAAGTACAGTTACTGCTAGGCTTTGGGAGCAAGGTGCTGTAATGTTAGGTAAGCTTAATATGGATGAATTCGCCATGGGATCATCTAATGAAACGTCAATTTATGGTGCAGCTGTGAACCCTTGGCGTCGTAATGGTTCTGATAAAAAGTTAACGGCAGGTGGGTCATCAGGTGGATCTGCATCAGCGGTTGCTGCAGATCTATGCCTCGCTGCAACTGGTACTGATACTGGAGGTTCAATCCGACAGCCTGCTGCTTTTACTGGTATAGTTGGCGTAAAGCCCACATATGGCCGTGTATCGCGCTGGGGTATCATCGCATTTGCTTCTTCACTTGATCAAGCAGGTCCAATGACAAAAACTGTTCGCGATAGTGCAATATTTTTAAATGCAATTTCTGGTCATGATAATAAAGATAGTACATCTGCGCCATTTACAGTTCCTAATTTTGAAACTGCTATAACAGGTGACATTAAAGGCAAAAAAATTGGTATTCCCAAAGAGTATCGCCTGGATGGTATGCCCGATGAGATAGAGAAGTTGTGGAAAGACGGCACTGATATGTTACGTGATGCTGGTGCTGAGATTGTTGACGTATCACTGCCTCATACAAAATACGCATTACCAGCATACTACGTTTTAGCTCCTGCGGAAGCGTCATCAAACCTTGCTCGTTATGACGGTGTTCGTTATGGGCACCGAGCCACACTTAAGTCTGGTGAAGGCATAGATGACATGTATGCTCGAACACGTGCGGAAGGTTTTGGAGATGAAGTTAAACGCCGTGTAATGGTTGGTGCTTATGTTCTTTCGGCTGGTTTTTATGATGCATATTATCGACGTGCACAACGTGTGCGAACATTAATTAAAAAAGATTTTGATGATGTCTATTCCACAGGTGTTGATGCGATACTTACTCCAGCAACACCATCTGCTGCATTTGGTCTGGGTGAGATGAAAAATGAAGACCCAATTAAAATGTACCTTAATGATGTATTTACAGTTACGGTTAACCTTGCTGGTTTGCCAGGTGTATCTGTTCCAGTAGGTCTAAGCGCAGAAGGCTTGCCTTTGGGCTTGCAATTAATCGGGCGTCCTTGGGAAGAGGGTGAAATGTTAAACATAGCTTCAGTGCTTGAAAGTTGTGCTAACTTTAAAACAAAAGCAGATAAATGGTGGTAATATGAAAAAGGTCCTGATTAGTTTAGCGGCATTAATATTATTTACTGCATGTGAAGAGCTCCCAATTCCATCTCAAGTTGGTTTTGTATCTGTGCAGCCGTTACTTGGGATCTCTGTGCCAAATAATGATGGTGAAAGTACAATAGGTAACCCTGATTTAGAAAATCCTATCACAGAAAGTATTACTGCTACGCCTGTACCTGTCGAAGGTCTTTATGAACCTGCATTATCTATTCCAGGTGGTGATGATGAATCTAAAAAGCACGTAATAATAAGCAAAATACGCGAGATTACACTCAAAAAACGTAATAAGACATTAGATTTACGTGACTATAGTGCTACCCAAATGCATTTTGTAGGAGAAAATATTTATAACCGCTTAACTTTTAGATATTCTGAGGGAACTAATTGTAATGAGTACTCAGTCCCTGAAATTGCACAAATGGCATTTTTAAGCGCCGGTGGACCAAGACGTGACACGTTATTATTAGATTCTGATGGTGATGGGTTTGCTTGCGCTTGGGTCCCAATACGCTAACATCTTTTTATGGTATTTGATTTAAATATTAAGCAATATTTTTCACCTAATTGTGGGCCTCGTAAACATGGCTCCCCTCCTGATATGATTGTTTTGCACTATACTGCAATGGAGAACGTGATGAGTGCAATAGAACGTTTATGTGATCCAAAATTTGAAGTATCCGCACATTATATTATATCTAAAGAAGGCAAAATCACGCAAATGGTCGATGAAAGCCTACGCTCTTGGCACGCCGGAAAAGGTACTTGGGGTCAAGTGAGAGATATCAACTCTCATTCAATAGGTATTGAACTTGATTATTGCCCATCAATTAATGATGAATTGGATTTCGATTATCTACAACTACAAGCGCTGGAGGTGTTACTTTTTGATATTTTAAACCGGCGGCCAGAGATTATAGCTAAAAATATAATTGGGCATTCTGATATGTCGCCTGGTAGAAAATTTGATCCTGGGCGTAGATTCCCATGGCAGACTTTTGCTAAAAAAGGTTTAGGTGTATGGCCGCATAATATTGAAAGTAAGGCACCTGATTGGGATATTTTTAAGCATGCTGCAAAAATATTTGGTTATTGCCCACCTAATAATGATGAAGATGGTTGGAATGCAGTTTTGTATGCGTTTCGCTTAAGGTTTTTGCCTGATCAAGAGGGTGAGTTGTCTATGTCTGATATGGGTGTAATAATATCTTTGGCTAATAATTGGCCAACTCATCTGTAAAATAGAATTTTTTTGGTTTTAATATGTCTCGTAAAATTTAATACTTTTTATTTTTTTGTCTCATGAATCATGAGTGTAAATACTATTGTGAGAGACCGTTAGTAAAATCCATTGACGGTCACGTGTTCATCTAATATGCATAAATCGCGGATGGCTGGGCGGCCGCGCGCAAGCGAGGAAAGTCCGGACTCTTTACAGCAATGACGGCGGGTAACGCCCGCCTGGGGTAACTCAAGGGAAAGCGCCACAGAAAAAAAACCGCTCGTCATGTACGAGTAAGGGTGAAACGGTGGGGTAAGAGCCTACCGCGGTGTTGGCAACAGCACTGGCATGGCAAGCCCCGTCAGGAGCAAAACCAAGTAGGAATCGCGTGCCTTTATGGGCGGGGTCGCTGAAGCCCCAGCAGGTTCGGGTGGTTGCTAGAGCCTTGTGGTAACGCAAGGCCCAGATGAATGGTCGCACACGACAAAATCCGGCTTATAGGCCATCCGCATATTATCAAATTTAACAATAACTCTAAAATATTTATATATTTGCTAGTAACGAAATTTTTAGATATGTTCACTATAAGTTCCTATAATTTTTAATGTTTAATATTATAAAGTATAAATTCAAAAATATGAGTAATACAACATATAGATAATGATAAAATATTTACACTATATATGCTGTAAATTTAGATTTACCCATAAAAAACCATAAAATCCCAAAAAATACCTTTTATAACCAGTCAAAATCATTTATTAATAAAACATGATGAGGTGAGACGTATCAATTGGACGATAAGATCCATGGATACCAAACGGTTTCATACAGGCGCCCCCCATCTAAAAAGTAAGATCTGGACGGATACGAGCAGACACCTCCCTGGGTGGTATCCCTCAAACCAGACAGTCCTAAATTGGACAAGGGCGGCGAATCAAGCAGTGGCAGCAGCTTGGTTCGCCGTTTCACTTTAATGGCTTAGGCCGAGAATAAAGAGGTCGCAATCGTGGCACGCAGATTTAGAGGCGAAATCGTTCAAAAAGTGGACGGTAAGGGTAGAGTTTCTATTCCAGCCCCGTTTCGACGTGTGCTAGAAGAAGGTGATCCTGACTGGACTAATGGTTTGCGCCCTGAATTAATATTAGTTTACGGCGGTCAATCGCAAAAGTATATCGAAGGATATTCAGTGCGAGCCATGGATGATATTGAAGAAGCAATTGAGTCCATGCCATATGGAGACGATCGTTCTGCAATGGAAATGAATTATTCTACTAAATCATTACAAATGAATATAGATGAGACTGGGCGAATTATTTTAAATCCAGTACTTATTGAAAAGCTTAGCTTAGGTGGAGAGGTTGTATTTGCAGGAACTGTTAAAACCTTTCAAATATGGCGCCCTGATATATATAAAATATACAGTGAGCAGCGTGAGGTGGCGCTGGCAGAGCGCGGTGTTGGATTTGATTTACGTCAAGTTTTGAATAAACCGATTGGAATTTAAGCCATGAGTCTGGCCCAGACCCATCAATCATCTGCGCCTCATATCCCAGTTTTATTGTTACCAATTTTAGACGCGGTTAAACCTATTTCTGGACAATGGCTTGATGGTACTTTTGGTGCTGGTGGCTATACGCGCGCTCTTTTAGATTCTGGCGCTGATACTGTTTATGCCATCGATCGTGATCCAGAAGTTTTTGTTCGCGCCAAAACTTGGGCAAGTAAATATCAGGATCGATTAAAACTTATACATGGCACGTTTGGAAATCTTGATGCATTAGCTACAGAAGCTGGAAGTGGGCTGCTTGACGGTGTTGTTTTAGACATTGGAGTATCATCAATGCAAATTGATCAGGCTGATAGAGGTTTCTCATTTATGAAAGATGGGCCTTTAGATATGCGTATGGCACAATCAGGTATGTCAGCTGCAGATATTGTAAATTCTGTTGATGAAGACGTCTTAGCAGATTTGATATATTTGTATGGAGAGGATCGTGCTTCACGGCGCATTGCGCGAAATATAGTTAGGGCGCGCGAAAATTCAAGGTTTGAAAGTACTTTTCAATTAGTTAAGGTTATTGAAGCCAGCTTACCTAGACCAAAGCCAGGCCAAACACATCCAGCAACTAGAACTTTTCAAGCCCTTAGAATAGCTGTGAACGATGAATTAGGGCAATTAGTAGATGGATTACGCGCTGCGGAAAACGCCCTTTCTGAAGGTGGCTTGTTGGCTGTTGTTACATTCCATTCGCTAGAAGACCGCATTGTAAAACGATTTATTCAAGCAAGGTCTGGAAATAACCCTAAAGGTAATCGATATCAACCTGAACAAGAAGAAGAGGTGAAAGCTTTTGAACGGGTTGGGCGAAAAGCTATAGTTCCTTCAGATGAAGAAATTAAGTTTAATCCTCGTGCTAGATCTGCAAAATTGCGGTTGGCTCGCCGTTTGGACACTGTTTCTGAAGATATTTCACCATTTGATATTGGGCTTCCTAAATTCGATTTGGAGCGCTTAATTTAATGCGTATTTTTATATATATCATGTGTTCTGCTCTCGTACTTTTAGTTGCCTATTGGGCATATACTGAAAACTATACTACTCAAATGTCCATACGTCGCGTTAATGAGTTGCATAAGAAAGTTGCAAATGAAAAAGAAACTATTTCAATTCTAAATGTTGAATGGGCTTATCTAAACCGGCCTAAAAGATTACAGAATCTAGCAGATTTAAATTTTAGGCATTTAAATTTAGTGCCTTTAACAGCTCATCACTTTGCAGAGCTAAATACTATACCTTTGCCACCGACCCAGAATTTGATTGTTAACTCACCAGTTTTGGTATCTAGCGATGGAGGCAAACAGTTTCCATGAGAAGAAAGCCTTTACGCCCACTTGCCCATGTTATCGCATCACGCCTTCAAGGTGAAAATCCAAATTTAATTGAGGCAGACGAACGTTGCAATCGTAATCAAGCTATTCAGGTTAAAACGCGTGTTCGTGCTGAAACTCGGCTGATGTTATTGGGTATAGCTTTTATTCTAGGGTTTTGTGCCATTGGTGGCAAAATGGCAATGTTAGCGTCCAGCTCGCCCCATGGGGTATCTAAACATAGAGTTGGATCAGAAATTATGAATCAACGTGCTAATATAATTGACCGTAATGGAAATATTTTAGCAACAAATATGTCTACTCAAGCACTTTATGCGCAACCACCTTTGATGATTAATCCAAAAAAAGCTGCAGCTGATTTACAGATTATTTTTCCTGATATCAATTATGACCAACTTGTTCGTGACTTTAGTGATGAGAAGAAAAAATTTGTTTGGGTGAAGAAGCAAGTATCTCCTGAGAAGCGCCAGCTAGTACATGATCTAGGTGAGCCAGGGTTACTATTTGGAAATAGAGAAATGCGCTTATATCCAAATGGTAAGTTGGCAGCGCATATTTTAGGTGGAACTCGGTTTGGCGAAGAGGGTGTGCATGCTGCTGAAATTATTGGTGTTGGTGGAGTTGAAAAATATTTTGATACCATGTTGCGTGATCCAGCTTTGGAAGGCTCACCCTTACAATTATCAATTGATTTAAGTACACAAGCTGCAACTCGTCAAGTTTTAGAAGATGGCATGCGCTTTACGAATGCCAAGGGTGCTTCTGCAATCTTGATGAATATTCACACTGGTGAAATTTTATCCTTAGTATCTTTACCTGATTTTGATCCAAACAATCGCCCTCATGATGCGGTATCTGGTGATGCTTCAGATAGTCCACTATTTAATCGTGCAGCTCAGGGTTTATATGAATTAGGCTCAACTTTTAAAATTTTTACAGCGGCAACATCACTGGAAAAAGGATTAGCAAACCCGCAAACAATAATTGATACCACTCCGTTTAAATGGAACCGGAAAACTTTTAGAGATTATAGAGATTATGGGCCCATCAACACGATGGAAGATGTAATTATGAAATCATCTAACACTGGAACTATACGCATGGCCTTAGCCGCGGGCTCTATATCCCAGCAAGATACATTAAAAGATTTAGGTTTTTTTGAAGCTGTACCAGTTGAGTTAGGCGAAGCTAGCCGGACAAAACCATTAATACCAAAAAACTGGTCTGATAGTTCAACAATAACAATTTCATATGGGCATGGAATTTCCGCAACACCGTTACATTTAGCCACAGCGTATTCCATTATTTCTAACGGTGGATATCAAGTAAAACCAACCTTGAAACGCCTTAAGTTTAACAATTTAAGAGGAAAAAAAATAATTTCAGAAAAAACGTCAAAACAATTAGTTTCTATGTTAAGACGAGTTGTTAGCGAAGAAAAAGGCACTGCTAGCATGGGTGAAGTTGTGGGTTATGAAGTTGCTGGTAAAACAGGAACTGCCAATAAGCCATCTCCAACAGGTGGATATTACGACAAAAAAGTAATTGCAACTTTTGCTTCAGTATTTCCCGCTAGTAAGCCTAAATATACTTTAATTGTATCTCTTGATGAACCAGAATTCTATGCTCTTGGTGAAAAACGTCGTGCTGCAGGTTGGACAGCCGTGCCAGTAGCAGCTGAAATTATTAGCCGTGTTGCGCCAATTTTAAATTTACGCCCCATTATGCCAAACTTGCAGGTGACTTACACGTCACTTAAAAGCCAATAAGGTGCCCTTAATGTTGGAAAAGTCCCCGGATCCAAAAAGATTGAGTGAACTTGGATTATTTGTATCAGATGGTATTCTGAGTGATCCTATAATTAATAATATCTGTGTGGATAGCCGCAAATTAAAAGCTGGAAATTTATTTGCAGCGATGCCAGGTGCGCTTCAACATGGCTGTAATTTTATTGAATCTGCAATTATGATGAATGCAGCAGCCATTCTAACAGACTTAGAAGGTTTGAAAATTGCTAGACAAAAATTATTTAATCTAAATATACCTATAGTAGTTTCTAAGGATCCACGGTTAAGCTTATCTAAAGCAACAGCTAGGTTTTATTCGGGTCAGCCCGCTACAATGGTAGCTATTACTGGTACCAATGGCAAAACTTCAGTTGCTAATTTTACTAGGCAAATTTGGGAAAATTTAGGAAAAAAAGCAGTAAATATTGGTACATCTGGAGTGGAAGGAGCTTATTCTTCTTCATTGTCACACACTACACCTGAACCAATTGTATTACATAAATTATTGTATGAATTAAAGAATAATGAAATCACGCATGGAGCAATGGAAGCTTCGAGTCACGGTTTGGATCAACGTCGATTAGATGGTGTATATTTAACTGCTGCAGCATTTACAAATTTTACCCATGACCATTTAGATTATCATAAAACATTTGAAACATATTTTTCCTCAAAGTCAGAATTGTTTAATCGTGTATTGTCCCCAGAAGGATCTGTAGTAATTAATATGGATGACCCTAAAGCTGTTGATATTTTAAATATAGCTAAATCTCGTGGCCAAGACATTATTAGTGTTGGTGCATCTGATTGTGATTTAACTTTAAAAAAATGCAATTTGGATGCTACTGGTCAGCAAGTTTTATTTGCATGGCGTGGTCGAATGAAATCGGTTCGATTGGATATGATTGGTCACTTTCAAGCCATGAATGTTCTCCAAGCTGCAGCTTTAGTTATTGCCTGTGGTCAACAGCCTGATGAAGTTTTTGATACACTTGGAGAGTTAAAAACTGTTCTAGGACGAATGCAGTTAGCAGCCAAGCGTGCTAATGGGGCCTCAATTTTTGTAGACTATGCACATACACCTGATGCTATAAAAACAGCTTTAAGTGCAATGCGCCCCCATGTAATGGGGCGAATAATTATTATTATGGGTGCCGGTGGCGATCGTGATGCTTCTAAGCGTGAGTTGATGGGGCAAGCAGCAGCAGAAAACGCTGATGTAGTTTTTGTCACAGATGATAATCCACGTAATGAAAGTCCAAGTTTAATACGTGATGCTGTTATGCGTGGTTGTCCAAATGCTACAGAAATCGATGACCGAGCAAAAGCAATTTTGATGGGTGTAGATGCCTTGCAGGCTGGGGACGCTTTGCTCATTGCAGGTAAAGGACATGAAATGGGTCAAATCATTGGGGATGATATTTTTGCTTTTAATGATGTAGAGCAGGCCAGTATAAGTGTTGCCACTTTAGATGAACTAAGTCTGTGACGCTTTGGTCTTCTACCGATGTTGAAACGGCAACGGGAGGTTTTGCAACAACTAATTGGTCTGCAACTGGCATTTCTATTGATACACGAACAATTCAAGTTGGTGAACTATTTGTTGCATTAAAAGATCAGAGAGATGGCCATAATTTTGTTGCCACTGCGCTTGCTAATGGAGCTTCTGCCGCATTGGTTTCAAGGGTTCCAGATGGTGTAGACAAAAATGCACCATTATTAATTGTCCCTGATGTGTTAGCGGCGCTTCAAGATATGGCGCAATTTGCAAGGGCTAGAACAAGTGCTGTGGTAATTGGTGTAACTGGTTCTGTCGGAAAAACCTCAACGAAAGAAATGTTAAAAATGATTCTTTCTATTAGTGGTAAAGTACATGTTGCTGAAAAAAGCTTCAATAATCACTGGGGAGTTCCACTAACTTTGGCGCGGATGCCCATAAATGCCAATTTTGCAGTTATTGAAATAGGAATGAATAGTCCAGGAGAAATTCGTCCCCTAGCGAAGTTGGCTAATTTAGATATCGCTATGGTTCTTAATGTTTCAGCTGTACATTTGAAATCGTTTAAAAACGTTCAAGAAATTGCTTATGCAAAATCAGAAATTTTTGAGAACTTATCCTCAAAAGCTACAGCTATTGTTAATAATGACTTACCTTCAACGCCAGTTATGATGAAAATAATAAAAAAAGTTGAAGCTAAAATTATCACTTTTGGCCATGCAATAGATTCAGATTATCGATTAATTGAAACTGACAGGCAGGATACAAAAACTATATCTCATGTTATGATTAATGGTATTAATACAACTTTTAACTTTCATGCAGAAGGTAATCATTTTGCGATGAATGCTTTAGCTGCTATAGCAGCAGCACAAGTGGCTGGTGGTAGTTTAAGTGAAATAATCCAAGCCTTATCAGACTGGGAAGCACCTGCTGGACGGGGTGAACGGAAGTCGATTAAGTATGGTTCTGGATGTATTGAATTAATCGATGAGAGCTATAATGCAAATCCTGCATCGATGGCCGCTGCGCTCGAAGTTTTAGCAAATAGCGAGGCATTAGGAAGTAAAATTGCTATATTAGGGGAAATGGGTGAGTTAGGCTCAGAAGAATTATCATACCATGTTGACCTAGCATCTTTAGACGTAATTACTAACATAGATATATTTCACTTGGTTGGCCCTATGATGCAAAGTATGTATGAAGCTTTGCCTATTAAAAAACGTGGATTATGGGTCGAGACAACAGATGAATTAGTGCTACAAATTAGGTCTCTTCTCAGTGTGAATGATATTGTAATGGTAAAAGGCTCAAACTATACGCGAGTTTCAAAAATAGTAGAAGTAATTAAGAAATTAGACGCTTAGGTATAAATAAGGAGTAATGAGAGATGTTGTATTTTTTGAGTGAACTATCAGATGGTGGTGATGCGTTTAATCTTTTTAGATACATTACATTTCGTTCAGGTGGAGCATTTTTTACAGCTTTATTATTGTCATTTATGTTTGGTGCACCTGTAATTCGACGTCTTAAAAAAATGCAAAAAAATGGCCAACCTATACGCAAAGATGGACCTGCCAGTCATATTCTAGAAAAATCAGGAACACCAACAATGGGTGGAGTCTTAATACTTGGAACTTTGTTATCATCTACGCTTTTGTGGGCTCGATCGGATAATGGATATGTTTGGATCGTACTTTTTGTGACTATTGGATTTGGAATTATTGGATTTTTAGACGATTATTTGAAAGTTACAAAAAATAATACAAAAGGTTTCTCATCTAAAGCTCGTATTATCTTGGGATTATTAATTTCCTTAATTGCGGCCTATAGTGCACAAGAATTACATTCAGATGATTTGAGCCGTCATCTGGCTTTACCCATTTTTAAAGATACATTATTAAATCTTGGAGTGATTTATTTTCCTTTTGCAATGATCGTAATCGTTGGTGCCGCAAATGCTGTGAATTTGACAGATGGTTTAGATGGCTTGGCCATAATGCCAGTTATCATTGCTGCTGGAACATTGGGAGTTATTGCATATATTGTAGGGCGTACTGATTTTACTGCCTATCTCGATGTGCATTATGTACAGGGTACAGGAGAATTACTAGTTTTCACATCCGCATTAGTGGGAGCTGGTCTGGGGTTTCTTTGGTATAATGCGCCACCTGCAGCTGTTTTTATGGGGGATACTGGCTCTTTAGCATTAGGTGGTGCGCTGGGTGCTATTGCTGTTTCGACTAAGCATGAATTAGTGCTTGCTATAGTTGGTGGTCTTTTTGTGGTCGAAGCTTTGTCTGTTATTATTCAAGTAATTTATTTTAAGAGTACTGGAAAGCGAGTATTTTTGATGGCACCTATCCATCACCATTTTGAGAAGAAGGGTTGGGGAGAAGCTCAAATAGTGATCCGTTTTTGGATAATTGCTTTAATTCTTGCCTTAATTGGCTTAGCAACATTGAAGTTACGCTAATGATACCTGTTCGTGGATATACTGGTTGCAGAGTTGCTGTTTTGGGCCTGGGACGCTCTGGTTTAAGTGCTGCGCGTGCTTTACGTGCAGGTGGTGCAGAGCCAATTGTTTGGGATGATAATGAACAATCTCGAATTGCTGCAGACGCTGAAGATTTTAAGATTCTTGATTTATCAAAAGACTCATCGTGGGATGGCATAGTTAGTTTAATAGTTTCACCTGGGATTCCACACTTATACCCAACCCCGCATGAAATTGTTTCAAAAGCATGGGATAAGGGGGTCGTTGTAGATAATGACATTGGATTATTTTTTCGTTCCTATGCTACTCAGGATTGGGATAACTTTGAAGTAATGCCCAAAGTGATTTGCATTACAGGTTCTAATGGAAAATCTACAACAACCGCCTTGGTTGCTCATATACTTGAGACAACTAAGCGCCCTGTAGTTGTGGCTGGAAATATAGGGCGAGGTGTGCTTGACATAGAGCCTGCTTTAGATGGTGCCATTGTAGTTTTGGAATTGTCTTCCTATCAAATTGAACTTGCTCGTGCCTTAGCGCCTGATATTGCTGTTTTTATAAATTTATCACCTGATCATTTAGATCGCCATAATGGAATGGGGGGATACTTTGCAGCCAAGCGGCGTTTATTTATAGATGGCAATCCTGATCGTGCAATAATTGGAATAGATGAAATTGAGGGCCGTTTTTTAGCCAATCAATTACGCCAAGAAACATCCTCTGGTGATCCTGTCATTAGTATCTCTAAAAATAAAAAACTTCAGACTGATGGATGGTCTGTATTTGTGCGAAAAGGGTTTTTATCTGAATGGCGCAAAGGACGCCAGATGACGTCTATTGACCTACGTCCTATTCTAGGATTGCCAGGTGAACATAATCACCAAAACGCATGCGCTGCTTATGGTGTTTGCCGCTCCATTGGAATGGCCCCAAAGGCAATAGAAGAGGCGCTGTATTCTTACGTAGGCCTTCCACATAGGTGCCAAATTTTAGGTAAATATAATGGTGTTACCTTTGTTAATGATAGTAAGGCAACTAATGCAGATGCTGCTGAAAAAGCGTTGTTATCTTTTAGTAATGTTCGTTGGATTGTTGGTGGTGAAGCTAAAAGTGGTGGAATTTCATCACTGGAGCCTTACTTTTCTAGAATGAAAAAAGCATATTTAATTGGTAGTAGTATGACAGCTTTTGCTGAGCAATTACATCACATAGATTATGTAAAGTGCGAAACTATTTCTAATGCAGTTAGGTTAGCAATTGATGATGCAGAAGTTGGTGATGTTATTCTACTTGCACCAGCCTGCGCCAGCTTTGATCAATATGAGAGTTTTGAGGCGCGAGGAAACGATTTTATCAATATAGTTGAGGCTATAGATAATAAGAATAGTAATTAATAAAAGTGAGCTCTTAATTTTTCTATTAATTTAATAATATGATCTTTGATGAGCACAGCTTCGCCATGTTTGATATTCAGCATTATCTATATGCTGGAAATCTGATTCTAACTATGCAATAATAATATTAATAATAATAAGCTGAACCCGAAAACGAGGCAGCAATAGAGCAAATGCAGACAGGCGATATCTCATGACGGATATGGTATTTGGCACGGTTGCACAGCAACCTAGTGAACCAGTTCTTCCACGTTGGTGGCGTACAGTAGACCGTTGGTCTCTAACTTTTGTAGTAGTTCTTTTTGTTATTGGTATTTTGCTCGGATTGGCAGCATCAGTTCCATTAGCAGAGCGTAATGGTTTAGTCCCTTTTTACTATGTTTATAAGCAGTTATTTTTTGGCATAATTGCCCTTATTATAATGATTTTAACCTCAATGTTAACGCCTCGTATGGTACGTCGATTTGGCATAATTGGATTTATATGTTGTTTTCTAGCAATTTGTCTTCTGCCGGTATTGGGAACTGATTTTGGCAAGGGTGCAGTGCGGTGGTATTCACTTGGTTTTACATCAGTTCAACCATCTGAATTTTTAAAGCCTTGTTTTGTTATCTTTACTGCATGGCTGATGGCTGCAAGTTTTGATGTGAGTGGCCCACCTGGTAAGCGTATGTCTTTTGTTGTTTGCGTTTTTGTTGTGGCACTTTTGGCTTTACAGCCTGACTTTGGCCAGGCGTCCCTTTTTCTTGCATCTTGGGGTTTGATGTATTTTGTGGCGGGTGCGCCATTATTACTTATGATCTTAATGCTTGTTGGTGTTGTTGGGGTAGGTTTGTTTTCATATAATAGTTCAGAACACTTTGCGCGCCGCATCGATGGGTTTTTATCACCAGACATCGATCCTCGAACTCAATTGGGTTATGCAACT
The DNA here is from genome assembly GCA_905181935.1 of uncultured Amylibacter sp. Classification (GTDB taxonomy): domain Bacteria; phylum Pseudomonadota; class Alphaproteobacteria; order Rhodobacterales; family Rhodobacteraceae; genus Amylibacter. The sequence goes on along the minus strand of CAJIZV010000001.1, from coordinate 316,511 downwards.
AACGCTATTCAAGAAGGTGGATTTTTTGGGGTAGGTGTTGGCGAAGGTTCGGTAAAATGGTCTCTGCCAGATGCACATACAGATTTTATTATTGCTGTTGCTGCTGAAGAATATGGTTTAATTTTAGTACTAATTATTATTAGTTTATTTATGGCAATTACAGTAAGGTCTTTGTTGCGGCTTATGGCTGAACGTGATATTTTTGTTCGCCTTGCAGGTACTGGAATTGCATCACTATTTGGCATGCAGGCGATGATTAATATTGGTGTTGCTGTGCGGTTACTGCCTGCTAAAGGAATGACATTACCCTTTATTAGTTACGGGGGTTCTTCATTGATTGCTGGTGGTATAGGATTAGGCATGCTTTTGGCCTTTACTCGATCACGCCCTCAGGGAGATATTTCTGACATACTAACTCAAACGAAAATTAAGAAATGAATTACAAACCTTTAATTGTAATAGCTGCGGGTGGCACTGGAGGGCATATGTTCCCAGCTCAAGCCTTGGCTGAAGAAATGTTAAAGCGTGGCTGGCAGATAAAATTATCAACTGATCCACGCGGTGCTCGTTATGCGGGTAACTTTCCAGAAAAAGTAGTTGTTGAAGTCGTAAATGCATCCACCTTTGCACGTGGTGGGATTAAAGCAAAATTACTAACACCATTCCTTATTTTACGCGGATTTTTCACAGCCTATTTATCAATGCTAAATGAGCGCCCAACTATTGTTGTGGGCTTTGGTGGTTATCCAGCTGTGCCTGCAATGTTGGCTGCAGGTGTATTAAAAATCCCACGGGTCCTCCATGAACAGAACGGTATTTTGGGAAGGGTGAATAAAGTATTTGCTAAAAGTGTGCAGGCTGTGGCCTGTGGTACTTGGCCAACTGATTTACCTAAAGGCGTTGTGGGACGTCACACAGGAAACCCTGTACGGAGTTCAGTATATAAGCAGGCAGGCTCACAATACATTCCACCAGGGAATTGGCCTATAAGTTTATTGGTGATAGGCGGATCCCAAGGGTCAACTATTATCGCTGAAAGTACGGTGAATGCTATTGCTCTACTGCCAGAGAGTATGCGCGCTAATTTACGTGTAGCTTGCCAAACAAGGGGGCCAGACATAGATAAAATTACTAAAAGTTTTATAAAATTAGGTATAGATGCTGAAATTCAATCATTTTTTACAGACATTCCTAGACGTATATCTCAAGCCCAATTGATAATTTCTCGTTCAGGAGCATCATCTATTGCTGATATTTCAGTTATTGGGCGTCCCTCAATTCTAATTCCATATGCTGCAGCAACTAGTGATCATCAAAATATAAATGCACACGGATTAGTAGCTGCAAATGCAGCGGTTGTAATTCAAGAAAATGCCCTTAATGCAAAAGTTTTAGCTGATTGTATTCTTAAAATTTTATCTTCTGCTGCTGATGCTGCTAAAATGGCTACTTCTGCGCTTGCTAAAGGTAAGCCAGAGGCTGCGTTCGAACTGGCTGATCTTGTTGAAGGAATAGCGCAAAATGAATAAAAAAATTCAAACGAAAACAAAAATACCATCTCAACTAGGAACCATACATTTTATTGGTATCGGAGGAATTGGTATGTCTGGAATAGCCGAGGTGCTAATCAATCAAGGCTTTACTGTTTCTGGCTCGGATTTAAAAGAAACTGCAATTACTAGGCGTTTGGTTGAATTGGGTGGACTAATTAATTACCCTCAAAAAGCAGAGAATATAGATAATGTTGAAGTTGTGGTTATCTCATCTGCCATTAAACCTAGCAATCCAGAATTAGATCATGCCCGTAAATTAGGATTACCAATTGTACGCCGAGCTGAGATGCTGGCAGAATTAATGCGCTTAAGATCTAATATTGCCATTGCTGGAACCCATGGAAAAACTACTACTACTACTATGGTTGCAACACTTTTGGATTATGGCGGAATTGATCCAACGGTTATAAATGGTGGAATTATTCATGCGTATGGTTCTAATGCTCGTATAGGTGATGGCGAGTGGATGGTGGTTGAAGCTGATGAAAGTGATGGTACTTTTAATAAATTACCTGCAACAATTGCCGTTGTCACAAATATAGATCCTGAGCATATGGAGCACTATGGATCCTTTGATAACTTGCGCGATGCATTTTATAGTTTTGTATCTAATATTCCTTTTTATGGTGTAGCAATTTGCAATACAGATCACCCAGAAGTACAATCTCTAGTTGGACGAATTGATGATAGGCGTGTTGTTACATATGGTTTTAATAAGCAAGCAGATATACGAGCAGAAAACCTTACTTACATAAAAGGGTGTGCACATTTTGATATAAATCTTCAATCTGAAGGCCTTCGTATCGACCATGTTACTTTACCGATGCCAGGTGATTATAATGTTTCCAATGCTCTAGCCGCTATCGCTGTATCGCGGCATTTGAGAATGAGTAGCGATGAAATTCGCAATGGCTTAGCTTCTTTTAAGGGTGTAAATCGCCGTTTTACTCATGTTGCAGAGATTAATGGTGTCACTGTAATTGATGATTATGCCCATCATCCTGTTGAAATTTCTGCAGTATTGGGGGCGGCAAAGCAAGCTACAAGCCGGCGCGTTATCGCCGTACATCAGCCTCACCGCTATAGTCGACTAAATGATTTATTTGAAGATTTTTGTAGCTGTTTTAACGATGCTGATATTGTTGGTATTACTGATGTATATGCAGCTGGTGAAGAACCCATTAAAAACCGTAATCGGGATAGTTTAGTTTCAGGGCTTAAAACTCGTGGTCATCGAAATGCTTTTGCTATTAAAAATGAGCAGGATTTTCAAACTTTTTTTAAGGCAAATTGTCAGCCTGGTGATCTTTTAGTTTGTTTAGGTGCTGGCACAATTAGTTCTTGGGCTAACAGGCTATCTGATGCAGATCTATAATCTTTTTATTAATATTTTAAAATAATAAATAAGAAAATTTAGATATAATATGAATTAGAATTTAAAACACTAAGGTTTTTGTAATGCTTTCTTTATCATTTCCTGAAGTCCGCGGAAAAATTACCGCTAACCGAGTAATGGCAGATCTATCTTGGTTGCGCGTTGGGGGCCCAGCTGATTTTATGTTCCAGCCTGCTGATGAAAAAGATTTGATTAAATTTTTATCTGAGATAGCGGCTGAGATCACAGTGCTTCCAATTGGAGTGTGCTCTAATCTTATTATACGTGATGGAGGTATCCGTGGTGTAGTAGTTAAGCTTGGGCGTGGATTTAATGATGTGAAAGTATTGGATAGTACTCGCATACAAGTAGGAGCAGCAGCTTTAGATTCTCAAGTGGCTCGTAAAGCTGCAGTGGCAGGCATTGATTTAGCATTTTTGCGGACTATACCCGGGACCATTGGTGGTGCAGTAAAAATGAATGCTGGGTGTTATGGAAGCTACATTGCTGATGTTTTTGAAAGTGCTACTGCTATTTCAAGAACTGGAAAATGCGTCACTTTATTCGCTAATGATATGAATTTTAAATATAGAGTTGCACAAATTCCTGAAGGAATGATTATTACTAATGTTATTTTATCTGGGCTTTCTTGTGATCCTTCTGCGATAGAGCTTAAGATGAGTAATTTTTTGCAAAGCCGCGAAGAAAGCCAGCCAACTAAATTGAGGTCGTGTGGGTCAACCTTTCGAAATCCTGCAGGTTTCTCATCTACGGGAGATGCAGAGGATATTCATGATCTTAAGGCTTGGAAGGTAATTGATAATGCTGGAATGCGGGGTGTTAATGTTGGCGGAGCCCAAATGAGTGAAAAACATTCTAACTTTATGGTTAATACGGGTGGGGCAACTGCAGCAGATTTAGAGAATTTAGGTAAAAAAGTGATGAAAAAGGTTTACGCACACTCAGGGATTCAGTTAGAGTGGGAAATAATAAGGGTCGGAGAACCCTAAAATAATTAAAATCCTAAAGCCCGATCAACAGGGTAGGGAAGAGGCGGGTATGTCGAGCAAGGCTATCACCCGTGTAACAGTGCTAAATGGCGGTCCGTCAGCTGAACGAGAAGTTTCGCTGGTTACGGGTCAAGAAGTTGCATCTGCATTACGCGGGGGAGGATATGAGGTTACAGTGATCGACGCAGGTGAGAACTTGTCGGCGAATATAACTGCTTCTAATCCTGACGTAGTTTTCAACGCATTGCATGGGCGCTGGGGTGAGGATGGGTGTGTTCAAGGCCTATTGGAGTGGTTGCAAATTCCTTATACACATTCTGGAGTTTATTCATCAGCGCTTGCGATGGATAAAGAAAAAACAAAAAATGCATACCGAGCTGCAGGCTTGCCAGTAGCAGCATCAATGTTAATACTAAAATCTGATGTTTTGGGAAGGCACCCAATGCCTGCTCCTTATGTTGTTAAGCCATACAATGAAGGTTCTTCTGTTGGGGTTTATATAGTTCAAAAAGGAGATAGCCCAATTGTATCTATGGCGGATGGTATGCCTGAAATGTTAATGGTTGAAGAGTTTATTCCTGGTCGTGAATTGACGTCCTCTGTAGTTAATAATCGCGCCTTAACTGTTACGGATATTTTTACTGATAGCTGGTATGACTTTGATGCTAAATACAAAGATGGTGGGTCGTATCATGTTGTGCCAGCTGATATTCCTAAAGAAATTTTTTCTGCATGTATTGATTATGCTGAACGCGCGCACATTTGTTTGAGTTGTCGCGGGATGACACGTACTGATTTTCGTTGGGATGAAACACTTGGCTTAGCCGGTTTAAAGTTACTTGAAACTAATACGCAGCCAGGTATGACGCCAACATCATTAGCACCTGAACAAGCTGCATATGAAGGTACGTCGTTTTATACTTTAGTCAGATGGATGGTTGAGGATGCGTCATGCAACCGATAGATCGTAAAGAGCCAAAAATTAGTAAAATGTCACCGCTAGAATCTATAAATAGGCGGAAGCAGGATGCTCCAAATATTGCTCCTTTGGGCGAAGTCTCAGCTGAAAAAATTGAACGTTTATTTGGGCAAAAGACACCAAAAAAAATTGTGAAGCTAGATCCTGCACCGAGTCGTGTTGGATACAAAATCCAACGCTTATGGTTGACACCAATAGTACGTAGTGGAGTAACGATTGGGCTTCCCTTAATAATAATATTTTTAATAGGACTATATTTTTCAAAAAATGATATTCTGCGTGCTAGGCTTGCGGATGTTATGTTGGAGGCCCAGTCAAGCATTCAAGCGCGGCCAGAGTTTAAAGTCGAGTTAATGAAAATTGATGGTGGAACTGAAGAACTTGCATCGTCTATTCGAAAATCTTTAAATTTACAGTTCCCAACAAATTCATTTGATTTGGATTTACCTAAAATTAAAAACCAGATTGAGCAGATGGATGAAGTAAAAGTGGCCTCATTATTTTTGCGATCTGGTGGATTATTGGAGGTACGGCTTGATCAACGCAAACCACTTATTATATGGCGTGATGGGCCTAAATTAGAGATGCTTGATTCTGAAGGTGAGTTAGCTGGTTTATTAACATCTCGCCTTGATCGCCAAGATTTGCCATTAATTGCAGGCACTGCAGCAAAAGCGCATATGTTTGAAGCTTTAGAACTTTATACCATGGCTGAGCCCATTGTAAATAGACTGCGTGGACTACGCCGAATGGGAATGCGACGTTGGGATGTGATTTTAGATCGAGGCCAGATTATTCAACTACCAGAAGATAATCCGCTAGATGCTTTAAACCGTGTTTTGGCCTTAGACACTGCTCAACAAATTTTAAATCGTGATATTGTCATAATTGACATGCGTGATGCTGCCCGTCCAGTTTTACGCCTTACTGACCTTGCAACTAAAATTATCCGCGCTTCCGCGCTAACTGAATAGAGATCTTTCATGCAAACTCTTTACGAAACCCAAAAAATAATGCGTCAGAAGCGACGTGCAGCACTACAGCGAGGTGTTGTTGCAATTTTAGATGTTGGTACATCTAAAATTGTTTGTATGATTTTACAATTTGATCCTTCTGTCCAAATGCATGCGTCTGAAGGTATGGGCGCTATAGCTAAGCATGGAGCATTTCGTGTTATTGGAGTGGCAAAAACTCGTTCACGAGGCGTAAAGCTTGGTGAAATATCTACTATGGAAGAGACTGAACGTGCAATACGGACTGCAGTCCAGGGTGCGCAGAAAATGGCTAATGTTCGCGTTGATCATGTCATGGCTTGCTTTTCTGGTGCTAACCCTAAGTCTTATGGTTTGGCAGGGGAGGTTGCTGTAGAGACGGGCAATGTCACTGATATGGATATAAGCCGTGTTTTGGCTGCATGTGATGCTCCGAATTTTGGGGATGGGCGTGAAGCAATTCACGCTATGCCAGTAAATTTTGCTTTAGATCAAAATCCTTCTCTATCTGATCCACGGGGCCAAATTGGACATTCGTTATCTGTAGATATGCATCTGTTAACCATTGATACTCGCGTTATTCAGAATTTAATAACGTGTATTAAGCGTTGTGACTTGGAGTTGGCTGGGGTTGTATCATCCGCCTATGCATCAGCTATTTCTGCTCTTGTAGAAGATGAACAAGAATTGGGTGCTGCTTGTATCGATATTGGCGGTGGATCAACTTCAGTGGCAGTATTTTTACGTAAACAAATGATTTTTGCAGACTCTGTTCGGATAGGTGGAGATCATGTCACATCAGACCTATCTTCAGGACTTCAAATTCCCCGTAATACTGCAGAGCGTATTAAAACTATTCATGGTGGTGTCGTTGCTACATCAATGGATGATCGAGATATGATCGATGTCGATGGGCAGTCTGGTGATTGGGATCATGATCGCCGTCAATTCACAAGATCAGAAATTATCGGTATTATACGTCCTCGTGTGGAAGAAATACTCGAGGAAGTTTATTATAAATTACAAGCAGCACGTTTTGATACCTTACCAAGTCAACGAATTGTTTTGACAGGTGGAGCAAGCCAAATTCCTGGTATGGAAGGTTTAGCTAGCCGAATTTTGGGCCAACAAGTTCGATTAGGCCGTCCGTTGCGTGTGCATGGATTGCCTCAAGCAGCAACAGGGCCAGATTATGCAGCACCAGTTGGATTAGCACTTTATGCAGCTCACCCCCAAGACGAGTGTTGGGATTTTGATTTGCCTGCTCAAAGGCTTGGTGTGAAACCAATGAAACGTGCAATGCAGTGGGTAAAAGAAAACTGGTAAAAGTATTTTCAAGCTAAAATCTGCCTAAATATATTTTTTTGGTGATTATATATGCATTAAGTACGATTTTTGGTGACGCCAGCGAATCACTTTGGTATAATAAAATATAATAAGTCGCGAAAAGTGACAGAGCAGTAAATCTTAAAACAGGCGGGCAGACCATGACTCTGAATCTCCAAATACCTGAAGCAGCGGACCTACGTCCAAAAATCACCGTTTTTGGTGTTGGTGGCGCGGGGTGTAATGCAGTAAATAATATGATAGAAAAAAACCTTGATGGGGTTGATTTTATTGTAGCCAATACTGATGCCCAAGCTTTGCAGTTATCAAAAGCATCAATTCGCATTCAGCTTGGTGAAAAAGCAACTGAAGGTTTGGGCGCAGGTGCTCAACCTGCTGTTGGAGCTAAAGCTGCTGAAGAAAGTATAGAGACAATAGTGGATCATTTGGCTGGAAGCCATATGTGCTTTATTACAGCTGGTATGGGCGGTGGTACTGGTACTGGTGCTGCGCCTATTATTGCTCAGGCAGCCCGTGAATTAGGAATATTAACTGTAGGGGTTGTAACAAAACCTTTTCAATTTGAGGGATTTAAGCGAGCACGTCAGGCTGATGATGGCGTTGAAACTCTTCAGTCTGTTGTAGACACATTAATTATTATCCCAAATCAAAATTTATTTCGTATTGCAAATGAAAAAACAACATTTACAGAGGCATTCAGCCTTGCAGATGACGTTTTATATCAAGGGGTTAAGGGTGTAACTGATTTAATCGTCCGACCAGGTATTATTAATCTAGATTTTGCTGATATTCGTGTTGTTATGGATGAAATGGGTAAGGCTATGATGGGAACTGGAGAAGCCTCAGGTGAAGATCGTGCTATCCAAGCAGCAGAGAAGGCGATAAATAATCCATTGTTAGATGAAATTTCCTTAGATGGTGCGCGTGGCGTATTAATTAATATTACGGGTAGTTCTGATCTAACGCTGTTTGAAGTAGATGAAGCAGCAAATAGAATTCGTGACAAAGTTGATCCAAATGCTAATATTCTTGTTGGTTCTGCATTGGATGAAACACTTGATGGTATTATGCGTGTTTCCGTTGTTGCCACAGGTATTGACGCTGCTGAAAAAGATGCTGGTGATACGCCTGTTCCTCGCCGTACTTTAAAATCACCTCTTCCAATGAGGGCTGATGGTAATACTCATTTGCAAGAAGTTACGGTTGCAGAAAAAAAATCTGAACGGTCTACTGTAAGTGAATTAGAAGTTAGCTCTGAAATTTTAGAGCCAACACTTTTTGAAAAACAGGAATATGTAGAGCCAAAACGTTTTCGCGATGACTTGCCTGAGCCTGCATATCAAGCATCAATAGAGCCAAGCTTAGAGACTGTTGATGAATTTCAACCTTCATATGAAAACTTTTCAACAGAGCTGTCTTCCCAGCCAAGTAATGAAACTATGGCTCGTCTGCATGCTGCTGTACAAAAACAGCCAAAGCAACAGCCACTACGAATTACACCACTATCAAATGTTACAGAAACTCTTGGGCGGGGTCATTCAAGTGAGCGCAAAAGTGTTCTTGGCGGTTTAATTTCTCGTATGACAGGATCTGGAAGTTTGGAACCATCATTACGTAGTCAGCCGGCTGCTCCTGCTGAACCACGATATAGTTCAGAATATGAAGAGATGGACATCAACGATGATCAAGTTGAAGTGCCTGCTTTTTTGAGGCGCCAGGCAAACTAAATGCTAAGTTTTAAAAGGGTGCGGTTTTCCGCCCCTTTCTTAGTAGATTAAGTAAATATTACAACTTTTGTTAGATTTGGACACAAAGCGTGAATTGAGTGCTTGTTCAATAAGCTATAGTTATATTTTAAATTTAGAAAAATCTTATTTGTAGGTTGTTATGCAAACAACAGTAAAAAAAACGATCAAAATGTCTGGAGTGGGCCTCCATTCAGGGATTACTAGTAATTTAACTATTTCACCTGCATCTGCTGAATATGGAATATGGTTCCGTCGGACTGATGTTATAGATGGTGATAATCTAATCCCAGCACGTTATGATGCAGTTAATAATACAAAACTTTGCACACGTATTAGTAATTCTAATGGTGCTGAAGTTTCTACAATTGAGCATTTAATGGCTTCACTAGCAGGCACAGGTGTTCATAACGCTATTATTGAAATTGATGGACCTGAAGTTCCAATCATGGATGGTTCGTCTGCTCCTTTTGTTAGTGCAATATTACGTGCTGGTTTGCAGAAGCTTGACGCACCTATCAGGGCTATTAGAGTTTTAGAACCTGTTTCAGTTATGATTGATGATTTTGAAGTTAGCCTTTCACCATGTGAAACATTAAAAATTGATTTTGAAATTAGTTATGACGATGCAGCAATTGGGCATCAAGAAAAAAAATTGAATATGGCTAATGGTACTTTTGTAAGAGAATTATCTAATTGTCGTACATTTGGTAAATTGTGTGATGTTGATCATTTACAATCAATTGGATTAGCTCTGGGTGGCAGCTTAGATAATGCCATTGTTGTAGACAATGGTATAATTTTAAATCCTGAAGGTTTTCGCCGTGTTGATGAATGTGTTGGCCACAAAATGCTAGACGTTCTGGGTGACCTTTATTTAGCGGGTTGTCCTATTCTTGGTAAATACAAAGGTAAGCGTGCGGGTCATAGGGCAACTAATTTAATATTGCATGCTTTATTTTCTAAGCAAAGTGCTTGGGAGATGATTGAATGCTCAAGTGATATCAGCCATGATTTACCTGGAGCAGACATTTCCTGGGATGACTTTGTTCAATAGCTGAAATTTTATATCAGTTTTTTAGTTCATAATTTTGATATTTAAACTGTTGAAATAGTTTTTTCTTCTTATAAAATGTGTTAATTGATAGTAAAATATGCGTACTTGCTACGCCAAAAAATAGGAATTTTTTATGACCATGAAATGGGGCAGAATTACATGGCTATTACTCACTTTTTCTGGTGTCTTATCTGCCTGCAATGGAATGGAAAATTCAGAACCTTTAGAAGAACTTCCTGCTCAAAAGATATATGAACAAGCTGAAATCCTATTAGAAAATAACTTAAACCAAGAAGCTTCAGATTTGTTTGCTAAGATTGAACGACTATATCCTTATTCTAAACTTGCAAAACAATCTTTAATTATGTCTGCAGTTGCAAATCATCAGGGTGGTTTTTATTTACAAAGCCGTGAGGATTCTAGGCGTTTTTTAGATTTTTATCCCGCTGATAAGAATGCTGCACATGCGCAATATTTAATAGCTCTCAGCTTTTATGACCAAATTGATAATGTTAGCCGTGATCAGTCCGTAACATTTGAGGCAATACAGGCATTTAGAAATGTTATCGAGCGTTATCCTAATAGTGAATATGCATCGCCTGCTTTATTAAAATTTGATTTATCGCTGGATCATTTGGCTGGAAAGGAAATGGAAATTGGACGTTATTACCAAAAACGTGGACATTTTGGTGCTGCTATCGCAAGATTCAGAGTGGTTGTAGAAGAATTCCAAACTACTAGTCATACTCCTGAAGCTTTATACCGTTTAGTTGAATCGTATTTGTCGCTAGGTTTGAGTGCTGATGCACAAACAACTGGTGCAATCTTAGGCCATAACTTCCAGGCCTCTGATTGGTACAAGGATGCATATGTTTTGTTAACTGGTCAGGGTTTATCGATGGAAGCAGTAGATAACGAAGGTTCGAGTTGGTTAAATAATTTATGGCGCCGAGTTGGCCAAGGAAAATGGCTGTAACGCGATATGTTACGTGGTATTCATATTACAGACATGTTGTTGATAGATCGGTTAGATTTGAAATTTCAGTCTGGACTGAATGTATTAACTGGTGAAACAGGTGCTGGGAAATCCATTTTACTTGATAGCCTTGGGTTTGTCTTAGGATGGCGTGGTCGTGCAGATCTAGTCCGATCAGGAGCAACTCAGGGTGTAGTTACTGCATGGTTCGATTTAAGTATTGGTCACCCTGCTAGAATTATATTAGTGGAAGCGGGCTTTCCTGAAGCTGATGAGTTAATTTTGCGGAGAACAAATGCCAGTGATGGCCGTAAAACAGCATATGTCAATGATCGACGTTGTTCGGGTGAAATGTTGCGACAGTTATCAGATGTATTAGTTGAATTGCATGGTCAGCATGACGATATTGGACTGCTGAATCCTCGCAAACATTGTGATTTGTTAGATGAATTCGGAAGCTTAGACACATCTAATGTTCGAAATGCATGGAAAGCTTATCATCTTTTTAAAAAGCAACTTGAGGAGACTAAGATTGAATTCACTGCGGCGCAGAAAAATCAAGAATATCTTGTTCATTCACTTGATGAAATCAATCAATTAGCACCTGAAACTGGTGAAGATAAAGCTTTAGATGTGAAGCGTAGATTGATGCAGGCTTCAATAAAAATTCGTGAAGATATAAAAAAGGTATCAAAAAATTTAAGTTTAGACGGAGCTGAAGGTTTATTAAATGATGCAAGCCGTTGGCTTGAAGGTGTATCAGGACAAGCTGAAGGTCGCTTGGATATAGCTATATCTGCATTATCTCGAGCTATATCAGAGCTTTCAACATCGCAACAAGGTGTGGAAAGTTGTTTGTCATCATTGGACTTTGATCCTCTAGAATTAGAGCAAACTGAAGAGCGACTGTTTTCAATACGTGCTCTGGCTCGAAAACATTCAGTACTCCCTGATGACTTAGCTTTATTTAAGCAAGAATTATCAAGAAAACTTAAAGGAATCGAACTGGGTGCAGACAAAATTATTAGTTTGGAACAACAGCTATTCCAAGCAAAAGTTGACTATGATAAACTTGCTTCTGATCTTTCAGTTTCCCGAAAAAAGTCTGCAAAAGAATTAGAGTACTCAATGGCTAAAGAATTGGCGCCGTTGAAATTAGAACAAGCTATATTCACTACAAATTTAGAAGTAGCGAATGCCAGTTCTGATGGGATAGATACCGTAACATTTATGGTTTCCACCAATCCAGGAGCACCGGCGGGACCTATCAATAAAATTGCATCGGGTGGAGAGCTATCTCGGTTTTTACTTGCACTTAAAGTTTGTTTAACAAATAAAACGCAAGGAATAACTATGATTTTTGATGAAATTGATCGTGGTGTTGGTGGCGCAACAGCAGATGCTGTTGGACAAAGGTTATCTGATATTGCTGCCTCAGGCCAGGTATTAGTAGTAACTCATAGCCCCCAAGTTGCGGCTAAAGGCGCTCATCATTGGCGAGTTCAAAAAAGTGTATTAAAAGGTGAAACATTTACTACCGTTGTAGAATTAGACACTGAAGCACGTATAAATGAGATTGCCCGCATGTTGGCAGGAGATATAATTACCCCAGAGGCCCGCGCAGCAGCACAAGCGCTTCTATAGGCGTAGATTATTAAAATATTAAGATAAGATAATATAATATTTTTTAGATAAAATTAATTGATTTAATTCAAATCAATCATTTTTCCTGGATTCATGATATTTTTTGGATCAAATAATCGCTTCAAGTCAGACATTACATTTAGAGCCTCACCATGTTCTTGAGCCATATAATCTAATTTGCCCATCCCAATACCATGTTCACCTGTTACAGTTCCTCCAACATCTAATGCTCTTTGCGCCATGCGATGTGCAAGTAATTTATTACGCTCTAATTCTTTGGCATTATTTGGATCACAGAACAGTAATGTATGGTAATTACCGTCTCCTACATGTCCAATAATCGTACCTACAACATTAAATTCTTTCAAATCATCCTGCGTATCACTTATAGCTTTTGCCAACTTAGATATGGGAACACAAACATCTGTAGACATACCTATCTGTTTTGGAAATAATGCTTTGGTAGCGTAATAAGCCTGATGACGGGCAGCCCATAATTTATTGCGATCCTCAGGCTTAGTTGACCATTGAAAATCACCACCATTAAATTCTTTTATAATTTCTGCCATTGTTTGTGATTGGTCTGCAACGCCAGCATTTGATCCATGAAACTCCATAAATAAATGGGGTGTTTCAGGGTAATCTAATTTTGAATACTTATTTATAGCACGTATGCAAATCTCATCAATTAACTCAATACGTGCTAATGGTATTCCAGCTTGTATTGCCATGATTACAACGTTTACGGCTGCTTTGATTGTTGGAAAATCACAAACTGCAGCAGAAATTGCTTCAGGTTGGCCCTGCAAAGCTAAAGTTAATTCTGTGATTATTCCCAGAGTACCTTCACTGCCAACAAATAGTTTTGTTAAGTCATACCCTGCAGATGATTTTTTCGCACGTGTACCTGTACGAATAATCCTTCCATCTGACAAAACTATTTCCATTGCCAAAACATTTTCTCGCATTGTTCCATATCTGACTGTTGTTGTTCCGGACGCTCGTGTTGCAGCCATGCCACCCAAAGTTGCATTTGCACCTGGATCCACAGAAAAAAACAAACCTGTTGCTCTCAGCTCATGATTTAAGAATTCACGTGTCACGCCAGGTTGAACGATAGCAAACATATCTTCGTTTTGGACTTTTAAAACTTTATTCATATTAGATAGATCAACTGTTATTCCACCCCTGATTGGTAATGCATGACCTTCCAATGATGTCCCAACGCCCCATGGAATAATTGGGCAGTTATATTGAGTGCATATCTTTAAAATTTTTGAAACCTCGTCGGTACTATTGGGAAAGGCAACTGCGTCAGGCAACATAATTTGGAAATATGTTTCATTTTGTCCATGTAAATCACGAACTGCATGAGATGTATTCAAACGATCGCCAAGTAAGGCTTTAATTTTTATGATAGCTGATGCAATGTCATTCATAATGATCTCCAACTTTTATAAAGGTTAACTTAGAGATTATAGTAATTAAAGGGTTAAGCGTTTGAGCAGTGATAAAAATACAGTTTTAAGTAGTTTTATACGATCATTGTCACAACCATTTAAGACTATAAAGAAGCATGGCTTGAACCAAATGCAATTTTGGCTAATTGCTCTAATGATTGGAATAGCTTCTGGTTTTGCAACATTAGGATTTCGCCTCACAGTAACATATTTTCAGACACTATTTTATGGTGAAAGTGGTGAGGCGTTAACTTCAGTAGTTGAAGAGTTACCTTGGTTTATAGTAGTGGGGATTCCAATTTTTGGAGGCCTCCTTATTGGAATTATACTACATTTTTTTACTAAAGATGGCCGAGCAAGGTCAATGGGGCACGTCATTGAAGGGGCAGCACTTTATGAAGGAAGAGTTGAGGGGCGAGCAGGGCTTGCATCAAGCCTAGCTTCTGTGATCACCCTTTCAACGGGTGGATCAACGGGACGTGAAGGCCCTGTTGTCCTTCTAGGCTCATTGATTTCTTCCAAAGTATCACGATGGATTAATGCTGATGGAATTACTGGGCGTAATCTTATGGGTTGTGCCGTTGCAGCAGCTGTTTCTGCATCTTTTAATGCTCCATTAGCAGGAGCATTATTTGCTCTTGAAGTAGTTTTACGCCACTATGCAGTTCAAGCGTTAGCTCCAATTTTGATTGCCTCTGTTGCGGGTACCGTGGTTAGCAGATTGTACTTTGGAAATGTAACAGAGTTCACTTTACCGGTTCACACACAAGATTTTTACATCGAGTTACCAGCACATCTGATATTAGGCATAGTCTCAGCATTTGTTGCCGTAAGCTTGATTAAATCAGTTTTTTGGGCTGAGACACTTGGTGATAAAATTCAAAAAAAATGGTTAATTCCTAATTTTTTGCGGCCTGCTTTTGCGGGTACTCTTTTAGGTTTAATTGCATTAAAATTTCCACATATTATTGGTGTTGGTTATGAAACTATGTCTGATGCCTTAACTGGTGAGCTATTATTATGGACTGCAATTATGTTTGCATTTGCCAAAAGTTTGGCGGTTGTCATAACCTTGTCTGGACGTATGGGGGGAGGTATTTTTTCTCCATCCCTTATGCTAGGTGCATTGACTGGTTTATCGTTTGGTTGGGTAGCAGTTTCTATTTTTCCGTCAGTGCAAGGAGATGAAACCCTCTACGCTTTATCGGGAATGGGTGCTGTTGCAGCCGCTGTTTTGGGTGCTCCCATTTCTACTATTCTAATTGTGATTGAACTAACTGGCGATTGGCAAGCTGGATTGGCAGTTATGGTGGCTGTCTCTATAGCTACAGCTTTTACGAGTAAAATGGTTCATAGATCTTTTTTCTTAACACAATTAGAGCGAAGAGGTGTTCATCTTGCAGAGGGGCCACATAACTATTTATTGGTTAAATACAAAGTTGCATCAATTATGCATGAACCCAAAGCGATTAAGGCAGGATCACATAAAAGGTTGTGGAAAATGGTAGAACAAGGGCGGTATTTAGACATTGGTGCAAATTTAGAAACGGCAATGCCTATATTTATGAATGGTAAATACAAATTTCTCCCAGTTGTAACTCTTGGCAAAGAAAAAAAAGTACCAGAAATAAGTGGAGTATTATATTATCTTGATGCCCTGAAAACTTTTAATAAGGCTTTGTTTGATACTTCAAAAGAAGAACACTCATAGTTTTATAGTGGTGCGCAAGCTAAATTTAACCATTTCTTAGCGCTACCGCTAACTAAATCGTACAGTTTTTCTAATACGTTTGCATGATAATCATTGATCCATTTACGCTCTTGATGGCTTAATAAGCTGATGTCTATCAACGTTTGGTCAATAGGGGCTAATGTAAGAGTTTCAAATTTTAACATTTCACGAGAATTAGTATCTTTTGAATTAGTAGCTTTTTTTACATAAATTAGGTTTTCTATTCGTATTCCAAAATGGCCTTCTTCGTAATAGCCTGGTTCGTTCGATATTATCATACCAGGCTCAAATGGCACTTGATTGTGTCGCGAAATACCATGAGGACCTTCGTGAACAGATAAAAATGACCCTACTCCATGTCCAGTCCCATGATCAAAATCTAGTCCAACTGACCATAAGGCTTGCCGAGCTATAGCATCTATGTCACGTCCTGCCAAACCTTTTGGAAAGCGCAAACAAGAGATAGCTATCATTCCTTTTAATACTAAGGTATTTAATCGAACGGTTTCTATGGGTACTGAACCTATTGCAATAGTTCGAGTGATGTCGGTTGTACCATCCAAATACTGTCCACCACTATCTATAAGCAATACGTCACCTGTTGATATAGTGCGGTTAGTGCTTGTGTTTACACGATAATGAACTATTGCCCCGTTTGGGCCAGAACCACAGATTGTATCAAAAGAAATATTTTTTAATTTTCCGGTAGCAATACGTTTGTTTTCTAAGTTTTTTACTAAATCAATTTCACTTATTTTTAAATTAGTGTCTAAGTTTTTTAATTCACTTAAAAACTCAACAACAGCAGCACCATCCCGAATATGTGCCTTAATACAACCATCCAGTTCAGTTTTGTTTTTGCAAGCTTTAGCTAATATGGTTGGATCTGCTCCAGCCACTACTGAAATATTGGCATTTTCAAGAATATTTTTTATTGCAATAGGAGCCGTCTGGGGATCTATCCGCACTGAACCAGTAAGGGATTCAAGGTATAGGCTAAAATTTGAAACATCATTTATTATTACATCTGATCCTAAGTGATCTCGCAACTCATCATTGACCTTTTGTAGGTTAATAAACAAATTTACCCTGCCATCTGCTGCTACAGTTGCAAAGCATAAGGCAACTGGAGTTTGGCCTAAATCTGTACCTCTGGTATTTAACGCCCATGCAATACTATCAGGTTGAGTCAAAACTACATGAGATTGGCCCGTATCAGTCAATTCTTTCCCGATATCTTTTAATTTTTTGCTGTGATGTATTCCAGCATACTTTAGTGAATGTGGTGTCATTAAGTTAAGTGGAGAATCAGGCTGATCAATCCAAATGGCATCGATTAGGTTCTCAACTTCTAATAGTATTATGTCATTATGTATTGAAGATATAATTTTTTCGATTTGTGCCTCAGTATGTAACCAAGGATCATATGCAAATTTCCCACCACTCGATAGTGCAGTATTAATACAATCAGTTAATTTATCGTTAGGAATATTTTGAATTTCAAAGATATTTGTATCGATTTGGTCAGTTGCCTGTAATGTATATCGCCCATCAACAAACAGTAGAGCGCATTTATTAAAAACAGCGCAATATCCTGCACTACCTGTAAAGCTGGTTAACCATTCTAAACGCCGATCACGTGCCGATACATATTCGCCCATGTGAGTATCAGACCTTGGAATTAAAAAGCCATCAACATGGATTTCTGCCATCTTGGTACGTAACGCCTCAAGCCGTAACTTCCCAGTATCAGGTGTAGTTTTGGCATTAAACGTTTGAAACATTATCTTGCCTGACGTTTTGATACGCGTGGATCATTATCAAACAGCCCAGCTAACTGCTCTGTTATTGCACCAGCTAACTGCTCTGCATCCGTTATTGTCACAGCGCGTTCATAATATCTTGTCACATCGTGACCAATACCAATAGCGGTCAATTCTACTGCACTGCGCTTCTCAATCATTGTAATAACATCACGAAGATGCTTCTCAAGGTATGCAGCAGAATTGACTGATAGTGTACTATCATCTACGGGCGCACCGTCTGAAATAACCATTAAAATTCGACGTGCTTCTGGACGAGCCATCATACGTTTATGTGCCCACTCAAGTGCCTCACCATCTATGTTTTCTTTTAGTAAGCCTTCTTTCATCATTAGCCCTAAATTGGGACGAGACCGGCGCCATGGAGCATCAGCATCTTTATAAATTATGTGTCGAAGATCATTTAAGCGACCTGGGCACTCAGGGCGACCGTTTTGCAGCCAATCCTCACGACTTTGTCCACCCTTCCAGGTTCGTGTCGTAAAACCTAAGATTTCACATTTTACCTGACAGCGTTCTAAAGTTCGTGCCAAAACATCTGCACATATAGCTGCAATCGAAATTGGGCGACCACGCATTGAGCCAGAGTTATCTAACAGAATTGTTACAACAGTATCACGAAACTCTGTATCTTTTTCAACTTTGAACGAAAGAGGTGTCGTTGGATTTGAAATTATACGAGCTAGTCTACCTGCATCCAACAAACCTTCTTCCATATCAAAGGACCAAGAACGATTTTGTTGTGCTTGTAATCGCCGCTGTAGTTTGTTTGCTAAGCGTGACACTGCGCCCTTCAAGGGTTCTAATTGTTGATCTAAGTAAGCACGCAAGCGTTCCAATTCAACAGCTGATGCTAAATCCTCTGCTAAAACTTCTTCATCGAATTGTGTAGAGAAAACTTTATAATTTGGATCAGCATCAGAAACAGGTGGTACTGGTGGCGCAATTGGAGGCTCACCGTCTGGTGCATCTGCTTCTTGTGCATCAGAACTTTCCTCACTTTCATCCATAGAAATTTGTGCTTGTTGTTGATCCATGGATTGCTCGGTGTCATCAGACTGTTCTTGCTGGTCTTCGTCCTCATCTGAAGTGTCACCTGCATCTGTATCTGGATCAGATGCATCTTCTGGTTGGTTTTCTGCTTCTTCTGCATCTTCATTCGAACTAGTATCGTCAGGATCATTCCCAAGTTGATCACCGTATCCTAAATCATCAATTAACTGACGCGCAAAACGTGCAAACTCAGTTTGATCAGTCATTTTACTACCAATGTCATCGAAAGTCTTGCCTGATCTCTCCTCGATTGTGGTCTTCCATTGGCTTAATGCGTTGTTAACTGCTGAAGGCATTTCTCGTCCAGTCGCAACTTGTCGCAAATAATATGATAGAGCCGTTGGCATAGGAACTTCTTTGAATGAGGTTACTTTATCATAACCTAATACTAAAGCTTCAGCCTCTAATTTGGCTTCTATATTACCTGCTGTGCCAGGCATAGCGCGAGCCCCCACGGCTTCACAGCGAGCGGTGGCCATAACTTCATATATCTCACGAGCTTCATTCCCGTCAGGCATATAGCGGTTATGAATGCTTTCATTATGAAATCTTGTACGTAAGGCATACGCATCAGCAGTCCCGCGCGCCAATAAAACTTCTTGGCGGGTCATTCGGCGGCTTACTTGGGGAAGTCGTGCCGTGTCATTTGATAGACCAGGTGGATCTATTGAATATGCAACAGCCAAATCACCATTGGCTGCCATTGCTCGTGTTGCTTCCGCAAGTGCTTTTTTAAATGGGTCAGCAGGGTTATCGTTTGGATTTTTCATTAACCCAGACTTACGGATGCGGCACTTTCAGGAAGTTCTTCGTCAAAGAGGCGTTGGTAAAATTCTGCAACCGTTTCACGCTCTAGTTCGTCGCACTTATTTAAAAATGTTAAACGGAAGGCAAAGCCTACATCTTTAAATATATTTGTATTCTGAGCCCATGCAATTACTGTACGTGGTGACATTACTGTTGAAATATCACCATTCATAAATGCATTTCGCGTCAATTCGGCAACTGTCACCATTCGACCAATCATCTCAACATCTGTACCTGGATTTTTAGCAGTAACTATTTCTGTTTCTTGTGCATGTGGTAGATAATTTAAGGTGGATACAATTGACCATCTATCCATCTGGCCTTGGTTGATTTGCTGTGTGCCATGATACAATCCAGTTGTATCACCTAGACCTACAGTATTTGCTGTCGCAAATAAGCGAAATGATGGGTGGGGTGAAATTACCTTATTTTGATCAAGTAAGGTTAACTTTCCATCTACCTCCAAAACACGTTGGATAACAAACATTACGTCAGCTCGACCTGCATCATATTCGTCAAACACAATTGCAACTGGATTTCGCAATGCCCATGGTAATATGCCTTCTTGGAATTCAGTAACCTGCTTCCCGTCTACTAATTTAATAGCGTCTTTTCCTATTAAATCTATTCGAGAAATATGACTATCCAAATTTACGCGCACAGTAGGCCAATTGAGACGTGCACCAATTTGTTCGATGTGAGTTGACTTGCCTGTTCCGTGGTACCCTTGGATCATAACACGACGATTATATGTGTAGCCAGCTAATATGGCTAATGTTGTATCGTGATCAAACTTGTAGGTACTATCGATATCAGGCACACGATCTGAACTCTCAGGAAAGCCCATCACTTCCATGTCACTGTCGATTCCAAACAGATCCCTAACTGAGTATTTTACGGTAGGTTGTCCGATGTCCAAAGTGCCGTCTGCCATGTGAATAATCCTTTGATATGGCTTGATGTTAAATCAAGCTGTTCTTAAAATGCAAAATAGTACGCAAACTGTTTATGGAAAGTGCTAATGCGACTTTGTGGTCGTATTAGGCCCTAATCTTTAAAATTAGAACTGTTTTTTACCTGATCCCATGCCCAAACAACTTTTTGGAGAAATTCTTCTTGACTGCGATCACCACCATTTAGGTCTGGATGTAATTCTTTAATTAGAGATTTATATTTTTTGCGTAACTCTGGCTTTGTCCAATTGTCTTTAGCTTCCAAAATATCAATTGCTTTGCGTTCGTCAGCAGGAAGGCGTTTTGAGCCACCCAACGAATCCCCTTTGCCTGGATTTTTAGTAGCGTTTTCTCCTAAGACTTGATGAGGATCCTCTATACCTAAACGAGCCCATGCACGTTGTTCTGCAGTTTGTTTTCCTAGGGGTTCCGTTTTGCGTTCCCAAACACGATCTGCTGCAAATTGTTCTTGTAATTCTTCCTCAGTATGTGTTTCAAAGAAATTCCATTTTTGGTTAAATTGGCGGATATGCGCTAAGCAAAACCAACGAAACTCTTCTAAGTTGTCTGGATTTAAGGGAGCGCGATATTTTCCAGGTTCTTGGCACTCAGCGTGCTGACAAGTCATCTTTGAGGTTTCAGATGCGCCCGACATTCCTCGACGCGTACGGGCACGTTTTTTCTTATCTGCGGATACAGAAATGTCGAAATCAAAATTCATGGTGCGCCGGTCTGCCATTTTAGGTCCTTTATTCTCTTGCCCGAGTCAGGTAAGAAATACTACTATATTCCTGACTGTTGCCAAGGGGTAATTGAAAGGAAAATGAAATGAAAACAAGAATTACCACGGCTTTGACACTTGCATTTAATCCTAGCGAGTTAATTGTTATAGATGATAGCGAATCTCACCGTGGCCACGGCGGCTTTCGCGAAGGTGGAGAAACACACTTTAATGTCAAAATAAGATCTTCTAAATTTGCAAATATGACACGTGTCGCAGCTCATCGAGCAGTAATGTCACAATTAAAAACAGAATTTAATGACGGTTTGCACGCTCTATCTTTGGATCTTGGTGCTTCTTAAAGTTATTCTGGTTTTAGATCTATATTCTCTGAGAGATTTAGCTGCTCTGATGTGGGTGAAACATTATCTTTGGTAAATAGAGGTTCTTTTTTTGCAGAAAAACTTTTGAATGGGTTGAAGCTTTCAACTTTTTCAATAACTTCAGCGTCTACTTCAAGATTAGTTTCACGGCGAAACACTAATATATTTTGATACACTTCGCGACGTTTGCGCATGAAGCCTGGACGTTCGACAGATGGGAGACTCTCTGAACGCAAGTATTCCCAGCCAATTTTTGCTAAATTATTTATTTCTTCAGCCAATGCATTAGCAAAACGCCCATCTGCACCTTTCACACCTTTTGCTTTTTTACCAGCAGTAGGTGCAGGGATCACTTTGTACTCAAAATTTGCCATAATCTATTCCAAATGTCTGCAGTTATATTTTACATATATTACTATCTCACAGCGTCAGATCAAGAGTGCAAGTTTTAAAATTATTCGCCCGTATCTTCATGGTATGGTTATTGTTGCAATTATTGAATATTTTTTTAGAAGGTTATGAATTTCACAGAAGTTTATAATTTTTTTTAAATGTGAAGTTTACTTGCAATGATTTGATTAACAACTTTAGGATTTGCCTTACCGCCTGTTGCCTTCATTACTTGCCCAACAAACCAACCCGCTAATTTTGGATTTGCTTGAGCTTTTATTACTTGATCTGGGTTATCGGCCATAATTTTATCAACGGCTGTCTCGATGGCACCACTATCCGTAACCTGCTTCATACCTCTAATTTCTACAATTTTGGTTGGTTCTCCACCTTCATTCCAGACAATTTCAAAAAGATCTTTTGCAATTTTTCCTGAAATGTCACCTTTTGAAATTAGATCTAAAATAGCACCTAACTGATTTGTAGAAATTGGACTATCTGAAATAATCAAATTTGCTTTATTTAAGCGCCCAAACAGCTCGTTTATTATCCAATTGGCAGCTTGTTTACCATCTCGGCCTTTTGCAACCGTTTCGAAGTAGTCTGCATCGATTGCATCAGCGGTCAATACGCTCGCATCATATTCTGTAATCCCAAATTCAATTACAAAACGTGCTTTTTTTGCATCTGGAAGTTCAGGCAAGCTAGCTGCAATTTCATCTACCCAAGATTGTTCAATTTCTAAAGGTAGCAAATCTGGATCAGGAAAGTAGCGATAATCATGTGCCTCTTCTTTAGATCGCATGGATCGTGTCTCGTTTTTATCAGCATCATAGAGGCGTGTTTCCTGATCAATAGTTCCACCATCTTCTAGGATGGCAATCTGCCTCCGTGCTTCAAAATCAATTGCCATTTGAATAAAACGCATTGAATTCATATTTTTTAATTCACAGCGCGTCCCTAGGTGACTAAAATTACCTGTTGCGCGAAACTTTTCATATTGACCGCTTGGGCAGACTGAAACGTTAACATCAGCTCGCATGTTACCGTTTTGCATGTTGCCATCACAGGTCCCTAAATAACGTAAAATTTGCCGCAGTTTAGTTACATATGCAGCGGCTTCTTCAGGGCTGCGAATGTCTGGCATCGATACAATTTCCATTAAAGCAACGCCTGTACGGTTTAAATCTACAAAAGACATATTAGGATCCATGTCGTGCACAGATTTCCCAGCGTCTTGCTCTAAGTGTATTCTCTCTACTCTAACGTTGCGTGCAACCCCAGGCTCCATGTCTACTAAAATTTCACCTTCACCAACAATTGGATGGTAAAGTTGGCTAATTTGATAACCTTGAGGTAAATCAGGATAAAAGTAATTTTTTCGATCAAACGCAGAATATAAATTTATTGCGGCTTTAAGGCCAAGCCCAGTTCTCACCGCTTGTTCTACGCAGAATTCATTAATGACAGGTAACATTCCAGGCATTGCTGCATCAACCATTGAGACGTTTAAATTCGGTTCATTGCCAAATTGCGTTGATGCACCTGAAAATAATTTAGATTTTGATGCAACTTGTGCGTGAACTTCTAACCCAATTACTAATTCCCAGTCACCCTTGGCACCTGAATAAATTTTTGGTTTTGGTTCTTCATATGTAAGGTCTGACATGGTTTACTCTCTTGCAATAACTGCCGCTGGTTTTAAGGCGACAGCGTTTGACTAGCAAGTGAGAAACGTCTTTCTTGCTAGTCAAATTATATCCAAAAACCAAAGTTAATAAAGTAGCCATAAATTTATAATAATTTGGACTGCGGACATGGTATGTGAATATTTTATAAAATGTTTTATACATTGGTAAATTTAAATTATTTGTCTAATTATAATTCAAGTTTTAATAATTATAAGATTATATCTTAGCCTAAAATTTTATTAACAATTTCTAAAGTATCCTTTGAGAGAGCTGGAGTGGTTTGAATTCTACGCAACTGTGTTGTGATCAAAGTTTGGCGTTTTTTATCATAACGTGCCCAGGTTTCGAAGACGCCACACATTCGGGCAGCTGTTTGAGGGTTGATAGCATCTAACTTTATCAACCAGTCTGAAACAAAAGTATAGCCTGACCCATCTAAAGCATGGAATGCCGCTGGTGAGGCAGCAAAAGCTCCTATTAAGCTACGAAATCTGTTGGGATTTTTCCAATTAAAATCATGATGAAGTGTCAAAGCTTGAGTTATACTAAGTGCTTCACTTGGTAGAGCAGATATAACCTGAATAGTGAACCATTTATCTATTACTAATGCGTCTGACTTCCATTGTTCATAAAATTGATTAGAAGCCTTTTTCCCAACCCCAGCTGAAATTGTTGAAGATAGTGCAGATAATTGTTCGGTCATGTTTTTTGAGGTCAAAAATTGTTGTTGCGCAGTTTTTCCATAATCAAGTTTTGTTATCATCTTTAGCGCCGTGCTGCGCAGGGCGCGTTTTCCTGCCGCTTTAGAATTAGTGTTAAATGGGCCCGCTATTGCAAGCTTATTGTATAAATCAGGTAGTTTACTGTTTAATTCTTTTGCAATTGCCATCTCTAATTCGTGACGGGAAATATAAATTTGATCTGGATCGGGTACATGGCCTCTATCAAAAAGGCTCTGTGCGATTGCTTCTTGGGTTGGGAGCATTAATAATAATGATCGGTATGCTGGGTCTAATGTTTCATCACTAATAAGTGTGTCTAGCGCATCTATGTATGAAGATGAATCGGTGGCGTTTCCATTTGCTGCTCTTGTGAGTAATTCCATTGCAATATTGTGACCAGCTTCCCATTTATTGAAAGTATCTGTGTCATTTTCAAACAGAAAGGATAAAGTTTTGGCACTGACTTTATGTTTTAAAATTATAGGTGCTGAAAAACCGCGAAGTAGTGAAATTGTAGGGTGTTCGGCCACTTCAAAGTTAAAAGTTTGAGAGCGTTCATGTAATTCAAGTACAGTTTCGGGCAGAATTTCTTTTCCATTCGCACCAATAAATCCAGTACGTATAGGAATTACTTGAGCTGACTTCCCCCTGCGATTATTGGAAGGAAACTCATCCTGAGTTAGTTTCAAGCTTAAGGTCCCATCTGTATAGCTTTCAGAGACGGTTACTTTTGGTGTCCCACTCTGACTATACCATAATTTGAATTGGGTAAGATCCATATTGCATGAATCTTCGAACACTTGTATCCAATCTTCTATAGTACAGGCTTGCCCATCATGACGGTCAAAGTATAGATTTAATGATTTGTAGTAATTAATATCGCCAACTAGTAATTTTAACATTCCAATAACTTCAGAACCTTTTTCGTAAACGGTTGAAGTATAGAAATTGTTAATTTCAATGTATTCCTCAGGGCGACAGGGGTGTGCTAATGGACCTGCATCTTCACGAAACTGCCGCGCACGTAATTGTAAAACGTCATCAATACGTTTTACTGCAGGGGATCGCTGGTCAGAACTAAATTGTTGATCGCGAAAAACTGTAAGACCTTCTTTCAAGCATAGTTGAAACCAATCTCGGCAAGTAATTCTATTGCCGGTCCAGTTATGAAAGTATTCGTGTGCAATAATACCTTCGATTAGTTCAAAATCTCGATCAGTAGCGGTCGTGGGGCTGGCTAAAACGTATTTTGAATTAAAAATATTTAAACCTTTATTCTCCATTGCGCCCATATTAAAGTCATCCACTGCGACAATCATAAATAAATCAAGATCATATTCACGCCCATAGTTTTGTTCATCCCAAGCCATAGAGCGTTTTAAGGCATCCATGGCGTACTCACATTTTCCTTGGTCACCCTCACGAACAAATATTTGTAAATCTATTTTGCGTCCGCTAGTTGTAATGAACATATCGTCATAGGACGCTAGATCCCCTGCAACTAGAGCAAATAGATATGCTGGCTTTACCCAAGGATCTTGCCACTTTCCGTGCCCGTATTTGTTGCCATTAGATAAGAGTATTGGTTGTTCACCTTCAATTGTGACATCAAACAATGCCATTACATCTGGTCGATCTGGATAATAAGTAATCTTGCGGAAGCCCTGCGCCTCGCATTGGGTGCAATACATTCCATTTGATATATATAAACCCTCTAGAGCTGTATTTCCAGCAGGGTTTATTTCAACTTCTGCTTTCCATATAAAACCAGACTGAGGAATAAGGTCAGAAGAAATTGTCAATCCTTCAGCATCTAAAGATATGTCCTGATCTTGCAAAACCTGCCCATCAATTGCAATATAAACTAATTTAAGCATGCGGCCATCTAGAATTAAGTCATGTGGACCATCAGTGCGGTTTAAGTTTGGAGTAAATTTTATTGTTGAAATGACACGAGTAGCATTGGGATCTAATTTAAAATGTAGATTTACAGATTCGACCCAAAAGGTAGGTTCTTGATAGTCCGAAAGTAAGATTTTTTGAGTTTGAATTTGGTTCATCCTAATGTCTCCATAAATATTTAGCACACAAGCGTAGAAATAAGCCTAGACTGCAAGAGAAAAAATTGTATACTATTGTATACAAATATAGCAAAGTGAATTTAATAAATCCCTTGCCTTTTATAATTGGTAATATTAATTGACCAATATTTAGTGATAAACGAGTAATTGAAATATTTCTAAATTAGAAATAATGATTTCAATAAACTGGCGTATGTGCGCCACCTTAAACAGTTGGAGACAGTAATGGCGCGAACAGAAAAATATGGATTGCAGGTAGATGATAAACTTGTTGATTTTGTAGAAGCAAATGCACTGCCTGGTATTGATGTATCTGCTAACGCTTTCTGGAAGGGTTTGTCAGGAATTGTTTCAACTTTGGGTCCAGTAAATAAGACACTCTTAAAAGAGCGTAAAGAATTAAAACAGAAAATTGATAATTGGCACATAGAGCGCCGAGGCAAAACATTTGATGCAGTAGAATACAAAGATTTTTTAATCTCTATAGGTTATTTGGTTGAAGAAGGTTCAGATTTTCAAATAAAAACTTCTAATGTTGATCCTGAAATCGCTTCTATTGCGGGGCCACAGCTGGTGGTTCCAATTACTAATGCGCGCTTTGCACTCAACGCGGCTAATGCTCGTTATGGTTCATTATATGACGCGATCTATGGTACGGATGTATTGGGGGGGCTTTCAGAAACAAAAGATTATGACCCTGCACGTGGTGCTGAAGTAATAGCTTATGCAAAAAAATTCTTAGATGAAACTTTTCCCATACATGATTTATCTCATGCGGATGCAACTCGCTATTGGGTTGAGGATGGGGAATTATTAGTTGATGGGCAAAAGCTAAAAAATGCTAACCAGTTTGCAGGCTACCGTAATGAGCCAGAAGCTCCAGAAGGCATCTTGCTTGAAAACAATAATTTACATGTTGAATTATATTTCAATGCTAAGACACCTATTGGTCAAGCTGACAAAGCAGGGATCTCGGATGTAATCTTAGAGAGTGCGATGTCGGCAATCATGGACTGTGAGGACAGTGTTGCTGCCGTAGATGCAGAAGATAAAATTCTTGCCTATTCAAACTGGCTAGGACTTATGAAGCGTGACTTAACATGCAGTTTCAAAAAAGGTGGAAAAACACTACGGCGCCGATTATTGCCAGATCGCAACTATATTGCTCCTAATGGTGCGGCATTATCCCTAAAGGGGAGGGCATTAATGTTGGTGCGAAATGTTGGTCATTTGATGACTAATCCAGCTATTTTAGACGCAGATGGAAATGAAATTAGTGAAGGCTTTATGGATGCAATGTTTACCGTTGCAATCGCAATGCATGACTTGGATAGAAAGTCAGGCAATTCCATGACTGGATCAGTTTACATCGTAAAACCAAAAATGCATGGCCCAAAAGAAGTTGCATTTACTGACCAAATTTTCACTGAAGTAGAAAAAGCGCTGGGTTTGCCACAATATACTGTAAAAATTGGCATTATGGATGAGGAGCGTCGTACAACTGTAAATTTAAAAGAATGTATTCGTGCAGCCGAAAATCGGGTGGCCTTCATAAATACAGGATTTTTGGACCGTACAGGTGATGAAATTCATACATCAATGGAAGCTGGTCCATTTTTACGTAAAGATGAGATCAAAAAACAGCCTTGGATTATGGCCTATGAAGATCAAAATATTGATATTGGCTTGGCATGTGGTTTGCAAGGCAAGGCTCAAATTGGCAAAGGTATGTGGGCGGTTCCTGATAATATGGCAGATATGATGGAACAAAAAATAGGGCATCCACAATCTGGTGCTAATTGTGCCTGGGTACCATCTCCAACGGCAGCAACTTTACATGCAATGCACTATCACAAGGTTGATGTATTCGCGCGTCAAGATGAAATTAAGGCAGGTGGAAAACGTGCTTCTGTGGATACGATATTACAATTCCCAATTTCTCAAGGTCAAAACTGGTCAAATGACGAAATTACAAAAGAAGTTGAGAACAATGCCCAAGGTATTTTGGGTTATGTCGTGCGTTGGGTTGATCAAGGTGTAGGTTGTTCTAAAGTTCCAGACATCAACAACGTTGGACTAATGGAAGATCGCGCAACGTGCCGTATTTCAGCTCAGCATATCGCTAATTGGTTACATCATGGTGTTGTTTCGCAAGAAGAAGTAATGACAATTATGCAGCGGATGGCTGGTGTAGTAGATGGCCAAAATATTAATGACACTGCCTATTCACCAATGGCACCAAACTTTACATCAATTGCTTTTCAAGCAGCATGTGATCTCGTTTTTAAAGGTGCGATTCAACCATCAGGTTATACTGAACCAGTTTTACACGCTCGTAGACTAGAACTTAAAGGATAATAAATATGTCAGAAATATCACTTGTAAAAGCCAAAGAAATTATAACAAATATATTTGAGGAAGGGCGCCAAGCAAATATGCAGCCACTTACAGTGGTAGTATTAGATACTGGTGGCAACTTAAAAGCGTTTGAGAGATCTGACGGAGCATCTGCTGGTCGTTTTGAAGTTGCTGATGGCAAAGCGCATGCTGCTATAATGATGGGTATCCCTTCATCTGCTATTATGAAACGTGCAGAACAGCAGGCATATTTTGTTACTGCGCTTAGTGTTTCTTTTAAGGGACGTTTTACCCCTGTAAGTGGAGGCGTCCTACTAACAGATGATCAAAATAAAATAATTGGTGCTGTTGGCGTAACTGGTGATACATCTGAGAATGATACAATTGCTGCTGTAGCGGGTATTAAAGCAGCAGGATTAAACGTTATTTCTTAATAATTTAGGCGGTAGTTCTATTTGAAATCCATCGCCTTGATTATATTTAATAAATATAAGTGCTAGTCATTTATTCTCTATTTTTAAAAAAATTAATTGATAAAATATGTACATATTTAATATTTTGTTTGGAATGTAATAATATTTAGCACTATAATCATAAACGAAATTAACCGCTTATGAAAATTACGAAACAGGAATATAAAGATGAAAGCAGTAGGCTATAAACATATTGGTTCGATTGACCAAGCTGATTCATTAATCGATTTAGAAGTTCCAATGCCAACTGCAAGTAGCCATGACTTATTAGTTCAGGTTCAAGCTATTTCTGTTAATCCTGTTGATACAAAAATGCGCCGAACTAGGTCACCTGAAGGCGATGATGCCGCTATACTAGGGTGGGACGCCGTCGGCGAAGTGGTTGAAGTTGGTGATGCTGTCTCTATGTTTAAAGTGGGTGATATAGTTTGGTATGCTGGAGCAATTGATCGGTCTGGCACTAATGCTGAATTTCACTTAGTAGATGAGCGTATTGTGGGCTTGGCACCTAAATCTGTATCACCGGCTCAAGCAGCTGCATTACCCTTAACAACACTAACAGCCTTTGAAATGTTGTTTGATCGCCTTAGAGTAAATGAACCAGTGTCAAATGATGCAAATTCTATTTTAATTATTGGAGGTGCTGGTGGGGTTGGATCAATTGCTATCCAGCTATTACGCGCACTTACTAATCTAAAAGTGATAGCCACAGCATCACGGCCCGAAACGACTGCGTGGGCTATTCAACTGGGTGCACACCATGTTATTGATCACTCTAAACCTCTGTGTGAACAGTTTTTGGCCTTGGGGCTTGGCCAGCCTGGGTATGTCTTCTCGACTAATCAAACTGGTAATTATATTGAGCAGATTGCAGAACTTTTAGCACCACAAGGAAGATTTGGTCTGATTGATGATCCTGGTGACCTCAGTATTATGCCATTTAAGCAAAAAAGTATTTCAATATATTGGGAGTTTATGTATACGCGCTCACTCTTTAAAACTAATGATATGATCCGACAGCATTATATTTTAAATCAGGTCGCAGAACTTTTAGATGCGGGTAAAATTAGGTCCACTGCAACAGATACCTTAGGTATAATAAATGCTACTAACCTAATAAATGCTCATAAGATTTTAGAAAGTAATACTACATGTGGGAAGTTAGTTTTAAAGGGCTTCTAATATTAAATTATCTCGATATCATTTACTTGGTGAATTGAGTTTTTGTTAATATATGAATTCAAAAAAAGTCATCCAATCATTTAAATATTTTCTTATATAATAGTAGTGGTATTAATCTTATCTTTCTAAAATTTTCAGCATTTAAAATGTAAAAATTTTATAAATTACAATATTTAAAAATACTATAATATTTTAATAATTTTCTTTTATATTAAAGCTAGCAACAAGTTGGTGAAACTTATCACCTTGGACAGAAACATGATTTCTTAATGCGCACTCAGCGCCTACTGCGTCACCACTTGAGAGAGCCTCAACTATTGCTTCATGCTCTGACATTGATTGCTCAATTCGGCCTCTAAATCGTAACTGGATACGACGAAAAGGTTCTAGTCTTTTTTGTAATTTAATTGTTTCCCTTTCAAGAAAAGAGTTTCCAGACTGATTATAAATTATCTTATGAAAAAGTTCATTTTCTAAATAATATGAATCTGGATTGCTTTTCTTTAATGCTTTTTTGCACTTAGAATTAGCTTCATGAAGATTTTTTAAAGCAATGTCAGTAATGCGTTTGGCTGCGAGTTTTCCACAGATGGACTCCAATTCTGACATCACTTCAAACATG
Source organism: uncultured Amylibacter sp. (assembly GCA_905181935.1). Lineage (GTDB taxonomy): Bacteria > Pseudomonadota > Alphaproteobacteria > Rhodobacterales > Rhodobacteraceae > Amylibacter. Next base: position 285,382 of record CAJIZV010000001.1, on the reverse strand, counting down.
TCTAATAATTCAATTGGGCCAGGTTGACGCACAAATACACCACGATTGGGTATTTTTTCTACAATGCCGGATAGGGTTAACTTTTTAAGAGCCTCTCGTAAGGGAGTTCTTGATACCCCAAATCTTTTCGCTAAACGGATTTCATCTAACCGTTCGCCATCTTGGAAAGATCTTGAAAAAACCAATTCTTGAATTTCTTCTGCTATTTGATCTGCTCGATTTTTGTACATATTTCATATTTAGCCAGCAAGAATTTAAAATGCAATAGATATAAGATTGTATACAATATTATTGACATAAAAAACAATATGATTACATTATAATCGAATATACTTTGATTCTCTTAGTATATTTGTTTTGGGAGGAACGAATGAGAAAAACTTTAATGGCCGCGACAGCGGCATTCACACTTGCTGCAAGTGGCATAGCGCAAGCTGAAGAACTCCGCCTATCTCATCAATGGTCAACTAAAGATGTCCGGCATAAAGTGGCGCAAATAGTTGCAGATGAAGTCGCTGCTGCAAATGTTGATCTCGAGATTAAGATATTTGGATCAAAATCACTTTTCAAGCCACGTGAGCAGTATAAACCGCTAAGCCGTGGCCAATTAGATATGACTGTTTTCCCACTAAGTTATGCGGGCGGACAACAACCAGCTTTCAACCTAACTCTAATGCCGGGATTGGTTAAAAACCACGATCACGCAGCCCGACTTAATACTTCAGAATTTATGTCTGTCCTTGAACAAAAGATGGCAGATGATGATGTAATGGTTCTTGTGCATGGTTATCTTGCAGGTGGCTTTGTTGGTAAAGATAAATGCATTAAGCATCCTGACGATGTAAAAGGCTTGCAAACACGTGCCGCTGGTAAAGCGTTTGAGCAAATGTTGGTGGGTGCAGGTGCATCTATTGCTTCAATGGCATCATCAGAAATTTATTCTGCGATGCAAACAGGCGTCTTAAACGCTGCAAACACATCATCATCTTCATTTGTTTCTTATCGTATTTATGAGCAGGTAAAATGCTATACACCTGCTGGCGATATCGCGCTTTGGTTCATGTATCAGCCAATGTTGATGAATAAATCAAAGTTTGAAAGTTTATCAGACGCACAACAAGCTGCTTTAAGAGCAGGGGCTGCAAAGGCTCAAACATACTATTTAGAAGAAGCTAAGAAGCAAGACGCTGCATCTGTTAAAGTGTTTGCAGACGCAGGTGTTGAGATTGCAAACATGTCTCCAGCAGACTTTGAAGCATGGCGCGCGATTGCTAAAGAAACATCTTACAAAAAGTTTGTTGCAGATGTTCCAGGTGGACAAGAGCTACTTGATTTGGCGTTATCTGTAGATTAATTTTTTTGGGCAGCAGTAGTTTATATTGCTGCCCATTCTCTTATTTAAGGAAAATTTGATGACAAGTGTTAGCTCCGCTGTAGAATCTAAGACAGGCAACAACCGGTTTCTGCGAATAGTAGCAGCTATCTCTACACTTTCAGGTTGGATCTCGGCTGGAATGATACTGTTATCAGTTTTTATTACATGTCAGATGATTTTTGTTCGATTTGTTTTGAATGGTTCGACTGTTTGGCAAACTGAAATGGTTGTGTACTTAATGGTTACGGCAACACTCATAGGCTTACCTTATGTACAAAGTATGCGAGGGCATGTGAATGTGGACTTAATTCCAATAATGTGTTCCCCTCGATTACGTTACTGTCTTAGTATTTTTACGTTGAGCCTCTCATCAACTATTGTGGCTGTCATGGTTTATTATGGTTATGATTACTGGCACCTTGCCTGGTCAAAAGGTTGGACATCAGACACAATATGGGCTGTTCGCTTGTGGATTCCGTACTTTGCTCTGCCAGTTGGCTTCTCTCTTTTACTTTTACAATTTATAGCTGACTTGGTTGCTGTTATCTTGAAGATAGATGCGCCTTTCGGTTTGGAGGCAAACTAATGGATCCTTTATTTCTTGGTGCACTGGTCGCAATCTCAACCATTGTAGTACTTTTTTCTGGGGTTTCAGTTGCAATTGGTTTATTGATTGTCTCTGCTGGATTTTTAATTACTTTTGATGGGCTTCGTTCACTTGAATTAATGCCTGAAATTTTATTTAGTAAATTAGATAGTTTTGCACTTTTATCGATTCCCATGTTTATCATTATGGGGTCTTCGATAGCATCAACCCGAGCTGGCGCAGACCTCTATGAAGCTTTGGAACGATGGCTAACGCGAGTTCCAGGTGGATTAGTGATTTCAAATCTTGGAGCATGTGCTTTATTTGCTGCTATGTCTGGATCAAGTCCCGCTACTTGTGCAGCTATTGGGAAGATGGGTATCCCAGAAATGCGTAAACGTGGATACCCTGATGGAGTTGCCGCAGGCTCTATCGCAGCAGGCGGTACATTAGGAATTCTAATTCCACCATCTGTAACCATGATCGTTTATGGTATTGCAACTGAAACATCCATTGGCCGCTTATTTTTAGCAGGTGTAATTCCTGGTTTGTTACTCGTGATTTTATTTATGGCATGGTCTTTATATTCAACATGGAAATCAGGAAATACTGCACTGTTGTCGTCGCGTTCATACTCTTGGCAGGAAAGGTTTGAAATTTTACCTCGCGTAATACCTTTTATATTGATAATCCTTGGAGTATTATATGCGATGTATGGCGGTATTGCGACGCCATCTGAAACTGCTGCTGTCGGCGCATTGCTATGTCTATTAATAGCAATGATTATTTACAAACTCTGGCATCCTCGTCTCTTGTGGCAGGTTTTGCGTGACAGCACAAAAGAAAGCGTAATGATTTTATTTATTATCGCAGCTGCAGGTGTGTTTTCTTATATGCTTTCAAGTCTGTACATTACGCAATCGATTGCAGAATGGATTGGAACTTTAGATGTAAATCGATGGGTATTAATGATAGCTATTAATATTTTTCTTTTGATTGCAGGCTTTTTTCTACCCCCAGTTGCTGTAATATTAATGGCAGCGCCTATTTTATTGCCCATAATCACCATTGCAGGTTTTGATCCGATTTGGTTTGCCGTTGTGCTAACCATTAACATGGAAATTGGCTTAATCTCGCCACCAGTTGGACTAAACCTCTATGTGATTAATGGCATTGCGCCAGATATCCCTCTTAAAACTATATTAACAGGGTCACTTCCTTTTGTGGCCTGTATGGTTCTAGCAATCATCTTACTTTGTGTATTTCCAAGCCTTGCAACTTGGTTGCCTGATAAAATGATGGGGCTCGCACGTTGAAACAATTTGTCAACATACTTACAGCAGTTTTTGATAGGCCTCAAAGCTGGGCGTGGTCAAAGGAAAAAGATTCACGTAATATATATGATCTTATTGAAGTCCTATTGGGAAGTAGTGGCGAAGTATCGGGTGTTACATTAGCACGCAAAATATTGGATCGATATCTTGTACTCAATAATGAGGAAAAATTAGAATTTTTCAATTATCTCTCACTTGAGCTTGATATCAAACCAGATAGTATTCGAAAGACTTTAGCAGAATATGAAATTAATAAAACAAAGTCGTGTTATCGCGCATTTATGACCGCCTCTGAATCAAGGCGACAAGAGCTGGTCCGCCGCTTAAACCAAGTACCTGCAGCGACTGGAAGACTTGTCGCAATGCGGTCTGATCTATTAAGATATGTTAGAGACAACCCAGATTTAGCTGCCGTTGATTTGGATTTCCGTCATCTATTTACATCTTGGTTTAATCGTGGATTTCTTGTACTTCAGCCAATTAGTTGGCAAAGTCCAGCAGATGTATTAGAAAAAATTATTCAATACGAAGCTGTGCACGAAATTACGAGCTGGGAAGACTTAAGAAGCCGATTAGAGCCAGAAGATAGACGATGTTTTGCCTTCTTTCATCCTTCAATGCCCAATGAGCCACTCATTTTCGTTGAGGTTGCTTTGACATACGGTGTCCCTAATTCGATTCAATCGGTGTTAAGTTATAAGCGGGCAAAAGGCGATCATGTGCAAGCCAACACGGCAGTCTTTTATTCTATTTCAAACTGCCAATCTGGTTTAGCAGGAATATCCTTTGGAAACTCTTTAATTAAGCAAGTTGTTGAGGATTTATCCTACGAATTAACAAACTTGAAGACTTTTGTCACACTTTCACCGATACCAACTTTTAAAAAATGGCTTGAAGAGACTGGCAGAAAAACAATTGGATATGCTTCTAATGATATTTCAAAGTTAGCCGCGCATTACTTACTAAATGGGAAGCATGATAATGGATTTCCCTATGATTCGGTTGCGCGCTTCCATTTGGGCAATGGCGCACTGGTGCATGCAATCCACGAAAATGCAGACATTTCAAAAAAAGGTGAACTACAATCACTTGGAGCTATGGTTAACTATCTTTATGATCTCTCTCTTATTCCATCTAATCACGAGAAATTCGCTTCAGAAAAAAAAATAGCAGCATCCATTGAAGTTACTTCTCTTAATAAAGCAGCCATCAAAGAAAAACTTTAGGAACGAACTATGAGCAACCCATTATACGATACATTATTTGGAGGATATATAGGTTCTGATACACCATTTATTGAAACTATTGATGGTAAAATCACAACTCATGGTAATTTTGTCGCAATAGCATCACGTCTTGCAAATGCATTTCATGCTCTCGGTTTAAAAAAGGGAGACAGAGTTGCCATTCAAGCTGAAAAGTCGGTAACATCTTTATGTGTATATGCTGCTTGTATCCAATCAGGCGTTATTTTTCTACCTTTAAATACTGGCTATACAACTGCTGAAGTGGGCTATTTTATAGATGACAGTGGTGCGAAGCTATTTATCTGTGATGAAAAAAAAGTAGATGATATGAAGCCTATATTGGAAAAATTTGGGGTCACTCTCAAAACATTAAACGCAGATGGAACAGGAAGCATTACAGATCTTGCTAAACAACAAAAAAATAGTTTTTCCCCTGTAGACACCAATGGAGATGACTTAGCTGCGTTTCTTTATACATCAGGCACAACTGGTAAATCAAAAGGTGCTATGCTGACTCAAAATAATTTATTATCTAATTCAAAGACGCTTACAAAATATTGGAAATTTAATGATCAAGATGTATTGCTTCATGCATTGCCAATATTTCATACTCATGGACTATTCGTAGCAGTAAATGTTTCTCTCATGTCTGGGTGTAAGATTATTTTAATGCCAAGATTTGATGTAAGTCAAATACTTGATAATATGCCGAAAGCGACAGTATTGATGGGGGTCCCAACATTTTATACACGCCTTTTATCTGAAACTGCTTTTGATGCAGAATTAACAAAAAATATGCGCCTATTTATTTCTGGAAGTGCCCCACTATTGGCTGAAACTCATATTGAATTTGAAAACTGTACTGGCCATCGTATATTAGAGCGTTATGGGATGACCGAAACAAATATGAGTACTTCAAATCCATATGATGGTGAGCGTAGAGCCGGGACTGTTGGCTTCGCCTTGCCGGGTGTTGAAATAAAGATAACGGATCCTGAAAGTGGCCTTGAGTTAGCCACAGGAGAAATTGGTAATTTGGAAGTTAGAGGGCCAAATGTATTTAAAGGCTACTGGAATATGCCTGAAAAGACAAAAGAAGAGCTCCGTGAAGATGGCTTTTTTATTACGGGAGACCTTGGCCTTGTTGATGAAGATGGTTATCTTCAAATCATTGGACGTGAGAAAGATCTTATTATTTCGGGTGGTTTCAACGTATACCCTAAGGAAATTGAATTAGTATTAGATGACCAACCTGGTGTGGTTGAAAGTGCAGTTATCGGTGTTCCTCATCCTGATTTTGGTGAAACGCCACTCGGGATTTTAGTTATTGAAGACACAAATGTGGAGTTTAAAATTTCTGTGATAGAAAATAAAATATTTGAGAAATTGGCACGCTACAAACATCCTAGGAAACTTATAATCATGAATCAGTTACCAAGAAATACTATGGGTAAGGTGCAAAAAAACGTACTTCGTGAAAAGTACAAAGAAATATTTTTATCATAAGATCAATATCTAAAATTTTTACAGTAATACTCTTGTGTTTTTGGCTTGGAATTTTTGATTGTGAGCGATCGTAAAAAAAGGATTAAAGCTTAGATACTCAATACAGTGCAGCCTGATGTCTTTCGTGCCTCCAACGTTTCATGTGCTTTTGCTACATCTCGTAATGCAAATCGCTGGCCAATGTTTATCTTAACATCTCCCGCCAGTACTTTTTTTGCAAGATGTTGTGCCATGGCCTGACAGGTCTCATGCTTACCTATGTGGGTAAATATTGTTGGGCGCGTAATTTTTAATGAGCCCTTTTTCCCTAGAATACTGACATCAAAAGGGGGAACTGAACCTGAAGCATTCCCAAAAGAGATCATCATACCAAGTTGTTTTAGAGAATTGAGTGATCCATCAAAAGTATCTTTTCCTACAGCGTCCATAACTACGTCAACGCCTTTGCCATCTGTTAGTTTCCGAACTTGAGAAACCCAATCATCATTTCGGTAGTTTAGGCAATGTGTCGCACCGTATTTAAGGGCTAGTTGACATTTTTCGTCTGTTCCAGCTGTTCCAATTAATGTAATCCCTTCTGAACGGGCCCATTGGCAGGCGAAAAGACCCACACCACCAGCAGCCGCATGAAACAAAACGGTATCGCCTGATTTAATGGGGAACGTACGGTGAAATAAATATTCAACGGTCATTCCCTTGAGCATCATTGCCGCACCTTCCTCGTATGAAATGCCATTAGGCAATGGACAAACTTGAGCAGCAGGCATTACACGCGCCTCAGTATAGGCGCCAGGTGGATTGGATGCATAAGCAGCACGATCACCAACTTTAAGATGAGTTACGCCTTCGCCCACAGCCTCGATCATTCCAGAAGCTTCCATGCCCATCGCATGTGGTAATTGCATTGGGTATAGTCCTTTTCGTTGGTACACATCTATGAAATTAAGGCCTATAAATTTATGAGCGATGCGAATTTCACCAGCTATAGGTTCACCAACATCACGGTCCACTAATTTAAACTGTTCTGGTCCACCATGCTTTTCAATTATTGCTGTTAGTGCCATTTTTGTTTGTCCTGATAATGAGAGTAAGTTTACACGGATTTTTAATGTTGGGTTGCCATTGTTTTGCGAAAGAATTTTACATTAATTATAAGTTTATACTGTATTATTATAAAACAATTTCAAAGTTAATAATAATAGATATGTTATGAATGTGTGCATTTGCGAATATATAATTATAAAAAAAATAATTTGATTTTTCACGCAAGAATACAAACTAATATATTCATTATTTTCATATTTTTTATCTTAAATAGGTCGCTTTAATATTAGTTTAAGTATGTGATGTGCTCGTCAGCGGAAATGGTATTTCTCGTTGATCAACTACAACTTTGAATGAATCTAAAACTTGTTTTGTACTTGGACTTTGGATAAAAGCTATTTCCTACAGGGCTTTTGAAATCACATAATCGGCTAAAAACCTTCTAGGCTTGGTTTGTATGGGACATCAAATTTATAAATAAATGCCAACTAGACTTGAAGGCTTATGGTATGAATTAAAATCATTGAGGTTTTCATTTGATTAAAATAATTTATTATGGATGTAGACAAAGTTTGTTTCATGTATAACTTAATTTTTTTATAACCATGTGAATTCAGGACTGGGTCACATTGGCTCACCCTAGGGAGAAACAATACAATTAATGCATAAAAAATGTTTACATTTTTTATGTCAAACTAAATTAAACTAAGCATATTAAAATAAATACAGGACTTTCTATGAGACGCTCAGTCGTTGGAATTGTTTCCAACTCTTATTTGCAGGATGATTCTTATCCAGTGCAACTTGCGGGTACAGCTAATCTTGAGGCTATTTATAATGTTACTAAGGCAATGCCGGTAATATTTCCTGCTTTACCAGCTATTACTAATATAGATGAGCTTTGTGAACGTTTTGATGGTATTTTGTTAACTGGAGCCCGTCCCAATATCCACCCAAGTGAATATGGAGAAGCAGAAACCGAGGCGCATGGTGTTTTTGATCGTGATCGTGATGCCGTAACTCTTCCATTAATTCGTTCTTGTGTTCAGCTAGGGGTACCAATTCTGGGTATTTGTCGAGGATTTCAAGAATTTAATGTTGCTTTCGGTGGATCTTTACACCCGGAAATACGTGAAATATCAGGGCGCATGAATCACCGTATGCCTCCTGATGGTACTATAGATGAAAAATTTGCGATGCGGCATGATGTTGAACTAGTCCCAGGTGGACATTTTGCAAAAATTTTTGGTAAAGATATTGTGACAACGAACTCCCTTCATGGGCAGGGGATTAAGGACGCTGGTAGCCGAATAATAATTGAAGGCTACGCAACAGATGGTACTCCTGAGGCTCTTCGTGTAGAAAATGCTACTAATTTTGCATATGCGGTTCAGTGGCATCCAGAATGGAACGCGTCTCAAGATAATGTATCTAAGCCACTTTTCGAAGCGTTCGGTAGTGCAATGATGTGTAATATTGGCTAAAGTTAATTCAGTTCTATTAAAGTTCTTGGTTCCATAAAGTGGATTTTGATGCCTAACTTTGGGCCCATGAAATAGTATGATTACTCCAATATCAGTAATGTTAGAAGCAGTTAACTCAATATGAATTCCTATTCTCAATATAGCCAGCGGAACTACGACTTTAAGATTTGCATGTTCTATTTAAAGCCTCTTTGTATAGTTCCCAGGTGTCCTGATCTTTTGATTTCCAGCGTTTAGGGTTGGAGCTGCATTTAAATGATGTTTGTTTGGTAGCCGTTTTGCCATGTACAAACTGATTGCAATAATGATTTATGCTATTATTATTTTCATTCTTATTATGTAATTAAAACATTAGGATATTATTTTTTTTGCTGCTCAAGTGTTGCAATGATTGTTGGTAATCTTTTGCCTTGTAACATCATATGATCGCGCATCAAATTACATGCGGTGTCTCCATCACCAGAAAGTATGGCATCACAAATAACTCTATGTTCATCTGTGGATTTTTGGATTCTACCTCGAATTTTATATGGCATAGTTCTGTATGAATTTAAATTTATTTGTAGCTGTCTTAATTGCTCTATAAGCCAATCATTTCCACTAGCGTTATGTATAGCAGTATGAAAGCCCAAGTTAGCCATGGCATACTCAATATTATTTTCTTTTTCAGCAGCTTTTTTACACTTCGCTAACTCAAGTCCTATTGCTTTAACACTACATTCTGTAAGAGACAGTGAAGCCAGCCTACATGCCATGCCTTCTAATTCAGCGGCAACTTGAAACAAATCAAACAATTGCTTTGCATTTAATATTCTTACAAATGAACCTTTTCTGGGGCGAGTTTCTAGGACGCCGTAATCAACAAGCGCTCGAATGGCCTCTCTAATTGGGGTTCTGGATACTCCAAATCTTTCAGCAAGTGCATTAACTTCTAGTTGATCTCCAGGTTTTAGAATACCCGAGGATACTTCTCTTCTAATATTAGAAATTAATTTATCAGCTGTGCGCGCCATCTTAGTTCACTGTTTTTGTTATATTTATCATAACAGAATCTTCTAAATGGATGCAATATGCAATCCTATGTATTTTTATAGATTGTATCTGTATACATATAATGCATTATAATCGAATATACTTTGATTCTCTTAGTATATTTGTTTTGGGAGGAACGAATGAGAAAAACTTTAATGGCCGCGACAGCGGCATTCACACTTGCTGCAAGTGGCATAGCGCAAGCTGAAGAACTCCGCCTATCTCATCAATGGTCAACTAAAGATGTCCGGCATAAAGTGGCGCAAATAGTTGCAGATGAAGTCGCTGCTGCAAATGTTGATCTCGAGATTAAGATATTTGGATCAAAATCACTTTTCAAGCCACGTGAGCAGTATAAACCGCTAAGCCGTGGCCAATTAGATATGACTGTTTTCCCACTAAGTTATGCGGGCGGACAACAACCAGCTTTCAACCTAACTCTAATGCCGGGATTGGTTAAAAACCACGATCACGCAGCCCGACTTAATACTTCAGAATTTATGTCTGTCCTTGAACAAAAGATGGCAGATGATGATGTAATGGTTCTTGTGCATGGTTATCTTGCAGGTGGCTTTGTTGGTAAAGATAAATGCATTAAGCATCCTGACGATGTAAAAGGCTTGCAAACACGTGCCGCTGGTAAAGCGTTTGAGCAAATGTTGGTGGGTGCAGGTGCATCTATTGCTTCAATGGCATCATCAGAAATTTATTCTGCGATGCAAACAGGCGTCTTAAACGCTGCAAACACATCATCATCTTCATTTGTTTCTTATCGTATTTATGAGCAGGTAAAATGCTATACACCTGCTGGCGATATCGCGCTTTGGTTCATGTATCAGCCAATGTTGATGAATAAATCAAAGTTTGAAAGTTTATCAGACGCACAACAAGCTGCTTTAAGAGCAGGGGCTGCAAAGGCTCAAACATACTATTTAGAAGAAGCTAAGAAGCAAGACGCTGCATCTGTTAAAGTGTTTGCAGACGCAGGTGTTGAGATTGCAAACATGTCTCCAGCAGACTTTGAAGCATGGCGCGCGATTGCTAAAGAAACATCTTACAAAAAGTTTGTTGCAGATGTTCCAGGTGGACAAGAGCTACTTGATTTGGCGTTATCTGTAGATTAATTTTTTTGGGCAGCAGTAGTTTATATTGCTGCCCATTCTCTTATTTAAGGAAAATTTGATGACAAGTGTTAGCTCCGCTGTAGAATCTAAGACAGGCAACAACCGGTTTCTGCGAATAGTAGCAGCTATCTCTACACTTTCAGGTTGGATCTCGGCTGGAATGATACTGTTATCAGTTTTTATTACATGTCAGATGATTTTTGTTCGATTTGTTTTGAATGGTTCGACTGTTTGGCAAACTGAAATGGTTGTGTACTTAATGGTTACGGCAACACTCATAGGCTTACCTTATGTACAAAGTATGCGAGGGCATGTGAATGTGGACTTAATTCCAATAATGTGTTCCCCTCGATTACGTTACTGTCTTAGTATTTTTACGTTGAGCCTCTCATCAACTATTGTGGCTGTCATGGTTTATTATGGTTATGATTACTGGCACCTTGCCTGGTCAAAAGGTTGGACATCAGACACAATATGGGCTGTTCGCTTGTGGATTCCGTACTTTGCTCTGCCAGTTGGCTTCTCTCTTTTACTTTTACAATTTATAGCTGACTTGGTTGCTGTTATCTTGAAGATAGATGCGCCTTTCGGTTTGGAGGCAAACTAATGGATCCTTTATTTCTTGGTGCACTGGTCGCAATCTCAACCATTGTAGTACTTTTTTCTGGGGTTTCAGTTGCAATTGGTTTATTGATTGTCTCTGCTGGATTTTTAATTACTTTTGATGGGCTTCGTTCACTTGAATTAATGCCTGAAATTTTATTTAGTAAATTAGATAGTTTTGCACTTTTATCGATTCCCATGTTTATCATTATGGGGTCTTCGATAGCATCAACCCGAGCTGGCGCAGACCTCTATGAAGCTTTGGAACGATGGCTAACGCGAGTTCCAGGTGGATTAGTGATTTCAAATCTTGGAGCATGTGCTTTATTTGCTGCTATGTCTGGATCAAGTCCCGCTACTTGTGCAGCTATTGGGAAGATGGGTATCCCAGAAATGCGTAAACGTGGATACCCTGATGGAGTTGCCGCAGGCTCTATCGCAGCAGGCGGTACATTAGGAATTCTAATTCCACCATCTGTAACCATGATCGTTTATGGTATTGCAACTGAAACATCCATTGGCCGCTTATTTTTAGCAGGTGTAATTCCTGGTTTGTTACTCGTGATTTTATTTATGGCATGGTCTTTATATTCAACATGGAAATCAGGAAATACTGCACTGTTGTCGTCGCGTTCATACTCTTGGCAGGAAAGGTTTGAAATTTTACCTCGCGTAATACCTTTTATATTGATAATCCTTGGAGTATTATATGCGATGTATGGCGGTATTGCGACGCCATCTGAAACTGCTGCTGTCGGCGCATTGCTATGTCTATTAATAGCAATGATTATTTACAAACTCTGGCATCCTCGTCTCTTGTGGCAGGTTTTGCGTGACAGCACAAAAGAAAGCGTAATGATTTTATTTATTATCGCAGCTGCAGGTGTGTTTTCTTATATGCTTTCAAGTCTGTACATTACGCAATCGATTGCAGAATGGATTGGAACTTTAGATGTAAATCGATGGGTATTAATGATAGCTATTAATATTTTTCTTTTGATTGCAGGCTTTTTTCTACCCCCAGTTGCTGTAATATTAATGGCAGCGCCTATTTTATTGCCCATAATCACCATTGCAGGTTTTGATCCGATTTGGTTTGCCGTTGTGCTAACCATTAACATGGAAATTGGCTTAATCTCGCCACCAGTTGGACTAAACCTCTATGTGATTAATGGCATTGCGCCAGATATCCCTCTTAAAACTATATTAACAGGGTCACTTCCTTTTGTGGCCTGTATGGTTCTAGCAATCATCTTACTTTGTGTATTTCCAAGCCTTGCAACTTGGTTGCCTGATAAAATGATGGGGCTCGCACGTTGAAACAAAATTATGAAGGACTAAAATTATGATACCTAAATATCGCCGAGTAGGCCTTATTGTACCAAGCTCAAATGTTACTATGGAGACTGAAATACCAGCTTTATTACGTAACCGTGAAGCTATATTATCAGATCGATTTACCTTTCATTCGTCAAGAATGAGAATGAAAAGTGTTGTAAAGGAAGAGTTGGAACGCATGGACGACGAAAGCGTACGTTGCGCTATAGAATTATCTGATGCTGCAGTTGAGGTGCAAGCATATGCCTGCCTAGTAGCAATTATGAGCCGCGGCTATGGATATCATAAGACTTCTGAAAAGCGTTTATTTGAAGCAACAAAAGAAAATGGAATGCCATCACCTTCAATAAATTCTGCCGGTGCGCTTGTGGATGCGATACATTCCATGAATATTAAAAAGGTATCTATTATATGCCCTTATATGAAACCATTAACAAAGCTAGTAGTTGATTATATTGAAGATCAAGGTATTGAAGTCCAAGATTTTTTGGCATTAGAAATACCTAATAATTTAGAAGTTGCAGCTCAAGATCCCAATGCTCCTGCGGACCTATGGAAAAAACTAGATACAAGAGGAATAGATGGTATTGTTGCATCTGCTTGTGTGCAAATGCCGTCATTACCAGCAATAGAAAAAATTGAAAAATTATCTGGATTGCCAACATTATCTGCTTCAGTTGCAACAACTTGGTCTATTTTGAATGCCCTAAAGCTAGATGCAATAGCACCAGGTGGTGGGTTGTTATTAGGATTAAAATAATACTTTAAAGAATCGACATTTTTATTGTTTTTACGCTAAATATTACTCAAGATCCTTGAACAGCTTTAAACTTCACGACCTTAAGTCGCATTTTACCCTGGATTTCAGTCATTCAACGGGAAAGTTTAAAAGATAACCTTTGTGGATTAGGACTTGGCCTAATGAAGAGATTTGATGCTCCTGTGTGTATGAAAGTAGGCCTAAATGTTTTCATTAGTGCGCTGTGTATAATAGAATACGTAGCGTTTAGTTATTAGATAAAATTTACTTTGGCCACTTATTTGGTACACCCAATTTCATGCAAAGAATAAATTTCATTGCAAATTAAATAGCTTTATAAAAGTTCTTTGATTTACTGTTACCTGCACAAACTTCTTGGGCAATTTCTAATAAAGCTAATTCGCACTATTATTTATGAATCAGATTCATTAAAACATTCTAAATATATCCAATAATATTAGTAGGTCATCCGTGAATTTAATAAATAGAACACTTTCTGTCGCCCCAATGATGGACTGGACCGACCGTCATTGCCGCTATTTACATAGACTGATATCTAAAGATGTACTGCTGTATACAGAAATGGTAACTGCACCAGCTTTAATTCATGGTGATGCGGATCGTTTGTTAGAATTTAATGATCTTGAACACCCCATTGCGCTTCAACTCGGGGGCTCTAATCCAAATCAACTTGCTCAAGCTACGCGCATGGGATGTGATGCGGGGTATGACGAGATCAATATAAACATAGGCTGTCCATCTGATCGGGTTCAGTCAGGCCGATTTGGTGCCTGTTTAATGAAGGAACCTGATTTAGTTGCGGAATGTGTAAGAGCAATGACGGATGCGTCAACTGGTGCTGAAATTACAGTAAAGTGTCGGATCGGCGTTGATGATCAAGAACCTCATGAAATTTTGCCTAAATTTATTGAAAAAGTTTCAAATTCTGGGGTGAATTCATTCACCATTCATGCCAGAAAAGCTTGGTTAAGTGGACTTTCTCCGAAACAAAACCGAGATATACCACCCTTAGACTATGAACTTGTGCATAAGATTAAAAAAAGTAGACCAGATTTAGAGATTATTTTAAATGGTGGATTACAAACATTTTCTGATGCTGTTAAGCAAATCAACAGAGGATTAGATGGTGTAATGATTGGACGTGTTGCATATCACAACCCAATGGAAATATTAGCTTATGCAGATACGTTGTTTGGGCATGATACCCCATCAAAAACACCTTCTAATATTGTTCGTGAAATGTTGCCATATATACAAAGTCATTTGGATTTAGGTGGGCGTATTAATCAGATAACACGCCATATGCTTGGACTATTTGCAGGCCAAATAGGTGCGCGGATTTGGAAGCGTACTTTATCAGAAGAAGCACATATCAAAGGGGCTGGAATTGATGTGATCGAGAGGGCCTTAACTGCTACATTAAGATTGCAAAGTGTAGCCCAAGATGGTTAATATTTATTAGAATTGGAATTTATCATGCAAGACCTTCTAATATTTCTACCAACACTTTTTATGCTTTTAGCCATAGGCGCATTTGCTGGAATTTTGGCAGGACTTTTAGGAGTAGGTGGCGGGATCGTTCTAGTGCCTGCGTTTTATTATGCATTTTCTGGATTGGGATATGATAACCCTCAACTAATGCAAATTTGCGTTGCAACATCATTAGCAACTATTGTTTTTACATCGATTCGATCAGTTTTAAGCCATAATAAAAAAGGACTGGTTGAATGGAGTATTCTTAAATCGTGGGCTCCTGGTATTATGTTTGGTGCAATGATTGCGGTATTTGTTGCAGCCAAACTGCCATCTAATACTCTAACAATAATTTTTGGAATATTAGGCTTTTTTCTTGGAGTTTATATGGCAGTTAGTGGAAGTGACTGGCACATCGCGGATAAAATGCCCACGGGAGTAAGTCGTGGTGTGCTTAGCTCAATGATAGGCTTCTTGTCTGTGTTAATGGGCGTTGGTGGGGGCAGTTTTGCAGTCCCAACTATGACTTTGCATAAGATTAAAATACATAAAGCAGTTGCAACTGCTGCAGGTTTTGGTCTTGCAATTGCATTTCCTAGTGCCATTGGATTCCTAATCACAGAACCTCCTATGTTAGGCAAGCCACCGATGACAATTGGATATGTTAATATCCCTGCATTTTTAGTAATAATTTCGATGACGATGATAACTGCGCCTATGGGAGCAAAATTAGCTCATAAATTAAATGTTAAGACTTTAAAGCGGGTATTTGCATTATTTTTGATTCTAGTTGCATCAAACATGTTGCGTGAAGCATTTTGGGTTAATTAATTACCTATTAATTTCGCTGACGTCGTTTACCTTTAACTGATTTACGACGTGCAGGTAATATTAACATTTTGGCGCGCCGTTCAGCAGGGGTCATATTTGACCACATTGAAATCTCATCGCCTGTCCGGTAACAACCCATGCAAAAACCACTTTCAGGGTGGATTATACATAGCTTTGTACAAGGACTTTCGACCTCTTCACGTTTCCAAACTTCATCCATTATGCAAGGTTTCCAATGCGATCTAAGGCGCCTTGAAGAATATAGCTTGCAGCGACGTGGTCAATGGCATTTGCTCGTTTTGCTCGACTCATATCAGCCTCAAGCATTGCTCGTTCAGCTGCTATGCTTGATAATCTTTCATCCCAAAAACCAATAGGCAAATCACAACGTGCAGCTAGATTGCGGGCAAATGCCCGTGTTGCCTGACATCGGGGCCCTTCACTTCCGTCCATATTCATAGGAAGTCCTAATACAATGCCTCCTGCATTTGTATTTTTAATAATGACTTCTAGGGCATCAGCATCAAGACCAAATTTTTTGCGTTTAATTGTTTCCCGTGGCGTTGCGATTGACCACAAAGTATCAGAAACTGCAATTCCTATAGTTTTTGTTCCTAAATCTAACCCTAGCAAAGATTTGAATTTTGGGATTGAACCTGCAAATGTAATAAAATCATCGTAATAACTCATTGAGAAATCTCAGCGGCTTGTGCTGCTTCCAGTAAGAGAGTTAAAGCTTTTGGATTGGCTCTAAAAACATCTTTTGCTTCATGCCAAATTTCTGAAGCACGGGCTGTTTCCCCTAGCACCCCCAGAGCACGAATTAATCGCGCCCATTCATTCATTGTTCCACCATTTGATGCTAAGCGTTCGCCTAAGCCAGAAACCATTCCCCTGATCATATTTTTTCGATCGTCTTCTGTCATTTCTGATGCCGCATTGATTTGATCTGTAGTTGGTCCCGGGAGGGGTTGATTTGACATATTAATTCCGGCTAAACGAGCAATATCATCGATTTGGCTTTTTATTAATGGGATCCATGGTGCATCTTGTGGTCCTTCTTTGAGTAACCCTTCCCAAAGCCTGTAGGCCACATCAGCTCTCCCATTTTGTGCCATTGCTAGTCCTGAGTAGTAGCGTGTACGCCCATCATTTGGTTTTAATCTTAATGCTTGGCTCAAAGTAATTTCTGCCTCAGGTGAAATATAGCCATTGGTAGCGAAAATCATAACTTCTGCAAAATCAATATAATCTTTAGCAGTTGCTTTATCACCAACAATTTTCATGATGCGCGTATGTGCCTTTCGAGCAGCACGATATTTACCTAAGCGAAACTCATGTAAGGCAAGCAAACGTAAACCTTGTTCATCATTGGGTCGCTTTTGGATAGCTTCGCGAAGTTTTCTGACTAATTCTAAATAATCTTCTGGAACATTAACTTTTTCATCTGGAACCTTAATTTCAGCATCTTCTTGGCTTGCGCGTTGCGCGCGGGCCTCTTGGGCGGCGGCTAATCTAGCAACTAGGGGGCGATCTGGTAGGTTGGGTTTACCCAAGCTAGCATAAATGCCTAATGAGCCAGTTAAAACTAATATTATTATAAAAACTGCTAACAGTTTATTGACAATGATTGGAGCTGGATTTGCCAGTGTTTCCAGTTGGGCACGTTTATCAGCTGCCAAAATTCGCCGTGAGATTTCTAATTTGGCAGATTCACTGTCTGCCTCGTTTAAAACTCCACGGGTTAAATCGCTATCAACTTCTCGCAACTGATCTTTATACAATGCTAAATCTTTTGTTGCAGCACTTATATCGATTGTTTTGGGCCGTAAAATAGATCGTACAATAAAACCAGTACAAATTAAACATGCAGCAGTGCCTAAGAACCAAATCATATAGAAATCCTCTTCAACTTATTATCTAAACTTGTGAAGAGGCAAAGTGGAGTCATAAAATTTAACTACGTAGCCATATTTTTCATTTAGTTAAGTTTCTTTTTTTAAAAAATGTCGGTTATGTTATGAATCGAAACGTATTTTTGTCTGGATTGACATTGTAATATGTCATACTGACAATAATGCCAAATTTTTGATTGAAGGTAACTATGCCATGAAACGTTATTCTGCTTTTGCTATAGCTAAAAATGCACTTTCTTATCATCAAGGATGGGAGCGAGCATGGGCAAAGCCACAGATGAAAAAGGAATATGATGCTGTAATCATTGGGGCAGGTGGGCATGGATTAGCAACCGCGTTTTACCTTGGTAAAAATTATGGAATTACTAATGTTGCCATAATTGAAAAAGGTTGGCTTGGTGGAGGTAACACTGGGCGTAATACTACAATTATTCGCTCAAACTACCTTCAGGATCCATCCGCTGCAATCTATGAGAAAGCGCGATCTCTTTATGAAACAATGTCACAAGATTTAAATTATAATGTCATGTTTAGTCCACGTGGAGTTATGATGTTGGCTCAAACTGAGGCGGAAATTCGTGGCTATAAGCGCACTGCACACGCAAACAAATTACAGGGTGTTAAAACAGAATATATAGGGCCACAAAAAGTTAAAGCATTATGTCCTATCATTGAGCTTTCAGGTCCACGCTATCCTGTATTGGGCGCCTTGTGGCAGTCACGCGGCGGCACTGCTCGCCATGATGCAGTTGCATGGGGATATGCACGTGCCTGTTCAGAAATGGGAATGGATATTATTCAGCAATGTGAAGTTACCGGTGTGATGCAGTCACGTGGTAAGGTGATGGGCGTACAAACCTCCAAAGGCAATGTAAAATGCAAAAAACTTGGCATTGTTGTGGCTGGAAACTCTGGACATTTGGCTGAAATGGCAGGTTTCCGACTTCCACTAGAATCAGTTGCACTTCAAGCGCTAGTTTCAGAGCCAATTAAGCCCTGTATGGACGTTGTGGTAATGGCTAACACCGTACATGGCTATATGTCACAATCTGACAAAGGCGAAATGGTTATTGGTGGGGGGACTGATGGCTTTAATAATTATACGCAGCGCGGCTCATTTCATCATTTAGAAGAAACTGTGCGCGCTCTGATTGAAACTTTCCCAATGGTTAGCAGATTGAAAATGCTGCGACACTGGGGAGGTATTGTTGATGTAACAGGTGATCGGTCTCCAATAATATCAAAAACACCATTATCAGGCTGCTTCATAAATTGTGGTTGGGGAACAGGTGGATTTAAAGCAATCCCAGGTTCAGGATGGGCAATGGCAGAATTAATGGCCAAGGATGAGCAAACTGGTTTGGGTGCTCAATTTGGTCTCAACCGTTTTCAAGAGGGCCGCTTTATTGATGAAAGCGTTGCCGCAGGAGTAGCACACTAATGAAAAATATTATTTTTATTTTAGGAATGATTTCTTTTGGATCTATGGCAATAGCACAAAATAACTCCATGGAAATTTATGAAACATCAGGCCAAGTTCAGATTACTAAAGTTGAGTCATCAAAAGTTTGTTGGGCGACTATTAGTACTTCATCCGCTAATGGCATACCATCATTTTTTGCTACTTATAAATTAAAAAGTGGTGACCGATGGCAAGTGGTGGGCAACGCGGGTATTAAATCAGCGCAAGCTAATGATATTTTAACCATTCGCTTTGATGATGAGCCATTCATTTTCCGTGAATTACAACTTGTTAATAACACTTTTGCATTACCATTTACTGAGGACACTGACCTGGCAGGTTTTGACCAGAGAGTTGCTAATAGTCAAAATGTAGAGTTTAATTTGTTGCGTTTGAAAGATAAAATTACTGTAGATCTGGAAATGTTACGCCAAGCAAAGAATACTATTGATCAATGTTTGGATACGATCAAATGATGATGAAAAAAATTGATAATTACTTTTTGAGCGAGGTATAAAATGCTGAATCTTAAATGTCCTAATTGTGAGATTACAGCTGATGAAACCGACTTGCACTGTGATGGGCAGGCCCATATTGAACGGTTTGGCACTGGAGCATCTGATGATGATTTGGAAACTTATCTGTTCATGCGCCACAATCCAAAAGGCGTTCATTTTGAGCGCTGGCGTCACGTTTTTGGATGTGGGAAATGGTTTAATGTTGCGCGGTGTACTGTGACGTTGGAAGTATTCGGAACTTATTCTGCCCAATCATTGGTACCGCCAAAATCTCTTATAAATAAAATAAAAAAGAAACGCCCTGAGTGGGAAGGTTTTGTAAAATGAGCACAAGATTATCTACAGGTGGCCGTCTAATTGATCGTACTAAGTTGGTAGAGTTTTCCTTTAATGGGAAGCGTTTGACTGGATTTAAAGGTGACACATTAGCCTCTGCGCTTTTGGCTAATGGACAAACTTTGGTTGGTCGCTCATTTAAATACCACCGTCCACGCGGCATAGTTGCATCTGGCCCTGAAGAGCCAAATGCACTTGTCGGTTTAGGTGGTGGTGGTAAATTTGAGCCTAATCAACGCGCAACAACCACTGAATTATTTAATGGATTAAATGCAAAAAGTCAAAATGCATGGCCTTCATTAGAATTTGATATTGGTGGTGTTAATCGCATTATGAGCCCCATTTTTCCAGCGGGATTTTACTATAAAACATTTATGTTTCCACGATTTGCCTGGAAACATATGTTTGAACCTTTTATTCGCAAAGCCGCAGGTTTGGGCGCTGCGCCAACAGAAAAAGATGACGACAGGTATGAGTATTTTTATGCTCATGTTGATGTTTTAATTGTAGGGGGTGGTACATCTGGATTGGCTGCAGCTCTTGAGGCTGGCCGCGTTGGTGCCAAAGTTTTAGTACTAGAGCAAACAAACACATGGGGAGGTCGTGCACCTGTTGATGATGTTTTGATCAATGATAAAGACAGTTCAAAATGGATTAAAAATGCGTTAAGTGAATTAAAAAAAATGCCTAATGTTACATTGCGTGCTCGTACTATGGGTGCTGGGGTATATGATCATGGGTGGGCTACAGGCTATGAATGTTTAACTGATCATGCGCCAGAAAAAAATGGGCCACGGCATCGTTTATGGCGCATACGTGCTAAGCGTATCGTCACTACCACTGGTGCAATTGAACGCCCATTATCGTTTGCTGGTAATGATATTCCAGCAGTAATGCTGGCAGGCGCTGTACGTGATTATATCGTTGATTACGGCACTTCTTGTGGAGATGTCATGGTTCTTGCCACTAATAATGACGATGCATATCGTACAGCCATTGCACAAGTTAAGGTCGGTCTAAAGGTAGCAGTGATTCTAGATGCTCGAGTTTCAGTAGACGGTGCTTTGCCAAACCAAGCTCGTAAAATGGGCATTCGCGTTGAGACTGGTATGGGGATTTCTAAAGTAAAAGGGTCCAGAAATGTTACAGGCGTTTCAATTTGTTTGCAGGCAGGCGAGGGTGTTCCATTAGAAGAAATTAAATGTGATGTAGTAGCTATGTCAGGTGGCTGGTCACCTATTGTACATTTGTGGTCACATTGTGGTGGAAAGCTAAATTGGGACGCTAATCAAGCAATGTTCCGACCAGATCCAAAACGACCTCCATTAGGGGCAGATGGAACTGGCTTTGTAATAGTTGGTGGTACAGCTAATGGATATTTAGATGCTAAAAGCTCAATGCAAGATGCCATCTCTCAATGCCGTAAAACGTTAAAAGAAATAGGTTACAAACCTACAGCATCAATACCTCTAAAAGCATTTGCAGAGCCAGAGGCTCTAATAGAACAAATTTGGCAAATGCCTCAAGGCATGTCTATAAAGTTACAAACTAAGACCTTTTTGGATTACCAAAATGATGTAAAAATTTCTGATGTACGTCTGGCGGCTCTCGAAGGGTACGAGAGTGTTGAGCATACTAAACGCTACACAACACTTGGCATGGCAACGGATCAGGGCAAATTATCAAATATTAATGGATTGGCAATTTTAGCAGATAGTTTGAATGCTGATATTCCAAATGTTGGGACAACAACATTTCGCCCTCCTTATCACCCGATTTCTATGGGATCTATTGCTGGTGATGCCCGTGGTAAATTGTTTAAACCTATTCGTAAAACGCCGATTCATCAGTGGATAAAAGATAATGGAGGATTCTTTGAGCCGGTTGCTGATTGGCGCCGTCCATACTGCTACCAGCAAGAAGGTGAAAATGTGCAAGAGGCAGTTACACGAGAAATTTTAAATACCCGCAATAATGTTGGATTATTAGATGCTTCGACCTTGGGTAAGATTGTCGTAAAAGGACCTGATGCAGGTAAATTTTTAGACATGCTATACACAAACATGATGTCAAATTTAAAGATTGGGCGTTGTCGCTATGGACTTATGTGTACTGAGAATGGCTTTTTATCTGATGATGGTGTAGTTGCACGATTAGATGAAGAAACTTTTTTATGTCATACAACATCTGGGGGCTCTGACCGCATCCACACGTGGATGGAAGAATGGCTGCAAACTGAATGGTGGGACTGGAAAGTTTACACTGCAAACGTCACTGAGCAGTATGCGCAAATTGCAGTAGTTGGCCCTAATGCTCGTAAAGTCTTAGAAAAATTAGGGGGTATGGATGTCTCAGCGGAAGCATTGCCATTCATGACTTTTGTTGAGGGTAAGATTGGTGGTATAAAGGCACGCCCTTTCCGTATTTCGTTTTCGGGTGAACTTTCTTATGAGGTAGCTGTACCTGCCTCAGATGGCCAAGCCTTCTGGGATATGTGCATGAAAGCTGGTGCAGAATATGGTATTCAACCATATGGCACAGAATGTCTGCACGTGATGCGTGCAGAAAAAGGCTTCATTATGATTGGTGATGAAACTGACGGTACTGTAATCCCTCAAGATCTAAACCTACAATGGGCTATATCAAAAAAGAAAGATGATTTCTTAGGAAAGCGTGCTCACTTGCGTTCTAATATGGTGGACCCTTCTCGTTGGAAGCTAGTTGGTTTGAAAACTATTAATCCAGAAGTGGTTATACCAGATGGGGCTTATGCAACAGATGGTATTGTGAGAGAAAATGGTGTTAAAAACATGATTGGCCGTGTGACGTCTACATATTTTTCACCAACATTAGGACGCTCAATAGCTATGGGGTTAATTGAATTTGGTCCAGATCGTATGGGAGAAATTATTGATTTTCCAACGTTAGAAGGTAAAATTATCAAGGTAAAAATTTGTGATCCAGTTTTCCTTGATCCAGAAGGAGTTCGTCAAAATGTTTAGTGTTACAGGATTGAATGGTGCTTCTAGCAATGGATCCATTAAGGTTAAAGATGCTGGACTTACAGGTATGATTACTCTTCGAGGGGATTTAAAGTCACCTGTAATAGCAAAAGTAATTAAAATTGTAACAGGAACAAATATACCTGATCAGCGTCAATGTGTTTCTACATCTAAAGGGGCAACTGCGTGGATGTCACCTGACGAATTATTGGTTATGGTTGATTACGAATCTGTAGATGCAACGATTGCAAAAATGGAAAAATCTTTACTAGGCGTTCATAGTCTAATTGTAAACGTATCTGATGCTCGTGCTGTCTTTGAACTGACAGGTGGTTCTATCAGGGATGTAATATCAAAAGGTTCACCTGCTGATATGTCATCAAAAATATTACCAGTTGGTGAAGTACGGCGCACTCGAATTGCTCAATTAGCTGTTGCATTTTGGTTTACCAGCGACACGACTGCTCGTTTAGTGTGCTTTCGGTCGGTTGCAGGATACGTAATGGATTGGTTGGAAAATGCATCTGAAAAAGGTTCAGAAGTTGGCTTTCATTAATTAATGTTAATATTGCATGGCTAAGTAATTTAGCCATGCAATGCCAACATGGCGGCAGGGCAATCTTGTATGATGTCAACCAGCTGCAAATCTCCTAAATTAAGACTATAGAAATAAAGGAGACTATCATGATTAACTCTTACGAAAATATTGATCTATTTAAAATTCGGGCTGAAGCATCAGACTTGCGTGCAGAATATATGTCTGCATTGTTTGCAGGCGTGCTAGTTTGGTTTAAATTTCGGTTCACGTTTGCTACTGTTAAACACGCTTAACTCCATTAATTTAAACAAATTTTCCTCCCGATATTTGTTTTAGCGCTCAAGCTCATTCTTGGGCGCTTTTCTTTTGCTCTGAACCCATGTAAGCGAACCTAATGACAGATATTCCAACACTCCGCTTTCGCCCCAATAAATCACCTGCACGTGTGATGTTTGGCTTCCCTTGGATTTATTCCGATGATGTTGTATTAGATCGGCGCACAAAAAAGATTCCAGCTGGAACCTTTATGAAAGTGCAAACTAATGACAAACAGGATCTTGGATTAATAGCATTTAATGGTGAGAGTAAAATTACTGGGCGTGTTATGGATCTAAATGTTGATACAGTCATTGATACTGCTTGGATTGTGAGTAAATTAAGAGTTGCTGCAGAATTGCGTGATCAGTTGTATGATGCACCATTTTACAGATTAATTCATGCTGAAGCGGATGGTTTGCCAGGGGTAATTATTGATCGCTTTGGAGACGCCTTTGTTGTGCAGCCAAACGCGGCTTGGGCTGAAAAAATGATGCCAGAAATCACGGATGCACTAGAGCAAATATTTTCCCCAAAAATTATATTGAAAAATGCAGCAGGTCGTGCGCGGGCTCTTGAGGGGCTAGACTTAGAGAATGTATTTATCAAAGGATCTTCCGACAAACCTATCCCAGTGTTGATGAATGGCGCTACATACATGGCAGATATTACAGGTGGTCAGAAAACAGGTTTATTTTTTGATCAACGTGAAAATCACGCATTTGTTTCCAAATTAGCTAAAGGGGGGGCAATGCTAGATGTCTTTAGTCATGTTGGTGGCTTTTCCTTAGCAGCTCTAGCTGGTGGTGCAGTTTCTGCATTAGCTATAGATAGTTCCCAGCCTGCGCTTAATTTAGCAATCGCAGGGGCAGAGGCCTCTGGCTTTTCTAATTCGTTTAGCACTCGTAAGAGTGATGCTTTTGATGCGATGTCAGAACTTGCTGAAGAGGGTGAAACATATCAGGTTGTCGTATGTGATCCACCAGCGTTTGCACCATCTAAGCCTACACTTGATCGTGGTTTGCGCGCTTATGAAAAAGCAGCAAAAATGGCTGCTAAATTAGTGAAGCCAGGTGGATATTTGGTGCTTTGTTCTTGTTCACATGCAGCTGATATGGCCAAATTTCGGAAATCATCTTTAGTAGGAATGGGTAAAGCTGGTCGTAAAGGGCAAATTATCCATACTGGCGCTGCCGGAGTGGATCACCCAGTACACCCACATCTTGCAGAATCTTCCTACCTTAAATCTATTTTCCTACGGCTCGATTAATGCGCGTCCTTCTTGATACCTGCGTCATTTATCCTTCGATACTTCGTTCAATATTATTGGGTGCTGCATCGAAAGATTTATTTGTACCGTTATGGTCGGAGCGAATAATTGAAGAATGGCGCCGAGCTGCTGCTCGAAACCATGAGGAAGCTGAAGCAACTATAGAAATTGCACTCCTTCGGGTTAACTGGCCAAACGCACAGGTAAAAATGGGCCCAGAGGATCATAATTTGTTTTTACCAGATGAAAATGATGTTCATGTATTGCAGGCTGCCATTGAAGGTGGAGCCGAAGAATTATTGACTGCCAACCTAAAAGATTTTCCCACTACAATTCTATCAGACCATGGCTTAATTCGGCGTTCACCAGACGATTTTCTATTAGAAATGGCTATGGCCAATCGTTTGGAAATTCTAGAGATAGTTGAAGTCGTCCGCAAAGAGGCTATTCGCCGATCAGGTGTTAGCATTAACAATCGTAAAATGTTAAAATCATCGCGTCTCCCAAGATTGGCAAAATTTATCGCCGGTTAAAGTGCATATGCTGGGGCTTTGTTAGCTACTGCCACTTATTTCGTAATTTTTTAATAGCTGTAATACGATCTGCTGTTTTTGGATGACTCATCATCCAAGCCATCGGCTGTCCGCCGTCGCCACTTAATCTTCCAAGCTTTTCAAACATTGAAATTTGAGGTTCAACACCAATTTTTGATTTAATTAGTAGTGCAGCAGCATATGCATCCGCCTCGTATTCATCTTTCCGAGATAAGCGTGCTGCAAGCATTGTAGTTAATGCACCTGCAATCATTGTCCCAAATCCACCAAGAAAGCGGCTGAGAAACATTGCTAAGGCAACCCGAATTGCATTTTGGCTTGAGAAATCTATCATCCTACGTTTGGTATGACCCAAAGCTACGTGACCTAGCTCATGAGCAATAACGCTGGCTAGTTCTGCTGCAGTAACATCGCCATCATAATACTTTTTCATAAACCCACGTGTGATAAAAATACGGCCATCAGGCACGGCAAGCCCATTTACTGGATCGATTTCGTACACATGTACTTTAATTTGACTAAGATCTAGAGCATCAGCCATTTGATTTGTGAGAGCTTGAAGTGGTGGATCATTCAACAACGTTGATTTTTTATCCATCTCAGATTTAGTACGCCAAGCTGACACGTAGTACATGATGACAGCCCATGCTACAGCTAAGAGTATTGGTGAAAATTTTAACATAGTTTTAATATGGGATTATTTGCATATAATGCAACAGGCTTAAAGGAAGCTTATCATTGGATTAATTGTATTAAAATTATTGATACAACTAGACCGATGATTCCAAAAGCTAATCCATGTACAACACTGTATTGCAGATGGTCAAACAATGTACCATTCTTTCTAACAGAACGTATCCACCCAAAAATAAGTCCAATAATAAAGGTAATTAACGGGATCATATAGTTTACCTTTTTAAGTTTTAATTATTTGGGAAGTTGCTCATGATCAACATCCTTCTCACTTATCTTATTTCACTTATGGTAATGTGAAAAGAACTTTCAAAAGAAATTTTATATTAAGTTTTTCATAAGCTTTTATTAATTAAGTATGTTATTATTTTTATTAAAATGAATTATCAAACCATTCATTTTCAATGACTTATTGGTGTATGTTTATATACTGGGCTACTTAGGGTTAATTTCTAATTAAATATACTATGATTAGTTAAATTAGTTACTTTATATGATATCTAACAATGGGCCCAAACTAAGACGTGACATCTGATAGATTCTACGTTACGCAACCACCTATTAATTGATTATTGAGCCAAGGTTGGGTCTTATTATGAAAGTAAATAAATTGTTAGATTCTGAATATCATCCTACTGACGAAGAAGAATTTATGAATGACCGTCAGGTAGAGTATTTTCAAAAAAAATTACTAGATTGGAAAGCTTCACTTTTGGCTGATGGCCGCGATACTATTGAAGGTATGCAAGAAGGCACTCGTAATATTCCAGACGTGGCTGATCGAGCGTCAGAGGAAACAGATCGAGCGCTTGAGTTGCGAACTCGTGATCGTCAGCGCAAGTTAGTATCTAAAATTGATAGTGCTCTAAGACGTATTGAAGATGGCTCATATGGTTGGTGTGATTCAACTGGAGAACCAATTTCACTAAAGCGGCTTGACGCTCGCCCAACGGCAAACCTTTCACTGGAAGCCCAAGAGCGACACGAGCGAAAAGAAAAAGTTCACCGTGACGATTGACGCGCCATAAAATAATGAACACAATTAGCACCGCGCATATTCACGCGGTGTTTTTATTTGGAATACAATGTCAGTACTAGATAAAAGTTTTGGTATAATTGGTTGTGGAATTGGTGGTCTTGCCGTCTCAATTGCTATCGCAAAACTTGGTGGCCATGTTGTACTTTTTGAAAGAGCAAAAAAAATCACTGAGGTTGGTGCAGGAATTCAAATTAGTGCTAATGGATTATCTGCTCTGGCTGACTTAGGTATAGAACTTGAACACTTTAACGCGATAAGCAAACCTCTTGCGATTGAACTACGTGATTATAAAGTGGGATCTCTTGTGGCGCGGATCCGTCAAAATCAAGATGTAGGTTTCCCTTATTTACAATTGCACCGAGCTGATTTGATGAACATTTTAATAGCACGAGCGGAAAAGCTTGGAGTTACTATTTTTTTGGATGCGGATGCAGAAGTTATTGATGCTTTAAGTAATCATCCCAAAGTACAGGCCAATGGAACGACATACAACTTTGATCTTATAGTTGGCGCTGACGGTGTTAACTCTACTACTAGGCAAGATTGGTTTAATGAGGGCCCTGCAAAGTTTTCAGGAAAAGTGGCGTGGCGCGCAACTGTCCCAGCAAATATTATAAGTACTGTGACTACTGTCTACATGGGGCGAGGTAAACACTTGGTAACGTATCCCTTGCGTGGCGGTCAGCTAATAAATATTGTAGCAGTTCAAGAGTGTAAGGAGATGGTATCTGAAGGATGGGACAATGTAGGTACACTTCAAAGTTTTTGTTTGGAATTTTCTGATTTTGGTCCTGAAGTGCAAAAGATTTTATCGCAAGTAAGACATGTAAAACGTTGGGGTTTGTATACTCACTCACCGCTAAAAACATGGTCGCTCAATCACTTAACTCTATTGGGTGATGCCGCTCATCCAATGTTTCCATTTATGGCGCAGGGTGCGTGTATGGCACTGGAAGATGCCTCAGTTTTAGCTAGAGTTATAAATGATACAGATGATATAAATCATGCATTAAAAAGTTATGAAGCAATACGAAAATCACGTGTCACATCTGTGCAAAATTTGGCTGCGCGTAATGGTAAAATATTTCATATTTCTAATATGTTTATGCGTATATGTATTCATAATGCTTTACGGTTAATATCTAGGTTTACACCTCAATTATTAGAAAGACGCTTTGATTGGATATATAAACATAAAATCTAAATTTTTATTGTTTTAATAGTATTCAAGGTTATTCGTTTAAATATCGATATCAACCCATACTGGCACATGATCTGAAGGCTTTTCTTTAGCTCGACAGTCACGATCTGTTTGGCAATCTATTAACATATCTGCACATGATGGAGATAATAAAAAATGGTCAATACGTATCCCATTATTTTTGTTCCAAGCACCAGCTTGATAGTCCCAAAAAGTATAATTAAGTGCTGATTGATCGCATGCTCGAAAAGCATCTGTAAGGCCTAGATTTAAAATACGTCGATAAGCTGCCCGGCTCTCGGGTAAATATGCTGCATCGTCTATCCAAGGTTTTAAATCCCAGCAATCTTCCGCTTGTGGAATAATATTATAATCTCCAGCCATCAAAAAAGGCTCTTCGATTTCCATTAGTTCTACGGCACGATTATATAAACGATCCATCCAAGCTAATTTGTAATCATATTTCGGCCCAGGAGTTGGGTTGCCATTAGGTAAATATAAGTTACACAACCGCACGGCACTTTTTTTGCCAATTACCGTTGCTTCAATATATCGTGTCTGAATGTCGCAGTCATCACCTGGCAGGCCCGGCACAACATCCTCTAGTTGGACTTTAGATAGAAAGGCTACTCCATTGAAGCCCTTCATTCCATGAGTGTGTATTTCATATCCTAGAGCCTCGATGTCATCTCGTGGAAACAGCTCATCAACTGATTTGATTTCTTGCAGCATCGCTACATCAGGTTTTGTTTCACGCAACCAGTCTAATAGCGCGGGTAGTCTAGCTTTGATTCCATTAATATTAAAACTGGCGATTTTCATTTTTATAACTCAGATGATTTTAATTTCGAATAATCTTAATTAATTAGATTGTCTAATCAAATAGAAAAACTTGTCCCACATCCGCAACTAGATGTTGCATTTGGATTTTGAATTATGAACCGTGCACCAATTAATTCTTGAGTGTAATCAATCACTGCATTTGTTAGAAAAGGTAAAGAAACCTTGTCTATTAAGACTTTTTGTCCATTTTTTTCTAGAACTAAATCATCACCATCTGGTTGCTCTTCAAGTTTGATTTCATACTGAAAACCAGAGCAGCCACCACCTTCCACAGCAATACGTAAGGCCTGAGCAGCTGCCAAGTCTTCATTGATTTCAGCTAGCCGAGCATATGCTCGGTCAGTTACACTTGGTGGCAAAGAAAGGTCCATCTTTCACCGCTTTCATAATTCGTATATGTAACTAATATAGGCGTGCTTTATGTCCGCGGCAATACGCAAAGGGTAATCATATAATGCAGAGCAAACTTGCTTGTAATCCAAATTTATCACGAGGCCGATTGCATGCTGAACAAGAAAGTATTTACCGTACAGCTTTTCAACGTGATCGAGACCGTGTGATACATTGTTCAGCTTTTCGTCGTTTGAAGCATAAAACTCAAGTTTTTGTTGCGCATGAGGGTGATCATTTTCGAACTCGTTTGACACACACAATTGAAGTGGGACAGGTGGCGCGTACTATTGCAAAAACACTTAACTTAAATTCTGAGTTAACTGAGGTAATTGCTTTAGCGCATGATCTTGGGCATACACCATTTGCTCATGTTGGAGAGGATGCTTTAAAAGTAAAAATGGCGAAGTACGGTGGGTTTGATCATAATGCACAGGCAATCAAAATTGTTACATCCCTGGAAAATCATTATGCAGAATTTGATGGATTAAACCTTAGTTGGGAAACGCTGGAAGGCATAGCGAAGCATAACGGCCCTGTTTTGGGTAACCTTCCATATGCCCTTCAGGATTATACGATGCGACATGATCTAGAATTACAAACACACGCTAGTGCAGAGGCTCAAGTCGCAGCAATTTCAGATGATATAGCATATAACAATCATGATTTAGATGATGGATTGCGTGCTAATTTATTTACAGATTCAGATATTTCGAATTTACCAATTGTTGGTGAATGTTATGCTGAAGTTGATGCAAAATACCCTAACTTAGATTTAATTCGACGCCGACATGAAGCGTTACGCAGGATTTTTGGTGTAATGGTAGAAGATGTAATTAACACATCTTCTGACTTAATGCAAAATAGTGGAGCTAAATCGTCTCAAGATGTACGTGAATTTAGCTCAGCTGTAATCCAATTTTCGCCAGAAATTTTCGAAAAGCTCAATGAAATCCGTATATATCTTTTTAAACATATGTATCGTTCAGAACGAGTAAATGTTATGCGGAAGCGCGCAAAATATGTCATAAACGGTTTATTTGAAGTATTTATGAGTGACATGTCTCTTTTACCTGACCGGTGGGCAAGTAAGGGGAGTGAATTAGAACGTGCACGCTTGATTTCGGATTATTTAGCAGGCATGACTGATGGCTATGCAGACCGACGGTACACTGAACTCACCTCTGGAACATAAGCGAGTCATATGCTAAATCGCAAATGCAAATATTGGACAAACCGATGAACTTATTCTCTGACATTCGAAGACTTGTTTTATCTTCTTTAGAAATATTAAAGGAATCAGGTACTTTACCTGAGAATTTGAATTTTTTAAACGTTACGGTTGAGCCGCCTAGAGACTCCTTACATGGTGACATGTCTACTAACGCAGCTATGGTTCTGGCAAAACCTGCAGGTGTTAACCCGAGAGTTATTGCGGAAACTTTGGCTGAGTTATTAATGCTGGATGAAAGAGTAATATCAGCAGATGTTGCTGGACCAGGATTTTTAAATTTAGGCTTAACACCTGAATTTTGGACCTCAGTCATACCCGTAGCACTTGCTGCAGGTACTGACTTTGGGCGTTCAAACATGGGTGGAGGCCTCAAAGTAAACGTTGAATATGTCTCGGCTAATCCTACAGGGCCATTACACGTTGGGCACACGCGTGGCGCAGTTTTTGGAGATGCTTTAGCTAGCCTTTTAGACTTTGCTGGTTTTGATGTTACTCGCGAATACTATATTAATGACGGTGGTGCGCAGGTTGATGTTTTGGCGCGCTCTGCATACCTTAGATATCTAGAGGCAAATGGCCAAGAGGTTGAGTTCGTCGATGGTACATACCCAGGCGACTACTTGGTAGATGTAGGGTTAGCTTTAAAGGATAAGTACGGCGATAGCCTAGTTGGTAAACCTGAAGGCATTTGGCTGGCTGATTTGCGTTTATTTGCGACTGAAAAAATGATGGACCTAATTCGAACAGATCTAGGTTTATTAGGTATTAAAATGGATGTCTTTTTCTCTGAAAAATCACTCTATGGAACTGGATTGATTGAGAGTGCATTAGCAGACTTGAATGCTAAAGGCCTTATCTATCAAGGTGTATTAGAACCACCAAAAGGGAAAAAGCCTGACGATTGGGAGCCACGTGAGCAAACTCTATTTAAATCGACTGAACACGGTGACGATGTTGACAGGCCAGTTGCAAAATCGGATGGTGCGTGGACATATTTTGCACCTGACATCGCATATCACTTTGATAAAGTACAACGTGGATTTGATCAACTAATTGACGTTTTTGGCGCAGATCACGGTGGTTATGTGAAGCGAATGAAGGCTGCTGTATCTGCCTTATCAAACGCTCAAGTATCATTAGATATCAAATTGACGCAGTTAGTGAAATTGTACAAAGATGGTGAGCCTTTTAAAATGTCTAAAAGAGCAGGTACCTTTGTAACGCTTCGGGATTTGGTCGAACAGGTCGGCCCTGATGTAACGCGTTTTGTTATGTTAACTCGCAAAAATGATGCTCCATTAGATTTTGATTTTGCTAAAGTTCAGGAACAATCTAAAGATAACCCAGTGTTTTACGTCCAATACGCACATGCACGAATAAGTTCTGTTTTAAGGAAAACTTCTGCAGTGGGTATAGTTTCAAGTAGTAATGACCTCAAATCATTGAGGCATACGGGTGAAATGACCTTAGTTAAAAAACTAGCTGAATGGCCGCGGTTGCTTGAATTAGCCGCAAAACATAATGAACCACATCGCATTGCCTTTTATCTCTATGAATTAGCTGGTGATTTTCATGCACTATGGAATATTGGCAAAGATGCTTCACAGACACGGTTTTTTCAAGAAGATAATCCAACGCTATCAGCAGAAAAAGTTGCATTAATTAGCGCAGTCAAAGTAACTCTTGCGGCTGGTCTTGGAATTTTAGGTGTCACACCAATTGACGAAATGCGCTAATCTCTATTAAAATAAAAAAAATACCTGTTAAGGGAGGGGATAAAAATCCCAAGTCGGAGAGTGCATGAGCAAATTTTTAAATATTTTGACGTCTATTGCCTCTATTATTGCACTTAGTTTGTTAGTCTGGTGGGGTATTTCCCTTTCTCAATTAGATCCAAACGATATTCCTGTCATTAAAAAAACTCAAGGACCAGCTCGAACTGCTCCAGAGAATCCTGGGGGTAAACAAGCAAATTTCCAAGGACTTTCTGTAAATGAAATTCAATCTGCAGCTGGGATATCAAAACCTGTTAATAAGATATTTCTTGCTCCAAAACCTAGACCTTTCCAGGTTGAAGATATTGCCGGATTAAAAGAGCCAAAGAAATTGAATTCAGATATAAAAATAGATCAAGCTCCAATTCTAAAAAATCCTGAGTTAAAAGTTAATAATAATACATCAGGACTTGAATTAGTAATTAGAGAAAAAATTAAGCCAGATGCAGGTGAATCGTATGTGGGTATAAAAAGTGAACAAAATTCAAATGTTAATCTTTTAAATGAATCTGGTTATTTAGGCCCAAAGATGCGGCCTGAAGGTTTACAATTATCAACAGATGATAAAGATTTAAAATCTTCACAGGATGTAGCTGTTGGAACTGTCGTGGTGCAATTGGGAGCTTTTGACTTTGATGCAGTTGCTGTTGTCCAAATGGATAATCTCTCAAAAAGCCACGCTGATTTATTAGGTGATAAAGAACTTTTCATTCAAAAGGCTAATAATGGATCAAAAGAATTTTATAGGTTACGGGTGAAGGGATTTAAAAGCACAAGAGATGCTAAAAGTTTTTGTACAGCTATTACAGCCCGTGGAAATAATTGTATACCAGTCATGATACGTTAATGGCATGTAGTGCAGTAATTTTTGGGTGTGAAGGTTTGGCTCTGACTGCTAATGAACAGGCTTTTTTTTCAGATGTAAAGCCATGGGCATTTATTTTATTTTCACGTAATTTAGATACTCCCGATCAAATCAGAAAACTTTGTAAAGACCTACGTGATGCTGTTGGTTATTACGTACCTATCCTTATTGATCAAGAGGGTGGTCGTGTTGCGCGCCTTAAAGGTCCAAATTGGCGTGAATGGCTGCCTCCGCTAGATCAAATGAATAAGGTTTTAGCTAAAAACGCTCGTCAAGCTATGGTGCTTCGCTACCGCTTAATAGCCCATGAACTCAATCAGCTTGGTATTGATGTGAATTGTGCACCGATGCTAGATATCCCAACCCCCGAGGCACATGAGATTATTACTAATAGATGTTATGGAACTACATCTGATGTAGTCTCTAATATGGGGCGTGCTTGTGCTGAAGGCCTTTTATCTGGAGGAGTATTACCAATAATTAAGCATATACCGGGACACGGTCGTGGATCAGCTGATAGTCACTTTGAATTACCAATAGTTAATACTTCAAGTGATACTCTAAATTTGATAGATTTTGAACCTTTTAGACAATTGTCAGACTTACCTATGGCAATGACAGCACATATTATTTATAGTTCGATTGACCCTAATGCTTGCGCTACAGTATCTCCTACAATGATTGATATTATCCGAAATAATATTTGCTTTGATGGCTTACTTATGACTGATGATTTATCAATGAAAGCATTAAATGGCTCACTTTCTGAACGAACCCTAGCTTCACTTAATGCTGGATGTGATGTGGTTTTGCACTGTAATGGAAAAATGAATGAAATGGTTCAGGTTATGACTGAGGTTTGCCAATTATCTGGCAAATCTAAAAAACGGGCAAAAATGGCAGAAAATCTTCGATGTAAACCAGATTTTTTTGATGTCAAGGAAGCAACAAAGATGTTTGCTTCCTTGATGTAAAGAAACCTTTCGCGCAATATGTTTATATTATGGAATCAGTCAACACATCAGAAATAAACATTGAAGAGCGCATTGCAGCTGAGAGCCTTGTAATTGATATTGATGGCTTTGAGGGCCCTTTGGATGTGCTCTTAACGCTTGCACGCACTCAAAAAGTTGACATGCGTAAAATTTCAATTCTTCAATTAGCGCGTCAATATTTAGCTTTTGTTGAAGCAGCTAAGCGTATTCGTTTAGAGCTTGCTGCTGACTATTTAGTTATGGCGGCATGGCTTGCTTTTATTAAATCTCGATTGTTATTACCGCAAGATGCGTCTGCTGACGGTCCCTCAGGAGAAGAACTTGCTGCACATCTAGCTTTTCAATTGGAGAGATTAGAGGCAATGAGAAGGTCTGCAGCCCAATTGATGGCACGAGATCAATTAGGTAGAGATTTTTTTGTCCGTGGAATACCAGAAAACTTAACACTTAAGAAAAGTTACGTTTATAAGGCAACAGTTCTTGATTTAATGCAAGCATATGCCCGCTTACGTACCAAAGAAAACTTTAAACCGTTACATATAGAAGAACGTGATAAAATTTTTAGCATGGAGCAGGCTCTAGAGTGTATGAAAAGCTTAATTGGTCATGCAATAGAGTGGAGCACTTTAGAGCAATTTATGCCAGATGGGTGGCTAAGTGATCCAAAGCGACGTCGCTCAGTAAAAGCGTCTACTTTTGCGGCAATGTTAGAATTGGTGAAGCTAGGAAAATTAGACTTACGTCAAAGTGATACGTTTTCCCCAATCGAAATTAGGCAAAAAGAGCAATAACATGAATAATAGACAACCCCCAATTGAAAGTTTGTTCGAAGCACCAGAAATAGGTGAACAGGAGCGTATGCTTGAAGCAATTTTATTTGCAACAATTGAGCCTATTTCTAAAAAACGATTAGAGGAGCGTATGCCTCATGGTTGTGATGTTTCGGAAGCTCTTGTTAATGTAAAAAAACGATTTGAAGGTCGAGGTGTCCATTTAATGCATGTTGGAGATGCTTATGCTTTCAGGACTGCACCTGACCTAGGTTTTTTAATGCAAAAAGAAAGTGTTGAAACTCGTAAACTTTCTCGCGCAGCAATTGAGACTTTATCAATTATAGCTTACCATCAACCTGTCAGTCGTGCTGAAATTGAAGAAATTCGTGGTGTTTCAGTATCTAGTGGTACAATAGATATATTGCTAGAGTTGGAGTGGATCAAATTAGGGCGTCGGCGCATGACACCTGGCCGGCCCGTTACATTTATTGTTACTCAGGTATTCTTAGACCATTTTGGTATGGAAAGTTCAAAGGATTTACCTGGTATAAAAGAGCTGCGCGATTCTGGTTTGTTAGATAACCGCCCTCCACCTGGGGCAATTCTTGGCGTGGTTCCAAACGAAAATGGAGAAGAGGTTGATAATAACCAGGATCAGGATGATATGTTTGATTAAAATAAAAGTTTGATAAACTCACTAATTTTTTAGTGCTTAAAATGAAAAAGCATAGTAGATGTTGAAAGTTTTTATGAAAAATTTATGGCTTCTTAAAATGTTTAGATAATTTCAAGCCTTGCCCCTGATAATTAGATTTTAAATCTGCACCGTATAATATATCTGGTATTTCTGCCATTCTTTCATAGACTAATCTTCCTACTGACTGGCCATGTTCTAATGCAAATGGTGCTTCGTGACACCGAACTTCAAGAACACCTCTAGAGCCTGATCCACCAGCACCAGCGTTTCCAAAGCCAGGATCAAAAAAGCCTGCGTAGTGAACTCTAAATTCGCCAACCATTGCTAGGTAAGGGGCCATTTCAGCAGCGCAATTTGGTGGAATGTGAACTGCCTCCCTACTAACTAAAATATAGAACGCACCAGGATCTAATATAATTCGTTTATCATGTGCATAAACTGGCTCCCAATAATCATCTACGTTATAATAATCAATATTATCTAAATCAATTAGACCAGTATGAGGCTTGGCTCGGTATCCAACTAATCCATTTGGCATATTTAAATCCACTGAAAAACCTAAGCCTTGGTCAACCTGTGCTGTGCCATCTACTAATCCAATTTCTGTGTGCATCTTTGTAAGTTCAATATCAGATAAGACATCTTTTCCTTCACGAAACCGAATTTGGTTCAAGCGCATCCCAGGCCTTACCAAGACTGAAAAGCTGCGAGGCGAAATTTCCGCATATAGTGGACCTTCATAGCCATTTTCTATTCGATCAAACTCGATACCATTGTCAACTATACAACGAGTAAATAAGTCTAATCGGCCAGTAGAACTCTTTGCATTAGCAACAGCATTTACATTCGATGGTAGAGAAAGGGCTTCCATCAAAGGAACTACATATACACATCCTTTTTCTAAAACAGCTCCGCCATTTAAATCTATCTCGTGCATTTTGAAATCATCTAAGCGTTTAGCGACAGTATTACCTGCTCCAGCTAGGAATGATGCACGAACCCGATATGCTTTATGCCCGAGCCTTAAATCAAGGCTAGCAGGTTGGACTTGGTCATTAAGTACGGGGTTACTTAAAATAATTTTGCCTGATGCCATCATCTCTTTAATTTGCTGACTTGGTAAAACGCCGGTCATAACTATGTTGTCTCCCAGGGTAAGCCTAAAAAGGCAATGTTTGGTCGGGCTAGCAGGATTCGAACCTGCGACCTCTCGTCCCCCAGACGAACGCGCTACCAGGCTGCGCTATAGCCCGACTAAATATGGTTATATCTTTGATTGGCGGGGGCGCAAGTGTGAAAAGTCCTTAGAATGCCTCTAAACGATGTTTCATACGATTCCTGATGCGTTGCAATTGAAAATATAGATTTTCAATTTGTATCATATCATTTTTTTCTAGATTTGAATGTAATTTTATATTGGTTAAAATTATTTTAGAAGTTACTTCCGTTTTAATAATACCAAGATTTTCGTTAAGCTGAGATTTTTCTACTAAGTTGTTTATTTTGGTGGATTTACGTTGATTTTTTTCAGGGAAAGCAGGCTCAATGGAGTATTCTTTTAGGTGTTTTTCACCTTTTGTTTTAATAAGCTCTTTGACAGAAGCTATAGTGGTACCTTTATCGTGCAGTAAGCACTTAATACCACCTATAAGTTTTAAATCTTCAGGACGGTAATAGCGCCGTCCCCCAGCACGTTTAACAGGCTTTATTTGTGAGAATTTACTTTCCCAAAACCTTAAAACATGAGATGGAGTTTTAAGCCAATTTGATACTTCAGTAATTGTACGAAACGCTTGTTCTTTTTTACGCGCCATCTCTGCCTACTTACTTGTTGCCTGCACCTACTCTGTCTTTCATCGTATGTGATGGACGAAATGACAGAACTCGGCGGGGATTAATGGGGACTTCTTCACCAGTTTTTGGATTACGTCCTACTCTGGCATTTTTGTCCCTAATGTTAAATGTTCCAAAAGAAGATATTTTAACATTTTCCCCACGCACTAGCGCATCAGAAATATGTTGTAGAACACTTTCAACTATATCAGCCGATTCGTTTCGAGACAGTCCAACCTCTTCAAATACAGCCTCAGCTAGGTCCATACGTGTTAGCGTTTCGTTGACCATTTAAATTCTCCCATAATCTTTAATAAGGATATTGTTTAATACCTTAATAAGTCAACTAAAACAGCAATGATAAATATTAAAATGTTTTTACCATCTCAAAACAACGGCTCCCCAAGCCAGTCCACCACCAATAGCTTCTGTCAAAATAAGATTATTTTTCTTTATTTGACCTTTTTTTAGCGCAACGGATAATGCTAAAGGGATGGAAGCAGCAGATGTATTTCCATGATCCTGAACCGTTAAAATAACTTTTTCAATTGGAACGCCCATTTTTTTTGCAGTACCTTTTATTATGCGTAGGTTTGCTTGATGAGGTACAACCCAATCCACTTCATTACTGATAACTCCGGCTTTTACCATAGCCGCTTCTCCAGCTGCAGCAAGCTTGCTGATGGCGTGTTTGAATACTTCTTGGCCTTGCATCCGTAGTAAACCGGTTGTTTGCGTCGTCGATACGCCTCCATCAACATATAAAAGATCGTTATAATTTCCGTCTGAGCATAATTCACAGGATAAAATACCACGATCTTCTGATGTACCTTTACATTCTTTTGCTTCTAAAACCACAGCACCAGCCCCATCGCCAAATAAAACACAAGTCGTACGGTCTTCCCAATCCATGATACGTGAAAATGTTTCTGCGCCTATAACTAGGACGCGTTTAGATTGCCCGGAAACTATTAGTGAATTGGCAGTAGCTAAAGCAAAAACAAACCCTGCACAGACTGCTTGAATATCAAAAGCAAACCCAGTTGTCATTCCTAGGCCAGCTTGAACTTTAGTAGCAGTTGATGGAAAAGTTTGATCTGGAGTTGAAGTAGCCAAAATAATAGTATCTATATCTTTTGCTGATATCCCAGCATTAGTTAAGGCGTCATGAGCTGCTTTTATAGCCAGGTCTGATGTATATTCACCATCCGCTGCAAAGTGACGAGACTCAATACCTGTACGAGTTTTGATCCATTCGTCACTTGTGTCAACCGTCTGCGCCAGTTCACTATTTGTTACCATACGTTTAGGAAGGTAATGCCCCGCTCCAATTGGAACTGCTCTGATTATTGGCATGGCTTATCTCTTATTGTTTCTCTTTACTCTCGCCGCCAATGGATGCAGATGCAACCCGTGCTGCAAGTTTTTCATTGAAACCCATTTCTGCCAATTGAACTGCTAAATTAATTGCTGCAGCAATACCGGTAGAATCAGCAGCGCCATGTGATTTCACAACCGTACCATTTAAGCCCAAAAATACTCCTCCATTTTTGCGGCGTGGATCAATGCGACGACTAAATCGTTTTAAAGGAACGATTGCAAATAGGGCGCCAAGGCGGGATAACAAGGTTGCTTTGAAACTTTCACGCATGGCTGCAGCAATCATACTTGCAGTACCTTCTCCAGTTTTTAGTGCAATATTTCCCGTAAATCCGTCAGTTACAATTACATCGACACGATCAGATGGGATGTCATTTCCTTCAACAAACCCAACATATTCGTATTCGCCATGTTCGGTACTTTCTGAAATAAGTTCATGAGCTTCTTTTAACTCTGATCTGCCCTTATGTTCTTCAGTGCCAACATTTAGAAGGCCTACTCGCGGGCGTTTTAATCCAAATCCGTTGCGCGCATATGATGCGCCCATAAGTGCATATTTTAATAAATCAGGTGCATCGGCTCGTATATCTGCGCCTACGTCCAACATAAAGTTAAACCCAAGTTCGCTTGCCGATGGCCAAAGAATTGCAATTGCTGGACGATATACGCCTGGTAGTTTTCGTAATCGTATCATTGAAATAGCCATTAATGCGCCTGTATTCCCACAAGAAACAGCAGCATCAGCATCTTTATCTTTTACTGCGTCTATCGTTCCCCACATAGAACTATTCTTGCCATGGCGCATTGCATGGCTAGGTTTATCGTTCATCGAAATAACGTCTGGTGAATGCCTAATCTCGCAGATTTTATTTAAATTTTTACGATTACCAACTAATTTTTCTAACTGAGCTTTATCACCATTAATAATAAATTTAATGTTTGGATTTGATTTAGCAGCTATCTCGATACCTGAAATTACAGCAGTTGGTCCATTGTCACCACCCATGGCATCAATAGAAATGACAATATTACTTTTGTTTGGATTGGTTGGACTGATCCTTTTAGCGAGTTCGCTCATATTGGATCAGTCCTTATTTTTAAGCCGCGTCGTCGTCTAGGTCGATATCATCGGCCACAGATACAACTTCACGATCGTCGTAGTGACCGCATGCGCCACAAACATGGTGGGGGCGCTTAAGTTCACCGCAGTTACCACATTCGTTTGGGTTGTCTGCTACTAATGTATCGTGAGAACGACGGTTTCCACGCCGAGAGCGGGTAATCTTACTTTTAGGGACAGCCATGTCACTACCTCGAATTAAAAGGCTTGCGCCTTGTGCGATGCAGAGCTTATTGGCATGACTATGCCTCTTCGACTCTACTTGTATGAAGAGACGCGAAAATACAAAGATTGTGCAAATTCGCAAGCCCTATAATGAAAAAAAATTAGCCTTTTAGTTTATCTCTTAAACTTGCAAGCCCTGCAAATGGTTTTATAGCATCATCTGTGAGTGGGACAACCCCCTTTGGAGCAGATAATACAGGTTCTAATGCGGTACCTTCTTTTCGTGGAAAGTCATCTAAGCCTATTGAAATAGTTTCTAAAGCTAATTTTAAAATATCTATTTTTTCTGGAACTGCTTCTGCTTCATCATCTAAAACCTCTTCGCTTGTTAATGTTGCTTCATAAGATTCAAAATCTGCAAAATAACGGCGAGAAATATTTTTATCTAAACGTGTTTTTATATCTTCCATTGTTATTACACATGTCTGCACTGCAGTTGCGCCTACTTTTGCGCTTAAGTACCAATTTTTGCCACCTTCAGCTACAATTTGGCCGATTATAGTCACCTTTGAAAGTGCACGAAGATCCATTGGAGCTAAGTAAGCATTTAATTCAGGCTGCTCCCACTTTAAAGAAAACTTATACGGTTTGTTTTGTGATAGTTCTGCTACAATTAAAATATTGCCATCTTTAGGATTTAATAATGATTTTTTTGAAATATCGCCCATTTATGCGAATCCCTTTGCTTAATGTTAGTGCAATAGCACAAGTTGTTTGATTCTTTGAGATACACACAGTATGTGCATATATAGATCAATTAAGGGTGCAAGTAACTAATGTCAAAATCTGCTTTTCTATTACCATTAGTAATTTTAACAGTCTCTTTGGTTACAGGATGTACCACAATGTACAAAGATCATGGCTATTTGCCCCTTGAAGAAAGTTTAAATCAAGTAGCTATTGGTAAAGACAATCGAGGCTTTGTTA
Source organism: uncultured Amylibacter sp. (assembly GCA_905181935.1). GTDB lineage: Bacteria > Pseudomonadota > Alphaproteobacteria > Rhodobacterales > Rhodobacteraceae > Amylibacter. The sequence goes on along the minus strand of CAJIZV010000001.1, from coordinate 243,723 downwards.
CTGGTTTATTGGGCTCTCCAATTGGATCTGGGGTTCTTGACGATGGTGCTATTTTTTATATTTCCACACGAATTAAAACCTATTTATTTTATGAACCAAAAGTTGTTTCACGTGATATGATAGTAGTATCTTTTGACTCTCAGGACAAAGTTTCTAATGTAGAACGCTTTTCTCTTGAAGATGGTCGTATCGTTGTACTAAGCCGCCGAGTAACAGAAGCGCCAGTTAAAGGGCCCAAGATATTATCACAAATTTTGGGTAATTTTGGAAATGTTAGTGCTGATGATTTACTTGGCCAATAGCTTAGCAGTGTTTACCCTCTTTAAATTTTAGGGCTATTCCATTCATGCAATACCTCAAGCCAGTTGGAAGAGGGCCATCGTTAAATACATGACCTAAATGTGCATCGCAGTTAGAACACAATACTTCTGTTCGCCGCATAAATAGACTTTTGTCTGATTTTTCTGTTATTTTTTTTGCTGTAATAGGTTCATAAAAGGATGGCCAACCCGTGCCACTATCAAATTTGGAATTAGCGTCAAATAGATTTTCTTCACAACATTTACAAATAAAAATACCTGCCGATTTTGGAAAATTATCATTACTAAATGGAGGCTCCGTACCGTGTTTTCGAGTTACTTTGTAGGCTAGATCTGATAATTGTAGACGCCATTCTGCATCTGTTTTTATGAGCTTAGACATTTTAAATCTGTTCCTAATTCAATTATAAATCGAGTAAAGTTCTTTAACCACAAACTGAATCGTTAAGTATAGCTTTAAAGATGATATACAACTTTTTGTTACAATTATTTAACCGCCAGTGTGGCTCATATGACGAGACATTTGACCAGAGACTTGTTGTCGCGAATAATCAAAGGCATGCCCTTTAGGCTTTTTGGCTATTGCAGCATGTATTGCGTTTATTAATGACTTGTTATCAACATTATCACGTAAAACTTTGCGCAAATCCAATTGATCTTCTTGGCCTAAACATTGATATAATTCACCCGTGCAAGTTAGTCGAACTCGATTGCAACTTTCACAAAAGTTATGTGTCAATGGAGTAATAAATCCGACTTTCTGATTTGTTTCAGCTAACCTCACATACCTTGCTGGGCCGCCGGACTGTTCCCTTGAATCGATTACTGTCCAGGTTTTAGCAAGTGTTTTTTGTAAATCGGAAAGCGGCCAGTATTGATCTAAGCGGTTTTCATTACCAATGTCTCCCATTGGCATTACCTCAATAAATGTTAAGTCCATGTCTTTTTGTGCACACCATTTTACTAAATTATCTAATTCATTTTCATTGAAATTTTTGAGTGCAACAACATTGATTTTGACTCGAATACCGGCATTTATGGCCGCATCAATTCCATCTAGGACTTGAGTTAACCTTCCCCAACGAGTTATTTTAGCAAATTTCTCTTGGTCTAGCGTATCTAGCGAAATATTTATCCGTTTTATACCTATCTTGGCTAGTTGGTCTGCAAAGCGGTGCAGTTGCGATCCATTAGTTGTTAATGTCAATTCATCTAAAACACCTGATTTTAAATGCCGAGAAATGGATGTAAAAAAGTCCATAATGTCACGTCTAACCAAGGGTTCACCTCCAGTAATGCGTAATTTTCGAACCCCTTGTGAAATAAATGCAGAACATACACGGTCTAGCTCTTCTAGAGTTAGTAAATCAGCTTTAGGAAGAAAATTCATATTTTCTGACATACAATATACGCATCTAAAATCGCAACGATCAGTTACTGATACTCGAAGGTAGGTAATTGCACGTGCAAAAGGATCAATTAGTCTGGGTAAATCTTTCATAATAATATGCTATGCTTCCAATTTATTTGACACAAGTGCTATCATAGAAATTTGCAAGATTCATTTATAGCAAAAGGCTTCATTTTAGTGCCATATTTTTCTAGAAATGATAAGACGCGTGGTGCATCATGTTTAGACAAACTTGATAACCAAGTTGCAATTGCTTTTTGTATCAACCATTCAGTGTCACTGGCCAGCTCTCCGGCCCAAGACAAAACTTGATCTCTTTGATCAAAATCTTCAGCTTTTGGGTTGTTCATTTTTGTCCAAGGCATTGTAAGAGTTAAAGTTGAGCGTCTTACCCATATATTTTCATCCTGCACCCAAGTAGCGACTTGATCTAATCGCTCAGGAGTAGACTTTAGTCTGCGCGCACCTGCACCACAGACTTGATCTGCAATCACGGCATGATCAAGAGTAGGTATCCATCTCGTTATTTCTTGCCAAACATTGTCATCAGAACTAATTCTAGCCTGTGTTAATAGTTTTGCAGCTGCAATGCGGGCCTCATGAATATTGCTATACCATAATTCGGAGGCCAAAGATATTCGTGCATCACCATCTACTTCTATTCGCCATTGTTTATAAAGTGTATCGATGTCTAGATTTGATACGCCCAAATAAAGTCGATCAATTTTATAAGAATTTTGCATTTGTGCGGCTATTTTAGGGTCAGTTAGCGCATGCAACTGTTCGAGAGCCTGGCTGAATGTAATCATAAAATCCTCGTGTGATTATGTATTAAATAAACTTAGTTTTGATGAAGGTATAACGATAAAGAAAACTCTACATTGTGGTGTGAAATTTATTTTTAAAATACACCATAATATTAGTCTTTTGCACTTAAAGATTAAGTGGATCAAGTCGGAATAAAAGTAAAAAAAATATTTTTAATAGTAATTTAAAACGCCATTCACACATTTTTATTTACATAGTTTACACATTTTTCATAAAGGTATTCTAGGTTATCCTTACGTGTACGATCAATAATTCTTTTACCATTAACTCCATGATGAAGAATATTATGGATTAATCCATATATTGACTTCATATTCTTACGGTCTCTGCTCTTAATATTATAATCAGATATGTTTAACCATTTATCAGTTTTTCCTGTAATAATTTTATCTATTTGTGCGATAACTTCAATAATGTCTGAATTTAAACCCATGTAAATTTTTTACCCTTATAGGTATGTGTTGACTGGTTAATTATTATGGTCGATGTGTGATTATTATCACTGTAACTTAATAGTCTTCAGATGACATAAACATTTCCATTTATCTATACTTTTAAAGTATTATTTTTGTGCAGTAGTGATTTTATATACATAATTATTCTGTTTTTTCCAGAATCAACTGCTTTTAACGTATCTTTTTTACTACCAATAAAAGTAAAACTTCCCAAAAAAATTTGGTAGTAACCTTAAGGCCTGCAAATAATAACTTTCTAAATATTTTAATATCTAAGTATTTAAATTAATAAATCCATACTATTTACCTTTTAATAGATCTGTGATGAGGTTTCCTACATTCTGTGTTTTTGTAAGGGCAGCATCATTTAGATTTTGTTTATTATACCCTGCAAGTGCCGCCAGAGTAATTGGACCAAACAAACCATCAATTGATGCTTGGTAAAAACCTAAATCCTTGAGTTTTTTTTGGAGTTTCTTGCGATGTTGTTTAGAGAGTTTTATGAAAGTAGTTTTCAGGAGTAAGATTTTGGCTTCACCTATTTTTTTTCTTTTTTCAGTACGTAGGAATTTATTTTCTTCAAAGATACCTTCCTGATAAATATTACCATTAGTATAATAAGTAATGGCATATCCATTTAGGGTATCGTTTTCCCAAGCACCATCCCACTTTGATCTATCTGCCCAAGTATAGGTGCCCTCACCATGCATTTTACCACCCATGAAACTCCCTACGTATTTATCTCCATTATTATAAATATAGATGCCCTGACTATTTTTCTTACCATCCTTATATTTTCCTACGTATTTTTCTCCATTGGCATAAGTAAAAGTTCCCTGCCCATTTCTTTTATTATCCTTATATTCACCTACGTATTTATTCCCATCTGCCCAAGAAAATGTGCCTTGACCGTGCCTATTGCCATCCTGGTGCTCACCTGAGTATTTATTTCCATTGGCGAAGGTGTAAATTCCGTACCCATTTTTTTTACCATCCTTGAAGCCGCCCACATATTTATTTTTATTTTTCCATATATATGTGCCAATACAATTATCCCAAGTTATTTCACTATAAGACCCTAAACAATTAGGAAGTGCCCATGCATAAGAGACGCTTATAGTGAGTAATAAAAGTGCTGATATAAAAGGGCCAAGTTTTTTCATATTAAAACTTTACCTAGATTCTAAAAAAAATCAAATAAAAGGAAAACTTTCGCTTATTTAAAGTATAATTTGGCATTTTTTGCTAAATCTTTTAATACTTATTAGAGAATGCGCGATAATCTAACATTATGCGGTTTTTCTAGTTCAAGACTTTTAATTAGATTAAATATGATTTCAGTATTTTTATTTATATAGTTATCGTCTGATGATACTAAACTAAATTAAAACACATCTAAACTTAAATATAGAATTTTTTTATTACAGATAGTCCATTTATATTTTTATCAATAATATTCTCTAGTCATTACACCTAGAAAAGAGAAAATTACCCCACAACCAAACTACTCCACAGTAACAGATTTTGCTAAATTGCGTGGTTGATCAACATCAGTACCTTTATGAACTGCTGTATGATAAGCCAATAATTGAGCAGGAATTGCATACAAAATTGGTGCCAAATCATTAGAGACCTTTGGCATAATAATTGTACGCCAAACGCCTTCCCCGGCAGCAATTGCACCTTCACTATCCGTTATTAATAGCACTTTGCCCCCTCGAGCCATGACTTCCTGCATATTGGAAATAGTTTTATCGAATAGATCATCTTTCGGTGCAAAAACTATAACTGGCATTTTTTCATCCACCAGTGCAATTGGACCATGCTTTAATTCCCCACTAGCATATCCCTCGGCATGGATATAAGTAATTTCTTTTAATTTTAAAGCGGCCTCAAGTGCTAATGGGAACATCGTACCACGCCCTAAGAATATTGCATTTTCAGCTTTGGATAATTCCAAAGCTATAATCTTTATTTCAGCCTCAAGGGCTAAAGCTTCAACAATTAATGCAGGAATATGAACTATAGATGTTAATAGAGAAGTTTCGCGCTCATGACTAATAACCCCCTTATCATGTGCAGCTTTGATAGCTAGAAAAATGAGAGCTGTGAGCTGACAAGTGAAAGCTTTAGTGGATGCTACGCCTATTTCAGGCCCTGCATGGATTTGCATTGATATGGCTGCTTCACGAGAAAGTGTACTTTCGTCAACGTTCACTATGCCAACTGTGTTCATCTTGTTTTGATTGCAATATCTAAGTGCTGCTAAAGTGTCTGCGGTTTCGCCAGATTGGCTAACGAATATAGCAAGACCATCAGCATCAACAGGTGGCTCTCGGTACCTAAATTCAGATGCAACGTCTAATTCAACTGGAATACGAGCAATTTTTTCAAACCAATATTTAGCAACGTGACATGCTAAAAAAGCTGTCCCACATGCTACCATTGTAATGTTATTTATTTTATTAAAGTCTAAATCTAGATCAGGCATTGCAACCTGATCACTATCACTGTTCAGATTATAATTTATTGCATTTGATAAGACAGAAGGCTGTTCAAATATTTCTTTGGCCATAAAGTGTTTATATGTGCCTTTTTGCACGTTCTGAGCACTTAGCATTAAAGTTTTCATTTCACGTTTAGTCACCGTTCCATTTATATCTCTAATTTCTAGTTTTTCTCGTGTGATAACTGCATAATCACCCTCTTCCAAATAAGTAACTTTGTTTGTCATTGGAGCTAGGGCAATAGCATCTGAACCTACGAACATTTCGCCGTTTCCATGCCCTACTGCTAATGGAGACCCCTTGCGCGCTGCTATTAACAAATTTTCGTCACACTCAAATAGAAAACATAATGCATAAGCACCCTCAAGACGTGCTATTGTTTTTTCAACAGCTTGAATTGGTGTTTTGCCATTATCTAAAAACTGCATGCATAGCTGGACAACTGTTTCTGTATCTGTTTCAGTTTCAAATTTAGCACCATCTGATTTTAGCTCATCACGAAGAGCTTTGAAGTTTTCAATAATGCCATTATGAACTACTGCAACTTTGCCTGCTTTATGTGGGTGAGCATTTATAACTGATGGGCTACCATGTGTGGCCCAGCGTGTATGACCAATTCCTGCTTTTCCTTTAAGGGGCTGGTGAACAAGTTTGTCGGCCAGATTTACTAATTTTCCAGTTTCACGGCGCCTTTCTAATATCCCATTATTTATGGTAGCGATACCTGCGCTATCATAACCACGATATTCCAGTTTTTTTAGTGCATCTACTAAAATTGGGGCTGCTTCGTTATTGCCTAGTATTCCGACTATACCACACATCTATTCAATCCTTATTCGTTGCTATTTTTGCATTTTTTAACTTATTTAAAATTTTCAAAGCAAAACCTTCTTTAATTTTTTGCCGAGCACGGCCTAAGCCCAACGCTCCATCTGGAATGTTTTTGCTTATGACTGATCCTGCTCCGGTCATAGCGTCATTTCCTATACGAACGGGTGCAACAAGTGCTGTGTTAGAGCCTATGAATGCACGTTCACCTATTTCTGTACGATGCTTTGATACACCGTCATAATTGCAGGTAATCGTTCCTGCACCAATGTTTGCATTGTAACCAATAGTTGCATCGCCAACGTATGAAAGGTGATTTATTTTTGCACCTTCTCCCACTTGGGCATTTTTTACTTCGCAAAAGTTTCCAACCTTAGAATTATTTGCTAATTCAGCACCTGGTCTTAATCGAGCGTAGGGACCAACAATAGCACCAGTAGAAATATGAGCACCTTCAATATGGCTAAATGCGCGAATATATGCCCCAGTTTCAACCGTTGTATTAGGCCCAAAAATTACGTTTTGTTCAATAGTAACATCACGACCCACAACTGTATCAAAAGCAAACCAAACAGTTTCAGGATCAACTAAAGTTGCACCATTTAGCATCATTTTTGTTCGAGTAGTTTTTTGAAAGTAAGCCTCAGCCTCAGCTAATTCTACACGTGAGTTTATACCCATGGCATTTTCTTTAGGACAATGAACAGTTGTACAGTCTAAGTTTCGCTTGCGTGCTAATTTAACAATATCAGTTAAATAATATTCATTATTGGCATTTGTGTTATCAATTTCATTGATTAATTCAAAAAGTAATTTTCTGGGTGCACATATTACACCTGAATTGCAAAAATTAATATTTTTCTGATCTTTATCTGCATCTTTTGCTTCAATAATAGCATCTAAATTCCCATCTGATTTTAGGATTAACCTGCCGTAGCTAGATGGTATTTTTGTTTCAAACCCCAAAACTACAATACTAGCTCCATCAGTACGAGCTCCTGACATCTTGGTCAGTATGTCTGCATCAATAAATGGAGTGTCTCCATATAAGACAAATACATCTCCATCAAAGCCTTTTAATGCTTCACGGGCTTGATCTACTGCGTGAGCTGTTCCGAGTTGTTCAGATTGAATAACTACTTCAGCTTTCTGATTGTAATCGAGTGCTACATCCCTAACTAATTCTGCACCATGACCAGCAACTATAATTATTTTTTGTGCATCTATATCTAAAGCAGTTTGAATTGTATGTATTAATAAGGGGGTAGAACCAACTTTGTGCAACACTTTTGGCAACTCTGATTCCATTCGGGTACCCATGCCTGCTGCAAGAATAATGACTGCTGGTTTCATAATGATTTATCCTAATACTTTGGGCGTTTCTATACGTTTACTTAATATATAAAAAGAGGCTATATCTTCACAAAGTTTTTCAATTTGTTACTATCTTTTGGCAAGGTATATTAAATTTAGGATATATAAATGAAAAGTGTAGTTTTTGATCTTGACGGAACTCTTGCAGACACAAGCAAGGATTTGATTGCAGCAGCAAATGCCTGTTTTGTGGCTCTTGATCTTGGGGAACCATTAGATCCAATTACTGATGCATTAGTTGCATTTGGAGGTGGACGTGCGATGTTAAAGCTAGGATATGAGCGCACAGGATATTATGATGAATCAAAAGTTATGGAACAATACCCAATTCTGCTAAAGCACTATGAGAAGTATATTGATGTTCACACTACTCTTTATGATGGTGTTATTGAAGCTTTAGACGAGCTTACAAGGCGTGGCTATTTACTTGGAGTTTGCACCAATAAGCCTGAAGGATTGTCCCAAGAGTTATTAACTCGTTTGGGAATTCGGAAAAGGTTTTCAGCAATGTTAGGTGCTGATACTTTATCTGTTCGCAAGCCTGATCCAATACATTTATGGACTACAATTGATCAGATGGGTGGTGAGCGGGATAAAGCTGTTTTAATTGGTGATACAATAACAGATCGTAACACTGCAAGAAATGCCAATGTACCATGTATCCTAGTATCTTTTGGACCGGAGGGCGATGGCGTGAATAGAATGGAACCTTCGGCATTGTTAAATCATTATTTCGATTTACCAGATTTGGTAGATAGTATTCTTTCTTAATTTTAATATTTATTGTTAAATATAATTTGTGAGGTAACTATGGTTTTAAAATTTATGGGTAGTTTTACTCAACAAGAGCCAATTCCAGAAGCAGCTATTGAAGCTGCTATTGCTGTTATGCGCCATGGTCGCTTACACCGCTACAATGTAGCGCTAGGAGAAATAGCAGAAACTGTTTTATTAGAGCAAGAGTTTGCGCAATCATGTGGTGCTAAATATTGTTTAGCAGTTGCTTCTGGTGGATATGCTTTATCCACAGCGCTTCGGTCTTGTGGACTAAAGCATGGTGATGTGGTTTTAACTAATGCATTTACTTTGGCGCCAGTGCCTGGCTCTATTCAAGGTGCGGGTGGTCAACCAGTTTTTGTTGAAATTACTAAAGATTTAGTTTTAGATTTAGATGATCTTCAATTAAAGATTCAATCAACAAAAGCTAAGTTTTTAATGTTGAGCCACATGCGTGGACATTTAGTAGATATGGATGCCTTAATAAAAATTACTGATAAAGCTGGAGTGCAGGTAATTGAGGATTGTGCCCACACTATGGGTGCTAATTGGAATGGTGTGCCTAGTGGTCGTTCTGGTGTTGTAGGATGTTATTCGACACAGACCTTTAAACATATAAACTCAGGTGAAGGTGGCTTTATTATAACAGACAATGCTGAAATAATGGCGCGTGCAACAATATTGTCTGGATCGTATATGTTATACGATAGTCACTTAGCTGGAGCTCCCTCTGATGCATTTGAGAACATACGCTTAGATACTCCAAATTGTTCAGGTCGGATGGATAATTTACGTGCAGCAATTTTGCGACCTCAATTAGCAAAATTACCGTCTCAAGCAAGACGATGGAATAAGCGCTATTATGCTTTAGAGGCAGGATTGAGTCGAATTAATAATCTTCGCTTAATTGCTCGCCCAAAAAAAGAGTATTTTGTTGCTTCTTCATTTCAATTTTGTTTACCTAATTTTAATGAAGACCAAGTGCGGTCAGTAGTAGCGGGTTGTGATGCGCGAGGGGTTCAATTGAAATGGTTTGGAGCAAATACTCCTGTAGGATTTACGTCGCGACATGATAGCTGGCGATATGTAGATGCACAAAACCTGCCTAATACTGATGCCATTTTGGCAGTTTTATTGGATATGCGAATTCCATTGACGCTAAGTATGCGTGATTGTGAGGTCATTTCTTTAATAATCAAAGAAGAAGTTGAAAGTATAAAGCTGTGCTGAAGTTTTTAAATCCTAAATAAATTAAGATCTAAAGTATATCAGTTTAGTCTATTAAAATTTCGCTAAAAAGATGCAGTATTTTTTTTATTTTGTTTTCACTTAAAGCATCATCATAATTTAACTCTCTTTGTGTGATAAAAGTGGTTAGTTAAACTTCTTTTTTGGCCTGTATTTGTTGACGCCACCGGACGCGAAGGGTAAGGAATGGCAAACAAACATGTTGCTGCTGACCTATCTGGGGGAAACTGTGCAAGAACTGCTAATGAACTATCTGCCAATACTCGTTTTTTTGGGCGTCGCCGCAGGTCTTGGCCTTGTCCTTATTTTTGCTGCAATATTAATAGCTGTTAGAAACCCTGATGCAGAAAAAACATCTGCTTATGAGTGTGGGTTTAATGCTTTTGATGATGCGCGAATGAAGTTTGATGTCAGGTTCTATTTGGTTTCAATATTATTCATTATTTTTGATCTAGAGGTAGCATTTTTATTTCCGTGGGCTACGTCTTTCCAATATCAAGGTTTACTCGGCTTTTGGTCTATGATGGTTTTCTTAGCCGTTTTGACAATAGGTTTTGCCTATGAGTGGAAAAAAGGAGCATTGGAATGGGAATAAGCATATCTGCCAATACGGCTGGTGGTGATAAAGAAGTTGCTACTTCTGAGCTTAATCGCCAATTGCAGGACAAGGGTTTTCTGTTAACAAGTGCTGAAGACATCATAAATTGGGCTCGCACTGGTTCGCTCCATTGGATGACATTTGGTTTGGCATGTTGTGCAGTAGAAATGATGCACAGTGCAATGCCACGTTATGATTTAGAGCGTTTCGGCACGGCTCCTCGAGCTTCGCCTCGGCAATCAGATTTGATGATTGTTGCTGGAACTTTAACAAATAAAATGGCTCCCGCATTGCGTAAAGTTTATGATCAGATGCCAGAGCCACGCTATGTAATATCTATGGGATCTTGTGCTAATGGTGGTGGATATTACCATTATTCATATTCTGTTGTCCGTGGGTGTGATCGAATTGTTCCTGTTGATATTTATGTTCCGGGGTGTCCTCCAACTGCAGAGGCTTTACTTTATGGAATTTTGCAGTTGCAACGAAAAATGCGCCGTACTGGCACAATTGTAAGGTAGTTAATATGTCTGACGGTTTAACTAAATTAGGCGAAAACATAGCTGATAAATTACCTGATGCAATAACTGCAACAGGAGTTAATGATTTTGGTGACTTAGTTTTAAATGTTAAGTTGGATAAAATTCCAAAGGTTGTAGAGTTTTTAAAATCTAACTCTGCCATGAAGTTTTCGACGCTTATAGATATAACTGCTGTAGATTATCCATCACGAACTAAACGTTTTGAAATGGTTTATCACTTTTTATCTATGTATAAAAATAGACGTATTCGCTTGAAAGCGCAAGTTGCTGAAGATGGTATGGTACCTTCAATTCATGAAATTCATCCAGGCGCAAACTGGTTTGAGCGTGAAGTTTTTGACATGTATGGTGTTCTTTTTTCTGGTCACCCAGATTTACGCCGAATTTTAACTGATTATGGGTTTCGTGGGTATCCATTACGTAAAGATTTTCCAACTACGGGTTATACGGAACTACGTTATGACGAAGTGGCAAAGCGCGTTGTCTATGAACCTGTGTCCTTAACACAAGAGTATCGTCAATTTGATTTTATGTCTCCATGGGAAGGTGCTCAATACATTCTTCCCGGTGATGATAAAGCGGAGGTAAAGTAATGGCTGACGGTGGATTTAATGATGCTCAAACGGGCGAGCAGCGTATTCGTAATTTTAATATTAATTTTGGGCCTCAACATCCAGCCGCTCACGGCGTATTACGCTTAGTCTTGGAATTAGACGGTGAAATTGTAGAGCGGTGTGATCCACATATTGGGTTGCTCCACCGTGGCACAGAGAAGTTAATGGAGAGTAGAACTTATCTTCAAAATCTACCTTACTTTGACCGTTTAGATTATGTAGCGCCCATGAACCAAGAACATGCTTGGTGTTTAGCGATCGAAAAGCTTACAAACATAGAAGTACCACGGCGTGCATCTTTGATCCGTGTTTTGTATTGTGAAATTGGGCGTATTTTAAGTCACATTTTAAACGTAACCACACAAGCTATGGACGTTGGTGCTTTAACTCCACCATTATGGGGCTTTGAAGAACGTGAAAAACTCATGGTATTTTATGAACGTGCGTCAGGTGCTCGCTTGCATGCAGCATATTTTCGCCCTGGAGGCGTTCATCAAGATTTACCGCAAGATTTATTAGATGATATAATGGCATGGACGATGGAGTTTCCTCGGGTATTGCAAGACATCGATGGCTTGTTGACAGAAAATCGAATTTTCAAACAGCGAAATGTTGATATTGCAATTGTTTCGCAGCAGGAGGCTTTGGACTGGGGCTTTTCTGGCGTTATGGTACGTGGATCCGGAATGGCATGGGATTTGCGCCGATCACAGCCATATGAATGCTATGATGAATTTGAATTTGACATTCCTGTTGGCAAAAATGGTGATTGTTATGACCGTTATTTATGTCGGATGCAGGAGATGCGCGAAAGCTTAAAGATAATTCAACAAGCTATTAATAAGCTTGAAAGTGCTACAGGTGATGTTTTAGCTCGAGGTAAATTGACACCACCAAATCGTGGGGACATGAAAACATCGATGGAATCTTTGATACATCATTTTAAGTTGTACACTGAAGGCTTTAAAGTGCCTGAGGGTGAGGTCTACATCGCAGTTGAGGCTCCAAAGGGTGAGTTCGGTGTTTTTCTAGTTTCAGACGGATCTAACAAGCCCTATAAGACAAAAATCCGCGCGCCTGGCTACTTACACTTGGCAGCTATGGATCATTTATGCAAAGGCCATCAGCTTGCTGATGTAGCCGCGATTATTGGCACGCTTGATGTCGTATTTGGAGAGATTGACCGCTAATGTCTATTCGTCGATTACATACTGAACAGCCAGATGATTTTAAGTTTACACCAGAAAACCTAAAATGGGCAAAGAGCCAAATGATAAAATACCCAACTGGGAGACAGGCATCTGCTGTAATACCTATACTATGGCGTGCGCAAGAGCAGGAGGGCTGGTTGTCTAAACCTGCTATTGAGGCCGTAGGTGAATTGTTAGATATGCCGTTTATTCGGGTTTTAGAAGTTGCATCATTTTACTTTATGTATCAACTGGCACCTGTTGGTACCATCGCTCATATACAAGTTTGTGGAACATTATCATGTATGATTTGTGGTGCGGAAGATTTAATTAGTATTTGTAAGGAAGTTATTGCAGATCAACCGCATAGTTTATCATCAGATGGTAAATTTAGTTGGGAAGAGGTTGAATGTTTGGGGGCTTGTACAAATGCGCCAATGGCTCAAATTGGAAAAGACTTTTATGAAGATCTGACTGAAAGTAGCTTTAGGGAATTATTAGCAAGTTTTGCACGTGGTGAAGTACCAATGCCTGGCCCGCAAAATGGTCGTTATGCATCAGAACCAAAATCAGGTTTAACCTCGTTGACTGAATATAATTTATCGAAATATAACGAAAACTCTTCAGTCACTCGCGCGCTAGAGTATGGAGACACTATAAAGCGCATTCAAGGTGATGAAGTCCCAATACTTGTGGCAAGAAAAAATTCAACTACATCTGAAACTGCTTGAGTGCAGCCAAAATTTTAGGAAAATTAAAATGAACACCGATGAAAATAATAACTCTTTAAGCTCAAGTTCAATAATATGTTGGCTTGTGTCCGCTGTTGTGAGTGCATTTATAGGTACAAAACTCACTGGCGATGGATTTAATATAGAGACTGTTCCAGCGATTTTAATTTCACTTAGTATTTTCCTAATACTAGGTTGGGCATTGCGTAAGATTTTCTGTGCGAATGCTTTTGAAGATAAAATTACAGAAGTAGCAGCTGTTTCAGATAGCAAAGTAGCAAAGTCAACAGTTGTTGTTAAGTCATCCCCAACAGCTAAGACTAAGACTGCAGCAAAAAAGTCTGCAGTAAAACCACAGACTGTAGCTAAATCAGCGCCAGCCGCTAAAACTAAAACGGCAGCAAAGAAGCCAGCTGAAGCAAAGAAGGTAGCAGTAAAATCAAAAACTGTAGCTAAATCAGCGCCAGCAGCTAAAACCAAAACGGCAGCAAAGAAGCCAGCTGAAGCAAAGAAGGTAGCAGTAAAATCAAAAACTGTAGCTAAATCAGCGCCAGCAGCTAAAACCAAAACGGCAGCAAAGAAGCCAGCTGAAGCAAAGAAGGTAGCAGTAAAATCAAAAACTGTAGCTAAATCAGCGCCAGCAGCTAAAACCAAAACGGCAGCAAAGAAGCCAGCTGAAGCAAAGAAGGTAGCAGTAAAATCAAAAACTGTAGCTAAATCAGCGCCAGCAGCTAAAACCAAAACAGCAGCAAAGAAACCAGTTGTATCAAAATTAAAGACCGTAGCTAAATCAGCTCCAGCAACTAAAACCAAGGATGCAGCCAAAAAGCCAGCTGTAGCAAAAAAGAATAAAAAATAAGTTTTATTAAAGATAATGATGGATCCTAGGGTCCACCATACTAAGGAGACCCGATTTGAAGCCATCTGATGCCGTAAACCAAAAGCAGGCCCGATTGGCCGCTATTGTTATTTTAGTTGCCATGGTTGTTTGGATGGCTTTGCAGTGGGTAGGGGGGGGAATTGGATTAGAAGCACGATATGTATTTTTATTTGATTTGTTTGCATTGGCGGCATTTGCCTGGTCGCTAGTAGTTTTATTAAGAGTTTGGCGTGGGCGCCAATGACCAAGGAAGTGATAAATTGATGTTAAAAGACGAAGATCGCATCTTTACCAATCTCTATGGCATGCATGACAGGACACTAAAAGGTGCCAAGTCTCGCGGCCATTGGTCTGGAACTGCCAATATTATAAAAAAAGGCCATGACTGGATCGTTGATGAGATGAAAAGTTCAGGGTTACGTGGTCGTGGTGGTGCGGGTTTCCCCACTGGCTTGAAATGGTCTTTTATGCCAAAAGAATCTGATGGGCGTCCTGCATATTTGGTTATTAATGCTGATGAGTCTGAGCCAGGTACTTGTAAAGATCGTGAAATCATGCGTAACGATCCACATACAGTAATCGAAGGGGCTCTGATTGCGTCATTCGCAATGAATGCAAATACATGTTATATTTATATCCGGGGTGAATTTATTCGCGAACGTGAAGCTTTACAATCAGCAATTGATGAATGTTACGATGCGGGGCTATTAGGTAAGAATGCTGCCAGTTCTGGATGGGATTTTGATCTTTACCTCCATCACGGAGCAGGTGCATATATTTGTGGTGAAGAAACAGCTTTGTTGGAAAGTTTAGAAGGTAAAAAAGGCATGCCGCGAATGAAGCCTCCATTTCCAGCTGGAGCTGGGTTATATGGTTGTCCAACTACAGTAAATAATGTTGAATCAATTGCAGTCGTCCCAACTATCTTACGCCGTGGAGGTGCATGGTTTAAATCTTTTGGACGTGAAAATAATTCTGGAACTAAATTATTTGCAATTTCAGGACATGTGAACAATCCTTGTGTCGTTGAAGAAGCAATGTCAATTCCTTTGCAGGAACTTTTAGAGCGCCATTGTGGTGGTGTTCGAGGTGGATGGAAAAACTTAAAGGCAGTTATTCCTGGTGGATCTTCTGTACCTCTACTTCCAGCAAACATTTGCAGTGATGCAATAATGGACTTTGATTGGCTTCGAGAGCAACGATCTGGACTTGGAACGGCTGCCGTAATCGTAATGGATCAAAATACTGATATTATTAAAGCAATTTGGCGCTTATCAAAATTTTATAAGCATGAGAGTTGTGGCCAGTGTACTCCTTGTAGAGAAGGTACGGGATGGATGATGCGTGTAATGGACCGTTTAGTACGTGGCGATGCTGAGCCCGAAGAGATTGATATGTTACTAGATGTAACCAAGCAGGTTGAAGGTCATACAATTTGTGCTTTAGGCGATGCCGCAGCTTGGCCCATTCAAGGTTTAATTCGTCATTTTCGTGATGAAATTGAGGATCGCATTAAACATAAGCGCTCTGGTCGCGTTAGCCAAGTAGCAGCAGAGTAAATGAAAATGTTGAACCCTGGATCACATAGTTTTTTTTCTTTTCTAAGAATATGATAAATGTATGCATCTGTACGTATTATGAAATCTGTCGCATATGAGTTTTATCGCAGTATATAAAGGAAAGCCGAAGTGCGTTTAGCTACTTTTACAATATTTAGCCTTTTGGCTCTGGGTCCTGTAAGTGCGGTTGCAAAACCTACCTTATGGGATATTCCTCAAGTTAATAATGGTCTGTTTAATATTGGTGTTGCTCATGCAATTCGTCAAAATTGTAGTTTTATTGAAGCTGATTCTTTGGTTGGAATATCTTATGTATGGAAACTTATTGGGTATGCTAAAAAAGCAGGATATAGCTTTAAAGAATCACGTTTATTTATTAATGATGATTACGAAAAATCAATCTTGCGCTCTCGCGTCAAAAAATACCTAAAGTCTATAGGTTTAAACTCAGAAAAATTAAATACGCTCTGCGACTTAGGCAAAGTGGAAATCACCAATAAAAGCCAAATTGGCAAATTACTAAGGATAAATTAGGCATATGTCTGATCTAAAAAAAATTATTATTGATGGCCAGGAAGTTGAAGTAAATGGGGCTATGACCCTTTTACAAGCATGTGAAGTTGCTGGTGTTGAAGTGCCCCGCTTTTGTTATCATGAACGTTTGACCATAGCTGGTAATTGCCGCATGTGTCTTGTCGAAGTTGTGGGTGGTCCTCCTAAACCAGCTGCATCCTGTGCAATGCAAGTTCGTGATGTAAGGGGTGGACGTAATGGTGAACTACCAGAAATTAAGACAACCTCTCCAATGGTTAAAAAAGCCCGAGAAGGGGTGATGGAGTTTTTATTAATTAATCACCCATTAGATTGCCCTATTTGTGATCAAGGTGGTGAATGTGATCTTCAAGATCAAGCAATGGCATATGGTGTTGATTTTTCTCGTTTTAGAGAGCCTAAACGTGCAGTTGATAACTTAGATTTGGGTCCATTAGTTGCAACTACTATGACTCGATGCATTTCATGTACGCGCTGTGTTCGATTTACAACTGAAGTTGCTGGTATTACTCAAATGGGCCAAACTGGTCGAGGTGAAGATTCAGAAATTACTTCATACCTTAACGAAACGTTAGATAGTGAGCTACAAGGTAATATTATTGATCTTTGTCCTGTTGGAGCTTTAACATCGAAGCCTTATGCTTTTACTGCCCGTCCGTGGGAATTAACTAAAACTGAAACAATCGATGTAATGGATGCTCTTGGTTCAAATATTCGTGTAGATACTAAAGGCCGTGAGGTTATGCGTATTTTGCCGCGCAACCATGATGGTGTTAATGAGGAATGGATTTCAGATAAAACACGTTTTGTTTGGGATGGTCTTCGCCGTCAACGCCTAGATCAGCCCTACGTCCGAGTGAATGGTAAGCTTAAGCCTGCCAGTTGGCCTGAAGCATTTGCATCTGTAGCTAAGGCAATTAAAGGTAAAAAAGTATCAGCAATTGCAGGTGATTTGGCTCCGGTAGAAGCAATGTTTGCTCTAAAGCAGATTATAATAGGGCTTGAGGGATCTACCGAATGTAGGGTGGATGATGCAAAATTACCGGTAGGTAATCGAGCAGCTTATGTTGGCACTGCCACAATTGAAGATATCGATAGTGCTGAAATAATCCAATTAATTGGTACAAATCCACGTATGGAAGCTCCAGTATTAAACGCACGTATTCGTAAAGCATATATGAATGGCGCTAATATTAATCTGATAGGTGACCCAATAGATCTAACTTATAAATATACCCATGCTGGAAATGATCGTGCAGCGTTGGATGCTTTAGTAGTTGAAAATGTGCCAGCTGAAACTTTAAAAAAGAAATCCATCATAATTATAGGCCAAGGTGCTTTACAGGAAGCTGATGGAGAAGCTGTTTTGGCGACTGTTCAACGTTTGGCTGAAAATACAGATTCAAAATTATTAATTTTACACACTGCTGCAGCGCGTGTTGGTGGTATGGATATAGGCTTTACTACCAAAGGTGGTATTAAAACTGCATTAAAAGATGCTGAAGTTGTGTTTAATTTGGGCGCTGATGAAGTGGAAATATCTGAAAATCCGTTTGTTATTTATCAAGGTTCACATGGTGATAGAGGTGCGCATCGTGCTGATGTCATTTTGCCAGCCGCTGCATATACTGAAGAAAGTGGTATTTTTGTAAATACAGAAGGTCGTGTGCAAATGACTGCGCGTGCAGGTTTTGCGCCAGGCCAGGCTAAAGAAAACTGGGCAATATTGCGCGCTTTATCTGCTGAATTAGGTGAAACACTGCCATATGATAATCTAAATGCATTGCGTGCTGAGCTGTTTGAGGATTATCCTCATATGTCTAACTTAGATGAACCTCAAGAAAATAAAGCTGTAATTCTAAAGCAAGGAAAATTAGGTACTGCAACTTTTAAATATGCTATATCTGATCATTATTTAACTAACCCGATTGCTCGAGCTTCAGAAGTAATGGCTGAATTGTCAAAAAATGTAAAAGAGCGTGCCGCAGTGGCAGTTGCTGCTGAATAAAGGACTTAGAACATGGATTTTTTTCAAACTAATTTAGGCATTTTTCTGACGGTTTTGGGCCAGTCACTACTTGTTCTTGGTTTTGTGATGATTAGTCTTTTAATCTTAGTTTATGGAGATCGTAAAATTTGGGGTGCTGTCCAGATGCGCCGTGGTCCAAATGTTGTAGGACCATGGGGGATATTGCAAACCGTTGCTGATGCATTGAAATATGTAGTTAAAGAGGTCGTTGTGCCGGCAGGCGCTGATAAAACTGTCTTCTTTTTGGCTCCATTAGTATCATTTATTCTTGCTGCGATTGCTTGGGCGGTTATTCCGTTTAATGGGCGTTGGATATTAGCTGATCTTAATATTGCTGTTTTATATGTTTTTGCTGTCTCTTCATTGGAAGTATATGGAGTAATTATGGGGGGGTGGGCTTCTAATTCTAAATATCCATTTTTAGGCTCATTACGTTCTGCCGCCCAAATGATTTCATATGAAGTATCAATTGGGTTTATTATTATTGGTATTATTATATCAACGGGTTCCTTAAGTTTTATTAACATTGTGGAAGCTCAATCAGGATCATATGGCTTATTAAACTGGTATTGGCTTCCCCATTTCCCAATGGTATTCTTATTCTTTATCTCGGCACTTGCTGAAACAAATCGCCCCCCATTTGATTTACCTGAAGCTGAATCTGAATTGGTTGCAGGTTACCAAGTAGAGTATTCTTCAACGCCATTTTTATTATTTATGGCTGGTGAGTATATAGCAATTTGGTTGATGTGTGCATTAACAACAATTTTGTTTTTTGGGGGGTGGCTTTCACCTCTCCCTCAAGCTTGGATTGAATATATTCCATTCTTAGGCCACGGTGCTATTTGGATGGTAATTAAGATGGGATTTTTCTTCTTCTTATTTGCCATGGTAAAGGCAATTACGCCCCGCTATCGTTATGATCAATTAATGCGGTTAGGTTGGAAAGTCTTTTTACCGTTTTCCCTTGCATGGGTAGTTCTAGTTGCATTCTTGGCTCAATATGGTGCTTTTGGTGGGGCTTATGCCCGCTGGACAATAGGTGGATAATTGATGATTAAAATAAGCAATGTGAGGATATATGTGAATTGATTTTTAATGATCGTATATTTCACTCCAAGTATTATGAATAATTAAACGCTTTGTTGTTGAAGAAAATCTGAATTTATATCATTACAACGATGTCGAACACGGTATTTGAAGACATGCCTTGTTAACGATTAAGAGGTTAAGGAGATCTGCATGTCATTTGATTACATTCGTGCTGGAAAATACTTTTTGTTGGCGGATTTTTTCGTTGGAATGAGGTTAGGGTTGAAATACTTTTTCAAGCCTAAGGTAACGCTAAACTATCCACATGAAAAAGGGCCTTTATCACCACGTTTTCGTGGCGAACATGCATTACGGCGTTATGCAAATGGTGAAGAGCGTTGTATTGCTTGTAAACTTTGTGAAGCAGTTTGTCCTGCTCAAGCAATTACTATTGATGCTGAGCCCCGTGACGATGGATCACGTAGAACAACTCGATACGATATAGATATGACAAAATGCATTTACTGTGGTTTCTGCCAAGAAGCTTGCCCTGTAGATGCAATCGTTGAAGGGCCAAACTTTGAGTTTGCTACAGAAACGCGTGAAGAGCTTTTTTATAATAAAGATAAGTTGCTGGCGAACGGCGATCGATGGGAAGCGGAAATAGCACGCAACCTCGAACTTGATGCACCATATCGTTAGGAATAATTATGACCGTTACCTTATTCGCATTTTACCTTTTCTCAATCACGGCAGTAATGTCAGGACTATTCGTTGTTGTAGCCCGTAATCCTGTACATTCAGTACTTTGGTTAATTCTTACCTTTTTCTCTGCTGCGTCCTTATTTGTTTTAATGGGCGCCGAGTTTGTCGCTATGCTTTTAGCTATTGTTTATGTTGGCGCTGTTGCGGTTTTGTTTTTGTTTGTCGTGATGATGTTAGATGTTGATTTTGTTGAGTTAAAGTCTGGTATGCAAAAGTATTTTTTGATTGGATTAGCTATTGGGGTTGTCTTGTTAATGGAACTTGGTTTGGTTATTGGCCACTGGAAAGTTGCACCGGAAGCTGGATCATTACTACAGTCACCTACTCCACCCATAGGTGATGTGCACAATACGCTCGCCTTAGGACAAATAATTTACACTGATTATATATATTTATTTCAAATAGCAGGCTTGATACTTTTAACAGCCATGATTGGCGCTATCGTCCTCACTCTGCGCCATCGTACCGATGTTAAGCGTCAAAATGTCGTTGATCAAATGCAACGAGATCCTGCCGAAGCAATGGAAGTTATTAATGTGAAGTCGGGGCAGGGATTATGATATCAGTCGAACACTACCTTACTGTTGCAGCATTATTATTTGTTATTGGTATTTTTGGTATTTTTTTAAATCGTAAGAACGTTATTGTTATTTTGATGTCCATAGAATTAATGCTTTTGGCTGTAAATATTAATTTTGTAGCTTTCTCCACTCATTTGGGAGATTTGACGGGGCAAGTTTTTACTTTATTTATTCTAACAGTTGCCGCCGCAGAAGCTGCAATTGGATTGGCTATTCTTGTTTGCTTCTTCCGTGTACGTGGAACGATTGCAGTTGAAGACATTAATGTGATGAAAGGCTAAGTCATGGAAATGATCTTGCTATTTGCCCCGCTAATTGGTTCAATTATATGTGGCTTTGGTCATCGTATTATTGGTGAAAAAGCAGCTATGGTAGTAGCTACTGGTGGCCTGTTTTTGTCCGCAATCCTATCTTGGGTAATTTTTCTTAGTTTTCATGGTGATGGTTATACTATTTCATTATTTCGTTTTATTGAAAGTGGAACATTAACTACAAATTGGGCCATCAAGATGGACCGCTTGACTGCTATAATGTTGATTGTAATTAATACAGTATCTGCATTAGTTCACCTGTATTCGTGGGGTTACATGGATAAAGACCCTCAGTGGAAAGAGGGCGAAAGTTATAAGCCCCGGTTCTTTGCTTACCTGTCATTTTTTACATTTACGATGTTAATGTTGGTAACATCTGACAACTTATTGCAAATGTTTTTTGGCTGGGAGGGCGTTGGTGTTGCATCATACTTACTGATCGGCTTTTATTACCGTAAGCCATCTGCGGGTGCTGCTGCTATGAAAGCATTTATTGTTAATCGTGTTGGAGATTTTGGATTTGCGTTAGGTATTTTTGGCCTATTTTACCTTTCTGGTAGCATCAACTTTTCTGAAGTTTTGGACCCACACAATGCAGAAGCATTAAGCAAAACAACTTTGCAGTTTTTATCTTGGGACTTAAATGCTTTAGAAGTTATTACTATGCTACTATTCATAGGTGCTATGGGTAAGTCCGCGCAATTAATGCTCCACACGTGGTTGCCAGATGCAATGGAAGGGCCTACTCCTGTATCAGCTCTAATCCATGCAGCCACTATGGTAACTGCTGGAGTATTTATGGTTTGTCGCCTTTCCCCGCTTATGGAATATGCAACATTCACGCCAAACTTTATTGTTATAATAGGTGCTACAACAGCATTCTTTGCTGCTACCGTTGGGTTAGTTCAGAATGATATTAAGCGTGTGATTGCTTATTCAACATGTTCCCAACTTGGTTATATGTTTGTTGCTGCTGGCGTTGGTGCATATGGCGTAGCAATGTTTCACTTATTCACGCATGCATTTTTTAAGGCGATGTTGTTTTTGGGTGCGGGTTCTGTAATCCATGCGATGCACCATGAGCAAGATATGCGTAATTATGGGGGCCTTCGTAAGAAAATTCCATTTACTTTTGCCGCAATGATGATTGGTACTTTGGCCATAACCGGTGTTGGTATTCCACTGACACATATTGGTTTTGCTGGGTTTTTGTCTAAGGACGCAATAATAGAGAGCGCATACGGTGCAGGCACTGGTGTTGGTCAATATGCCTTCGTGATGCTAGTCATCGCTGCTGCAATGACTAGTTTTTATTCGTGGCGCTTGATATTCCTCACTTTCTACGGAAAATCTCGTGGAGATAAGCATACACATGATCATGCACATGAAAGTCCAATTGTAATGTTGATACCCTTGTTTGTTTTAGCATTGGGAGCAGTTTTTGCGGGTATGGTCTGGTATGAAGATTTCTTTGGCCATCACTGGGAAGATTTCTTTGGTGCATCTTTGTATGCTAATCATGATACAAATCATGTTGTGCATGATGCTCATGCAGTTAAGAATTGGGTTAAAGTATCTCCATTTTTTGCAATGTTGTTAGGATTTCTTTTAGCAATGTGGTTTTACATCTGGTCTCCTGAAAACCCCGCGAAATTAGCAAAACAACAAAGAAGTCTTTATGCGCTATTTTTGAATAAATGGTACTTTGATGAGCTGTATGACATGATCTTTGTTCGTCCTGCAAAACGGTTTGGTACTTTTCTTTGGAGAAAAGGTGATGGAGCTGTAATCGATGGCGGAATTAATGGTCTAGCGTTAGGTATTATTCCATTTATTACACGTAAATATCAGGCAATACAGTCAGGCTATTTATTCCACTACGCATTTATAATGTTTATTGGTGTTGTGGTGATTGTTACCTGGTTTGCAGTGACAGGAGGGTCCCGTTAATGGATAATCTTTTGTCTATTGTTATTTTCTTACCATCAATAGCAGCTTTGATATTGGCAGTTATTTTACGTGGTGAAGACAATGCATCGCAAAAAAATGCAAAAATATTGGCACTAGTTGCTACTTTGGCAACTTTTCTGATCAGCATCCCATTGCTTACACAGTTTGACCCATCAAATACCAACTTTCAATTTGTCGAGGAATATAATTGGTTAGCTGGATTAAAATATAAAGTAGGATTAGACGGCATAAGCATTTTGTTTGTGATGTTAACAACGTTCTTGATGCCAATTGTTATTGGTGCTTGTTGGATGATAACTGTCCGTGTCAAAGAATGCATGATCATGTTTTTGATCTTGGAAACAATGATGCTTGCAGTATTCAGTTCCTTGGATATCATCTTATTCTACGTGGTTTTTGAAGCTGGCTTGATACCAATGTTTTTAATTGTCGGTATCTGGGGTGGAAAAGATCGTATTTATGCGGCCTTTAAGCTATTTTTATATACGCTTCTTGGGTCAGTTTTGATGTTGATCGCTATTATTTACATGTGGTTTGAAGCCGGTACGACGGATATTCCAGAATTGATGCAACATCAATTTTCTTCTGAAAGTATCATTATTCTAGGTGTAACGATTGTTGGTGGCATTCAAACATTACTCTTTTTAGGATTTTTTGCATCTTTTGCTGTGAAAATGCCAATGTGGCCAGTTCACACCTGGTTGCCAGACGCACACGTACAAGCACCAACTGCAGGCTCTGTAGTATTAGCTGCGATCTTATTAAAGATGGGTGGTTATGGTTTCCTTCGGTTTAGTTTGCCAATGTTTCCAATTGGATCAGATGTCATGGCTACGTTTGTTATGACGATTTCTGTTATTGCTATAATTTACACGTCCTTTGTGGCTTTGGTCCAAGAAGACATGAAAAAGTTAATTGCGTATTCATCTGTTGCCCACATGGGCTTTGTTACCATGGGTATTTTTACAATTAATCAACAGGGTTTGGATGGTGCCATTTTCCAAATGTTAAGTCACGGATTTATATCTGCAGCTTTATTTTTGGGGGTTGGTGTGATTTATGATCGTATGCATACACGAGATATAGAAGCCTATGGTGGTTTAGTTATCCGTATGCCAATTTTTGCGCTAATATTTATGCTTTTCACAATGGCTAATGTTGGGCTTCCAGGAACATCCGGTTTTGTAGGTGAGTTTCTTACTTTAACTGCGGCATTCAAGGCTAATACTTGGATTGCTTTTGGTGCAACTACTGGCGTAATTTTGTCAGCTGGTTATGCATTGTGGCTATACCGTCGCGTAGTATTTGGAGATCTGATCAAAGAAAGTTTGAAAAGCATTGTTGATATGGATTTGCGTGAAAAGCTAATGATTACGCCTCTAGTCGTTATGACACTATTATTGGGTATTTACCCTGCATTAATTTTGGATCTGATTGGCCCGTCCGTGAGTGCCTTATTGGAACAAGTACACGCCGCACAGGGAGTATTAATTGATGCAGCTCCTAATGCCGCAAATTAAAGGGGTATCGAAGCTATGATCAGCACAGATATCAATACAGTCCTTCCAGAAATTATTCTGGCAGTTTATGCAATGGCCGCTTTAATGTTGGCTGTCTATGGAGGCAAAGACCGTTTAGCTGGTTTTATTTTTTGGGCAACCTCTGGAGTAATGGCCGCGCTGGGTCTTTGGATTGCATTTGCGCCAATTGCAAATTCTACAGCTTTTGATGGATCATTCACTAATGACGGTTTCGCCCGCTATACAAAAGTAGTGATTTTATTTGGTTCTTCGGCAATGCTACTTTTATCGCAAGAGTATCTTGAAAAAAATAAATTGTTAAAATTTGAATTTCCAATTCTTATTGCTCTAGCAACATTAGGAATGATGCTAATGGTTTCCGCAGGCGATTTGATGGCGCTTTATATGGGATTAGAGCTACAATCTTTAGCACTTTACGTAGTTGCATCTTTTCGACGTGATAGCATTCGTTCAACTGAAGCCGGTTTGAAATATTTTGTATTAGGTGCCTTATCCTCTGGCTTGTTACTATATGGTGCATCTCTAGTTTATGGCTTTTCTGGGACTACTAATTTTGCGGGTATTTCCGAAACTATACACAGCGATGGTCTGGGCATGGGGATGTTGTTTGGGTTGGTCTTTTTGTGTGTAGGTATGGGATTTAAAATATCTGCAGCTCCATTTCATATGTGGACACCTGATGTTTATGAGGGCTCCCCAACGCCTGTAACAGGTTTCTTTGCTACTGCGCCAAAAGTTGCCGCTGCAGGTTTATTTGCCCGTGTTGTGCATGATGCATTTGGTGGAGCTATTGCTGATTGGCAGCAAATTGTTGCATTTTTATCTTTTATATCAATGTTTTTAGGGTCTATCGCCGCAATAGGGCAAACCAATATTAAACGACTAATGGCATACTCTTCTATTGCACATATGGGTTTTGCTTTGCTTGGTTTATCATCTGGTACACAAGAGGGTGTTCAAGCATTACTAATTTATATGTCTATATATGTGACCATGAATGTGGGTGTATTTGCTTTTATCTTGAATATGGAACGCGAGGGTCAACCGGTTACTGATATTAGATCTCTAGGGTTATATTCTCGCTCTGAACCAATACGTGCTGCGGCTTTAGCTGCATTGATGTTTAGCCTTGCGGGTATTCCACCATTAGTTGGATTTTTTGGTAAATTATACGTTTTAAAAGCGGCAGTAAATGCTGGCTTGGCTTGGTTAGCAATCGCCGGTGTAATTGCTTCTGTTATAGGTGCGTTCTATTATTTACGTATTATTTACTATATGTATTTTGGAGACGATGTTGAGCCAATGACTGGTAAAATGCCTATACTTCACAAGGTTGCTTTGTATGGCGCAACACTGATTATGCTTTTTGGTGCTGTTAATTTGTTTGGAATTGAATCTATTGCGGCAGATGCTGCCGCATCACTTTTTAAATGATCAAATGGCCTGCAGGCGTTAATTGTATTTCTTTTAAAACCATTGATAGTACAAATAAAGAAAGTGCAAGACGTGCTGCTGATACTTTTGCACCTTTGTGGATCTTGGCAGATGAACAGTCTGAGGGTGTAGGAAGGCGGGGCCGTGCTTGGTCAAGCCAAAAAGGCAATTTTTCGGCAACTCTATTAATGCCAATTTCTGATGGCTTATCGACTGTGGCTCTTTATAGTTTTGTTGCTAGTTTAGCATTAAGAGATGCATTGGTACATATCACGGGTTCTCCAGAAAGATTTGATTTAAAATGGCCAAATGATGTTTTGATGGAGGGTGGTAAAGTGGCTGGTATTCTTCTAGAAACTTGTGGTATTAATTCAAGTCATTTGAGTATTGGTATAGGTGTGAATTTAGCCATTCCTCCAGAATTAAAGAAAATTGAAAAAGGTTCAACGCCACCAAGATGTCTTAATGGAATAATTGAGGCTTCTAACTTTCTGAAAATTGTAGCACATTTTTTTTCGATACGCGAAACACAGTTCAAATCATATGGTTTTGCATCAATTCGTTCTGATTGGCTTCAAAATGCAGCTAAATTAGGCGAGATAATTACTGCACGATTATCTAATAATGAAATTACTGGAATATTTGACACAGTGGACGAACAGGGTGGGGTTGTATTACAAGCAGGGGATACGCGACATGTGATCCATGCCGCTGATATCTTTTTTTAGGATGTGAAAATGTTATTAGCAATTGATGTTGGAAATACGAATACAGTTTTTGCCTTGCATGATGGTATTAAATTTATTGCCCATTGGCGATGTGAAACACTTGCTGGCCGTACGGCAGATGAGTATTTTGTTTGGCTTAATCAGTTAATGGAACTCAATAAAATAAAGGCAAAAATCAAACGGGTTGTTGTTAGCTCCACTGTGCCTCGCGTCGTTTTTAATTTGCGTGTACTATCAGACCGTTATTTTAATTGTCGGCCATTGGTCGTTGGTAAGCCTGAGTGTAATCTAGGTGTAAGTATTCGTGTTGATGCCGGTGTAACTGTTGGGCCTGACCGATTGGTTAACACTGTTGGTGCTTATAGCCAATTTGGCGGTGACTTGATTGTGGTCGATTTTGGTACAGCAACAACGTTTGACGTTGTTGATCAAGATGGAGCTTATATTGGTGGTGTTATTGCACCAGGCGTAAATTTGTCATTACTAGCACTTCATGAACGCGCCGCAGCCTTGCCACATATAGATATTGCACAGCCTAATCAGGTGATTGGTACAAATACTGTAGCGTGTATGCAATCGGGTATTTTTTGGGGCTATGTTGGTTTGGTTGAAGGTATTTGTGAAAAAATTAAAGCAGAACATCCTCGAGACATGAAAATTATATCTACTGGTGGACTTTCGACGTTATTCGAACGTGGTACGAATGTGATTGACCACATTGACCTAGACCTGACATTACACGGTCTATACCTGGTAGATCAGACAAATCGGAAATAATATGACATCTAAAAATAAATTGATTTACCTTCCTCTTGGTGGGGCAGGTGAAATTGGTATGAATATGTATATTTATGGCTATGGGCCTAAAGGTAAAGAACGCTTTATCCTAGCTGATGTTGGTGTAACTTTTCCTGCAATGGATGGGACACCTGGTGTTGACCTAATAATGGCTGACACAAAATTTATCCAAGAGCGTGCAGATCGCCTTGATGCAATCTTTATAACTCATGCACATGAGGATCATATTGGTGCAATAGGTCTATTATGGCCTAGACTGGAAGCACCTATCTATTGCCGAAAATTTACAGCGGCTGTTGCTCGTGCCAAAATGCAGGATCGAAATCAAAATCCGGATATGATTGAAATTTTACCGCCTTATCCAGAAATGAAAACAGTTGGCCAATTTAAGGTGGGTATATTACCAGTACCGCACTCAATTCCTGAAGCATCGGGTCTGGTTATTGAAACTCCAGACCACCGTATTGTTCATACAGGAGACTTAAAGCTTGACCCTAACCCTGGTGTTGGTGAGCCATTTGATCCTGAAATGTTTGCAGAGCTTGGAAAAAAAGGAGTTGATGTTCTTGTATGTGATAGTACTAATATATTCTCTACAAAACCGGGCAGATCAGAGGCAACATTGGTTAAGCCAATTGCTAAGATGATTAAAGGTGCGAATGGTATGGTTGTTGCCACTACATTTGCATCTAACGTAGCGCGTTTAAAAACATTGGCTCAGGCTGGTATAGATGCTGGTCGATCTGTGTGTGTGTTGGGGCGTTCGATGCAAAAAATGTTAGGCTACGCTCATGCAACGGGTGTTTTAGATAATTTTCCACCAACTATAGAACTTGAAGATATACCAAATATCCCTCGCGAAAACCTAATGTTATTGGTCACAGGTTCGCAAGGAGAGGGTCGTGCAGCTTCAGCACAATTGGCACGTGGAAAATATTTAGGTATTACAATGCAAAAAGGGGATACATTCTTATTCTCTTCTAAAACTATCCCTGGGAATGAAATTTCTGTTGGCCGAATAATTAACTCCTTTGCTCTACAGGGTGTTAATGTAATTGATGATAGTGCTGAAATTTATCATGTATCTGGTCATGCTAACCGCCCAGACCTTGAAGAGGTTCACCGTCTATTGAAGCCTAAAACTTTGATTCCAATGCATGGTGAATACCGCCATCTGAAAGAGCATGCAGATCTAGCTACTTCTAATGGAATTAATTCTTTAATTGCAATAAATGGTAGTGTTGTAGAATTTAGTTCTAAGGGCGCTAAAGTTGTAGATCATATCCAAACTGGTAGAACTTATCTTGATGGATCGCGCTTAATTGGTGCCTTTGACGGTGTTGTTTTAGAACGGATTCGTATGGCAACTAGAGGAATGGCAGCAGTTTCACTTGTTATAGAAAACAATGACATACTTGGCGTTTGGGTTGAGTTAATTGGCTTGCCTGAAACTGAAGCGCATGAAGACGATTTGCCAGAAATGATTGAGGAACAAATAGAAAATGCCTTGACTAAGTCCAAAGGAAAATTCTTAAAGGATGATCATGAGGTTGAAAAATTAGTATCTAAGATAGTTTCTAAAGTGTGCAAAAATGAAATCGATAAAAAACCAGTCACCCGCATAATGATAAATCGTTTAGAAAGTTAACCTGATTAAATTCTTAAGTGTTAAAATAAATGGGGCAATTTTATTAAGAATAGAATTGCTCCATTTATAGTTTTTTAGAATAATTATAAATTCAGATTTTATAGACCATTAAGATAGGATTATCGCATTAAAAAAGCTGGAATGTGATCTCCGAGTCCCTTAACTTTGTTATCTTGTTCTTTTGGGTTACTTTTGCGTTGTGTTTTATGTTTTGTATTAGGCTCTACTGATACTTCAGTTTTGGTAGTGTTTTCTGATGGTATTCCATTTTTAACAGCGGTCTCTACTAATACTTCAGCTTTAGCGATAGGTTCTACATTTTTTACTTCAGTAACTATTTTTGGTCTATTTGGAACACGCTTTTTCTTAGGGTGCTCGTTTCGTTCTGGTTTTGAAGTTGTAAAACTATCCATCTCTAACCTTGGAACAGGTTGTTTTACTAGCTCTTCAATTTTATCCAGATGCTTAATCTCATGCGGTAGGCATAGCATGAAGGCCCATCCTTTGCGGCCTGCACGGCCTGTTCGTCCAATACGGTGTACATAATCTTCAGCATGTATAGGGACATCAAAGTTAAATACGTGTGATACTGCAGGAATGTCTAGCCCGCGAGCAGCAACATCTGATGCAACTAATAAAGTAATATCATTATTCTTGAAGCCAGCTAATACTTCCATACGATAACGCTGATCCAAATCTCCATGAATAGCACCTACTGAATGGCCATGTTTTTTTAGGGACTTCATGACAATATCTACGTCAACTTTTCGATTACAGAAAATAATACCATTCGTTAACTTGTCACCTTCACTATCAATAATAGTTCTCAAAAGTTCACGTTTTTGTTTAGCTTCAACTTTGCGATTTTCTGCTTTGAAACAAACTACTTTTTGAGTGATGTTTTCTGCTGTTGTAGCTTGACGTGCAACTTCCACACGTTGTGGGTTTTGTAAAAATTCCTGCGTAATACGAGTAATTTCGGGTGCCATTGTTGCACTAAAAAATAGAGTTTGGCGTGTAAAAGGCGTAAGTTTGAAAATACGCTCAATGTCTGGAATAAAACCCATATCCAGCATACGGTCTGCCTCATCGACAACCATAATTTCAATGCCAGTTAATAACAGTTTACCACGTTCAAAGTGATCAAGAAGACGACCCGGCGTTGCAATTAAAACATCAACACCTCTATCGATTAATCGGTCTTGTTCTTTGAAGGAAACACCACCAATTAATAGTGCCATATCTAGTTTGACATATTTAGCATATTGTACAAAGTTTTCTGCGACCTGTGCAGCTAATTCTCTTGTTGGAGCTAATACTAATGATCTTGGCATCCTTGCCCGTGCGCGACCTCTCGCTAACTTATGTATCATAGGAAGAGTAAATCCAGCAGTTTTACCAGTACCGGTTTGTGCAATTCCCAATACGTCCCGGCCCTCTAGTGCATGTGGAATAGCTTCTGCTTGTATAGGTGTGGGAGTGTCATAGCCAGCGTCTGCTACGGCTTTCATTACTTTTGGGCTTAGGCCCAGGTCGGAAAATTTTATCATATATCCTGCATATTTTGCGGCGTTTAAAGATGCCGCAAATAACGCGGCTCGGTGATCGAAATATCACCAGTTCATTCTTTGTAATTTTATTAACGAATTTGATGATAGAGTCAATTGAAGCACAAAATTAAGGGTTTTAGTGTTGTTAATAAGATGCGTTAGCTTAGAAAATAAGATTTTTTTAAATAAAGTGATAGATCAATTGAATTTTCATATATTTTATGGAAGTGTTACACATTCATTATGGTGAATTAGTGGGGGTTGAAAGTGAAGCACAAATTTATATATGTTTTAGTAATTGTATTTGGATTTTTTATTAATATTTATTCTTTAAGTGCTAATGAAGATATAGCTGACCAATATCCTAATTCAGCCTTATATTCGAAGCCTTTAGAGTTTTTTCCCTACGTATTTTCAGCAATTGGTGCTACTGCACCACCATCGTATGAAAATTCTGGCCATAATAATAATTTAAGTTTTATTATAACTGGTGATGGTGTCGTAGTTATAAATAGTGGCGCTGCCTTTACTCTTGCTAAAGCATTACATGAGGAAATTAAATTAGTAACAGATCAGCCTGTAAAGCTAGTCATAAACGAAAATGCACAAGGTCATGCTGTGTTGGGAAACAATTACTGGACACAATTGGGCGTTCCTATTCTAGCACATGAAGATGCTGCAAAAGAATTTGAGGAGCGTGGCTATAATATTCTTGAGCGCATGAAGGGCTATAACCATGAAAAATCTCAAGGTACTATTTTGCAGAGCCCTACAAAAACTTTTAGTAAAAAATATTTAGTTCCATTTGGTAATTTTCCCATTGAAGTTCTATATCTTGGGCCAGCACACAGTAAGGGTGATATTTCTGTTTGGTTGCCTGAACAAAAAATAGTTATTTCTGGAGATATTGCTTTTCATGAGCGAATGTTACCTATTTTTTCTGATACAGATACGGCAGCATGGATTGAAACATGGAATGCTGAATTTGAACCTTTGGGCGCAACTTACGTTATTCCTGGGCATGGGCACCCAACTAATATGGCGCAGGTAAAGAGATATACGCATGACTATTTAGTCTATTTACGTACTAAGATTGCTGAACATTTATATGATGGAGGCGAACTTAAAGATGCCTATTATGTAGACCAGTCTCTATATAGTGGTTTGGATACATTTGATGAATTAGCAACCAATAATGCAGGCCGAGTTTATGAAGCAATGGAGTTTGAATAAAATAATATTTATTAAATTACACTGTAATATCTTTTGTGGCAGTTAACGTTAATTCTGGGTAATCTCGCTCCACGCGATCAATGTCCCATTGTATACGTGTCATATAAACTGGATCTCCGTCATGATCCATTGCCATGTGCCCTTTGTTAACATCTGTGAATTTTTCAATCATATCTTTTGCCCCTGAAATCCATCTTGCAGATTTAAACTGGGACTGCTCAAAGCGCACAGGTATTCCATATTCCAATTCGATACGTGATGCTAAAACCTCAAATTGCAATGCCCCTACAACGCCTATAATCCAACCTGCACCTATCATGGGCTTAAATAGCTTTGCAGCACCTTCTTCTGCAAATTGGTTTAAAGCTTTGTCTAAGTGCTTTGCCTTCATGGGATCTGTCGCACGAACTGATTGTAAAAGCTCTGGTGCAAATGATGGGATTCCAGCAAATTTTAACATTTCGCTTTCAGTAAGTGCGTCACCAATGCGTAGCTGGCCATGGTTGGGTATGCCTATAATATCTCCGGCCCAAGCTTCCTCTGCTAATTCTCGATCTGCCGCTAAAAATAACATTGGTGATGCTATTGCCATAATTTTCTTTGTGCGAACATGAGTAAGTTTCATCCCACGTTTGAAGTGGCCCGAGCAAAGACGTACAAAAGCGATACGGTCACGATGTTTTGGGTCCATGTTAGCTTGTACTTTGAAAACAAAACCTGTGACTTTTTCTTCACTTGGTGCAATTGGCCTTATATTTGATGGGCGAACTAATGGTTTTGGAGCAAAATTACCAATACCTGTCATTAATTCTTGAACCCCAAATGAATTGATCGCTGAACCAAACCAAATAGGCGTCATCGTTCCATCCATGAATGCTTGGTGATCAAACTTTGGCATAAGTTCTTGAGCCATTTCAATTTCTTCTAAAAACTTTTCCAACAATGCTTTAGGAACAAATTCTGCAAGTTTGGGGTCGTTCAATCCATTAATCTCTATGCTTTTTGCAATAACATTACGATCTGCGCGATCCATTAATTCGAGCCGATCGTTTAACATGTCATAACAGCCCATGAATTCACGCCCAACACCAATAGGCCAACTTGCAGGACTTACATCAATTGCTAAATTTTCTTGAATCTCATCAATAATATCAAATGTATCACGACTTTCACGATCCATTTTATTACAGAAAGTTAGTATTGGCATATCACGCATTCTACAAACTTCGAAAAGCTTCTGTGTTTGACTTTCTATACCTTTAGCACCGTCTATGACCATTACTGCAGCATCAACTGCTGTTAGGGTGCGGTATGTGTCTTCAGAAAAATCAGAGTGGCCGGGTGTATCTACTAAATTAAACCAGTATTCACCAAATTCAAAAGACATGGCAGATGCAGAGACAGAAATCCCACGATCCTTTTCCATTTGCATAAAATCAGAACGTGTTCTTCGTGCTTCACCTTTAGCACGTACCTGGCCGGCCATCTGAATAGCACCACCGTATAGCAAAAACTTTTCTGTCAATGTAGTTTTGCCGGCATCCGGATGCGAGATGATAGCAAAGGTGCGACGGCGATCGACTTCTGGTGGTAAAACCACATTTGTATCTGAACGAGTAATCATGTGAGTTTCTATATGCAGGGTTTTACTAAAGGGCAAGAAAACATCAATAAAATTATGTTTATTAATACAAAAATTTATTTAATTATGTCTTTTTGCATACCTAAGTTTTTCGATGCACTACCTAAATCTTTTCTTGATGAAGTTTTATATTTTGTTTAACTCAAGGATACATATATTTTAATTTATATAATATAGTTTGAATGCATTATGCGTGTTTATAAAGAAGCCATTGCAGCATTTTCTATTGGACCATTGATGTTTATTCAAGGCATTTTGGTGCGTCGACGTGCTGTTGAATTACCGGAGGCGAAAGGACCTCGTGCTGGTATTGTTGGTAAGGGGAAGCCGTTACGTCTTTTAGTTATTGGAGACAGCTCTGCGGCTGGAGTGGGTGTTAATGCTCAGGATGAGGCTATCGCAGGGCAATTAGCGGTTCAATTAGCTGATAGGTTTCAGGTTGCATGGAAATTACTTGCTAAAACTGGTGCTACCACCAAGTCCCATACTCAATCATTGATTGAACAGGTTGAGGGAAAGTTTGACGCTGCAATGATTTGCTTAGGTGTAAATGATGTGACTCACGGAGTTAATTTAAGAGCATGGTTAAAACAACAAACAACTTTGTATGATGTCTTGGAAAACCGGTTTGGAGTACAAGAAATCTATGTTTCAGGTCTACCTCCAATTAAATACTTTCCACTATTACCTCAGCCATTACGTTGGTTTTTAGGCCGGCGAGCTGACCTGTTGGACCATTGGTTGGCTGTTCTTATCAAAAATCGTCAAAATTGTTATCACATACCGATTGCCTTTCCACAGGATACTACTTTGATGGCATCTGATGGTTATCATCCTAAAGCAGGTGCATATGCTGAATGGGCTAGTTGGGTTGCAATAAAAATAAAGAATAGTCGTGCCAGATTTCATTGAAATTAAAATTTTAAATAATTAAAAATTGATTTTATAAAAGTATTTGGTTGTTGGGTTAAATTAAAAAAAAGTATAAGCGTCAGAAAATATTTTTACATAAAGTATTTAATAGACGCACCTTAAAAAACACACTGGAAAATTTTATGTCACTAGTTTCAAGCCCTTGGGCATTAGTTGCCTTTGTTGCCGCCATGAGCGTTGTTAGTTTGCTGATGTCTCGTAAGGTAGTGACAGTTGAAAGTTTTTTTAAAGGAGTAAGTGTGGGTATTGAACCTAGTTTATTGACCTTGGTACTAAGCCAAGTGACAACATGGATTTTTGCACGATCCCTGATGAATGCTGCAATTTTAGGATATTTTTATGGTGTTGCTGGTACACTTGCTTATACATTTTATTATCTGTCTTTCCTCACTGGTGGGTTTATTGTTTCACGCATGCGTGCAGATCATGCTGAATCTGTACAGGATTGGTTGGGGCATCATTTTGGTGCATTAGGCCATTGGACTTATAACAGTGTAATCGCGCTACGTTTATTATCTGAAGTATTTGCAAATTTAATTGTTGTTGGATTGATTTTTTCGACCGCATTTCCTACTTATGAAAATTCTGGATTTATAGCTATCGTTGTTCTTGCCATCGTCGGACTGCTTTATTCTGCACGAGGTGGACTGCAGGCAAGTTTGCGTACTGATGTTTTACAAATGGTTATTTTCTTAATTGTATTTGGCTTTGCATTTTTAATTATGATTAACGGAGATGGTTTTTCTTTAAATGCTGTGTTGAATGCTGAAGGTGTTCACAATCAAGGTTCGCGTCCTGGCTGGGTTTTAGTTGCTGTGGCTTTATTGCAAGTGTTATCATATCCTGCTCATGATCCTGTCATGATGGATCGTGGTTTTATTGCTGGTCGTAAACGAACAAATTATAGTTTCATTATTGCATTTATTATTTCTACAATATGTATTTTTGGATTTGGGATGTTTGGCATTCAGGCAGGACTAAGTGGCAATGGGTATGAAAATCAATTACTAGGCACTTGGCAGAATATGTTTGGCCCATTGGTCTATTTCTTATTGATTTGTTCGTTACTAGTTTCCGCTGTTAGCACATTAGATAGTGCACTGGCATCTTCTGCACGGCTGGTGATATATGAATTTGGTATAGGTGGACGTACTGTGAATAATGGTCGCTTAGCAATGATTTTATTTACAGTTTTGGGTTTATTATTCACTTTATTTCCAAATCAAACTTTGTTTGATGCGGTTGCTGTAACAGGTACAGCATCAATGTTTTTAACTCCAGTATTGGTTATAACATTTTTGGGAGGGCGTGTTCCGCGGTGGGCTTATTTAATTAGTTGGATTATAGCAATTTTGGGAGCAGTTGCTTATGTGAATCGCCAAACAGAACTAGTTTTAAAATTTATACCTGGAGTTCATAAATATGATCAATTATTAACAATTTGTTGTTATGTTTTGCTAGTTGGCTTTTTCGTGTGCATTCTAGGTTCCTTATATAATCGACCAGTTGCGAAAAGTTAAATTCATTGCTAAGTGGCTATGAACCTGATTAATTCAGTCAGGTAAATAAGATTGAGGCTATTTTGACAACCCAAAAAATACAATTAGAATTACACAATATTGTGCGGATCTTTGATGGGCGTTTAGTTGTTGATGGGGTTTCATTAAGTCTACGCGCAAGTGAAGTAACTTGCTTGTTAGGGCCATCTGGGTGTGGAAAGTCAACAACGCTGCGTATTGCTGCAGGAGTGGATCGTCAAAGTTCTGGTCAAGTTGTTGTTTCAGATGAGATTGTCAGTTGTGAAAATTTCCATATTCCGCCTGAAGGTAGGGGCATTGGACTTATGTTCCAAGACTTTGCCCTTTTCCCACACCTTAATGTGGAGCGTAATGTTGCTTTTGGTTTAAGAGGCTCAAAAATAGATAAGCAAGCACGCGTGGCAGATATGTTGAACCGGGTTGGAATGTCTGCAATGGCTAATCAGTTTCCGCATCAATTATCTGGAGGAGAACAACAACGTGTAGCATTGGCTAGGGCATTGGCTCCTAGTCCAAAAATTTTATTAATGGATGAGCCTTTTTCTGGTTTAGACAACCGCTTGCGAGATGAAGTCCGAGATAGTACTTTGGCTTTACTAAAAGATGAAGGGACTGCTGTTTTACTGGTCACGCATGAACCTGAGGAGGCAATGAGAATGGCCGATCAGATTGCATTAATGCGTGCCGGTCGTGTGGTGCAAATAGGTGCTCCTTATAATATTTATAATGCACCAATTGATCTTGGCGCTGCTGAGTTTTTTAGTGATATTAATGTGATTTCAGGAAGAGTGTTTGGATCCTTAACCAAAACACCTTTTGGTGAATTTTTAACACCCGGATATGACGATAACACAGAGCTATATATAACAATTCGTCCACAACATCTGAAGATTGATTTTGATCGTGCAGGACGGGGGCCCAACCCAACGCTTGAGGAAGGAACTCCTGCAAGAGGTTTAGTCTTAAGATCGCGCTTTCTGGGACAAAACTCTTTAGTAGAATTTGCAATGGATTATGAAGATGTATGCTTAAAAGTAACTGTTCCAGGTGTTTTTCTTCCAAAACCTCAAACCCCACTTTGGTTATCAGTTCGGCGCGATAGATGCTTTGTATTTTCTAGTTAGTCATAACTTTTTTAAGATAATTAAAATATATTACAAATTAATCTAATTAACATCCCATTTATGGTGTTTTTAATACTTTTTGTACGAATAAGATTTGAACTTTGGTAAAAAATCAATCATTATATATTAGGAATATAACTATAGGCTAAGTAAACAGCCAAACAAAATTGGAGTATACTCATGTACATGACACTAACACCTCTTTTCATTCAAAATATTGGTATGCCAGGACTACTCATTATCGCAGTAGTTGTGCTGGTAATGTTTGGACGTGGTAAAATTACAAATCTGATGGGAGAAGTTGGTAAAGGGATCACAGCATTCAAAAAAGGAGTATCTGAAGGCAAGGACGAACTAGAAGAGACTATTGATGCTGCTGATACTGCCAAAGATGTTACGCCTAAAAATAATACAAAAAAATCATAAGTTTGATATTTGATGCTTGATATTGGCATGTCCGAAATGGTGATTATTGGAGTCGTGGCGTTAATCGTTGTTGGCCCCAAAGACTTGCCACAAATGTTTCGTAAGGTCGGAACCGCTGTTGGAAAAGCTCGTGGAATGGCTCGAGATTTTCAAAATGCTATGCATGATGCTGCAGATCAATCGGGCGTAAACGACCTTAAATCAAGTTTTGACCAAGCTGCCAGTCTAAAGGATTTGGGCTTAGATGATTTGGCTGCCAGCAAAGAATATTCAGCTGACTTGAAACCTGCTGCAGATGTTCCTTCTGTGACCCCTCCAAAAGCACCCGTAAAGGCTGCAGTGAAAAAAACAATTTCCAAAAATAAAACAAACAAAATACCAACGAAAAAATCTACATCTGTGGCATCTTCCAAAAAGATAGAAGTAAAGACAGCAACAAAAAAACAAGTGGGCAAGAAAGCCAAATAAATGAGTGATATCGAGAACGATGAGCACCTGATTGAACATAGTGCTGCGCCATTAATTGAACATTTGGCGGAACTACGGACTAGATTAATTTACTCTGTATTAGCCTTTGTGATTGCAATGTTATTGTGCTTTACTTTTGCGCGACCCTTGTTGTTTTTTTTATTAGAACCTACAGCAAAAATATTGCTAAGTTATGGCCAAGCACCTGATTTTACTACTTTTGCTGCGCAAGAAAACTTCTTTGTATATTTTCGAATTTCAGTTCTTATGGGTTTGGGACTATCATTTCCTGTGATCGCGTTTCAATTATGGCGCTTTGTTGCTCCAGGGTTATATAAAAACGAAAAGGGCGCTTTTTTACCATTCATAATTGCTTCGCCACTATTATTTTTAGCGGGTGCATCATTTGCTCATTATGTGGTTAGTCCATTAGCAATGAACTTTTTTATTGGATTTTCTGACTTTGGAACAGATGGAACTAAAATTGCTGTTGAGGGTGAACAAAGAGCAGTTTTTGTCCCTCGCGTTAGCGATGTGTTAGACCTTACATTGAAATTCATTTTCGCGTTTGGTCTTTGTTTCCAGTTACCAGTATTGCTTACATTGTTAGGTATGGGTGGGATTGTATCCAGCCAAGGCCTTCGCGATATGCGTAAATATGCTGTTGTCGGAATACTGATATTAGCAGCAATTGTAACTCCCCCCGATGTAGTCACACAGGTGATATTATTTGCTGTGGTTTATTTGCTCTATGAAATCTCTATTTGGTTAGTCATTATGGTTGAGAAAAAACGTGATGACCGCTTAGCTGAAGATGGCTATTTCAATGATATGGATGAAGAAGGTTGACTGATGCATTAAATCGTATTGCTGACGCGCTAGATCGTTTGGCGCCAAAACCTTATGATGAACCTGACTTTAGTATCTGTGATGCTTTTTTATGGCAATGTGAACCACAACGATTAGTTTCTGTACCCAATGTATCAGGTGTGGATATTGATTTATTATTAGGAATAGATCAATCGCGCGATACACTGCGTGTTAATACAGAACAATTTGCAAAAGGATTTCCAGCAAATAATGCTCTTTTGTGGGGCGCCCGTGGAATGGGTAAATCCTCATTGGTAAAAGC
This sequence comes from uncultured Amylibacter sp., assembly GCA_905181935.1. Classification (GTDB taxonomy): domain Bacteria; phylum Pseudomonadota; class Alphaproteobacteria; order Rhodobacterales; family Rhodobacteraceae; genus Amylibacter. Next base: position 204,425 of record CAJIZV010000001.1, on the reverse strand, counting down.
AGTACATGGAATTGTTAAAGGTATAATACTAATAGAAATACAACGTGAGGATCTATCATCGGTGGGTGATTTGCTCAATATTCTCCGCGCATCAGATAAACGATTTTTACTATTCTGTGATGACCTCAGTTTTGATCATGATGATACTGCTTATAAATCACTTAAAGCTGTATTAGATGGAGGAATTGAAGGCCGGCCTAATAATGTTTTGTTTTACGCTACATCCAACAGAAGACACTTAATGCCGCGAGAAATGATTGAAAATGAGCGTCAATCAGGTGTGAATCCTGCAGAGGCTGTTGAGGAGAAAGTTTCATTGTCAGATCGTTTTGGACTTTGGTTAGGCTTTCATGCTTGTGGACAAGATGTCTATTTATCTATTATTAGAGGATATTGTGACAGATATGATATAGATATTAGTGATACTGAATTGCATGCTGAGGCTATTGAGTGGCAAGCAACCAGAGGATCTAGATCTGGTAGAGTTGCTTGGCAGTATTTTCTAGATTTAGCTGGTCGAAAAGGAATTTCCATAATTTAGTTTAGCGAAAAGATTTAAAGGCTGAGGTTAATTGATTTATTTTTATAAATAAGGCGTTGGATCTACTGCTTCAGTTCCTTTTCGAACCTCGAAGTGAACAAATGGTGGATCACCGGGGCCTACCAAACCAACAATGTCACCAGCATTTACAATTTTGTCTTTATCTAGTTTGACATCAGTAATATTTGAGTAAACTGTGTATAAATTATTCGCATGCCGCAATAAGATGATTGTTGTATCCCCTACAGACTTAGAAATTAGTGCAACTGTACCCATAGCTGCAGCTTTAACCTCTGTGCCTTCTGATACAGCATAATCAATGCCTTCATTTCCACCAGATTTTTTTGAAAATCCACGTAAAATTTTACCAATTACAGGCCTTACCATTTTTTTAGATGATGTTGTATTTGCATTAGTGGATTCAGTTGATTGTAAAATTTTCGGTGGTGTAACCTTAGTTATCTCTGTTGTCTCAGGTATAGCTGGATCAGAGGGTGCTATTATTGGTAGTTTACCTAAATTGGAGGCTTTTGGTATCAATAAGCGTTGACCATTTCTTACAGATAAGTTTGGCCCTAAGCCATTCCATGAAGCAAGTTCTGTCACTGATACATTGTATAAGTTTGCTATTGTGTAAGCTGTTTCGCCTGATCGAACAGTGTGGCGAACAGGTTCATTATCTTGTTGTATTTTGGGTATATCAGAGGGAGCACTATCCAATGCAAAGGAAGCAATGTCTTCTATTGCACCAGTAGAAGAAAGTATTTCACCTGTTGGTATAGCAACAAGCTCACCTTCTCGAAGTCGTGCTTGAGGCTTTAATCCATTGTAAGTGGCTAATTTATTTTCCGTTATTCCTACTCTGGTAGCCATTATACTAACAGTATCGTTCTTGCGAGCAATAGCAATTTGATAATTTGGGTACGTAATAATTCCATTTTCATCAGTGGCGGGTCGTTCATACGTACCGGATGTAATTGGAGTTGGTGGTTGGTCAATTTTATCACCAATGGTACTTAAAGTTGTATTTCCATCACAGGCAGATAGTGCAACACTTAAAGCTAATGATGTTATTGCTGATAGTGTGAACTTATTTATTTTTAGAGACATATGCCTGTCCTTTTTTATTTTGTGTGAATTATCACAACATGAATTGTAGTTTATGATGCAAGACCTGATATTAAGGGAACAAAACGAACTTCTTGAAGTTCTTCGTATTCTAATCCGCTATTTGTTTTAGTAATTTTTATCAATGTTTGAACGGTGCTGGATTGGCCGACGGGTAATACCATTATTCCGCCATCTTTTAGTTGAGCTAAAAGGTTTGCAGGTGGATCTTCTGCTGCAGCAGTTAAAATTATACGATCAAAGGGTGCTTGGTTAGGCAGTCCCATTGATCCATCTGCAGTGATAACTGTTACGTTTACCAATCCAAGACTGTTTAAAGTTTTGTTAGCTGATTGTGCAAGTTTTGCAAAACGTTCAACCGTATAAACGCGTCTGGCCAACTGTGAAAGTACAGCAGCTTGAAACCCACTACCTGTGCCTATTTCCAAGACTTTATCTCTGGGGCCAGGGTTTAAGGCCTGGGTCATTTTCCCAACAACTGATGGCTGACTTAGTGTTTGGCCTGATGCTATTGGCAGCGCAGTATCTTCATATGCACGATCTTGAAAGGAGCCTGTTGCGAAGGGATCACGTGGAATTAGCTCCATGGCATGCAATACTCGCTGATCCGTGACGCCATTGTTACGAAGCATAAGTAAATATTGCATTAATTTTTCTGGTGAAGGGCTCATAATTCGCGAAGTTTTTTTAAGATCGCTTGGTCTGTTAAATCAACACTACAAGGAGTTATAGAAATTTTTCCATTTATGTTGGCATGGATATCTGTACCCACACCAGTATCTTCTTGTTGCTGTGGTATTCCTTTAATACGTATTTCACCATTTGTAGTTTCGGTTTTAAATGGTGATCCCATACGATAGCCTTGTGTGGTTAAAGAGGTGCCGGTGACTTCATTACCTAAACAAGGCGGAAAATTAACATTATAATGGACAGGAGCAGAATTATTTTGCCATAAATTGTAGGATAAAATAGTTTTTATAGTAGCCAAGCCATGCATGCGAACTGCGTCAAATGTATTTGTATTATTCAGTTTCGGCCCAAAAAATTGAGACAATGCTATTGCTGGAATACCGTTCATAGCAGCTTCTATAGTTGCCCCAACTGTTCCAGAGTACATTGTATTTTGACCAGCATTGTTTCCACGATTTACGCCAGATAAAATTAAATCATATTTATAATCTGTTTCAGATATTCCAACAATTACACAATCGGCAGGGGTTCCGTGAACAGCCCATCTATTAGATGTAAGTTTTTCCACTGTTAGAGGCCCATTATAACTTATAGCATGACCAACTCCAGATTGTTCAGATGCAGGCGCAACTGTCAAAATATTTTCGGCAGAGGTTAGTCCTAAAGCTATATTATAAAGTGCCTCTAGGCCTGGTGCATTTATGCCATCGTCGTTGGTAATAAGTATTTTCATCTGTGCAAACCTAATATGTATAATGAAGTGCTAACGTAGTATTGAGTGTGTTAAAAGAGTTTGAATTTATTAATAAATTATACTTGCCGCATTTATTGCATTAGTTTTTCTTAATTAGATACCAAAGAAAAGCAAGCTTCTAAGTTCTGGGGATGTTTAAATATAAAAGTTTAGCTGTTAGACAAGTGAACCATCAACTTCAATTTTAGTTTTTCCGCCTATGTATTGATGTAAAGCTTTTGGTAGATTTATTGAGCCGTCTGATTGCTGGCCATTTTCTAATACTGCAATTAAACATCGGCCAACTGCAAGACCTGATCCATTAAGTGTATGAACAAATTCAGGCTTTTTCTCACCAATTCGCTTAAAGCGAGCGTTCATTCGGCGAGACTGAAAGTCGCCACAAGTGGAGCAAGAACTTATTTCGCGATATGCGTTTTGCCCTGGGAGCCATACTTCAATATCATTTGTGCGACGTGCCCCAAAGCCCATGTCTCCCGTGCAAAGCTTTACTGTGCGATATGCAAGCTCTAGGCGTTCTAATATACCCTGAGCACAGTTGGTCATTCGATCAAGCTCAGCGTCTGAATCTTCAGGTTTTACGATGGATACCATTTCTACTTTTTCGAATTGATGTTGACGCAACATACCTGAGGTATCTCGCCCTGCAGAACCTGCTTCGGATCGAAAGCATAAAGAATGAGCAACGTAACGCCGTGGCAAGGCGTCCTCATCACTAGTAGTGTCTGCAACGATGTTGGTCAGTGCTACCTCTGCTGTAGGGATAAGCCACCACCCATTTGTTGTTTGGTAGCTATCGTCAGAAAACTTTGGTAACTGGCCGGTTCCTAGCATTGCCTCGTCACGAACTAAAACTGGTATATTTACTTCCACAAGGTTATTTTCTGTTGTGTGTACATCTAACATCAATTGGGACAACGCACGGTGGATACGTGCAATAGCACCCGACAAAATTACGAAGCGTGATCCTGAAATTTTAGCTGCTGTTTCAAAGTCCATGCCTCTTGAAACGGATTTTATATCAAAATGTTCTGCTGCATCAAAATCAAATTTTGGAAGTATACCCCATTTATAAATTTCAATATTATCTTTTTCGTCAGTTCCAAATGGGACGTCTTCATGGGGTAAGTTTGGAATGGTCAACAATATATTAGTTAGCTGGGAATCTATTTCTTTTGCCGCTTCTTCTAATACAGTTATTTCTGTTTTCTTATCAGATACAAGTTTTCGTAATCTTTCAAATTCTAGATCATTGCCTGATGCCTTCGCTGCACCTACCATTTTAGAAGCTGCGTTCCGATCAGCTAATGCTGCTTCTGCATTTGTAATTTTTACGCGCCGTTCTTGATCAATTTTTAATATTGTAGATGAAATTGGAGCTGTGCCTCGACGTTTAAGCGCTGCATCAAAATCGGCTGGATTTTCGCGGATTGTGCGGATGTCATGCATAAAAGGGTTCCTAATTTTTTTACTTTTATGCACGAAAATAAACGTAAGGTTAAGAGGGAAAAATTAAGTAAATTAGTTAATGCACACTGTAATAAAAATAATTAGCCGATTTAGATATTGATTTACAATTTTAATTAACTTTAGTGGGATGTCCTTGCCAAGCTTCTGGACAGTCGTTAGGTATCATCGAGATGAATTTATGGGCAAATTATTGCCCCCCAACTTTAAGGAATTTGATATGTTTGCAACTCCTGCATTTGCACAAGCCGCTGGTGGCGGTTTCGCTGGTGGAATAGGTGGCTTTATGCCGTTGGTTTTAATCTTTGGCATTATGTACTTTTTGATGATCCGTCCTCAACAAAAGAAAGTAAAAGAACATCAAGCTATGGTAGCTGCTGTACGCAAGGGTGATCAAATTGTAACTGCTGGTGGCCTAATTGGTAAAGTTACTAAAGTTGGTGTGGAAAATGAAGTGGAAGTTGAAATTTCAACTGGAGTTAAAGTTAAACTAGTTCAGCATACAATTTCTCAGGTTCTAAATAAAACTGAACCAGCTAAAAGTTCAAGTAAAACTAAATCTGCTAAATAAAATAAATTTAGGTGCCAGAATATGTTGCAATTCTCTTTAACCAAGAAAGTGTTGATTTGGGGTGTGGTTGCCTTAGGTTTTTTCTTTGCTATGCCAAATGGTTTTTATAGTCGTGTCGAGGCTGTAAATGATGCTCGCGTCCAGATTGAGAATGGCAATATTACTCCTGAATTGATGAGAACTGCATCTAACTGGCCATCATTTTTACCAAGTTCATTAGTAAACTTAGGTTTGGATTTACGCGGCGGTGCACACTTATTGGCGCGTGTTCGCGTCGATCAAGTATATGAAGCTCGAATGGATGATTTTTGGCCTGAAGTGCGTGATGCCTTGCGATCAGAGCGAGCAACAATTGGAACTATTCGCCGTGTCGATGGGGTAGTGGATGACTTAAGGGTGCGCATTTCGGAGCCGGCCCAAATTGCTCGAGCCGTTGAATTAGTTTCAGCATTGGCTCGTCCAGTAACTAGCTTGTCAGGGGCTGGATCAAACGATATAGTTGTAACCTCTGAAAATGATATAATTATTGTGAAATTATCTGAAGCTGAAAAAATCTTAACAGATAATCGTACAATGGAGCAATCGTTAGAAATTATCCGCCGTCGAGTTGATGAAGCAGGAACTCGTGAGCCTACAATTCAACGGCAAGGAACTGATAGAGTTTTAATTCAAGTGCCTGGAATTGGTTCTTCAGAAGAACTAAAAGGCATTATCGGTAAAACTGCAAAATTAACTTTTCATAAAGTCATCAGCCGTACATCTAAAGCAACCCAGCGTGTTCAATCACGACAAGTTTTATATCCTGCTCAAGGTGAGAATGATGTTTATTATATATTAGAAAAAACACCTGTTATTAATGGAGATCACTTAACCGACGCACAGCCTGCATTTGATCAAAATAATCGTCCGGCTGTTAGCTTCAGATTAAATACAACAGGTGCAAGAATATTTGGCCAGTATACAGCTGAAAATATTGGCAGCCCATTTGCTATTGTTTTGGATGAAGAGGTTGTTTCTGCGCCTACCATTCAAAGTCATATATCTGGTGGTTCTGGCATAATTACGGGTCAATTTGGAGTTGAAGAAACTACTTTGTTATCTATTCAACTGCGTGCAGGTGCATTACCGGCAGAGTTAGAATATCTACAGGAATCTACGGTTGGACCTGATCTAGGCCAAGACAGTATTGATGCTGGCACTCTGGCTTGTCTAATTGCTTTTATTGCAGTTTTAGTGTTTATGAGTTTGAGTTATGGTTTATTTGGTATATTTGCAAACATTGCGTTAATAATAAATGTTGCCCTTATTTTTGCAATTTTAAGTGTTATATCTGGTACACTTACTTTACCTGGTATTGCAGGGATTGTATTAACTGTTGGGATGGCTGTTGACGCAAATGTGTTAGTTTTCGAACGTATTAGAGAAGAATTAAAGAAGGCTAAGAACCCACGTAGAGCTATTGAACTAGGCTATGAACGTGCCTTTAGTGCAATTATAGACGCAAACATTACTACACTTATTGCTGCTGTTATATTATTAGTCTTTGGATCTGGGCCCGTTAAAGGTTTTGCTATAACTTTGGGGGTAGGGATCATAACATCAGTCTTTACTGCTATATGGGTTACACGTTTGCTTATATCTATCTGGATAGATCGCAAACGCCCAAAAATATTAGAAATATAGGAGCAAAGACATGCGATTAAAGTTAGTTCCAGAAGGTACTAAAGTTGATTTCTTTAAATTGACTAAAATCACGTTTGGTGCCTCAGTTTTTGCGATGATTTTATCAGTTTTTCTATTCTTTTTTAATGGATTGAATTTAGGAATCGATTTTCTAGGTGGCACCACAATCCGTACAGACTCACAACAATCTGTAGATGTTAGTGCCTATAGAGCTGCCTTAGACACTCTGGAATTAGGTGATGTTACTGTCACTGAGATTTTTGATATTACTAAACCAGAATTAAATGCGGCTCAAATTCGCTTTGAAGCTCAAAGTGGAGAAGAGGCTGCTACTGTAGAGGTAGTTAGTGCAGTAAAATTAGCATTAATGTCAATTGATGAGACAATAACTTTTCCACAGGTTGAAAGTGTAGGCCCAGAAGTTTCTGGAGAGTTAGTCAAATCAGCGATTACCGCTATTCTGACTGCTATTGCAGCAGTTTTATTCTATATTTGGCTGCGCTTTGAATGGCAGTTTTCTGTAGGTGCAATTGCTGCATTAGTTCATGATATTGTGGTCACAATTGGAATTTTTAGCCTACTGCAGATTAAGTTTGATCTTGCAATTATTGCGGCTTTGCTGACTATTGTTGGGTATTCCCTAAACGATACTGTCGTGGTTTTTGATCGTGTCCGTGAAAATTTACGAAAATATAAAAAAATGCAACTAAAAGATCTATTGAACATGTCGATTAATGAAACATTGTCTCGGACTGTTATGACCTCTTTAACAACTCTAATCGCTTTAATAAGTTTATTTGTTCTAGGTGGGGACGTAATTCATGGATTTGTTTTTGCGATGATATGGGGCGTTATTATTGGCACATATTCTTCTGTATTTGTCGCATCTTCTGTATTGTTGCGCCTTGGTGTTAAGCGTGATTGGGATAAGCTAAATGATGGCAAAGCAGGCACTCAATTCTCTGGTATCGATGCATAATGAGCATTGTCGAGCAGGCCCTACAGTTTGAAGGGTTAACTTGGCTTATCGTTGCAGTAGTTCTCTCAGGCTTAGTCCGTGGTTTTGCGGGATTTGGTACTGCACTAGTTTTTATGCCCATTGCGGCATCTGTAACTAGCCCAATCTGGGCGATTATTATAATGATGTCGTTTGATTTACTTGGCCCTATTGCTCTCTTGCCCCGAGCGTGGAGAGATGGTGAAACTCGCGAGATAACATTTTTAGGAATAGGAGCTTTAGTTGGATTACCTTTTGGGGTTTATTTTTTAACAAAAATGGATCCCATAATATTTCGTTGGATGGTTTCTAGTTTATCCTTGGTGATGCTAACGTTCTTAGTTAGTGGTTGGCGATATAAAAACCCTATGAATATTGCTATGATGACATTTGTTGGGTTGATTAGTGGTTTCCTTGCTGGAATAGCAGCGCTGCCAGGTCCTCCCGTGATTTTATCATACATATCAGGTTCTCGGCCTGCATCTGTCATACGAGGAAATACAATGATGTATCTTTTTTTAGTTGATATTATGACGTTCATAGTTTTCCTTATAAAGGGTTTATTAGTTTTATTACCATTTATAGTGGGTTTGTTTTTGGCCATACCTTATGCTTTGGCTGCCATCGTAGGGCAGAGGATTTTCAATCCGAAAAAAGAATATATTTATCGCCGAGTTGCATATTGGTTAATTGCTGTAAGCGCTTTGGTGGGGTTACCAATTTGGAGTTAAAGTATGGAAATCAATGAAATTCTATTTACTGGGCAGCCGCCTGTCGATGCTTATGGGGCAGGCTTTTTTCGAATAGCTGGTGTTGTTCATGAGGGTGCGTTGTTTTTGACTAACGATGGAGTTCGCCATTGGGGTGGACTAGATGACTTAGAACCTCTTATAATTAATAAAGAAAATTATGATGTGTTATTTATTGGAATGGGAGCTGATATTTTACCACTCCCAAAAGCTGTTGCAAATAAGTTAGAGCAAGCGGGCGTTCCATTTGAGGTAATGGGCAGTCCAAGTGCGTGCCGTACTTATAATGTACTATTGTCTGAAGATCGTCGTGTGGGGTTAGCTATTTTACCAGTTTAATTAATTAATCTGAACTGCATTTGGGCTTTCCCTATTAGATTCAACAGCTATATTGATATTAGAAATTTAACCTTACTTATGGAGGCCCAATATGGCTTTTGAACTTCCGAATCTTCCTTATTCACATGATGCGCTTGAAAAAGGTGGCATGTCTGCTGAAACATTAGAGTTTCATCACGATTTGCATCACAAAGCATACGTAGATAATGGCAACAAATTAATTGCTGGTACTGAGTGGGAAAATAAAACTTTAGAAGAAATTACTATTGGAACTTATAACGCTACATCTACCGCACAAAGTGGCATATTTAATAATATTTCGCAGCTCTGGAACCATAACCAGTTCTGGGAAATGATGGGACCAGGGGGGCGAACTATGCCACCTGAATTAGAAGCTGCAATAATGGAAAGCTTTGGCTCAGTAGAAACATTTAAAACAGAATTTGGGGCCGCTGGTGCTGGACAATTTGGATCAGGATGGGCTTGGCTGGTTAAAGATACTGATGGAAGCTTAAAAATAACTAAAACAGAAAATGGTGTTAATCCGTTATGTTTTGGGCAATCAACTTTACTTGGTTGTGACGTTTGGGAACACTCTTATTATATTGATTTTCGAAATAAGCGCCCTGTTTATATTTCAAACTTTTTAGAAAACCTTGTTAATTGGGAAAATGTTGCAGCACGTTTAGCTTCTGCATAAAAAATAGGACGTTTTTTGGCAAGATGATTAATATTTAGTTGACTCTGAAATCAAATATTGCATTGTGACAAAACAGAGACAACGCAATGCGACGGGAGGACTAAACCTTAGGGTTTTGGTCGCATAGCAAAAAAGCCCTGCTGAGTATTCAGCGGGGCTTCTTTTTTGGATTGGTGTTAGATTGAAACAAGAAACAATTGGCGTATTAGCTATGTTATTGGCCTGTTTTATTTGGGGCCTATCTGCATTGTATTATAAATCGATAGCACAAGTACCTCCCCTAGAAATTTTAAGTCACCGCACTATTTGGACTGCTCTTTTTATTGGTGGTATTTTAATAGTCAGAAAAGGTTTAATAACTATTCCGCAAAAAGCTTTTAAACGTGTTTGTATGGCATCAGTTTTTATAAGTATTAATTGGTTTTTCTTTATATACGCTGTTCAAATTGGTAAGGTTACGCAAGCTAGTTTGGGTTATTATATTTTTCCATTAGTAGCTGTTGCTTTTGGAGCTATTTTTCTTGGCGAACGTTTAAGTGTTTCGCAGTGGTTTGCTGTTAGTTTAGCGGTTGCTGCTGTAATATTGTTAAGTGTTGGTATTGGTCAAATTCCTTATATCTCAATTGTTTTAGCGCTTACTTTTGGACTTTATGGATTGATAAAAAAGCCATTAAAAATTGGCCCTATGAGGTCTGTTTTTTGGGAGGTCGTAATATTATTACCACTAGCATTAATTTGGCTTATAGGAACACATTACTTTGGTTGGACTGGTCTAACTGGCCGCGATGGTGGTTTCTTTGGGGATAATTTTAAAATTAGTGGAGCATTAATGTTCACAGGAATTTTAACTGGTTTGCCATTAATGTTAATGGCTTTTTCTATGGAGCGATTACGTTTAGCCACTGTAGGGTTAGTACAATATGTGAATCCTACACTTCAGTTTTTACTAGCAACACTAGTATTCATGGAGCCAGTTAGGAGTTCACATTTCATGGCTTTTGCTCTTATTTGGGTAGGTCTTGGTATATACTCATTTCATGCGATACGTCAGGAAAGATCTTGAGTTAGTTTAGTTTCAAGATCTTTAATATTGTCTACTACAGTAAAAAAATTAATATTTTCAGCAGGAACAAATCCTTCATTTATTTGATTTTTGATAAGTGCTATTAATGTATCCCAGTAGCCGTCTACATTAAATATATAGCAGGGTTTCGAGTGTAATCCTAATTGATGCCATGTAATTAACTCAAAAAACTCTTCTAAACTGCCCAATCCACCTGGTAATAGTATAAAAGCATCTGAATTCATTATCATTATTTTTTTACGCTCATGCATATCTCCAGTAATCACAAGTGTATCTAAATCAAGTTTTCCAACTTCTTTTTGTAATAAGTGCTCTGGAATAACACCAAATGTTTCTGCACCTCCAGATTGAGCGGCTACTGCAACTGCGCCCATTAGGCCAATATCACCTGCACCATAGACTAACCTCATATTAAGACGAGAAATCATATCGCCCGTATCACGTGCGGATGCTAAATAGTTTGAGCGTATACCATTGCGATGAGCGCAATAGACGCATATAGATTTTTTGCGTTGTAAATTCATACTTAATACTTACACTTATTAATGAGTACCGCCAAGGGGGCACATGAATATGAGTACAAACCAAACTGAAAATATTGAAACAAAAATAGTTTCTGTTGTTTCAAAATTAAAAGGCATTCGGTCTGAGGAAAAAGTTATTTTCTCGATTGCTGCTGCCTTAGCAGTTTTGGCCCTACTTTTTGTGTCAATGGAAACTACTAAAAATAATTCATCTGTTGATAGTGAAGCCATTACTTTTACACAAAAAGTAAAACCTGTAGTAAGTTCAGAAGCAGAAGCAACAGTTAGCCTAGGTGATGAACCTGTAGTAAGTTTAGAAGCAGAAGCAACAGTTAGCCTGGGTGATGAACCTGTAGTAAGTTTAGAAGCAGAAGCAACAGTTAGCCTGGGTGATGAACCTGTAGTAAGTTTAGAAGCAGAAGCAACAGTTAGCCTGGGTGATGAACCTGTAGTAAGTTTAGAAGCAGAAGCAACAGTTGGCCCAGGTGATGATCCTGTAGTAAGTTCAGAGGCAGAAGCAACAGTTAGCCTAGGTGATGAAACTGTAGTAAGTTCAGAAGCAGAAGCTATAGTTAGTCTTAAAAAAACTCCTGCAGCGCCAGTTATTAATAATTTAACTCAAGAAAACGATCTATCAGTAGTTGTAAAGGTTCCATCATTTGATTTGGTACGAGTCGAAAAAGATGGAGCTGCAATTATTGCAGGTTCAGCTAAACCTAATAGTGAAGTACGGTTAATGATAGATGGCAAAGAGTTAGATATTGTTAAATCTGATTCAAAAGGCACCTTCGCTTTTATAACCACTATTCCAAAAGGCGATCAACCAATGGAGTTGCAGCTTGAGGAAGTCGGTAATACTGGGTTGAAATCTTCAGAGACTGTTTTAGTTATGCCTTCTAAGGTCGATGAATTAATAAGCCCAAAAATTATTATAGCAGAAGCGGATGGTCAAATTATAGTTCAGGAGCAAGCAGGAGTAGGGCCAGACATTCAACCCTTATCTTTAGATACAATTAATTATTCTGCCAGTGGAGACGTTATATTGGCAGGCCGTGCTTCATCTAATCAGGTGGTCCGCGTTTATGTTGATAATAAGCCTGTAGTTTTGGGAGCAGTAAGTGATGGAAAATGGCTTTTTGAAATTCCAAATATTAAAGAAGGGTTATATACGTTAAGAGTAGATGCTCTTGATGATACTGGTAAAGTAATAGATCGTGTTGAAAGCCCGTTTCAACGTGTAATTCGTGAAATGGAATCTGGTCAGGCTACTATTCAACCTGGCTTCACATTATGGAAATTAGCAGAGTTAAAATATGGGTTTGGTTATAGATATGTTCAAATATTTGAAGCTAATCTTGACTCAATTAAAGATCCAGATTTGATTTATCCTGGGCAAATATTTCAAATTCCTGATAGCTAATATTTTAAAAATCCAAAATTGTTTGAGCTGGTCAATTTGTTGGTAGGATACTATGTATAATCTTCAGGGAGATTATCTATCGTGAAACCAACAACATCAACAGTAAAATTAAAACGTGGACAAGGAATGAGCGTTATTAAATCCGTTCTTCCTTATCTTTGGCCAAAATCACGGAATGATATAAAATTCCGAGTTATTTTAGCTATGTTCGCATTGGTTGTTGGTGAAATATTAGGTGTTATGGCGCCATACGTTTACGGGGTCTCTGTTGACGCGCTTGCACCAGGAGCGGGTGAAGATCAAACAATTTTTATGCTTACAGCAGGTGCGCTAGGTATGGTTGTTGCATATGGAGTTATGCGGTTGATGGCGGTTGGGTTTAGTCAACTAAGGGATGTTATATTTGCTCGAGTTGGACAACGCGCATTGCGGCAATTAGCCTTAGAAACTTTTAGGCACATGCACCGGCTATCATTACGCTATCATATAACTCGGAAGACTGGTGGATTGAGCCGAATTATGGAACGAGGAGTAAAAGGCGTTGAATTTCTTTTAAGATTCATGCTTTTTTCAATAGGTCCATTAATTTTAAAGTTATTAATTGTAGCTGGTATATTTTATTTTGAATTTGGCCCACTATATATGTCAATCGTATTAGTAACTATTGTTATGTATATTTGGTTCACTTTTTCTGTTACAGAGTGGCGCGTAAAAGTTCGAAAAGAAATGAATGACAAAGATACAGACGCTAATCAGAAAGCGATTGATAGTTTGTTGAATTTTGAAACAGTAAAGTATTTTGGAGCAGAAGAGCGTGAGGCATTGCGTTATGATGAAAGTATGCGTGGATACGAAGCTGCAGCATTAAAGACTAATTATTCGTTAGCATTTTTAAACTTTGGTCAAGCTGTATTAATAACAATAGGGCTTGTTGGAGTTATGATATTAGTTGCCATTGGCGTTCAACGTGGTGAGTTTAGTGTTGGTGATTTTGTAATGGCAAATGCATATATGATTCAAATAACAATGCCATTAGGTTTTCTTGGAACCGTATATCGTGAAATTCGCCAAGCTTTAGTTGATATGGGAGAGATGTTTGACTTACTTGGCCAGCCACAGGAAGTTTTAGATAAATCGGGCGCTAAAGATTTAACTGTAAAGGGTGGGCTAATTGAATTTGATAATGTTACCTTTGGATATGATCCTGAACGTGTAATTCTTGCTGGTTTAAATTTACGTGTTGAAAAAGGGGAGACTGTTGCCATCGTTGGGCCGTCTGGTTCTGGAAAGTCTACTATCGGTCGCCTGTTGTTTCGTTTTTATGATGTAGGAAATGGTGCGCTAAAGATTGATGGGCAAGATATACGTGATGTTACTCAGAGTTCAGTTCATGATGCAATTGGTATTGTGCCTCAAGATACTGTCTTATTTAATGATACGATAGGCTATAATATTGCTTATGGGCGTGAAGGTGCATCAGAAAACGAAATTATCAATGCTGCAAAAGCTGCTAAAATTCATGATTTTATAATAAGTTTGGCTGATGGGTATAATACGACTGTGGGTGAGCGTGGCTTGAAGTTGTCTGGTGGTGAAAAACAACGTGTTGGTATTGCTCGCACTTTGTTAAAAAACCCACCAATTTTAGTTTTGGATGAAGCAACGTCAGCTCTTGATACAGAAACTGAACGAGATATCCAAGAAAGTTTACGTCGGCTTGGAACTGGCCGATCTGTGATAACTATTGCTCACCGATTATCAACAGTCGTGGATGCTGATAAAATTGTGGTTTTGGAAAAGGGCGTAGTCGTTGAAGAAGGCACGCATGATGATTTACTCAAGCATAATGGGCGTTATGCACATATGTGGCATATGCAAGAGACGGAAGTAGATGCTGTATAAACTTCTATTATTTGTATCAAAATACTTTAAGCGATCAAACGGTTATACTAATTCAAAACTAATATTGAAAAATATGATGAAGCACTAAAAAGTAAAAAAGTCCTTAACCTCAACTATTACTAGTTGAGGTTTTAAGATTTATACCTAAACACTTTTATTAATCCTGCATAAGCACCCCTGCTTATCCATACTCTTAAAGCTAACAATGATGGTGTAAGGACTAACGTCAAAACAGTAGCAATACCCAAACCAAACACAACAGCAGTAGCCAATTGCTTCCACCATAAAGCTGTGGGTTGATCTATTGAATATCCTCCATTGACGAAATCAATTGAAATACCCAACATCATTGGCGTAAGGCCTGCCATAGTAGTGATAGTTGTCAAAAGTACTGGTCGAATACGAGCTTGTGCAGTTTTTGAAATGGCTTCTAATGCAGGCAATGTTCGCGTATATTCTTGATAGGTGTCAATTAGCACAATGTTATTATTCACTACAATTCCAGCTAGAGCGACAATTCCTGTACCTGTCATAATAACACTAAAGGCTTGGTTCATCACGAGCATACCAATTAAAACACCAACAGTTGATAGAATTACTGCAATTAATACCAAGGCTGAATTATAAAAAGAGTTAAATTGTGCTAATAAAATTACAAACATTAAGCCCAAAGCACCAAGAAAAGCTTTACCTAGAAACGCAGAGCTTTCGGCTTGATCTTCCTGGTCACCTTTCCATTCCCATTCGATTCCATTTGGCAAGCGTTGCTCTGCTTCTAACCATTTGGTAATTTCCTCAATTTTTTCTGCAGCATTTACGCCTTCAGCAACGTCTGCTTTAACATCAAAATAGCGTTTTCCATCAGCACGATCGATTTGGCCAAGTTTCTCGACAGGGGTAAGAGTTATAAAATTTGATATGGGAACCAAGCCAGAATTTGTACGCACACGTAAAGTTTCTAATGTAGATAATAATCGGTCCTTTTTGGGCAAGCGTACTCTAATATCTATATCTTCATCAGAAGTGTCTACCGTCATATCACCAAGCTTTAGACCACGTGTAACAAGTTGGACCATGGCACCGACTTGTGCAACGTCAGCATTATATCGGCCAGCTTTTTCTACATCTACATTGATTTGCCAGTCTATACCTGGAAGGGGACGTGTATCTTCTATTTTTACGGGTCCATTAATTGTTTCATAATAGTCACGTATGATACCAGCCGAAACTTTTAGTTTATTAAAATCGGAGCCTTTTACTCTTAATGTAAGTGGTTTTCCTGATGCTGGGCCCTGAGCGAGTTCTAGGATTTCAACCTGAACTCCTGGGATATCAGTTATACGAAATTCTATTTCACGTAAAATATCAAAACCTGAAGGCGAGCCCCGACGTTCTTCCCACGGAGTTGTTTCAATTTGAATTTGCCCCACAGTATCAAGTGGAACAGTTGCACCACCTGTGTTATTATCTAAACCGCCATTTCCAGCGAATGCAAATGCACTTTGAACACCATCTATTCCTTGTATCAAACTTTCTACATCTTTAACCATGGCATCCTTTTCAACTAGTGAAAGGTTTCCACGTGCTCTCACGTATACAATAGCATTTTCTGGCTCTGTCGTTACAAAAAATTCTACACCGTTATTATTTTTGCTAAATGTTGAAAATACTGTAACCAAAAAAACAACTGTTAGCACAACTATCACAGCTGGCATGTACCAATTTCTGACTATAAATTCTATAAACTTTGAGTATACATTTGGCTTTGAACTCTTGTTAAATCTTGGGGTTGGGCGAAGAGAGCTGGCTATTGCGGATACAGCCATACATCCTGCAAAAAATAAAATTGCACCAATTATGCCAATTCCATTAACTAATTGAAGTACACCTGTAAAAATTATACCAATGGATAATAAAAGTAATAATATGCGAATAGAAACTTTAGTATTGTTGCGCAGGTACTCGGATACTTTTTCTAAAGTACGTGTTAACCGACCTGCCACTCCACCTACAACTGGAAGATAGATTAGCGCCACAAGTAAAGATGCGGATAAAACATAGATTAGTGTTATAGGGAGCATCTTCATAAATTCACCAGGAATTCCGGGCCAAAATAGCATGGGAAGAAAAGCACAAAGCGTTGTTGCTGTAGACGATACAATTGGCCAAAACATACGTTTTGCTGCTGAGCCGTAGGCTTCCATTGGCTCAACGCCTTCAGAAATGCGTTTGTCAGCATATTCTACTACAACGATGGCTCCATCAACTAACATACCTACTGCTAGGATTAGACCAAACATCACCATATTAGAAATTGTTATTCCAGATATTCCCATCAAAGCAAAAGCCAGCAAAAAAGATGTTGGTATTGCAAAGCCTACTAATAATGCAGAACGGATGCCAAGAGACGCCAAGACAACGATCATTACCAATGCAATCGCAGTTAAAACTGATCCTTCAAGTTGGCTAACCATACCAGAGACTTGGCGCGATTGGTCTGAAGAATAATTGATAGTGATTGCATCGCGTAATTCTGGCTCCCACTCTAGAGTTATCTTTTCAACTTCCGCTTTAACCAAGCTAACTGTACTTATTAAATTTACACCTTTTCGTTTAATAATTTGTAAGGTCACCGTAGTCTCGCCATTAAAACGCGCCGTTCCAATGCGATCTTCAAATGTAAGCCTAATATCTGCTAAATCTTGTAAAGTAATAACTCTATTGCCGTTTACTTTTACAGGCAGATTATAAACATCTTTAGGCTTACTGAACGACGATGGAATTTTTATTGCAAAGGCACCGGAATCATTTTCTATTTCACCAGCCGCAATCAAAAGATTATTATTGGTTACAACATTAATTAATTCACCTGCCGTCACATTATATGCTTCTAGCTTCAGTGGGTCGATTAAAACCTCCAACATTTCATTACGTTGGCCCGCAAGCCCTACTTCTAGCACTTCAGGCATTGCCTCGATACGATCTTGTAGGTTTTTGGCTACCCGCGCCATAGTCCGTTCAGGTAATTGGCCTGACATAGAGACTACTAAAATTGGGAACCTTGAAAAATTAATTTCATTTATGGAATATTGGTCGGCACCATCGGGAAATTCAGCTTGAGCTTGATTTGCTTTGTCGCGAACATTTGCAATCGTGGCAGTCTTATCCCAACCAAATTCAAATTCTAATGCCACACCCCCATAGCCTTCAGCGGCAGTGGATGACATGGTCTTTAGCCCAGTAATACCTTTGAGTTTGTTTTCTAGAGGCTTAACAATTAGTTTTTCACTATCTTCAGCAGAAATTCCTGGAAAAGGCACAGATACGAAAAGTGCTGGGATATCAATGTCAGGCTCACCTTCCTTGGGTAAACTTGTATATGCTAAAATACCTGCAACCAATGACATGACAACAAATACTAATATCATTCGGGCCCTATCTGTTGCCCAATCAATCATACTTGTCATTGTTGAGAGCCTTTATAGGATATCTTTATGTTAGAGTTATCAGTAACATACTCTTGGCCAACAACTATTATATCTACGGATTGTGGTAGACCTGTTACCCATACACCTTCTTCAGAATCTCGAATGATTTGTATCGGTGCAAACTTAGCTTTACTATCTTCAGCAATTCTCACTCCTAATTCACCAGCCCCACTTAATGTAAGGGATGATTGAGGCAGTAAATGCGCTTTAACACCATCAAGTGCGATATATATGTCTGCAGTTGAGCCTTCTCTTATAGCCAAGTCTTTATTGGCAACTGTTGTCTCTACTAAAAATGTACGTGTTAATGGATCTGCAGAACGTGAAATAAAGCTTACCTTGCCTACTACTTCGTCACCGTTTATCAATTTTGCACCAGCTGTTGTGCCAACTTTTATACGTGAAACTTGCGTCTCTGTCGCATAGCCTACAAGTTTAATAGGATTAAGTGCTAAGACTGTTCCACATGAAGCGCCAGTCTGCATAAAGTCACCTAATTCTGCAGTATCAGACTCTAAAAGGCCATTAAATGGCGCAATAATTTTTGTGTTGTCTAAATCTGTTTGTGCTCGATCAACACCTGCAATGGCTGCTTCTAGGGTAGCCTGACGCCCAATTGCTTGAGTTTCCGTTGCAAAACCTTTTTTTACTAAGTTTGCTGAAGCTTTATTATTAGTATCAGCCTCAGCAAGTTTTGCTTTAGCTTCTGCCAATGCTGCAGTTTTAGTGCCCACTTCTAATTCACAAAGTAATTCCCCTTTCTCTACAAATGTACCTTTTCGAATAGGTTGAGAAATTACAGATCCTGATGTTTTGGCCTTAACTTGAACAGATTTAAATGCAGAAGTTTGGCCACGCAATAAAATGCCGTTCGTAACTTCGCGTTCCGTAGACTTCTGAACTAAAACAGAGACAGCTTTTATAATCTTAGTTGGAGCCTCTATTTTTATTTCAGGAGATGATAAGGTTTGCGTGTCTTTTATTTCATTTCTGAATATAAATCCTGCAATCCCAATGCAAACCATGATAGCAATTATGATTGATGAAAGGCGCATAATAATCTCCAATTGAACTAGTCGGATAAGTAGGTAAAATTTAAACTCATATTTACGAGTTACTTACGCTTAAAATTATATGCTTACAACTAGATGTATATTACAATTTTGTGATTACAAACGTATTTTTTAGTTATACTTTCTATTATTCAGCCTCGTAATTTTTATTTTAATACCTTAACTATATAGCGAACATAAGCGCGCAAGGACGCCGATAAAATGTCAACAACGTCTACTCTTCCAAAAAAAACGGCTAAAACTGATTCTGAGCAATCAAGTAATGCTATTGTTACACGTAAAAAAATGACTGTACCTAATTTTAGAGCACGAAAAGGTGGCGAACCACTTGTGTGTTTGACTGCTTATACTGCTCATGTGGCACGTTTAATTGATGCTGAGGCTGATATGATACTTGTAGGTGATAGTTTAGGAATGGTTATTCATGGAATGCCAAATACTTTAGGTGTTACCATTGAACACATGATTATGCACGGTCAGGCTGTTATGCGTGGTTCGGAAAAATCATTGGTTGTTGTTGATATGCCATTTGGCAGTTATGAAGAAAGTCCTGAGGTTGCATTTCGAAATGCAAGCCGGATTGTTAAAGAAACGGGGTGTACTGCTATAAAGTTAGAAGGTGGCAGTGAAATGGCCAAGACAATTCATCACTTATCAGCACGTGGAATTCCAGTAATGGCTCATATTGGATTGATGCCACAACAAATGAATACGGCTGGAGGTTTTAGGGCAATTCGTGATGAAGATGTATGGGAAGATGTCATTGCAGATGCTAAAGCTGTTGAAACGGCTGGTGCCTTTTCTATTGTTGTTGAGGGAGTTGCTGAAAAATTAGCACAAAAAATTACTGAAAGTGTTGATATACCAACTATTGGAATTGGAGCTTCTGTGCATTGTGATGGTCAAATATTAGTTTTTGAGGATATGATAGGTTTGTTTCCTAGAGTGCCAACTTTTGTAAAGCGGTATGGTAACATGCAAGAAATGATGGTTGAGGCTATAAGTCGTTATTCTTCTGAAGTTAGGGACCGAAGCTTTCCTGCAGAGCAGCATACATATAAAGTAAAAAAAGACTAATCTTACTGGTATTAACGTTATATTCAGTTTAGATAACTGCCATAAATGAATTTGGAGGCTTTCGAGTGAGTAATACAGACGGTTTTATCGAAGAAGTATCGGAAGAAGTGCGTAAAGATAAATTATTTGCTTTATATAAAAAATATGGCTGGATTGCTGTGCTTGTTATATTTGGTTTGGTTGGTGGTGCTGGTTTTCTTGAATACCAAAAGTCAGCCTCCGCTAATGCTGCTGCTGCGCGTGGTGATGCATTGATCGCTGCTTTGGAACAAGATGATGCTACTTTAAGGGCGTTGGAGCTAAACAATATATCTAATTCGGGTGGTACTGAAGTTCCAATCGCAGAATTGCACCGTGCGGGAGTATTATTAGAGCAAGATGATACTTTGGGAGCACTAAAAATATATGATTCTTTAAAGTCAGGAACTGATATTTATGCTCAAATTGCAACTCTTAAAGCTATCATGGTTCGTGGTAGTACTATGAATATTGATGATCGAATTAAAACTCTTGAAACAATGTCTGCAGCGGGAAACCCTTTCAGAACAATAGCGTTGGAACAAAAAGCGATTGCTTATATTGATTCGGGCGATGGAAAAGAAGCACTGTCAGTTTTAATGTCTTTAATTAATGAAGCTGGAGTTTCTCAAGCTTTGTTGTCTCGCAGCCAACAAATGATTGTAGCTCTTGGTGGTAAAATACCTGAAAAAATAAACCTACTTTCAAATGATGAAGTGGCACAATAGTTGAAGTAATGTTTAATCTTTTTTGTGTCTGCTGATTAAGGGGTAAAGTTCATGTTGTATAAGTTAAAAATTATTATGCTAATTGGGCTTCTAACTTTAGTAGCCTGCGCAGAAAATGAGGACACTGTTGAAGGTATTCGTTTAGATTTAAGACCTAAAGCAGTGTCATCATCTGTAGCCAGTACTAATTTGAAGTTACCATCAGTATCAGTTAATTCTAATTGGACGCAACGCAATGGTAGTAAATCTCATCATTTAAAACATCCAGCATTGTCGGATAAACCTCGTAAGATTTGGTCGGCAACAATTGGTGTTGGAAATAAAAAGCGTTTGCGAATATCTGCTGATCCTATTGTAGCAGAGAATCATATTTTCACATTGGATGCAGCTGCAAATATTACTGCATTTAATAATAGTGGAGAAAAAGTTTGGTCACTGAACTTAAAATTAAATAAAAGTAGTAAAGACAAAGTGTCAGGTGGTGGTTTGGCTTATGCTAGTGGAATGATAGCTGCAACGACTGGATCTGGTGAAGTTATTTTAATTAATGCATCATCTGGTAAAATTAAATGGCGACATAGCGCCTTGGGAACAATATCTGCTCCACCCGCATTTGATGGTAAAAAAATTATTGTGATGACTGGCGGGAAGCAGGCAGTCGCTTTGGAGGCAAGTAATGGGCGTATAGCTTGGCAACAGAGTTCTAATACTACAGGTACTGGAATTTTGGGTGCAGGAACACCTGCCATAAGTGGTAATATCGTGATCTTACCTTATAGCTCGGGCGAGGTTCAGGGTGTTTCTCTTGATAATGGGTTACAAATTTGGAGCCACATTATAAGTGGTAAACGAAGGGGCTCAGCAGCTGGTTATGTAAAGGCAGTATCAGGTGACCCAGTTGTCTTTAATGATGTAGTCTATGTAGGAAATGGGTCTGGTCGTTTGACTGCAATTAATATTACTTCTGGTAGGCCAAACTGGACGATACAAGAGGGAACAATAGGTCCAGTGTGGCTATCAGGGAACGCCTTATTTCTAATTACTGATCAGCAAAGTCTTAAACGTTTAGATCGAAAAAATGGGTCAGAAGTTTGGTCTGTTAGCTTACCTATTTATAAAAATGCTAAGCGTGAAACAGGTAAGTTTGTCCACTTTAGCCCTGTATTAGCTGGAAACCGTATTTATGTGGCTGGAACTGATGGCTTGATTCGTGTATTTGACCCAACCACAGGAAGTTTAATCAATTCGATTTCTATTAAAGGCAAGGCGGCATCCCAAGTGGCTGTTGCTAACGAGTATATGTATGTTCTATCTGGTTCGGGCAAACTCATCGCTTTCCAATAAGGATTTAATTCGTTAAGAAATTGTCACATAGTTGTGCGCCCAAATAAATTGTGTGTATTCAAACGAAAGCCCTTTTAAAATGACTTTTACCGTCGCACTTGTCGGACGCCCAAATGTTGGAAAATCTACCCTATTTAACCGTTTGGTTGGGAGACGTTTGGCTTTAGTAGACGATCAGCCTGGTGTTACTCGTGATTTACGTGAGGGTGATGCAAAAATGGGCCCAATAAAGTTCACTGTAATTGATACTGCTGGATTAGAAGAGGCAACTGATGAAAGCCTACAGGGGCGAATGCGCATGTTGACTGAGCGTGCAGTAGATATGGCTGATGTTTGTATTTTCATGATGGATGCTCGGGCTGGTGTTTTGCCTGCAGATAGAGTGTTTGCTGAAATCTTGCGTAAAAAATCTGCACGAGTTGTGTTAGTTGCAAACAAGGCAGAAGGAAATTCGGGAGAAGTTGGATTTTTTGATGCTTTTAGCCTTGGATTAGGTGAGCCTGTTCGTTTATCAGGTGAACATGGAGAGGGCATGGTTGATTTGCAACACGTTTTGATGCCAATTTCCAAAGAATTTGAAGATAAAGAAGATGTTGTAGAGCCTGAAATAGATGTTGAAATAGAAGAGTTAGATGATGATGAGAGTGGGTTGGAAATAACTTACTCTGCAGAGCGTCCATTGCAGATTTCAATCATAGGTCGGCCAAATTCTGGAAAATCTACATTAATTAATCAAATCTTAGGCCATGAGCGAATGCTTACTGGTCCAGAAGCTGGAATTACACGTGACAGTATTTCAATCAATCATGAATGGGATAATGTCCCAATGCGATTATGGGATACTGCTGGAATAAGGAAGAAAGCAAAAGTACAAGAAAAATTAGAAAAACTTTCAGTCTCAGATGGCCTGCGGGCTGTAAAATTTTCAGAAGTTGTTGTTGTGCTCCTAGATGCTGCTATTCCTTTTGAGCAGCAAGATTTACGTATTGCAGATTTAGCAGAGCGTGAAGGTCGAGCGGTTGTTGTTGCTGTTAATAAGTGGGATGTTGAAAGTGAAAAACAAGAAAAACTAAAAGATATTCGTGAAAAATTTACGCGTCTATTACCACAATTGCGTGGTGCGCCTCTGGTTACTATTTCAGCGAAAACTGGCCGCGGATTAGATCGTTTACATGCCGCTATTTTATCAGCGCACATGGTATGGAATAAACGTCTATCAACATCACAATGTAACCGTTGGTTGATGGAAATGACTGATTCGCATCCACCGCCAGCACCTGGGGGCCGTCGTATTCGGTTGCGCTATATGACCCAAGTTAAAGCTCGTCCACCAAGCTTTGTTGTAATGTGTAGTCACCCAGATTTATTACCGACTAGTTACAGTAGGTATCTAGTTAATGGTTTAAGAGAAGATTTTGATATGCCTGGTACACCAATTCGTATCTTTATGCGATCTCAATCAGATAAGAACCCGTATGCAGACAAAAAAGAAAAGAAGGTTACTAAATTAAACAAGCACCAAGAAGGTCGCTTTGTAAAAGCGTTAGGCCGTGGAGCAAAGAAAAAGCGTACTTAGTATTTTCCTTTTTAGTATTAAATAGCATAAATATTTTATAGTTTAATTTAGGACTAAATCTAAATCCATACGACTAAATTATGTATATTAAAATTCTTGGTCGCGTGTACTAGATTGCCATGGTTTTACTAGATTTCCAAAACGTGTAAATTGGCCTTCAAAGGATAAGTCTACCGTACCAATTGGCCCATGGCGCTGTTTGCCAATAATTATTTCTGCTTTGCCATGTAAAGCTTCCATTTCCTCTTGCCACATCATCATTTTGTCTGCTTCATGATCTCCAGGTTTTTCCCGTTCTTTGTAATACTCTTCTCTATAAACAAACATTACGACGTCCGCATCTTGTTCAATTGATCCAGATTCACGCAAATCCGATAATTGTGGACGCTTGTCGTCGCGGTTTTCAACAGCTCTGGAAAGCTGAGATAGTGCTATCACAGGAATATCAAGTTCTTTTGCAATTGCCTTCATACCTTGAGTTATCTCGGACACTTCATTTACGCGACTGTCTTTAGCAGAAGCTGGTCGGACAAGCTGCAGGTAGTCTATTATTAATATATCTAACCCATGGGTACGCTTTAACCGTCGTGCTCGTGCGGCCAGTTGGCTAATTGGTAGGGCAGGAGTATCATCAATATATAGAGGGCAATTTTCTAATTGCTTTGCTGCCTCTACAAACCGTCTAAATTCAGCTTCAGTCATGTCGCCTGAACGAATTTGATTTGATGGGACTTCTGATGCTTCGGACAAAATTCGGCCAGCAAGCTGTTCCGCAGACATCTCTAGTGAGTAAAACCCAACAACACCACCTTCCACAGCACCTTCTGTTCCATCGTGGCGCTGACCTTTTTTATATGCTTTTGCTATGTTAAATGCGATATTTGTTGCAAGAGCTGTTTTTCCCATAGATGGACGCCCTGCGAGAATAAGTAAATCAGATGGATGGAGACCACCTAGCTTTTTATCCATATCAGAAAGGCCAGTTGAAATACCTGCCATTCCTCCATCACGTTGATATGCTTGATTTGCCATATTTACAGCATCGGTAACAGCTTTCAAAAAGGATTGAAAACCACTGTCTACTTGGCCTTGTTCTGACAAAGCATAAAGGCGCTGCTCTGCTTCTACAATTTGTTCAGAGGGCTCTGATGATATTTCAACAAGGCGTGCTTTGTCTGCAATTTCTTCACCGATAGCCATAAGATCTCTACGAATTGCCATATCGTATATCATTTGTGCGTAGTCGCGCGCAGCAAATACTGATACGGATGCACCAGCAAGACGTGCTAAATATGCTGGACCGCCAAGCTCTGCTAAACCTGCATCATCTTCGAAAAAAGCTTTAATCGTTACAGGAGATGCTAGTGCATTTTTTTGTATTCGGTTGGCAATAGTTTCGAAAATACGCGTATGTACAGGGTCATAAAAGTGAACGTCTCTTACAATAGCGGCAATCTTATCATAAACATCGTTATTTACTAATAAAGCACCCAATAGCGCTTGTTCAGCTTCGATATTGTGGGGCTGTTGATTTGATTCTATTTCTTCAGAGGCTTGTGAATTGCCTAAAGGACTAATCTCATTCATAAATTCACTCACTTATCAGAATTACTTTGTTACTTGTCATTGTAGTTATGTCACAGGTCTGACATGTTTTCTATCTGGATATCTTGTGGATAAGTAACTTATTGATTTTGATATCTTCATATCAAAAATAAATTTTAACTTTACTCAATAACCTGCCAGTAAATATCATGTCCTGGGTTGAAAACAGTTACTGGACCTTCTGCTGTTTCAATTTTTTTAGGATATAAAAAAGGTGCACTAGATTTTTTTAAGGTAATGGTTTCTGTATTTGGTAAAAGACCATAATGTTTTGGACCATTTATTGAGGTAAATTTTTCAAGTTTATTTAATGCATCGTCTTCTTCAAACACATGAGCTAATAAAGCCATAGTATTAGTGGCCGTAAAGCATCCTGCACAACCGCAACCTGTCTCTTTATTTGGATCTGTATGTGGTGCACTATCAGTACCTAAAAAAAACCGTACATCCCCAGAGGTTGCCGCAGCGCGGACAGCCAAACGATGTTCTTCACGTTTGGCAATTGGTAAGCAATAATAATGAGGTTTAATGCCACCTACTAGAAGGTGATTTCTATTTATCATTAAGTGGTGAGTTGTAATTGTTGCACAGTGATTTTTAGATTGGCTTTTTACGTAATCAACACCATCTTTTGTTGTAATATGTTCTGATGTAGTTTTTAATTCTGGCAGTGCACGCCTTAATGGGTCTAATATTGTCTCAATAAAAACTGCTTCACGATCAAAAATATCTATATTTGGATCAGTTACTTCGCCATGAATGCATAGTGGCAAACCAATTTGAGCCATTTTTTCGAGAACGGGCATTACGTTTTTAATATCTGTTACTCCACTATCTGAATTTGTAGTAGCTCCGGCAGGGTAATATTTTACTGCATTAATTATGCCATTAGCAAAAGCTGCAGCAACATCGTCTGGATCTGTTTTATCCGTTAGGTAGAGTGTCATTAGGGGGGTAAAGTTTGAATCTTGGGGGCAAGCTGAAAGAATGCGGGTTCGATAGGCCAATGCATCAGCAGCTGTTACCACAGGGGGTACTAAATTTGGCATGATGATTGCTCTATTAAAGTGCCGAGTACTTTCTGGTGTTATAGCTTTCATCATAACACCGTCACGCAAGTGAAGGTGCCAATCGTCGGGGCGGATTATTGTGATGGAATTATTCATATTTTTGGAATAGCTTATTTTAGATTTTTTTTCTAGTAAAGAATCCTTCTGGACGTCCGTTATTTTCGGGTCTATATTTAAAATATTCTCAGGGCGGGGTGTAATTCCCCACCGGCGGTGATAGCCCGCGAGCGCTCTTATTATAAGAGGTCAGCAGAGTCAGGTGAAACTCCTGCGCCGACAGTTAAAGTCTGGATGGTAGAGAAAGGGGAGGCGGTGTTAATCCGTTTTCTTAACGCTCTGGGGCTTTGTCTATTAACAGGAGACCCGAAATGACAAGACCCCTTAAAATTGCATTTGTAAAAGCACGATGGCATGACCAAGTAGTTGATCAAGTGCAAGTTGGATTTGAGGCTGAAATTAAACGCCAAGGACGCGTATGTAATTTGCGAGAAGTGCATGTTCCAGGCGCGTTAGAAATGCCGCTTGTAGCTAAAAAATTAGCAGAAACTGGAAACTATGATGGGATTGTTTGTGCTGCTCTTGTTGTTAACGGTGGAATTTATAGGCATGAATTTGTTGCTCAAGCTGTTGTTGATGGCTTAGTTCGTGCAAGTATGGATACTGGTATTCCTGTTTATTCAGTTTCGTTAACGCCACACGAATTTCAGGAAAGTACTGATCATATTGAGTTTTATTCTAAACATTTTGTTAAAAAAGGCGCAGAAGTAGCAAATGCCGTCATAATGATGGATGCCTTAGAAATCTAAAACTATTGGTATAGGCTGTGCCTACACCAATAGTTTAATTACTCTATTAAAATAGGCAATATGTTGTTGATCATTATGCTATTTGTTATTGGTCCAGCATGCCTCAATAGCACTTTCCCCTCACCATTAATCACAAATGTTTCTGGGACACCGTATAATCCCCAGTCTAATCCTGTTCGACCTTCATCAGTACCAATACTTTTATATGGATTTCCAAGGCTTTTTAGAAATTGCAGTGCTTGAGATGTTTCATCTTTGTAATTAATGCCATGAACTGGGAACCCAAGATCTGCCAGTTGTTGAATATTAGGATGCTCAACTCTGCATGGTGCACACCAACTAGCCCAAAAGTTAACAATTTTTATGCTAGGTTCCTTTAGATCATCCATTTTAAGAAATGGATGATCAGATAATTGTTTAAGAGTTAAATTAGGAACATCCCGCCCAATCATTTGGCTGGGTAATTCATTTGGATTTTTACGCCCTAACCCAAGGTACATCATTGCGATTAAACCAATGAAAATTATTGGTGGGATGAGATAAAAAGGCTTAACGCTTATCATTAGCTTTTTGTTCCTGTGCGTCTAGAGCGCGTTTTATACGCTTTGATTTTGATAATGTTGCCCAAATCAAAGTACCTAATAATATTATTGAAACGGCGTAAGCAAGTAAAACAGTGTCAGTGTATTTATCTAATTCAAACATATTAGATACCCCTCATGCGTAGGGCCATTAAACGCCGCGATCGAATTTCAGTACGGGTTCTTATTAGTACTAATGTTAAAAATAATAAAATTATTCCTACAATGCAAACTAACAATGGCAAATAAAAAACATTGTCGACATGCTGTTCTTTGTCGAGTGATAACGATGCACCTTGGTGCAAACCTTGTGACCAAAAATTTACTGCGTAACGTGACAACAATGCAAAAATTGAACCTACTATACATAATATTGATGTTAAATCAGCAGCCGTGTCTTTATCTTCTATTGCTTCCCATAGTGCTAAATAGCCAAAGTAAAATACCAATAAGATCATGAATGAAGTGAGCCGTGGATCCCATGCCCAATAAGTTCCCCACATAGGTTTGCCCCAGATAGCGCCTGTTGCAATTGCGATAAGCGTCATCGTAATACCAATTGGCGCTGCAGCTTTGGCAACCAGTGCAGATACGTGATGCCTACGAATTAACCATACCAAAGAAGTAACTAACATCATAAGCCATGCATTTATTGCCATTAATGCTGTTGGAACATGCAAAAAAATAATTTTAACTGTTGAGCCTTGTTTGTAATCTGCAGGTGTTAAAAAGAAGCCCCAAAATAGCCCTGCTAATAACAAACATGAAGACGCAATTGCCAAATATGGCAGAATGCGGGCCGAAAGTGCCATAAATTTGGCTGGATTTGCGTATTCCCATAAAGACATTTTATCTGTGTATCCTATTTTTGTACTAAATAAAGTGGGCAGTTCACCACGCCTTGGCTATTTAAGGTTTGCACGAAGCGCTATGGCACATGCAAATGGTATTAAGGCAATGCAAAGTAATGATATGGCAGCAACTAATGCCAATAATTTGATAGGCGCTTCTGAACCTATAGTAACACACTGTGCACCCAACATTAAAGTTGGAATATAAAGTGGTAAGACTAGTAAAGATAGAAGTAGGCCTCCTCTCTTAATTCCAACAGTAATCGCCGCACCAAAGGCCCCTATAAACGAGAGAGCAGGCGTCCCAATGCTCAGTGAAGCAACAAGCCAAATATAGGATTCAGTTTCTAGGTTTAAAAGGTAGCCTAATGGTATTGCTGCTATTGTTATTGGTAAACCTGTTATGATCCAATGTGCTGTTGCTTTAGCTGTGGCTATTCCTGATAAAGGAATAGGCGATGTGGCCAGTGCCTCTAAAGTCCCATCTTCCCAATCTAGTTGGAAAATTCTATCAAGAGATAGAAGGCAGGAAAGTAACGCACCTATCCATAAAACTCCTGGTGCAATTCGTGCCAATAAATCTAAATTTGCGCCTACACCGAATGGTACCATCATTACGACTATTAAAAAAAATGATAGTGTCAGGGCAAAACCGCCACCTGAGCGAAGGGCTAACCTTAAATCACGTAGTATCAGAGATTTCATTGATATGATCCCTTTAGGAATGGGTCATCGTCATCTTTCCCTTTTACTGCGAAATCTTCCATATTTAACACGCGTGATTTTGGTATATCCAAGTCAATATGAGTGGAAATTATTGCTGCACCGTCATTTTTACAATGTGAGTTTATTGCTTCAAAAATTAATGCTGATGTTGATTTGTCCAATGATGCAGTTGGTTCATCCATTAGCCAAACTTTTGCATTTGAAATAAGCATGCGTGCTAATCCTAGACGTCGTTTCTGCCCAGCAGAAAGCTCGCCTGCCAAATTATTAGATAAATATTCAAGGTTAAGTTTTTCTATGACTTTATTCATACTATTAGTCGCGTATATTCCAGCCCAAAAGTTAAGGTTTTCACGAACAGTTAATGTGGACTTAACCCCATCTAGGTGTCCAGAGTAGGCAATAGAATTATCATATGTTTTTATATCAGCACTATCGCAAAGTCCTGCAAGGTATCGTAACAAAGTTGTTTTACCAGATCCATTTGGTCCGCGTAATATAATGCATTCACCGGCACTTACACTCATTGAGACATTTGCAATAACTAACTTAGGCCCACGCCGACAGTTTAAATTGTTCACATTTAATAACATATTAAAAGCTGTACCTTAAACTTTCCGTGGAGGGAAGTGTACTAGCTTATGCTAAATGGACCTAAAGTTATTATAAATTATATTTATTATGAACAGTAAATAGAGGAATATCATTATTTAAATTGGTGAACTTAAATGATAGTGCAAATTGGCATAGATTCCTGTAAAATACATAAAAACTTTCGGTGGGCATCGATTTCGTTGATTATTACTTTATCCCATCAGCGACTGGTGCTGGTTTGAACGCTTTTTTTGAATTACCTGTTGCCATAAAAGTAGTTTTAGAAAATATGCTACGATTTGAAAGAGGTGGTGTATTATATTAAGTTTTATGTAATTTAGCCAAAACTAGCTAAAAGCTCATTAGTCTATTTAAAAAATCATTTTTGACTGGTCTTTTATAATTCTATTAACAATATTTTATATCTATAATATTTTGATCTAAATATAACTTAATAGGATTGACACTAGTCAGTATTCCTTATGTATAATATAAATATGAAAAAATTAAATATCCCACCTATTTGGACTTTATTAGCAATTTGTTTTGCAGTCATATTGCATTTTGTTTACCCTATTATTTTATTCGAATTCCGCGCAATTGATTTGGGTGTAATGGCAATTGGTATTTATTTAATTTTAGCTACGCCGATTTGGTTCAAGCGCAATAGTACGACAATTATTCCTCGAAGAAAGCCAACAGCTTTAATTGTTGAGGGACCGTTTAAATTATCTCGAAATCCTATGTATTTAGGTATGGTTTTAGTAACTTTTGGAGTTGGTATGACATTAGGGTCTATTCAGGCACTTTTACCATCAGTTTTGTTATTTTTATTCCTAAAGAAAAATTATGTTCTTCCTGAAGAGTCTAAATTAATTGAAGCAATGGGTGCAGACGCACAAAAATACTTTACAGAAACTGGGCGATGGATTTGGTTTCTGTAACAATAACCTCTCGATTTTTTTATTAGCCTTTGAGTATTTGGTTTCTTAATATGGAATTACTCTATGTCAGGGATTCGCAATGAAATATGTAAATGCATTAGTAACGCTTATGTTTACTATTATAGCTAATTCAACTCATGCAGATGGGTCAAATAAGCCAATTATAGTAGTTGAGTTATTTACGTCACAAGGCTGTTATGCATGTCCAGCTGCTGATAAACTTCTTTCTACACTTGCTAACCAAGAAGATATTTTAGCTTTTGGACTGCATGTAGATTATTGGGATTACCTGGGCTGGAAGGATACATTTGCAATTGCAAAGTTTGGTGAACGTCAGGCAAAGTATAATATGCACATAACTAATCGTGCTCGACATGTGACGCCACAAATGATTTTCAATGGTGTTGCTGAAGTAGCAGGTGGTGTTGGCGAAGCAAAATTGTTAATTAACGAAAACCTTAATAATATGCGCAAAAATAAAGAGCTAGTTTCTATTGAAATAAAGCGAAATAAAAAAATTGTGAACCTAATGTTAGTCTCTAGTCTAAAAAATCTTGGTTTTTTAGATATTAATTTGATTAAATACTTTCCTCGGAAAACTGTACAAATTAAACGTGGTGAAAACAGTGGTAAGACAATAGAATATATTAATGTTGTCAAAAGCCTTAAAACTATTGCTGGGTGGGATAGTAAAAAATTGGGTGAAATAGAATTTGAATTACCTACTGATGGCCAATACGCTGTTATTATCCAGGGTAAAAATTATGGACCAATTTATATTGCACGCAAGATACCAAAGTTTTTGAATTAAGATAAAAAAGATCGCCAAAAAGGCGATCTAAATATAATATTTGTCATCTTTATTTAGTGATTGGCCCAATAAGCATCGTCATTTGACGACCTTCTGTTTTTGGGTGGTTTTCAATTTTCCCAGTCTCTGCCTCAAGTACTACTGCTTGAACACGCTTTAATAACGCTAAACCAAGATTTTGGTGCGCCATTTCACGGCCGCGAAAGCGCATGGTAATTTTTACTTTATCGCCATTCTCTAAAAACTTAAACACACTGCGCATTTTAACATCAAAATCGTGAGTGTCCGTATTTGGACGGAATTTAATCTCTTTAATTTCAATGGTTTTTTGCTTTTTTCGAGCTTCAGCTTCACGCTTCTGTTGTTCAAACTTGAACTTGCCCAAATCCATGATCTTGCAAACTGGAGGTTGTGCATTTGGAGAAATTACTACCAAATCCAGTCCTGCCACACGTGCTAGTTCATTACCGCGCAGTGGGGTTACGACGCCAACGTTTTCACCGTCTGCGCCAATCAATCTGATTTCGGGGGAGATTACGCGTTCGTTCGCGAGGGGTCCTGTGTCGCGCTGTGGTGGCGCGTTATGTGGTCTACGAGCTATGGTCTTTGGTCCTTTTATTGTCCAAATATATTTTCAAACAAACGGGAAATCCCTCTTGTCTAACTGAAACTGTCTTGAAGTGGGAAAGCTTCTACGTCAAGCAAATTACGAGTTTAGCACGAAAAATCATACAATATTGCTCAGTTTTATAATAATTTAGGCTAGCTCTGTATATTTTCCACAGAGATAGACAAAATAAATTCAAGCTTGTTTTAATATTACAAAAAAATAAATTTTTGATTATTTATTAGAATCTATTAATAACATTAATTAATAATGTAGATTAAACTTTTCTTTTGCTAAACTTGAAAACTTGATTAAGGCTTTTAAAATAGTTTTAAAGGATATAAAAATGCAAGCTTTAGAACTTTTGTCTTCTCGACTTAAATACTCGAACCTTAAAAATTTGTGAAATTAGTACCGCTGATGCCTTGGCTAATGTCCTACGTAAATTATTTGTGAAACCTTGATATGACAGACTTAATAAAGACTATTGAACTTATGGATAAACTAATTGGTTTTCCAACAATTTCTAGTGAAAGTAATCTAGATTGTATCGATTGGATTAGTGATTATTTAAAATCATTTGGTGCAAGATGTGAAATTACTTCTGAGACAAAAGGAAAAGCGAATATTTTTGCAACTTTAGGTCCAGATACTGATGGGGGAATCATTTTATCTGGCCATACAGATGTTGTTCCAGTCGAGGGGCAGAACTGGTCTACTGACCCATTTAAGATGAAGCGAAAAAATAACGCATTATTTGGGCGAGGTACTTGCGATATGAAAGGATTTATTGCTGCAGCCATGGCAATGGTTCCAAAATACAGTAAACTCGACTTAAAACGACCTATTCATTTTGCGTTTACCTATGATGAAGAGGTCGGTTGTTTGGGTGCACGAGTTTTAGTTAATCAATTAATTGCTTCTGGTTTAAAACCAAGTGCTTGTATTGTAGGGGAACCTACTTCGATGCGAATAATTGAAGGGCACAAGGGCATGTGTGAATACACGACTGAATTTCGTGGTGTTGAAGGACATTCTAGTCAACCTGATCGTTGCGTTAATGCATTGGAATATGCACATCGGTTTATTAATAAGCTAATGGAAGTTCGCCTAGAACTTCCTGCGATGGCTCCAGAAGGGTCACGTTTTGTTCCACCTTATTCCACATCCTCAATTTGTGCCTGTCATTCTGGAACCACTCACAATGTAATTCCAAGTCAAGCAGAAGTAGAATGGGAAATGCGTGTTGTTCAACGTAGTGACCGCGAGTGGTTAAGAGACCAAATGGAGCGTTATGTTGATGAAGTTCTACGTCCTGAAATGAAAAAAAAATCAATAATTGCTGATATTTTTGAAACGGTTTGCGTAGAAACTGATGGATTAGAGCCTGAACAAGATAGTGAAGCAGTAAAAATTGTACAAGAGTTGACGGGTGGAAATTCAACTGAAGTCGTTGCATTTGGTACTGAGGCGGGACTTTTTAGCAGAGCTGGTATTAGCTCAGTTTTATGTGGACCTGGAAGTATTGAGCAAGCACACAAACCAGATGAATATGTTACTGAAGAACAAATGATTTCTTGTTTGAATATGCTTGAGCGGTTGGGAGGCGAACTCACTTAAACAAAAAAATTGGGCCGTCTGCCTTCTCAAGTAATGAGATGTTAAACGCACTCAAATACTGATCAAGGAAGCATTCAATTGTTTGAAGCTGGTGTAATGCAACGTTCAGATCGTCACCTTCCTTACAGTTAAATGTCATAATGCAAAAGCAACGTCATAATCGCATGCGTGAACAGGCTGGGAAACATTAGATCGATTTTGGCCCACCCGTTAGCTAGCAATATCAGATACCCTACTTTGGATGCCCCGACCGATCCCCCAATGTTGCAAGATGCATTAGCAGCGGCTTTTGAATATATTGAAATTGTTTCAGCAAACACCGCCCAAACCGAAGATTATCAAGATCTGGCCCACTGACAGCGTCGCGGATGCCGCTTAAACAAATGCTGCCTCAATGAAAAATATAGCCATCGTCACGGCCATAGGTTTCACCCACTTCTTTCCCACTCCATTCACCTATTTGATCAATAATGTTTGCTGGGCACTCCACAGGCCTCAAACGATCTTTCATAGCTTACGGCACTAATTTTTTAGTATTGAATTGATTTAGGATCCAGCGGCTTCATGTTTGGCGGCGTGAACGTTGTAAGCTCGATACCTTCAACCGACTCCTTATATTCTTCAAGAGTTGGGGTGCGGCCCAAGATCGCGGCCAGAACAACAACTGGCGTTGATGCCAATAGTGATTCACCATTTTTCTCTGCGGTGTCTTCAACAACACGGCCTTTGAACAGACGTGTGGATGTCGCTAAAACAGTGTCGCCACGGGCGGCTTTTTCTTGGTTACCCATACACAGGTTGCAACCAGGGCGTTCCAAATACAGGATGTTTTCATATTCAACACGTGCCGTTGTTTTCGGTGCCAAATCGTCAAATTCGAACCCAGAATACTTCTGCAAAATTTCCCAGTCGCCTTCGGCCTTCATCTCGTCGATGATGTTGTATGTTGGTGCCGCAACAACCAATGGCGCATTGAATTTGATCTCTTTACCTTGCTTCTCAAGGTTACGCAGCATCTTGGCCACAATCTGCAAATCGCCTTTGTGAACCATACATGATCCAACAAAGCCAAGATCAACATTCTTCTCACCTTTATAGAATGAAACAGGGCGGATGGTGTCGTGTGTATAACGCTTTGAAATGTCGGCATTGTTCACATCAGGGTCAGCAATCATCGGTTCGGTGATCAAATCCAAATCAACTACAACTTCTGCCGCGTACTTTGCATTTGCATCTGGTGACAGCGCTGGTTTTTCACCAGAACGGATCTCTTCGATACGGTTTTTTGCGATATCAATCAGGTTTTGAAGCATACCATTTTCATGCTCCATACCCTTGTCTTTCATGATCTGAATGCGTGATTTTGCGATTTCAAGCGATTCAATCAACGTGTCGTTGTTTGAAATACAGATCGACGCCTTCGCTTTCATCTCCGCTGTCCAGTCGGTGAATGTGAATGCTTGGTCAGCCAGCAATGTACCGATGTGCACCTCGATGATGCGACCTTGGAAAACGTTATCACCGAATTGATCCAACATTTGTGCCTGAGTTGCATGCACAACATCACGAAAATCCATGTGCGAGGCCATTTTTCCTTTAAAAGTAACTTTTACTGATTCTGGGATCGGCATCGATGCTTCGCCCGTTGCCAGCGCCAATGCCACGGTGCCAGAGTCAGCACCAAAAGCAATACCCTTAGACATGCGCGTATGGCTATCGCCGCCAATAATGATCGCCCAATCGTCCACTGTAATGTCGTTCAACACTTTGTGGATCACGTCGGTCATCGCGTGGTATTCACCCTTTGGATCACGTGCTGTCACCAAGCCAAAATTGTTCATGTATTGCATCAAGCGTGGCGTATTCGCCTGCGCCTTCAGATCCCAAACAGATGCTGTATGACAACCAGATTGATACGCACCATCAACCGATGATGACAGGATGGTTGCTGCCATTGATTCTAGCTCTTGGCTTGTCATCAAACCTGTTGTGTCTTGTGAACCAACAATGTTGACTTTGACACGTACATCAGAGCCAGTATGCAATACTTTGCCCAGTGTGTTGCCACGTGCATTGGCGTTGAAAATTTTTTCAACCGCCGTCAAGCCTTGGCCTTCGTGCGACACTTCTTTGGGCGGTGCAAACACTGGTGTAATTTCAACACCTAACGCTTCACATGCGAATGTTTGCAATTTTTTACCAAAGACGATGGCATATGAACTGCCAGCCTTCATGAATTCAACTTTTTGCGGCGTAAATGAGGGTGACATGTCAACCAACTCTTCTGTGCCTGCTTCGTTGTACAACTTCTTCTCTTTGGTGTTGATTGTTAAAACTGTACCAGTCGCAACTGAATAACGCTCTTCCAAAATCGGATTACCATCGTTGTTCATGATTGGGTTGCCATCTTCGTCCAGCTTCTTAACCCAGTTTTTCAAATCCACACCGATACCGCCAGTCACACCAACAGTTACCAAAAAAATCGGTGAAATACCGTTCGTACCCGCAACAACAGGGGCAAAGTTCACGAATGGAACATATGGGCTGGCTTGCTTGCCAGTCCACAATGCAACGTTGTTCACACCAGACATACGTGATGAACCAACGCCCATCGTGCCTTTTTCAGCAATTAACATAACGCGTTTATCAGGGTGTTGTAGTTTCAGCGCTTCAATTTCTTTTTGCGCCACTTCTGTGATCATACATTTTCCGTGCAACTCACGATCAGAACGTGAATGCGCTTGGTTGCCAGGTGATAAAAGGTCGGTTGAAATATCACCTTCACCTGCGATGTAGGTAACAACTTTAACTTCTTCATCAATGTCAGGAAGCTTGGTAAAAAATTCCGCCTTAGCGTAGCTTTCGACGATTTCCTTGGCTACTTCGTTACCAGTTTCCAGCGCCTTTTTTAGGCGATCTGTGTCCGCTTCGTACAAGAATACTTGTGTTTTCAAAACATCGCCGGCTTGTGCAGCCAGCACGGTATTGCCACTCAATGCCAAATCCATCAGAACCTCTACAGATGGCCCACCCTTCATATGAGACAACAATTCGAATGCAAACGTTGGTGTGATTTTTTCAACAATAGCTTCACCCAGAATGATCTCTTTAAGGAATGCTGCTTTAACGCGTGCGGCGCTGGTTGTGCCTGGCAGTGTGTTGTAAATTAAAAAATCGATTGATGCTGTGCGATGTTCGTTATTCTCATCTTTGATCTGCGCTACTATTTCGCTGGCCAATGCATCATTATCAATGGGCTCTGGGCTCAGGCCCTTTATTTTACGTGTTTTGATCTCATTTAGATAGTCTGTGTATAAGCTCATGACGGTCCTGAATAATAGTTATTGGAGGAGTTAATTACCCACCTGTAATATTGGTAAAAGGGTATTTAAAACGAATGTATGCTAATGTATACCAATTTGACTGGATATACAAGAGGTTCTGTCTTAAAATTTTCTCGAGCGTAATAATAGCAAAGCTTTGGATAAATCTATGCGGCCAAGCTGGTAAACTGGGTATTGTCAGACAAACTTAACGTTTTATTGGTTGGTACCAAATTTTGGTGAATAACAACACAAAACCCATTTAAGTACTTCAAGACTTCGCCCAAAATCATCCGCTTGGCGGTTATGTATTACGTGCGTTACCCTCTTAGTTTCCGCCAAGTTGAAGATATCTTGCATGAACGTGGAATTAATATTTGTCATGCATTGCCCGCAGGGTATTGCCACTAGCAATATCCCGAGAGGGAAACGATACGGTTTTGGGTAGATCGGTTTGGTGCAAAATTTGCTAAGGAAATTCGAAAGAAAAGGGTGGGTCAACACTTAAACGGGCAATGGAATCTAGACGAAGTCTTTGTCAAAATAAATGGTAAGAGATTTTACCTTTGGCGCGGCTTTTCGTGAGATTGGCGATGTGGCTAGACAAGCAATTATGTGGGGGCCGGTCCAACAACAGATGTGAAAACTCACACTTACCGTTTCCGATGGTGAGAGCGAGCAATGCAGTTATTTAAAACAGCAGCCACGCTCCAGAGGTTTGTCAGTTATCACAGTCAAATATACAACCACTTCAATCATGAAAGACATCTTCAAAACAGGCAGACTTATAAGCAAAAACGCAGAGCTGCTCTCATTGAGTGGTTCCAAATCTACGCTTCCTAGATTTGTATGAGCGTGGTACTTTGAGACGTGTTAGACTTTGTCTGACAGCATCTTTTATTGCATTACCATTCCGCCATCGATCATAAAGAGTTGACCTGTCATATAATCACTGTCTGAACTAGCAAGGAAACCGGCTGTTCCAACTACATCTTCTGGATAAGAATAACGTTTCATTAATATCATATTTTCAGCTAATGAATCCATCGATTGGCCTTCTTTTTCAAATTTACCGATAGCAACTAAGTCTTTGTCTAGTTGCTCCCACAATTCTGTACGAACAACTCCAGGACCATAACCGTTGACAGTGATATTATGTTCAACAAGTGCTTTTGCTCCACCGGTGATTAAAGCTAAAGTCGCGTGCTTTGAGCAAGAGTAAGGAATTACATCATCAAAGGTAGTTCGTGATAAAATTGAACCAACGTTTATTAATTTATAAGGACCCGCATCTTTGCCTTGTTTTATCATTTGGCGAGCCGCTTCTTGCATGCCAAACAATTGTCCTTTTGCATTAACGTTCATGATGCTATCCCAATTTTCTTCATCTATATCCATGAAAAATTTGGGTTTGTTTATCCCTGCGTTTAATAATGCTATGTTTATAGAACCAAAAGCTTCTACAGTTGCATCAACTGCCGATGCATTGTCTGCACGGCTAGTAACATCAAGTTTGATAAAAATTGCTTTGCCGTTGTCTAAAGCATTAATTCGTGATGCAACTTCTTCGACACCTACCACGTTTACATCGCCCAAACAAACGTTTGCACCATGAGCCGCGTAATACTCACCTATTGCGGCACCCATACCTTGGGCGGCACCAGTAATAAGAATATTTTTTCCTTTTAGACGTTTAGGGTCCATGCAATCCTCCAATGCGATTTGAAATTAAACGTGAAGGTTTGTAGGGAAAATTAAAATCACCAAAGTATCCATTTTGATTCAAACTAATCCATTATGGACAAAATTTGAGCCATGTATAGGCTTCGCTTTTGTAATCATATGAATTCAGGAGTGGGTCATATTGGCTCACCGTAGGGAGGAATAAAATGAATAATTTAGGGAAATCATTCCGTACTATTGTTGTAGGGGCTATTGCTTTTGGTGCAACTGTATCGAATGCATGGGCTGAAGGCTCAATCGTTTCTTTTAATGGTCCAGCTGGCGAAGCTTATATCGGTAAGTTCATTAAAGGTATTAAGGCTACTGCTGAACTAAAAGGTTTTGACATCAAAGTATTTGAAAATCAATTTAATCAAGCTGAGCAAGATCAACAAGTACAGCAAGTTCTAGCTGCAGGTCAGTTGCCTGATGTGTTTATTTGGTGGCCATCTGATGCTGTTGCAGGTTTGGGCTCATTGCGTGCACTGGCAAAAACAGGTGTTCCTGTTTTGAAAATCAATCAATTACCAAACGATCAAGATAAGCAATATATCTTTGGTTATGCAGGTCCTGATGATCGTCTTCGTGCGCGTAATGCTGGTTACATGATGCGTGAAGCTGCTGCTGCTAAAAAAGCTGCTGGCGGTACAGGTTTTAACGTTTTAGCTTTATCATATCCACATAGTTATGGTGGATACGGCTTATCAATAAATGCATTTAAAGAAGCAATTGCTGGTTCAGATTTAAAAATAATTGGTGACGTAGATGAAGGCTTTGGACAAGCTAACGGCTATAAAGGTGCAGCAAAAATGATTGCGGCTCTTCAAGGTCAAAGTATTGATTTTGTTTATGGCATGGACGATGCTATTTTGACCGGTGGCATAAAGGCTCTGGAAGAAGCTGGTATGGTGATGGGTCAAGATGTAATTGCAGTTGGCACAGTATGTAATGGTGACAAACAATTGATCGAAGAAGGTAAACAATTCGGTACAACTTTACAATCCCCCTTACATGAAGGCCAGTTGGCAATTAAATTGGTTGAAGAATATTTAAATACAGGAAAATTAGCCAACTATATTAACTTTACTCCAAATCCGTCTGTGACGAAAGAAACTATTGAAACAACTGCATTGCGCGGTTTTGATGGTAAACTTTATTCAATCGAAGAGCTTTGCTCTGGCGCTTGGTAGGTTAATGGTTCCGATCTATGATCGGTGAAATAAGATTAAGTCAGGGATACACATAGTACCCCTGACTTTTGCCCATAGGGTTTTAGGAAAACAATATGCAACCACTTTTAAAGCTCTCAAATATAAAAAGGAACTATGGTGCTATTAAAGCATTAAGAGGTGCTAATTTTGAAATTATGCCTGGTGAGGTAATGGGACTTGTCGGTGAAAATGGTGCTGGAAAGTCGACTATGGTTAAAATCATTAGTGGTTTTGATAGTGGCTTTGAGGGTGAGTATTTATTAAATGGTGAGCAATTACACTTTACGAGCCCTATCCAAGCAGAACGCGCAGGTATTGCTGTGGCTCAACAAGAATTAAGTTTGATTAAAACTATGAGTGTTGCAGAAAATATATTTTTAGCAGGCGATAGCGTTCCAACATTTGCAACCAAATATAGCTTGGCGCGAAACGCTAAGCCATATTTAGAAGAAGTTGGATTGGGGCATATCGATCCGCTTACCTCCACTGACCGTTTATCTGTTGGTGAGCAACATTTGATTGAGGTAGCGCGTCTTCTAGCACATGATCCACAAATTTTAATTTTAGATGAGCCAACTGCAGCACTTGGTGAAACTGATTCTATTCGTATTCTTAATATGGTTAACCGCCTATCCAAACGTGGCAAATCTATTATTTATGTTAGTCATCGTATGGATGAGATTTTTAAAATTTCAGATCGTATTATAGTTTTACGTGATGGCGAGAGTCAAGAACCCCGACTGGCATCAGACCTCAATGTTAACACTTTGGTTGAATTGATGTTGGGACGTGAATTAAATAATATGTACCCTAAGCGTACTAAAAAGAAGATACTAGAACCAGTAATGAAAGTACGTAATCTATGGCCCGATCGCTTACTTGAGGGTGTGAACTTTAATATTAATCGTGGAGAAATTCTTGGTTTGGCTGGACAGTTAGGCAGTGGAACTGGCGATATTCTTGCTGCTATTGCTGGTGCTACAAGAACACGTGATGGGCAATTGACGTATAAAGGAAAAACTTTTTTACCTAAAAATCCTAAAGAAGCTATAGAAGCTGGGATTGCCTATTGTTCGGATGACCGCAAGCATGACGGCTTGTTTTTGGGGCGGCCTATTTCTGATAACTTATCTGCTGCTGCACTGCATCGCATTGCTAAAAACGGCATTCGATCGCCATCTTCTGAAACCAAAATGGTAACGGAAAATGCAGTTAAATTTACTGTTGACCCAGCACGATTGCCTCAAGAAGCAGGTGTTTTAAGTGGTGGAAATCAACAAAAAGTTGCTTTAGCTAAATGGTTGGCAATTAATCCTGATATTATTCTTATTAATGAGCCCACTAGAGGTGTTGATGTTGGCGCACGTGCAGAGATTTATCAAAAATTGAGAGAATTGGCTGATGAAGGTGCTGCGATTGTAGTCGCATCAACCGATATTCAGGAAATTACTAACTTACCTGATAGGATTATTACTGTTTACCGAGGTATTCAAATTGGTGAAATAGCTTTGGGTGATATGTCAGCAGCAACCATTTTAGAGGAGATTACTAATCCGTTTAGAGAAGAAGGACTACAAGGGGAGAATAGCAAATGAGTATAGATTCATCTGTAGAAAATCCAAATCTCATCCAACGTTTGACACGTGATTATTCATTGTTGGTATTGGCCCTAGTTGCAGTATTTATTGCTGTTTTTATAATTGGAGCTGCCACAGCACCAAATTTTTTAACTATTCTTAATATTAAGACAATTTTACGTGACGCAGCGATTGTTGGAATTATGGCAATTGGATTAACTTTTGTTACATTATCTGGAAACTTTTTTCTTTTATCTATGAAGGAAACCGCTGCACTTTCTATTATTGCGTTTGCAACAAGTATGTCTGCAGGCTACGGTTTTGAGATATCTTTTTTATTCACAATGATAATTGCTATGATTGCAGGTGCAATCCAAGGGCTACTTATAGGACTAGGTGGAAACCCAATTGTTGTTACACTAGGTGCAGCTGGGTTATTTTTTGGCATAGGTAGCTGGTGGAGTGACAATTTAGTTGTGTCTTTTAGGCGCCCACATGGGGCAGAGTGGTTAGGCTCTGGTTCTTTTTTAGGGTTACCAAATATTACGATTGCTTTCATTATTATAGCAGTTCTTGCCGAATTTGTTCTTCGTCGAACAAGCTTTGGGCGACAAGTTTACCTTGTTGGAGCCAATCGCGCTACTGGCCGAGCAACGGGTCATGAGAACTTACCTATGGCGATCAAAGTTTGTATTATTGCGTCAGTATGTTCAGCATTTGTTGCTATTGCATTTTCTGCACAGGTTTCCAGTGCACATGTAAATTACTTTTCTTCGTCATTTGGATCATCGGGCGATATGACTATTATGGTCATTGCCACTGTTAT
This sequence comes from uncultured Amylibacter sp., assembly GCA_905181935.1. GTDB lineage: Bacteria > Pseudomonadota > Alphaproteobacteria > Rhodobacterales > Rhodobacteraceae > Amylibacter. The sequence goes on along the minus strand of CAJIZV010000001.1, from coordinate 161,698 downwards.
GGTTGGTGGAAACTCGATTATGGGTGGCTATGGGTCTAGTTTGAGGTCTAGCCTTGGAGCTGTGTTTATTTCAACTTGTGATAATATGATGGTTTTACATGGTTATAATAGTGGTCCGCGCGTTTTAGCAGTTGGGTTGATGATAGTATTTAGCATTATGGTTTTCGCGTTGGTTCAACGTGGTAGCAGATCAGTAGAGTAGGAAAAGACAATGTATAAAAAAGCTAAAACCTGGATTTCTAACAATCCTGACCTTTCATTCGCTATTTTACTTTCAATTTGTGTTTACGCATATTTTGCTTTTACTAATGATCTTTTTGCAACGCACCGGACTGGCTATGCAATTATGGAACGGTTCGCTGTATTGGGGTTGGTCGGTTTGGCGCTGACACTCTGCATAATTGCTGGTGAAATCGATCTTTCTATTGGCTCTAATGCTGCGTTATCTGCTGTAATTACGGTTCGCTTTACTGATAGTTTAGGGGCGCCAACCGCATTAATTATAGCGCTAGTAATAGCAACCATGATTGGTGCAATCCAAGGTTACTTTATTGCATACCTTCGAGTACGGGCAATAGTCTTGACTGTTGGAACATTAATGCTTTTGCGTGGTGTTTCGTTATTTGCCGCTGAAGAAAAAACTGTGATGCTAACAGACTTTCGTGTACCAGATTTTATTTCAACTAAAATGCTTTGGTATTTTTCTCCAGCCAGTTTGTTGGTGGTTTCTATGTTTATTATAGTTGGCTTGTTCATGAGCTATACACGATATGGACGTGAAATTTATGCTATTGGTGGTGCCCGCAAAGAGGCAATAGCTGCCGGTATTAGCTTGAAACGTCCAATGATTATTGTATTTGCAATCTCTGGCTTATGTGCTGGATTAGGTGGAGCCATTATTGGACTGCGTTCAGGGACTGCGCAAGCATTAGGGCTGCAATATGTTTTATTAGCTGGAACTGTTGCCGCCTTTATTGGGGGCGTTAGCATAATGGGTGGTAAGGGTGGCGTGATTGGTGCTGCTATCGGGACGTTGAGTGTTAACTTCCTAAATACTGGTTTGGTATTTAATGTGACACCTGCATTTATGGTTCAACTTTACCTCGGAATTCTTTTAATTATAGTTATTATGTTTCAAACTGGTTCTCGTGTCTTTGATGAAAATCAACGTCGGAAACAAATTTTGGCTGATGCTGATAACTTAGCCCGACAATTATCTAAGAGACGAAAATTTTTAAAAGCCCCACCTTGATAATCTTTAAAATGTCCATTTTGGATATTTTTTCTGGATACTGAGTATTTTCTTTGTCTATAGTTGCCATCTAAGCAAGAGGAGCGGATATGGTTAACTTGCACGGAACACAGCGTAGACCCGAAGGCCCATTTGAAACTGCTGACAGAAAACATTCTTTTGGTGCTTCTAATGAGGAAATGTCTAGGTTTTTAGATTTTATAGAACAGCAAGATGAAGAAACAAGTCGTGCGTTAAGTATTAAAACTGGTTATGATGAAATTAAATTATTCATCACGCTTTTGCGAAACCACCTTAATGGAAAGCTAACGACCAGTTCATCACTTGCTCAAAGTTCCGGCCTTTCTTATGGAACAGCTATCCGTGCTATATATGCAATAGAGGTGCGGGGCTTATTGGTTCGCCGCAGCAAAACGGCGACTGGAAAAAGCTTTTCACTTCACCCTTCAGAAAAACTTATTCTTGAATGGCAAGAATATGCTCGAAGAATCTATTCATTGATGGATAGTACTATCGGGCTTTCATCGCGCACTGGTCAGAATTCATCTGACTATTTTTATGGCGCATCTTATAATAGTGGTAATATTCTAAGCCCGCCTAGTGTTTTTTCTTCAAAGCTCCCTTTGCAAAAAGAGCTTCGTATTTTGGTCCATGCTGATCCAACATTTATGGCAATGCATGTTTTGAAAAAACAATTTGAATCTATATTTGGCGTCCCAATTCAAAGTCGTGCACTATCAATTGATCGGCTTCGTGATGAAATTATAAAAAATTCAAACGCTAAACATTCAAATTATGATATAATTGCTTGTGATTTACCGTGGTTTGGAGAAATGGCAAAAGAAGGCCGATTTTTACCAGTTGATAGTCTAATCTCTAGTACAGGATTTGATATGTCTGATTTTCATTCTGAAGCATTAGCCAGCGCTCGACATAAGGGTAAACAGTTTGGTATACCAGTTCAAACTACACCAGATTTATTAGTATATCGACGCGATTTGTTTGCTGAGAGAGGTCTTAAAACACCTCGGACTATTGAAGATACTTTAGCGGCAGCTCAAGCATTACATAGTCGCTCCCGAAACATGTCAGGTATTGCATGGAATGCTGCACGTGGAACTCCCTTAGGTCATACTTTTTTGTTTACTATGGGAGCTTTTGGGCAACCTGCAATAAATCTGAATGTTAATGAAACTGGTTTTGACGGTGAGAATGTTTTTGGTGAAAATTTTCGCCCTATGTTTGATACTGTTGCAGCTCGTAATGCTGCAGAATATCTTTTAGAGTTACTCAATTTTTCACCAAGTAGTATCTTAAGTATGTCGTGGTATGAACGGGCAAGAGCATATGCAGATGGTGAAGTTGGTATGGCTTATTGTGCTACACTACTCGCACCAATGTTTGAACTGAACCCTAAATCACCTGCACATGGTGTAAGTGAGTTTTTACCGCACCCTTGCGGTAAAGGTGCAAAACCCATTGCTCCTGTCGGTGGCTATGCTTTAGCGATTCCATCAAATGTATCTGAGGATAGAATTAATCCAATTTGGACAGCTTTGATGTCGCTAACTTCGCCGCAGACTATAAAACTTTACATTGAGAATGGTTCATTGGTAAGTCCGCGTTTTAGCGTCAGTATGGATCCAAAAGTGCGTCAAATATCACCTTTGATTTCTAAGGTTGATGAAATGGCGCGCTTTGGGGTTTTGCAGATGTGGCCGCGCCCGCCAATACCTGAAATCTCAGATATAATCGCTATCATTGGCGAGGAAATGCACGACATGCTTGTTGGTGCAAAATCCGTTGATGTAGCTTTGAGTAATTCACAGAACCGTGTTGACGCTATTATGCGGCAAAACGGTCATTATTAACCCCTATTATTATGGGGTCGACATGGAGGCCCTAAATGGTTGTCACAAACGCTTTAAATCCCCGTATACTCCAACCTGGTGATATAGACCCAAATTGGCGTTGGGATAAACATATCCCATCTTTAGGGCATACCGCAGTTGATTTTGAACGTCGTGTTGATCATGATCGTTTACGTCGTTACCGCTTATCGCGAGCAAAGGATGCTTTAAAAAGTTCTGAATGTGGAGCGCTATTACTCTTTGATGTTAATAATATTCGTTATGTGTCTGGTACTAAAATTGGTGAATGGGAGCGCGATAAGATGTGCCGTTTCTGTTTACTAGCAGGGGATGAAGAGCCCTATGTTTGGGATTTTGGTTCAGCGGCTGTTCACCATAAAGAGTATTGTGATTGGCTAGATCCAGATCGTATGTTGGCTGGCGTTGTAGGCATGCGCGGTACAATTCCTCCATCGTTTGGTTTAATGAAAAAATACGCTGAAGATATTTATCGCTTACTCCAAAAATCTGGTGTGGCAGACATGCCCGTTGGTGTCGATTATGCAGAAACTGCAATGTTTTTTGCATTAAAAGATGCTGGAGTAAATGTTGTTGATGGCCAGCAAATAATGTTGGGTGCACGTGAAATTAAAAATGTTGATGAAATTCATTTGTTGAATCAAGCTGCGGCTATGGTTGATGGAGTTTATCACATGATTTGGGAAGAACTTAAGCCAGGTGTACGTGAAAACGATATTGTCGCGATGGCCAATAAGATGCTGTATGAAATGGGCTCAGATGATGTTGAAGCTATCAACGCCGTTTCTGGCGAACGTTGCAATCCCCATCCACATAATTTTACCGACAGATTAATCCGACCAGGCGATCAGGCGTTTTTTGATATATTACAAAGTTATCAAGGTTATCGTACCTGTTATTATAGAACTTTTAACGTTGGTCGCTCAACGACGAGCCAGAATGATGCTTATGTTAAAGCACGGGACTGGCTGGATGCATCGATTGCATTAATTAAACCGGGTGTATCTACTGACAAAGTTGCGGCTGTTTGGCCAACTGCGCAGGAGCTTGGCTTTAACAGTGAGTTAGAGGCATTTGGCTTGCAGTTTGGTCATGGATTGGGGCTAGCTTTACATGAACGTCCAATTATAAGCCGTGCGGTTAGCATGGAAAATCCAATGGAAATCAAAACAGGCATGGTCTTTGCATTAGAAACTTATTGCCCTGCATCAGATGGTTATTCTGCAGCACGTATTGAAGAAGAAGTTGTTGTTACGGATACGGGTTGCAAAGTGATTAGCCTATTCCCGGCAGAAGAGTTGCCAATAGCAAACCGCTACTAATTGTTCCTAGCTCGATCCAAGTCTGGATTGGGCACTTTTTGCGAGAATTCTATGACAAAGAAAAAAACATCAAATAGCGAAGAATATCTTCGTATGTATACTCAAATGGCACGTATTCGTGCATTTGAAGATCAGGCTAATAAACTTTACTTATCTGCAAAAATGCCAGGCTTAACTCATATGTACTCTGGCCAGGAAGCTGTGGCTGTTGGTATCTGCGAAGCTTTAAAAAAAACAGATCATATTACGTCAACACATAGAGGGCACGGACACTGTGTTGCTAAAGGTGCAGAGTTTAAACAGATGTTTTGTGAATTGTTAGGTAAAGAAGAAGGATACTGCCGTGGCAAGGGAGGCTCTATGCATATTGCTGACCAAGCAAATGGAAATCTTGGTGCTAATGCGATAGTTGGGGGGTCTGCTGGCATTGCTACGGGTGCTGCATTGTCAGCCAAAAATCTTGGCAAAGATGATGTAACCGTATGTTTTTTTGGTGATGGAGCGCTGGGCCAAGGTTTGCTTTATGAAGTAATGAACATGGCATCACTTTGGTCACTCCCAGTAATTTATGCCTGTGAAAATAATTTATATGGTGAATATACTAAAGTTGAAGAGATGGCTGCTGGCGAGCTAACCGGTCGAGCAAAAGCTTTTGGAATTGAAGCATTCGAATTGGATGGCCAAGACGTACTTGCAGTTAATAATCTTTCTCAAAAATTGGTTGCGCGGGCTCGCAATGGCGAGGGACCATTTTTCATTCAATTAAATACCTATCGATATCATGGGCATCATGTTGGAGACATTAATCGTGAATACTACCGTCCTAAAGATGAGGAAAAATATTGGAAAGAAGAACGAGATCCTATCATAAACTTTGGTATTTGGTTAGCCAAAGAAAATATTGCAACCACAGCAGAGCTACAAACTCTGCGTGATCAGGTAAATCAAGATGCGGCAGATGCTGTTGCTTATGCTCTCGATGCTTCTTACCCGCTTGCGGAAGAAGTAGACATGCATGTATTTATTTAAGGAATAAAAATGCGTTCAATTACATTATCTCAAGCCGTAAACGAGGCTATCGCTGAAGAAATGCGCCGTGATGAAACTATTTTTCTACTTGGAGAGGATGTTGCTGAAGCCGGTACACCGTTTAAAATTCTTTCTGGCCTAGTAGAAGAATTTGGTACAAGCCGTATCATCGATACTCCAATTTCAGAACCTGGCTTTACAGGCATTGCAGTTGGAGCAGCAATGACTGGTTCGCGGCCAATTGTTGATTTGATGTTTGGGGATTTTTTATTTTTGGTTATGGACCAATTATGTAACCAAGCTGCAAAAACCCATTATATGTCGGGTGGTAAATTAAATGTGCCAATGGTTCTGCGTACTAACCTAGGTGCAACGCGCCGATCTGCTGCACAACATAGCCAGTCGCTACACGCTTTAGTGGCTCATATCCCAGGTGTGAAAGTTGTACTACCTTCTTCTGCTTATGAGGCCAAAGGTCTTTTGAAAACGGCTATTCGTGACAATAACCCTGTTGTGATTTTTGAAGACAAACTAATGTACCAAGACAAATCAGAAGTTCCAGAAGAGGAGTATTTAATCCCATTTGGTCAGGCCAATATTGTTCGGCAAGGGACAGATATTACTTTGGTAGGGACGTCTTCTATGGTTCAGGTTGCTGAAAAAGCAGCAGATATTTTAGCCAAACAAGGTATTTCTGCAGAAGTTATTGATCCACGCACGATTGTACCCTTAGATGAAGATACTATACTTTCATCAGTACGTAAAACAAGCCGAGCAATTGTTATTGACGAAGGTCATCAAAGTTATGGTGTCACTGCTGAAATAGCTAGTCGTATTTCAGAAGGTGCGTTCTATCATTTAGATGCGCCTGTTCAAAGAATGGGAGCAATGGATGTTCCTATACCATTTTCGCCAGCTTTAGAAGATTTAACAGTTCCAACGCCTGAGAGAGTTGCTATCCGAGCTATGGCTTTGGTAAAAGGAGAACTTACTTATGCCATTTGAAGTTATTATGCCTGCACTTGGTATGGCTCAGGATACTGGGAGATTGGTGTCATGGTTAAAAAAAGTTGGTGAAGCTGTAGATGAATCTGATGTGTTGATGGAAGTCGAAACAGATAAAACTACGATGGAAGTGCCAGCAGGGGCGAGCGGTTTTGTTTCTGAATTATTTGCAAGTGCTGGTGATGATGTTCCTGTAGGTAATGTAATTGCGATAATTACTAATGATAAACCAGCCATTGGTAATGCATCAGTAGCTCCAATTGAACATAAGAAAAATGTTATTTCTTCTAAGAGTTCTATAACTGAACAGGAAGCCCAAATTCTTGATTTAAAAAAAGAAATTTCTGTTTCAAAAATTGATCTGAAAAAAAGTGTTAAAGAATTTATAGCACCTGCTTCAGTTGATTCTTTGACTAGTCATAAAGTTCTTGCGTCACCAAAGTTAAGAAGATTAGCAAATGAATCTGGATATGACTTGAAAAGACTCCGAGCCACAGGATTGCAGGAGCCTTATCATGTTTCTGAAATTGAACAATTAAAGCATCTCTCAGTCATGACTTTAGACACCCCAGACACACCAGCCCAATCATACGTGCCATCAAAATCATATTTACAAGCTAAAGTACCATCAGCCCAGATGGATGAATTTGTTGAACGCATGTCAGCTGAGGCGGGGCAAAAGATTACACTTAAATCGCTATGGCTTTCCTTTGCTTCGTCTTCATTTCAGAACGCGTTTAATTTGGCTGGCTTCACGGTCAATATAAAAAACGAAATTGGACAGTTTACTGATGCATATGAAAATCCAAATTTATATGGCTTGGCAAGTCAACAATCTTTGGACGAATTTCAAAGCCCAAATTTAGTTATACGTGATTTGACTTGTAGTTACATGTCAAATGTAAATGTAAGTGCGATTTCTGCTGCTGAACTTTGCATTCATAGAACTCTAAATACATATGAACTTAGTTTTGCCTTTAACAATACACAATTTGAGAGTGAGCAAGCTCTAAAATTTATAGATAAATTTAGTAAGAAATTAGCTAACCCTTTGTTGGGATTAATTTAGAAATTAGGAATAAGCTATGGAATATACAGATCTTTATATTGATGGTGCGTGGCAACCTGGATCCGACGGCCAACGTTTTGACGTTATAAATCCTGCGGATGAAACTGTTATTGCCTCTGTTGCTTCTGCTACAGTTGATGATGCTAAAGCAGCAATTAATGCAGCCGAAAAAGCATTTGGTGAATGGGCGGCTCGAACGCCGCGTGAACGATCAATAGTTTTGCGTAAAGCTTTTGATTTAATGACTGAACGTTTGCATGATTTTGCTAAACTCATTACATTAGAAAATGGAAAAGCAACCGCAGATGCTATGGGTGAGGCCACCTATGCGGCTGAATTTTTTCGTTGGTTTTCAGAAGAAGCGGTACGTGCTGATGGGTTGATTGCTCATGCACCTGCTTCGGGTGCTCGTATAATTGTACAACAAAAGCCAGCTGGCATAGCTGTGTTAATAACTCCTTGGAATTATCCAGCTGCAATGGGTACTAGAAAAATTGCACCAGCTTTAGCTGCTGGCTGCCCAGTAATCATTAAGCCAGCTTCTGAGACTCCGCTTACAATGTTAGCTTTGATGCCACTCTTGGAGGAAGCTGGTGTGCCTAAAGGAATGGTAAATGTTCTACCGTCCCGCCAAACTGGTGCCATTGTCGATACAATGCTTCACGATCCTCGTGTTAGGGTCGTCTCCTTTACTGGCTCAACTGAAGTCGGGCGTCAACTTTTGCACTCAGCTGCTGATCAGGTTCTGAAACCTGCAATGGAACTAGGGGGTAATGCTCCATTATTAGTTCTGGAAGATGCTAATATCGATGTTGCTGTTGAAGGTACAATGCTTGCTAAGATGAGAAACTTGGGCGAAGCCTGTACAGCTGCTAATCGAATTTATGTTCACAAAAATGTTGCAGATGAGTTTACGACTAAATTAACTCAAGCAATGGGGAATTTAAAAGTTGGTAATGGATTAGATCCAGATGTTAATGTTGGGCCCCTAGTAAATGCAAGTACACGCGATAAAGTTTCTGAATTTGTAGCTGATGCAATCTCAAAAGGTGCAAAATTACATGTTGGAGGTAAAGTTCCATGCGGTAAAGGATATTTTTATCCACCTACAGTGCTATCAAATGTGCCAAAAACTGCCAATTGTGTTCATGATGAAATATTTGGCCCAGTTGCAGCCATTCAGACTTTTGACAATTTGGATGCTGTTATTGAGAGTGCAAATGATACGGAATATGGATTGGTTGCTTATGTTTTTACAGAAAATATGAAACTAGGAATGTCTGTCTGCGAAAGATTAGATTATGGAATGGTTGGCCTGAATCGAGGCCTTGTTTCAGATCCTGCAGCTCCTTTTGGTGGAACCAAACAATCAGGATTGGGGCGTGAAGGTGGTCATGAAGGTATGCTTGAATTTACCGAAACACAATACATTTCGGCATCATGGTGATTCAAGCGACATATTTAATTTAAATTATAAAGATTTGTGCAAGAGTAATATCAATCGTGAAGTTTTATTAGCGTAATTCCAAATATCTTTAGGAATGGCCTAGCAGTTATATTTTGTATGTATAAATGATTATAAGTTATTCATATTTTATTATTTATGAACAGAATTTAAGATATGTGGCAAACTATTATTACAAATTGAAGAACTAGCTTCTTGACGATCTCTAGTGATTGAAATAGGACATAATTTCTCTGAGCGGGTATGGTGAAATGGTATCATAAGAGCCTTCCAAGCTTAAGGCGCGGGTTCGATTCCCGCTACCCGCTCCAGATATTTCTAAAAATTATTATTAATGTTACTCTTGATTAACGTAGTTGGACCAGGCCAGATAATTGACAGTCTTTAACTTATTGAAATGCTTTTTAAGGCAATAGTAGCCATTTTGAGAATAGCTTCTCTATTGCTAGCAACGGCGATAAATCGAGCATTGTGGCAAAATTTAGCACCTTTGACACCACTAACATTTTCTAACTCAGTATTTGTCAAGCCAGCCCAAGCAGCAGGTAAATCAGCACGTTGTTCAAAGGTATCATTTGACAGTTTAATGCCGTTAAGGGCCCAGTCACCGCCACGTGGATGTATAACAAATAGTATATGATCAGCGTCTTCCTGATCCAGTACAGAGCGATATGGCATGCCTATTGGGAGTTCAAGTATGGAAGATTTTTCTGCTTTTTCTATTGCTTCAATTACAATATTTTTAGCGCGAGATTTTGCAGCAAGATTATGAATTTGTGCTTCTAAAAAACTGCTCACAATTGGTAAAGCTTTAAAAAATGCATCATCGTTAGCTGTCGGTGATGTATCATCAAATACAGGTTTTAAACTTCCTAACAGTGCTGGCAAAGTTAGTATAGATAATGCTCCTGCAACAGATGGTTCCATTGTTCCATTATCTAGCAGGTCAATTGGCAAAACAAATTTAGTATCAAAATTGCTATGAATGTTTTCAATGTCTGCACTGGGAATATCCATGGCCATTAAATATTCGTGACCATAATGTGCCCATATCAGACCAAAGGAGCTGAAGGGTTGGCCATCATGGCGTAGGGGGGTGGGTCGTTGATGGTGATCAAAAATCTGTGTATCTGCATTATAGGCTCCACCTACGTCATATATAATTTTATCAGCTGCAGGCGTCACTAATATAGGATCACGACTGCGTATTAACTGCGCATTTGGAAACAGATGAGTGAGTACGGCTGAAGATAACAGTTCGTCTGCATGAAAGCCCCCAGAGTGAGTAATAAGTTTGTTAATAGTCATATGATAAGTTCCATGGCTTTGTTAATAATAACCGAATGATAGCTCTGCCGACCTTTGCTAAATGTCAAGAACCCTTTTAATATGTGAAAGTAGATAAAAATATGTTAATGTTGTTTCTTGTTATTTTAATGGGTAAGTAGTTTAGGGCAATGTAGTTGTCTTTAGTCACATTGATTGTGATTGTTGATAATGTACCTTATTTAAAATGATGTATTTGGCAATTGTCTAACCCAAAACCAATAATTTCTTTAAAAGCATTTCCATGGCCAACAATTGCTAAATTTTTATCTTTAATCTCATCTAAGGCAATGACAAATTTAGATATACGGTTTTTAAAGAATTCAAGAGGTTCTTCCTCTATCTTTAATCCAGAGATGTTATTTTTATACCACCAAGAATGTGGAATATGCTCGAAAGAAAGGTCAGGAAAATTTTCTTTTAAATCACTTGGGTGCTGGCCAATATCACAGCTATGTAGCAATAGTTCATGGTGGCCGTGTTGAACCTCAATGGGAGAAATTCCACTAAAAATTATTTTTGCAGTTTGGATTGCACGTGTGAAGGGGGATGTGATCACACGGTTAATTCCTAAATTTAAGATATTTACTCTTGCACTTTTGGCTTGTTCTAGTCCAATTTTTGTGAGGGGGGCATCAAAAATCATTGGATCAATATCGCCACTGAAAGCTGCGTTGAACTCAGATTGACCGTGTCTAATAAAATAAATAGCCATGTAGTTTTTCTCCTAAAGTTTTTTAATTTATTTTAAATTTTTAGAGCCAAATTTTATAGATTATTAATTATAATAAAGAGCAAAATATTGACAGATAATTTATATTTAAAGTACGATTCCGGTACCGCTAACTGTTAATTGATCAAATATAACCATATATCATAAAAATAGTAGTAAAATCACTTGTATTATATTCGAGCACGTGGTTATTTTTAAATTCGGGAGGATTTTTTAATAAAAAATTTATACACATAATATTTTTTATAAAAGAAGTTCTAAAATATACTATATCGCCACATGTTTACCATATTTGAATCTCATTTTGGATTATTCCAGATAGTTTTACAAATTAGACTTGTGTCAATATTTAAGAATAAAAATATAATAATAAATAGGACCACCACAAAGGTGAGTCAAACATCGGAGGAAGATATGACTACATTTAAAAAACTACTTGCCTCGTCAGCATTTGCGCTGGTTGCGGCAACAGGAATGGCACAAGCTGCTAGCCTGACATTATATTGTTCTGCACAAGAAGATTGGTGCCAATTGGTTGCCAACAGCTTTGAAGAGGCATCAGGTATTGAGGTTAATATGACCCGTAAAAGTTCTGGTGAGACATTTGCCCAAATTAAAGCTGAGTCATCGAATCCGCGTGGTGATGTCTGGTGGGGCGGTACAGGAGATCCACATCTTCAAGCTGCTGAAGAAGACTTAACAATGAAATATATGTCGCCAATGCGTGACCAGCTACATCCTTGGGCAATCTCACAAGCTGAAAGCTCTGGTAACCGCACAATTGGTATTTATTCTGGTGCCCTTGGTTATGGATATAATGCTGATTTGTTAAATGCTGCTGGTCTTGAAGCCCCTTCATGTTGGGCTGATTTATTAGATCCATCTTTTGATGGGCACGTACAAATGGCAAATCCGAATTCATCGGGTACAGCGTATACTACACTTGCAACAATAGTTCAGTTATTTGGTGAAGATAAGGGCTTTGAATTTATGGCTGGCCTTCATGCAAATATCAACCAATATACAAAATCAGGCTCTGCCCCAATTAAAGCAGCTGCGCGTGGTGAATCTACTGTTGGGATTGTATTTATGCATGATGCAGTGAAGCAAGCAGTAGCAGGCTTCCCTATCACTGTTGTAGCGCCTTGCGAAGGCACTGGATATGAGATTGGCTCAATGTCAATTATAGACGGTGCACGTAACGAAGATAGTGCAAAAGCATTTTATGATTGGGCTTTAACAACTGAAGCGCAGAATCTTGCTTTAGAAGTTAACGCTTTCCAAGTACCTTCAAATGCGAGCTCTAAAACTTCACCCTCAGCGCCAAATATGGACGATATTAAGTTGATTGATTATAATTTCACTTTGTATGGCTCATCTGATGAACGTCGTAGGTTATTGTCTAAGTGGGATGAAGACATCTCAACATTACCACAATAAATCGTGGCAACGTCAACCAAAACACTTTCCCAGCCCATCCTTCTTTTATGGATTTTGGTCGGCTGGGCCGGCTTTCTGTTACTACCGTGGTATTTGGTAGATGGCGGGTTATTCTCTGACCAGTGGTTGGTTGACGGTTATCCTTTTGATAAAAATTATGCACCAGCAGTATTTTTAATTACGCAAGGTGAAAAGCTTTGGCTTGCGCCACTGTTAATACCGTTGGTTATGCCACTATTCGCGCTTAAACGTGAAAAAAGTGATCCCTTGTATGCAAAAATATTAATTCTTACCGGAGCGATTGGCTTTAGTTGGCTCATTATTCAAGGCTTTAGTATAGGCATTCGGGGTTGGAATTATGACTGGCTTTCATCTTTATTTGGTAAGCTGGACGGACGACAATTCGGCATGGGATATGGCGGATTATTTCTTGCAAGTTCATTTTTGTTTTTATTAACCCAAGGCATTGCTGCGCGTGGTGCGATTAATGGTGATGTGTTTGTGGTTGGCGCTATTGGTTTTGTCATTGCCATTGTTGGTGCTTTTGTTTTCTTGCCAATTGTTAATATGTTGATGTCTGCATTTATTACTGAAGATGGATCATATTCGTTTTTAGTTTTTGCAGGTAAGTTCTTTGATGATAGATTGTGGGGGTTAAGTTGTCTTATTGGGCCTGGTCGCTGTGGTGTTGCGTGGAATTCATTGTTTTTGGCTGTTTGCGTTGGGTTTTTAACCACTGTTTTAGGTTTAATTTTTGCATTAGTTGTAACTCGCTCAGGCTTTAAATATCGCCGTGCAGTTCGGGCTTTGACAATCTTACCCATAATAACCCCTCCCTTTGTTATTGGGCTTGCTTTGATTCTTATGTTTGGGTTGTCTGGGTCAATCACACAGTTTTTTAGTGAATTGTTTGGCCTTCAACCAACTCGTTGGCTATATGGTTTGCCAGGAGTTATGATTGCACAGGTCCTTGCATATACGCCAATCGCATTTTTGGTACTTATTGGTGTTGTTGAGGGTGTTAGTCCCTCAATGGAAGAAGCTGCACAAACCTTGCGTGCTTCACGGTGGCAGGTATTTAAAACAGTATCACTACCCTTGATGCGCCCAGGACTAGCTAATGCGTTTTTGCTTGGTTTTATTGAAAGTATGGCTGACTTTGGAAATCCACTAATTTTAGGCGGTAATTTTGACGTTTTATCCACTGAAATTTTCTTTGCAATAGTTGGTGCGCAATATGACCAAGGTCGCGCAGCCGTACTTGCAATTGTATTACTTGGCTTTACGCTTACGGCGTTTTTTGCACAGCGAAAATGGCTTGGTAAAAAGTCATACACAACGGTTTCTGGAAAGGGCGACAGTGGCGTTCATCCATTGATGCCAAGTGGGCTGGCTATTCCAGTTTTAGTAATTGCTGCAATTTGGAGCACTTTCACCCTAACTATTTATGGTATGATCATTTATGGTAGTATGGTTAAACTTTGGGGCGTTGATAATACTTTAACTTTTAAACATTATGTGACAGCTTTTTCTGTACGAGTTACAGAAAAAGGTTGGCAGTGGACTGGATCGGCATGGGATAGTTTTTGGACAACTATTCAGATTGCAACAATTGCTGCACCATTAACAGCCGCAGTTGGACTGATAACGGCTTATTTGCTTACCCGTCAAAGTTTTAGAGGTAAAAATGCATTTGAATTTGGCACTATGTTATCTTTCGCTATACCTGGTACTGTAATAGGCGTAAGTTACATTCTGGCCTTTAACGTTCCGCCAATTGAGCTCACTGGGACTGGAGCTATTCTTGTCATCAGCTTCATCTTCCGTAATATGCCAGTTGGTGTAAGAGCCGGTATTGCATCCATGTCTCAGCTAGATAAATCACTAGATGAATCTTCGCTTACATTAGGGGCAAATAGCTGGCAAACATTCCGAAAGATTATACTGCCTTTACTAAAACCAGCTATTTTGGCAGCACTAGTTTATAGCTTTGTGCGTGCGATGACAGCCATTTCTGCAGTAATATTTTTAGTTTCGGCCAAGTACGATATGGCAACAAGTTATATTATTGGAAGGGTTGAGAATAATGATTATGGTTTAGCTATTGCTTATTCAACAACGCTAATATTTGTAATGCTGTTGGCGGTAGGTATTTTACAATTATTGGTTGGGCGAACAAAAATAGGGAGGCGTGAGAGCGCTGCAAGGGAAAAATCATGATTGATATTAACAGCAAAGCTGCAACAGTTAGTTTTCGCAACGTCACAAAGATGTATGGAAGTGATGTGACAGCCATCGATAATATTAATCTAGATATTGAGGCTGGAAAATTAGTTACCTTACTTGGACCATCAGGTTGTGGGAAAACGACAACATTGAGAATGGTTGCAGGACTTGAAATGGCTACTCAGGGTCAAATTTTTATTGGTGATGTAGACGTCACAAACTTACCAGCGACTGATCGTGATGTTTCAATGGTTTTTCAATCATATGCGTTATTTCCTCATATGACTGTTCTCGAAAATGTTTCATATGGCTTAGGGTTTTCGGGTTTTAATAAATCAGAAACGCGTGAACGTGCGCACGCTGGCTTAGACCTTGTGGGTTTAAAAGGTTATAGTGAAAGGCTGCCAAGTGCGCTATCAGGTGGTCAACAGCAAAGGGTTGCCGTGGCGCGGGCTTTGGTCCTGGAACCTCAAGTTTTGTTGTTTGACGAACCACTGTCAAACTTGGATGCAAAGCTGCGTCGTCAAGTACGTGAAGAAATACGTGAAATTCAACAAAATCTTGGACTAACTGTTGTTTATGTTACTCATGATCAAGAGGAAGCCCTTGCAGTTTCAGATGAAATTGTGGTTATGCGCAATGCTTCAATTGCTCAGATGGGAACGCCTAGACAACTTTACGACACACCGGCAGACACATTTGTAGCTGATTTCATTGGAGAAGCTAATTTGCTACCTTGCGAAGTAACGGCTGTAAGTGGTGACGTGGCACATGTTTTATTAGGTGATTTTCAAACAACTTTACCATCAAGAGGCGTATCTCAAGGTGCTGCGATTATTGCTATCAGGCCATCAAGACTAGTAATCGGTGCCGCCAGTGGCTTCAAAGCGGTTGTTAATAAAGCCACTTACGTAGGAAGCCGTATGGAGTACACATTAGTTTCTGGATTTTCAACGATGTTTGCAGTGCAGGATGATGTAGATAACCCACTTTCGATTGGGCAGGAAGTTATTGTTGGCTTTTCCAAAACTGGCCCTGTTTTACTGCCAGTAACATAATCTCTTGTTTTTGTCTTATGAAGATCAACAGCTTGACCTTAAAGGAATTGAAGCAGTAATTTTTGACCTAGATGGTACCCTTGTTGAGAGTGAGCCGGTTTGGGCTGAAGCTAAGAAATACATCGCCAATCGTGAAAAAATTGATGTTAGTGAACAGGTAGTATTGGCATATGTGGGGCGAAGTGTTGCAGATTTTGTTAAAGAAGTTATTGCCCCAGTCAACTTACAAATAATTGAAAAAGCTATCATTGATCGTGCATTGTCGCGTTACGATTACAATGTCTTTGAGATCCCAGGGGCTACGGACTTAATAAGAAAATTTTCAAAAAATGGTTTTGTAGTTGCTATTTGTTCATCTGCGCCTGAAAAAGCAATTCTGAAATGCATACAATTACTGAATGTTGAAACTTGTATTAATACAGTTGTATCTTCTGAATGTTTATTAAGGGGAAAGCCTGATAAATTTCCATATGTTGAGACTTTGCGTACTCTCGGGATCTCTTCTGAAAAAGCGATTGTTTTTGAAGATGCACCAGCTGGTTTAACTTCTTCTATTTCAGCTGGAATTAAGACCGTATGTGTTGGCTCATTCATTGAATCACAAAGGTTTCCCTGCGAAATGTTTGCTAAAAATATATGTGATATTAATCTTGTCGGATCAAAGTAACATATCTTAAAGTTTTAATATAATAATTTGATTTATGACGAATATTAATAATGTTTAATTTGATTTATATAAGTTTGTTGCTTTTAAAGGTATTAGAATTAATACTATTTATAAAAATAATATGTAATATTATAATTAATATACATATTTTGATGATACGGAGTATAATATATGAACCACTTATCTATACGTCTCAATCGCTTGAGTATGCTTGCAAAAGATAATAATTTAGGTGGGTTTGCATTTGTCCCTGGTCCAAACTTTATGTATTTAACTGGGGTAAATTTACACTTAATGGAGCGCCCAACAATTTTTGTTGTGTGTGCAGACGGAACCCAATTTGCAATTATGCCATTACTGGAAAAGCAAAAATGGTCCAAAGCAATGCCTGCTGCTAAAACATTTTATTGGTCTGATGCTGACGGTCCAAGTTCTGCTTTTACTTGGCTTGCTGATCAATGTGGTTCTATTGCTCTTGGTGTAGAGGGGCTGCGCATGAGGATGGCAGAATATGATGCACTCTGCGCTTGTTGGCAAAATAACAAGATTTTTGATGCTGATAGTTGTCTTGAAAAATTACGTATCTTGAAAGACGCAAGCGAACTGAAAGCTTTACGCCGCGCCATTGAAATAAGCGAAATTTCTTTAAAAGAAACATTGGATGATACAGCAGTGGGTCTCACAGAGTTGCAAGTTAAAGCGCGACTGCAACAAGCGATGCTATCTAATGGTGCAGAAGGATTTTCTTTTGACCCAATAGTGCTGACAGGAGCTGAGGCTGCTAATCCACATGGTTCATCCGGTGATAGGCAAATTTTACCTGGATCTTGCCTTTTAATTGATTTTGGCGCTTCTTATGGTGGAATGCACGCTGACATTACACGTACTTTCTTTTGCCAGCACCTCTCTGAAGAACATCATATGATTTATGATGTAGTGTACGCAGCTAATGAAGCCGGTAAAAAAGCGGTGAGTATAGGAACCCACGTAGGCGCTGTTGACGATGCTGCAACAAGCGTACTTGAAGCTTCACCCTATTCAAATATGATTTTGCATAAAACAGGACATGGTTTGGGCTATGATATTCATGAAGCACCACAGGTAATGCGTGGTAATAATACTCCGATGCTGCAGGGGATGGTATTTACAGTTGAGCCTGGGCTTTATAAGTCAGGAGAAATTGGAGTGCGAATTGAAGACGACATTTATATAGGGCCAGAAGGCGCTGACTGTTTAACTTCATTTTCTAGGGATGTGCAGTTTTTTGGCTAATGTCCATAAATTATTCTAAATTATAAATGATTAGAACTTAGAATATCCTAATATAATATAATATAATGTTTTGTAGTAGTGCTATTCCTTTTGTATTGTTTCAGAATTGTTCTGTAACCATTGTCTTGGACTTCAGCTTATGTGTTTAACCTCTTGAGGTGGTCTGGATTTTTGGATTTCCTTTAAATGCAAGAAAGCAAAAGCTTCGTAGTGTTCTCTCGCGTCATCTCTATAGGATTTCCACCAGTACTGGGATCAATCAATGCACCAGAAACAATACGTTCGATGTCCGGATTTTTAACGCCAATGCCTGATAGCTTTTTGGGTATTTCAAGTGAATGGTTGAGATCATCTACATAAGTACAGAAACCATCAAATCCATCAGAAATATTAAGATAATTTGCTGCTTGCTCGATTATGTCAATAATTGCAGGCTTATTGAACTGCAATACAGCTGGCATACAAACTGCGTTTGTTGTGCCGTGATGGGTATGATAAATAGCCCCAATTGGATGAGATAGAGCATGAATTGCTCCTAGCCCTTTTTGGAATGCTGTTGCACCCATAATCGCTGCGGACATCATATGTGCACGTGCTTCTATGTCTTTTCCGTTTGTATGGGCGCGAGGAAGATATTCTTTGACTAAACGCATCCCCTCTAAGGCCATTCCCTGAGACATAGGGTGGTAATTTGGAGAACAGAAAGCCTCAAGGCAGTGTGCAAAAGCATCAAGCCCAGTTCCTGCAGTTATGAAATTTGGCATTCCAACTGTTAGTTCAGGGTCACAAATAACCACAGTTGGAAGAAACTTAGGGTGAAAAATTATTTTTTTCTGAGCTGTTTCAGAATTGGTAATAACTGAAGCACGACCAACTTCAGATCCAGTTCCAGCAGTCGTAGGTACTGCAACGATAGGCGCAATTGCATCTTCGTCTGCACGTTTCCACCAGTCACCGATGTCCTCAAAATCCCAAAGTGGGCGATTTTGTCCGGCCATGAAAGCTACAAGTTTACCGAGATCAAGGCCAGAACCACCACCAAAGGCTACTACTCCATCATGGCCACCTTCATTATAGGCTTTAACTCCTGCAGCAGCATTTTTCTCATTTGGATTTGGATCTACGTCTGCAAACATTGCGCGGCCTAGGCCTGCAGCTTCAAGCAAGTCCAACGTTTTAGTTGTAATATCCATGCTTGCAAGCCCACGGTCGGTGACTAAAAGGGGATTTTTTATTCCAGCAATAGCACAGGCTTCAGCAATTTCAGAAATACGGCCAGCGCCAAAACGTATAGAAGTTGGATATGACCAATTTGCAGAAATATTCATTGTCTTTAATCCTTTTTAAAGTGATATGATTTTGGACGTGTAAGATTATGATAGCCGATAACAGAAAGGCCACCCCCACGTCCTGTGTCTTTACATCCAGTCCAGCATAGGCCTGGGTCAAGATAGTCGGCGCGATTCATAAATACAGTGCCAGTCTCGATTTGATCTGCGATGGCTTCAGCACGATCAACGTCCTTGGTCCACAAGGAAGCAGTTAGGCCGAAGTTACTGTCATTCATTAAGCGTATTGCCTCAGCGTCATCTTTAACAGACATGATACCTACTACTGGGCCAAAGCTCTCTTCTCTCATAACACGCATGTCATGAGTCACATTGGTTAAGATTTGGGGCATGAGATACGCCCCTTCATCTTCAGGAAAATCTGAAGAGTTAATATGGGCCTTTGCACCTGCAGCAATTGCATCGGCTGTTTGTTCACGGACTTCTTTGGCAAAGCGTTCATGGGCCATTGGCCCTAGTGTGGTCTCAGGTTTTAAAGGATTACCAAGCTTATATTGGTTTACAATAGCTACAGCTTTTTCGATAAAATCATTAAATAGGCTTTCATGGACATAAATACGTTCAATCCCACAACAACATTGGCCAGAGTTAAACATGGCACCATCAATTAGGGTATCTACTGCTGCATCTAAGTTTGCATCTTCCATAACATAACCAGGATCTTTGCCGCCTAGTTCTAATGCGATATTAGTAAACGTCCCACTTGCCGCAGCTTCAATCGCCTTGCCTCCATTAACTGAGCCAGTAAAATTGACAAAACCAAAGGCACGATTGCTAATTAGCCCCAAAGTTACTTCATGATCGAGGAACACATTTTGAAACACATCTTCAGGTATTCCTACAGAGTGAAAAGCTGCCGCCATTTGTTCACCGACTAATGGGGTTTGTGATGCATGTTTTAACATAACTGCGTTACCAGCTATTAAAGCTGGAGCAACAGTATTTATTGCTGTCATGTAGGGGTAATTCCAAGGCGCTACAACCAAGACTAAACCATGAGGTATGCGCTTAATTATACGACAAAATGAATTGCTATTCTCAACCTCGATTGGCGCCAATGCTTCATGAGCGATATCTGCCATATAAGATGCTCGTTCGTTAAATCCGCTAAATTCACCACCATAGCGAACTGGGCGACCCATTTGGTGCGCTAATTCTAGAACAATTTGATCGTTCATTGCGCCAATAGCAGCAACACCAGCTTGGACTAATTTGATGCGCTCATTTAGTGGGCGTGCAGCCCAAAGTGTTTGTGCAAAAGTCGCGCGAGTTACTGCAGCGGACGCTTCACTTTTAGACAAAGTTGCGCGTTCCGCGTAAACTGAGCCATCAATAGGAGATATGCATTGTATAGCCATAGCTTTATGCCCTTTCAAAACCGCGTGCAATTTCCCAATCAGTCACTACACGGTCAAATTCTTCTTGTTCCCATTCTGCAGCGCGTATGTAATGGTCTACAACAGCATCGCTCAATGCTTCACGCAAAAAACTAGAATTACGTAGAGTTTCTGTTGCTGCACGTAACGTTTGGGGTATATCTGCTGCCTTTGTGTCTTCGTATATATCGCCAGTAGTGGCAGGGGACAGCACCAGTTTGTCTTTAATACCTTTGAGACCAGCAGCTAACATGACAGCTTGTGCTAGATAGGGGTTTATGTCAGAACCACTAATTCGGCATTCAACCCGCACGCCTTTTGTACCTTCTCCACACAGTCGAAATCCTGCAGTACGATTATCCACTGACCAAACTGTTTTAGTTGGAGCAAATGTTCCTTTGGCAAAGCGTTTATAGCTGTTGATATACGGAGCAAGAAAATATGTATAATCTGGCGCGTACTTTATAAGGCCAGCCATATAGTGGCCCATCAATTTGGACATGCCATATTTGGCTGACTTATCAAAAAATGCTGGTTTCCCATCTTTCCAAAGAGATTGATGGACATGACTAGATGATCCAGCGCGGTCCTTGTCCCACTTGGGCAAGAAAGTTGCCGCTCGCCCATGTTGCCAAGAAATTTCTTTGATAGCGTGTTTGGCAAAAGAGTGATAATCAGCACAATCTAATGCAGGAGAGTAACGAATATTAAGTTCCTCTTGCCCAGCCTCGGCTTCGCCTTTTGTATTTTCAATGGGTAGGCCAGCGGCAAAGAGGTGGTTGCGTATTGGCCGCATTACACATTCCTCTTTTGTGGTCTGCATAATGTGGTAATCTTCATTGTATCCACTAATTGGCTCTAGATGACGAAAGCCGTCTTTACGAATGTCATCAAAACTTTTTTCAAATAAGAAAAATTCAAGTTCAGTTGCCATTTTAGCTTCAAAACCTAAAGCTTCAAATAGAGAAATTTGCTTCTTGAGTATAGCACGTGGGGAATGGGCGATGGGTTGGTAATTATGGTGATCTAAGATGTCACATAAAACCATAGCGGAACCTTCAAGCCAAGGTACTGGTCGTATGGTTGTCAAATCTGGCTTCATCACATAATCACCATATCCAGATTGCCAGCTTGTTGAGGCATAACCATCAGGTGTTGCCATCTCAAGGTCAGTGGCTAAAAGGTAATTACAGCAATGGGTTTCCTCAAACGAGGTTTCAACAAAATTTACGCCATGAAAGCGTTTACCCATCAGTCTGCCCTGCATGTCTACAAAGCATACTAGGACAGTATCAATAGACCCATCTGTAACCTTAGATTTTAATTGTTCAAAAGACATATTCTTTGGCATATTTTTTTCACTTTTATTAGGACTATTAGGGGCAACAAATAGCAGCCCCTAATAAAGTTATATTAACCGTATCGGTAAGGACGACCAGCTTTTACCATATCAGCGTTGTATTTTTTGAATATTTCTACAACACGACGTTTAACATCAGATTCAGCTGCGATTTCTTCCCAAAATACATGTGCTGCATCTTCTACAGTTGCCCATTCTTCGTCTGGAATTGTAGTTAACTCCATTTTTGGGCCGTTGACGCGCAGGTTAGCTTCACCACCCCAGTACCACCACTGACGATAATAATGTGACTGGTCACAGCAAACGCGGAACAATGTTTGAAGATCCTCAGGAAGTTCGTTCCAGCGATCCATGTTGGCAAAGAAAGATCCAGCCCAAGCACCTGAGATATTATTGGTTAAAAAGTAGTTGGTTACATCAGCCCAACCGACAGTATAATCCTCTGTGATACCTGACCACGCGATGCCGTCAAGTTCGCCTGTCTGAACAGCAACTTCGATATCTTCCCAAGGTAAGTTTACGGGAACAACGCCAAACTGGGTTAAAAAGCGACCAGCAGTTGGGAATGTCATAATTCGCTTACCTTTTAAGTCTTCAAGGCTGCGGATTGGATCTTTGGTTGCGAAGTGGCAAGGGTCCCATGCGCCGGCTGAGATGTGCTTAACGCCTACTTTTGAATACTCTTCATCCCAAATTTCATTTAGCCCATATTGGTTAAATAAAACAGGAACATCCAATGAATAGCGAGACCCAAATGGGAAGTACCCTCCAAATACTGTAACATCTGTAGGTGATGCCATTGAGTCGTCATCTGATTGAACCGCGTCGATTGTACCACGTTGCATAGCTTGAAATAGTTCACCAGTTGGAACTAATTGGTCTGCAAAAAACAATTCAATTTGCATGCGATCGCCAGCAATCTTATTAAACATTTTGATTGCAGGAACAATTACCTCTGCAGCTAAAGCAGCGCCAGCATAGGTCTGCATTCGCCATTTAATAGTACTTTGGGCAAGTGCAGGTGTTGCAAGTGCAGCTGCGGGAGCAATAGCTGCTCCTTGGATAAATTTACGTCTTGAAGTCATTTCTTCTCTCCTTGGTTGATTTTTCGATCACTTTGATGTGATTCTTCTAGGGTTTATTGTAAACATAATCAGGAAGCCACGTGGCGATATTTGGGAAAGTCATGACTAGATGCAAGCGCAAAGACCATGATGAATCACGAATGGGGTAATGGATGAATAAATATCACGAAGTGATATTTCTGGAGGTGCCATGGCTCGCATCAAAAATAGATTATAGCCGAATGGTGGCGTCATATATGCTATCTGAGTTGTTATAGTGTAAAGGATTCCGTACCAGATTAAGATCAAAACCAAGCTCGCCAACAAGCGGAACGTACAGTGGCGCGACAATCACAAGCATGGCTGTATCGTCAAGGAATGTCCCCATTAATATAAAGCTGAGCTGCATCAATATTAATATTGTCCATGGGACTAAGATTTAAGCGTTCTGTAAAAATACTTTCGATGGCTTTTACTGCCCCAAGACCATCAAAAACTGCACCAAATGCAAGTGCAGCTAAAATAATCCACATAAACATGCAGGTAATGCCCAAGGTATTACGCAAAGTATTTTCGAATACTTGGCGTGTCATGCGCCCTTTTAGGACTGCGGCCAGAAATGCTGCTAATGCACCAATTGCGGAGCTCTCAACAAGCGAAGCCCAGCCATTTACAAATGGCACCATCATTACTGCAAAAATACCAACTGGAAGTAATCCAGCACGCAGTAACTGCATTTTTTCAGCATGTGGAATATTGCGTTCTTTTTCGTCTAAAACTGGTCCAAGTATGGGGTTAATACGGCAGCGAACTACTATATAAACTATGAATAAACCCGCCATCATCAAGCCTGGTATAACTCCCGCCAACCAAAGTTGACCCACAGGTTGTCTAGCTATCATCGCATAGAGAACGAGTACTACGGAAGGGGGGACTAAGATGCCTAAGCTTGATCCAGCCTGAATAACCCCCGTTACCATCCTCTTATCGTACCCCCGCTTCAAAAGTTCTGGTAATGCGATGGTTGAGCCAATAGCCATGCCGGCTACACTGAGACCATTCATAGCTGAAATTAGTACCATCAAACCAATTGTTCCAATTGCAAGTCCACCGCGCAGACCGCCCATCCAGACATGAAACATTTTATAAAGATCGTCTGCAATTTTGCTTTCCGATAGAACATAACCCATAAAGATAAACATAGGCAGTGTCAGTAATGGGTACCATTTCATTAGCTTCATCGCTGCAGAGAACCCAAGATCAAATCCACCCTTATCGCCCCATAAAAAAAGTGCGGCAACAACTGCGATAAACCCGATCGCACCAAAGACGCGCTGCCCAGTTAAAAGCATTAACATCATAGACGAGAACATAAGTGTTGCAATCAATTCATATGACATCAGATTACCTCACCTTTAATACGCAGAAAATCTTTTAAGAGTTCAGAAATACATTGGAGGAGCATTAGAAACATACCAATAATCATAATTGTTTTGATTGGCCAAAGGTATGGACGCCAGGCTGTTGATGATCGCTCCATACGACCAATCTCTTCTGCACCTGTAATTAAACCGCCAAAAAAGGAAAATGGAGTTGTTCCCCAATACCCCAAGGAATAAGCAGTTGAGCTCACGGCACCGTATAGTAAAACACAAAGATAAAAAATGAGGAAAGTAACAGTTAATAAGTCAAACCAAGCCTTCTTACGAAGTGACCATTCCCCATAAAGTAAATCCATCCTTACGTTTGAGCCCAGTTGAATTGAATATGGCCCTCCAAGGATATAATATGCTACCATTACAAATTGTGCCATTTCGAGTGTCCAGAGAGATGGTACAAAAAATGTCTTACTTACCGATGACCAAAATAGAATAGCCATTAGAGCAAAAATACCATACATCATTATCCGTCCAACACGTAAGTTTATGACATCAACAATGCGGATATAGCCACGAATTATGCCTGACATTGGACAACTCCTGGTTCATTTAGGTTTTCGAACGCATCTACGACCCATCTAGAGATAAGGGTAGCCATGGCTTCTTGCTGTTCAAGGGTAGAAATTAAATCATTACGTATTTCTAGCATTACATTTAAATACTTTTCCTTGATGGCATGTTCTTTTAGTGTGTGCGTTACTCCATGCTCTGGTCCATAAGGTTCATTGCGCCTTACATCAGCAGTTGTGTTTTTTTCTGCTATAGCAAGCATTGCATTTGCAAGCCTTGTATCAGTGTCATGTAAAATACCGATTTCCACAGATCTTGTTTTGCCATGAAAAGTGGGTGTGAAGCTGTGAATTGTTATTAGTACAGGATTTTTGGTTTGTTTAATTGTATTGCTAAGTTCTGATTTAAATGGAGAATAAAATTCTTCAGCACGCTCATCACGTTGTAATTGACTTAAATTTCTATTACCGGGTACGTCAATAATTTCACTTCTTGAAGGTATTGCATCAGACGAAGTAGGCGGACGGTTACAGTCATATACCAATCTTGATACTTCGCTTGCGACCAGTGCAGCGCCTAATATCTTTGATAGCTGTTCTGCAACTGCTAACGCACCTATATCCCAAACCGCATGGCTTTTACGATTGTTTTGTGAAAGCCCCAATGCATCAAATGAAGCAGGAATATGGTGAGATGCATGTTCGCATACAAGCACAACGGAAGATGGGCTAGTAATATTTTTTATTACGATATCATTCTCCATTGTGTTTATATTAATTTGTGACATTTCGTCTCCATTAATATAAACTTCTTGGCAAAACAGTGATTTGTCAACACTAATATGAAAAATTAAACAACATTTATTTATTAATTGTTATTTTTTCTATCAAAATAAGAGGAGTGATCAATGGCAGAGTTGCAATTTACAATTTCTGATAGAATTCAGGAGCGCTTAAATGACCTGACTAGAGCTGAGCGGCAATTGGCACATTTGATTTTGGAGAATTATCCATCATCTGGCCTTGGGCCACTAAGTACAATGGCTAAGGATGCAAAAGTATCAGTTCCTACTGTATCTCGGATGGTTCAAAAACTTGGCTATAAGGGATACCCTGAATTTCAAGCCGAACTACGTGAGGAGCTAAAAGCAAAGGCGAAAAACCCGATTGCTAAACATGATACTTGGGCAGAAGGCGCACCATCAGAGCATCTATTAAATAGATTTACAGATGCTGTAATAAATAACATTCGTAACACACTGGGTCAAATTGATCCTAAAGATTTTGATAAGGCTTGTGAAATGATAGCTGACTCCAGCCATCATTTATATATCGTGGGTGGCCGTATCACACATACTTTAGCGGAATATTTATTTCTTCATATGCAGATAATAAGACCACAAATTACTCATATTCAGTCTACTTCTAACGCATGGCCACATTATTTGTTGAATGTAAAAAAAGATGACGTATTTATCATTTTTGATATGCGTCGATATGAAAACAATACACTAAAACTTGCTGAAATGGCTCACGCAAAAGGCGCTAAATTGATTTTATTTACTGATCAGTGGCGTTCACCAATTCATCAATTAGCAGACATAAGCTTTAGTAGTAGGATCGTTGTACCATCTGCATGGGATTCGACCGCTATTCCTCTTTTGTTGTTAGAGACTTTAATTTCATCTGTTCAAAATCTCAGCTGGGACATTACTAAAGATCGTTTGGAAGAGTTGGAGAGTATGTTCGATCAGACAAAATTATTCAGAAAATTCACCTAAAAATAGTATTTCAATAATTTTTGTAGCTATCCTTATAAAGCGTTATATATAAATAGAATTCTAAAAATTTATTATAAATATAATATAAAATTTAAATATAAATCTATATTAACTTACTGAAATTTATGTAATAAACATTTTATAATTAATTTTTATAGGTGTTCAATTATGGCTGATTTAGAGATTCAAGCACGACTTGATTTTGCAAAAAAGTTAACAAAAAAAGCAGGTGAAAAAGCCATAGTTTATTTTGAAACAATTGGTGATCTAATTGTTCAACAAAAGGGTGCCCAAGATCTTGTTTCGAATGCGGATTTGGAAGTAGAAGTTTTTATACGTGAATGTATTGCTGAAAGTTATCCAGATGATGGTATTGTTGGCGAGGAACATGCAAATGTTGAAGGTAATTCTGGCTACACTTGGGTAATAGACCCTATTGATGGAACGGCAAATTTTCTAACAGCAATTCCATCATGGTGTGTTGTACTTGCTTGCGTTCATAATGATCAAACTAAATTGGGCGTCGTATATGAACCCAGTCATAATGAAATGTTTTGGGGCGCAATGGGTACAGGCGCTTTTTTGAATGGTAAACCTATGAAGGTTTCAACTTCAACTTCCCTAGATGTTGGAAGTACAGGTATTGGAATGAATGGACGCACTGCGACGAAGCTGACTGTATCTTACATTGAAAAATTGGTTGAGCGTGGGGGAATATTTTATCGTAATGCATCGGGTGCATTAATGTTATCTTATGTGGCAGCAGGGCGATTGATTGGCTATGCTGAACCTCATATGAATGCATGGGATTGTTTGGCAGCACAGCTTTTGATCGCTGAGGCTGGTGGCTGTATTGAAAATCAAAGTGCCAACGATATGCTAATAAGCGGAGGGCGAGTTGTTGCATCTGGTCCTGGTGTTTTTGAAGAGATGGTCAAAATCGCAAATGAGGCATATTTACCTTGAATATTCGTGGGTTCATAAATCATTTTATTCTACTTGTAGGCGTTTTCATTATGATAGCGCCTGTAGCGCTCATGTTTTTCTCGTCCACTCAGGGCACTGACAGTTTGCGAACCAATGGTATGCAGATGAAATTTGGTTCTTATTTAGTTGAAAATTACCGGAGTGTTCTTAATTTTGAAAGCGGGTTTTCAGATCAAGTTACACCCTTAGCAATGCTTATGAACTCAACCATAGTTGCAATTGGCGTTGCTGTTTTGACTACATTACTGTCATTTTTTACTGCATATTCAGTGGTTTTTTTTCGTTTCCGCCTTGCTTCAACATTATTTTGGTTAGTATTAATTACTCTCTTATTTCCTTTGGAATCACGGTTTTTACCAACCTTTCAAATAACCTCTAATCTTGGTCTGATTAATACACATATTGGTATCATATTACCTGTATTAGCAGCTGCTTTAGGCACTTTCTTTTTTCGACAATTTTTTTTAATTTTACCCGAAGAACTATTAGAGGCTGCTCAGCTTGATGGAGCTGGTCCACTCAAATTCGCGTGGGACATATTAATGCCATTGTCTTTTGCACGGGCTGGAGCAATATTTGTGGTTGCATTTATGATTGGATGGAATCAGTATTTGTGGCCACTCATGATTAGTACCGATGACACACTCTATACATTAGTACGTGGCATTCGTCTGATTGGGCAGGGATCCGGTCCGGCTATGGCATTTGCAATGCTGACTATTATTCCACCATTCATATTAATTTTAATCTTCCAAAGATGGTTTGTAAGTGCATTAAGCGTAGAAAATAAATTATCTTAATACACCTCTAATTTGGATACCATATTGTAAGTTATTTATATTAATCTTTCACCAGTTTCTTTATTAAACACCATTGCGTGATTTTGATCAAAATGTAATTTTAATACACTATCAATAGCAGGTTGAGTGTTCTGATCAGTTTTAAAACAAATCTCTGTATTATAGCCATCAGTTGTGGACGCTCCATTTAACGCACCATAAACGAGGTTTTCAGCGCCATGCTGTTCTACAAGATCAACCTGCATTTCAAGTTGCCCATCATTGTTAGGTTCAAGTACATCAGGGCGAATACCTAAAATTAAATCTGTGTTTTCTGGTAAGTCTTTAAATCCAGAGAATTGTAGATCTCCACTGTTCAGATTTTTTCCATCAAATTGAACTGGTATTAGATTTATTTGCGGCGCACCAATGAATGAGGCAACAAATAACGTTGCTGGATTATTATAAAGTTCTATTGGTGCACCCATTTGTTCGATACGACCATCATTTATAACCGCAAGCCGGTCGGCCAAAGTCATGGCTTCAGTTTGATCATGAGTTACGTAAATTGAAGTAACACCCATTCTTCTCTGTAACCGCTTTATCTCAATACGCATTTGAACGCGTAATTTTGCATCTAAGTTTGAGAGTGGTTCATCGAATAAAAAAACTTTTGGGTCACGAACAATCGCGCGTCCCATAGCGACACGTTGACGTTGTCCACCTGACAGCTGATTTGGTTGTCGATCAAGATAATCATGAATTCGCAACATTTTAGCAGCATCAGTTACTTTTTGATTAATCTCAGCTTTTGGTAAGCCACGATTTTTTAAGCCATAGGCCATGTTCCCTCGAACGGTCATATGAGGATATAATGCATAGTTTTGGAAAACCATTGCTACATCGCGATCAGCTGGAGACACTTTGTTGATTACACGGTCGTCAATTTCTATTTCCCCATCAGTAATGTTTTCCAAACCGGCTACCATTCTCAACATGGTGGATTTGCCGCAGCCAGATGGGCCAACAAAAACCACAAATTCACCGTCTTCAATTGCCATATCAACGCCCCGTACTGCAACTGCACCATTAGGGTAGGTTTTTTTAATATTCTTTAATTTAACTGTAGCCATTACTTTTCACTTTCTACTAGGCCCTTGACGAACCAATTTTGGAAGAACAATACGACGAGAACTGGCGGTAAAGTTGCCAGTATGGTCAACGCAAAAGCTTTTTGGTATTGTGGTAGCTCACCGCCTTCTGAAAGAATTTGGTAAATTTGTTTAATGCCAATTACGAGTGTGTAGTTTTCTTCTTTTGTCGTCATGATTAATGGCCATAGATATTGGTTCCAGCCTACAACAAACATAATAATTAAAATTGCTGCAATCATAGTTTTTGATAGTGGAATTAAAATATCGACAAAGAAGCGCCAAGGGGTGGCGCCATCTAGACGCGCTGCTTCAAGTAATTCTTCAGGTATTGATTTGAAAAACTGGCGAAAGTAAAATGTACCTGTAGCTGATGCAATAAGTGGAACAATAAGCCCGAAGTTGGTATCGAGCAAACCAAGGCCTGCAACGACTTCGTAAGAAGGTATAATACGCACTTCAAGTGGCAACAATAATGTCAGAAAAATTATCCAAAATAGTGGTGTGGCTAAACGAAAACGAAAATAGACAATCGCATAAGCGGCAAGCATTGAGACTATTACTTTCCCGATTGCAAATCCAATACCTAATATCATACTATTTTTAAGCATGGTTATTCCAAGTACTGACTTCATTACGCCGCCTTGTTCGAATAGGACTTCACGGTACGTGCCTATAAAGTTTGTACCTGGCCAAAACTGCAATCCTTCTCGCAAAATAGTCTCTGCGGAATGTGTTGATGTTGAGAAGGCCACCCAAACAGGAAGGCTCATAAAAATGACACCAATCAAAAGGATCGTGTGATTTAAAATGATACGCCAATTAATATTGCTCATATCTTCATCCTTAATAATGTACTTTGCGTTCAATAAAACGAAACTGGATAACAGTCAGCGCCAATACTATCAGCATCAAAACAACTGATTGAGCAGATGACCCGCCAAGATCAGCGCCTCTAAATCCATCTTGGAATACTTTATACACTAGAGTATTTGTTGAGCCCCCTGGTGCACCTCCAGTAGTGGTGTCGATAATGCCGAATGTTTCAAAAAATGCATAGGTAATATTAATTACCATAAGAAAAAATGTGGTTGGGGCGAGCAATGGGAAGGTAATTGTCCAAAATCGACGTGTTGGGCTTTTACAGTCCATCATTGCGGCTTCATTAACTGCTTTTGAAATCCCTTGAAGTCCTGACAAGAAGAAAATAAAGTTTACACTAACTTGTTTCCAAACAGCAATCAGAACCACAACAAAACCGGCATCAAAAGAGTCAAGTTTATGATTAAAATCCCACCCTATAGCATTAAGAAATTTGTATAAATCTCCGATGAGTGGGTGAAACATTAAATTACCCATAAGGCCTGCAACAGGGGGAGCAATTGCATAAGCCCACATCAGGGTTGTTCTATAAGTTCTTGCGCCACGGATGACTTCATTTGCTTTTACGGCAAGTAGTAAAGCTATCCCCAGTGATAAAAATGTAACTAGGACTGAAAATACCGTCGTAAACCATGCAGCTTGACGCCATGAGGCATCACCGATGGTATCAAAATAATTCTTAAACCATACAAATTGTGACGAGAGCCCAAAAGCATCTTCCAATAAAAATGATTGATGAACAGCTTGTGCGGCTGGCCACAGAAAAAAGATAGCAATAATTATAATTTGCGGCGCAATAAATAAATATGGAATCGTACTGTGTTCAAACTGAACGCGTTTCATCTAGTGGTCTCCAGTAAAGTAAATAAGTCTGCTCCATAAGAGCTGCCAACAAAAAATAGAACACTGATGGCGACAAAACGCCATCAGTAAAAGTTATTTATTTATAAGTTGCTGCAAATCTTGCAAGCAATTTATTTGATTCAGCCGTCATTTCTGCAAAAGCTTCATCTACTGAAGATTTTCCAGAGAATATATCATCAAACTTTGAGTACATAACTTCACGAATTTGAACGTAGTAACCAAGGCGGTAACCTTTAGTCCATTCGCCACCTGGTTGGCTTAACTGTAAAATTCCAACTTCAGCATCGGGTGATTCACTATAATAACCTTCTTGCTTTGCCATGTCATATGCTGCTGTTGTAATTGGCACATAACCAGTTGCTTTATGCCAAAAAACCTGATTGTCAGGATTGGTCATATACGAGAAAAAGTCTGCAGTGCCTTTATTTTCTGCATCAGACTTACCACTCATTGCAAATAATGCTGCGCCGCCAATAAATGTTCCTTTTGGCTCGTCAATAACGCTTTTCCAATATGGTAAAAAGGTTGTTCCGAATTCAAAATCAGTAGATTTTTTCAAACCACCAAATGAACCAGATGAACCCATCCACATTGCTACTTTTTTCTGTACGAATGCGTCTTGGTTATCACCCCATGCACGTCCGTAAAATCCGTAATGGCCATCATCTAACCATTCTTTCATTTTACCCCAGTGCATTTTCATGCTGTCATTATTATACAGAATTTCAACATCTGTTGAATCATAACCGTTGTTACCAGTTGCCAATTGTAAATTGTGTCGGCTGTGGAAGTTTTCAGATAAGATCCATGGGCTATGGCTTTGTGCTAAAGCAGTATATCCAGCGTCTTTAAGCTTTGGTGCTATTGCTTCAAACTCTTCCCATGTTGCAGGAGGATTTGCGACACCAGCTTTTGTAAATGCCTCTTTGTTATAATAGAGTAATGGTGTTGATGCGTTGAAAGGCATGCCAATCATTTTTCCATCAGAATCTGCGTAGAAGTAACGGACACCTTCAATATAATCTTCTATATTAAAACCTTGTCCATATTCTTGCATCAAGTCTGCTACTGGAATTGTTGCTCCTGGAGCGTTAATAATCGTTGCTGCTCCTGCATCAAAAACCTGAAGAATATGTGGTTGTTGCTTTGCACGGAATGCGGCAATACCTGCTGTCATCGTGTCTTCGTAACCACCTTTATATGTAGGTATAATTACATAATCGTTTTGGCTTGCATTATAGTTCTCAGCAATCGTGTTTACTGTTTCCCCAAGATTCCCACCCATAGCATGCCACCACTGAAGCTCAGTTTTAGCTGATGCTGGCAGTGCGATTGCAGCAATTCCAGCAGCTAAGATGGTTTTTATAATCAATTTTTTCATTATATTCCCTCTATTTTAAAATATCGCCACAAACTAATTAATTGCGCCGATCTAGAACTCTCTAGATAAGTGTCAAATTTAACAAAATTATGACGTTATGACTTCATTTTCGTAACGCTTTTATAAAAGTTTTAGTGAGTTAATTTTTGTCTTCCTTTAAAAAGCATTTCTGAGACTCAAAAGAACCACGCTATTAAACATAATACAAGTGTATTTATTGACTAAATTCATAACGTCATATTATAATAGATAAAAATTCCAATGTAATATATCAAATATAATACATTACTAGTTAAAGTAATATACGGGTGAAGCATGAGTATTAGGCTACGTCAACTGGAAGCATTCCACGCAGTGGGCCAATTGGGAAGTATGACACTTGCAGCAAAAAAGTTGAACATTTCTCAACCTGCTGTGAGTAGACTTTTGGCTAGTTATGCTGAAAAAATTGAATTTCAACTGTTTTATCGGCGAAATGGAAAACTTGTTCCAACACAAGAAGCTCGGTTCTTACTACGGGAAGTAAGTCGCTTGCTTGATAGTTTAATTCATATTGATGAACTTACTAAAAATCTCACAATAGGTAAGGCTGGACATCTTAAAATTGCTTGCTTGCCAGGCTTTTCTACAAGCCATATGCCACATATATTATCACAATTTTTAATGGATCGACCAAACGTTACTGTGACACTTGAGCCTGATGGTGCAAATCGGATTTTGGAGTGGATAATAGGAGAGCAGTATGACTTTGGTATAACTGATGTGTTCTCTGATCATCCTGCTGTAGAATGTGAGCGTGTACCAATGCGAACTGTTTGCATTATGGCAAAGGCAAACCCGCTGGCTGCTAAAAAAATTATTACCCCAGAAGATTTAATAGATGAGCCAATGATACACTCGCGTCGTGAAAGTGCTTTTTATCATAATTTGGAAGAGATTTTTCTGTCGCATAATGTAACTATGAATACCTGGATTGAGACTCGACAATTTAATACAGCTTGTATTTTAGTTGCAGAGGGGAGGGGGGTTTCAATTGTTAGTGAGATGGATGCGCGTCAATATGAAAGCCGTGGATTAATCATTCGGCCATTTAAGCCAAATATTCCTCATATTCTTATGCTTGTCCGCAATACACAATCAGTTTCATCAATGATTGCATTGGAATTTTTAGAGTTTTTCTCTGAAAGCCTTCGTCCCTTTAGGCTAAATGAAGGTGTAGTTAAATAAATCTAATACTTGGACGTTGATCTCTATTTTTTTGTGAACAAAAATAGAGCTAAATTATATATTTCTTAGATATATAAAACCTTAATCATTTGAGGTTTTCAGATAGATGGTAATCGCCAATCTGGAAATAAATTAGATGTCATGCAAAACTTTAATGTTTCAAAGCCAGAAAACAGGCCATCACTTGTAACTAGAACTGTTTGCCAGCCTCGAGTGACAGCGCCAAGTATGTCGGTGTGAAGTGAATCCCCACACATAATAATTTTATTGGGTGCAGTATCTATTAATTTATCTTCTAATAATTCATAAACTTTAGTGAACGGCTTACCAAAGAATTGAACTTTATTAATTCCTTGGTCAATTAATAAATGTCCAAAATGACCTGATTTTAATGAAAAACCATCATCTCGTGGTGCTACAAGATCAGCGTTTACTATCAACACAGGGCGTTCATTTTTTAATAGAGACGCCGTTAATATATTTTGCCGCTCATGTGTCCAGCCTGATGACGATAAAAAAAAGGATCCCGTCTACAGCATCGTATGCTGCAGCATCGTCGCCTAATCGAAGAAATTCCGTTGTAATATCAGCTAGTTGGTCTTCTGATGCAGTGATTATTCCCCAAATGCCAGAGGTTAGTGCTGTAAGTGTTGCATCCCGGCTTGTAATTATTTCGTCATCGTCATCGTCATCGTCATCGTCAACGGATAAGCCTAAGCGTTGAAATTTATCTAGTGCACCAGTGTGATCATAGCTAGCTGCGTTAGTGAAGATTCTAATATCACATCCTAATTTACGTAATTCATTTAGGCGCTTATCTGCTCCTTTTATAAGTGTTTCACCAACATTCAATACGCCAAAAGCATTAAAAACAAATGTGGTACCTTGATCCACAATATCAAGTAATGATTTAATATCTTCAAACATGTTTGTTGTCTCAACTTGCGGCATTCGGGATCGAATTTCTTTATATCGTTCAAATATGGATGGAGTTGTTAGCATGAATAGTATGTACCCTTTGAATAGATAGCTTTTAGTAGTAATATTATAAAAAGTTATGTCTTATCATTTAAATGAAAGAAATAAAAAAACAACAAAACAACAAATAAAAGTTATATTATATATGCTTTATGAAAATATTGACATTTTAGTATTGTTATATTGTTGTTTTGTTGTTTTTTAATGTTTAAAGTACAAGAACGAATCTAGAAAAGTTTGGGGCAATCTGTGTCAAAAAAAAAGCACAAACGAAGAGACGAAATTACAAGTATTGTGTTAGAGCATGGGGCGGTTTCTGTTGGAGCTTTAGCTGATAAACTTGATGTTTCTATGCAAACCATAAGGCGAGATATTGATAAGTTGTGTGAAGGCGATAAGTTAAATAGGCGGCATGGTCGTATTGAACTGGGTGCTGAGTATTTAAATACGCCATTTGATCAACGAGCTGGTACTAATTTAGCAAGTAAGCGTGATATTGGTGAAGCTGCTGCAGAGCTTATTCCTGATGGAGTAACTGTCTTTATATCTATTGGATCAACGCCATTAAGTGTTGCGCGTGCATTACGAAGGCGTAAAAATTTAACTGTAATTACAAATAATCTTAGTGCTGCAATGGTGTTGAGTGATGAATTATCCAATCGTATCATTCTTCCGGGTGGTGAAATTAGATTGCCTGATCGAGATATTCTGGGGGATGAGGTTTTAGACTTTTTTGGCCGCTATCGTGCAGAGTTTGGAATTTTTGGTGTGGCTGGTGTTGCTGAAGATGGCAGTTTGTTGGAGTTTCATACTACAGAAGTACAAGTACGTGAACGCATACGAGAAAATGCACAAATCTCAATTTTGGTAACGGATTGTACAAAATTTGGACGAATAGCTCCAGCTTTTGGAGAGAATATTAGTAATGTTGATTATGTAATCCTTGATCGACGCCCCAATGTAAAATTTGATCATCTTCTTGATGGTTTGGGCGACCGGCTATTACTGGCAGAAAGAGAATAATAATGAGCACAAAACCCTTTGTGGTATTAGATAATGTTGCAAAACGATGGCATTTTTCCAAAGATGGGTAATCTGAATTGGCATAAAAAAGTTGGTAAGGTTCACCTGCTTGGGCTTGATTCATTAATTGAAGGTAAAGGTAGTGGTGTTTTGGCGCCTGACACGCTACAATATCTAAATGATACTTTAAATAAGATTAAATCTGAGCCAGTACTTTTAGCTTTGCATCACCCTCCATTTAAGTCGGGCATTAAATTTTTGGATGAAATTGGGTTAAAAAATATTGATATGTTTGTGAAAATAATTTCAAAATTTACTGGTGAGATGCGGATCGTATGTGGTCATATTCATACTATGATGATGATCGGCATAAATAAACATATGGTAGTCTCAGCGCCTTCTTCATGCAGTAGCTTTGCTTATGATACGCGTTCTAACGCTCCCGTTGGGTTTATGGATGTAGAGGGTGGTTGCTTGCTACACCGATGGAATGATGGATTTAAAACAGTACGTATTGGGCCTACTTGTGGTTCTGGACCATTTCCCTTTTAATAAACTATAATATAAGAAAGCATTCAAATGAATGAACCAAACCTATTGCTGTTTTTATTAAATATTGCTGGCTCAGCTGCTTTGTTGATTTGGGCTGTACGCTTGGTTGGAACTGGAGTTGAGCGTGGATTTTCCAATCAACTCCGTACTTGGTTGCGGCGCTCTGGTAATAATCGGTTTTTAGCAGCATTCTCGGGAATGGGCGCAGCAATATTTTTACAAAGCTCAACGGCAGTGGCTATTCTTATTTCAAGTTTTGTTGCTAAAAGTGGTTTGGCTGCGGTAAGTGGGCTTGCAATATTGTTGGGTGCTGACCTTGGTTCAGCAATTGTTGCCCAACTTTTGATGGTTCGGTTAACGTTTCTTACTCCATTGCTTTTACTTATGGGTGTATCATTATTTTTGCGTGCTAATGGCAGCAGTGGCCGTCAAGTCGGGCGTATTTTTATCGGTTTGTCCTTGATTTTTGTATCTTTAGATATGATCCGTGCTTCAACAGGGCCAATTATGGAAAATCCTGGTACACAAATGGTAATGGAATACCTAGGTCGTGATCTTTTAACAGCTTTTATTATAGGGGCTGCCTTTGCGTGGGTAGTACATTCGAGTGTTGCAGCTGTTTTGTTATTTGTCACATTGGCCTCACAATCTATTCTGCCGTTAATGGCAGCAGCCGCAATGATATTAGGAGCAAATCTAGGAGGCGCATTAATTGCATACGTGCTAACTTTGTCGGCTCCTATAATTTCGCGCCGTATAATTGTTGCTAACCTTTTATTACGTGGGACTGGTGCTATACTAGCAACGTTATTAATTGTTTTTGTGCCTGATATTATTTTCTTATTAGGCTCAAACCCTGCTCGGCAAACAATTAATTTACACCTTGTATTTAATCTGACCCTGTTAATCATAGCTTTACCGTTAACTGGCATTATAAGCCAATTATTATGCCGTTTCATGGTGAATAAAGTTTCGAATGATCAAGGAATGGAAAGCACAAGTGCGCTTGACCCAGCTGTCTTGGATCGACCTCAGCGTGGCCTTGATTGTGCGGCACGAGAATTATTAGGTATTGGTCAGAAAATAGAGCAAATGTTGATTAAGATTGAGCCTCTCTATGATGTTTGGGACCCTGAAAGTGCTAAGTCAATAAAAAAACAAGATAAGTTAATTAAACAGATACACTTAGATGTGAAGCTTTATCTAGCTCGCCTAGGAAAAAATGGTTTGAATGAAGATCAAGGAGGTAGGTCAATGGAGCTAGCCGCGATTTCTTCTAATCTAGATGCCGCCTCCAGCGTAGTAGCTCGCAATATGCTTGATCTTGCCAAAAGATTAAATAATCAAGGCCTTCACTTTTCATCTGAAGGACGAAAAGAGATTGGCGATTTTTCCGATAGAGTATTGAGTAATGTTCAACTAGCTTTAAATGTAATGATGAACCAGAACCCGGCTGAAGCACGTGAATTAGTTGTGGCAAAGGATAAGGTTCGCCGCGTTGAACAAAAGTTACAGCGCCAACATCTTGGCCGGTTACGAGAAGGTCTAGCAGAGAGTATTGAAACTAGTAATATTCATCAGGAAACTTTACGTGCGTTAAAATTAATAAATACGTCATTTTCAATAGTTGGGTATTCAATACTTTCAAAGTCAGGTGATCTGTTGAAGAGCCGGCTTATCTAATACTTTAGGTGATTTTAAGCAGATTTAGTACTTTCACGGCTGCTTCTTATCAGCAGTAAAGGAAAATGAAAAAGTTACTAAATATGTTAAATATTTGCTTTAAGTAATATAGGTTACTTATGTAATCATTTATTTGACCTTTATTTATTGGGTCTGATAGTTATAATTACTATTTGCATATTTTGATTGGAAATTACTGATGGTATTTAAAAATCCAAGTAATGGTTATCAAGAAAAAGTTACTGGTTTTGCTTTCTTGTGGGCGTTAATTTTTGGGGTACTTTACTTTGCTTATAAAGGCGTATGGAGGCACTTTGTTATTGGAGTAATTTTAAACTTTGTTACTTTAGGCACTGTATGGTTAATTTATCCATTTTTTGCTAAAACAATTGTGGCTAATCAATATCGAAAAAATGGTTGGATCGAAGTAGAGGAAGAATAAATTTTTGTGACTTTTTCTACATTTGTAGTGATAAGTCTCCTCATTTTGTTTTATCTCTCTCGCCTTCTTCTTTAATGGTACCTTGTTCCAACCAATCAAGAAGCTGTTCTAGACCCCCATTGGGTAAGTAATCTAGGTCTAATCTAATCTGTTGAAACCAGTATTCCAAGGATAAGTCTGACATATTAATATTACCTATTAATTATAATCTTATAAATTTTTACTAAAACAATATTACAAATCAAAATATATTTTTAATTCTTATAATTGTTCTAATGGGTGGTTGGGGGCTTTTGAGATAAGCTAAAAATTGGAACTGGGTAGCGTTCCAGCATTATTCTAAGCGCTAGGCCAATATTCTCTGCATGGGCTATAAGACTAACTGCCATATCACCTGAAATAAGATTATATGCTAAAAGTTCGGCGTCTTTGATATCACCTATAGCTGCTAGAGATATCATATTAGCTATAATACTTTCATCGCCACCAAAACATGTACACTTTACTTCGTGATGCATAACCTTC
This sequence comes from uncultured Amylibacter sp., assembly GCA_905181935.1. Taxonomy (GTDB): domain Bacteria; phylum Pseudomonadota; class Alphaproteobacteria; order Rhodobacterales; family Rhodobacteraceae; genus Amylibacter. The sequence continues at coordinate 122,593 of CAJIZV010000001.1, read as the reverse complement.
CGGCGTGATTTTGTTGCAAGGCAAACAAAAAATTCTTCAAACCTTTTGAAATAGTAGCCACCATGATCTATGCCAAAAGCTAATGCAAAATCTTTTTCAAGCGCTTTTCTTGTTTCAAAAGAGCCAGCCATCATTCTAAAATATATGATCGCAGTCATCTCTAATAAGGGAAGTTCTTCTAATTGGCCTACAGGGGCTGCCCCTCTGAATTTTTCATAGATATTCATTATTAGTTACCTCTTTTATAATAGCATACTTTTATATTTAATCTTGAGTAAAATAGTCATGTACTAAGTAATTAATAAGATTCTGCGATATAAGTCAATACCCGAGTAAACTAATAAGGTATAGTTTTGTTTATGATATAATTTTTTAAAGTTATATTTTGTCTGGTAATTATTTTTAAATAAAATTCTGAATTTTATAGTTAAATGGATCATAATTTTTGAAATAAATTATGAATTCAAGCATCGCTACAGTAGTAAAATATTCGTCATATATTTGATTATAATTCGCATTCGTATTTTTTTAAAATTTTGATAAATATACATATTTAAATTAGCTCTATTTTTTTGCTGATTTTGATAGTTTTCCTTGATGATTGGTGTCCTGCACGTTATCGATACGGGTAAATTCTGAAAGTTGAATGTATGTCCACTCCTGAATCAACTCGCTCCATATCTCAAGATCGAGCGAAAGGTAAAAATGTTAATGCATTGCGTGGGTTACTTCCTTTCTTAAAGCCTTACAAATGGTTGGTTGCATCAGCATTGTTCATGTTGACATTTACTGCGGCTATTTCTTTGATTTTACCCCTTGCAGTGCGCAGAATTGTAGATGGATTTGGTGCTGACTTAGATAATTTAGATGGCTATTTTATTTATGCTATTTTTGTAGCTGGCTTATTAGCGGTTGGTTCTGCTGTAAGGTATGCACTTGTAACAAGATTGGGCGAGCGAGTTGTGGCAGACATTCGCCGAGCAGTTTATGATAAAATGATAGGTATGAGTCCTGCTTTTTATGAACGTGTCATGACAGGAGAAGTATTAAGTAGAATAACTACAGACACAACATTGATACTATCAGTGATTGGATCCTATTTATCGTATGCTTTGCGGAATGCAATTATGTTTGTTGGTGGTTTAATTTTACTATTTATTACATCTGCAAAATTGACCGGATTAGTATTATTAATTGTTCCATTTATTTTAATTCCTATTTTTGGGATTGGACGTCGCGTAAGAGTTCTGAGTAAGCTTAATCAAGATAAAATAGCTGAAAGTTCAGGAAACGCGTCTGAAAGTTTACTAGCTTCCCAAACCGTCCAGGCTTTTACTCATGAGGCGGCTTCAAGGTCCCTTTTTGGTAAACTTACTGAAGAAGCTTATGATGCAACTCGTAAACGTGTAACTATTCGCGCAATTATGACAGCTATAGTTATTTTTTTAATTTTTACTGGTGTTGTTTCCGTAATTTGGATTGGAGCGCGTGATGTTCAATCTGGTGAAATGACAGCAGGCGTTTTAGTGCAATTTGTTATTTATGCTGTTTTAGTTGGGTCATCAGTTACTGCTTTTGCTGAGTTTTGGGGTGAGATGCAGCGTGCCGCTGGTGCAACTGAACGGCTAGTTGAATTGTTAAATTCAGATGATATTGTTAAAGATCCTATTAAACCAGATACATTAAATTTGCCCGTAATGGGAGATGTAAGTTTTGAGAATTTGACATTTTTTTATCCGTCACGCCCTAAATTTGCTGCTCTAGATGGCTTTTCTCTCGATGTTAAGCGTGGAGAAACTATTGCATTAGTTGGGCCATCAGGTGCAGGAAAATCAACAATTTTTCAACTTTTAATGCGCTTTTTTGATCCAACATCAGGCCAGGTAACTTTAGACGGTAAGCCCATTCAAACTTTAAATCGTGAAGAGTTTAGAAAGCATTTGGCTATAGTAACCCAAGATCCAGTAATTTTTGGAACGACGGCTATGGAGAATATTAGATTTGGCCGCCCTGAAGCAACTGATGCTGAAGTTATTGAGGCAGCTAAAGCATCTGCGGCGCATGATTTTTTGATTGCATTGCCTGATGGATATAAAAGTTATGTAGGTGAGCAGGGTGTCATGCTCTCAGGAGGGCAAAAACAGCGCCTTGCTATTGCTCGGGCCATCTTACGTGACGCCCCTGTGTTATTGCTAGATGAAGCTACCAGCGCGTTAGATGCGGAAAGCGAACATGCTGTTCAAAAAGCCGTTGAAGCATTAGCGCGTACACGAACTACGATCATTATTGCGCATAGATTAGCCACTGTAAAAAAAGCGGACCGGATTATTGTTGTTGATAATGGCAAAATTGTTGCTCATGGCACTCATAAAGACTTAGTCTCTCAAGGTGGGCTATATGCTAGATTAGCAAAGTTACAGTTTACTGACGAAATCATATAAATTTCACAAAAAGTAAAAACTCTATTTTATAAAAAATAATTTTTATTCTAGTTGCCTCAAAGCTGATTAGATTATTTAAGTCTAGCATATGTTTGAAGTTATAGCTTTTGTGTCTTACCATTAACTTACTGTAAGAATTAAGAAAGCTTAAGATGAAAAAGTACTTTGCAAATCGTTCAGATTTTATGCGTTTAGAAAATGAAATGCCGCTTGAGGACTGTTGGACTTCTAAGACAGTTTATCAACGTTTGTGCCAAACTCGTAAAATGCATGGTAATCGACCTGCTATTAGTTTTCAGATGAAGTCTGGAAGTACTGATAAAAATATTACCCTAAATTATGATCAATTAACTGATCGCGTTACACAAGCGGCTAATTTGTTTCGTTCTTTAGGTGTTGGCCCAACTGATGTGGTTGCCTATCTCTTACCAACTAGTCATGAAACATTAATTACAATGTTGGCAGGAATGACTGCTGGAATTGTGGCTCCTATAAATCCGACGCTTTCTCCTGAACATATTGCGGGTCTTCTTAAGGAGGTAAACGCTAAGGTATTGGTTACTATGCGCTCATTCCCCAAAACCAATGTAGCACAAATAGCACATAAGGCTGTCTGTAATGCTGATTGTGTTGAAACTGTTGTTGAAATTGATTTGTTGCCCCATCTAAGTGCCCCAATCAGCTGGTTTGTACCTTTGATACGTCCTAAAGTTAACATTCAACATTCGGCAAAAATCATAGAATTTAACTCTGCTCTTGATACTCAAAAAACCGAATTAGAGTTTAATGAAAGTGATGATGACCCATTTTGTGCGTACTTTCACACTGGTGGTACAACTGGAATGCCAAAGATTGTTCAACACCGGCACTCAGGCGCACTGTATAATGGTTGGCTTGGAGCACAAATCTTAATGGATGAACATGATGTTGTAATCTGTCCTATGCCATTATTTCATGTGTTTGCTGCATATCCTGCATGGCTGTGTGTCATGTCAGCGGGCTCACATATGGTTATGCCAACACCTGCGGGTTATCGAGGGGATGGAGTTTTTAGTAATTTTTGGAAACTTGTAGAGCGCTACAAAGGTACATTTATTATTACTGTTCCGACGGCTGCGGCGTCGTTAATTAATCATCCTATTAATGCAGATATTGCAACTTTAAAAAATGTTTTTTGTGGATCTGCACCAATGCCTGTAGAACTTTTTAAAAAATTCCAAAAAAAAACTGGTATCGCAATAATTGAAGGTTATGGAATGACTGAGGCCACTTGTTTGGTATCGTGCAACCCACCTGATGGCGAGAGAAAGATTGGGTCTGTTGGCTTACCTTTGCCGCATACAGATGTTAAAATATTTCAAATGAATACGATTGGTCAGGTAGTAAAAACTTGTAAGTCTGGTGAAGCTGGAGAAGTTTGTATTAATAACCCAGGAATTGTAGTTGGATCAACTTATACTGACCCAGAAAAAAACAAATTATTATTTACTAATGAAAAATATTTGCGAACTGGTGATTTGGGATATTTAGATTCTGATGGCTATTTATGGTTAACTGGACGATCAAAAGATATAATTATGCGTGGTGGCCATAACATAGACCCTTTGGTCATTGAAGAGGTGCTATCTGGCCATCCTGCAGTTAACTTTGTAGGTGCAGTGGGCCAACCTGATAGATACTCTGGTGAATTGCCTTGTGCATATGTTGAGTTGATTGATAAAGCCGATATATCAGTTCAGGAATTAATGGATTATGCATTTGAAAATGTTTCAGATCATTCTGCACGGCCAAAATATATTGAAATACTAGATCAATTACCAAAGACGGCTATTGGTAAAGTATTTAAACCTGAGTTGCGCAGATTAGCTATCATACGTGTATTTGACGAAGCTTTTGCGAAAGCAAACGTTGCTGCCACAGTTAGTAGTGTTAATGAAGATAAAAACCTGGGTTTAGTTGCTAATATAAATAAAACAGTTCCAAAGGTTAATGATGAAGAAGTGCAAAATGTATTAAGCGAGTATACTGTTCCTTGGGCTTGGGCTAATTCTAAAAATAATTGTAAAAAATAACTACTTATAAAAATTAAAATCATCTTTTCAATTATAAATATATTTCTAAAATAATATTACAGATCTCTTAAATACCAGAGAAATTAGCTTCCATTTCATCACGTGCCTCGTCCGATATTTTAGCAAACATGACATCTGGAACAGTAAAGGCATGGCCTGAAGTAAGGGTGTTTAATGCTATTTTTACATCTGTTGGCCATACTTTTTCAGCGTTCATAGCTTTTAGCATTGTTTCTGCAGCATCTGGTATAAATGGTTCGGATAACGAAGCATAGAATGGAATTAGATTTAAGGCAAAACGTACGATTGTTGCTGATGCGATTGGATCTTCTTTAAACAATGTCCATGGTGCCGCTGCTTGCAAATATTCATTTCCGATTGACCAAATAGTACGTAAATCAGAAGCAGATTTACGTACTTCCATTTTAGTCATATTATTTTCGTATGATTTTAAGCAGTCTGTTAATTGTTCAATTACTGCCTCTTCACGAGCACCATATGAACCGCCTTCAGGAACTGCTTCGCCAAACTTCGAACGACAAAACTTTGTTATACGAGAAACAAAGTTTCCAAGCACGTCTGCAAGGTCTTTATTTACACCTTGTTGAAAGCTGTCCCATGTAAACTCTGAATCTGAACTTTCTGGTACGTTTGATAATAACCACCAACGCCAATAATCAGATGGCAATATATCTAAAGCTTGGTTCATGAATACCCCACGCCCTTTTGATGTAGAGAATTGTCCACCATCATAATTAAGGTAATTAAAAGATTTTATAAAATCAACGAGCTTCCAGTTATCATCTGCTCCCATGATTGTGGCTGGGAATGAAAGGGTATGGAATGGGACATTATCTTTTCCCATAAATTGAACATAGTTTACATCATCGGCACCTTTGTCCGTGCGCCACCAGCGCTCCCAGTCAGCATCTGTTTTACCATTTGCAGCAGCCCATTCCGCAGTTGCTGCTATGTATTCAATGGGGGCATCGAACCAAACATAAAATACTTTACCTTCCATCCCAGGCCATTCCGCGTTTCCGTGTTTAACGGGTACGCCCCAATCCAGATCACGGGTAATACCACGATCTTGAAGTCCATCTCCATCATGAAGCCACTTTTTTGCTATAGAAGTAGTTAAAATTGGCCAATCAGATTTTTCGTTAATCCAGACATCTAGTGTATCGCGCATTTTTGATTGGCATAAATATAAATGTTTTGTCTCACGAACTTCCAAGTCAGTTGATCCAGAAATAGCTGAACGAGGATTAATGAGGTCTGTGGGCTGAAGTTGTTTTGTACAATTCTCACACTGGTCACCTCGCGCATCAGTTGATGCGCAGTTTGGGCATTCACCTTCAATATAGCGATCAGGTAAATAACGTTTGTCTGAATTAGAATATATTTGTTTTTCATTAACTTCTTCAATTAACCCATTATCTTCTAATTTGCCTGCAAAATATTGAGTAAGTTCGCGATTTTGTATACTGGAAGAACGACCAAAATAGTCGAATGACAATCGAAAGCCACTTGCCAAGTCGGCTTGAGTCTTATGCATTTCAGCGCAATAATCTGCAACATCTTTACCAGCTTTTGCGGCGGCCAATTCTGCGGGTGTTCCGTGCTCATCCGTTGCACAGAGATACATTACTTCATGTCCTTTTGCACGACAGAAACGTGCATAGACATCAGAAGGTAATTGACTACCAATTAAGTTGCCAAGATGTTTGATCCCGTTGATATAAGGCAGGGCGGATGTGATCAGTGTCCTGTGCATGGCGCATCTCTCTTGTTGATTTTAATTTGACTTAACGCAAAGCTAGCACTTGGGCTAGTCTAGATTACGTCGTTTAATTAATTTTCCAATCGTAAACGATGTGCGTGGCATATAGCGATACTTTGTTTTTTCTGAAGATGATGACCGTGCTGACATCCGTCCTAAACTGAATATCACAAGACATACATGTGCTAGTGTAATAAAGCTAAACATGGCAGAAGGTCCAAATTTTTGTATTAACGCTGATGCTATTAATGGTGAAAAGACAGCGCCAATTGCATAAAAAAACATTAAACTTGCATTAAGTTCTACTCTTTCCTCTGGGCTGGTAAAATCGTTTGCGTGTGCAGCTGAAATTGAAAAAATTGGAAAAGTTGTTGCGCCAAATATGAATGCTAAAATATAAGTATTGATTTTAGTGGTTTCACCCATAAGCATGAATGCAACACAAACCATTATGCTAGCGATGGAAATTCCTACCAATACTCTCCGCCGGTCAAACTTATCTGCAAGGTAGCCAACTGGGAATTGTGCTAATGCACCCCCAATTAGCACACTTGCTAAAAATGATCCAATTTCCGAAGTGGTTAAGCCAATATCTGAACCATAGATTGGTCCGACCATACGAAAAGATGACGTTGTGACGCCTGCCGTTATCACCCCTGCTACACCTAGGGGGGAAGTTAAAGCTGTACGAATGGGGTGCAAACGCGGTGCTTTTGGCACCTTAGGCGCTTCTGATTGTGTTAACGTAAGTGGCAAAATTGCTATGCAGGCAAGAATAGCAATTATGTTGTAAGAAATATATGATGCTGGTGTTAAGAAAGCGATCATTAGCTGCGATATGGATGAAGCACTTATATCTACAATGCGATAGGCGCTCATTACTCGGCCTCGAATTTCATTTGTCACTTTAGCTTGAAACCAAGCTTCTATTACTGTGTAGCATCCTGCTACACACATGCCTGATAATAAGCGCAAAGCTAACCAAAAGTAAGCATTTATAAATATTGGATGCGCAATTACGCCGATAGCGCCCATCGTAGCAAATATTGCAAAAGTTCGTGAATGCCCAATGGATCCAATTAAGCGCGGTGCCCAAAAACACCCAATAAAAAAACCAACAAAGTGGGCAGATCCTAATAACCCAATTTCAACGCGACTGAACCCAGTTTTTAAACCCGATAATGCATCTAAGGTGCCAATAGTTCCAGATGATAATTGAAGTAAAGCAATCGAAAATAAAAGTGCTATAAAAGAGAGAAGGAGCCGCATGTTTAGCCTATATAAATATAAATACTTCTCTCTAAGATTAGACTGCAATATTTGCTAAGAAATCAAGCTTTATATTAATCTAGCGTATTATTTTTTATGAGAGTCAAATCTGTTAGTATCAACTGATGATATAAGGCTGTATTTAAATAAACTGATAATAGTATAATTAACACTATTGAACTATCACCACGTAAATTAAAACAAGTTCCTAAATTATTTCATTTTATTTAATAGGTATAAAATTTCGAATAAAGTGTTTTGCCTCTAAGCGTGTAATTAAATCCAATTTCTGAAGTATTTTGCTTACAATGTAACTTTGTGGCCAGGTAAAGTTTAGCATTGGTATTTAGCATAAAATCTGAGTAAAATAATAAGCATTATATTCTCTTTAATTTATATTATCAGAAATTTATTTATGACTTTATTTATTTAAATTTATCTGGATGAGCTTCACGCGCCATATGGTCTAAAACTGCGTTTACAAAACGTGTCTCATTTCCATCTGGAAAAAATGCTTTAGCCACTTCTACGTATTCTACGATGGCAACCTTTGGGGGGGTCTCATTTATAATAAGTTCTGCTCCAGCAGCACGGAAAACTGCACGAAGGGTTGGATCAATGCGGTCAATTGGCCACTTGGCGACTAAAGCACGATCAGTCATTTGATCTATAGCGGCTTGTTGGTTTACCGCCATAAATAATAATGCATCAAAAAAATCTATATTGCCTTCTGCATACTCTTCTCCCTCGAGGGTAGCGCCAAAGCGATAATCCACGAATTGATCACGGACTTCATTCATGCCTTGATCCGACGCTTCCATTTGGAAAAGTGCTTGAACAGCGTATAATCGAGATGCAGATTTCATTTGTTTTTTAGAAGTCATTTTGTCTTTGATGCCTCGCCGGCCATTTGAATGAATTTGGATGCAGGTTTGAATCCAATGTTTTTAGTAATACCAGACAGGTCACGTGCTATTGCAACTAGCTCTAATGCCGCTTGTGAAGCCATACCACCACAATTGTCTTCTTGTATAGATGCCATTTTCAATAATGTGTCTTCATTTTCGGCACATATTATGGCGGTGCCTAAAGGGTAGCCTTGGCCAGCAATAGTTCCAATACCCCGTAATGTTTCAGAATACATGGCGCTTGTGATTAGATCATTTCCACCATTCAATATGGATCCAAGTAAAATATAACCTTCAAAGCGAGTGGAATTTACAACTAGTTTCAATGCTGTTGGTAAATCTAATACGCCAGAGACATTAAAAACTTCATGAGGAATGCCGCCTTTTTTTAAGGTGGCAACTGTACCCTTAATTAAATTTTTAGATACATTGGAATGATAGTGCGAATTTATTATAGCAATATTAGGTAAATTTCCTATAAATTCAGGCAGATTTATTGTATTTTCTGATGCAGAAAGCATTTTTATAATCCTAAATTTTCTGTGTTTAGCTTGCGTTGCGAACATCGGCTAAGCGCGCCACATAACGTGCTAACGTATCAATTTCCAGATTTATTTTATCTTCAATTTCTATATCAGCCCAAGTTGTGTTTGCTTTTGTGTGTGATATTAAGTTTACTTTAAAGGTATCAACTAAAACTTCATTTACTGTTAGTGAGGTCCCGTCTAAAGTTACAGAACCCTTTTGAGCTATAAATCGAGATAAATCTCTAGGTACTTTAAATGTAACAATGGTGCTATCACCTGAAGACTGTATATCTGTGATTATAGCTACTCCGTCAACGTGGCCTGAAACAATATGTCCACCCAGTTCATCACCCATTTTTAATGCGCGTTCTAAATTTACATTTTTACTAATGCCCCAAGCTTTACGCCCAGTACTTATGTTAGTTTTTGAAACAGATTCTGCAGATATTTGTACATCAAACCAGTTTTGATTATTTTCACAACCCTTTGTGATTACAGTTAAGCAGACTCCATTACATGCAATAGAAGCACCTATATCAAAAGTCTCTATGTCATAGGTTGTATTAATACGCGCACGTAAATCACCAGCTTGCTCCAATTTAGCAATTGTTCCAACGTCAGTTATAATTCCAGTGAACATTTAAATACCTTATATTTTTTATTAGTACAGCTTCTTATTTAAATTTATCATAGAGAGAAGGTTAAAGTATAGATAATAAGCAAAAGTATATTTTTAAATTGAAAGTTACGTTTAATTTAAGTTTTGGTTAGCAAAACTTTATAAAAAATGAAAGTTCCTATTAAAGTGGGATTTTATGTATTCAGTTTTATTTTAAAATTAAAGCTAGAAATCTTAAATAAGAAGCATTTGCTAGTTTAAATATGAATTAGACCATGTGCTTATAACATCAGTCCCAATTGTGCGTACTTGTTGAAGTTTAAATTGAGGGGCGTCTTTTAATATTTTTGTATTCATGGCGCCGAGTGCCGTAACGCCCTCTAAGCCAATTGCAACACCAGCCTGCATTATAATTAATTGATCAACCAAATTTTCCTTTATTAATGCTGCACCTAACTTACCTCCACCCTCACAGAACACTCGCGTTAAACCTTTTTGTGCAAGTTTGGACATAACATCTGGTAGGTTGAGGCCATCTGGGCTTAATAAACAGGGTATGCTTATTGCACCAGTGTCTGACCAGTCGTTAAAATCTGCATGTTCACCATGACATATCCATACTGGCGTTTCTCGCGCACTTTTTGCTAAATTATTATTAGTATTAATGTGTGCATTACTGTCTAGTATTACACGAACAGGCTGTCGAATGTGATTGCCAAAATTGCGTACTGTTAAGCTGGGGTTATCGGCCTCCACAGTACCAGAACCAACCATAACTGCATCATGAGTAGCACGTAGATAATGGACGAACCTGCGAGATGGCTCCCCTGTGATCCATTGGCTATCTCCAGTTTGAGTTGCAATTTTACCATCTAAACTAGTGGCAAGTTTAAGTGTTACTATTGGCCTATTCTTAAGAGTTTTTGCAAAAAATCCAGCATGTACTTGATCTGCTTCTGATTTCATAACATCCAAAGATACAGTAATTCCAGCATCCTTAAGGGCTTGGATGCCCTTTCCTGCAACACGTGGGTCTGGATCAACAGTTGCAATTACTACGCGTGAAATACCTGCATTAATCAAAGCATTTGTACAGGGAGGTGTTTTACCAGTGTGGACGCATGGTTCTAAAGTTACGTAAGCAGTAGCTTCGTTAGCTGCACTACCAGCTTGTTTTAATGCAAGGGCTTCTGCGTGTGGTCGCCCGCCGGGTTGAGTAAACCCACGCCCAAGTACAATGTTGTTTTTTACAATTACACAACCAACATTTGGATTTGGCCAGGTTTGACCTAAGCCCCGCGCTCCATGGGATAAGGCCAGACGCATCCAGCGCTTATCATTTTTTTGGGATACCATTATTCTTCTAAGGGTTCGGGGGGGCGTAATTGTTGAACAAAGTCTTCAAAATCATCGGCATCTTGAAAGTTTTTATAAACTGAGGCAAAACGTACATAAGCTACTGTATCTATACGCGCTAAAGTATCCATTACAATAGAACCAATCTTATCACTGGCTATATCTGCTTCACCCATGCTTTCTAAACGTCGGACAATACCTGAAATTAATTGATCAATTCGATCAATCTCTACGGGACGTTTTTGCAAAGCCATGCGAATAGAGCGCGCAAGCTTTTCACGATCAAAATCTTCTCGTTTTCCATTCTTTTTTATGACCACCAAATCACGCAATTGTACGCGCTCGTAACTTGTAAAGCGACCACCACATGACGAGCAAAATCGTCTACGACGAATGGCTACATGATCTTCTGCAGGACGGCTATCTTTAACTTGTGTATCGGTATTTCCGCAAAATGGGCATCTCATAACTTTTTCCTCGCGTATTCGATCTTATTCTTATTACCCTTTTATATACCTATAAACAAGATTTGGATAGAGTCTTGTTGGCAACACTATATGGAGTATTGTAAATAATCATTAATAAATAAAAGACGGTGCCTGGAAAGTACTACTACTTAATAAGTATTGCGTAGCAAGAGCTCCTATTGCAATAAATCCAAGAGCAAAGAAGGCAGCAAAGCTTAACGTAGGAATGCCAGCTAATCCTGCACCAACTGTACATCCACCTGCAAGCACTCCACCAACACCCATTAAAACAGCTCCTAATAGATATCTTCTTGTTTGTTGTGGACTTTCAAATGATTGCCATTTGAAATCGTGCTTTACTATTGAAGTAAGTGCTGAACCAAGGATTACTCCTCCAATTAAACCCACACCAAAGCCTGCTGGGATTGATGTTGATGCAATTGCCCAAAATAATAAATCTGCACTTGGTGATGTGAATGACAAGGATTGTAATGGGATTGGATCAAAATCATCAAAAAGGATAAAGCCAGTTCCAGCCCAGGATAAGGGGATTAATAATCCAATTAAAATAGCAAGTATTATATGTGAGCTTTTAGCGCCAGATTTGTAAATAAGTAAAAATGTGAAACTTATAATTAAAACTGTCCATAGTGGGGCACCACCTATCAGATTAAAAAATCCAACTTTTTCGCCCATATCGATTGTGAAAGATCCTGCCCAAACTCGAAGTGGAGCAAAAATTCCTTTAAGTGTTGCATGTGCTGAAATCGAAAAAATTATGCAAACTATCAAAGCGCGCATATTTCCAGTTCCAGCTAAAACTATAAGGCGTGATATGCATCCCTTAGTTAACACCATACCAGTCCCGAACATAAGTCCACCAATTGCTATAGCGAATAACGGTAATTTTGCTTCAAAAAAGCGATGGCTATCGAATGAAATTATATCAAAAGAAACTAAGACTTGTGTCCCTATAATTGCTGATGCAAGCGCAGAAAACCATATACCACGAGCTGCTTTACGTTCGCTTTGGTCGCCAACAATACTGCGACGAAAGCAAAACTGAATGTGTTGACTAATTGCACCAAACACAAATCCAACCATTAAAGCAAAGAAAGCAGATGCAGTAACGGGTGATATTGTTTCAAATCCCAGTTCTTCAAACATTTTGGAAGTCCTTTTGTCTTATAAATAGATTTATTTAAACTCTTTGAAGGGCTTTGTTCTACTTGGCAAATGAATGAAAAATGATAGTATTCTCACTTTCAATTGTACTTTAGAATTGAATTATTCAAATACATATATATCGGAATAATATATACAAATTTAAATTATAATTAGTAATTAATACTTAATTTGATAATTTTAACTTTAATATTCTTGAATATTTTTTAAGGCTGATATCCTGTTAAAATATGATTAATAGATATTATGCAGCCTGTTACTATAGCGAATAATGTTACTGGGCCACTAAATGCAAGTGTTGAAAATGCACTAACGCCTTGGCCAATTGAGCATCCAATAGCAATAACGCTGCCAAAGCCCATTAGGATTGCCCCTAAAGTTTGCCTTCCGAGCTCTCGAGCATCATCACACGCCTCCCATCTAAAGTGTCCTTTTATTTTACTGCCAATAAATGCACCAAAAACAACTCCAAAAACACTTCCAACAGGAAATCCAAGGCCACCACTTGAAGCTGTCATCATAAACAATAGGGTTGAACCCAATGGAACAGTAAATGTATGCCCTTGAACGGAAATCTCGTCAAAGCTTTCTATGTTTAGATAACTGGTCCCCCAAAATGCAGCGGCAACAGCTAAGCCGGCAAGGGCACCCCAAATTAGCATAGTATATTCATGACGCAGAGGTTTAAAATGTAATGCCCAAATAATTAATCCCAAGCTAATAGTTATAGCAACTATAATAGGTTGTAGGCCCAAAATATTATGTATTAAATTAGCAAAATCTTGAGTATTATTAGCTGGAATAGTTGGAAATATTGAGACGCGAAGGCTGGCTAAAGGGCCACTAAGGATAAAATAGCTAGAAATAGCCATTACTATAACAGCAACTAAAGATCGTAAGTCCCCACCACCAACTCGAGCTAAGGCGCCAAACCCGCAATTCCCTGCCAGGCCCATTCCATAGCCAAAAAATAAACCACCTATAATGCTTGCTATAGGATTCCACTTAAGCAGATGATAAGGTGTAGATGAAATATCTAACTGATCTAAAGCGTCTAAACTATAAATTGCCAAAATTGCCACGCCAAGAACAATACCCCATAACCGCACTCTAAGCTGGTCTTTACCCATGTAGGCGCTTTCTATTGCTCCAAATGTACAAAACTGGCCCAAACGAGCAGCCAGCCCTAAAACGCAGCCAGAGCAAAGTCCTAATAAAGCAGCAAGTATTGTTTCATCCATTTTTATGCATACTATTCTTTAGAGCAAAATTCTTCATGTAAAAAGGAAACTAATTTTAAAACTTTTTTATCTTTTATACTATAATAAATTGCTTTGCCTTCGCGACGAAAGCTAACTACATCTTCAATGCGAAGGCGTGCAAGTTGTTGACTAACCGCAGCTTGCCGAGAAGATAAAAGATTTTCTAATTCAGTAACAGATTTTTCACCCATGACTAAATGGCATAATATCATAAGGCGACCCTCATGTGCCATTGCCTTTAAAAAGTTAGCTGCATCGCGTCCTTGATCGAACATATCCTCAATATTAAAATTTTCAGATATTTTTTCGGGTAAATTCATTTTAAAATCCTAATAATTCATCTTCAATAGCTTCAATGCCTGCTCTTGCGCATTTATCGTCAATATCAGTTCCTGGTGCTCCCGATACCCCAATCCCACCAACAATGGAACCCTCAGATTCAATTGGTACGCCACCCCCTAGTGGCAGAGGTATTGAGATGAAACGGATGCCAAATGCTTCCTTCCCAGGTTGTGTGTTTTTGTCTAAAGATAATGTTGTAGTGCGGAAGCTCACTGAGGTCCAAGCTTTGCGCGTTGCTGTCTCTTGGACGTGCAAACCTGCATATCGCGACTTTACGAATGCCTGGGTAAGGCCAAAGCGATCTACTACTGTAACACCTACCTGATAACCTTCTTCACGACAGAAAATCATAGCAGATACGGCAGCTTTAATGGCTACCTCTGGTTTAAGAACTTTAAACTCTACAAATGCATCACCTTCTGCTGCTATTACTGGAGAACAACTTATTAATATTGCTGTAATTATTTTTTTCATGATATTCCCTTTAAATTTATTTAATCTGGAAGGTCTAATAAAATTTCATTTAGTAGCCCCCAAAAAAAATCTTCGCCTGGGTAGCCTTCTATTCGGCCTATTTCTTCGCCAGCATTAATAACTATAAAAGTTGGCGTGAACTGTGGGTTGCTTACTAGAACTATACCATTTGGAATGTTTGCGTGTATATCAATTCTTTTTAGTGGGGCAGTGCGACCTTCAAAAGTTTTTGGGTATGTTTCGGAGATTTGGTCATTCCATATTTCACACCAGTGGCACCCATCTTGTTCAAACATTAATAATTGCGCACCCTGCGCCAAAGAAACAGTACCATTAAAGCATAGTAAAACTGCGAATAGTATTGACTTCATTTAGTTAACTTTCATAACATATATAAAAAACATAATGTGTTTTAGTTTTAAGGACAAGAGATTAGATGTTGGATATTACATTTAGTGCAGCCATGATCGCAGGCTTTTTAAGCTTTTTGTCCCCGTGCGTATTACCCATGGTGCCCTTTTATCTGTGTTATTTAGCAGGGATAAGTATGAGTGATCTTAAAGGTGAAAATGATATACCATTTCGCACTCACCGAAAGCTAATTTTAACTAGTATTTTCTTTGCGTTGGGGACTACTACAATTTTTGTACTTTTGGGTTTGGGTGCATCTGCATTGGGACAGGCATTTAGAATTTGGAAGCAAGAGTTGGCATACGTTGCCGCAGCTTTTCTGTTCGCTTTTGGGTTACATTTTTTAGGCATCATTCGTGTGGGTGTATTTTATAGGGAATCTAAAATAGAAACTAATTCTGATCCATCCACATTAATTGGTTCTTATTTGATGGGTTTGGCCTTTGGATTCGGATGGACACCTTGCGTAGGGCCAGCCTTAGCAGCTATTTTGATGGTTGCAGGTGGGATGGGTGACGTTTTTCAAGGTGGTTTGTTACTTTTAGTTTATGGGCTTTCAATGACTACGCCATTTGTAATCGCTGCTATCTTTGCCAAACCATTTCTACGGTGGATGCAGCGCAACCGACAACATATGGTGTACGTTGAAAAAATAATGGGTATTATGCTAATTGTTTTTGCTTTTTTAATTGCAACGGGCAGTATGAATTATATCGCGAGCTTTATGATTAAATATATGCCTTGGTTTGCTACAATTGGATAGGAGACAAATATGAAACGTTTAATAATAATTTTTACCTTACTAATTACATGTTCTGCCAACGCGGTGCCAATAGGAGATGATGGCCTTCACAAACCAATATGGTTGAGCTCAACTTTTAAGGATATGAAAGAGGATCTTGAGGAAGCAAATGCAGAAAGTAAGCGGTTTTTGATTATTTTTGAACAACGTGGGTGTATTTACTGTTCAAAAATGCATGAAGATGTTTTCTCACAGCCTGAAATATCTAAATTAATATCTGATAAATATTTTGTTGTACAAATGAATTTGTTTGGAGATGAAGAGGTTACAGATTTCGATGGAACTACACTTTCAGAAAAAGAAATGGCCAATCATTGGGGAATTGTCTTTACGCCAACACTTATGTTTATGCCCGAAGTAATAGACACTAACAAAACTGCAGCGCAAAATGCGGTCATCACAATGCCTGGTGCATTTGGTAAGTATACAACATTCAACATGTTGAATTTTGTTTTGGAGAAGGGATATAATAATAATGAACATTTCCAAAAATATCATGCTCGAAAGTTTGCTGAACAAAAACAAAAAGTAAAATAAATTCAAAAAATAGAATTTGTCTTGCAAGACTCACTTTATGCCACTAGCGTATAAATAGAAAAAGGGATCAGGGAGGAAACCATATGTTGCTACGCGTTTTTATTGCTATAACGGCCACGCTTATTTCCACATCCGCCTTTGCTGAAGATACTGCTCCAGATGCAGTTTCGTTTGGTGAAGATGGCGAGGTAATGGCATCATTGACAGGTGTCGTAGGTGACCCTGTTGCTGGAAGAAAGCTATCAATTAATCGCAAACTTGGAAACTGTTTGGCCTGTCATGTAAATGATGATGCATCTTCAGAACTTTTTCATGGCGAAGTTGGGCCTGAATTGAATGGCGTTGGGTCTCGATGGGACACTGCGCAACTGCGTGGAATTGTTGTTAGTTCAAGAAATACATTTGAAGGTACAATTATGCCATCGTTTTATCGTGCTAAAAATGGTGTGAGAACATTAAAGAAATTTGAAGGCAAAACAATTTTGTCAGCTCAACAAGTTGAAGATGTTGTAGCTTATTTATTAACATTAAAAGAGGAGTAGGGCATGTCATTAACTCGTAGAAATGCCTTGGCACTTGGATCAGCGGCTTTTGTCGTAACTTTGGTGCCTTTGCACGCATTTGCGGCAAGTGAAAAAACAATGGCAGTTATTAAAGCATTTTCGGGCGGTGCAGCAGTCATTGATGGTGGTATTGACTTAACTACGCCAGAAATTGCTGAGAATGGTAATACTGTTCCAGTTCAATTTTCAGCACCAGGAGCAAAGCGTGTCATGATCTTGGCCGATGGTAATCCTACCCCAGGTGTTGGAACTTTCAATTTTGGAGCATTAGGTGATGCATCTGGTTCAATACGCATACGTTTAGCTGGAACTCAGGATGTAGTTGCAATCGCTGAAATGGCAGATGGCTCATATGTTCAAGTAGCAAAGACAGTAAAAGTAACAATTGGCGGCTGCGGCGGCTAGCAGATAAAGGAGAGAATGCATGGCAAAAGCACGTGTAAAGGCACCAAAAACTGCAGCGGCAGGTGAGTTGGTAACAATAAAAACATTAGTTAATCATAAGATGGAATCTGGTCGCCGCAAAGATGGCGATGGTAATTTTATTCCACGCAAAATTATTAATGCATTTTCAGCAACTTTTGGTGGTGAGAGTGTTGTCTCGGCTACATTTGAGCCAGCAATTTCTACAAATCCATATTTTCAGTTTAGCTTTACTGTGCCTTCAACAGGTGACTTGGTAATGAAATGGACAGATGATGATGGTTCAACAGTTGAGAAAACTAAAACTATCACAGTCGCTTAAGGCGCAAAAAAGGGAGGATCCTATTATGAAGAAATTCACAAGAACTCTGACTTGCGTTTTAGCTTTATGTACAATCACAACTCTTGCAGTTGCTAATGAAGACGCAGAACTAATTATAAATGAAGAGTTAAATATATCAACTAAATCTGCTGCACCTGCAGGAAGTGCATTAGATGAACTTGTCTCAGGCTGGCGGTTTAGAATTAAAGAAACGCAAGCTTTGCAAATGGATGATTTTGATAATCCATCCTTTATATTTATCGAACAAGGTGAAGAGTTGTTTGCTAAAGTAGATGGTTCTGAGGGTAAGGCATGCGCTTCATGCCATGAAGATGTCGCATCATTTAAGGGATTGCGTACAGCTTTACCTAGACATAATGCTTCATCTGGAAAATTAGACACAATGGAAACGTTAGTGAATAATTGCCGTACAGAGCGAATGGGTGCTGAGCCTTGGAAGTGGTCCAAAGGCAAAATGACTGCCATGACTTCACTGATTTCGTTACAGTCACGCGGAATGCCTATGAATGTAAAAGTGGATGGCAATGTAGCTGGTGCCTATAAAATGGGTGAAGAGCTATATTATACTAGAGTAGGTCAATTGGAAATGTCTTGTGCAAATTGTCATGAAGATAATTATGGTAATATGATCCGTGCTGATCATCTATCTCAGGGTCAAATTAACGGTTTTCCTACATATCGTTTAAAAAATGCAAAAATGAATTCTATTCATGGTCGCTTTAAAGGGTGTATGAAAAATATTCGTGCAACGCCATATAAAGAAGGTTCTGAAGAGTTCCGTGCTTTAGAGTTATATGTTGCATCACGAGGAAATGGTTTGTCTGTTGAGAGTCCATCAGTTCGTAACTAATACTAAATTAAACCCCGCAACGATAATACGATGTGGGGTTTATTCATTCCATAACATTCAGTATTATGAATATGAGGTTTTCCCCTATGATTTCTCGGCGTGATTTCTTACAAGCAACTGTTGCCACTTCTGCAATTTATGGCGCTGGTGGCTTTACTCGCGCAGCTGCGCAACAGACCTTATCACAGGATAAGTTGTTAGAATTTAATACTACTGGAAATGTGACTTTAATTCACATTACTGACATTCATGGACAGTTAAAGCCTGTATATTTCCGTGAACCAGAGATAAATTTGGGTATTGGTGCTGTAAATGGACTGCCACCACATGTTACTGGCAAAGATTTTTTAAAATTATTTGATATGACGCCCGGTACTCCCGAGGCTTACGCTTTGACTTACAATGATTTTAGTGCGCTTGCAAAAACATATGGGCGCATGGGGGGCTTGGATCGCGTAGCAACTGTGCTGAATTCTATAAGGTCTGAACGCCCTGATGCCTTGTTGCTTGATGGTGGTGATACGTGGCAGGGATCTTACACTACATACCATACCCAAGGGCAAGATATGGTTAATGTTATGAATGCATTAAAACCTGATGCAATGACATCGCATTGGGAGTTTACGTTAGGTATTGATCGAGTATCTGAAATTGTTGATACCTTAGATTTTCCATTTTTAGGTGCAAATATTTTTGACAAAGAATGGGATGAGCCTGCATACGAACCTTATAAAATGTTTGAACGTGGTGGGGTAAAAATTGCAGTGATTGGCCAAGCATTCCCTTACATGCCTATTGCAAACCCTGGTTGGATGTTTCCAGACTTATCTTTTGGTGTTCGTGAAGAGCGTATGATTGAAGTCGTTGACGAAGTTCGGGAATTGGGTGCTGAATTGGTAGTGCTATTATCTCATAATGGTTTTGATGTAGATCGAAAATTAGCTAGTCGTGTAAATGGTATTGATGTTATATTAACTGGCCATACTCACGATGCGTTACCTGAACCAGTTTTAGTAGGATCAACAATGTTAATAGCATCTGGTTCAAATGGGAAGTTTGTGACACGTCTTGATTTGGATGTTCGAGATGGTGAAGTTAAAGGCTTTGCACACAAACTTATTCCTATTTTAAGTGATGTAATTGCCCCCGATCCCGCTGTTCGAGCTTTAATTGATGAACAGCGTGCTCCATTTACAAACCAGCTTTCAGAGGTTTTAGGTACCACCGATCAAGAATTGTATCGGCGGGGTAATTTTAATGGAACATGGGACGATTTATTATGTAATGCATTAATTGAAGAGCGTGAAGCTGATATTGCGTTGTCACCTGGTTTCCGTTGGGGTCCAAGCTTATTACCAGGACAAGATATCACTCGTGAAGATCTTTTTAATGCGACTGCGATGTCATATCCTGAAGCGTATCGTTCTGAAATGACAGGTGATTTTTTACATACAATTCTTGAAGACGTTGCTGATAACCTATTTAATCCTGATCCTTATTATCAACAGGGTGGGGATATGGTTCGAGTTGGGGGAATGGGATATTCTATTGATGTATCAAAGCCTCAAGGGTCGCGTATTACTGATATGACTATTTTGAAAACTGGTAAAAAGTTAGAAGCAGAAAAAACTTACCAAGTTGCGGGCTGGGCTTCAGTAAACGAAGAAACTGAAGGACCCGCTATTTGGGACGTAGCAGAAAGCTGGATCAAAAAACAAAGTTCTGTAAATATTGACCCCAATACTTCTGTAAAAGTTACTGGAATTTAAACTTTAGCGCCTTTAACATTCCTATTTTGAAAATATAGTTTTACATATGTGATTTAGCTTATGAAAATTATTAGATAAATTTTAGATAAAAAATAGAATTAGATAGACAAATTCAATAAATGATATATGTTTATTTTAATTAAATTAATTTCAGAAAAGGGAGGTTTTAATGAGCAATAAAACTTCTAGAAGACGGTTTTTAAAGACAGGAATTGTTGCAGGTACTGGTCTGGCTGCTAGTAATGCCGTTGCTGAAGGGGACCCATTAATTACACAGAAACAACCTTGGAATCAAGATTTGGGAAGTGGTGTTGATGAAAGACCTTACGGCATGCCATCAGCCTTTGAAGTAGATGTTAAGCGACGTTCTGTGCCGTGGCTTACTGCTGATCCAGTGTCTTCAATCAATTTTACACCCTTGCACGAATTAGACGGAATTATTACTCCTAACGGATTGTGTTTTGAGCGACATCACGGTGGCGTTGCAGAGTATGATCCCGCATCACATCGTTTAATGATTAATGGTTTGGTAGATAAAGAACTTGTATTTACCATGGAAGACATCATGCGGTTTCCACGAGAGAACCGCACTTATTTTCTAGAATGTGCGGCAAATTCAGGAATGGAATGGCGCGGCTCACAACTGAATGGCTGTCAATTTACCCATGGCATGATTCATAATGTCATGTACACAGGGGTTCCTCTTAGGTTGCTGCTAGAAGAGGCGGGTATTAAATCTAATGGAAAGTGGTTATTGGCTGAAGGTGCTGATGCCTCTGGTATGACACGGTCTATACCTATGGAAAAAGCACTAGATGATTGTTTAGTCGCTTTTAAAATGAATGGTGAGTCATTACGTCCAGAGCAAGGCTATCCTCTTAGGCTGGTCGTCCCTGGCTGGGAAGGCAACATGTGGGTTAAATGGTTGCGTCGTATTGAAGTAGGCGATCAGCCTTGGCATCACCGCGAAGAAACATCTAAATATACAGATTTACTTAAAGATGGAAAAGCTAGACGCTTTACTTGGGTCATGGACGCAAAGTCTGTAATTACTAACCCAAGCCCTCAGGCGCCTATTTTACACAGCAAAGGGCCTACAATACTATCTGGGGTGGCGTGGTCAGGTCGTGGAACTATTCCCCGTGTGGACGTGACTATCGATGGTGGTAAAAACTGGAATACCGCTCGAATGTCAGGTCCATCTTTCGATAAATCTATGCACCGTTTTTATTATGAATTTAACTGGAATGGCTCTGATTTATTAGTTCAAAGTAGAGCTCATGATAGTACTGGTTATGTCCAGCCTACTAAAGATGAATTGCGTTTCATTCGTGGTAAAAATTCGATTTACCACAATAATGGGATACAAACGTGGCACATAAACACAAAGGGAGTCGCTGAGAATGTTGAAATTTCTTAAATTAACAGCAACTATTTGTATAATGTCTGTGCCTATTTATGCTGATACAGCAAGCTTGGGACGTTTAGCTACAAGTGCTGAGGTAAATGCTTGGAACATAGATGTGCGTCCAGATGGACTAGGTTTGCCAGTAGGTTCTGGTTCGGTAGCCGAGGGTGAGGAAATATTTGTTGAAAAGTGTGCTGCTTGCCATGGCGACTTTGGAGAGGCTGTGGATAGATGGCCTGTTTTGGCTGGTGGACAAGGTACGCTTACTGATGACCGCCCAGTTAAGACGGTTGGCTCATACTGGCCTTATTTATCTACTGTTTATGATTATGTTTATCGTGCTATGCCGTTTGGAAATGCCCAATCATTAAGCCCAGACGAAGTATATGCATTGGTTGCCTATATTTTATATGTAAATGATACTGTAGATGACGAAGCGTTCATTTTATCTAATAATAACTTTTTAGATATGCCTCAGGAAAATTCAGAAGGATTTTTTATGGATGATCGCGCTACGGTTGAATATCCTATATTTACCCGTAATGTTTGCATGAATAATTGTAAAAAAACAGCAGAAATTATCCTACGAGCTGCTGTTATTGATGTCACCCCAGAGGAGACAGCAGCTAAAGTTATCGAAGCTAAAACTAAATCTGAAATTGAAATAAATCTAGATGATGAGTTAATTGAAGAACCTATCATAGAAGTATTAAATCAAGAGTTGGTAACTGCAGGAACTAAAATTTTTAAGAAATGTAAAGCTTGTCACAAGGTTGGTGAGAAGGCTAAAAATGGGACTGGCCCATCATTAAACGGGATCTATTTAGCGGATGGTGCTCAAGTTGAAAAATATAAATATTCCAAAGCGTTAAGGAGTGCTTCTGAAAGTGGTTTAGTTTGGGATGATTTAACTTTACGTGCATTTTTGACTAAACCAAAAAAGTTTCTGAAAGGTACAAAAATGTCATTTTCTGGCCTTAAAAAAGAAAAAGATCTTGATGCTATAATTGAGTTTTTAAAACTTTACTCACAATAGTTTCTCTTGGTTCAGATGGGTAAATATGATAACTGCTTTAATTAAGGAGTAAATAATGCGTGTATTGATCGTCTGCATATTATCACTTTTTAACGTAAATGTAGCTTTAGCGCAAAGTGCGGTTCTTTATAAATATGATGGCAGTTTTGATGATGCTACATTTAGCGTCGAGGGAGCTATTGTAGGTAAGGGGCTAATTATTGACCATGTCAGTCATACTGGTGAAATGCTATCTCGAACAGCTATTGATGTTGGCTCAAATAAAGAAATTTTTAAAGCTGCAGATATTTTTCTTTTTTGCTCTGCAGTTATATCACGAACAGTTATGGAAATTGACCCAATGAACATAGTTCATTGCCCGTATACTATTTTTGTAATTGAAGACCAGAGTGGCGTATATATTGGGCATCGGACATATCCAGGAGGTTCAATGCAAATTGTTCAAGAATTATTGGTCGGCATCGTAAACGACGCTTTAGAATTTTAAGATTATTGTGGTTTTAATTTAAATGAAAGTGCCAGGGGCGCATTTAAGCGCCTTTGGCTATGTATCTAAGAAACTGCGCAATTTACGACTTCTACTAGGATGCTTTAATTTGCGTAAAGCTTTGGCTTCAATTTGACGAATACGTTCACGTGTTACGCTAAATTGTTGCCCAACTTCTTCCAAAGTATGATCTGTATTCATGCCAATCCCGAAACGCATACGTAAAACACGTTCTTCACGTGGCGTTAGTGAGGCTAAGACGCGTGTAGTAGTTTCTTTTAGGTTGCCCTGAATAGCCGACTCCAAAGGTAAAATAGCATTTTTGTCTTCAATGAAATCGCCTAATTGTGAATCTTCTTCATCTCCAATTGGAGTTTCCAGTGAAATTGGTTCTTTCGCTATTTTCATTACCTTGCGGACTTTATCCAAAGGCATCTGTAATTTTGCAGCTAATTCCTCTGGTGTAGGTTCACGCCCAATTTCATGCAACATTTGACGGCCAGTGCGCACTAATTTATTAATGGTCTCGATCATATGAACCGGAATACGAATAGTTCGAGCCTGATCTGCAATGGACCGAGTTATAGCTTGTCGGATCCACCATGTAGCATAAGTACTAAACTTATAACCACGCCGATATTCAAATTTATCAACAGCTTTCATCAAACCAATGTTGCCTTCTTGGATTAAATCTAAGAATTGAAGTCCACGGTTAGTATATTTTTTTGCAATTGAAATTACCAAGCGCAAATTTGCTTCGACCATCTCTTTTTTAGCACTACGAGCTTCTTTTTCACCTTTTTGAACCTGATTTACAATGCGGCGAAATTCAGGGACATCTACTCCAATATAATGACCAATTTGTCCCATATCGGCGCGTAACTCTTCTGCCTTTTCGCGATGTTTTTCAATAAATGTTTTCCAACCGCGACCATCTTCCTTGGCTATTTTGTCTAACCAATTTGGATCTAGTTCTTGGCCACGGTATTTATCTACGAATTCACGACGATTGATGCGAGATTGATCTGCAAGCTTCACCATTCCTGAATCAATAGACATAATTTTACGGTTAATACCATATAATTGGTCGATAAGTGCATCAATACGGTTATTGTGAAAATGTAATGCATTCACTTGCTCAACAAGACTAGTGCGCAATTTTTGGTAAGATTTTTCTGACTTAACAGAAAAAGTATCATCTTCATTTATTGTAGCAGAGATCCTATCATTCTGCATGTTAGCCAACTTATTGTAATCTTTTGCAATTTTAGCCAAAGTTGCTAGCACATCTGGCTTTAATGCTTCTTCCATTGCTGCAAGAGATATATTTGCGGCTTCATCTTCTTCATCTTCATCATCATCATCATCATCATCTGATAAACGATTTCCGTCAGCATCTAATTCATGGCTTGAAGCTGCATTTGATTTTGGAGCTTCAGGAATAGGTCCCGCTACTGGATTTTCTTCATCCTCTTGTGTGTCACTAAAAGTAGTTTCTAGGTCGATCACATCTCGTAAGAGAATTTCTTCATCTAACAGTTCATCACGCCATATTGTAATGGCCTGGAATGTTAAAGGACTTTCACAAAGACCTTCTATCATTGTCTTGCGACCAGCTTCGATACGCTTTGCAATCGCTATTTCGCCTTCGCGCGACAATAGTTCTACAGAACCCATTTCACGCAAATACATACGAACAGGATCATCTGTACGGTCTAATGTTTCTTTGCCTGTAGCTGCTAGCGTAACTTCTTTGGTATCGTTGGCAACAATGGTGATATCTGTTGGACCGTCATCTTCTACTTCATCAGCTTCGATAATATTTATGCCCATCTCAGAAAGCATCGACATAACATCTTCAATTTGTTCAGAAGCCACCTGATCTGGAGGCATAACATCGTTCAGTTCGTCGTATGTGATGTAACCACGTTCGCGAGCTACAGCGATCATTTTCTTAACGGCGGCTTGGCTCATATCACCCATGCCTTCGCTTACTTCACCTTTTTTTGAACTGTCGTCTTTAACTGCCATTTGAAGATCCTTAGATAGGTCATCATAGTGATTCGGCGAATCAACTGATGCTGAGACGAATCAACACATTGATGGGGTGATTCGCAATGGCTTAACGCGTTTTTTTTATCCAAATTTGGTCATCTAGCATATTTTGTAGCTGTTTTGACATTTCAGAGGCATTTTCATCAGATGCAGTTGCGTCTTCCTCCACTGCACGTGTTGCTTTTGTCTTTGCTAACGCTGCTTGTCTTAGTCTCCATGTAAGGCCTTCATCGACTAACCCTGTCAAATCTTGCTCAGCCTCTTTGATTTCGTTTGAGGCGCCAATTAATGCAGAATGTTTGGAAAGTTCTTCTTCCAAAGTACGTTGAATTAATGTGGGTTCCGTATTCACCTTAAGATACGGATGATTACGAAGCGGTTTTAATTGGAGTAGTCGGTCAATAGGAGAATAACCTAATGTTTTTTTTAATATTTCATTAAAAGTATTTTTTTCACCAGCCTCTAGGTCTTGGTGGTGTATATTCATTAATATGGCATTCATAATTTCTGCTAAATCAGGAGTAGTTATGGGACACTTTTCCATGGCGCTTTCATTTTTGAGTGCAGCAGATTGGTTTCGTATAGCTGCTGCCAATATAAGGCTTTCACGTAAACGCCAAGTAGTACTGTCTGATTGTATAGCTAACATCGATAATTTTGTATCAGGGGAAGCCATTTGTTTTGTTTCTTTGCCCCAATATTTTCCAAACTTTCCAGATTTCAAGAAATTACTAGATGGTAATCTGCTATTAGCTGGTGCAAATAATTGATAGCGTAATTCTTTTATTGCTTGACCGTAGTGATGACGAATTGATTTATCTTGAATTTTTAAGATTGAAGTACGTAAAGATTTGTCTAATGCGGCTCGACGTTCAGGGCTATCAAAGCTTTTATTTTCAGTCTCACGCTGCCAAAGCAGATTTACCATTGGTACCGCATTGGTAAGTAACTTTTGCATAGAAGCCGCACCGTTCTCTTTTAAGATGTCATCTGGATCTTGGCCAAGAGGTAATATACAAAACCGCAGGGATTTGCCTGCTTCTAGAAGAGGTAGTGCCAAATCTATTAAACGCATAGCTGCGCGAAGGCCTGCATTATCTCCATCCAAGGCTATAATAGGCTCTGGGTGCATACGCCAAATAAGAGCAAGCTGACCCTCGGTTATTGCTGTTCCAAGAGGTGCTACCGCGTGCTTAAATCCAAATTGTGATAATGCTATAACATCCATATAGCCTTCCGCTACAATAAGAGCGTCGGCCTTGCCCGCTGCCTCACGAGCGGGGCCATGATTATAAAGACTCCGTCCTTTGTCAAATAAAGCAGTTTCGTTTGAATTTAAATATTTAGCGCGAGCATTAGGGTCCATAGCTCGGCCACCAAATGCTATACAGCGACCTTGAGCATTACGAATAGGAAACATGATGCGGCCACGAAAGCGATCAAATATAGCTCCGCCATCATCAGGTTTAATAGCTAACCCAGCACTAATAATTTTTTCTTCTGTGATACCTTTGTTCATTAAGTTTTTAGACAAAGAAACCCTGTCGTTAGATGCAAAGCCAATTTCAAAAATACTAATAGTTTCTTGAGATAATCCACGTACTTTAATATATTCACGCGCGACTTGTGCATTAGTACTGCTGAATTGCATTTTGTAGAATTGTACGGCTTGCTCCATAATATCGGCCAGTTCTTTATTAGCATCAATTTTCTCCTGAGCTTTAGGATCACGCGCGGGCATTGTCATGCCTGCTTCACGAGCTAAAATTTCAACAGCTTCTATAAAGCTCACATTCTCTGTATTTCGTATAAAAGAAATTGAATCACCTTTTTCATGGCAACCAAAGCAGTAATAAAATCCCTTACGGTCATCAACATGAAATGAAGCCGTTTTTTCTGAATGAAATGGACATGGCGCCCAAAAATCACCTTTAGATATGTTTGTTTTCTTTTGTTCCCACGTCACTTTTCTCCCAACAACTTGTGAAAGGGAGGCACGATCACGCAACTCTTCTAAAAAACCAGGGGGCAGACTCATTTTTTCAATATGGGGTTGGGAGTTAATTTACGCAAGTCTTGATACTTGTAAAATGAAATTTTATGAAACTTTAAGATATCTTAATTCATGCTTATTGTGATTTAATTTGTATGGTTTGGCGCAATGAATTATCATTTAGATTAAAAATATGAATTATGTTTTGGTCGTCTATGATCGCGTACCAATCATCACCTTGTGTATAAGCAGTTGCTGAAATTCCAATTGGTAAAGTTATATTTTCTAGCTGATTAGTTTGGTTATAAGAAGGGAAGCGCATGACAAACATTAAAATCAACGTTATGAAGCCTATAATCATTACGACCAATAGGGTCGTTACCAAGCGGCGTAACAATTTTAAATTTGTTGGTTCTGCCGAAAACTCTGAAGGATTGTCCATGTCTATACCTCACGTAGTTGAATTGACTTTGGGTGAAAACCCAGCACCCCGTCTAGATAAGGCATTGGCTTCGGTTGTGCCAGCTGAAGTTACGTTGAGCCGATCAAGAATAACTAAATTAATTGCAGCAGGTGCGGTTACAATGGACGGCGTTCCAATCACTAAATTAAAATTTAAAGCGCTTGAAGGCACAGTGTTTAAAGTGGTTATGCCGCCCGCTGAGGATTACGAAAATGCTCAGCCGGAAGATATTCCTTTGGACATTGTGTTTGAAGATGAACATTTAATTATTATAAACAAACCAGCAGGAATGGTTGTTCATCCCGCACCAGGTTCAGAAACGGGTACGTTAGTTAACGCTTTACTACATCATTTTGACGGTAATTTATCAGGAGTTGGTGGTGAGAAGCGTCCAGGAATAGTTCACCGAATTGATAAAGATACGTCGGGACTTTTGGTAGTGGCAAAATCTGATGCTGCACATGCTGGATTAGCTAAACAATTTGCTGATCACTCAATTTCCCGACGCTATTGGGCAGTAAGCAAAGGCGTCCCACAAAAAGGTGACCCTCGCTTAGGAGGGCTGCGTGGCGTAAATTTTGAGGACGGTGGCGTAATTAGAGTCGCCACTAATATTGCAAGGCATAAAACGGATCGCAAGCGAATGGCTGTTGTGATAGATGCTGGTCGTCATGCGATTACACGTGCTGCTATATTGGAAGACTTTGGACACTCTGCGCTTATGGAATGTTGGTTGGAAACTGGCCGTACCCATCAAATTCGTGTACACTTTGCTCATATCGGACACGGACTAATAGGAGATCCTATTTATGGATTGCGTAAAGCAATGCCAGGAACAGCATTCGAACCTGAAGATATGACTGTAGTAAAAGGCTTTGTGCGCCAAGCTTTACACGCTAAATCGCTTGGATTTATTCATCCTGTGACAGACGAACCTGTAGAGTTTAACAGTGAAATCCCAGAAGACTTATCAAATTTATTAGAAATTTTAAGAAAAAAATAAAGAATATTTTTAACTTTGGTATTAAAATAGTTAAAATAAGCTATTAGGCAACATAGGTTAATGATTTTATATTTAGTCAAATACCATGGCTATTTTCTTATAAGATTAAGCCATGGCAGAAAAATAAAGTATTTGAATAAGAAGGTCTAAACTTCCATTTCTTCTAGTTCATCAATCATTGAGCTGATTAAACTTAATCCTTTATCCCAAAACTTTGGGTCACTAGCGTCTAATCCAAATGGAGCCAACAATTCGCTATGGTGTTTGGAACCACCTGCAGAAAGCATATCAAAATACTTTTCTTGAAAGTTTGGATCGCCTTCTTCGTAAACAGCATACAAAGCGTTAACCAAGCCATCACCAAATGCGTAAGCATAAACGTAAAAGGGGGAGTGGATAAAGTGGGGTATATATGTCCAAAATGTTTCGTAACCTTCAACAAAGTTAAAAACTGGACCTAAACTTTCTGCCTGAATAGACATCCAGATTTCATTAATTTGATCAGGTGTTAACTCACCATTTGCACGTGCTTCATGTAGTTTACATTCAAAGTCATAAAAGGCAATCTGTCGGACTACTGTATTGATCATGTCTTCTACTTTATTAGCAAGTAAATGTTTGCGCCTAGCTGGATCTGTTGCATTATCTAATAATTTTCTAAATGTTAACATCTCTCCAAATACTGATGCAGTTTCGGCAAGTGTCAAAGGTGTAGATGACAATAGTTCGCCCTGTGACGCAGCTAAAATTTGATGCACACCATGGCCTAATTCATGTGCCAAAGTCATTACATCGCGTTGTTTTCCCATATAATTTAGCATAACATAAGGGTGTACGTTTGTGACAGTTGGATGTGCAAATGCACCAGGTGCTTTGCCAGGCTTCAAACCTGCATCAATCCAGCCTTTGGTGAAAAAAGGTTCAGCTAGCAGAGCCATCTTGGGTGAAAAGTCTGCATATGCCTCCATAACCATCTTTTGTGCGTCTTCCCATTGAATATTCGCGCTGTCTTCGCCATTTAATGGAGCATTTCGATCCCATACCTCTAAAGTTTCTAAGCCCATCCATTTTGCTTTAAGTGCATAATATCGATGTGAAAGTTTCGGATATGCGGCCACTACTGCATTTCTCAAGGCTTCCACCACTTCAGGTTCTACTTGGTTTGCCAAGTGGCGACCATATTGTGGTGTAGGCATTTTACGCCAGCGATCTTCAATTTCTTTTTCTTTGGCTAAAGTGTTAGTAATCCGAGAAAATAATGATATATTTTTGCTAAAGACTTTAGTTAAAGCATGCGTCCCTTTTTCTCGAATTGCACGATTTGGATCTGATAGTAAATTTAATGTTGCTTCAAGGTTAAGAACTTTACCTTCTACATTAAATGTTAACGCTGCCATAGTTTCATCAAACAAACGATTCCAAGCGGCTGATCCAATTACTGACTGATCGTGTAAAAACTGTTCCATTTCATCGGATAATTGGTGTGGTTTCATTTTACGCAAATTATCTAAAATAGGTTTATAGCGGGCAAGCTTTTCATTAGAATTTAAAAGTTTTGTAATAACTTTGTCATCTATCGAATTGATTTCTATACTAAAAAATACTAAAGGAGTTGTGAAGTTAGTAATCTTTGCCTGCATATCAGCCATGAATTTACTGCGCTCAGAATCTGTAGTATTTTGATAATACCTCAAACCTGCAAAAGACATAATGCGGCCTGCTATATTTTGAATGTCTTCATAACGTTCAATGCAATTCAAAAGACCATCTGATGTAAGCCCATCCAATTGGCCCTGATAATCGGCAGCAAAACTTCCACAATTTTTTTCCAAATTTTCCAAATCTGTACTAATTTCTTTACCATCTGTTGTTGGATATAGATCTGACAGGTTCCATTTTGGAAGATCACCGAAATTTCCTCCTTCAGGATCATGTGCATCAAAAGTAATTTGTGAAAGTTGAATGGGATTAAACATTAATGTCTCCTTAGTTTTACAATAGGATTAAGTAAGCATCTTGGAAATTGAAAGCCATTTATGTATCTTTTTTTAATCAACTTTAAATATGGGTTTTTTTATTACGTTATATAAATTTTTTGTAGTGGTTTACGTGATTAGATTGACATGGTTATTAATTCCGTAATTATTAAGTTAACTGTAGGGAAAAATATGAAATATAATAAATTAGGTCAAACCGATTTGACCGTAAGTGAACTTTGTCTTGGAACAATGACTTGGGGAACACAAAATACTACTGCAGATGCATTTTATCAGATAGAAACTTCACTTGATGCAGGAATAAATTTTATTGATACGGCTGAATTATATCCTGTAAATCCAATTAGTGGATTAACTCAAGGTGAGAGTGAGCGTATTTTAGGCAATTGGTTAGCTCAATCAGGACGGCGAGATAAGGTAATAGTTGCGACAAAAATTTCTGGTAGTGGTCCAAAACACATAAGAGGTGGGGTAGGTATTTTCCATGAATCGATTACGTTAGCTGTGGATGCATCTTTAAAATCGCTAAAGACTGATTATATAGACTTATATCAATTGCATTGGCCTAACCGGGGATCATATCATTTTCGTCAAAATTGGCGTTTTGATCCTACAAAGCAAAATAAAGCTGAAACTCTTGATCATATGGCAGAAGTGTTAGAAACATGTGCTTTACTAAAAAAATCAGGAAAAATTCGTGCATTTGGCTTATCTAATGAAAGTGCTTGGGGTACAGCTAATTGGTTGCGTGTATCTGAAGATCTGAGTTTACCGCGTATGGATAGTATTCAAAATGAATACAGTTTAATGTGCCGCATGTTTGATACTGATTTAGCAGAGCTTTGCCACAATGAAGAGGTTGGTTTGTTATCATTCTCACCACTTGCTACGGGCATTATATCAGGTAAATATTTAGATGGAGTAATTCCAGAAGGTTCGCGGGGCTCAATTGTGAATGGACTATCTGGGCGACTAAATTCACGCGTAGAGGCTGCAACACGAGCTTATATGAAGGTGGCTAATAATTATGATTTAGACACTTGCCAGATGGCATTAGCTTGGTGTCGAACAAGGCCATTTATGGCATCTGCAATATTTGGAGCGCGAACAAACGAACAATTACATAATGCTTTAGCTTCAGTTAGTATAACTCTATCTGATGAATGCATCCGAGAAATTGAAGCAGTTCATAAATTACACCCAATGCCATTTTAAAACAAACAATCTTAAAAATATATATTTGCATAGATTTGCTGAAATAATCAAGAAAATCCGTGCATTCGCTTTGCCCATTGTAATCCTATAAAGGCACCTTTTATTCGGGGTAATAAAAATAAGGCCATCGCTATGAATACTAGTATAAAGCCAACTGCTAGAACCATTGGGTCTGGACGGTACATTTCAAATATTATTAGCATAAGAGGTGCTAAGATGTGTCCTGAAATAAGAATAGTTATATAAGCAGGGCCATCATCAGCGCGCTGATGGTGTAACTCTTGTGAGCATACTGCACATTCTTTCCGTATACTTAAGTATCCTTCCATTAATGGGCCAGAACCGCAATTGGGGCATTTGCGCTTCCATCCTCTAATTAAAGCAGGTTTAACAAGCCGATGGTTTAAAGAAACTGTAGTTTTCATGTGTTGGTTTTAATGTAAAATTTAAAGTATTTAAAAGTGACAAGTTGACCTTGTGGCGCGATGTCGCATAATTTTGATTTTAAGATTAATGAATGGTTTTAATATTCAAATAAAGCATACATAATATATTTACTTTAAGTATGTTAAAATACATTTCGTAGTTGTAATGAAAGTTTTATGAACAATGAATTTTACGCCTACATCTGCAGAAATATTTGCGCTTAAAGCATTGGAGTGGTTGGTTGGAAACGATGAACTATTCGTAATTTTTTTGGGCAGTTCAGGTGCTAGTATTCAGGACGTAACCTTAGGTGCAAAAGATCCAAATTTTTTAGGCTCAATCTTAGATTTTATACTCATGGATGACGCATGGGTTAAAGAATTTTGTGAGGCAGAGTCTTTTAAATTTAATGAACCTTACATTGCACGCCAACACTTGCCTGGGGGCGATCTCCCCAATTGGACATAAAATGAATAAAATTAAGGGAATTGCTTTTGACAAAGATGGGACTTTGATTGACTTTGATGCAAGTTGGGCGGTTGGATTTAGAACTTTAATAAATGGTATTTTTCCAAATAATATTAAACATCAAAATATTCTTGCAAATGCTGCTGGATTTAACACAATAACAAATAAATTTTCTGGTGGATCTATTTTTGTTAATGGTACTACTCAAGATGTTTTGGATGTGTGGTTAAATCTTTTTCCTGAATTAAATTCTGAGATAGTTTTAGAAAAAAGTGAAATTGCATTTAGTCAACTAGATGCTGTACCTATTTGTAATTTATATACTTTTCTATCAAAGCTGCGCGCACAAGGGTATTTTCTTGGTGTCATTACTAACGCAGCCGAAGCTCCAACATTAATACAGTTGGAAAGACTGGGATGTTTAGATTTATTCGATAAAGTCATCGGCTGTGATAGTGGCTATGAGCCCAAACCCTCTGGTAATTCTATCTTAGGATTCTGCGATTCAGTTGGTATAGTCCCTAGTGAGGTTGCAATGGTTGGCGATAGTACTCATGATCTAAATGCAGGTCAGAATGCAGGTGTTGGTCTAAATGTTGGCGTTTTGTCTGGGCCTGCAAGCTATGACCAGATATCTGATGTAGCCGATATTGTGTTGGATAATATTTTATCGTTGCATGAAGTATTAAAGTAAACACGATTTGAAAACGTCGTAATCAGTCGCTTTCTGGCAACCCCATGACGCGTTAACTGTCATTCTATTCTTAGTTGAGGTGATGAAAATGGTAATGAAGCGTATTAGAGCAGGTGGACGGGCAGGCAACCAACGCAGGTCAGTAAAAACTACAATTGACCAGATGCCTTGGCGCCAAGTTGTTAACACTGATAGACCAACTGAGCCTCTTGATGAAGAAGGTGTTCTAAATATTCATGAAGGTGTTATTAAAATTTTAGAAGATATTGGGATTGAATTTATGAATCCTGAAGCTTTAAGAATTCTTAAAAAGGGTGGTGCAACTGTAAATGGTGAAAATGTTAGAATTGGGCGTGATCTTTTAACAGAAATGCTTTCACATACGCCACGTGAGTTTTCGATAACACCTCGAAACCCTGAAAGAAAAATTAGGCTTGGTGGGAAAAATATGGCATTTGTTAATGTTTCATCACCACCTAATATGTGGGATTTAGAGCGTGGTAAACGTCCAGGCGACTTTGAAGGTTTTAAAGATTTTTTAAAATTAACACAGTATTTTAACTGTATACATGTCGCAGGTGGTTACCCAGTAGAGCCAGTAGATATTCATGCATCTGTAAGGCATTTGGATTGCTTATATGAAAAATTAATTCTTACAGATAAAGTTGTTCATGCTTACTCTCTCGGTAAGGAACGCGTTGAAGATGTTATGGAAATGGTTCGGATCGCTGGTGGCTTGACACATGAAGAATTTGAAGAACATCCTCGGATGTATACAAACATTAACTCGGTATCTCCACTTAAGCATGATTTTCCAATGTTAGATGGTACGATTCGCTTAGCTCGACGTGGTCAGCCAATTGTTGTTACGCCCTTTACCTTAGCTGGTGCTATGG
Organism: uncultured Amylibacter sp.; assembly: GCA_905181935.1. Taxonomy (GTDB): domain Bacteria; phylum Pseudomonadota; class Alphaproteobacteria; order Rhodobacterales; family Rhodobacteraceae; genus Amylibacter. The sequence goes on along the minus strand of CAJIZV010000001.1, from coordinate 88,049 downwards.
CTCCTGTGACTATGTCGGGGGCTGTTACATTATCATTGGCAGAAGGATTAGCCGCAATTGTTATGATACAAATGATTCGCAGAGGATGTCCTACAATGATAGGAACATTTACTTCAAATGTTGATATGAAGTCTGGTGCTCCTGCTTTTGGTACTCCTGAGTATATGCGAGCAACCCAAATGACAGGCCAAATGGCCAGGTTCTATGGGCTTCCCATGCGATCATCTGGAGTTTGTACCGCCAACGTCCCAGATGGCCAGGCCATGTGGGAGACTTCTAATTCTCTTTGGGCTGCAGTCCAGTCGGGTACTAATTTAGTTTATCACGCAGCTGGTTGGTTGGAGGGTGGACTTATTGCTAGTCCTGAAAAGTTCATTATGGATTGTGAAATTATTCAACATATTCAACGATATATGGAACCTTCAATTTGTGCTACTGATATAAATGATATTGCAATAGATGCTATACGTGAAGTTGGACATTTACCGGGAGCTAATTATTTTTCAATTGAGCACACACAAGAGCGATATGTAGATGCATTTTATGCTCCATTTATATCGGATTGGACAAATTATGAGGCATGGAATTTAAATGGTGGCACTTGGACAGCAAAACGTGCCCATAAAATGTATAAAGATATAATTAATGAGTTTGAAGCTCCACCCATTGATGATGGAATTAAGGAAGAGCTCAAAGAATTTGTAGTTAAACGTAAATCTGAAGGAGGTGCTCCTACGGACTTTTAAACAATGCTATATAAGTTTTACATTGTTTAGATGGTACCAGCGCCCCGGCTCGAACGGGGGGCCTCTTGATCCACAATCAAGCGCTCTAACCTACTGAGCTACGCCGGCATTGAAAATCATTTATCGTAAGCATTCTCGGCTTGCAAGACCGTTCATACTTGAATTCACCACTTTCTCTTGATAGCGAAGTAAAAAATCAAACAGATATGGCAAAATATCATGAGTATTAATTCAGAAGTTGAAGTTGAAGCTAACTTACAGATAGGTCCAACCAGTGACGGTATGGTTAGATTGTTTATTGAAGCAAAAGGAATCGAAGTTCCATTAGACTTTGATCCAGATGAAGCAGATGAGATTGCAGAAGAAATTAAATCTGCCGCCGCTGCCGCTCGAACAACTTCCAGTTAAATATTTGAATCTTACTATTTTAGTTTATTAATTGAACCTACTTCTTGGTCTAGGCTTGTAGAATTTATGCAAATAAACTATATTTTTACTTGGCGGGTTCTGCCCTTCTTGTGAGAAGCCCAATTTCAGTGGCCGATAAGCTTTCTTGAGGGAACTGGCTCTGTGACTTACCCTGGTATATCATATCCGGTACCCACCTGTACTACACAGGCTCCGGGAAATTAACCCCTTCCACCGTCGCGTTGAAGGCGATTGCAATGATATCGTGTTCTAATGTGGGCCCGCCGCTTTTTGACTGTTTTTGATAACTTTCTTTGATAATATATATATATGGATGATATCAAAAAATTAAAATTAATGTGTCGAAAGGCTGCGTTTATAGAACGTCTTAAAGCCCATAAGATGTCTTTAGATTCGAAGGCTAATGCACAATTAATTAACTATTTAAAAGCCCAGAAAGATAATTTAATAATTTCTGCATATATGCCAATTCGTACTGAAATTTCTCCACTAACAGCAATGAATGCTATGGTGCGCAGGGGGCGTATAGTTTGTGTGCCGGTTGTGATTGCTGATGGGAGCCCATTAGAATTCTATCGTTGGACACCAGAATGTGAAATGATTCAAGGTGCATTTGGCGCAATGATTCCAAAAAATGCAGAAGTATTAATCCCTGATTTGATTATAACACCACTAGCTGCGTTTGATAGGAATGGTTATCGATTAGGTTATGGTGGTGGATATTATGATCGGTCATTTGCTAAAATAAAAAAAACTAAAAATGTGCAAGCCATTGGGTTTGCATACAGTGCTCAAGAAGTGATGCTAGTTCCTAGAGAAAATACTGATTATCAGCTTAATTCAATAATAACGGAGCAAGGTATCTTGTCCTTTTAGAATAAGATGGTTATCGCAGTTTAATGAGACTTTTATTTCTTGGTGATATTATGGGCCGGGCTGGCCGTAAAGCAATTAGTGAACGTTTAATGCGTTTACGTGATGAATGGCGCTTAGATTTTGTAGTATTAAATGGTGAGAACGCAACTGGTGGTATGGGTTTGTCAGCTGGACATGCAAAAGCTCTACTAGAAGCGGGTGCTGACTGTATTACTCTTGGAGACCATGCTTTTGATCAGCGTGACATGTTAGCTTTTTGTGAACAAGAACCTAGAATTGTACGCCCTCTTAATTTTGCAAAAGCTGCGCCGGGAAAAGGTGTGCGATTAATTAAAGCCCAAAATGGAAAAAAAGTATTAGTTGCCCAAGCTTTAGGTCAAGTTTTTATGAAAAAGCCGTTCGATGATCCATTTTCTGCTCTAGATGCTACATTGCGAACTGCGCCAATGGGTGGGGCTGTTGATGCAGTGATTGTAGACTTTCATGCTGAAGCTACATCTGAAAAAGTAGCTATGGGGCACTGGTTAGATGGCCGTGCATCAATGGTGATTGGCACTCACACGCATATTCCTACCGCTGATGCGCAGATTTTGCCGCGTGGAACTGCTCATCAATCAGACGCAGGTATGTGTGGAGATTATAATAGTGTAATAGGTATGCAAAAAGATGAACCTTTACGGCGCTTTATAACTGGTATGAATAAAGAACGCTTTATACCTGCAGTAGATGAAGCGACACTTTGTGGTCTTTTTGTAGAAACTGACGATTTAACTGGACTAGCAAAAGAAGTTGTACAAATTCGTAATGGTGGCCGGTTGCAACAATCGGCACCCACATGAAATCAAAATCTTGGTTATTTCTTCCTCTGATACTTATTGGTGCAACTTGGGGTATGACTATACCGGCAATGAAAATTGCAGTGACTGGTGGATATCCAATTACTGGAGTTTTATTTTGGCAAGTTTTTCTAGCGGGATTAACAGCATTATTACTTTTTTTACCAAAATACCGTGTAATTAGGTTATCTAAACGGCGCTTAGTATTATTTGCATGGATTATGGTTTTTGGATCATTATTACCTGGAGCAATCTCTTATACTGCTACTTTTCATCTGCCAGCAGGTGTAATGGCTATAACTATAGCAATGGTGCCAATTTTCATTATGCCAATTGCTATTTTTACAGGGCATGAGGTATTTAAAAAAACCCGAGCGCTGGGTGTCTTTATGGGTGCTATTTCTATACTTTTATTAATTGGGCCAGATGCAAGTCTACCTAACCCTGCTAAAGCAGGATTTGTTTTATTAGCTATCTTAGCTCCACTTTGTTATGCTTTTGAAGATAATTTTGTTGCCTATTTTGGTTTAGATGGATTGACACCAGTGGAGACTTTACTGGGTTCAGCAACAATGGGCTCAATTGTTTTAGCTGTTTTGGTTGCATGGCAAGGTTCATTTATTCCTCTGTGGCAAAATGGCTGGTCAGATGCTGATCTTGCAATACTATTGATAGGTTTGACTACGGGTTTAGCTTACTCGGGCTTTATATGGATAATTGGGCAGGCTGGGCCTGTTTTTGCTGGTCTTGTTGCGTATTTAGTAACTTTATTTGGTGTGCTTTGGTCAATTTTAGCTTTAGGTGAAACATATTCAGGATACATTTGGGCTGCATTTGCAATCATGTGCCTTGGAATGTTTTTAGTACGACCTCGCGAAGATTAAACTTGAACCTAGTTTAGGATTTTATACATTAATGTTTATAATAACCTAGAAAGGTAGCCTTGATGCTTAGTAGTTTAATTTCAATTGAGCTTTATCCTTATATTTCGTTGTTGGTAATTTTCTTTATGTTTGTTGGATTTATTAAGGAAACTTACTCTACTGAAGTAATATCTTTGAGTGGTGCGGCATTTTTTATTTTTACTGGAATACTACCATACACTGATGCGTTAAAAGTTTTTTCTAACCCAGCACCGTGGACTATTGCAGCCATGTTTATTATCTCAGGCGCTCTTGTGCGTACGGGCACGTTATCAAGTTTAACTAAATATGTTACCTCCAAAGGAGGAGATAACCCGAAGCTTGTACTAGGAGTTTTAGGGGTTTTTGTAATTTTGGCATCTGCATTTATGAACAACACTCCTGTTGTAGTTATTATGATACCAGTTGCATTACAAATGGCTAAGATCCTTGGTGTTTCAGGCTCAAAACTATTGATACCACTTTCATATATGGCAATTCTTGGTGGATTACTGACATTAATTGGTACTTCTACAAGTTTATTAATTGATGGAATTGCTCGAGCAGAAGGCCTTGAGCCATTTACGATGTTTGAAGTTACTCCGCTTGCTATCATATTGGTGGTATTTGGAATTATTTATTTGCGAATATTTGCAAATAAATTGCTACCATCTCGTAAAAGTATGGCTGATTTATTAGGTGGATTAGCTACAAAGCGATTTATTACTGAACTTTCAATTCCAAATGGTAGTGATTTAGTAGGTATGGTTCCGAGTGAAGTTAGTATTTTTAAGCGCGAAGGCAGCCGAGTAATTGATATTGTGCGTAAAAATAAAAGCCTTCGACACACAATATCTAGCCTGACTTTAGAAGTAGATGATCGGGTAGTGTTGAAAACTTATGTAGGAGAATTGTTAGGTTTGAACGAGGGTTCTGGTGTTCAAGTGGGTGATCGCATTATTTCTAAAGAATCTTCAACGGTTGAAGCCTTAATTACGCCTGGTTGTAAAATGATTGGACGAAAAATTGGTAAAATGCATATACGCCGAAACTTTGGTGTTTATGTACTTGCAGTTCATCGTAAAAATCAAAATATTGGAGTGCAATTAGATGATATAACAATCAAAATTGGTGATACAATATTGTTTGAAGGTGCTGCAGAAGATATTGAACGATTAGCGCAGGAAATGAAATTAGTAGATTTGGCGATGCCAAGTGAACGTCCATATCGCCGATCTAAAGCCCCAATCGTTATTGTTTCACTTGCGGCAGTTGTGATTTTGGCGGCATTGGGAGTTGCGCCAATCTTTAGTGTTGCTGTGGTTGGTGTAGCTGCAATTTTATTATCGCGCTGTATTGACGGTGATGAAGCTTTTGAAGCTGTAGATGGCCGCCTTCTAATACTTATTTTTTCAATGTTAGCTATTGGGGCTGCATTGCAAAAATCTGGTGCTATTTTAATTATAGTTAATGCAATATCTCCTCAATTAATAGGATTACATCCCTTTTTCATAATTTGGTTTATATATGTTTTAACTTCTATTTTGACTGAACTTGTTTCAAATAATGCAGTAGCCGTAGTGATAACTCCGATTGGTATCGCATTGGCAAGCTCTCTGGGCATTGATCCACGGCCGTTAGTTGTGGCCATTATGATTGCAGCGAGTGCAAGTTTTGCCACTCCAATTGGTTACCAAACTAATACTTTAGTGTATGGTCCTGGTGGTTATTCATTCCAAGATTTTATGAAAATAGGTATACCTTTAAATATTTTTATTGGCATTATATCATCTGCGTTGATCCCATTTTTCTGGCCTCTATAAGCTTTATTTATTTTGGCAGAAGATAATTGGACAAAGTAAACTGTGGTGGTCTTGAAAACTACGCACCTATTTTGTAGGAAGTGAATAACGAAATTTTTAATCAAGGGGTTTGCATCATGGCTGGCCATTCTAAATGGGCAAATATTCAACATCGCAAAGGTCGCCAAGATAAATTGCGTTCAAAATTATTTTCCAAACTATCTAAAGAAATAACAGTTGCTGCTAAAATGGGCGATCCTGATCCGGAAAAAAACCCACGACTTCGTTTGGCTGTAAAAGAAGCTAAGTCAAATTCTGTTCCAAAAGATGTGATCGATAGAGCTATTGGCAAAGCGACTGGTGGTGAAGATGAAGTTTATGATGAAATTCGTTATGAGGGTTATGGCCCAAATGGTGTAGCCGTGATTGTAGAGGCTATGACAGATAATCGAAATCGTACAGCTTCTTCGGTGAGGTCTCTGTTTACTAAGTCTGGAGGTAATTTAGCTGAAACAGGAGCTGTTTCATTTATGTTTGAGAGAAAAGGGCTGGTTGTTTACAAAGCTGATGCTGCAGATACTGATACAATGTTTGAGCATGCAATTGAAGCTGGTGCTGAAGATGTTGAATCATCTGATGATGGGCATGATATTTATTGCTGTGATACGGATTTAAATGATGTTTCAAAAGCATTAGAGATAGCATTGGGAGAAAGTGAAACAACTAAGTTAATCTGGAAGCCAACAACTATGACTGAATTGGATTTGGACGGCGCAGAAAAACTAATGCGATTGATTGAAAATCTTGAAGATGATGATGATGTCCAGAATGTTACCACAAATATGGATGTTTCTGATGAGATTATGTCTCAACTTTAAGGCATTTAATTAGTTAAACACCCTTATAATAAAAGGTTATTGGGGTGTTTTGAAAAATATACACTTTTAGGATTATGTAAATTAATAAAATTTTTAGCAATATAAAATATTAATACTCTTGTTTTGACTATAGGCTAAAAAATAATTTTTATGAATTTATCTATTAATATTCTAAATTGGGTATTTATTTAGTTGAATAATCGACAGTTTATTATTTCAATATTACATTTTTCATATGTGACGATATGCCTGATTTGTAATAAAGAAATTTTAAAACATATTTAAAATTATAATTTAAAACGCTCATTTTGAAAAAAACTTACTTATATAAATATAAAACTCTATTTTTCATTAATATGAAATTTTATTTTTTTGATTGATAGCTGGTGAAACCAGCTTAGATTGTTACAAGTAAGTATCGAAATGTATAAATACTTGAAATTTGATTTCGAGAACGCTTGAACAAAGGAGGCTTGTCATGCGCATAGGGACACCTAAAGAGATTTTCCTTGGGGAGAACCGAGTGGCAATGACGCCTGACTCGGCAATGCAGTTGCAAAAACTGGGTTATGAATGCTTGATTGAAAAAGGTGCCGGCGAACATGCAAGGTTTTCCGATAAAGATTATAAAGCTGTGGGCGTCAAGGTTGTGGCGAATGCATCTTCGTTATTCAAAGAATCTGATATTATTGCAAAGGTGCGCCCACCTGAAGACGCTGAAGTAAAGCGTTTAAAGGAAGGTCAAACGTTAATATCATTTTTTTATCCTGCACAAAATACAGAATTAATGAAGGCAGCTAATAAAAAAGGTGCCCACGTTATAGCAATGGATATGGTGCCACGGATAAGCCGTGCACAGAAGATGGATGCCCTTTCATCAATGGCAAACATTGCAGGGTATCGTTCTGTTATGGAAGCTGGAAACAACTTCGGAAGATTTTTTACCGGTCAAATAACTGCTGCAGGGAAGGTGCCTCCTGCAAAAGTTTTGATTGTTGGAGCTGGCGTCGCTGGTTTGGCGGCTATTGGTGCTGCGACTTCATTAGGTGCCATGGTTTATGCGTTTGATGTACGACCTGAAGTTGCTGAACAGATTGAAAGTATGGGTGCAGAATTTGTATATCTTGACTTTGATGAAGAGCAAACTGATGGTGCAGATACTGGTGGTTATGCCGCTCCATCAAGCCCAGAGTTTCGTGAAAAGCAACTAGCTAAATTTCGTGAGCTAGCACCAGAGATGGATATAGTGATAACCACAGCATTGATTCCGGGTAGAGACGCCCCAAAATTGTGGTTAGAAGATATGGTGAATTTGCAAAAGCCAGGTTCAGTTGTAGTAGATTTGGCTGCGGAACGTGGTGGTAATTGTGATTTAACTATTATGGATCAAAAGATTGTTTCTGAAAATGGAGTGACCATAATTGGTTATACAGATTTTCCTAGTCGCATGGCTGCGCAGTCATCAACATTATATTCAACAAACATTCGGCATATGCTTACAGATTTGACGCCTAATAAAGACGGAAAATTAAAACATGACATGAAAGATGATGTAATCCGTGGGGCAACGGCCACGCACAAAGGAAAAATTACTTTTCCACCACCCCCACCAAAAATTGCTGCCATCGCTGCAAAAGCACCATCAGCTCCGCTTCCAACGGCTGAAGAAATCCAAACGAAGGAAGCTGCGCTAATGAAAAAGTCAGGTGCTCAACAAACCGGATTATTAGTCTTTGGTGGGTTGTTGATGTTGTTGATTGGTGCCTATGCTCCAGCTTCTTTTATGCAACATTTTATTGTGTTTGTTTTGTCTTGCTTTATTGGCTTCCAAGTAATTTGGAATGTGAGCCATTCATTGCACACACCTTTGATGGCTATTACTAATGCAATATCGGGAATTATTATTTTGGGTGCCTTACTACAAATAGGTAATAATGGATTTATAATTACTATTTTAGCCAGCATTTCAGTGCTGATTGCTATGATCAACATTGTCGGTGGCTTTATGGTTACACGCAGAATGTTGCAAATGTTCCAGAAATCTTAGGAGGAAGTTATGAGCATAGGTATCGTAACAGCCGCATATATTGCGGCGTCGGTTTTGTTCATTCTAGCCCTTGGCGGATTGAGTAACCAGGAAAAGGCTAAACGTGCTGTATGGTATGGGATAGTGGGCATGGGTTTGGCAGTTTTGGCCACAGTATTTGGCCCTGGGATAGGGGGGTGGTCTTTATTTTTGTTAGTTCCCTTACTGGGAGTTGGTGCTTTTATTGGCATGGTCGTAGCAAAACGTGTTGAAATGACAGAAATGCCCCAATTAGTTGCAGCTTTGCATTCATTTGTAGGTCTAGCAGCTGTATTTATTGGCCTAAATTCAGATATTATTGGGACATCAGGTCTGGTGGGTGCTGAAATAGCTATTCACGAAGTTGAAGTCTTTTTAGGCGTATTTATAGGCGCTATTACATTCACTGGATCCATAATTGCATATGGTAAATTAGCCGGTAAACTTGACGGTAAAGCCTTAATCTTACCTTTTAGGCATGTCCTAAATGCAGGTGCAATTGTATTAAGTATAATTTTATTACTTATGTATATGAACCATGCAGGTTCATGGACTTTATATTTGATGTTGTTAATTGCATTTGCACTTGGTGCACATTTAGTGGCAGCAATAGGTGGTGCTGACATGCCTGTGGTTGTGTCTATGTTGAACAGTTATTCTGGATGGGCTGCTGCTGCAACGGGCTTTTTACTGGGCAATGATTTGTTAATTGTAACTGGTGCCTTAGTAGGTTCTTCCGGCGCTATTTTATCTTATATTATGTGTAAAGCGATGAACCGATCCTTTATTTCAGTTATATTGGGTGGTTTTGGTGGTACTAAGGGGCCAACAATGGAAATCGATGGTGAAATGATTGCTACTGATTTTAATTCAGTAGCAACACAATTATTGGAAGCTGATAGTGTTGTAATTATACCTGGATATGGAATGGCTGTAGCACAAGCACAGCAATCTGTGTCTGAACTTACTCGGCGCTTACGTGATAAAGGAAAAATTGTGCGTTTTGCGATTCACCCAGTTGCGGGCAGATTACCTGGCCACATGAATGTTTTACTTGCTGAAGCAAAAGTTCCTTACGATATTGTACTAGAAATGGATGAAATCAATGATGATTTCCCTCAAACTGATATTGTAATTGTGATTGGCTCAAACGATATTGTAAATCCTGCGGCACAAGAAGATCCAAATAGTCCAATTGCTGGTATGCCAGTTTTGGAATGTTGGAAAGCAAAGTCTGTGATTGTGTCTAAACGTGGCCAAGGTACAGGATACTCAGGAATCGAGAATCCACTCTTTTTCAAGGAAAATACTAGAATGCTCTATGGCGATGCAAAAGCTAGTCTAGATCAAATTTTACAATTAATTAATTAATTAAAATATGGCTCCCATCTGGGGGCCTTATTTATTTTTCACGGATTTTCAGAGTATATTTTAAAATTAAATAAGTATAGTTTTCATGATAATTCTTAAAAGATATTAGCTTAGCATCTGAGCCATTGTCATTATTTAGTGAACTGCGCTAAGTAGAATAAAAAATTGAGGCCAAAATGCATAAACACAGAGGTTTCCCGTCCCGTTTGCCAGGAACTGATTTTCAATTTACAATCAGGCGCCCCAATAAAAAAGGTGCGACGCCAATTATACGCCGTGAGCGTTTTGCAGATCGAAGGAATGTAGATCGTAAAGCTGACGAGGTATTTATGCTGTCTCTAATAGAAAGCTTTGGTGAAGAGCCATTTATACGCGGTAATTTAGATGCAGGCCGTTTAAGCTGGCTTTTTGGACGTGAAGTTATGCCAATAGACGATCCTTTTGACCCATGTGATTATGAAGCCAGAATGCAAATAAACCTTAGCAAAACTATGGTTAACTTTTCTAAGATTTTTACTGAAGAATATGAGCAAAAATAACTCTATTTTGCCAATTAGTAATATGTTACTTTTATCTTCTATGATGTATAGTTTTTCTACTTATTTTTATGATATAAAATTATCTCTAAATTATTTGCAAAACTACCATTTAGTATGCAAATTTGCAATTTACTGATTTTAATTTGCATCAATTAGCAGTATCACATGATATTTATTGGTACCTATTGTGTCATAGTAATAGAGGTATTAGCTTAAAAATAGAAATTATAAATTCGTAGAAAAACTACGATATAAATGGATGAAATATTATGTCTTATAAATCTGTGTTTGAGAACTCTATGTCAGACCCCGAAGCCTTTTGGATGGATGCAGCTAAGCATGTCGATTGGGTTAAACCACCAAGTAAGGCACTATCCTCTGAAAAAGCCCCGTTTTACGAATGGTTTCAGGACTCAGAAGTTAATACTTGCCATAATGCTGTGGACCGCCATGTCCAAGAGGGTAAGGGCGATAAAACTGCAATAATTTATGATAGTCCTATTACAGGGAAAAAAAGTAAAACTTCTTTTTTTGAGCTCCAAGAACAGACAGCACTTTTAGGTGGGCTATTACAGTCGCAGGGCGTTGTAAAAGGTGACCGCGTAATTATTTACATGCCAATGATTCCGGAGTCGCTTGTGGCTATGCTTGCATGTGCACGGATAGGTGCAATTCATTGTGTTGTGTTTGGTGGGTTTGCTGCAAATGAATTGGCAACTCGTATTAATGATTGTACCCCAAAAGTAATTATAGCGGGTTCATGTGGCATAGAACCATCTGGAATTATTGCCTATAAGCCTTTATTAGATTTAGCGATTGAAATAGCTACTCACAAACCAGAAAAATGTATTATTTTCCAACGTGAACAATTACAGGCTGAGCTAATTGAGGAGCGGGATTTAGATTGGGTTTCTTCACTACAGGGCATTAAACCTGCAGAATGTGTTACGTTGAATGGTTCTGACCCAGTATATATTCTCTACACATCTGGAACTACTGGGCAACCTAAGGGAGTTTTACGACCAACAGCAGGTCATATAGTGGCATTAGCTTGGACTATGAAGAATGTGTATGATGTAGAACCAGAAGATGTTTTTTGGGCTGCCTCTGATGTTGGTTGGATAGTTGGACACTCATATATTTGCTATGGGCCTTTGTTTAATGGAAATACGACTGTAGTATTTGAAGGTAAGCCAATTGGCACTCCTGATCCTGGTACATTTTGGCGCGTTATTGAAGAATATAATATAAAAGTGTTGTTTACTGCACCTACTGCTTTTCGCGCAATAAAACGGGTTGATCCGACGGGCGAATTTATAAAGAAATATGACTTGAGTTGCCTAAAGACGCTCTTCCTTGCGGGAGAACGGGCTGATCCAGATACAATAAAATGGGCGCAAAATCACTTAAATATTCCTGTTATTGATCATTGGTGGCAAACTGAAACAGGTTTCGCGATTGCCTCAAACCCATGGGGTATAGAAAAATTGCCTATTAAATTGGGTTCTCCAACAGTACAAATGCCAGGATACGATGTTCAAATTTTAGATGAAGCTGGGAGTATGTTACCTGATGGTACTATGGGTGCAATTGCAATTAAACTACCACTTCCTCCGGGAACTTTGACAACAATATGGAATGCAGATGATCGATATAAATCATCATACTTAGAAGCTTTTGATGGCTATTATGAAACAGGTGATGCCGGATATAAAGATGAAGATGGATATCTATATATTATGTCTCGTACTGATGATGTGATGAATGTTGCTGGTCATCGTTTATCGTCTGGTCAAATGGAAGAAGTACTTGCCAGCCATCCTGATGTTGCTGAGTGTGCAGTTATAGGTGCTGCGGATGCACTTAAGGGGCAGTTACCTGTTGGTTTGCTTTGTTTGAATTCTGGAACTAAAAAGTCAGAGTTAGATATAATTGACGAGTGTATAAAATTAGTACGATCACAAATTGGTCCAGTGGCTGCGTTTAAAACTGCTGTTGTCGTAAATAGCTTGCCTAAAACACGATCAGGAAAAATTTTACGTGGAGTTATTGCTAAGATTGCTGATGGCGAAGACTTTAAAGCGCCAGCTACAATCGATGACCTGACAGTTTTGGATGATATTGCGTTAGCACTTAAAAAAATTGGATACCCAAAAGTTTAGGATCATTTTACTTTAGAATGCTTCTAAGTCATAATTAAGTTATCCTTAATGCCTTTGTTATATTGTGAAATACAGTTTTAATGCTTACTTTGATATCATTGTAAGGCTTTAAACCTATTTTGGATTTATTCCTTAAAATCTTGTTATTTAGAGGCATTCTATGGATGAATTAGCTGATACTGAAAAAGAATTTCCAGATCGTGTATATGAAATGCAGGCTAGTCTTGTACACAATGTTCTTATGTTCATAGAAGTTCAAAACAAAGAAGGCATGATCGAATTTCTTAAAGATTATCATCCTGCAGATATAGCAGACCTTTTTGAACAAATTAAACCAACACAACGTTCTGCATTAGTGGAATTGTGGGGGAAGGAAATGGATGGTGAAGTTTTTGCCGAAATGGATGAGGGCTTATCAGGTGATTTACTTGAAAAAATGCCTGATGACGTAGTATCTGAAGTATTGCGAGACCTTGAAACTGATGACGTAGTTGATTTAGTTGAAGATTTAGAAAAAGGTGAGCAGAATCGTGTTCTAGAGGCATTAGAGGTGGGTGAACGTATTGCTGTTCGCAACTCTTTAAAATATCCAGAAGGTACAGCTGGTCGATTAATGGCACGTGAGCTTGTGATGGCTCCTACACATTGGAATGTTGGTCAAACCATTGATCATTTACGCAAGAGTACAAACTTACCTATGCAATTTTACGATGTGGTTGTTATCGATCCAATGTCTAAGCCTATAGGTAAGGTACCGTTATCAACTTTACTTAGGGCGCAACGCTCAACAGCCTTAATAGACGTTGTAGATGAAGAGTTTCGTACAATTCCAGTGGGGCAATCTCAAGAAGACGTAGCTTATGCATTTAATCAATATAATATGGTTTCAGCTCCTGTAGTTGATGAAGAAAATCGTTTAGTTGGTATCATCACAATGGATGATGCAATGGAAGTACTAGGTGATGAGGCTGATGAAGATATTAAACTTTTGGGAGGTGTTGGTGATGAAAGTTTGACTGACACAATTCTGGCAACTACGAGACAGCGGTTTCCATGGTTAGGTTTCAACTTAATAACTTCAGTTTTAGCATCCATAGTCATAGCTCAGTTTTCTGCAACTATTGAAGCTGTTGTTGCTTTGGCTGTGTTGATGCCAATCGTAGCTTCTATGGGTGGAAATGCTGGTACACAAACACTTACTGTAGCTGTGCGGGCTCTTGCTACTAAAGATTTGACGTCAGCGAATGCATGGCGTGTTATTCGGCGTGAAGCGTTGGTAGGCTTGCTTAATGGTTTAATTTTTGCTGCAATTGTCGGTTGTATTGGCTATTTTTGGTATGGATTTCCAATGCTAGGTGTCGTTTTGGCATTAGCGATGGTCTTAAATCTGATGATGGCTGGATTGGCTGGAATTTTAGTGCCGCTTGTCCTAGATAGATTTAATTTAGATCCTGCATTAGGTTCAAGCGCTTTAGTTACGACAGTCACTGATGTAGTTGGATTTCTTGCCTTTTTAGGCTTTGCTACTGTCATTCTATTTTAAATTCATTCTATTTTATTAAACGGGGTATTTCAATTTTAGGACAGCGATTTTGTATAATTTTTAGATTATTATATTTTGCCAATTCTAATGCGTCTTCGTTTTTTATTCCTAATTGTGTCCAAATGTACTTTAGATCAGTTGATAAGTGCTTAATGGCGTCTTGTATTATACTATAAAGAACATCAAATTTGCGAAATATGTCTAATGCATCAATCTTAATTTTAGGTGGAACGTCTGCAAGGCTTGGATAAATAACTTCTCCCAACCATTTTTTACCTGCATGAATAGGGTTTATTGAAATAACTCTATAACCTTGTGACTGTAAATAACTTGAAACATAATAGGATGGTCTATCATGATTTAATGATGCGCCAACACACGCAAATGTCTTGGTTTCCCTAAGAATTTCATGAATTAATGTGTCTTCAGTCATATTAAAATCTTTAAATTATATTTTATGGTATAAATTAAAATTAGTTAATTTTCATTTTATGCACTATTTTTTAGCGAGGCTTTGCAGCATAAAGTGCAATTGCTGTAGCATTTGAAACATTTAAAGAACCAAAATCTGCAGCATATTCAATTTTAACTAATTCATCGCAAGTTTCTTTAGTTAATTCGCGTAATCCAGGCCCTTCAGCGCCAAGAACAATCGCCATGGGCCCACTGCCATTGATTGCCACTGCATCATCAATGCTACTGGTGGCAGTGCCATCCATTCCAACTACGTAATATCCCATATCACGTAAAGATTGTAATGAAGTTGCCAAGTTACGCACTCTTAAATATGGCTGACGTTCTAGTGCTCCAGAAGCAGTTTTAGCCAGAGCGCCAGTTTCAGGTGCTGAGTTTCGTGCTGTAGCAATAACTGCACGTGCCCCAAAGACTTCTGCTGAGCGCAAAATCGCTCCAACGTTGTGTGGGTCGGTAACTCGGTCCAGGACTACCACACGAGCTTGTTTATCGTTGCGGGGGGCGCAAACACTTGACATATTACCCCAGTCTAAAGGCTTTACTTCTAATGCTGCTCCTTGATGCACAGATTGGGCATCAATTGGAGGGTGAAATTTGCGAGAATCAAATACTTCAGCTTCCATTCCGGATTTAATTATCGAATCTACCAATTTATCATTGGCATTTTTTGTTACCATCAACCGAATTCGATCACGCATTGGATTTTCTAACGCATCACGCACAGCATGAAGGCCAAATAACCACACAGTTTCTGCAGCACCTGCACTACGCTGACGCTCTTTTTCAACAATCCAAACTGGTTTCTTCTTTGATCTTGGGGCCATTTAGGGTGTCCTTAGCAGTTTCATCCTCTTTGCACGGCTTATACATACACTGCAAGTTCACTTTATGAGTTTTTGATGTTGACGTGCGCTGATTGTCCGCCTATTCAGACGCTCGTTGAACGCGGTAACGTATTCATGGGCGACAGGCCGCAAGGTGTGGCAGGAGACTGTAACTCTCTCGGGGAGACCCACGTCTGGTTCGATTCCAGAGTCGCCCACCACTCTTCCATTTAATGTAATTTTTTGTTAGCTGTTTAATGAAAACAGAGGCTTTAATTATGATTCATCAACTTATCACGCAAACTCATATAAATGATTTTCAGCGAGACGGTGTTGTACTGATTAAAGGATTATTTGCTGATTATGTAGATCTTATTCGATCAGGTATTGCGCGAAACATGTTTGAACCAGGACCATACGCTGCTGAAAATTTAAATAAAGGAGATGAAGGACGTTTTTTTGATGATTATTGTAATTGGAATCGAATTTCTGAATTTGAGGATGTAATTCGAAATTCACCAGCAGGACATGTTGCAGCAAATTTGATGAAATCGAAACAGGTACAGCTTTTTCATGATCATATTTTAGTTAAGGAACCCGGAACGTCAAAAGTTACACCTTGGCACCAAGATGCACCATATTATTTTGTAGATGGAATTCAAAATGTAAGTCTTTGGTCACCAGTCGATCCAGTTAAGAATGCCAGTCTGCGATGTGTTGCTGGAAGTCATTTGTGGGAAAAGCCGGTTTTGCCAACACGCTGGCTATCTGAAACCAATTTTTATCCTGATAATGAAAAATACATGCCCGTGCCTGATCCTGATAATGAAGGTATGAATATTAAAGAATGGGAAATGGAACCAGGTGATGCAGTAGCATTTAATTATGGAATTTTACATGGTGCTCGCGGAAACAGTACTGATGTGCGAAGGCGTGCGTTTTCGTTGCGTTTGTTTGGGGACGATGCACGCTATGTAGAGCGGCCAGGCCCAACATCACCACCATTTCCAGGTCATAATATGCAGGCTGGTGATAAGTTACGTACTGATTGGTTCCCCATAATCTATAATGATTAATAACTTTTTGAAATTAATAAAATGATACAGGTTTAAGCCGTATTATTACATTAGATATAAGCTATAAGGTATTAATAAGTAGTTATTTTTTTTTGCGTTCAGATTTTTCAACTAGTCCAGATTTGCCTTCTCTACGTTCTAGTTCTTGTAGTACTGATTCAAATTTTACATCGGATACTGAAAGCATTACGAACAAATGAAATAACACATCTGCAGCCTCTTCAGTTAAGTTTTGCTTATCGCCTTTGACGGCTGCAATTATTGCCTCAATAGCCTCTTCCCCAAATTTTTCAGCGCATTTTTCAGGACCACGTTTAAATAGTTTTGCTGCATAAGATTTTTTATCATCTTCGCCTTTGCGGCTTTCAATAGTTCGGGCAAGTCGAGTTAGTACATTTGGCATTTTAAAGTCTCACTGCTACGCCTGCATTTTGCATGTGCGTTTTTGCTTGTTTAATCGTAAAATCTCCAAAGTGAAAGATTGAAGCTGCTAATACTGCGGATGCGCCACCTTTTGTTACACCCTCTATTAGATGATCTAAACTGCCTACACCACCTGATGCTATTACAGGAATATTTACTGCATCACTGATAGCACGAGTTAATGGTATATTATAACCATCTCGTGTGCCATCACGATCCATTGATGTAAGTAAAATTTCACCAGCTCCTTTAGAGGCGACGAGTTTTGCAAATTTTACTGCGTCAATTCCAGTACTTTTACGCCCACCATGAGTGAAAATTTCCCATTTTCCGGGGCTTACTGTTTTTGCATCAATAGCAACAACTATGCACTGTGATCCAAATCTGTTAGCGCTTTGTGCTATTACATCAGGATTTGCTACCGCTGCTGAATTAAAGCTAACTTTGTCCGCACCAGCTAACAGTAAATTCCTGACATCATCAGGGACACGTACACCGCCTCCAATTGTAAGTGGCATGAAGCACTGCTCTGCAGTGCGTCTTGCAACATCAAACATAGTACCACGGTTTTCAACAGTTGCGGCAATATCAAGGAAGCATAATTCATCGGCTCCAGCATTATCATATGCTTTTGCACTTTCTACGGGGTCACCTGCATCAATTAGGTCAACAAAGTTTATACCTTTAACAACACGTCCGTCTTTTACATCTAAACATGGAATAATTCTAGTTTTTAACATTTTTATAAGATACTCCGCCTTTGGCTGAAGGCAAAGGTATAAATTCTAAAACACTTAAATTATAGGATCTCATTAAATTGATTAACATTTATTATTGACCCACAGCTTTAGTTTGAAAATATAAATTAATTTATGACTTTAATAGTGCTGCAGCTTCGGGAACATTTATTATACCATCATATAAAGCACGACCAGAAATTACACCGTTTAACGTTGCATTACATGCCTTTAAAGCGCGCAAGTCATCCATTGATGAAATACCACCTGATGCAATAACAGGTATGCTTACTGCATTGGCTAATGCTGCTGTGGCTTCTATGTTGGGGCCTTGCATAGCCCCATCACGATTAATATCTGTATATATGATTGCAGCTACGCCCGCGTCTTCAAATTGAAGGGCTAATTGAGTAATTTCAACGTTGGTGTCTTCAGCCCAACCTCGAGTGGCAACCATGCCATTGCGTGCATCGATACCAACAGCCACATGTCCAGGAAATTTGCGTGCCGCTTCCCTCACTAATTCAGGGTTTTCAACTGCAATTGTACCTAATATTACGCGAGATAAGCCCTTTTCTAACCAATTCTCAATTGTTGCTAAATCACGTATTCCACCACCAAGTTGTACTGGCACTTTGACTGTTTTTAAGATTTCTTGAACGGGAGCTGCATTTATAGGAATACCAGCAAATGCTCCATTTAAGTCCACAAGATGTAACCATTCACACCCATCAGCTGTAAATGATGCGGCTTGAGCCGCGGGATTGTCATTGAAAACAGTTTCTTGTTCCATTCTTCCTTTATAGAGCCGAACACATTTTCCATCTTTGAGGTCGATGGCAGGATAAAGAATCATAGTTAATTTCCAAAATAGTAATGTTTAAAAGGATTTATCTTGATAATGTATAAATTGCAAAGATTTCAGAAGGCAAAGTTAAACAAAACTGTATTAAATTATTTGAAATTAAATATGAAAAATTTAAGGTTTCCAGCTTAAAAAATTACTTATTAAGCGTAAACCTGTTGATTGGCTTTTTTCTGGATGAAATTGTGTTCCAATTATATTTTCACGAGCAACTGCTGCTGTGATGATGCCACCATAATCTACTGTTGCTAACAGATCAGCCTTATTTGCAGTTTTTAATTGATATGAATGAACGAAATATGCGTGATCATTTTCTTTTATTCCATTAAATACTGGATGCTCAGTGGTTAAATTTAAATTATTCCAACCCATATGTGGAATTTTTAATTTTTTATTATTTGGTGATATTAATTTAACATCACCTTTTATCCAGTCAAAACCATCATGATCCCCATGTTCTAATCCACGGGTAGCCATCATCTGCATTCCAACACAAATCCCCATAAAAGGTTTGCCAGATTTTACATGTTCTTCAATTGCCCCAAAAAGGCCATCAATGGCGCCAAGCTCGCGGCGACAGTCTGCGAATGCACCAACTCCAGGTAAAATTAAGTGATCAGCTTTACGTACTATATTTGGATCGCTAGATACAATTACTTGTCCCAATCCCAACTCATCGGACATACGCTGAAAGCTTTTCTCAGCAGATCTTAGGTTGCCAGAATTGTAATCAACAATAATTGTACTCATTCAATAAGAGTACCTTTAGTTGATGGAATATCGTTTGCTTTACGAGGATCTGTCTCCACAGCCATTCGCAATGCTTGTGCAACAGATTTAAAGGTAGCCTCAACAATGTGGTGGCTGTTAAATCCATCTATACCGCATACATTTAATGTAATGCCACCTTGCACTGCAAAAGCTGTGAAAAATTCACGCACCAGTTCAGTATCGAAAGAGCCAATTTTTGATGATGGAATTTCAAGATTCCAAACTAGATATGGGCGCCCAGATAAATCTAAAGCTGTGCGCACCAATGCATCATCCATAGCTAGAAGACTTGACCCATAGCGTTTAATTCCACGTTTATCTCCAATTGCTTGAGATAATGCTTTTCCTAAGGCAATACCAACGTCTTCT
Organism: uncultured Amylibacter sp.; assembly: GCA_905181935.1. GTDB lineage: Bacteria > Pseudomonadota > Alphaproteobacteria > Rhodobacterales > Rhodobacteraceae > Amylibacter. The sequence goes on along the minus strand of CAJIZV010000001.1, from coordinate 68,361 downwards.
ACTGTGTGGTGATCATCAATGTGTGTATCGCCCTCTGCTCGCACAGTAATATCTATCAAAGAGTGGCGAGACAGTTGGTCTAACATATGATCAAAAAAACCAATACCGGTTTTGTTGTCGTATTTTCCTGTACCATCAAGGTTGATGGTTGTGGAAATCTTTGTTTCCGCTGTGTTACGGTTAATATTTGCTGTACGCATCACACTATTTCCTTTGTGTTGATGTTTTGCTTATATAAGGGCTTTCAGTTTGTTGAAAGCCTAGAATTTTACCAATTTATTTCTATGACCTATGCGTCAATCAAAACGGCTAGGCGAATATGCATCTATTTTGATATTACTTGGTTTATCTAATACTATATCTCGCACTATTTGCCCAATTTTGGGGCCCATAGTCAGTCCTAAATGTTGAGACCCAAATGCAAATACAATTGAAGCATCTTTAGGGCTACGCCCAATCATTGGAAGACTGTCAGGTAGGGTCGGGCGTGTGCCTTGCCAAGTAGTTTCACCCTCATGTTCGATATTTGGATATAAACGATATAAAAATTGACGCAGATTATTAATTGCTTTTTGATTTGGTGGCATATCAAGGGGTGCGTACTCGGATTGACCAGCGCATCTCAAAAAACCATCCATAGGTGTTAAGCCAAAACGTTTATCCATAATTAAATAAGTATTTGGAGGCATGATGGATGAGCTTTTTAAAGATAAGTGATATCCTCGTTCAGCTTGCAATGGAACATTGTGTCCTAAAGCTGACGCTAATCCCTTCGACCATGCTCCAGTAGCCAAAACAATACTGTTAGCGGTTAATTTTTGACCATCCTTAAGCATTACTGTACCCTGACCAAGTTTCACAACTTCTCCAGCATGAATAGAACCTCCATTTTTTTGAAAATGTAATGCTAATGCTGCCACATAGGCAGATGGGTTAGTTATCCAGCCGTGGTTATTGTATGCGATACCAAATTTATATAAGTTTGAGATGTGTGGATCACGCTCTAAAAGATTTGTTCGTGATAATTCAGTCCATGTAATGCCTAAATCTTCACGTGTTTGGTTAGCAAATCTATCTGAAGTAAATTGTCGCTTATGTCTGTACAAAAATGTTAAATCACCACTAGTAATATAACGATCAGCTTTAGTACCTTTGGCTAATTGAGTATGTCTTTCCACTGTATCATATAATAATTCGTTTAAAGCATTTATAATTGGACGTGCTTTGGGGCGTGTGCCATTCATTACAAACCCTAATGCCCAGGGTGCAAATTTAATTAGATAGGACCATTTTAAATAGACAGGGCTATTAGGTGAAAACATAATTTGTGGGATCATTTTTAGCATCGAGGGGTTAGCTATTGGCATCACGCCCTCACGCGCCAATATTCCAGCATTTCCAAATGAAGTTTGACTTGGATCCCCTGCAGGTACACGATCTATTAATGTAACTTCTGCACCTGAACGGCGTAATTCTTCTGCGCAACTAATTCCAGTAATGCCTGCGCCAATGACTATAACTTTTTGTTTCATGCAATCACGTTTTAGAAAAAGTAAAATGAAGTCAAACACTAATGTAATATTAATAATATTTTGTATTGTTATAAATTCTAAATTCTATAATCGTTGCTAAAACAGGAGTTCATTTTGGTTGATACTGCAAACAAATTTTCCTTATGGGCTATTGAAATTTTTGTAGCTTCAGTTGAGGAAGGCTCAATCTCTGCCGCGGCTAAAAGGCTAAACTCTAGTAATTCAACTGTATCTCAACAATTAACCAATCTTGAAGCAGCTTTAGGAAGTGAATTATTGGATCGATCTACTCGACCAATGAAACTTAAGCCTACAGGGCAGTTGTTTTTACATCGTGCTCGCGCAATCCTTTCGGAGGTTATGCAAGCTAAATCAGAATTGGCGCAATTTGATCATAGTCAAATGGTTCGTTTACGCTTAGGGGTAATAGATGATTTTGATGCTGACGTAACGCCTAGCTTGATGAAAAATTTAGCAAAACGTATGAAAAATTGTCAGTTTCTGTTACAAAGTGGCCAAAGTTATGCTTTATCAGAAGAGTTACATGCACGAACTTTAGATATGGTTATTTGTGCTGATTTAGAACGGGCACCTGATTGGATGGAGGTTCACCCAGTTTTGACAGAGCCGTTTGTTGTGGCTGTTGCTAAAGGAACTATTGATCATAATGGTAATATTCAAAAGCAACTTTTTGACCTACCCTTTATTCATTATTCCTCTCGAACTGTAATGGGCAGACAAATAGAAAGTCATTTAACGCGCCAAGGTATCCGACTACCTAATCAATTTGAGTTTAATAATTATCATGCCATACTTTCTATGGTTGCGGATAAAACTGGCTGGACAATAACTACGCCATTAGGTTTTTTGCGTGCTCAGCGGTTTCAAGAAAATGTTGAATTAATACAATTACCGTTTGAACCGATGTCACGAACTATATCTTTGACTGCAAGAAAAGATGCGATGGTCAAAATGCCAAAAAATGTTGCAGAAATTTTGCGTCCAATTATTCAAGACCAAGTTGTTACGCCACTTGTAATTGAAATGGAATGGTTAAAAAGTAGCTTTCGCTCGCTTGGGTAAATTTTGCTCTTATCTAATACTTCAGTAACTTTTAATCGATTCTGGCATAAATTTTTATACAGCACTCTTAAAAAAAACTTCAAACTGATCTGCTATCATATTTGCATCAATTTCTTCCGTAAGTGTTTCTCGAGCTGTTCTCAAAACTTCATCATCTATTACTCCAATTCCACGTGCATCGATTAAATCTCTAATATATGTGGAGGAAAACTCTGGATGTGGTTGCATTGTAAATGCTTTCTTCCCATATGTGAGAATAGCATTTTTACAATAATCGTTTCCTGAGATAGCTGTTGCACAAGCAGGTGGAGTAATGACTTGATCTTGATGATATGCATTTAATGTAACCTTAGAGCCATCTTGATTTTTATAAGTCTGGCGTCCAACTATCCACCCACCTTTAAACTTTTCAACATGTCCACCTAAAGCCTGGGCTATGATTTGATGACCAAAACAGACCCCAACTATTGGTACATTGGCATCATAGCTCTCACGAATAAAATCTTCTAACGGTGGTATCCAATCATGTTTTTCATAAGCACCATGCCTTGATCCTGTCACTAACCAACCATCGCAAATATCAACACTTGTAGGAAAGATATTATTTATAACTTTAAAAACTTGAAACTCAAAGCCGCGCCCGTGCAAAAGGACCTCAAAATTATCAGGATAATCGCCATGTTTAGGAACAAGTGCATCTGCTGCAATACCTGCTTGAAGAATGCCTATTTTCATTTTTCACCTGTTTAAAAGTTGTAAACGTTAAAGTTTTTTACGATTCTGAAGATTCCAGATTGGATGTGCAACCTCTTCTTTTTTTACCAATAAGTATCTTTTAAAAACATTAAAATAATTTTTAAAATAATAATTGTCATTATGTTTTAAAAAATTATTTTTTTGATTATTAAACGTAGCAGGTAAATTATACCATGGTATATTTGGATGTGTGTGATGTACTGCGTGAAAATTATTGTTTAAAAATAGAATTGATAGTGGACCCCTGTCTTCTACAATAACAGAACGGCCTTGTGATAACTCATGTGCCCTATGCTCGATGAATGTGCGGATTTTTAATATACTTAATGCAATGTAACAAGCTAATGCATAATGCCAAACTTGAACGGTACCAAAAAAATATAGCCATAGAAAAACTGCACTTATTGCGGGAATAAATTTTAGCCAGCCAAATAAAGCTTTATTATCGCCTGCAATTATTAGTTTTATATCTTGATGTATGAACGCTACTATCCCAATTGCAGGGCCTAACAATATACGGCCAATAAGAACGTTATTCATAAGTAAAATTACTTTAATTGGGCGAGATAAGCCGTCCCAAACAGAAGGCTCCAAATAACCCGTTTCGGGGTCATCAAATGGATCAGTTAACTGTTCATTGATATGGTGTACTAAATGTAAATCTCGAAAACGACAATATGGAACTGCCATTCCCAAAGCTGGTGTTGCCAAAACAAAACTTAAAATTGGCCATTTGGGTTCAAGTATATGAATAGTTTCATGTTGTAAGGATGAATGCATTGTTAAAAGAATGCTCAAAAACCCAATAACAATAATTGTAGGAATGTTGCTTGCAAAATGGGTTACGGCCGCAAAGCAAAAATATGTTAATAAAAACAAAGAAAATGTTGGCCATTCTAACCAGCGTGCTTGCCGAGGTAACTCCATACCAATCTTTCTATTATTTCAAAATATAAGTTCAGTTAATCTTATAAATAATGCAAAAAAATAGTCTAGATGAGAATTTAATGACTATTTTTCAACACTTTGACGCGCAATAGCACTATCACGATCATTAACACCCAGTAATTTGGCAATTAAGCGCATCAAACTGCTTTCTTCTTTGTGGCGTTCTCCATCTGCTAATACAATCCCCCATAAGTCACGAACCACGGATTGTCGGTCTTCATAAGCTACCGATTCTTTTATTAATCGTGTAAATCTGACTGTATCGGGAGCTTTACTTTCTAACTCTTCGGCCTCTATGCGTAAGGCCTCTGCTTTGTCTAAAGCCAAATCATAGCGAAACTGTAGCATTTTGTTGATTAATATTTTTTCACTTGCATCATAATCTTCATCAGAACGAGCTAAGCGGACAAACAAAGCAGCCATAGCGACGCGTGCATCCTCTGTACGTAATCTAGAGGGAGTAGTGGATTTGAAGGCATTAAGTATATCTTTAAGCATTTGGTAACTCTAAGTTCAGATAAAGATCTGTGCAAGGCTTTGTCTTATGCAAACTTCTTAAAGTGTGTATTTTTATGAAAAATAGTACCAATAAATCTTAAAAAGTTATACTAACCTGCTTTGCTCTAATGCAGCTCTTACAAAATCTCGAAATAATGGGTGTGGTGCAAATGGTTTAGATTTTAGTTCAGGGTGATACTGTACACCAATATACCAAGGATGATTAGTTACTTCGACAATCTCAGGTAACTTACCGTCAGGAGACATTCCAGAAAAAACTAATCCACAATCTTCTAATTTTTTACGATACTTCACGTCGACTTCATAGCGATGGCGATGACGTTCTGAAATTGTAGTTTCACTATAAATTTTAGCCACCTTTGAGCCCTCTAAAAGTGTTGCATCATATGCTCCCAAACGCATTGTTCCGCCTTTGTCATCATTGACTGCTCGTTCAATAGTTCGATTGCCTTCAACCCATTCTTTTAAATGATACACTACTGGTTCAAATCGCTTTTTACCTACTTCATGATCAAATTCTTCAGAACCAGCATTCTCTATTTTTGCTAAATTACGTGCGGCTTCAATAACCGCCATTTGCATACCTAAACATATGCCTAAATATGGTATTTTATTTTCACGAGCATATTTTGCTGCTTTAATTTTTCCTTCGGTTCCCCGCTCACCAAAGCCTCCTGGAACTAAAATTGCGTGAAAGCCAGATAAAGCTGATGCAACATCATCTAATTTTTCAAAAATTTCAGCATCAATCCATTCTAACTTAACCTTAACACGATTGAACATTCCACCATGTGTTAGTGCCTCGGAAATGGATTTATATGCATCTTCGAGTTGTGTATATTTCCCAACAACAGCAACTTTTACTTCACCATCTGGTTTATGTATCCGATCTGATACATCTTCCCATATTGTAAGATCTGGCTTTGGTGCAATATCTGTTAGACCAAAGGCTTCTAAAACGGCTCTATCCATACCTGCGTGGTGATAAGCTAGGGGTGCGTCATAAATCGTTTCCAAATCATATGCTGGAATTACCGCATCGGGTCGTACATTACAAAATAGTGCTAACTTTTCTTTTTCTTTTTCTGGTATCTCTTTATCTGAACGGCACACTAAAATATCAGGTGCTATTCCTATTGAGCGTAATTCTTTTACTGAGTGCTGTGTCGGCTTAGTCTTTAATTCACCTGACGTGCCAAGATAAGGTAATAATGTTAAATGCATAAATATACATTGCCCGCGTGGCTTATCTTGAGAAAATTGACGGATAGATTCGAAAAAGGGCAGTCCTTCAATATCTCCAACTGTGCCGCCAATTTCACAGAGCATAAAATCAACTTCAGCATCTCCAATGTCTATGAACTCTTTTATTTCGTTTGTAACATGAGGAATTACCTGAATTGTCTTACCTAAATAATCACCACGGCGTTCTTTTTCTAAAACGGTAGTATAAACTCTGCCAGATGATATTGAATCGGTTTGACGCGCAGCAACACCCGTAAAGCGTTCATAATGTCCTAAGTCTAAATCAGTTTCGGCACCATCGTCAGTTACAAAAACTTCACCATGTTCAAACGGAGACATAGTTCCGGGATCAACGTTTAAATATGGATCTAGCTTACGAAGGCGTACAGAATAGCCACGGGCTTGTAATAAAGCACCCAATGCAGCTGAAGCTAATCCCTTACCTAAAGAGGAAACGACACCACCTGTAATGAAAATATAACGCGCCATAAAGTTGGGATCTCCCGTGATTTTTACAAAATATTTAATGAATTACAGTATAAAAAAACGCTGTACTCACGGGATTTGAGTTATACGAGTTTCTTCCGATTCTGGCAAGGATAAAGACCTATATTGTTCACATTATCTTATACAACTTATAGGTATTATTATTTTATAAATTTAACTGACCGTGTTCTTGAAAGCTATAATCAAACAAAAAATACCTAACATCAAATGGTATTAGGCGTCAAATAATGTGTATTTAAATATTATTCAGCTTTTGGTGGTAATGCCGGTTCATCTGATGATGATGGCGGCAGTAGGTTTCCATCAAGCGCTGTGGGTAATTCTATAGCGGGTGCTTCAGATGATGTAAATCCATCTACAACTGAGCTTCCACCAGCATTTCGCGCTGCAATAATAGTCAAAGTAATTGAAGTTATCAAAAATGCTACTGCGATAATCCATGTTACTTTTGCTAATGGGGCTGCTTTTGGTCGCCCACCGCCTCCATTACCGCCGCCGCCGCCGCCAATACCTAAACCACCGCCTTCAGAGCGTTGTAATAGAACAATACCGATCAAAGTGACTGATAAGATCAAATGAATAACAAGTACGATGTTTTGCATGACTATAGCCTATAAGTGCGAATTAAGTTTCCGCTTTTTAGGGCAAAGGGTTAAGTCTGTCGATGGGTTATTTCAGGTTCATTGCAACTACATCATCCTGTTATTATGAATGTCGCGACAAATTGGGTGTTTCAAGCTGGGATTTGGCTCTATATAGAGAGAATGGGATTCTAAAAAAGAAAGAGAACCTTATGGCTAATGTCGTTGTCGTTGGAGCCCAGTGGGGTGACGAAGGTAAAGGTAAAATTGTTGATTGGCTTTCTGAACGTGCTGATGTGATTGCACGGTTCCAAGGTGGGCATAATGCTGGCCACACGTTGGTTATTGACGGTAAAGTTTACAAATTACATGCATTGCCTTCTGGTGTGGTACGTGGGGGTAAGTTGTCAGTAATTGGTAATGGTGTCGTCCTTGATCCTTGGCATTTGTTAAAAGAAATTGAGACAATAAAATCTCAGGGCGTTAAAATTAACCCTGAAAATCTTATGATTGCAGAAAATACACCGCTTATATTGCCCCTACATGGTGAATTAGATCGCCTCCGTGAAGATGCTGCCAGTAAAGGTACTAAAATTGGGACTACTGGCCGTGGAATTGGTCCAGCATATGAAGACAAAGTTGGCCGCCGGTCTGTTCGTGTTGCTGATTTGGCAGATTTGGCAACCTTAGAGGCGCGAGTTGATCGTGCACTCCAGCATCACAACCCACTTCGTAAAGGGTTGGGTTTTGAAGAAATTAATCGTGATGAATTACTATCACAGCTACAAGAGGTTGCTCCGAAAATATTACCTTATGCAGCACCTGTTTGGAAAGTTTTAAACGAGAAGCGCAAAGCAGGAAAACGTATTTTATTTGAAGGAGCTCAAGGCGCATTATTAGACATAGATTTTGGTACATATCCATTTGTAACCTCTTCAAATGTTATAGCGGGCCAAGCTGCCACGGGCGTTGGCCTTGGGCCAACTGCTATTGATTATGTGCTTGGAATTGTCAAAGCTTATACTACAAGAGTAGGTGAGGGACCCTTTCCATCAGAATTACATGATCATAACGGTCAGAGATTAGGTGAGCGTGGCCATGAATTTGGAACTACAACTGGTCGTAAGAGACGGTGTGGTTGGTTTGATGCAGCTTTATTACGCCAAACATGCGCAACTTCAGGGATCACTGGAATTTGTTTGACCAAATTAGATGTTCTTGACGGTTTTGAGACATTAAAGATTTGTGTGGCCTATGATTTGGATGGAAGGCGCCTAGATTACCTGCCAACAGCTGCAGACGAGCAAGCGCGATGTATACCCATTTATGAAGATATACCAGGTTGGTCTGAAAGTACTGAAGGTGCTAGATCATGGAATGATTTACCAGCTGCAGCAATTAAATACGTAAGACGTGTTGAAGAGCTAATAGATTGCCCCGTTGCATTGGTTTCAACAAGCCCAGAACGTGAAGACACGATTTTGGTTACAGATCCGTTCTCAGATTGATGACCTTATCTTATAAAGCGCGCCGCCGTCTGTCTTTGGTTATTTTGTTAATTGGATTACCTGTGTATATTATGGTATGCGTAAAATTAACAAATCTTTTACCACGTCCTAATATGATATTAGAATTTATTATTTATGTTGTTTTAGGCATAATTTGGATTTTTCCTTTTAAAAAGATATTTCTTGGTGTTGGCCAATCTGACCCAAACATTGAAACAAAAGATGATAAATAAAAAGATATAATAATGACACAATGTAACCAGTTTTTTACAACAGACGGTGTAAATTTAATTGGTGGTGGAAAGGTATATCCAGACCAATTACAAAATATTCGTAACAGCCAATTGCGTCTGTATTGTGCTGATGCTGGTATGATACATGCAACAGCAGCTGGCCTTAATATTTCAGGTGTTATTGGTGATCTTGATTCGGTTGGGCTGCTAAAAAACGTACAATTTCCAGTCGAACATGACTTAGATCAAAGTACCACTGACTTAGAAAAGTCTTTAAATTTGATACAGGCTAAATACATAATTTGTTATGGCTTTTTAGGCGGTCGAATGGATCATTCTTTAGCTGCGTTCAATGCTATTTCAAAGTCTAAGCAACCAGTATTTTTAATTGGAGAAGAAGATGTTTGTGTGCTTTGCCCAAGTCACCTGCAGTTAACTTTACCTCTGAATACACGGTTTTCTTTATTCCCAATGTCACCTACTTGTGCACGCTCCATTGGATTAAAGTGGAATGTTGATGGAATAAATATGGCTCCATATGGTAAGGTGTCTACATCCAATGAAACCATTGAAAATGAAGTTGAAGTTTGGATTAAACAGGGAATAGCTTTAGTTATATTTCCCAATGCTGTGTTGCCTGAAGTTATAGATCAGTGGCCTGATTAACACTCTGGTAAATTAACTGCTAAACCTCCAAGAGAAGTTTCTTTATACTTCGAATTCATGTCTAATCCCGTTTGGCGCATAGTTTCAATGCAGGCATCTAATGAAACTAAATGTTTACCGTCTCCTCGTAATGATAACGATGCGGCTGAAACAGCTTTGATTGCTCCCAAACCATTACGTTCTATACATGGTGCCTGAACTAATCCTTTTATAGGATCGCAAGTCATGCCTAGGTGGTGTTCTAGGGCAATTTCAGCAGCATTTTCAGTCTGCTCAGCTGTGCCGCCTAAAACAGCACACAAACCTGCAGCGGCCATTGCTGCTGCAGAGCCTACTTCGCCTTGGCACCCAACTTCTGCACCAGAAATCGAAGCATTTGTTTTTATTAATCCGCCAATTGCAGCCGCAGTTAATAGAAAATCTGGGATCTTAGATATTGATGCTGCAGGCACGTGATCAAGATAATATCTTAGTGTGGCTGGTATTACTCCAGCGGCACCATTTGTTGGGGCTGTCACTACTTGTGCACCAGCTGCATTTTGTTCATTTACTGCCATTGCATAACAAGACATCCAATCATTTATTATATGAGGAGGCGCTATATTACGGCTTTGCTCTCTACGAAGTGATTCGTGGATTCCTTTTGCCCTGCGTCTTACAAACAAACCACCTGGCAATATGCCATCTTTTTTTAGGCCTTCTTCAATACAATTATTCATAACGTCCCAAATTTTGTTAATACCTTTAGAAAGCTCAACTTTTGAAATGTTTGCTAGTTCGTTGTCTAATTTTATTTCTGCAATTGATTTGCCACTTTGAGCGCACATTACAAGCATTTCCGCTGCATTTTTAAAAGGAAAGGGAATTGGATTTTCCTGAACTGCAATTGGAGTGTCTGAGGCTAATTCTGCTGCAGTTTGAACAAACCCACCACCAACTGAATAATATGTTTCCTGAAACATTATTGTCCCAATCGAGTTATATGCATAAAAAATCATTCCGTTTGCATGGCCATCTAAAGTCTTGTCAAAGTCAAAGCGAACAGCAGTTTTAGGGTTAAATAAGTATACTGGGTGTCCGCTTGGTTGTATTTTTCCTGATAAATTTATTTCTTCAAGTGCCGCTTGGGCTTTATTTGCGTCAAAAGTTTCAGGTTTAAACCCTACTAAACCCATGATGGTTGCATAATCTGTGTGGTGACCTTTACCAGTGAACGCTAATGAGCCATGCAGTGATGCGCTTAAACTTTCTGCTTTTATTTCAAATTTTATCAATTGATCCAAAAATCGACTAGCAGCTACCATAGGTCCCATTGTGTGAGAACTTGAAGGGCCTACCCCGACTTTAAAAATATCAAATATCGAAAGAAACATACATAGAATCCTATTATTTTCACAATTCTATATTAATTTAAATTGAATGGGTTCAAGAAGACGTCATATTCTGGCGATTTTAGACATATTTGGACCTTTCGACGTGCAGAGGCTTTGTAAAAAAAGTATAGTTAATTAGAATCTTTCGCAAAAGGTATTTTTTAATGAAACTTGACTTAGCTCCAGCTGAAATTGGAAAATTAACATCTGCTCGAAGGGCACTAGATTTTGTTAAACCAGACATGAAGTTAGGTTTAGGAACGGGCTCAACTGCAGCTTGGCTAGTAAAGTTATTGGCTTATGAGATGCGTGTGAATGGTTTAAAGTTTGATGCGTGTGCAACATCATCAGCAACTACACAGTTAGCAGAGAGTTTAGGAATAAAAATTAATAATATAGATGAATTGGGTCAATTAGATTTAGCTATTGATGGCGCTGATGAGTTTGATCAAAATTTTAATTTGATCAAAGGTGGTGGAGCTGCACTACTTCAAGAAAAAATAGTAGAAACAGCAGCAGATCAATTAGTAATAATTACTGATGCTTCAAAACAAGTCAAACATCTTGGAGCTTTTGCACTTCCTATTGAGATCGTTAAGTTTGGAAGTGAGACTACTCAGCGCTTAGTTGAACATGTTTTAGCTGGCCAAGATGTCAGTGGCAGATTTGTAACTCGCAGAGGTGGTAAATCTCCTGTTGAAACTGATGAAGGCCATTACATTTTAGATCTTCAATTAGATCATATTGGTAATCCTAGAGCATTATCATCAGCATTGTTAAATATTGCGGGTGTTGTGGAGACTGGTTTGTTTTTGGGCATGACAAATTCAATTATAATGGGAGATTCCAATTGGAGGGCTTTGGTTAAATCAAACGATAGTCTCAACTGGGTTGAAACATTTTATGATATTTCAATTTTTTCGGATTTTTTAAAAGGAAATAAAAATGAAGTATGATTTTGATCTTTTTGTAATAGGAGCGGGCTCGGGAGGAGTTCGCGCTGGGCGTTTGGCTGCGCAAAACGGTCAAAAAGTAGGCTTGGCCGAAGAGTATCGATATGGTGGTACATGCGTAATCAGAGGTTGTGTACCAAAAAAATTAATGGTGTATGCGTCTGAATTTTCTGAAATATTCGAAGATGCAGCTGGTTATGGTTGGACCACTGGTAAATGTTCATTCGATTGGGCAGCTTTTATGAAGTCAAAAGATAAAGAAATTGATCGACTTGAAAGTATTTATAAAAATATTTTAACAAATAATAAAGTAACACATTTTCGTGCTCATGCAGTTTTAAAAGATTGTAACACTGTTGAACTTTCAAACGGTAAAAAATTTACGGCAAAGCATATTCTAATTGCAACTGGTGGGCATCCGTTTGTTCCAAATGTTTTGGGAAGTGAGTATGCAATTTCATCAAACGAGGTTTTTAACCTTCCAAAACAGCCTAATCGTGCTCTAGTAATTGGAGGGGGCTACATCGCTTGTGAATTTTCTTGCATTTTAAATGGTATGGGAACAAAAGTTACACAATTTTACCGTGGTGAACAGATTTTACGTGGCTTTGATGAGGAAGTACAAAATTTTGTCGCTGAAGAAATGCGCGAAAAGGGTGTCGATTTACATATAGGTAAGGACATTAAAAGTATCGCAAAGGTTGAAACAGGATTACTTGTTAAAGATAATCTGGGTAATGAAATTATTGTCGATCAAGTTTTGTATGCTACAGGACGGATCCCAAGTACTCAAAATTTGGGTTTAGATGCTGTAGGTATTAAAAAAGGTCTTAAAGGTGAAATCATTGTCGATGAATTTTCTAAAACAAATATAAACAATATTTTTGCCATTGGAGATGTTACCAACCGCGTTCAGTTAACGCCAGTTGCAATTGTTGAGGCAACGGCATTTATAGAAACAGTATATAAAGATAATCCAACCAGTCCAGATCATGACTTAATTCCAACGGCAGTATTTACTCAACCAGAAATAGGAACGGTCGGACTATCTGAGGAAGCGGCTAGAAAATTAGAGGATATAGAAGTGTATTCAGCTACTTTTCGCCCAATGAAGGTAATTTTGGCTGGTCGAAATGAACGAATGTTAATGAAAATGATTGTATCAAAGGCATCTCGTAGGGTACTAGGTTGTCATATAGTGGGCCATGCAGCTGCTGAAATGATCCAGTTAGCTGGTGTTGCTCTCAAAATGGGTGCAACAAAAGAAGATTTTGATCGTACAATGGCAATTCATCCTACGGCGGCTGAAGAATTAGTTACAATGAACACACCAACAAGATAGGTATGATTTAACTTTTATGTAAAATATAATAAGAAAAAACATATTTGAACAAACTGGGAAATAATGTTTTACTCCCTATTCACAATTCAAAGCAATTTACAGGCTTGAAGTTTTGACAAAAAGTGTCAATTAATACTCTGTAAAACACAAATTCTTAGGAGGAATTTGAATATATGGCTGGTAATGGCACAGGAGGCCCTTGGGGCAACGGCGGCAATCGCGGTTCTGGAAATAATGGTGGTGGCGGTGATCGCCCACCTTCAAGCGGTGGTCAAGGCCCCGATTTAGATGATTTGGTCCGTAAAGGCCAAGAACAATTACGTGTCTTAATGGGTGGCAAAGGTGGTGATAATAAAAATGCCTCACCCAACGGTGGTGGATCTGGCATTGGTTTTGGAGGTTTTGGACTAATCCTTATTGCTGTATTTGGCATATGGGTTTTTAATAGTTTTTATAGAGTTGATACCTCTGAGCAGTCAGTTGAATTGTTTTTTGGTGGCTATTACAAAACAGGAAATGAAGGTCTTAATTTTGCCCCATGGCCAGTTGTCACAAAAACAATCTTGCCAGTAACAAGAGAAAACTCTGAAGATATTGGCGTCGGCCGAGGTGCTAGGGCTGATGAAGGCTTGATGCTGACAGGTGATGAAAACATTGTTGATATTGATTTCCAAGTTGTTTGGAATATTACAGATGCGCAACAGTTCTTATTTAACTTACAAGATCCTAAAGAGACAATTCGTGCAGTATCAGAATCTGCTATGCGTGAAATTATTGCGCGCAGTAATTTATCTCCCATTTTGAATAAAGATCGTGGGGCAATTACAATAGAGTTGAAGAAACTAATTCAAGATACACTCGATACATATGGTACAGATAGAAGCGGTAATGTTTCTGGTTCTGGTATAAATATCATTCGTGTAAACTTGTTGGGTGCTAATCCACCACGTGAAGTTATTGATGCTTTCCGTGAAGTTCAAGCTGCTGAACAAACACGAGATACTTTAGAAAAACAAGCAGATGCTTATTCCAACCGAGTTGTGGCTGAAGCCCGTGGTAAAGCGGCTCAATTGATGGAGCAGGCTGAAGGTTACCGTGCGCAAACTATTAACGAAGCGGAGGGTGAAGCATCACGCTTTATAGCTGTTTTTAACGAATATGCAAAAGCGCCAGAAGTAACTCGTAAACGTTTATACCTAGAGACCATAGAAAAAGTTTATAGTAATGTGAACAAAGTTATCATCGATGAAAATAGTACTGGACAGGGCGTGGTGCCTTATCTGCCGCTAAATGAATTGACCAAACAAAAGACTGGAGGCAACTAATGAACCGTATTTCTACTTTTTTCTTGCCCATTTTGGCTATAATAGGTTTTCTAGCATTATCATCAATATATGTTGTTGATGAACGTGAAAAAGCATTACGTTTATGGTTTGGTGAAGTAACCGCTGTTATTGAAGAGCCTGGCTTGAATTTTAAAGTTCCATTTTTACATGAAATAGTGAAATATGAAGACCGTATTTTGCCACTCGATGTTCAGCCAGATGAGTTTACTCCATTGGATGATCGCCGTTTAGTTGTTGATGGGTTTGCCTTGTGGCGTATCGAAGATCCAGTTCAGTTTCGTCGTGCTGTGGGATCTGGGGGCCAACGTTCTGCCGCACAAAAATTAGACGGTATTATGAATGATGGTATGCGATCTGTTTTGGGTCGTGTGACTTCGAACGAAATACTTTCAACTGATCGTACAGCATTAATGGCAGAAATTCGTGATTCTGTTATTGGGCAGGCATCAGTTTTGGGAATTGAAGTCGTAGATGTTCGTATTGTACGTGCTGATTTACCTGAGCAAAATCTTGAAGCAACATTTGGACGAATGCGAGCTGAGCGTGAACGCGAAGCAGCAGATGAAATTGCACGTGGTAACGAAGCAGCGCAAAGAGTTCGTGCTTCTGCAGATCGTACTGTTGTGGAAACAACGTCTGAAGCTCAGAAAAATGCGGATATTATTCGTGGTGTAGCGGATGGAAAACGTAATGCAATATTTGCAGAAGCTTTTGGACGTGATCCAGAATTTTTCGCATTTTATCGTTCGTTGACTGCTTATGAAAAGTCACTGAGTGGTAGTAATTCGACGATGGTTATTTCCCCAAATAGTGAGTTTTTTGATTACTTAAAGTCTGATACTATAAAGTGAACGACTTCTTAACTGCATTTGGCCTTGTGGCCGTTATAGAGGGGCTGGTACTTGTACTGGCCCCTTCACGTTTCGAGGATCTAGTTCGATTTTTAGAATCTATGACACATGACCATCGCCGTATTTTAGGAATAATATTTGTTAGCATTGGACTTGCTATAATCTGGCTTGTTAAAGCTATATAGATTACAGCCTTTTATCGATTTCTAAAAAGTTTAGTAACATTTAATCACAGTGATTTGACGAATATCAATTACATCTTACTTGTATTGTTAAGAAAAAAAAATGTTAATAGAATTTAAACTTACTCGACAGTAATCATAATATCTTTCTAAGGAGAAATCACTCGTGAAATCACTCGCAATTTCTAAAATAATATTTACACAACACGTAAGATCCATGTCCATTGCTACATTCATGACGATTGTACTGCTGTTGGCGCAGGCTATAGCTGGTCATGCACGTGGTGCTCCAGAAAGTTTTGCAGATTTAGCAGAGAAACTATCACCTTCTGTTGTTAATATAACTACGACAACAACTATAGAAGGTGCTGTAGATCAACCTATGCCACAAATCCCTAAAGGGAGTCCCTTTGAAGATTTATTTAAAGATTTTTTCAATAATGGCCCCGGAGGACAATCCCGTCAGCGTAAAAGTAGTGCGTTGGGTTCTGGTTTTATAATTTCTGCTGACGGATATATAGTTACGAATAACCATGTAATAGATAAAGCGGATGAGATCGTCATAGAGTTTTTTGATGGTAACAAATTAGTTGCTAAATTAATGGGTCGTGATCCAAAAACAGATATAGCATTATTAAAAGTTGAAGCTATTACACCGCTGCCATTTGTGGGTTTTGGTAACAGTGATATTGATCGTGTTGGCGATTGGGTTATGGCAATAGGTAATCCATTAGGTCAGGGATTTTCTGTTTCTGCGGGTATTATTTCTGCACGTAATCGGACTTTACGTTCGGGACCATACGATGATTTTATACAAACAGATGCTGCAATTAATCGTGGCAATTCTGGTGGACCTTTATTTAATATGAACGGCGAAGTTATTGGTGTTAATACAGCTATTATTTCTCCAAATGGTGGGTCTATAGGATTAGGTTTTTCTATGTCCTCAAAAGTTGTGAGCAGAGTGGTTAAGCAATTACAAGAGTTTGGTGAAACGCGGCGTGGATGGCTTGGTGTGCAAATACAAGATATTGATGCTGATATGGCAGAAGCACTTGGCCTGAAAACCGCTGCTGGCGCAATGGTCAGTGGAGTTCCTGCAGGTCCTGGGGCTGATGCTGGAATTATTGCTGGTGATGTTATTATATCATTTGACGGAGTTAAGGTCGCAGATACCCGTGGCTTGGTAGGAGCAGTTGGAAATGCTGATGTTGGAAAAGTTGTGCGTGTAATAGTATATCGTGACGGCAAGACCCAAACTATTAAGGTTACACTAGGACAACGTGAGGTTGCGGAAAAAGTAGCTGTAATTCCAGAAGCGAAGGTTCCTGAAAGTATCAAAGAAGCAGAAGAAATGGGTATGAAACTAATCGCTTTGACAGAAGAGGTTCGTGCAAAATTAAATCTGTCTGACGAGATTACTGGTGTTGCTGTTTTTGCGGTTGATGAAACCTCAGACGCTTTTGAAAAAGGTATCAGGGCGGGAGATTTGATTGTTGAAGCAGGTCAGGTAAAAGTGACTTTACCAGAAGATATTACTAATATATTTAAAGAAGCAAAAAAAGTAGGGCGTAAGTCTATATTATTATTAGTTGTACGAGGCGATGATACGCGGTTTGTAGGTTTGTCATTAAATAATTAATTAATTTTATATAAAAACCCCAATGATAATTGGGGTTTTTATACCTTAAATTTTTAGACTTAAACAAAAATATTAATCATAATTTTAAACTGTTTTACATTAGAGTAGTGCTTGATCAATTTTTTTAAAAGTGTAGTTTTTTAAATCCACTTAAAATCAATTGATCTTTTATTGTATTAGATACCTGCAAAATGCTAAATCTACAAAAAAGTGCTGGTGATCTTGAAACTCTGTGCTTAGACAAGCAAAAATACAAATTTGGAGGCTCGAATGGCCAAGATTACATTCATTGAACATAATGGAACTCAGCACGACGTAGAGGTCTCAAATGGCTTAACTGTTATGGAGGCTGCGCGTGATAATAATATTCCTGGGATCGAAGCCGATTGTGGAGGTGCATGCGCTTGTTCAACATGCCATGTGTATGTTGACATGGCCTGGCTAGATAAACTGCCAGTTAAAGATGCAATGGAAGAGGATATGTTGGATTTTGCATATGAACCAAGTGAATTATCACGTTTAACTTGCCAAGTAAAAGTAACAGACGAACTCGATGGGTTAGTTGTTAAGATGCCAGAAAAGCAAATCTAATATTTATTAATAAAATAAATAAAAGTTAAAGTGCACGCCAGCCAATGTCATTACGATAGAACCCATCTTCCCAATCTATTTTTTCAATTGTTGCATAAGCCTTGTTGCGCGCTTCTTTGAGGCTAGCTCCTCTTGCTGTAATGCTTAAAACTCTACCGCCCGTAGTTCTAACTTTTGTAGTATCTAATTCGGTGCCTGCATGAAAAACTTGGACTCGGCTTGATTCATCGATGAGTTCTAAACCTTTTATTTGTGTTCCTTTTTTATATGTAGACGGATAACCTTTTGCGGCATAAACAATAGTTAATGCGTGATCTTCAGCCCAATTCAGACGAATTTTATCAAGTTCGCCCATAGCGCATGCAAGCATAGCATCTAGTGCTTGCGCACCCAGTCTCATCATTAATACCTGACACTCGGGGTCGCCAAATCGCACATTATATTCAACTAAACGAGGATTCCCATCTTTAATCATAAATCCAGCGTACAAAACCCCTTGATATGGAGTGCCCCGGCGCGCCATTTCATCTATAGTAGGCTGAACGATTTCGTTTAGTGCTTTTGAAGTTACTTCATTTGTCATTACAGGTGCAGGAGAGTATGCACCCATTCCACCTGTATTTGGCCCTTGGTCATTATCATATGCTCGTTTATGGTCTTGTGCTGTGCCAATAGACAATATGTTTTTTCCATCAGATAAAACAAAGAAGCTCGCTTCTTCACCCTCCATAAATTCTTCAATGACAACTTCAGTTCCTGCGGCGCCGAACGCACCACCAAAAATATCGTGTAAACCATCAATTGCCTCGTCCACTGTCATGGCAACTATTACTCCTTTACCTGCAGCTAGACCGTCAGCTTTTACTACAATAGGGGCGCCTTGATTAGTTACATAGTTTATAGCTAGATTTAATTCTGTGAATCGAGCATATCTAGCGGTAGGCGCATTTGATGCATCACAAATTTCTTTTGTGAAAGCTTTTGACGCTTCGAGTTGGGCTGCTGCTGCCGATGGTCCAAATGTTAGGATATTGGCCTCTCGCAAATCATCTGCTACGCCCATAGCAAGTGGAGATTCTGGGCCTATAATTACAAATTCAATTTCATGGCTTGTACAGAAGGCAACAACGTCTGAACCATTTTCAATGTCTAATTCAACACATGTAGCAATTAGAGCAATGCCAGCATTCCCTGGAGCACAATATAAAGTGTCACATTTTGGATTTTGATTAGTGGCCCATGCTAAAGAGTGTTCACGTCCGCCTGAGCCTAAAATAAGTATGTTCATTTGATTGCAATTCCCTTGGCCTTTTATGATGTTGGTTCTAGTATTTGCAAAATGAAAAGCCAATAGAGGATACGGATATGTCTGATATGATTGATAGTCCAAATGAGGGTGAAAATGCGCCAGAATTTACTGTGTCTGAGTTATCAGGTGTTTTGAAAAGAATGATAGAATGCGAATTTTCCCATGTCCGTATTCGTGGAGAAGTTGGCCGTGTCTCACGACCTGGATCGGGTCATTTATATTTTGACCTTAAAGATGATAAATCAGTAATTGCATCAGTTACCTGGAAAGGGCAGGCTTTAAAGCTAGCTACTCAACCTGAAGAGGGTTTAGAGGTTGTTGCCACTGGAAAAATAACAACTTTTGCAGGACAATCACGGTATCAAATGGTTGTTTCTGAGATGTCAGTAGCAGGTGTTGGTGCCTTAATGGCGCAATTAGAAAAACGGAAAAAGGCTTTGGAAGCAGAAGGTCTCTTTGATGCTAGCCTTAAACGTGACATTCCATATTTACCAGAAATTATTGGCGTTATTACATCTTCATCAGGTGCAGTTATTAGAGATATTTTGCATCGTCTAAGCGATAGGTTTCCTCGTAAAGTAATAATCTGGCCTGTTGCTGTTCAAGGTGAAAAATGTGCCCAAGATGTTGCCAAGGCTATAGATGGTTTTAATAGTTTTACACCAGGGGGGGCTATGCCGCGTCCTGACTTAATTATAGTGGCACGTGGTGGTGGATCCATCGAGGATCTTTGGGGTTTCAATGAAGAAATCGTTGTGCGGGCCACGGTTGCTAGTAATATACCTTTAATATCTGCAGTAGGACACGAAACTGATACTACATTAATTGACTATGCTTCAGATTTACGCGCGCCAACACCAACTGCAGCGGCTGAGTACTCTGTGCCGGTGCGTGCGGATTTAATGACTTGGCTTTCATCCATGGATGAAAGGCGGTTAAGATCGCTATCAACAAGTATTGAGTTTAAACGGCAGCGACTAAAAGATCTTAGTCGTGGATTGCCAATTCCATCTGAATTGGTAGCGATGCAAAGCCAGCGTTTAGATATGTTTTCGGAACGTTTACCTAGGGCATTAAAGGTGGTGAAGGATAATAAGCGAGCCCAATTGGTACAAAACAGTTCTGGATTAAGGCCACAAACGTTAATTGGGCAAGTTTTGCAAAAAAATGAAATGCTTGAACGACTATTCAAAAACCTAAATACTAATGTAAAGACATCTACAGATAAGGCGAGAGGTAAATTAGACGGTTTGGAGCGCATTCGGCAAACATTAGGTTATCAAGCGACTTTGAGGAGAGGTTATGCGGTTGTCCGTGATCAAGATGGGCAGTTGGTTGTTACGGCAAGTTCAGCTAAAACTAAGCAAAAATTGGAAATTGAATTTAAAGATGGAAAACTAAAAGTTTAGACACATTCCTGTTTTCATAAAGATTTAACAGTTAAATTAAAAATAAAAAACTTTGGACAGAGAATCTATAACTTTAAAATATTTTATTACGAATTTTACGACTTACAAGTCGCTTTTTCTACTCAAAATAGTTGCTATCAAGGTTAGAGTTAAATAAATTTTTAGGGTACACGTGATGGCGTCAGACAAAAAAACAAATGGTGTATGGAAATCAGGTAAAGGCAAGGGGCGTAAAACGCCCAAGGGACGCCAAGTAACTGAAGAAGCATTACTAGATATAAAAATTCTTTTAGGCGATCGTGAACGTCGCGCAGACTTGTTAATTGAATTTCTTCATCTGGTTCAAGATGAGTTTAATCATTTATCTGCTCAGCATTTAGCGGCATTGGCAGAAGAGTTACGTCTGTCTCAAGCTGAGGTCTATGAAGTTGCAAGTTTTTATGCCCATTTTGACATAGTCAAAGAAGGTGAAGATGTTCCCCCGAGTTTGACAATCCGCGTATGTGATAGTTTGTCTTGTGAATTAGCTGGTGCTCAAGATTTATTACGCGAACTTGGTGCGAAATATAATGGTGATGGTAAAGTTCGAGTATTGCGGGCTCCTTGTATGGGGCGATGTGATACGGCACCTACATTAGAAATTGGTCATAATCATATAGATTATGCAGATGATATTAAAGTTTCTGATGCAATAAGTACAAATAACATTCATGCAATAATTCCAAACTATGAAGGGTTTGAAGTTTATTTAGCTGATGGTGGTTATAGTGAACTTCAAGCTTTACGAGCTGGATCTAAAACTCCTGATCAGGTTCAAGATGAAGTATTGGACAGTGGATTGCGTGGAATGGGTGGAGCTGGCTTCCCTTCTGGTAAGAAATGGTCCTTTGTAAGAATGAATGAGGGTATTCGCTATTTAGCCGTTAATGGAGATGAAGGTGAGCCAGGTACATTTAAAGATCGATATTTCCTAGAACGTGAGCCGCATGTTTTTTTTGAAGGTATGTTGATTGCAGCTTGGGCTGTTGAGGCAGAAAAGTGTTATATTTATATGCGTGATGAATATCCTGCAGTATTAGAAATTTTACGTAGAGAAATAGATAATTTAGAAAAGTTTGGTATTACTGATATTGGATTTATTGAACTTCGTCGGGGCGCTGGCGCCTATATTTGTGGTGAAGAAAGTGCCATGATTGAGAGTATTGAAGGTAAAAAAGGCCTGCCGCGACATCGTCCTCCGTTTGTGGCTAGTGTTGGAATTTTTAATAGACCTACATTAGTTCATAATGTGGAAACGCTCTATTGGATTGCAAAGATTGTACGCGGTGGACCAGATGTATTTGGGGCTCATGGTGTAAATGGCCGTAAGGGTCTAAGGAGCTACTCAGTTTCTGGACGTGTATGTAATCCTGGTGTTAAATTAGCGCCGGCGGGGACTACTGTTCGTGAATTAATTGAAGATTATTCTGGTGGCATGTTAGAAGGTCATAAGTTTAAGGCATATCAACCTGGTGGACCTTCTTCAGGGTTACTTCCCGCATCTATGGGAGAAATTCCATTAGATTTTGATACTTTGCAAGAATATGGCACATTTATTGGATCTGCTGCTGTAGTCATTTTATCAGATCAAGACAGCGCAAAAGCGGCTGCATTAAATATGTTAAAGTTTTTTGAAGATGAAAGCTGTGGTCAGTGTACACCATGTCGTGTTGGATGTGAAAAAGCAGTTAAGTTGATGAGTGAAGACAAATGGGACCAAGGCCTTCTTGAAGAATTATCTGTTGCAATGGTTGATGCTTCTATTTGTGGCTTAGGTCAGGCTGCACCAAACCCCATCAGAATGGTTATTAAACATTTTAGTGATGAAATATAGATTTTAATTTTTTATCTTATATTTAGGTAATTTCACTCTTTATGGCTTCTTTTTGTATTGAGGCATCATATTGTGTTCTTTTCCTTGTGGTAAAATAGCGTTACACAGACATAAATAAATGGGCAAAAGCCATGTCTTTCTTTAAAAAACTTAAATCAAAACTATTTAAATCTTCTTCAAAAATTGAAGAAGGAATAGATTCTATTGTTGAAGATGGCAGTATCGATGAAGCAGAAATAATAATTGAAGTTGAAAAAAGTATTACTTTAAAACTTCAACCTGAGCCTGATGCCAACAAAACTAAAAAACTTCATGTGGAAAAGGAATACAGCTCAAGTAAATTAGATCTTGTTGGTGAGGATGTAAAAAGTCCCAATAAACCTAATTTTTTATCGCGAGTTTTAGGGCGGATTGAAAAGCCTAAAAAAACTACTAAAAAAAGAATATTTGACGATAGTATGCTTGAAAGCCTTGAAGAGCTTCTTATTAGTGCTGATATGGGAGTAGATACAGCGCTTCGTGTTTCAGCAAATATGGCAGAAGGTAACCTTGGCAGAAAAGTGTCAGTTGCAGAAGTGAAAGCGCTTTTAGCTACTGAAGTTGCGCGCATCATGGAGCCTGTAGCAAAGCCAATGCCACTATATCAACAAAAACCCCAAGTTGTTTTAGTTGTAGGTGTAAATGGTTCAGGTAAGACTACAACCATCGGTAAGCTTGCGTCTCAATTTAAAGCTGCTGGAAAAACAGTTATGATTGCTGCTGGTGACACTTTTCGTGCAGCGGCAGTTGAGCAATTACAGGTTTGGGGAGATCGTGCGGGTGTTCCTGTCTTAACTGCTCCTGAGGGGTCTGATCCAGCGTCATTAGCTTTTGAGGCAATGGCAAAGTGCAAAAAAGATGGTGTTGATTTGCTTATGATTGATACTGCTGGACGTTTGCAAAACCGTAAAGATTTAATGGAAGAGTTAGAAAAAATAGTTCGCGTTATACGAAAGAGTGATGAAACAGCTCCCCATAATACCTTATTAGTTCTGGATGCAACCACTGGGCAAAATGCAATTAAACAAGTTGAGGTTTTCCAAGACGTTTCAGATGTTTCTGGCTTAGTTATGACTAAATTAGATGGTACAGCTAAAGGTGGTGTGTTAGTGGCACTGGCAGATAAATTCGGTCTAC
Organism: uncultured Amylibacter sp.; assembly: GCA_905181935.1. Lineage (GTDB taxonomy): Bacteria > Pseudomonadota > Alphaproteobacteria > Rhodobacterales > Rhodobacteraceae > Amylibacter. The sequence continues at coordinate 44,736 of CAJIZV010000001.1, read as the reverse complement.
CTATTCATGCCATTGGTGTAGGTGAACAAATTGATGATTTGCAAGCTTTTGATCCGGAAGAGTTTGCGTTGGCTTTAACTGGAAGTCATGGTGAGTGATTATATTACGTTAATGGCTGGCACTCCTGCTGGTAGTCAAATTGCACTTTTTTTGGCTTTAGCAGCTGCTTTCTTTCATGCAATTTTTGGTGCTTTGCAAAAGGGCCGTCATGATCCGTGGCTGTCGCGTGGTGTAATTGATATAAGCTATGGTCTAATTGCTGCACCTTTTGCCCTGTTTGTTGTTCCGTGGCCTGAACCGTTTATGTGGATAATTTTTGCAGGAATGGTGATAATTCATGTAATATATAAAGTCACCCAAGGTATGGCCTACAGTTATGGAGCTTACACAGTAGTTTATCCTGTTGTGCGTGGATTGGGACCATTGATTACTGTTTTTGCTGCGGGGTTTATTTTTGGTGAAACTTTTGAACTGACCCAGTGGGGGGGGATTTTACTTTTAACACTAGCAATATTAGCATTGGCAGGATTAAATCTATCCCGCATAGATAAAATTAATCGATCAGAATTATATTTGGCTCTCATATGGGCAGTATTAGCGGGTGTTATGGTTGCTGTTTATACCACATATGATGCTTATGGAATAAGAGCTACAGCCAATCCATTTACATTTTTAGCTTGGTTTTTCTTTTTAGATGGAGTTTTTGTTTTTCCATGGGTGGCATTGTTAAGGTGGCGTGCAATGGAAAATCCACCTGATATTGCACCTTTGGCCGTGCGTGGATTTTTTGGTGGCATTGTTGCATTTTTAAGCTTTGGATCAGTTATGATAGCTACAAGATTAGATAGCGTAGGCGAGGCCGCTGTTATTCGTGAAACTTCCCCTATCTTTGCGGCTTTGATTGGTTGGTTTTTCTTAAAAGAGACTGTTGGGCCTATTCGCATTGTGCTAATAGGATTTATAGCGCTAGGCGCAGTATTTGTGGAATTTGGAGGCTAAAGTGATTGAAGAGAAAAAAGTACAACCTTGGATAAAGACTACATTGGAAATGGGGCCAGTAGTTTTATTTTTTATTGTCTATTCTAAGATTAAAGATCGTGAATTTGTAGTTTTTGGTGAGACCTATGAAGGCTTTATACTTGCCACAGCTCTATTTATTCCATTAATTTTATTTGCAACGGCTGTTTTATATTTTTTGACAGGTAAACTTTCTAAAATGCAAATATTTACAGCTATTTTAGTTGTCGTCTTTGGTGGTTTAGGTATTTGGTTTAATGATGAGCGATTTTTTAAGATGAAACCTACTATGATTTATTTACTATTTGGTGGAATTTTAGGTTATGGATTGTTAAAAGGGCAATCTTATTTACGTACTGTTATGGATGGTGCTTTGCCGATGGATCAAACCGGCTGGATGATTTTAACTAAACGATTCATGATGTTTTTCTTTGGGTTAGCTATTGCAAATGAAGCTATCTGGCGCACACTATCTACGGATATATGGGTAAATTTTAAGACATTTGGCCTACCTATTGCAATGTTTGCATTTATTATTACTCAAGCAAAAACTATCTCGAAGCATTCGCCTGATGAATAGTGATAACTGTTAATTCATAAAAGTTCATAAAATTTGTATGATAGGCCAAACAAACAAACTTACTTACTTACTTTGCTAATTTGAGCAAGAGTGGCAAATATATATTTTGAAATTAAGTCAGAATGAATAACCACAAGTTATAATGCTGTGTTTATACTTAGAGTGGGTCTATTGTTTTTGATACTAAAATACCAAAAGATTAAATATTGACCTCTTTTATTCATCAGCGTAATGATAATTTGTAGCTATTTGTAACCGGATTGTGGGCCACATTAAATAAGCCACTAAAAAGTTTGAGGTGCTTAATCCCGAATTTGGTTTGATTTTACAGATGCTACCTTAGGAATAATATGATGGAAAATTGGAAATCGCGTACCAAATTGGTGCATGCAGGTGTAAAGCGAAGCCAGTTTGGTGAGCTGTCAGAGGCATTGTTTTTAACGCAAGGCTTTGTCTATGATAGTGCTGAGCAAGCTGAAGCACGGTTTATTGAAAGTGGTCCAGAAGAATACATATATGGCCGCTACGGAAATCCAACTGTCCGTATGTTTGAAGAACGCATGATGGCACTTGAGGGTGCGGAAGACGCATTTGCTACGGCCACAGGAATGGCAGCTGTATCTGGGGCATTGTTTTGTATGTTAAGAGCTGGAGATCATATTGTATCATCTCGAGCTCTGTTTGGTTCCTGTTTATTTGTTGTGGATAATATCTTACGAAGGTGGGGTATTGAAGTAACGTTGGTTGACGGTACTGATTTAGATCAATGGCGCGCGGCAATGCAAACTAACACTAAGGTTTGTTTTCTTGAAGCTATATCTAACCCCACATTAGAAGTCTGTGATATTGCCGGTGTTGCTAGCATTGCTCATGATGGCGGTGCAAAACTTGTTGTTGATAATGTATTTGCCACTCCTATTTTTCAGCGAACTTTGCAATTAGGTGCAGATATCGTTGTATATTCGGCTACCAAACACATTGATGGGCAGGGGCGCTGCCTTGGTGGGATAGTTCTGGGTACACGTGAATATATTCAGGAATTGTTTATTCCATTCAATAAACACACAGGTCCATCAATGAGCCCATTTAATGCATGGGTGATGCTAAAGGGTATGGAAACTATAGCTTTGCGCTGCGACGCTCAAGCTGACACTGCAAAAAAAATTGTAAATGCTCTTAGTGGAAATAATAAAATTAATAGGATATTATTTCCAATGGATAAGTCACATCCTCAGTATGCACTGGCTAAGTCACAAATGACTAAAGGTGGTACGGTAATTTCATTTGAAATCGATGGTGGTAAAAGGGCAGCATTTCGTTTCTTAAATGCACTCAAAATAATAATAATCTCAAATAATTTAGGGGATGCTAAAAGTTTAGCAACTCACCCAGTTACAACAACTCATAAGAATATGACTGCTGAAGCTAGGGCTTCAGCTGGTATAACTGATGGATTTGTCCGTTTATCTGTTGGGTTGGAAGACCCTGATGACCTTATACTTGATTTGCTGGAAGCATTAAAAGAAGCTTAAATCCTAGGTGCTAATTAACAGAATTTAGTTAGTTAAGGTGTTATTTTATTGTAAATTAATAGTTCAGAGTTTTTAAGATTAAAATGATATTGTAGATGTCTTTTCTATCATAAAAATTGCCGCTTAATTCATTACTAGACTGGTAATTCTCATGTTATGCGATTAAATAATAAGAAATATGGTTAAACCAAGGAGTGTGTGATGAATATTCACGACCCAGCTATTGAGACCGAAGACGAAGTAAAGCGCCCTTCCCAGGCTGAAGCTGAAGCTGCAGTTCAAACGTTACTACGTTGGGCGGGTGAGAACCCTTCAAGAGAAGGTTTGCTTGATACGCCCAATCGCGTCGTAAAGGCCTACGGGCAATGGTTTAAGGGTTATAGAGAAGATCCTCAGGCCATGCTGCAACGTACCTTTGAAGAGGTAGAGGGCTACGACGAAATGGTTTTGCTAAAAAATATTCGTTTTGAAAGTTATTGTGAGCACCATATGGCTCCAATTATTGGAAGGGCACACGTAGCGTATGTTCCCACTGATCGAGTTGTAGGTATTTCAAAATTAGCACGGGTGGTTGATGCGTTTGCAAAACGTTTGCAAGTACAAGAGAAGATGACAGCTCAAATTGCAAACACTATTGATGAAGTTTTACGGCCTCGAGGTGTTGCGGTTGTGTTAGAGGCTGAACATCATTGTATGTCGACCCGTGGTGTACATAAGCATGGGGTATTAATGGTAACATCCGCAATGCGAGGTGATTTTCAAAAAGACCGTGAACTCCGTAGGGATTTTATGGGGATAATTGGTAATCCGCGCTCTTCTATGTAATCGAAATTTTATTCCATTAAAATCAAAAGTTGCAGAGATTTCTTGACACTTGGATAGTCATTCGCCAAGTCTTTGATTATGGTTGATCTGCGCCCTGCGGGATATGTTATTGGTTTATTATTAATGGTTCTAGGTTTAACAATGGTTATTCCTATGGGTCTTGATTGGCTTGACTCATCATCAAATTGGTTAGCTTTTGCCTTATCATCATTTACCACGATCATAATGGGCGCTGTAATAGCTTTGGCATCCCAAAATACATCAAAAGTAAACTTAAATATTCAGCAAACTTTTTTCTTAACTACTAATGTTTGGCTCATTTTGCCAATATTTGGAGCTCTCCCTTTTATATTTGGTGCAACTGAAGCTCGTTTTATCGATGCCTTTTTTGAAGCGATGTCTGGATTTACAACCACTGGATCTACTGTATTTAGTTCACTGGAAAAACTACCTCGAGGTTTGCTTTTGTGGCGAGGTATGATGCAGTGGTTTGGGGGTATTGGAGTTGTAGTTGTAGCTATGGTTTTTTTACCTGTTTTACGTGTCGGTGGAATGCAAATATTTCGTACGGAAGGTTTTGATACATTTGGCAAAATTCTTCCTCGTGCCGCTGAAATTTCACGATCTGTTTCATCTATATATTTAACTTTAACTGTTTTGTGCTTGGTTGCCTATTTTATTGCTGGCATGTCTTTCTTTGATGCTTTGGTGCATTCCATGACAACTATCGCAACTGGTGGATTTTCAAATTATGATACCTCGTTTGCAGAACTGGGCGTTGCCGTTGAATATGTAGCTGTTATATTTATGATTTTAGCGGCTCTACCATTTGTGCGATACGTTCAATTAATTGGGGGCTCAATTAAAGCTTTTATATCTGACCCTCAAGTCAAAGCATTTATAGTTACTACTGGAATTATTATATTTGTTTTAATGGCTTGGCAGATTAACTATGTGACTAATTCTTATGAATTTGCTTTGCGTAAGGCAGCCTTCAATGGTGTTTCAATTTTGACAGGTACTGGTTTTGCGAGTGACAACTATCTGATGTGGGGTAGTTTTCCTGTAACATTTTTCTTTTTAATTGGATTGATTGGTGGATGTGCTGGATCGACAACGTGTTCAATTAAAATTTTCCGCTTTCAACTCTTATTTGCGTCTGTTAGCGCTCAAATTAAGCGCATACATAGTCCTAACGGCATATTTCAACCGCGGTATAATAAAAAACCAGTTGCTGAAGATATTATAAGTTCGGTGATGGCATTTTTTGTATTATTTATGGTTTCACTTGCTGTTTTGGCAGTTGCATTAGGGATGACTGGTTTAGATGCAGTTACCTCTATCTCAGGCGCTGCATCTGCCCTGGCTAACATTGGACCGGGCTTGGGCGCTGAAATTGGACCAGATGGAAATTTTTCTGGGTTAAACGATACAGCTAAATGGCTATTGGCAGCTGGTATGCTGATTGGGCGGTTAGAATTAATGGCGGTCTATGTATTGCTGACTGCAACCTTTTGGAGGGGTTAATATATGAGTAAAGGTGATTTGGATCCTAAAGATTGGGAGACGTTTCGGGCAGATGCTCATGCGATGTTAGATAATAGTATTGATAAAATGGAGCAAGCTGGCGAGGGTAGGGTTTGGTCTCCAGTCCCAGATAGTTTGCGTAATAAATTCCAAAGTAGTTTACCACTCGAAGGTTCAAAAACGGATTTAACCATAAACGAAATAATGCCATTTGGTGTTGGCAATACTCACCCACGATTTTTTGGCTGGGTACATGGGGCAGGAACTCCATCAGGTATAATTTCAGATATTGCAGCTGCAGCAATGAATGTGAATGCTGGTGGGCGAGATCATATAGCTCCGGTTGTGGAGCTCCAAGTTTTAAAGTGGTGCCTAGAAATGATGGGTATGCCTTTAGATGGGTCTGGTTTAATAGTTTCAGGCACATCTATGGCAACTATTATTGCACTTAAAGTAGCGCGTGATCAGTCAATTTTAGACGCTCGATTAATGGGAGTTAAGCAGGGTCAACTTGTTGGGTATACTTCTGAACAATCGCATTCATGTATTAAGCAGGCATTTGATGTTTTAGGGCTTGGTACAGCTGCGTTAAGAGTTGTATCTTGCAATGATAATTTTGAAATGGACTTGCAGAATTTAAGTGAATTGATAGCAAAAGATCGTATTGCTGGATTTACTCCACTTTGTGTTGTTGGAACTGCAGGTGCAGTTAATATGGGTGCAATAGATGATCTTCATGGAATTGCAAAAATAGCTGAAACTGAAAACCTTTGGTTTCACGTAGATGGTGCCTTTGGGGCTGCTGGCTTATTGGGTAAATTAGCACATGATCGTTTGTCAGGCATTTCTCAGGCCGATAGTTTAGCGTTTGATTTCCATAAGTGGTTTCAAGTTAACTATGAGGCAGGATGTGTTTTATTTCGTGATGAAACCGCACATCGTGGCGCATTTTCTGCACGTGCAGAGTATTTACGTGGTTCTGAACGTGGTTTGGCGGGAGGAGATTTCTGGGCAGTTGATTATGGACCGGAATTATCACGAGGGTTTCGAGCATTAAAAGTTTGGGCGCATCTTGCAGAGCATGGCATATTAGCAATAGGTCGATCAATAGACCGCAATATTAGTTTGGCACAATACCTTGCGGATAGAGTAGCTCGTGAAGGTCAATTACAATCTATGGCTCCGACACCATTAAATATTAATTGCTTTAGGTTTGTTTCAAATAATTTTGATTTAGATATATTGAACGAAGAAATAGTTGTTTTGCTGCAGGAGCGAGGAATTGCTGTTCCATCTACAACACGATTAAATGGCAAACTAGCCATTCGCGTAAATATTACTAATCATCGCACACAAGAAAGTGATTTAGATTTGTTGGTAGATGCTATTTTAGAGATTGGGGCTGAACTAACATCAACTTAAATATTTTGAGCTATTTCGTAGCATAAAATTTTATACTAAAAATGCTAGTTATTTTTCTTGCACGTAGTAATCCTTGAATTGACCCGGTTGATTTCATTGCATATTGAAGGCGTAAAGAAGTGTGAGAAAAGGCAGAGCCATGGCTATTAAAAAAACTACCTGTTTCCAAGATATAATTTTAAGACTTCAGAACTATTGGGCAGAAAATGGTTGTGCTATCCTCCAGCCTTATGACTTGGAGGTTGGAGCTGGGACATTTCACCCGGCCACAACTCTTCGAGCTTTGGGTCCAAAGCCTTGGGCTGTTGCTTATGCTCAGCCATCTCGCAGACCAACAGATGGTCGGTATGGTGAAAATCCAAATCGCTTACAGCATTATTATCAATACCAAGTTTTAATTAAGCCAAGTCCACCAAATTTTCAGGATTTATATTTGGGATCTCTCGAGGCAATTGGTATTGATATGAATTTGCATGACATTCGTTTTGTCGAAGATGATTGGGAAAGCCCAACCTTGGGTGCTTGGGGGCTAGGTTGGGAGGTTTGGTGTGATGGAATGGAAGTTTCACAATTCACTTATTTTCAGCAAGTGGGTGGGCATGACTGTAAACCTGTGGCTGGTGAACTGACATATGGTTTGGAGCGATTAGCTATGTATGTTTTAGGCGTAGACCATGTCATGGACATGCCCTTTAATTCGCCAGGCTCTATAATTGAACTTAAATATGGTGACATTTTCCGACAAACTGAACAGGAATATTCACGGTGGAATTTTGATATTGCTGATACAAATATGTTGTTGCAACACTTTAAGGATGCTGAAGATGAGTGCCAGCGTATTTTAGATGCAACAGACATTGATCCTAAAACTGGGTCTAAAATTATTATGGCACATCCAGCATATGATCAATGTATTAAAGCTTCTCATTTATTTAATCTTTTAGATGCACGTAGTGTAATTTCTGTTACGGAACGCCAATCCTATATTGGTAGAGTACGATCATTAGCCAAATCTTGTGCAGATGCTTTTGTATTAACTGAAGCGGGTGGAGCGGCTTCATGAAAGGTTCAGCTTTAGTTGGTAGTTTATTATTTGCTGCGTTGGGAATGGGCGCTGGCTTATGGTATACTATTGAGAAAGCGTACTATGTTGGAGTAACTGACATAAAAGAAATTTCAGTTACTGGCATTAACAGACCTATTAAAAACTACATGGGTATTGATGCAGATACTTCTCCATTAAAAATGCGTGCATGCTTTAAAGTTGATTGGGATTATATAGAAACAGATGAATTCAGAAATTTTGCAACACCTTTAATTGCACCAAAATCATTTGATTGTTTTGATGCAAAAAAAATTGACACAGATTTAAAAACAGGAAATGCCTCGGCTATTTTAGCAAATGAAAATATTCCTTTCGGTTTCAATACATTCATTGCTCAATATCCTGATGGAAAAGCATTTATGTGGCGACAGGTTAACACATGTGGGAAGGCTCATTTTAGAGGTGATCCATTGCCAGAAGGATGTCCAGTACCAGATGATGCTTTGGCAAAAAATTTAATGCGTGATCCTAAAAGTTCGTTACATACAATTAATTTAATGCTAATTGTTGATGATAAATTAGAAGAAATATTAATTGATGGATTGCCTATTTCAGCATTCTCCACTGACGCAAAATTTTATTATGCTTGCTTTAAAACACTACTGAATTTCGAATTATTAACTAAAAAATATCAAGCTTCTCTTGACCCATTACCTTCAAAACCGCTTGGAAATATGAATTGTTATGACCACGAACAGATATTAAATGATATAAACAATGGTTTGGCTTTAAGTTTTATTAGTGAAAAAAATATAATTAATGGAATTGACCGCATTATTGCTGTTTATTCAGATGGACGTGCCTTTGCATGGCACCAGAGGGCAAAATAATGTCAGATTTATTACTCGAACTATTTTCTGAAGAGATTCCTGCAAGTGTGCAAACGCGAGCTTGTGAAGATTTAAAGAAATTAATCTCGAATGGATTAGTCGAAGCTGGTTTGACATATGCAAGTGCTGCTACATTTGCAACTCCCCGGCGCTTATGTTTGACGATTGATGGACTGTTGAATAAAAGCTTAAGTACTCGTGAAGAACGTAAGGGTCCACGTGTTGATGCACCAGAAAAGGCATTGGATGGGTTCCTTCGTGGAGTTGGATTAACTAAAAATCAATTGGAAATTAGGGATGAAAAAAAAGGACAAACTTACTTTGCAATAATTGAAAAAGAAGGACGTGATGCAACTGAAATAATAGCTGAAGTTGTTACTTCGACAATTCGCAATTTTCCATGGACTAAGTCTATGCGTTGGGGTGAAGGGCAATTGCGTTGGGTACGTCCGTTACATTCAATTTTGTGTATTTTGTCTGCAGATGATGGTACAGAAGTTGTAAAGTTTGATGTAGATGGTATTCGATCTTCAAATCTTACTGCGGGACATCGCTTTTTGGCTCCAAAATGGTTTCCTGTAAGTTCATTTGATCAATACCAGAGAAAATTAAAAGAATCTTACGTTGTATTGGATCAACAAGAGCGAGCAGATCATATCTGGGAAGACGCCAAAAATATGACTTTTGCACTAGGTCTTGAGTTGGTTGAAGACTTTGATTTATTGGCAGAAGTAGCCGGATTAGTCGAATGGCCTGTTGTTTTAATGGGTGATATTGCTGATGAATTTTTAGATTTACCGTCTGAAGTCCTAATGACTTCAATGAAGGAGCATCAGAAATTTTTTAGTGTAAAAAATCCCAAAACGGGACGTATCGAAAAATTCATTACTGTTGCCAATAAAACTACTGCCGATAATGGTGCAACTATTTTAGCAGGCAACCAAAAAGTTTTGTTTTCACGCCTGTCCGATGCTAAATTTTTCTGGGAAAATGACTTACGTATTGCGAAGACGGGTATGGGCGAGTGGATAGATCAACTTCAAAAAGTTACATTTCATAATAAGCTAGGTTCACAGGCCGAGCGCATTGATCGAATTACTATGCTTTCGGTAGCAATTGCTCCCCTAATAGATGCTAATATAGAATTAGTCCGTCAGGCAGCAAAATTATCTAAAGTTGACTTATCATCGGAAATGGTTGGTGAATTTTCTAAACTGCAAGGATTAATGGGAAGTTATTATGCCGCAGAATGTCACTTGCCTGCAGAAGTAGGGGTTGCCTCTAAAGAGCATTATTCTCCTTTAGGCCCAACTGATAATGTTCCAACTGCTCCCACTTCAGTTTCGGTAGCCCTCGCAGATAAAATTGATACGCTTACGGGTTTTTGGGTAATTGATGAAAAACCGACTGGTTCTAAAGATCCTTATGCACTTCGCAGAGCTGCATTAGGTGTCATTAGATTGGTTTTAAGTAATGATATTGATGAATCTCTTAATCGCATATTAGCTTATGGCTGCTATTTAAACTTTATATCAATTGTTAAGCATAAATTTGACGAAAAAAGCGAAGAAATTGCACAATTAGCATATTTAGACTTGGATTCTTTATCAATTGAACAACTTTTTGCTCACGTGAGCGATATAAGTGCTCTAATTGGAGATAAAAGTTTAAAAGCCCTGGATATAAAGATTATTTTACAAAGTCTGATATCCTTCTTTCACGATCGCTTAAAAGTTTTTCTGCGCGATAAAAATATAAATCATGATATAATTGATGCATGTTTGGCTATGCCAAACAACGTTAACTTTTCTCTATTAACAAATCGTGCACAAGCTTTACAAACGTTTTGTGATTCTGCAGACGGTGACAATCTCTTGCAAGGTTTTAAGCGTGCAAACAATATTTTGCTTGCAGAAGAAAAACGTGATGGCGTTTCCTATGAGGGTACACCAGAGATAAAATATGCTACTATTGATGAAGAAAAAGCATTATTTGAAATTTTGGATGAAAATGAATTTCAAATTAATAAAGCCATTTTGGCTAATGATTTCACAGTTGCAATGACTTTATTAGCAAAACTACGTGAACCTATTGATACATTTTTTGGAGCTGTACAAATTAATGTGGATCTTCAAATTGTTAGGCGTAATCGGTTATGTTTATTAAATCGTATTAAATCAATAATGGCTAATGTAGCGGATTTCACACTTATTGAAGGATAGTTTAAAATGATTAATTTCTTAATTTATTTTGTACTATTTAGTCTACCATAGTTTTACATATCAAGGTTACTTCAGTATAAATATATATTTAGATTTAATGTCTAAATTAACTAAATTTTCCACTTTCCAATTATTTATGATTGTTTATTTAAATATCTAAAATTAAATAAATTTATTTTATATATGCTATAATTTTTAGTTTTTTCTCTGTTCATAAAGGCTTTTTGATCATAGAGTTATTTTGTAAGGAGAATGACTTTGGATGGTGGAGTAACAACATACCCCGAGTGTATTGAATTGACTTTAGGTGCTGACGTTCCAAAAGAAGTTTATGGCTCTCGAGCATCTGCAATCGTAACTTTAATTAATTCAAAGCTACCAATACCCTCTGGTTGGGCCTTTTCTTGTGAAATTGTACACAAATTTCAACGGTCTGAGTTCCCTGATTTTAGTCAAATAAGTAATATTTTAGACGCTGGCATTTTAATGTCATTGCGAGCTAGTCCTATTTCACGGGATTGGGGTGGACCTGAAACATTATTGAATGTTGGGATGAACTGGAAGACACATTCCCTGTTATGTAAAACGTTAGGTAAGCCTGCCGCTGATGCATTATACTTTCGGTTTGTTCAAGATTTTGCAACTCAAGTTGCGCGTTTAGATCTGGAAGATTTTGATACTTTGGCAGGTCAATCTATGAACGGAAATAATATAGATTATGGGCAAGTACTCGAATTGTCCTTAAGTCTATATGAAGAAGAAACTGGTGATATATTTCCTCAAGATCCTATGGATCAATTACGGCAAAGTTTACGGTCAATGGCTTCGGCTTGGAATAGTGCTAGTGCTCGGATTTTGCGTGCTGCACGAGGAGCACCTGTTGATACGGGTTTAGGGCTAATTGTTCAGGAAGTTGTGCTTGGCATTGGACGCGGTGAGTCTGGTTCTGGTGTAGCGCAGTTTACGTCACCTATAACCGGTGATAAGATGGCATTTGGACGTTATTTAAGCCAATCTCAGGGCCGCGCTGCCATTAAACAAAATAATGGGGCTAAATATTTAGCTAAAGACCTGCGAGGTCCCTCTTTGCAAGAGGTTTGTCCATCTGCTTTTGCTAATTTGGAAGTATATGCCGCGCAAGTGACAAAGCTTTACTCTGATGAAATGCAAATTGAATTTACTATAAAAAATGGAAAAGTTTGGTTACTTGATGCAACCCCCGCTGACCGCAGGGGGCGTGCTGCAATAGCGATTGTTGTGCGATTGCAATCACAAGGTTTAATTACTATTGATCAGGCATTGATGACTATTGCCCCCCAAATGCTTAACGAAATTCTTCATCCACAAATAGATCCCAGAGCCAATAGAGTCGAAATAGCAGATGGTATTGGTGCTAGTCCAGGAGCTGCAACCGGCAAAATTGTATTTAGTGCGTCTGCTGCTGTTGCCTCTGAAGCGCGTGGGGATGCAGCCATACTGGTGCGTGTTGAAACAACTCCTGATGATATTCGTGGTATGCATTCTGCAAATGGTATTTTAACTGAACGTGGTGGAATTAATAGCCATGCTGCCGTCGTTGCGCGTACGATAGGTGTCCCATGTGTAGTTGGTGTTAGCAATATTCATATTGACCCAAAAGCCAAAAAATTGATCCTAAAAGGTGGTAACACTTTAATTGAAGGTGACTTAATTACTATTGATGGAGCTACAGGGCAAATTTTATCTGGTGCTGTAAAGCTGATTGAGCCTGAATTAGGTGCTGATTTTAGGAAGTTTATGGGCTGGGCCGATCAGGTACGCACTTTGGGTGTTCGGGGTAACGCAGATACACCGCAAGATGTGAGATTAGCTCAAACTTTTGGTGTTGATGGTATTGGGTTAGTAAGAACGGAACATATGTTTTTTGATACCTATCGGTTAACGGTAATGCGTGAACTAATTTTTGCTGATAAAACTACAGATCGTCAAGATGCTTTAAACCTTCTTTTACCAATGCAACGCGAAGATTTTTTAGAAATATTTTCTTTGATGGAAGAACAGTCAGTCTGTATTAGGCTGTTAGATCCTCCTCTACATGAGTTCCTTCCAAAATCTCGAGAGCAAGTCATCGCATTAGCTGAGGCGATGGACTTACCACTATCTAAAGTTGTTGAGCGTGTTGAAGAGTTAGAAGAAGTTAACCCAATGTTAGGTACCCGTGGAGTTCGCTTAGGTATTACTGTTCCTGAAATTTATGAAATGCAAGCACGTGCAATTTTTGAAGCAGCCTGCTTGGTTCAAAATATGACAGGACGAAAAGTTCATCCAGAAATAATGATTCCACTTGTATCTGCTAACCGTGAAGTAGAATTAGTTAAAGCTCGTGTAGATGCAATAGCGTCGGCAGTTCAATCTGAAAAAGGTATGTTATTAGAATATTCACTAGGTGTTATGGTTGAAACTCCTCGTGCTGCTTTGCGGGCGCATGATATTGCGCGAACCGTTGATTTTATGAGTTTTGGCACAAATGACCTTACTCAAATGACTTATGGTTTATCTCGGGATGATGCAGGGCGATTTATGAGGGAATATGTTAGGAATGAAATCTTTCATGAGGATCCTTTTTTAACACTAGATGTTCATGGAGTTGGTGAATTATTAACAATTGCTGCCGAACGTGGCCGTTCGGTAAAGCCCAATTTACTATTGGGACTCTGTGGTGAACATGGAGGTGATCCAGAATCTGTTCGATTTTGTCACGAAGCGGGATTTGACTATGTATCTTGTTCTCCATTTCGCACGCCGATAGCACGCTTAGCTGCTGCCCAGGCTGAATTAATAAACAAATAGCCAAACTGTGCTCCTAAATTAATTAAGTAGTAATATTATAATTATAGAAGAATATTATTATTTTACTTACACATATCTTTTAAAAAATAAAAAACTTTACTGAATGCTTGCAGCAAACTAAAAGCAAAAAAATATATATATTTATAAGTTATAGAGTACTAATTACGGAGTTGAATTATGTTGAAAATGGTATTTATTGCGATTTTGACTTTAAGTACTATCGTTTGTACTCCAAGTATCGCAAAAAGTATTAATGGAATTAAGGATGGTTTGTACTATAAGCCAAAATCTTTAAGTTCTCGTACTGGCCGGTGGGTAACTTTTTCTGAAATACTAAAGCCTAAAAATAATACTGTTAAAATGGCCTTTGCTTTGTCAATTGATGAGCAAATTTCTCTAAAAAAAGAAGATTTTTCTAAAATACAAAAAATAGCTCAGCCCATCTTATTTGAGTCGATTCCATCTAGGATAGCATTAAGTAGCTTGCCTAAAGCCATTGGTGGCCCTGAGTTTAAGTGCTTGACTGAAGCTTTATACTTTGAAGCTCGAGGTGAGGGGGTTTCTGGAATATTTGCTGTAGCAGAAGTTATTTTAAATCGTCGCGATAGTTTAAAATTCCCTAATTCTGTTTGTAAAGTAATTACACAAGGTGCTCATCGTAGACATAAGTGCCAATTTTCTTATAAATGTGATGGTTATAAGGAAGTGTTCAGGGAGCATGAGGCTAAAGAATTCGTTGCAAAAATTGCAAAAATTGCTTTGGAGCGCCGCGCGCCTGAATTAACTTCTGGTGCTACTTTTTATCATGCAAATAATGTTCAACCTAGTTGGGCTAAATCATTTCGTAAAACAGTTACGATTGGTAAGCACTACTTTTATAGTGGATAAAGTACACTTATATTATGATTTTCTTTATATTTCAGTTAGTAAACATTTTGTAAGTGTTTCTTTCGACTGAATTCTCGGATAGTAAATTTAAATAGATAATTTAATTATAGAAACGATTTTTATTATGAATGAAACTGCTACTGCATTTGATCATTTGGACGCACGCGCTAAAACTGAAAAGAATGGACTACAATTAGATCGTATTGCAGTGCGTGATTATACTAAAGACGTCGAAATTGGTGCATTTCAATTGGAGCGTGGGGTCCGTCAGCGAATTAAGTTTAATATTGTTGTTGAAGTGTCTCCAACGGATGCCGCTATGACTGATGATGTAGATCAAATTTTATCTTATGACACAATTACAGAAGCAATAGATTATCAATTGCATATAGAGCGTTTGAATCTCTTAGAAACACTAGCTGAGAGAATTGCTTTTCAAATTTTAAGCAATATTCAAGCTTTTCGCGTTTTTGTTCGCATTGAAAAAATGGACCGTATACCTGGCAGTTTAGGTGTTGAAATTGTTAGAACTCACACTGATGTAAAAAATATAACCTCAGATGAAAATTTTGATCAAAATATATTAACTTTAAACCCTTTAGTCGTATTTTTACCTAACAACTTGATACATTCAAAAGAATTAAACCTTTGGCTTGATGCAATTTCTCAATATAAAAGTCCAACTATTATTTGCTTGGAAGCGTCCCTTTCTATTCCACCCAAGTCTGACAGTACATCAGCAAATCGTCGCATTGAATTGTTAGCTATAGAGCAAAATGCGTGGGTTCTTGCTGGTAAGGATAGTCGGTGTGTTGTTGTCGAAACACGCACTGAATTGGATTGGGCAATGAAAAATGGACAGCTGTCGGTTTGGGCACCATCAAAAATGGTTTTAGATGCTGTGAATAAACCCTCTTCAACTGCAAAGCCTTTGGATTTAGCCGCATGGTTTGCAAGCGAATTTTCTGCTGACCATGTAACTGTACTTGGTTCTGGGCCATTCAGAGAAAAAATGAGGGTAGTTTCCCAACCTAACTTACTAAATTAAAACGCATAATATTTAATTTGGAGCTGATATGGAATATTATAGGCCAGTAGCATCATATGGGCGAATTCGCCCAAAGGAAGCATTCCCGCTTGCAGGAGGTGGGGCTTGGTTTACAGATGTAGAAGTATTATCACGCGGAAATGCTTCAAAGTGGATCAAAGGACAAGATATTCCAATTGAAATTCGTGAATGCATAAGTACTGTTAGGCCTAATTTTTCAGGATTGAATATGAATAAAACACAAGTTATGGGTGTTTTAAATATAACTCCTGATAGCTTTTCAGATGGTGGGTTATACGAAAAAATGGAAGTAGCCATTGCGCGTGGTCATGAGATGTCGAATGAAGGCGCAAATATCATCGACATCGGTGGAGAAAGTACAAGACCTGGAGCTGATTTTGTAGACAGGCTTTCTGAACTAAATCGGATTGTACCAGTTGTTAAGGCATTGGCTGAAACCACACTGGTTTCTATTGATACACGTAAAGCTGATGTAGCTCGAGCTGCTTTTTTGAATGGTTCAAAAATATTTAACGATGTATCGGCACTTAGTTTTGATCCGCGAAGTTTAAATGTTTTGGCTGAAACTGGTTCTTCTGTCTGTTTAATGCATGCAAGTGGTGATCCTACAACTATGCAGGACAATCCTAGATATGATAACGTATTGCTTGATGTTTACGATTATTTGGCTTCTCGAGTAGAGCTTTGTATACATGCTGGAATTGATAAATCTCAAATTTCAATTGATCCAGGTATTGGGTTTGGTAAAAGTTTAGAACACAATATGTTACTAATAAAAGGTTTAACTTTATTCCATGGAATTGGATGTCCCATACTATTAGGGGTTTCACGCAAAAAATTTATTGGTGAAATTGGAAAAGCGCAAGATGCCGCTGATCGTGTTGGAGGCTCAATTGCTGTTGCCTTAGAAGGCTTGCGACAAGGTGTACAAATGTTAAGAGTGCATGATGTAAAAGAAACTGTGCAGGCTGTACGGCTATTTGAAGCAATGGGGTAATTTTTTTATGAAGCGTAAATATTTTGGAACAGATGGTGTTCGTGGTCAGGCGAACATTTTCCCAATGACACCTGATGTTGCTTTGCGTTTGGGCGCCGCTGCAGGCCGATACTTTCGCCAAGACAAAAAAGAACATCGTGTTATTATTGGTAAAGATACAAGGCGATCAAGCTATATGTTTGAAAATGCTTTAACCGCAGGGTTTACGTCAACCGGTATGGATGTTTATTTACTTGGACCAGTTCCAACTCCGGCCGTTGGAGTTTTAACACGCTCTATGCGCGCTGATGTGGGGGTGATGATTTCTGCGTCTCATAATTCATATTTAGATAATGGAATAAAATTCTTCGGACCTGATGGATTTAAACTTTCAGATGAAGTTGAGATGGAAATTGAGTCCTTACTAGATGGTGAGATTAGTTATGCTCAATCGCAAAGTATAGGAATGGCAAAACGTATTGATGATGCTCTAGGCCGCTACATGGAGTTTGCAAAATCGGCTTTTCCAAAGAAAAAGTTGTTGGATGGCTTAAAGGTTGTTGTGGATTGTGCGAACGGTGCTGCATACAAAGCTGCACCAATTGTTCTTTGGGAGCTTGGAGCAGAAGTAATAGCTCTTGGAGTTAATCCAAATGGTTACAATATTAATAAAGATTGTGGCTCAACTAATCCAATTATGGCGGCTAATGCTGTATTGAAGCATGGTGCTGATGTTGGTATTTGTTTGGATGGTGACGCTGACCGGGTAATTCTGATCGACGAAAAAGGACAGATAGCTGATGGTGACCAGCTTATGGGATTGATAGCAACTCAGTGGGCCTCTAGGGGGGTTCTGATGAAGAATACTTTAGTTGCAACTGTGATGTCTAATATGGGGCTTGAGCGCCATCTGAATAAACATAATATAGAACTAATTAGAACAAATGTAGGCGATCGCTATGTAGTCGAAGCCATGCGTAAATATGGGTATAATTTGGGTGGTGAACAGTCTGGCCATATCGTTATGACTGATTTTGTGACTACTGGTGATGGCTTGATGGCTGGGTTACAGTTTCTAAATGCTATGGTTGATAGCGGGAAGTCAGCCAGTGATTTGATAAATGTTTTTGAACCTATGCCTCAATTACTTAAAAATATACTTATTTCTCCTGATACAGATCCATTAGCAAATACTAGCGTTCAAGAAGCCATTCGTGAGGGTGAAGCTATGCTTGGTGAACGTGGGCGTTTATTAATTAGAAAATCAGGTACTGAACCATTGGTTAGAGTCATGGGCGAATGTGAAGATTCTAATTTATTAAGCGAAGTTGTAATGAATGTTGCCGAGTCAATTACAAGTGTAACTTAATTTATCTGCGGCTTCTCTGACTAATTGCTAATCCTAACATAATTAATCCTAAAGCTGCTATAAAACTTGTTGGTATTTTTTCCCCTAGAAATATTACCCCAAAAGCTATTGCCCAGAGTGGTACTTGATAATTAACCATGCTCATGAATGCAGGACCAGCACTATTAATAATTCCAACGAGTAAAATGGTTGCTAGGGCTGTTGGAAATAGACCTAAATATATAGTTGCTATTAGAGCAGTAGTTTCTGGCCATTGTGGCACACCTTCAATCAAAAGCGCCATTGGAAGTAAAAATAGTGTTCCAATTACTAATCCACCTGTTGAGTAAACCATTGTGGATACAGGGGGGCACAAACGTGTATTAATTGTGCCCAATCCATAACAAAGAGCAGCAGAAATACATGCTATTCGTGCTATAGGTTCAAGGTTTGCACCTGTAGTGGTTATTAGTTGTGATGGGCCGATCAATACTATTATTCCAATAAATCCTATAATAAAGCCAATGACTTTTTGAGGAGCCATTTCGTTACTTTTTAATATAAAATGCGATAAAGGTAATACTAGTAGTGGAACTACTGCCATTGTAACTCCTGCAAAGCCTGAATTTACATGAAGCTGGCCCCAATTAAGTAGTGAAAATGGAACTGCATTTGTTATTAAACCCATGATTGCAATATGAACCCAAATGCGCCGGTCTGTAGTGCTTGAAAAGCCTGGAAATTTCCGTCCAGACGCAAGAGATATTATTATGAGTACAACAGAAGCAATTGTAAGGCGGAGTAGCGCCACAGTCATAGGGCCAAAGCTAATTAATGCAAGCTTTGCTCCCATAAAAGAGCCACCCCAAATGGCGCCAAGGCAAATAAGAGCAATCCAATTACCCAGAGTAGGTTTTGTCATAATTTCTCAATCTATTCAGTATATAAGTATATAAGTATATAAGTATAGCATCACACACTTTTCAGAGTAGGTGTCTTAATGCATCATGATGTTAACTAACGTAGTAAGTTTTTGAAGTATACTGCGTTATAGCGTGGTTCGCAGTATCATTTATTCAGTTATTTTTAGTGATATAAAAAGCCAGCCATATTCGGCTGGCTTAATTTTTTCATTATTATAAAATTATTAATTACGTTCCTTATCAACCATTTTACCTGCAGAAATCCAAGGCATCATAGCGCGTAATTTACCACCAATAATTTCGATCTGATGCTCATCATTTGCGCGACGAGATGCTTTAATGGTTGGCTGAGAAACTTGATTTTCTAACATAAAATCACGTACAAATTTACCATTTTGAATGTCTGCTAGAACAGCTTTCATATTTTTCTTTGTTTCTTCGTATGGCAGAATGCGGGGTCCAGAAACATACTCACCATATTCAGCAGTATTAGAAATAGAATAGTTCATGTTTGCAATACCACCTTCATATATTAAATCTACGATAAGTTTTGTTTCATGCAAACATTCAAAATAAGCCATTTCAGGCTCATATCCGGCTTCAACTAGTGTTTCAAAGCCCATACGGATCAATTCAACAATACCTCCGCACAAAACAGCTTGCTCACCAAACAGATCAGTTTCACATTCTTCGCGGAAATCTGTTTCAATAATACCCGAGCGCCCACCTCCAATTGCTGAACAATAAGATTTTCCAATTTCCAAAGCATTTCCTGATGCATCTTTGTCCACGGCTACCAAACAAGGAACCCCACCACCCTTAGTATATTCTGCACGTACGGTATGTCCTGGGCCTTTTGGAGCCATCATGATCACGTCAATACCAGCTTTTGGTTCAATCAAACCAAAGTGTACGTTTAGTCCGTGAGCAAATGCAATCGCTGCGCCATCTCGGATATTGTCATGCACGTATTTTTTATATGTTTCGGCCTGTAGCTCGTCGGGCATAGTGAACATAATAACATCAGCCCAAGCAGCAGCTTGTGCTATTTCCATGGTTTTTAAGCCTTCACCTTCTGCTTTTTTAATGGAAGGTGATCCGTCACGTAAAGCCACTACTATATTTTTAGCACCTGAATCACGTAAGTTCAATGCGTGAGCATGTCCTTGAGATCCGTAGCCTAAGATAGCAACATTTAAATTCTTGATTAAATTAACATCGCAATCGCGATCGTAATATACACGCATGATTTTCTCCTATGTCATGATCTATTATATAAAATAGCAATATTTTTTGCTAATATGTTTCATTAATTGACTTTTTTAATTAAAATTTATAAAAATCATTCTTATTAAATTAAAAAGTGAAAAATTTATGCACAAGATTGATATGATTGATAAGAAAATATTACGTTTCTTGCAAGTTGACGCATTATTGTCAGTTTCTGAAATAGCTGAGCAAGTTGGTGTTGGCACGGCTTCTTGTTGGCGGCGTATCGATCGTATGGAAAAAGCCAATATCATCAAAGAACGTGCAGTTATACTAGATCCAAAAGCATTGGGTTTAGAAGTAGAAGTATCTTTACGCATTACACTAGACAAAACTCAGACGGATGCCTTTGATCGATTCATAGAGGCTGCACGTGAGTTGAAGGAGGTAAATGAAATACAAACCTTCCTAGGTCGTGTAGATGTGCGCCTTAATGTATTGGCACGAGATATGGCGCATTATCAGGAAATTTATAGAAAACACATTTTGTCATTGCCACATATTGCTGACATTGAGGCATTAATGCTGGTTTCAAATGTTATGACTAAAGATGGCGTTCCATTATGATTGAACTTGATAACATCGATCGTGCCTTGTTGCGGGCACTGCAAGATGATGGTTCTGCTAGAGCATCTGATTTGGGGCGTGTTGTAGGATTATCCCAACCTGCTGCGTGGCGTCGTATAAAGCGATTAGAAACAGGTGGTGTAATAAAAGGTCGTCGAGCTTTATTAGATGCTGTTAAACTAGGATACGGTGTTACAGTGTTCTTAGGCATTAAATTAGCAGCTAAAAGCGGTGTGTCGCTTGAAGATTTTGAACGTGCTGTATCTGCAATACCAGAAGTTCAACTTGTCCAACATGTTTTGGGGATGTACGACTATCGATTAAAAGTAGTAGCTACAGATTTAAGTGACTTTGAACGTGTCTTACGGCGCCGAATTATGACGTTACCTGGAGTAGGGGATGTAGAAGCTAATGTACTGCTTTCTGAAGAAAAACGTGGTTTTGCAATTTAAAATTTATTCTATGTTACAAAAGATATCTATTTAATGTTAAATAATTAAATCTATATAAGATATTTACGAAAATAATAAGGATAGGAAAAGATAATGGCTGCTTTGCTCCCAAATGTTGATCCAGACGGACTATTAGAGTTTTCTGTAGTTTTTACTGATCGTTCCTTGAATCATATGAGTACTGATTTTCAAGGTGTGATGTGCGATATATTTTCAAGTCTAACCTCAGTTTACAATACTGATATTTGTGCACTTATTCCTGGTGGGGGTACTTATGCAATGGAATCTGTAGTTCGAGCATTTGCAACAGATCAAAAAGTAATGGTTCTCCGTAATGGATGGTTTTCTTTTCGTTGGTCTCAAATTTTTGAAGCTGGAAATATTCCATCTGAGACTATAATATTGAAAGCTCGTCGCAGCAGTAATGATAGCCAATCTGCATTTAGTCCACTATCAATTAATGATGTAGTTTCTAGAATTAAAAATGAAAAGCCTTCAGTATTCTTTGCCCCACATGTTGAAACGTCTAGTGGTATAATTTTACCAGATGAGTATATTAAAGAAATATCTAATGCAGTACACTCAGTTGGTGGGATTTTTGTACTGGATTGCATTGCATCAGGATGTATGTGGGTAGATATGAAAAATTGTGGAGTAGACGTCTTAATTTCTGCGCCACAAAAAGGTTGGTCAGCGTCACCATGTGCAGGTATCGTAATGATGAATAATGCTGCGATAGCACGTCTAGAAAAATCTGATAGTACTAGTTTTGCTTTAAATTTAAGGACTTGGGTTGGTGTTATGAATTCTTATACTAATGGTGGGCATTCATATCATGCAACAATGCCCACAGACTCACTCAAAGAGTTTCGAAATGCTATCAACGAGGCCGCAGAATATGGATTTGATAAACTTAAAGCTAAACAACAAGAATTGGGTGACAAAGTTCGGTTATTGTTAGCTGAGCGTAATATAAAATCTGTCGCAAGTGCCGGATTTGAAGCACCTGGTGTTATTGTTAGCTATACTAATGATCCAAGCATGCAGAATGGTTCTAAGTTTGCAAGCCAAGGTGTTCAAATTGCTGCAGGTGTTCCACTACGTTGTGATGAGCCTGACGATTATTCTACATTTCGTTTAGGTTTGTTTGGATTAGATAAATTATATGATGTTGATGCAACAGTCCTGCGCTTAGAAGCTGTTCTGGATAAAGTTCTCTAGGCGCCTAAGCCGGCTTTCATTAATGTTTTCCTCAAAGGTGTGAAGCCATGCAAAGCTTGTAGTGCTTTTAGTCGAAGTGCAAGAAAACTCTTATTATCTGTCATTGCTGCCCTATTTAGCGCATCAACGCCATTAATCCTGAAATTAATATCTTTTTTACGCGCTTTTTCATAGGCCGATAAATGTGAAACGCTACCTAGTTCGTGAGTGTTAGTTAATTCTAAAATAGTGGCCAGGTCATTTAGACTCATATTTAACCCCTGTGCTCCAATCGGAGGAATTACATGAGCCGCCTCAGCCAATAAAGCATAGCGTTGACCAGTCAAACGTTTGGCCCGTTGTGTAATTATTGGCCATAAGTTTCTACGTGATGCTAGGCGAATATTCCCTAGTATTCCACAAGAGCGAGAGTTTAGCATTGAGTTAAAATTAGTTTCATCCATTTCAAAGAGTACATTTGCTTTGGCACTGGTTTCCATCCAGATGATAGATGACATATGGTTACCATCATGATCTGGTAATGGAACAGTTGTAAATGGGCCACCTGTACGATGAATTTCTGTGCTAATATTATCGTGAGGTAGGGTATGATAAACCGCCATAGCTATTGCTTTTTGCCCATAACGCCAAGTTTGTACTGGAATTCCCATTGCTTCACGTGTTTGCGAATTACGCCCATCAGCACCAATAAGTAATTTACAGCTATATTGAACTTCACCAACTTGAACTAAAATTTCTGATATTCGTGATGTCACACGCCCAGTTTTCTGGCCTGTTAGAAATGTTACATTCGGTAGGTTTTCTATATAGTTCAGCAGTTCTCTTCGCAAAAGCCAATTTGGCAAATTCCATGCAAAGGCTTCATCTGAAATTTCTAAAGAAGCAAAATCAGCAATCATTCTAATTTTATTTTCTGCACCACCAGCATCAGCCAACCTCATTATATCTAATGGCGTAGAAAAGGGTTTAAGACAGTCCCAAACTCCTGCTGTTTGTAATGTTTTGCGTGCAGGTTGTAGAAATGCGGTAGACCTTAAGTCTGCATCAAAACTTTTAACATTGGTTATCGGTTTTTGTGGATCAACACATACGACATCAAAGCCTTTCTGTGCAAAAGCACAAACAGTTGTTAAGCCAGCAATGCCAGCACCAGACACGAATACTTGTGTGTTTTTTCGAATCATTAAACCTAAAAACTCTCATTTTGTATATTATGTAAAAATGAATTTAAATCGGAGGTATGATAATCGATATACGCACCTTCAGTATAGTCACCTACTAAAACAGTTTTCATTCCCATATTAAATGGCTCAACTAAATTGCGTGGATCATCTTCAAACATTATTGCTTGCTTTGGATCAATTTTTGCAAGATTAAAAATCTTCTCAAAAGCTTGTTTTTTTGGCTTTGGAATATAATCTGCATCTTCAGTACCGTAAAGCTGAGAAAAGCAATTAATAAGTCCAAGCGCTGTGGAAACATTTTTTGCATGCGCTCTAGATCCGTTAGTATATATGAATTTTTCACCTTTTAATGAATTTATTAGATCAGCTAATTCTAAATTTTGTTCCAAATCATCTAATGAAATGTTATGAACAAACTCTAAATATGGGTGGGGATCTAAATTGTGTTCGGCCATTAAACCCGCAAGTGTTGTTCCATAGGTTTCCCAATAATATTTTCTAAGATAGTTAGCTCTGTCTTCACTAATATTTAATACTTTTATTAAATAACGGGTCATTAGCACCTCTATTTGGTTAAATAAGCGAGCTTTAGGTGAGTAAAGTGTATGGTCCAGATCAAAGACCCAATATCTAATATTAGAAAAATTATTTTGCATATGCTTAAGTTACTGCTTGAAGGCATATAGGTAAACCGTTCACTATCACGCGTGACAAAATAATTAAATCACTTTAATGTTACCATAATTAAATCAGTTCAAGGTGAATGCTTGTGAGTAGACAAAAAAATAATGTTAAAGATCCATATGAGCTGATTATTGAGGCTATTGATGATGGTGATTATAAACCTGGAGATCGATTGGTTGAAGCTGAGTTGGCTGAAAGATTTGGCGTCTCACGCACGCCGATTAGGGAAGCACTACAGCGCTTAGAAACTCAATCATTTTTGAATCGTGATGGCCGATCCCTTATGGTTGCTTCTTTAAATCATAATCAAGTTGGTGAATTGTATACTGTGCGTGCTGAGTTAGAAGGTTTGGCAACATTTCTAGCTGCTCAACATGCAGCTCCAGAAGAAATACGTGTCTTATATAATATGATTGAGAGTGATCGAGAATATATATCTGATCCACAGCAGTTATCACGAGCAAATCGTAGGTTTCATAATCAACTGCATTTGGCTAGTCACAATAATTTTTTGATTTTGCAACTTCAGCAAGTTCATAGAGCAATGGCTTTATTGGCTAATACATCATTAGCAGCAGATGGTCGTGGGGAAAGTGCACTGCAAGAGCATTTAGACATTGTTTCTGCTATTGAAGCTAAAGATGGTGAAGGCGCACGTCAGGCTTTAAAACAACATCTGTCGTTTGCTTTTGAAACTCGATTGAAGCAAGATGTTGATGAATTAGCGCTTCGCTAGGTTAATATTTTTTAGTTTATTACATTATAGTGGAATAACATCATATAAGTCCTAAACTATAGCTGCAGCAAATCGTTCGAATAAGTAAAAACTATCTTCTGGCCCTGGTGATGCCTCTGGATGATGCTGTACTGAAAAAACTGGACGTCCATTTACTTCTATTCCACAATTGGATCCATCAAATAGAGAAACATGTGTCTCACTAACTCCATCTGGTAAAGTTTGGGAATCGACTGCAAATCCGTGGTTCATTGAAGTGATTTCTACTTTTCCAGTGGAAATTTCTTTAACAGGGTGATTTGCTCCATGATGGCCGTGGTTCATTTTGATTGTTTTTGCACCTAAAGCTAATGCTAACATTTGATGCCCTAAACAAATACCAAATATTGGAATATCTTTGTGCTCTAAAATACTTTTGATCATTGGAACAGCATATTTTCCGGTGGCAGTAGGGTCACCAGGGCCGTTTGATAGAAATATACCTTGTGGATTATGTGCCATAATTTCGTCATATGATGTTGTTGCAGGCAAGACCACTACATCACATCCAGCTGATTTTAAACAACGAAGAATATTTCGTTTTGCGCCATAATCAATTGCGACAACCTTCTTTCCCGGTGCACTATCATTCGAAAACCCATTAGGCCATTCCCATCGTGTTTCGTTCCAATTATAGTGTTCGCTACAAGTTACATCTTTGGCTAAATCAAGCCCTTCTAAGCCGACAAAATTACGTGCAGCTTTAAGGAGCTTTGGGACATCAAATTCACCTTCAGGATGGTGAGCAATAGCCACGTGTGGAGCTCCTTGCATGCGTATTGCACGGGTAAGTCGTCGTGTGTCTATGCCGCTTACACCAATACGCCCTGTTTCTTCTAACCATTTAGGTAAAGTGCTTTTTGAGCGATAATTAGATGGTTCAGTTGGGTAGCTTTTAATAATCATTGCGCGTGCAACTGGATTTGCGGTTTCATTGTCCTCTGTCGTAATGCCAGTGTTACCAATATGAGGAAAAGTAAATGTTATAGCCTGGCCTGCATATGAAGGATCAGTCATTATCTCCTGATAGCCAGTCATTGAGGTATTAAAGCAAAGTTCTGCCTCTATTTGACCCGTTGCACCAAACCCTCGCCCATAAAAGGTAGTTCCATCAGCTAGAACTATACAAGCTGTTGGTTTTATTTGATTTTTTGAAGGGATTTCATTAGGGGTCATAAGACTCGTCCTGTCGCATAATTTTTCGGAAATTACGCTTGTCTCTCGATGAGGTCAAGGAATAAGGAATTTCATTTATATATATATATCAATCTCTTGGGTAAATGCTAAATCCTTGAGTAATTTGGTATAACTCTATAGATTAATAAGTCTTGAATATTAAAGCCATAGGAGTTTGCTATATGCGTGATACGATTAATTCTGCGATGAAGCAGGCTATGCGTGACAAAGAAGTTTTGCGCTTGTCTACTTTACGCTTAGTGATGGCTGCTATCAAAGATAAGGATATTGCAGCACGTGTCGACGGTGTCGATAATAGTGTTAGTGATGAGGAAATTTTAGCTATTTTAGGTAAAATGATTAAGCAACGTAAAGATAGTGCCGTGGCTTATAGTTCAGCGGGCCGAACTGAATTAGCCATACAAGAATTATCTGAAATTGAAATTATTACAGAGTTTTTGCCCATACAATTGAGTGAAGAAGAGGTTCAAGGTGTTGTTCAGAAAGTAATAACTGAAACTGAAGCATCCAGTATCAGAGATATGGGTAAAGTTATGGCTATTCTTAAAAAGACATACGCAGGTCAAATGGATTTTGGGATTGCCGGTAGTATTGTTAAAAAACTTTTAGGATAATTAAATACTTTACAAAAAAAAGGCCAAAGCATTAGCTTTGGCCTTTTTTTGTATGGGATTATTCTTGATTTAATTAATGAGGACTTTTATCCCAATCAGATTGTTTTGGTAAGGTCTCAAATGTGTGCTCTGGTGGAGGATTTGAGAGTGTCCATTCCAAAGTGTCTGCATGTTTACCCCAATATGCAGGTTCTGTTACTTTCTTTCCCCAAATTAGAGAATAGAAGATGATACAAATAAAGAAGAGGAAAGAAGCAAATGATAAGAAAGCACCATAAGAACTAATTTCATTCCAATATGCAAATTGCTCTGGATAATCGATATAACGCCTTGGCATACCTTGACGCCCTAAGAAATGTTGGGGGAAGAAGGTGATATTTGCACCAATAAACATCATCCAAAAGTGTAATTTACCAGCCCATTCAGGATATGCGCGACCAGACATTTTAGTAAACCAATAATAAATACCAGCAAATATACAGAAGACGGCGCCTAAAGACATAACGTAATGAAAGTGTGCAACTACGTAATATGTATCATGATAAGCACGATCCACTCCGGCCTGTGACAGTACGATTCCTGTTACGCCACCTACTGTAAATAAGAATAAGAAACCAAATGCCCATAACATGGGTGTTTTCATTTCTATGGATCCGCCCCACATGGTAGCAATCCAAGAGAAGATTTTAATACCTGTAGGAACTGCAATAACCATAGTCGCTAACATAAAGTAGGACTGTTGTGTCAGTGACATACCTACTGTGTACATGTGATGGGCCCAGACTACAAAGCCAAGCGCGCCAATAGCTACCATTGCATAAACCATGGGTAAGTAGCCAAAAATTGGTTTGCGAGAGAAGGTTGATATGACGTGAGAGACGATACCGAAGCCTGGAACAATAATCATATAAACTTCAGGGTGACCAAAGAACCATAATAAGTGCTGGTATAAAATTGGATCACCACCACCAGCAGGGTCAAAAAATGTCGTACCAAAGTTACGATCTGTAAGCAGCATTGTAATGGCTCCAGCCAAAACTGGTAATGATAATAATATCAAAAACGCTGTAACAAAAATTGACCAAGCAAACAAAGGTACTTTATGTAAAGTCATACCCGGTGCGCGCATATTTAAGAAAGTTGTGATCATATTGATCGCACCTAAGATTGATGAAGCACCAGAGACGTGTATTGCAAAAATAGCAAAGTCCATCGACATGCCACCTTCACGTGTAGAGAGTGGTGCATATAATACCCAACCAACACCTGAACCAGCTTGATCATTTCCACCTGGGGTAATAATCGATAAAACAGCTAATGTAGATCCTGTGAAATACATCCAGTATGACAAGTTGTTTAAACGTGGAAATGCCATGTCAGGCGCGCCAATCATTAGCGGCATGAAGTAGTTACCAAAGCCACCAAAAAGCGCTGGTATAACTACAAAAAACATCATTAATATGCCATGGCCAGTAATCAAAACATTCCAGAGGTGCCCATTTGGAGTGCATTCCCCGGCTGATAAAGCGGCAGCGTTTGCAACACGATCAAGGTTTTCCATGCACATGTATTGGACGCCAGGCTCCATAAGTTCCAAACGCATATATATGGTGAATGAAACAGAGACAAAACCTAATAGCCCTGCAGTAAAAAGGTAAAGAATACCAATATCTTTATGGTTGGTTGACATAAACCAACGTGTAAAAAACCCTGGACGGGCGTGGTCATGGGTGGCTGCGTCTGCCATGTGTTATCTCCTGACACGTTTTTGGTGTAGCGAATCCGATTAGAAGCGCTTTTTTCTGCGCCTTCCTAGCGGGTTTGTTATTGAGGAACAACTGTTTCAAAGCTATTAAAAGTCAAAAGTGACCCCGTGTCGCAGGCCTTTGAGATGTTTTTAATTAATTGTATAATGAGAGTAGTAAAAAATTATAAATAAAAGCAGATATAATTAAAACGTCTTTAATTGAAAAGTATAAATAATTACTAGCTAGGCAATCTTAAAAACTTTATTGAAGACCTTAATTAAAGCCATATCTAATTCTAAAGGTGTTACGTTTAGCCCTAGGTTTACAAGCGATGTTACGCCATGCTGTTGAATGCCACATGGAACAATGCCATTATAATGATTTAAATTGGGGCTTAAATTTATTGAAATACCATGAAAGCTTATCCACTTACGCAGTCGAACACCAATAGCTGCTATTTTATCTTCATTAAGCTCCCCTGACGCATTTAGTGGTTTGTCATGTCGTACAACCCAAACACCAACGCGACCTTTGCGCCGTTCACCCCTTATTTCAAATTCAGCTAAGGTTTGAATAACCCATTCTTCAAGCATCCACACAAATTTACGAACATCTTTTCCTCTTTTGTTCAAATTTAAAATAACATATGCAATGCGTTGGCCCGGACCATGGTAGGTGTATTGCCCCCCGCGTTGGCTCGAATAAACTGGAAATTTATTTGGGTCTACTAGATCTGCCAGATTTGCACTTGTTCCAGCAGTGTATAGTGGCGGATGCTCCAATAACCAAATTTTCTCTTCTCCTGTACCCTCAATTAAATTGGTAACAGAAGTTTCCATCTGCTTGATTGCTTGGGGGTAGGGGACAAGACTGTCTGATGTAATCCATTGAACCATAAACGCTTTATGCGCGTAAAGGGCGTCAGCGTCTAGATAGCTAATATCTAAAAAATGGAGAAAGACATAAAAAAAGACATAAATTGCCTTCACAAGCACGAAGGCCTTAGATATACGCTGCATACCTTAATGTGCGGCCGTGGCGGAATGGTAGACGCGCAGCGTTGAGGTCGCTGTGGGGTAAAACCCGTGGAAGTTCGAGTCTTCTCGGCCGCACCAAGCACTTTCAGACTAGAGCAGTCTTATGGTAGGTAACCTACTGATAACATTCTCATAATTAACCTTACCCTAGCATTGGGATGGAGAGAGTGTTGACCAAATTACTGACCAAAAGTGTTCCTTTTACGTTTAACCGTTATGGGTATTACTACTTCTCAAGACGTGTTCCCGCTGACCTTATTCAGCATTATTCCTATCCTCGCATTGTTCAGGGCTTGAAGACGAGGTCTGCGCATACTGCCAAGAGGAGGGCTTTGGTAGCAGCGGCCAAGCTGGACGAATACTGGTCGCATCTACGGATGACTGATCCTGACCTAATCGGACGTAATCTGTTAAGATCGGGATTTAAGTCCCATTCCTGGCATACCCAGCATGATGTGTTTACGGCTACTAAGGCTAATATCACGCTGCATGAGGCCTTGGAGACGTATCTTGTTCAGAAGGGTGCTAATAAAGGTAAGACATTTTATGCTGCCGCACAGAGGGCGTGTGCCTATCTGGTTGAGGCTTGTGGGGCGAAGGACTTGGCAGACTACTCCCGTGCTGATGCCTTGAAATATCGGGATTATCTGATTGCTAAAGGCATGGCTGGGTCCAGTGTCAGTCGTGTCATTAGTTCCATAAGGGCGGTGATAAACTTCGCTATCTCTGAGTATGCGCTTGATCTCAAAAACCCGTTTGTGGGGATGTACCATGATCGTCTTGCTGGAGTAAGCAAGAGGCTTCCAATACCGATTGAGGATATTCGCAAAGTACAGCAGCAGATGCTTATCTCTAAACGATGATTTGCGTTGGCTGGTTGCTTTGGTATCTGACACTGGGATGCGCTTGGCAGAGGTTGGGGGGCTTCTGAAAACAGACATAATCTTAGACGAATGTATACCCTTTATAAGGTTGCAACCACACTCTTGGAGGAAGCTGAAGACATCTGGTAGTGAAAGAGATGTGCCGCTTGTTGGAATGTCATCTGTGGGCTGCTCAGAGGCTGTTAGATACCTACCCAGAAAGTGTTTATGCCTTCCCACGGTATAATAAAACGACCACTACTAACGCCAACTCAGCCAGTGCTGCCTTGAATAAATGGCTGCATCCTTATGTTCCTGATAGCTGCACAATGCACAGTTTCAGGCACTCAATGAGGGATAGACTTAGAGCGGCTGGAATGTCCTGCAGATGTAGTTGATCAAATAGGTGGCTGGACAACGGGCGGCATAGGGCAGGGATATGGTTCAGGGTACGGCTTAGAGGTCTGCTACAAGTGGATGAGAATGATGGAATAAAAGTAATTTGGTCAACACTCTCTCCATCCCAATGCTAGGGTAAGGTTAATTATGAGAATGTTATCAGTAGGTTACCTACCAGAAGACTGCTCTAGTCTGAAAGTACTTGGTGCGGCCGAGAAGAGTTATGCTCCCTATACCTGCACCGAATTACTGCTAACACTCTGTTATCATTGAATACAGCATCCCCCAGTTCATCACAATAAGGAGTATTCTGGTCAGTAATCTGGTCAGTAATCGACTAGGGGTGCATGTGCCACCCCACCCCCTGGGGATGCCGTATATGAGCCTGACCCGAGATTGGTGACTGGAGTTCGTAAACTAGCTGTATGCGGCTGTGAGAGGCTGTGTTGACGGTTTCTGCTGAGCAGAGTGCGGGGACTGGTTGTGGATGCTACTTCAACGAGGAAGGTATTCCCTTATTAATACCCCTTTCTCGTTAAAGAAGAGAGATAAGAGTGTAGTTAGTGTAGGTAGTGTAGGCAAATCGCAAAAGTCCCCAGAGATCTCCCAGTAGAAAGTTTCCCAAAATGCCTACACAGCCTACACTACCTACACTAATCTGGGCTTAGAACTGCATAACAGGCTTGTTGCGTCGTTTTCGACGACATGGAGGAGGAGCTTAAAACGCAACAGAACCTTCAATAAAGATTACTAAAATACCTATATCTTTTCAGAATTAATAATTGTCTGATGCTCAGACTTAAATGAGATTATATAGAATTGTACCACTAGTGCGGTGGGTTTCGACTGGCTTGGGCATCCTGTTCCCGCTCAGGCCAAGTTGACTTGATAAATGCAAGAGTGTCCCAGATATCTTCATCAGAGATGACGCCACCAAAAGCAGGCATTCCACTATTGAAATCGGTTATACCCCTTGCCGCCAATGCCCCCTTTCCACCCAGCTTTGTGTATTCAAACAACAGTTCATTATCGTGATGCCAAGTATGTCCTGTTGCATCATGTGGTGGAGCGGGCAGTATACCATCTGAATTGAGTGACTGCCAGTTTGGTTGGCCTTCCAGTTTTGCTCCATGGCAAGATGCACAGTTGTTTGTGTAGAGAATTTGCCCCGCAGATAAGTTGCGATCTTCGAGCTCGTGATTGGCAGATGCAATGGATGTAGAGCATAGCAAAATTAGAATTAGCCACTTCATGCGACATCCACCCAGGTCCGCATTCCTCCAAAAGCATGGCTGAGCATGTGACAGTGCAATAGCCAGCGACCAGGGTTGTCGAACACACAGATTATGTCACGATTCTCACCTGCATTGACCAATGTTGTGTCACGTAGGTTACCCAAGGCATCTTCTTCATCGACTTCATAAAAGTGGTGGCCGTGTAGGTGGATGCCATGCGGAAAGGATGTGTCGTTTACGAATGTGATACGTACCGTCTCGCCATTTTGGAAGGATCCAAAGGGATCGCTTTGAAGATCAGAGACGTTGTTAAAAGACCAGACATTATCACCGCCGTGTCGTCCACCCATTGCTCCACCCATCAT
This sequence comes from uncultured Amylibacter sp., assembly GCA_905181935.1. Taxonomy (GTDB): domain Bacteria; phylum Pseudomonadota; class Alphaproteobacteria; order Rhodobacterales; family Rhodobacteraceae; genus Amylibacter. Next base: position 12,033 of record CAJIZV010000001.1, on the reverse strand, counting down.
CGTTAGCGTTAGATGTTGCGTAGGTTCTGCTGGGGCTGGAAGGCGGGGAGGCGACAGAGGCACGATTGGACTAGCTTGCCGATCTGCATTGGTGCCGCTCACAGCCAAGTCAGCCAATCGATATTGTCCCTGACGGGTCAACATATTAAACTCAACAGGGCCAGTGATATCGACAATCAAGTCAGCCCGTTGAGCAGGTGCGAGAGTAAGTTCTTCCATTGGATGTGGCTCAATTAGGGCCATTCCGTCCAAAGCCACAACTAACCCACTGACACCACTAACCGCTATGGGGAAGATACGGTTCGTTGCGGCATTAATCAGTCGAAACCTGACACGATCCCCAGTCTTCACTTGATCTTTGGAAAGAAATGCACGCGCAAAGTTCCCCATATAACCATCATGGGCTACAGTGTGCATATCGAAGAACTCATCTGATAGACTGCCATTTTGCTGCATCTGCCAATCAGACATCAGAACAGTGATGTCGTGATCAATATCTGGGGGAGTTTCATCCTCAACAATTAATGGACCCATCATACCACGTGCGACCTGTTTTTGAGAAATATAATGCGAATGATACCAATAGGTGCCTTCGTCAGGTGGAATAAAGCTGTAGCTTTTAGTATTGAAAGGCTCGATCAACTCTTGCATCAACAGCGGCACCCCATCCATCTGGTTTTCCAATCTGATACCGTGCCAATGTACAGCGGTGCCTTCATCTAGGCCGTTCTCGACATCAATGTACACCCGTTCGCCACGATGCACTCGCAGTTCTGGACCGGGCATTGACCCGTTAAAACCTAGCATTGAGGTTGCACTATCTCCCGCTGGCAGGATTTGCTGTGTTACTGCTTCTGCTTTTAGTCGCAATGGAGTTCCGGCTGCGAATGTCGGTATTGGTAAGATCGCTGTTGCTGAGACGCTTGCCAAGAAATGCCGTCTGTTCATGTGGTGCCTCATGTTGCTAAAGTTAGATTAGTTGTGAGAACGGCGGTCATGCCCAATACGGCGAGTATGACGAGCCATTCTACGTATATGGATTTGGAGAGATGACTTGCGGCGACTGGATCACCTAAACGGAGAGCCGGTATAAGCCGAAGTTTGTTTACTGCTGCAAGCCCTACAAGACCGCTGAACAGAAATATCTTAATGATTAAAGCCTGCCCGTAACCAGTTTGTATAAGTGCAGTGAACGACCCTACAAGTTGGTAGCCCATGTAGCCACCCACGACGATCAACACGGGAACGGTAACGGATGCAACAAGGCCAAATTGATGCCCGACATCCGCTGCAGATGCATATGTGGTGGATGTCAAAGCCAAGCGATACAGTGGCGTTAGAACTCCAATCCAAAGGGCAACTGCCAGCAGGTGCAACATCAACGCAACTTCCATGAGAGCAGACTCACTGCCAGAAATGTGTCCAATCTGAGTAAACGAAAATAATGCAATAATACCACCTAGAACTGATACCCAGGCTCCGATACGGCCCAAGAAAAGACCCACTAGTAGTAGATTGAGACCAATAAGACGAAGCGCCAATGCAGTTCCAACAGGGGTGGTCCACAACAGGCTCAGCATCATGGGGTCAGTCATACCGCTCAAGTCGCCCGTTAGATTGGCACCGCGCAGTGAAAAGCTCAGGATAGTTGCAAACAAACCGAGAACTGCAAACGAGGCGGCCAGACCACGTGTGCGATTCAGCCGAAACATTAGTGTAGCCATGACCGTTCCTGCTGCAGTTATTACACCAAGATAAAGTGCAAATTTTGTGGCGATGGCCGCCAGTCCAAAAAGATCGGGCACCGTTATTCGACAGTGAAGCTAAAAGTGCCGTTTAGGGCATGACCATCAGCACCAAGTCCACGCCATTCAATAACATAAACACCAGCACCCATATTGTGCATCGGCAATGTAAACTCCTGTGTGAACGCTGTTTGTTCCCCAAGGTCCATGTTCATGCTGAGTGTAGAGGCATGAGTGATGGCAACTCGTACCAAACGGATGTCGCCTTTGAAGTCCAATAAAACTTCAGTCGGCATCTCCGACACGATCGCCTCATTGGCAGGTGTTGTTCCATTGAGGGGTGAGTGCGCCATAGCACCTGTTGCCCAAATAGCTATCACTCCAGAGAGCAGAAAACTCTTCATTTTTTTTTCCTATTTTTGTTTTTGAAAATTAGTTGATCCCGTTTGATCGTTGCAGTTCTCGAATATAGGCGATAATCATTTTGACATCACCTCGCGTCAAACCTTCGACAGGAAGCATATTCCCAAACCGCCAATGATGGGCTTGGACACCCATGGATACTGCCCGTTGAAAGCTTTCGTCTCCATGATGGTTTGGTTCGTAAATCTTGTGCACAAGAGGTGGCGCTACGCCATCTTGACCCGCTGCATTCACTCCATGGCAAGCAGCGCATTTAGCTTCAAAACCGCGCTTCCCGCTCTGAGCGTTTTGTGACAGTGTTTCGGGCAAAATAACATTGGCTAGGAGCCCGCTTTCCATGCTGGTAACATTGTCAGTCGTGGCTGTTTGGGGGGTTAAGGGCCACAACGCGTAGCCAACTCCACCTGCAACCAGAACGGCGGCAATTGCGATAATCGATTTCATAAAATGTACTGATCCTCGAATTATTTTCGTTATGTCTAAACCTTCCTGTAAATGGAGAGTCAAATGTTTTCTTATCACAACTTTGAGAGCATCCAAATCGCCATGCCTATCATCATTAAATTTTCCGTAAGCGAGACAAACCCTAGTGGAACTTTGCTATCACCGCCTACACAAGCACACTTGAGTTCTCGTTTGTCGATATAGACCGCTTTGAACACACTGATCGCGCCGATGCTTGCTACGAATAACGCTGCTGGTGCAGACAGCTGTGTGAGAACACCCGCCATCATAAGCAGCCCCGCTCCTGTTTCAACGAATGGATAGACGTATCCGTAGCGAACCCACCGCTGTGCCAACAAATCATAATTAAGAAACATTGTGGCGAATCGTTCAACGTCTTGCAGCTTTTGCAGACCCAATAGCACCATTGATATCGAGATGAACCATTCCACTGTCCGTCCCGTGAATGTGGTACCTAGCGCCACCCAAGTAATCGTGGTGGCCATCAAAAATGCAACCGAGAACAAAGCGATGATAGGCTTATATGTCGTGCTATCTTTTGACTTAGGGGCTTTCCCTAGATGTGCGCTCAGGTCATCGAAGCCACCAATGTGTTCTTCACCAATGAACGTCTGTGGCGTCGTTTTGACATCATGCTTGGCTTTAAATGCATCAACTTCATCGCGGCTGGTGAGGTGACAATCTTCCACATGAAAGCCCTGCCGCTCTAATAGGTCTTTCGACTTCAACCCGTGGGGGCACATATGATCAGCCAACACCATCCGATAGAGTGTTGCAGTTTTGGCAGTGGCATCTTTAGGCATGTATTAAATCCTTATGAGGGTGTAGGCATCCATCAAAATAGCACCCTTGAAACTTATTTATCATTAATCTAAACTCTCCAGTAAGGGGAAGGTCAAGGGTAAATGTCATGAATATTTCTGCTGCATCAAAAGCTTCAGGCTTGCCTGTGAAGACTGTGCGGTATTATGCCGATATTGGATTGGTTAAAGCACCGTCGCGATCGGAGGCAGGATATCGCACCTATGACGATGTGGCCGTTCGCAAACTGGTGTTCGTTAGACGATCACGAGCGTTCGGATTTAGTATCGAAGAATGCCGCGAACTTTTGGACCTGTATCAAGATCAAGACCGCACCAGTTCAGAAGTGAAACGCATTGCATCGAAGCGGTTGGAAGAAATAGAAGATAAGCAACGAGAACTACAGTCACTGCATGATGAATTGGCACACCTTGTTACATCTTGTCGTGGAGATCACATGCCTAACTGTCCGATAATTGATTACCTTGGATAATATTTCATTCGTGTAAGTTTCAGACACGGCCATCTGCTTTTGCAGATTGTATATTAGCCCATATTTTGGTGCTGTCAGACAAAGTCTAACCCGTCTCAAAGTACCCCGATCATATAAACCTATGAAGCGCAGATTTGGAACCGCTGAATGAGAGCAGTTGTGCGGTTTTGCTTATAAGTCTGCCTGTTTTGAAGATGTCTTTCATGATTGAAGTGGTTGTATATTTGACTGTGATAACTGACAAACCTCTGGAGCGTGGCTGCTGTTTTAAATAACTGCATTGCTCGCTCTCACCATCGAAACGGTAAGTGTGAGTTTTCACATCTGTTGTTTGAGCGACCCCCACATAATTGCTTGTTAGCAATTCCAATCTCACGAAAAGCCGCGCCAAAGGTAAAATCTCTTACCATTTATTTTGACAAAGACTTCGTCTAAATTCCATTGCCCGTTTAAATGTTGACCCACCCTTTTTTTCGAATTTCCTTAGAAAATTTTGCACCAAACCGATCTACCCAAAACCGTATTATTTCCCTCTCGGGATATTGCTAGCCCCAATACCCTGCAGGCAATGCATGACAAATATCAATTCCACGTTCATGCAAGATATCTTCAACTTGGCGGAAACTTAGCGGATAGCGTACTTAATGCATAACTGCCAAGAGGACGATTTTGGGCGAAGTCTTGAAGTACTTAAATGGGTTTTGTGTTGTCATTCATAAAAATTTGGTACCAACCAATGGGACGCCAAGTTTGTCTGACAATACCAAATAGAGGCCACTCATAAATACAAACATGACATAATGATTGCAAATTTGTAATATTAATAATATCTTATTGATATTAAATATCAAAGTTATAGTAATTTAATAAATAATAGTATCTTAATATATGTGGTGTGATTTATATTATGGCCCATAGACTTTATGCAAATTACGTCGCACTACTTTTTTTACTTTATGGAAGGGAACTTTTGCCTTCTCACCGATCCGTTTTTATTAGATTGAAGAACAGGGATAATGTTATGAACGAATCTAAAAACTTGGAACTTGAAAATGCAATCAATGATAACTGTCCCTGGTCAGGTAACCCAATCGACGAAAACTCTCTTACAACCTACAAAGGTAAAATTGTAGGGTTTTGTAATCCCGGCTGCCGTGACAAGTTTGATAAGGCCGTAGACTTGTTTGAAAGTCTGTTACTTGCACCCTGATTTTACACAGCTCTGTGTGTTTTCATCGGATTGTCACATTTGAGGGTGCTGTCAAACAAAGCCAAACCCGTTTCAAAGTGCCACGATCATACAAATCTATGAACCGCAGATTTGGAACCGCTCAATGAGAGCGGCACTGCGTTTTTGTTTGTAAGTCTGTCTGTTTTGAAGATGTCTTTCATGATTGAAGTGGTTGTATATTTGACTGTGATAACTAACAAACCTATTTATGTCATTAGCTTCATTCGACCTATATCCTGTTTCAATTTACTACTTCGCCTGTAAATCTTACAAAATGGTCTGGACATGGGGTTCATAAATAATTGAATGCTTGGCGATACCAATCCAAGGTATCATAAATAAAATCGATTGAAATTCTGTTGTTATTTTTTCGTGAAATTCGAATGGTCCTGCACCGCCATATGAGAGCGCAGTGCGTCGGGATTGCTGTCGCGCGGAGTAAAGAACAGCATGTTACTGCCCAATTGAATATCGCCCGCATTCATTTCACTCATCGCTGCGGCCAAAGCACTTGCGTTGGTATAATCACGTTCCAGATCATGCAAATTATGATCAAGTGCATGAAGGGCAGCTGCGGCAAGAACAGGGCCTTAATCCTCCACAAATAGTCCTAGAGCAGGTCAGCGCTTATAAGACTGAGATGGATAGTATTGCGCAGTTCGTGGAACAGGAATGTAGCTTGGAACCCGAAACCAAATATTCAGCCTCTAAGCTCTACGAAGCCTACCGCCATTTCTGCCAAGCCATTGGTCGTAAGCCTCAGTCTACCAACGCCTTCAAGAAAGCCTTGGACAAACTAACCGGCGTCTACCAGTCCCGTACTTCCAGTGGAATGCAGTGGAGCGGCAACAAGCCAGTTCTACAGTTCTAAGCCCAGATTAGTGTAGGCAGTGTAGGCTGTGTAGGCATTTTGGAAAACTTTCTACTGGGAGATCTCTGGGGACTTTTGCGATTTGCCTACACAGCCTACACTGCCTACACTCTTATCTCTCTTCTTTAACGAGAAAAGGTATTAATAAAGAACACCTCCCTCGTTGAGGTAGCATCCACAAGCCACTCCCACACTCTGCTCATCAGTAACTGTAAACACAGCCTCATAAAGCCCTATAAAGCTAGTTTACGAACTCCAGTCACCAACCTCGGGTCAGGCTCATATACGGTATCCCTAGGGGGTTGGGTGGCACTCGTCCCCTAGTCAATTACTGACCATATTACTGACCAATACGCGCCTTATTGTAGTGAACTGAAGTATGCTGTATTCAACCTAGTATGAATATTAGATGATTAGTAGCGGATGTAGTAGGAGATGAACACCCTGTCTCTCCGCCACTTACTTCCTTACTAGCAGTGGTATATCCCCGATAAGTATATGATAATAATCAATCTTTTAGTATGGCATTTGTTATGCATTTTTGAGTACTGACTCAAATGCAGGCTAAATTACTATGTTTTTGAATATAAACCTATACGGATGCCTTATTCGCTATAATTATTTATGTGATATTTTTTTTTAATGAAATTAGATTTAGAAATAAAACCAGAAACCATTCACGTCGCCATAGTAATGGATGGTAATGGTAGATGGGCAAATGAAAGAGCATTAGCAAGGCTTAAAGGTCATGCTAAAGGTGCTGATCGTGTCCGTCATATTGTTCGTGCTAGCTTAAATATGAATGTAACACATCTCACATTGTTTGCTTTTTCAACAGAGAATTGGAAACGCTCAGAGTCTGAAGTTATTGGATTAATGAGTTTATTTAGAAAGTTTATGAAATCTGAGTCAAAAAAGCTTCTTATAAATGGAGTCAAAGTTAGGTTTATTGGTGACAGAAATCGATTAGATAAATCACTTATTGAATTAATGAATAATTTAGAAGATTTAACTAATAATAACGATACTCTCCACTTAACTATTGCATTAAACTATGGTGGACGTGATGAAATCATAAGAGCTACAAAGAAAATATCAGAGAAAATAAAATCTGACGAACTGGAACTTGATGATATTACTATTGAGCTGTTTTCAAATAATCTTGATACATTTGATTTACCAGATCCTGATTTAGTAATTCGAACATCAGGAGAAAAGAGGACTTCTAATTTTTTACCATGGCAATGTGCATATTCTGAATATGTTTTTGAAGAAAGCAATTGGCCAGACTTCAATAAAGAAATTTATGAAGAAATTTTAAAAGAATTTAAGACTCGTGAACGAAGATACGGTGCTGTTCTAAGACAATGATTAGTAAATATAAAAGCAATTTATTTGTTTGTTATAGTTAAATCACCCAGAACATTACTGATCATAGAATTTGGACATGAGCACACGACTGCGTGATGGTGTCATCTCTTTAAAATAATTTTAGTTAATGGTCTCTATTGGCTTGTGGGTTGGGGCCGCGGAATTAAGTTCATTTAGCTAGAATTAAAAAAAGAGCCATTCTTTGGTGTTAGGATCTATACTTTTTGATAGTGTGAAATATCCTTTTTCGCCATATGCTACCTGACCGCACCATGGCTTACAAAAATTGGGAGTGGCATAACTTTTATAAGTTAATCCGCGCGAGGGTGCCAAGAACAAGTAAAGTGATAAGATAAACTTAACTCCAAACAATTTAGTAGAAAATTGTTTCTTTGAATAAAGGATATACTGGTTTGATTATCAAATTTCAAAAAAATGATGAAGCCGGTAAATCTGAAAATATTTTAGGTTTCATAAAAGAAATGCAAAAGGCAGATCTGAATTGAATTTCCACAACCCCAACCACACTCCAAACCCAAGTATTTCAGAAGGTGATATTGGCCTCGCGAAACTCGCCGCCTCATTGTGGCGGGGTAAATGGATACTACTAGCATTTGTTCTTTTTTGTGTTGGCTGTTGCAGACTTATACGACAAGTATGTTGTCGTTCCTCTTTATTCTGCAACCGCAAAAATTGCGCTTAAAGAGAACCAGCCTGAAAAAATACTCACGGACATCGAAAGCCTCATGACAAATGGTCCGATAACGGACACGGGTATTAACACGGAGCTCGAAGTTTTACGCTCGCGCGATCTTGTCGGAAAACTTGTGGATTCGCTTGATCTCACCAAACAACCTGACTTCAATCCACTCTTGCGAGAGCCTCGACTGTCAAGTCAGATTATAACACAACTCTTCGCTTTCTTTGGTGTGGCGTCAGAAAAACCAAAGATACCTCGATCTCCTGAGGAAGTCCGTTCAATTGCCATCAATTCTGTGCTCAATGTAATGGCATTCTCAAATACTAGAAAACGCGGGTAATCAATATTTCAGTCACTACGACTAAACCCGCTCTTTCTGCTCGCATGGCTAACAAAATGGCGGCGCTGTACATTGAAAGACCAGATCCAGTTTAAATTGGACGCACTCGCAAGCGCCACAGAGTTTCTCTCGAGCCGTACATCTGAATTGAAAAATGACTTTGAGGATTTGAAGACAGAATTAACTAATTTTTCCAGTCAGTCAGAACTTGTCAATCCCACTGTTCTAAAGTCACAGGAAATTCAACTTCGTGATATGCGCACGCGCCTAAGGGAGAAATCTGAAATTATTGTAGAGAAAATGGACATGCGCTTAATCCTCCAATCATTTAGAGAAGCTGGTAATCTGCAAGCCCTCATCAAACACGCAGATGACTTTCGCCTAAATCGCGCGATTTCTGAATATCGCAATAATAATTATCTCTAGATGACCTGAATATGCAAATAGAGAAATTTATGCTTAAAAACGATGTTGAGGTAGAGCGAGAACAGAAGCAGTTGTCAGCTCTTGAAACATCTGAGTCCCTACTCGCAAAACAGATTGAGCGACAGTCCAAAGAACTGATTGTTCTCCAGCAGCTTAAGCGTGAAACAGAGACTGCTCGCCTCCTCTATGAAAGTTTTTTCACTCGTCTACAAGAGATGAATGTTCAATTGGGACTTGAAACTGCTGATGGGCGCCTCCTTTCCACAGCAACCCAAAGTGACCCATCTAGCCAATAAAAAGCGAAATTCTATCTTTTGGTGGTGTTATTGGGTTAATCATAGGAGGCAGTCTTATAATCTTTTGGGAATTGCGTTTTTCAGGCTTTAGATCGGTAAACGATTTGCGTGACAACAGTGGCTACAGCGTTCTGGCGGGCGTGCCCTTAATTCCTCTACGAGATAGAAAGACTACTATTTCCTATTTTAAAACTAAGCCCAATTCAATGGTTTCGGAGGCTGTTCGCAATCTCCGTACATCCATTCTAATGTCAAACCCAAATCAAGATAAAAAAGTCATTATGTTGACGTCTTCTATTCCGAAAGAAGGGAAGACAATACTCACTTATGCTCTTGCTCAGAACATGGTTGGCCTCGATAAGCGAATTCTATTAATTGAAGCTGATATCAGGAGACGCGTCCATTCAGTCAAAATTGATAGGAACAATACAGTTGCGCTCCTTGATCTTATGATGGGTCATAAGGAGTTTAAGGATGTGAATCCCTTTGTTGAAGAGTTAGGATTTGATATTCTCACTGCGACGAGTAGTGATATGAACGCCGCTGACCTTTTTGCTTCTGAGCGCTTTCCTAAACTTCTTACCGAACTCCGTGAAAATTATGATTATATACTAATAGATTCTCCCCCTATTCTGTCTGTGCCGGACGCTCGCTTGATCAGTGCGGTTAGTGACATCAATATTTACATTGTTAAGTGGAACAAAACGACCCGCGCGCAGGTTGAACAAGGCCTCAATATGATTTCAAGCATCAGAGCGCCAAAACAATTGGATTAGTTCTGAACCAAATTGACCCAAACAAGACAAAGGCTTATGGCTATACAGGCTCATATGGATACGACACATACGGATCTAAATATTATGAAAGCTAAATACAGGCAGAAAAACCGAACTGCAGGGTTTGGCGCTTTACTAGCCGGATTTATAGGGTGCAAATACGTGGGCAAAGGATCGATACAGAAATTAGATGGAGGTTATATGAAACGCTTAATATTAATCTTTACCGCACTCACATTAACTGGATGCGGTATTGCGTATCACCCCACCTCCATGCGCGATGATGATAGCGCGAATGTTCATATCATTTACCTGACACCGGAGACAGTTTTGGAAGCTAATAGCTCGCCATATACACCTCAGACTTGGCCAGTTACTTTTCAAAGCATTGACCCCTTAGATGGAAAAAATGAAAATAATAGAAACCTTCTTGATCCAATTTTTGACCCACAAAGGCTCGAAGGCGTAATTGAGTGGACTATGCCTGAATCGTCACCTCAGACATATACGATTGGTGTTGGTGATGCTATAACTCTGAACATGCAACTGAAAGAAAGCCTAGGTGATGTTTTGAATGGGCTTATCGCAGCACAAAATAGTCTACGGGGATACAGGGTTCAAGATGATGGAGCTGTTTCCATTCCGGACATTGGCCGGATTGTCATTGGTGGCTTAACACTTCTGGAAGCTGAATCTGCTGTTTATGAACGACTTCTTGAAGTGGGTGTAACTCCATCGTTCAGCATTGAAATTACTGAATTCAACTCACAAAAGGTTTCTATCAGTGGTAACGTAATATCACCAGGAATATTACCAATTTCTTTGCAAAGCCTATACTTGGACGAGGCCATATTCGATAGTGGTGGTTTTTCTATCAATGATCCATCCTTTATTATTGTTAGGCTTTATCGAAACGGCTCTATTTATCAAATATTTGGTCCTGAAATATATGCCCATAGTAATTCTAATAGAATATTGCTTAAAGATGGTGACGCGATTGTTGTGGATGTTACCGATGAATATGACAAAATTCTCGGTTTACGTCAGGAAGCGAGGGCAAATGTCCTAGCAGAGCTTGAAACGCAGTCTGAGACGCAAGCTCAAGAAGCTGCCATCATCATTGTCTAGGTTGGAGCATGGAAGCATTTTGAGAGAATATGTATATGTCATTGGTGAAGTATCTCAGCAGTCTCGTTATACACTGCCCTTTGAACATAGGGCTGTCCTTGCAGATGCATTATTGGAGAGTGGTGGTGGGGTTTCGTCTTTGATGGGGAATCCTAAACAGATTTACGTTCTAAGGGGGGGGGCAGACCTAAAAAACTTTGCGCCGATTAAGGCTCTGCACCTTGACGCGAAAAATGCGGCCAACTTCATTCTTGCGACACGCCTAGAACTAAGGCCCAAGGATGTTGTCTTTGTAGGAACGCAACCCATCACGAACTGGAATCGCATGCTCAATCAAATTATACCCTCGCTCGGTCTTTCCAATATAAATATTCCAGTTATTGAATGATACTTTAATTCTGTCTTAATTGGAGCGAAGTGCTAACTCAGCGCGTCTGGGTTTTGATGGATATTATAGGTGGTGAAATCTGGGGTTAGAATGTAACAGATCAATGGTGGACAATATGCAGCAAGGAGTGGCTGGTGGTTAAAGGGGAGCAAAAACTAATACCAATAGTGATCGGTAGCACAGTAACGATTATCTTATTTGTGATTATTACCTTACTATCGTTCGCGCCGATCAAGCTGAGTGGTTCTTTTGGCCCTATTAGCGTTGATAAAGCCTATCATTTTGTGGCGTATTTTTGCCTCGCATTCCCTTTACCTCTATCACGCCCAAGACTAACAATATGGGTTGTTCTGGGGATTATAACCTACGGTGGCTTGATTGAATTGGTCCAATACTTATTCTAGTCGGGAGCCATCATGGGGGGATTTCATAGCAAATGGGATTGGTGCAATTGTTGGTGCGGTGATTGCGCGCCAGATGGGGCTTTGGCTTTGTGGGTTAGGTGAACCTAAAAGCGTAAACAATGAGCCCATGAACGACGCCTGATTGGCTTAATATGCCAATTAGCTGATAATTTTG